>NZ_JANFNW010000002.1:0-635246 GCF_024436135.1 Aeromonas sp. SG16
CGGGAATAGCTCAGTTGGTAGAGCACGACCTTGCCAAGGTCGGGGTCGCGAGTTCGAGTCTCGTTTCCCGCTCCAATCTCTCTTCGAAGTCCTCATAATCCCTTTGAATTGCCCATCACATCGCGCTGCGACGACTTGTCGTATCCGGCGTTTGCCCGCTTTCTCTCTCCCCTGCACATCCCAAGTCATATGACCAAACGGCATCTCCCGCTAAAAATCCATCCCGGAGATCGGGCACAACCCTTTGCGGTCGGCTAACAGACATGGCAGGGCCTGAATGACAGACATTCGCTCGGTATAAGTTAAAACCGGGGCATTTAACCAAAACCCATAAATTTGATTTATAGCGGCCGGTGGTGGCCATAAACGGCTTGCAGGCGGGGATGGCAAGCCCGCCAAGAGCTCTGCCGATTGGGGAGGGGACATTGCGGGCAAAAAAGCGGGCAAAAAAATAGGAGGGCCGATGGCACCTCCTACATGTTCACTGGCGTGGCCTTAGATAACGGTGACGTTCTCGGCCTGCGGGCCTTTCTTGCCCTGGGTCACAGTGAACTGGACTTTCTGACCTTCAGCCAGGGTTTTGAAACCTGCGCTCTGGATGGAGGAGAAGTGAACGAATACGTCCGGACCCTGGGATTGCTCGATGAAGCCAAAACCCTTGGTTTCGTTGAACCATTTTACCTGGCCGGTGCGAATGTCAGACATGTGCAAAATCCTATCAATAACAAAATGAAACTAAGCCCTGTGGGGCTGCATTTGCCTTGCAGCAGGGGTTGGCTCATGACTGACCACGTCTCTTTGTCCCAGTAGCACGCAGAACAATCCCTGTCTAAAGCACAATCGATTGTACGTTAGCGCCGATCCTTGTCAATTTGACCCCTGTCGTTTTTTGAACAAGCTAAAAATATTGTGAAGTCAGTAGCTTATTTGGCAGGGATCGGGATGTAAAACGGGAGGCCGCAGCCTCCCGTTTTGTTTTACTCCTTGAGGACGAACCCTTCGCCCTGCCGGTCATAGCGATAGATGGCCTGACCGTAGGAGCGGATCTCGACCCGCTGAATGCGGCGGCTGTCATCCACCAGAATGAAGACGGAGCGGCCCGATTGCAGGCGGGTCAGCGGCCGATCCGGCCCCTCGATGGCGATCAGGCGACTGAGCTCGGCGCCCGGCAGCTCGAACTTGCGGAAGATGGAGAAGAGGGTCTCACCGGCCTGCACATCGTGTTGCAGCCAGGTGCCATTGACCTTCTCTTCGACCGGTTTGGCGGCGGCAGGCGCACTGCCCGTGGTGCCATTGCCAACGGTCATGGCCTGTGCCGGTACCGCCAGCGGCACTTCCAGCGAACCGGACGGCGGCGCTTTGGGCACGCTCGGGGCGGGCTCCCAGGCCAGCACCAGCAGCCAGAGCGGGATCAGGATCAGCAGACCTATGGTGTTCTTGCGCGGCAGCGGGCTGCTCAGCTTGAATTTGCCGGTGCTGGCACTCTGGCTGCGCGGGGCGGGCTGCTGCTCTTTTTTGCCAAATCGTTGGCGCAAGGACTCTGTTGCTGCATTGATACGATGGAGCAGGGATACTTGTGATTCGTCTTTGCGACGCTGCTGGGCTCGTCTGTTATGGCCACGTGGGCGACGGTCCGGGGTGGGCACGGCATTTACCTCTCACTGCATTGCCTGCCATCAGGCAAATTTCGCCGCCTATGGTAAACGGACTCGCCCCCGAGGGGGAGAGTCCTGAGGCGGAAAATTATCAGCTGAGACGAAATTGTCCCAATAATTGCTGCAATTTGTCGGCTGCCTGGCGCAGGGCCTGGCTGGCTTTGGCCGTTTCGGTCGCATCCTGAGCGATGTCGTTGGCCAGTGCGTTGGTTTTTGACAGGTTGCCGGAGACCGTCTCGGAGACCGAGCTCTGCTCTTCGGCGGCTGAGGCTATCTGGTAGGTCATGTCGTTGATGGTGGAAATGGCCTTGTAGATGCTGCCAAGCGCTTCCTCTGCCAGATCCGCTTCGCCCACCGCCTGATGGGTCAGCTGCTGGCTCTGGTTGATGGCGTTGACCGCGTTGGTCGAGCTGTGGCGGATCTTCTCGATCAGCTCCTGGGTGTTCTGCACTGCCTGCTGGGTGTTGCCCGCCAGTTTGCGCACCTCGTCGGCAACCACCGCGAAACCGCGCCCCTGCTCACCGGCCCGCGCTGCCTCGATGGCGGCGTTGAGGGCCAGCAGGTTGGTCTGATCGGCAATCCCCTGAATGACGGTGAGGATGCTGGTGATCTGCTCGCTGTCGTGGGCCAGCCCTTCCACCACTTCGGCCCCTTTACCGGCTTCTGCCGCGACCTTGTGCATCGACTGGATCACCTGTTGGAAGCGCTCCTTGCCCTGATCGGCGGCGCTTTGCGCCTGTTTGGCCGAGTCGGCGGTGTTGTTGGCGTGGGTGGCGACTTCCTGACTGACGTAGGACATCTCCTGCACCGCGGTCAGCATCTGCTCCATCTCGGCCTGATGATGCTGCAGGTTGGTGTCGGTCTGGCCGGCGATGCGGTCGGTATCGCCGGCATGGCGGTTCACTTCGCTGGCTGTTTTCAGTACATCCCCGAGCAGCCCCTGCAGTTTGTCGATAAAGCGGTTGATCCCCTTGGCCAGATCCCCCAGCTCGTCCACCGAGCGGGTGTTGAGGCGCTTGGTGAGATCCCCCTCGCCATCGGCAATGTCATCCACCAGACTGACCATCTGGCGGATGGGGCCTGTGATGCTGCGGGCGATCATCAGCATGGTGACCAGCGCCAGCACCAGCACGACAAAGGCGCCGACCAGCTGTTGGGTCACGGCGGTGCGGTTCATCTCGCCCAGCTGGTTCTCCAGCTGATCGGCTCCCGCCAGCACCACCTGATAGGGCAGGGTGACGATGATGGCCCAGTTGCGGCTCATGCCCGGCACCATGATGGGGACCGAGATGCGAAACGAGTTGTTCAGCTCCTGACGCTGCAGTTCCGGCTTCAGATACTGCTGCCACTGGCTGCCCAGCACCTTCTCGGCGCTGCTGCCAAGCAGGCTGGCATCGCCGCTGGTGCCGGTGATGACGCCGGCGGCGCTGACGATCAGGGTTTCCCCCTTGCCGTCATAGATGTTGCTGTTGAGGGACTGGGCCTGACGGCTGATGGAGTCCACAGCCAGATCGAGCGCGGCGATCCCCCTGAACTGGCCATCCACCATGATGGGAGTGGTGATGGTGCTCACCAGCACCTGCTGGCCGTTGATATCCACCTTGAAGGGATCGATGAGGCAGGAGCGCCCCTCCCGTTTCGGGCAGGCGTAGTAGTCGTTGGCCGGGTTGCCGAAGCTATCGGTCTCGCTCTTCTCGATGGAGAGCAGCAGGTCGGTGCCGACCTTGTCCTTGTCGCGATAGAAATAGGGGACAAAGCGCCCCTTGCTGTCACTGCCGAGCGCAGTCTGGCCGGCAAAGCTGGCATCCTGACTGTCGAAGCCGTTGGGCTCGAAGCCGGCAAAGGCGCCGTAGAGCTGGGGCTCAAGGGCGAGCTGGGCCTTGAGCAGGTCGGTGGCCTGCTGACGATCGAGCGGCAGCTTGCCCTGCTGTTGCTGGGCGAAGACGCTGGCCATCTGCTGGGTGTAGGAGAGCCCCTTTTGCAACAGCTGGGTGATGGTGGCCGCTTCGGCGCGGGCGTTGGCGCTGACCTTCTGCCATGCCTCCTGCTGCAGGGCGGCGCGGCTGGAGCTGATGGTCAGCTTCTGGGTCTGTTGACCGGAGTACTGGTTGAGCAGGATCAGGATGACCAGGGCTGTCGTCATGGCGATCCCGGCCATGACCAGTATTCGGGTCTGGATTGAGCGGAACTGCATCGTCTCTTCCTTGTTCTTGTTGCGTGGGGCGTTGAGAGTTGTCTGGATATCGGCAGGAGGAGGCAGCTCTCCAGCGCTATGCATAGCAAATCGGAAATGGGGATTTTGTTCTGCGATCCCCTTCAAAGATCAGTGGGGGCAGGGCGGCGTTGCGCAAATTAAACCCGCTACTTTGCCCTTTGCGGCTTCATGGTTTTCCCATCCGTGATTGTCGGTGCTAAAATGCGACGGTTTTTTTAACGAATTGGCCCAAGGCCCTCTACACAAGGCTTAAAGATGAAAGTCAAAACCCGTTTTGCTCCCAGCCCGACCGGCTTTTTGCATGTCGGCGGTGCCCGTACCGCACTCTATTCCTGGTTGTTTGCAAAGAACCAGGGCGGTGAGTTTGTGCTGCGTATCGAGGATACCGATCTGGAACGTTCCACTCAGGAGGCCATCGACGCCATCATTGAGGGCATGGAATGGCTGGAGCTGAACTGGGATGAGGGCCCCTACTACCAGACCAAGCGCTTCGATCGCTACAACGGCCTGATCGACGAGATGCTGGCTGACGGCCGCGCCTACAAGTGCTACTGCTCCAAAGAGCGTCTGGAAGCGCTGCGTGAAGGCCAGATGGCCAACGGCGAGAAGCCCCGTTATGACGGCAAGTGCCGCGACCACGCCCACGATCACCCGGCCGATGCGCCGCACGTGATCCGCTTCCGCAACCCGACCGAAGGTTCAGTGGTGTTCGATGACCACGTCCGTGGCCGCATCGAGTTCGCCAACACCGAGCTGGACGATCTGATCATCCGCCGTACCGACGGCGCGCCGACCTACAACTTCTGTGTTGTAGTCGATGACTGGGATATGGAGATAACCCACGTGGTGCGTGGCGAAGACCACATCAACAACACCCCGCGCCAGATCAACATCTACAAGGCACTGAACGCGCCGGTACCTGAGTTTGCCCACGTCTCCATGATCCTGGGTGACGACGGTGCCAAGCTCTCCAAGCGCCACGGTGCAGTCTCCGTGATGCAGTACCGCGACGATGGCTACCTGCCGGAAGCGCTGCTGAACTATCTGGTGCGTCTGGGCTGGTCCCACGGCGATCAGGAGATCTTCAGCCTGGAAGAGATGATCAAGCTGTTCAGCCTGGATGCCATCTCCAAGTCTGCCTCTGCCTTCAACACCGACAAGCTGCTGTGGCTGAACAACCACTACATGCGCAGCCTCGATCCGGCTTATGTTGCCAAGCATCTGGCATGGCACATGGAAAACCAGAAGATCGACACCAGCAATGGCCCGGCGCTGGCCGACGTGGTCACCCTGCTGGCCGAGCGCTGCAACACCCTGGTCGAGATGGCTGCCCAGAGCCGCTACCTGTTCGAAGATTTTGAGGCGATCGACGAAGCGGCTGCCAAGAAGCACCTGCGTGGCGTGGCTGCCGAGCCGCTGGCTCTGGCCAAAACCAAGCTGGCTGCACTGGATAGCTGGACTACCGAAGCGCTGCACGAGCTGATTGAAGCGACCGCTGCCGAGCTGGGTCAGGGCATGGGCAAGGTTGGTATGCCGCTGCGTGTAGCCGTCACCGGTCTGGGTCAGTCCCCGGCCATCGACGCCGTGATGGCGCTGGTGGGCAAGGAGCGCGTACTGGCCCGTATCGACCGTGCGCTGGCTTACATCGAAGCCCGTATGGCTGCTGAGTAAGCCTGACGTTGCCGGTCGTCATCACCGCTCTGGTTAAATCCCCCCTGCCATCGACGCCGTGATGGTGCTGGTCGGCAAAGAGCGCGTACTAGCCCGTATCGACCGCGCGCTGGCTTACATCGAAGCCCGCATGGCTGCCGAGTAACTGCTGCCGATGTGGCAGGCGAGGGGACAACCCTGCTCTGCCACATGCTGAATAGAAAAAATCCGAAACCACTGGTTTCGGATTTTTTATGGCCATCGCACAGGCCGAGAATAGTTTGGGATAAAAAATGCCAGTCAGCTGACTGGCATTTTTGTTGGCGAAAGCCTGACTTAGTGACCGTCTACCCAGAAGAACTTGAGGACGAACAGCAGGGCTACCACCAGTACGCAGGGGTTGATCTCGCGCCAGCGGCCGGTGCCCGCCTTCATCACGCAGTAGGAGATGAAGCCCACGGCGATCCCCTCGGTGATGGAGAAGCTGAACGGCATCATCACCGCAGTCATGAAGGCCGGTACCGCTTCGGTCAGGTCTTCCCACTTCACCCGCGTCAGCTCGGAGCACATCAGCACGCCCACATAGATAAGGGCGCCAGCGGCGGCATAGGCCGGCACCATGGCAGCGACCGGGGAGAAGAAGATTGCCAGCAGGAACAGGATACCGACCACGATGGCGGTCAGACCGGTACGGCCGCCGACGGCAACGCCGGAGCTGCTCTCGATGAAGGCGGTGACCGAGGAGGTGCCCATAAAGGCGCCGCCGACCGAGCTCACGCTATCGACCAGCAGAGCCTGCTTCATGCGCGGGAAGTGCCCCTTGTCATCAGCCAGCTTGGCGCGGTTGGTGACGCCGATCAGGGTGCCGGAGGAGTCGAACAGGTTGACCAGCATAAAGGAGAAGATGATCCCGGCGAGGCTGATATCGAGCGAGCCTATCAGATCCAGCTGGCCGAACACCGGCTCGATGCTGGGGGGCATGGAGACAAAGCCCTTGAAGGTGACATCGCCAAACAGCCAGCCCAGTGCCGTGGTAACCACGATGGCGATCAGCACGGCAGAGTGGACGCCGCGGGCGGAGAAGATGCAGATCAGGAAGAAACCGAGCAGACCTAGCAGGCAGGGCAGGGAAGTGAGGTTGCCCACGGTCACCATAGTCGCGGGGCTGGCCACGACGATCCCGGCGTTGTGCAGGCCGAGCAGGGCGATCAGCAGACCGATCCCGGCGGTGATGCCGACCCGCAGGGTGAGCGGAATGTTGCCGATAAGCCAATAACGCACCCGCAGCAGGGTGAGGATCAACAGACCCATGGCGCCCCAGAAGATAGTGCCCATACCCACTTGCCAGGAGTAGCCCATACCGGCCACGACCACGAAGGCGAAGAAGGCGTTGAGGCCCATGGCGGGAGCCAGCGCGATGGGCAGGTTGGCCAAGAGGCCCATCAGGATGCTGCCGATACCGGCGATGAGGCAGGTGGTGACAAAGACTGCCTGGGTGTCCATGCCGGCCGCAGAGAGGATCTGCGGGTTGACGAACACGATATAGACCATGGTCAGGAAGGTGGTGATGCCGGCGATCAGTTCGGTGCGGGCGTTGGTGCCATGGCCCTTCAGGGCAAACAGACGCTCAAGCAATCCTTGCCCGGCAGCCTGTGTGGGGGCCTGTTGTGGTTGATTCATGTTGGATTCCAATAGGTGACGTGAAATAAGCAGCAGGCGAGCAGGCTCCCATCCATGAGGGAGTGATGGCCCTGTTTCTGGTGGAGAAGTAACCAGACTCGTCCTGATACCGTGACAGCGCGCACATTTTTACACAGGCGGCGCCGTTTACAAACCCCGGATCTGCGAAGCGGATCAATGAATGGAGCAAAAGATCAAACGTTTGCTTTTTCGCCAACAAAAAAGGTTCTCGTCGGAGAACCTTTTTTTGCGCAGAGAGGGCAGAGATCAGAGAGTTTTGAAGTAGCGCTCCACCAGCTGGGCCAGCACCGAATCGAGCTGATCCTGCACTTCCCCCAGCTCGCGGCCGAAGCGGCGCAGAAAGAGGCTGGCCTGCTCCTCGCTCAGCTTGAGATCGTTGAGAAAGAACTCCTGCTCCGGCAGCTTCTTGTCGTAACGGGGGATCAGCACCCAGCTCACCAGCTCCGGCTCGACCGCTTCGAAGATCTTGGCGGCGGCAACGCAGAAGGTTTCGATGTGTTCCTTGCCATCCGGCCCGAGACAGCCGGGTTCAACCCGGATCTGGATGGTCAGTTTTTTGGTCATTTCAGTACATCCATGCAATGTTATCCGTCTTGGATTGTAAGCCAAAAGGCAACAGAAAGGGGAGCCGGAGCTCCCCTTGTGACGCTGGTCGCAGCTGCGATGGTACGGCTTGCGCCGACCGACCGCTTACTTGGCGATACGCTTGTACTTGGCGCGGTGCGGCTGGATGGCCTCGGCGCCGTAGGTCTTCTTCTTCCACTCTTCGTATTCGGTAAAGTTACCTTCGAAGAACTCGATCTTGCCCTCATCCTGATAGTCGAGGATGTGAGTGGCGATACGGTCGAGGAACCAGCGGTCGTGGGAGATGACCATGGCACAACCCGGGAACTCCAGCAGGGCGTTCTCGAGGGCGCGCAGGGTTTCGATGTCCAGATCGTTGGTCGGTTCATCCAGCAGCAGCACGTTGCCGCCGGTCTGCAGCAGCTTGGCCAGATGCAGACGACCACGTTCACCACCGGAGAGCTCGCCAACCCGCTTCTGCTGGTCGGAACCCTTGAAGTTGAAGCGGCCGATATAGGCGCGGCTCGGGAACTCGTAGTTGCCGATGCGCAGGATATCCTGACCGTCAGCGACTTCCTCGAATACCGTCTTCTTGTCATCCATGCTGTCGCGGAACTGATCGACAGAGGCGAGCACCACGGTTTCACCTAACGTGATGGCGCCGGAATCCGGCTGCTCCTGACCCGACATCATGCGGAACAGGGTTGACTTACCGGCACCGTTCGGGCCGATGATGCCGACGATGGCACCCTTCGGAATGGCAAACGACAGATCGTCGATCAGCACCCGATCACCGTAGGATTTGCGCAGGTTGGCCACTTCCACCACCTTGTCGCCAAGGCGCGGTCCGGGCGGAATGAACAGCTCGTTGGTCTCGTTGCGCTTCTGGTAGTCGTTGGTGTTGAGCTCTTCGAAGCGAGCCATACGGGCCTTGGACTTGGCCTGACGCCCTTTCGGGTTTTGACGAACCCACTCCAGCTCTTTCTCGATGGACTTGCGACGGGCCGCTTCGGAACTTGCTTCCTGCGCCAGACGGGCGTCCTTCTGCTCCAGCCAGGAGGAGTAGTTGCCTTCCCACGGGATACCTTCGCCGCGGTCCAGCTCCAGGATCCAGCCTGCCACGTTGTCGAGGAAGTAACGGTCGTGGGTGATGGCTACGACAGTGCCTTCGTAGTCGTGCAGGAAGCGCTCCAGCCAGGCCACGGATTCCGCATCCAGGTGGTTGGTCGGTTCGTCCAGCAGCAGCATGTCCGGCTTTTCCAGCAGCAGACGGCAGAGTGCCACACGGCGGCGCTCACCACCGGAGAGGTGCTTGATCCTGGCATCCCAGGCCGGCAGGCGCAGGGCATCGGCCGCGCGCTCCAGCTGGTTTTCCATGTTGTGGCCACCCTGAGCCTGGATGATGGCTTCCAGCTCGCCCTGTTCGCGTGCCAGCTTGTCAAAGTCGGCATCCGGGTCGGCGTAGGCCGCATAGACCTCGTCCAGACGGGCCATGGCGCGCTTCACTTCGCCAACGGCCTCTTCGACCGCTTCGCGTACGGTCTGCTCCGGATCCAGCTTCGGCTCCTGCGGCAGGTAGCCGATCTTGATGCCGGGCTGCGGACGGGCTTCCCCTTCGATCTCGGTGTCGATGCCTGCCATGATGCGCAGCAGGGTGGATTTACCGGCGCCGTTCAGACCCAGCACGCCGATCTTGGCGCCCGGGAAGAAGCTCAAGGAGATGTTCTTGAGAATATGACGCTTGGGCGGCACTACCTTGCCGACCCGGTTCATGGTGTAAATAAATTGAGCCATTGGCTAATTCTCTTCCTTTTCAGCAGGTTAATGTCTTGGCATTAACAGACTGATGTCGTGGTGGGGCCAGGTCGACACAGGTCAACCGGGTTCCAAAAAACCCGTCGATTGTAAACCAACGGACGAGGGGGGGCAAAGGCGGCACCCGGCTATGTCCCCCCTTTGCCAACAGGGTCACGCCTTGCTGCATCAGTCGTGCAATTTGGGCATGATGTGGGCTGCCGTTTTGTTCCGGAGCCGTCATGAACCCATCTCCTCAAGCCCCCCTGCTTGCCACCTTTTTGTGTGCCATGGGATTGGACGCCGCCCTGAGCGAAGCCCTCTGTCAGCGTTTGCCACGGCAGACGCTGCGCGCCGGTCAGGTGCTGTTGGCGCAAGGGGCCGAACAGGAGGCTGCCTTCTATATCGAAGCGGGCATCGCTCGCGCCTGCCATTACACCCGGGACGGACAGGAGCGCTGCAAGGAGTTCTACTTCGAAGGGGAGCTTTGCCTGCTCTATGACAGCTGGCTCACGGGGTCGCTCGCCCGCTACCAGCTGGAGGCGCTGACGGAGCTGCAGGTGGTGCGGGTGCCAATCGCCCTGCTGGATGAGCCCATCTGGCAGCCGGTCTGCATGGCTCTGTTGCGTCAGCAGCTCGGTTACAAGGAGTGCAAGGAGGCGTTTTTGCTGCTCCACTCCCCCGAAGAGCGTTATCGGGAGCTCTGCCACACCTTCCCCCACTGGCCGGCACGACTGACCCAAGTACAGCTCGCCAACTACATCGGCATCAGCCCGGTCACCCTGTCACGGATCCGCAGGCGCATTAACACGGGTTAATGCCACCTGCCGGTTGCCACTTCATGCTGCGCCATCCAAATGACGGACGAGGGGTGGATGATGTCGCTGTTTCTGTGGTCGCAACTGGTGGTGAGCCTGGCCTTGATGCTCGATCTGTTGTCGTTTCAGTTGCGGGATCGCCGCAGGATCCTGGCCTGTCTGGCCCTCTCCTGTGTCCTCAATGCCGGTCACTTTGCCCTGCTCGGGCAGTGGTCGGCCGCCTGCCTGTTGCTGCTGGCCAGCGTGCGCTTTCTGGTGAGTATCTGGCTGGTTAGGCGCATCTTGATGTGGTTTTTCATGGGGTTGGCCTGTGCGGCTGCGCTGGCGACCTATCAGGGCGTACTCTCATTGATCGGGCTGCTGGCCAGCCTGCTGCAAACCCGGGCCGCGTTTTGCCCGGATGATCGCCAACTGCGGCGCTGGATGCTGCTCGGCACCCTCTGCTGGTTGGCCAACAACCTGCTGGTGGGCTCTCCGGTCGCCGCACTGATGGAGGGGCTGTTTCTGGTCAGCAATCTGGTGGGCTACTATCGCCACTATGGCTTCCACTATTCGGCCGGTAGCGGTCATAACCATAGTTGTCGCAATCCGGAGCAGCCTTCCGAGCGGACTGGCAACTGAGACTTCGCTCAGGGCTGCTTGTGGCCAGCGAAGTAGAGCACCCGTTTGACATACTCCCGGGTCTCGTCATAGGGCGGTATACCGCCATAGCGCTCAACTGCCTTCTCGCCTGCGTTGTAGGCTGCCGAGATCAGTACCCAATCGCCATCGAAACGGCGATCCAGCCACTTGAGATAACTGACGCCACCTTTGATGTTCTGTGCCGGATCAAAGGGTTGAGTGACACCAAAACGCTGCTGGGTTTCGGGGATCAGCTGCATCACCCCCTGCGCATTCTTGGCGGAGACGGCGCGGCTTTCGAGGTTGGATTCGGCAATGGCGATGGCCAGCACCAGCCGCACATCGACCTGATGGCGCTTGGCTGCGTGGCGCAGCATGGTGGCCAGCTTCTGTTTGCCCGGTGACTGGCGCGCCAGATAGGCCTCGACATTGAACGGTGTGCTGGGCAGGGCGAAATAACTCCCTTGTCCGCCGCGCATGCCGACACCGCACTGATCGCCCATGGGAGCATTGCCGACCCGCGGGTTGTAGTAGCGGCTGGCCTGCTGGTTGCCAAGGCGCATCGCCATGGCGAGATAGCTGTTGGCCATTTTCGCGCTGCGCACCGAGGCGGGGCCGGTGGCGAGCAGACGCCCGATCCGGAAGTAACCTTCGGGATTGCCGGTGCTGGCGGCTACGCAGTAGAGGGCAATCGCCTTTTGCAGATTGCCGCTGTGCTGGGCTGCCTGCCCCTGCCTGAGCGCCGTCATTGCCCTAGGGGCTTGTCTGAAATCCCTGCCCTGTGCCGTCTGCGGAATGCCCGCCAGTAGCGACGACAAAAAAAGCAGCAAAAACAGTCCGTTTTCGCTGATCTTCCCCATCGTTTATCTCCTGCTTGAGTAGAGAAGATATAGAGGAACATGGCTGCCATCGCCATGAAAGCAGTGGATCCTGTTGTTATAGCGGGGGGATTTCAGAGAGCAAAATGGTATGGAACTAACAGCATTGCGAGAGTTTCATACCATTTTTCATCGGGTTAGAAGTCGTGGTGATACTCATGCTCATCCAGGTCGGCGGGAGGAAGCGCGCGATAGAAGCTGCCAATTTCGCTAACAACCCAGAGCGAAAGCAGGATCAACATGCTGATAAGGGGAAGCAGGTTGTGGTTCTGGGTCAGGGCATAGGCCGCGATGGCGGCGCCAATCAGGAGAAGGGTTCGGATCATGAGGTGGCTCCTTGTCGTCATGGGGGTGTTGCGTGGCCACGGACAGAGCGCCTGGGGTCGGGAGTATCTCCCGGGTGGCACGAAGCGAAGTGAGTATATCGCGTCATGCCGCTGCCGGTCCGTGGTGTCATCACACTTTCCATAGTCATGGGTTTCGTATCAAGTTGGGCCCCGCCAGATGCGGGGCCAGTAATGGTTTGACGGTTAGAAGAAACCGCCGTTGTTATCGTCACTGTCGGTCCAGCCGCCACTCTGGCTATCGTCGTCGAGAAAACTGCCGCCATCATCGGGAGGTGAATCCCAGCCGTCCCAGCGTACCGGTTCCGCATCGACCGAATTGGTAATGGGCGCTGGCTCTATGATGTCGATGATCTCCTCGGGCCGGTTGCTGTGAAACAGTCCGCCGATCATGTCGGCCAGCATGACTCCGCCGGCAACCCCGGCTGCGGTTTGCAGGGCGCCACCGAGAAAGGAGCTGGTACGGGAAGCGGGTTGGGCAGGCGCCGTTGCCGGTGGCGGCGTGAAGCGCGGGGGCGGAGTGTTCTCGCCACCAAACAGGCCGGAGAGAAAACTGCCGCCGCTCGAACTGCTTTGGCTTGCCTCCAGCTCCTTGACTCGCTCGTTGAGGCGGGTAAGGGCAGCCTGCTGGATCAGCAGCGCCTGGGTCATGTAGTAGGGGGCATCGGGCTGCTGGGCCAGATGCTGGCGGATCAGCTGATCCGCTTGTTGGTCTCGCTTGCTATCCCTGGCTTGCGCTTGCTTGAGGCGGTCGAACAGTCCATCGATCAGACCCTGTTCCTGCTGTTGCATCTCAAATCCTCGCTATGGTGCGCAGACAGTGCGTTCAGCCATCCTAAAACGCGTGGCAAGCCAGTGGTACCGGATTAACTCATCGGCGACCAAGGGCTGCAGCCCGACAATTTCACGCGCCGGGTTGGTAGTAGTCGAGATACCAGCGCACGAACGCGGCGACCCCCTCCTTGATGGAAGTGGCGGGGCGCAGGCCGGTGAGGGTATGGAGGGGCTCGCTATCGGCCCAGGTGGCGTGCATGTCGCCCGCCTGCATCGGCAGCATCCGCTTGATGGCGGGTTTGCCGAGGGCCTCTTCCAGCGCCTCGATAAAGTCGAGCAGCCGCACCGGCTGACCATGACCGATGTTGAGGATGCGATAGGGCGCGGCGCTCTCGGCAGGAGTCTGCTCGCTGGCGTGCCAATCGGGATTGGGACGGGGCGGCAGGTCGGCCACGGCGAGGATCCCTTCGACGATGTCGTCGATAAAGGTGAAGTCGCGGCTGAGATCGCCGTGGTTATAGACGTCGATAGGTTCGCCCGCGAGGATGGCGCGGGTGAACTTGATGATGGCCATGTCGGGCCGGCCCCAGGGGCCGTAGACGGTGAAAAAGCGCAACCCTGTGGTGGGCAGGCCATAGAGCGTGGAATAGGCGTGAGCCATCAGCTCGCCACTCTTCTTGGTGGCAGCGTAGAGGGAGACCGGGTGATCCACCGGCTGCTCGGTGGTGAAGGGCATCTGGTCGGTCAGACCATAAACCGAGCTGGAGGATGCGTAGAGCAGATGCTGGATACCGTGCTGGCGGCACCCCTCCAGCACCGTCAGCATGCCGGTGAGGTTGCTGTCGGCATAGGCAAACGGGTTTTCCAGCGAGTAGCGCACTCCCGCCTGCGCCCCCAGATGGATCACCCGCTCGAAGCCATGATGGGCAAAGAGAGTCGCCATCGCTTCGCGATCCGCCAGATCGACCCGTTCGAAGTGGAAATGGGGATAGCTGGCCAATTGTGCCAGTCGCGCCTCTTTCAGACTCACCTCGTAGTAGTCGTTGAGGTTGTCGATACCCACCACCCGATGACCTGCCGCGCAGAGCCGGCTGGCCACGTGAAAACCGATAAAACCGGCGGCCCCGGTCACCAGCCAGTTCATGGTTGCACCTGTGCGAGAGGGAGGTGAGGGCGCCCGATGGCGTAGTAGCAAAAGCCCTGCTGGTGCAGGCGCACCGGATCGTAGAGGTTGCGCCCGTCGATGATGACGGGGCTGGCGAGCAGGCTCTTCATCCGGACAAAGTCGGGGACGCGGAAGGATTGCCACTCGGTACAGATGAGCAGGGCATCGGCCCCCTCCAGTGCAGATTCCTGAGTCGGGCAGAGCAGCAGATCCGGTCGCTCGCCGTAAAGTTCACGGGCGCGTGCCATCGCCTTGGGATCAAACGCCTGCACCCTGCCGCCAGCGGCCCAGATGGCGGCCAGCAGCTGGCGGCTCGGCGCTTCGCGCATGTCGTCGGTGCCGGGTTTGAACGCCAGCCCCCACAGAGCAAACGAGCGGCCGCGCAGATCCGGGCCGAAGTGACTCAGCAGCCGCTTGGCCATCTTCTGCTGCTGGCGCTGGTTGACCTGTTCGACCGCGGCGAGCAACGGGGCATCGCAGTCGACGCGGCGGGCTGTGTGCAGCAGGGACTGGATATCCTTGGGGAAGCAGGAGCCGCCATAGCCGCAGCCCGGGTAGAGAAAGTGGTAACCGATGCGGGGATCGGCCCCCATCCCCTGGCGCACCGCCTCGATATCGGCCCCCAGCTCCTCGGCGAGTGCCGCCATCTCGTTCATAAAGGAGATGCGGGTGGCCAGCATGGCGTTGGCGGCGTACTTGGTTAGCTCGGCACTACGCAAATCCATCACCACGATCCGGTCGTGATTGCGGTTGAAGGGGGCGTAGAGGGCGCGCAACTGCTCCAGCGCCGTCTCGCTGTCACAGCCGATGATGATGCGATCCGGCCGCATGCAGTCGCTGACAGCTGCCCCCTCCTTAAGAAACTCGGGATTGGCGGCCACGTCGCACTCGAGGGCTACGTCACGCTCAAGTAGCTGCGCCTGAATGTGCTGCCGCACCTGCTGCGCCGTGCCGACCGGCACAGTGCTCTTGGTCACCACCAGCTTGGGGCGGCTCATCAGCCGGCCTATGGTGTCGGCCACCGTCAGCACATGTTGCAGATCGGCAGAGCCATCCTCATCTGCGGGTGTGCCTACGGCGATGAGCAGCAGGTCGGCGTGCTCGACTCCGACGGCGGGGTCGGCAGAGAAGTGCAGACGACCACTGGCCAGATGGCTCTCGACCAGCGGGGCCAGCCCCGGCTCGTAGAAGGGGATTTGGCCCTGCCGAAGCGCGGCGATCCGCCCCTCATCCACATCGATGCAGCAGATCAGATGGCCCACCTCGGCCAGAACGGCGGCCTGAACCAGCCCGACATAGCCTGTGCCAAAAATGGTGACCTTCATGGAAAACGCCTCTTGCTGCGGATGGGATGCGGGGTATCAGAGGGCGGCATGCTGCATCTTGGTGCAGCGAGTGTCAATGCCGGATGACAGGCACCAGATTGGGGCGTGCAGCCCCCTTGTTGTGATCATTTTCACAAAAAATAGACTGGGCTTCATAACGAAGCCCTGCCGACAGGGCTCGCAGCCTGCCGAATAGGGCAGGCGACAGACACTCTCTCTTTACTTCGCTTGGATACAGGTTATGGACAACACCTCGACTCGTACTGCCCATCCCGTCTATGAGGATGTGCTGGCCCTGCTGACCGCGGCAGGCTTTGTTTCCCTCGGCATCTTCCTGTTTCATCAGGTGGGCCTGCTCACCGGCGGCACCGCCGGGCTGGCGCTGCTGCTGCAACAGGTGACGGGCATCAGCTTTGGCCTGCTCTTCTTCGGCATCAATCTGCCCTTCTACGCGCTCGCCTGGCTCAGAATGGGGCCGCGCTTTACCCTCAACACCTTCGTCTCGGTGGCGGCGGTCTCCTACATGACCGATCACCTCAACGGCGTGTTGCAGATCGGCAAGATAGAGCCCCTCTATGCGGCGCTGATCGGTGGCACCCTGATCGGTATGGGGCTGCTTATCATGTTCCGCCATAAGTCGAGTCTGGGGGGCTTCAATATTCTGGCGCTCTTTATTCAGGATCGCTTTGGCATCCGGGCGGGCAAGCTGCAGATGGGGCTCGATTGTGCCATCGTCATCGCCTCGTTCTTCGTGGTGCAACCCTGGATTCTGGCCCTCTCCATCGTGGCGGCGGTTATCTGTAATCTGGTGTTGACACTCAACCACAAGCCGGGCCGTTACCAGATTGCCTGACGGTTGGCAGATTGACCCGATAGCACGAGGCGGCCAGATGGCCGCCTCGTCGGTTTTTATCCTCACAGCTCACTCCAGGGCAATCAGCTTGTAGGCTCCTCTCTGGCATCGCTGCCGACCGTCAGCGGGGTGTGGCACGCCACCAGATGACTGCTCTCATCCTTCCCTTCGAGGGTTGGCGCCACGTTTTTGCAGTGCGCCGTGGCATGGGGGCAGCGCGGATGGAAATGGCAGCCGGCGGGAGGGGTGATGGGGGAGGGGACATCGCCGGTCAGCAGGATGCGCTGGCTGCGCCTGCGTGGATCCGGCACCGGAATGGCCGAGATCAGCGCTTGGGTATAAGGGTGGCGCGGCGCCAGATAGAGCGACTGGGCATCCGCCAGTTCGACGATCCTGCCCAGATACATCACCGCAATGCGATCCGAGATATGTTTCACCACCGACAGGTCGTGGGCGATGAAGATGATGGCGAGCTGCATCTCCCGCTGCAGGGTGAGCAGCAGGTTGATGATCTGCGACTGCACCGAGACATCGAGGGCCGAGACCGCCTCGTCACAGATCAGCAGCTTGGGGCGCAGGGCGATGGCTCGGGCGATACCGATGCGCTGGCGCTGGCCGCCGGAAAACTCGTGGGGATAGCGATCCCGCGCGCTGGTGGGCAGCCCCACCTTGGCCAGCAACTCATCGACCCAGGCGCGCCGCTGCTCAGTGTTGCCTTTTCCGTGGATGATAAAGGGCTCCTCCAGAATTTGCCCCACCGTGTGGCGGCTGTTGAGGGATTCTGCGGGATCCTGAAACACCATCTGCATCTCCTGACGCAGGGAGCGCATCTCGCGAGGGCTGAGGCGGGTGATGTCGCGCCCCTCGAAGGTGATGGTGCCGCCGCTTGGCTCGAACAGCTTGAGCAGGGTGCGCCCCAGAGTCGACTTGCCGCAGCCCGATTCCCCCACCAGCCCCAGCGTCTCTCCCTGCTTGAGGTCGAAGCTGATGTCATCCACCGCGTGTACCGTGTAGCCCCTGCGCAGCAGGCCGCCGAGGCGAAAGTGTTGAGTCAGTCCCCTTACCGATAACAGCGTGCTCATGGGGTCAACTCCTTCCAGTGGTGGCAGGCCACGCCGTGGTGCTGGGCCAGCTGTTCGACAGCCGGTACTTCGCGGCTGCAGCGCTCGCTGGCGTGGGGGCAGCGGTTGGCGAAGCGGCAGCCGGCCGGCATCTCGTGCAGGGCAGGCACCTGCCCCCTGATGGTATTGAGCAGCTGTTTGGGCTGGCCATCGAGGCGCGGAATGGCCCCCAGCAGACCGTGAGTATAGGGGTGGCGCGGGTTGGCAAACAGGGTGTAGACATCGGCCTGCTCCACCGCCCGTCCGGCGTACATCACCACCACCTCATCGCACAGCTCCGCCACCACGCCAAGGTCGTGGGTGATAAAGAGGATGGCCATGCTGGTCTCGGCTTGCAGCTCCTTCATCAGGTCGAGGATCTGGGCCTGAATGGTGACATCGAGCGCCGTGGTCGGCTCGTCGCAGATGAGCAGATTGGGCTCGCAGGCGAGCGCCATGGCGATCATCACCCGCTGGCGCATGCCGCCGGAGAGGTTGTGGGGATAGACCGCAAAGCGCTGGGCCGGTTCCGGGATACCCACTTTCTGCAGCATGGCGATGGCCGCGGCTTTGCGCTGGGCCTTGTCATACTCGGGGCGATGGAGGCGAAACACCTCCATCAGCTGCTCCCCCACCGTCTGCACTGGATTGAGGGCGGTCATCGGTTCCTGAAAGATCATCGAGATGCGGTTGCCGCGCACCCTGTGCATCTGCTCGGGAGGGAGGGCGAGCAGATCCTCCCCCTCAAAATCGATGGTGCCAGCTACCACCCGACCGTGGGGACGGGGCAGCAGCCCCATGATGGCCAGCGCGGTGACGCTCTTGCCGCAGCCCGATTCGCCGACCAGACCGAGGGTCTGTCCCGGTGCGACGCTGAAGCTGACGCCATCGAGCACCTTGAGCTCGTCCCCGTCGACGGTAAAGGTGACCTCGAGGTCGCGTACGGTGAGCATGGGGGAGGACATGGCGAAGCTCCTACTGATAACGGGTGAAGGGGCGCGGGTCAAATGCCTCGCGGATGGCCTCGCCGATGAAGGAGACCATGATCAGCACCAGACTCACCGCCGCCACCACCGAGCTGACGATCCAGATGGCGTCGAGATTGTTGATCCCCTGCGAGAGCAGCTCCCCCCAGCTCGGGGTCGGCGGCGCAAGGCCAAAGCCCAGATAGTCGAGGGCGGTCAGGGTGGAGATGTTGCCCACTACTGAGAAGGGGGCCAGGGTGACGATCATCATCAGGGTGTTGGGCAGAATGTGGTGGAAGATGATGCGTCCTGTGCTCGCTCCCTGCGCCCGTGCCGCCATCACATAGTCTCGCGCCCGCTCCTTGTAGGTGAGGGTGCGCATGTACCAGGTGATCCCCATCCAGCCGAACAGCACGTTGATGGCGACAAAGAGGCTGAAGTCGGGCTTGGTGAGCGACACCAGGATCATGATGACGTAGAGAAACGGCACCTGTGACCAGATCTCGATAAAACGCTGCAGAATGAGGTCGAAGCGGCCGCCGAGAAAGCCCATCAGGCAGCCGACGGTGACCCCGATGGTGTAGCTGGCCACCAGCGCGATAAAGGCGAAACCGATGGCGATGCGAAAGCCATAGACCAGCCGCGCCAGCACGTCGCGCCCGCCGGTATCTGTACCGAAGAAGTGGCGATCGGCGAGGCTGGGGGCATAAGGGGGGTAGGCATCCTCCTTGAAATCCTGCTCATAGGGGTTCCATGGCACCGGCGGCAGCAGCACCCAATCCCCCTTCTGCTCATGGGCAAAGCGGCTCTTGAGCTGGCGGTAGTTGGTCTCGTAGTCGTAGTCGAAACCGAAGTGACGACCGGGGATCACCGCGCTGTAGGTGGGGAAGTAGAGGGTGCCCTGATAGCTCACCACCAGCGCCCGGCTGTTGACCAGAAGCTCCGCCAGCAGGGAGACCAGCACCAGCAGGGTGAACAGGATAAAGGAGTAGTAGCCGCGCTTGACCAACTTGAATCGCTTCAGTTTTTTCAGGGTGACCGGGTTCATGGCTACTCTCCGAACCGTACGCGGGGGTCGACTAACCGGATTGCAACGCAGATAGCGGGGGCGATATGGCGCTGTTTCAATCTGACCGTAAAAAGAGAAAGAGGGCTCATCTTCACTCTCCAAACCGCACGCGGGGATCGACGATGGCAACACAGATGTCGGAGACGATATTGCCCACCAGCATCAGCATGGAGGTGATGGCAAGAATGCCCATCACGGTGGGGTAGTCCCGCTCGACGATCGCCTCGTAACCGAGCAGGCCGATGCCGTCGATGTTGAAGATGGTCTCGATAAGGAAGGAGCCACCGAAGAAGACGGTGAGCACAGAGCCCAGGTGGCTGGCGATGGGGATCAAGCTGTTGCGCATGGCGTGGTCGGTGACGGCCCGGCGAAATGGCAGCCCCTTGGCTACCGCGGTACGCACGTAATCGGCCGACAGGTTCTCCATCAGGCTGTTTTTCATGGTCATGGTGAGGATGGCGAAATCACCGATGGCGTAGGCGATAAGCGGCAGCAGGGCATGGGCAAAGAGGGGGCGGATCTGCTCCCAGCTGCTGGTCATCGAGTCGTACTCGTCCCCCGGGAAGCCCCCCATGGGCAGCCACTCCAGATGAAACGCAAAGACGGTGATGAGAAAGATCCCCACTACGTAGGCGGGCAGAGCATAGGCCATGTAGATAAGCATGGAGCTGAGGGAATCGAAGCGGCTGTTGTGTTTGAGCGCCTTGGCCACCCCGAGCGGGATGGAGACGGCGTAGCTCAGCACGAATGTAGCCACGCCGAAGAAGGCGGTGACCGGCAGCCGCTCCTTGATGAGATCCCACACCGGTTCGTAGTAGCGGGTCGAATCGCCGAGATCGAGCACCGCCAGCTTCTGCAGCCACTCCCAGTAAGCGACCAGCATCGGCTTGTCGAGGCCGTAGAAGGCCTTGAGCTCCTCGATCTGTTCGTCGGAGAGGGCCTGCGCCCCCTTGCTGCCGCCGGAGCGGCCCCCCTCATGCTGCGACACCTGCGCCTGCATCAGCATCCGCTCCACCGGCCCGCCCGGCACAAATCGGGTGACGGTAAAGACCAGCAGGGTGATGCCAAGAAAGGTCGGAATGATGAGCAGCGTGCGGCGCAGCAGATACGACAGCATGGCGAAACCTCGTCCTTGGTGGTTGCTGGCGGCCCCTCATCTCCCTGATTGGCCGCAATGCTTCATTGGTAAACATAAACCCGAGCCAGATCAATCAAATAATCGTGTCGGGCGGTGCTATGGCTGCGCTTTACGCCATTTTGTCGGCCCCGCTGCAAATGAGATTGCATCTGCTGGTGAAACAAACGTTTTTATATCCGTTTCATGAGCGAAACAATTTGCCTGTGCCTCCCCTGTTTGCGGGGTGACCTGGTGCTTTCTCCATGCCCTCCCGATCCTGTTCATCCGCCGTTTGGCTGCCTTGTGTCACAGTGGCTTTTGCCAGCTTGAGCGCGATTGCCGCACAAACGACGCTTTTTAACAACAAAAGCGGGACAACAAAGTTGAAATTTTGGCCGACTCGGGAAAGAATGCGCGCTCGGTTATTGGCGCCGTGGTGCAGGTTTACCCGCCACCGGCAGACCGAGGATGAGACGGCCTCCGGCCCATTTGGTACAGGAAACCACACAGGAATTTTATGAATCCCCTTCGCACTGCCGCTTCGGCGCTTTTTTGCACACTTGCCCTGGTCAGCCAGCAGGCCGCTGCCGTTGAATACACTCTGCCTGCGGCCAACAGCCGCCTGATCGGCGAGAACCAGGAATACGTGGTGCCCGCGGACAACCGTCCGCTGGAGCAGATCGCCGCTGACTTCCAGCTGGGTCTCACCAACATCATGGAAGCCAACCCGGGCGTTGATCCCTATCTACCGAAGGCGGGTAGTACCCTGATCATCCCCCATCAGCTGATCCTGCCCAACGCCCCCCGCGAAGGGATCGTCATCAACGTCGCCGAGATGCGCCTCTACTACTACCCGAAAGGCAAGAACGTGGTGGAAGTGCTGCCCATCGGCATCGGCCAGCTGGGGGTCAACACCCCGGAGAACTGGATCACCAAGGTAGAGCGCAAGCGCGCCAACCCGACCTGGACCCCGACCGAGAACATCCGTCGCCGTTATGCCGCCCAAGGCGTGACCCTGCCTGCGGTATGGCCGGCTGGCCCGGATAACCCCATGGGTCTGCACGCCCTCTACATCGGCAACCTCTATGCCATCCACGGCACCAACGCCAGCTTCGGCATCGGTCTGCGGGTGAGCAGCGGTTGCGTGCGTCTGCGCGCCGACGACATCAAGTATCTGTTCGACAACGTGCCGGTCGGCACCCGCGTCCAGTTCGTCAACCAGCCGGTCAAGACCTCGGTCGAGCCGGATGGCGGTCGCTACATGGAAGTGCACGAGCCGCTGTCGCGCAACGAGGAGGAGTTCAACTCCACCGCCGCCGTGCCGCTCCCGATGACCCCGGCCATCACCCGCTTCATCGCCCACGCCGAGTCTGACTCCAACGTGGTCAAGCAGGTGCTGGAGCAGCGTACCGGCCTGCCAACCCGTCTCAATCCCTGATTGAACACTCTGCCAGCGCAGAGGCACTGGCAAGGCAGGCAAAGAAAACGGCGACCATCTGGTCGCCGTTTTTATTGCTTCGTTTGCTACCGCTTATGGCATGCAGACCGGGCAGAAGGCGTAGGTGCCTTGCGGGTCGTTGAAGCGGGTCAGCGGGTCGAGAGAGCGGTTCACCTCGCTCAGTGCCTTGCCAAAGCCGGCCGGCAGCCAGCTCTGCAGCTGCGGGGTGAGCACGCGAGCGCTGCTGTCAAACAGTTGGCGCAGGAACTTGTCCTTGGTGGACTCCTCCTGCTCGATGGGGGTGACCTGCCACTCCTTGAGGTTAGCCAGCTCGGCGGCGGCCTTGATGGCGTCATTGAGGTTGCCGAACTCATCCACCAGACCGAGCTCCTTGGCATCCTCGCCAGTCCAGACCCGACCTTCAGCCGCTTTCTCCGCCTCTTCCGGGCTCAGGCCGCGGCCCTTGCTCACCAGACCGACGAAGCGCTGGTAGGTATCCTCGACGTTCAGCTGGATCGCCTGACCGACGTGCTCCGGCAGGGCGCGGGTCAGGCCGACGCCGACATAGTCGGTGGTGCCGACGCCGTCAGTGTGCACGCCGTACTGGGAGAGTGCCTTGTCGATGGTGGCGAACATGCCGAACACCCCGATGGAGCCGGTGAGGGTGGTCGGGGAGGCAAAGATCTTGTCCGCATCGGCAGAGATCCAGTAGCCACCGGAGGCGGCGTAGCTGCCCATGGAGACCACCACCGGCTTGCCAGCCTGTTTCAGGGCCAGCAGCTCGGCGCGGATCTGCTCGGCGGCGAAGGCGCTGCCGCCCGGGCTGTCGACCCGCAGGACCACGGCTTTCACCTTGTCATCGCGGCGAGCATCGGCCAGCAGGTCGGAGAGGGTATCGCCGCCGATGGTGCCGGCAGGCTGGACGCCATCCATGATGGCGCCGCTGGCGACCACCAGACCCACTTCATCCTTGCCGCTCTGGGGATACTGATCCGGGATGGCGGCCAGATACTCTTTCAGGCCAACCCCTTTCCAGCCGTGGTCGTCGCTCTCGCCCACTTCCTTGATGACCGCCTGGGTCATCTCGTCGCGGGTCGCCAGCTGATCCACCAGCCCGTTGTCGAGGGCGTAGTTGGCGGCGTTACCACCGGCCTTGCGCAGCAGCTCGAGGAAGCGATCCTTGCCCGGTGCCACGGCATCCGGTTCGATCTCCCGCTGTTCGGCTACATCGGCCACATAGGATTGCCACAGCTGATCCAGCCAGCGCTGGTTCGCCTCCTTGCTCTCGGGGGACATCTCGTCGCGGGTATAGGGCTCGACGAAGGATTTGTAGGTGCCGACCTTGAACACATGCGGGGTGATGTTGAGCTTCTCCAGCGCCGACTTGAAGTAGGTCTGGTAGACGCCGAGCCCCTCTATCACCACGGCGCCGCTCTGGTTGAGCAGCACGTGATCGGCGTGGGCAGCCAGCAGGTATTGGCCCTGGCTGTAGAAGTCGGCCATGGCGATAACCGGTTTGCCGCTCTCCTTGAACTCGTCGATGGCGGCAGTTACCTCCTGCAGCTTGGAGAAGCTGGTGCCCTGCAGCCCTTGCGGCTTGATCACCAGCGCCTTGATGCGATCGTCATCCTTGGCGCTGCGAATGGCCCACAGCAGGTCGGAGAGGAGGATCTCGCTCGGCTGCTCGTCGCTGTTGTCCATCTGGCGCAGCAGCTGCGAGGTAGGATCGGTCGTGCTGCGCTGTTCCACCAGTACGCCGTTTAGGTTGAGGGTCAGAGCGCCTTCGATGGGCGTCTCCGGAGCCTCTTTCTGGCCAACGCTGTAGACGATGACCAGCACCAGTGCGAGAAACAGCAGATTGACCAGCATCAGCCGGGTGAAATTGAGCAGGCGCCACAGCGTGCGGAACAGCCAACCCAGACCTTTGAAGATAGACATAGTCGAGTTATCGCCCTGTTAATGGGTTAAAGAGGGCTCATTATTAACCAGTTGGCCCCTCAATTGCCATTTCCCGCAAAGAGTTACCGCTTAACTTCGTTCAGGGCACGGCTGTTCGCTGAAAAATCATCCAAACAATTGTTTGAAAAAGCATTTTTGATTCTTTACTCTAGTTGCAGTTTGATAACAAAAAATTAACTGGAGGCGTCGTGAGTCGTTACCCAACCCTGCTGACCCCGCTCGATCTCGGCTTCACCCAGCTGCGCAACCGCGTCTTGATGGGATCCATGCATACCGGCCTTGAAGAGGAGAAGGGCGGTTTTGACAAGCTGGCCGCCTTCTATGCCGAGCGTGCTCGCGGCGGCGTCGGCCTTATCGTCACCGGCGGCATCGCCCCCAACCTGCGTGGACGGCTGGTGCCTCACGGCTCCCAGCTGAGCTTTCCCTGGCAGGTAAGCAAGCACAAGAAGGTGACCAGTGCCGTGCATAAGGAGGGGGGCAAGATAGCGCTGCAGATCCTCCATGCGGGCCGCTACGCCTACCATCCGTTCAGTCTGGCGCCAAGCTCCCTCAAGGCGCCCATCTCCCCCTTCAAGCCGCGCGCCATGAGCGAGCGGCAGATCCGCGGCACCATCCGCGACTTCGCTGCCACCGCAGCACTGGCCAAAGCGGCCGGTTATGATGGCGTCGAGGTGATGGGTTCGGAAGGCTATCTCATCAACCAGTTCATCTGCGAGCGCACCAACCAGCGCAACGATGGCTGGGGTGGCAGCTTCGAGAAGCGGATGCGCTTCCCGGTGGAGATTGTCCGCGCCATCCGCGAGCGGGTTGGCACTGACTTCATCATTATCTTCCGCCTCTCCATGCTCGATCTGGTAGAGCAGGGCTCGACCCTGGAAGAGGTGATCGCCCTTGGCAAAGCGCTGGAAGCGGTGGGGGTGACCCTGATCAATACCGGCATCGGCTGGCATGAGGCGCGTATCCCTACCATCGCCACCAGCGTGCCGCGCGGCGCTTTCAGCTGGGTGACCGCCGAGCTGAAAAAGCACCTCAAGGTACCGCTTATCACTACTAACCGGATCAACACTCCCGAGGTGGCCGAGCGCATTCTGGCAGGCGGCGAGGCGGACATGGTCTCCATGGCGCGCCCCTTCCTGGCTGATCCTGAATTTGTCATCAAGGCCGCCGAGGACCGGGCGGACGAGATAAACACCTGCATCGCCTGCAATCAGGCCTGCCTCGACCACGTCTTCAAGCAGAAGCGGGCCTCCTGTCTGGTCAATCCCCGAGCCTGTTTCGAGACCGAATTGACGTTTGGCCGCGTGCCCCAGCCCAAGAAGCTGGCGGTGGTGGGGGCGGGCCCCGCCGGGCTGGCCTTTGCCTGCTACGCTGCCGAGCGCGGCCATCAGGTGAGCCTGTTTGATCAGGCGAGCGAGATTGGCGGTCAGTTCAACTTCGCCAAGCAGATCCCGGGCAAGGAGGAGTTTCACGAAACCCTGCGCTATTTCGCCAAGCGGCTGGAGAAGTGCGGCGTCGAGCTCTACCTCGGTCAGCGCCAGAGTGCCGAGAGCCTGCTCGGCGGCGGTTTTGACGAGGTGATCCTCGCCACCGGTATCCGCCCGCGTACTCCCAATATTCCGGGGATCGAGCATCCCAAGGTATTGAACTACCTCGATGTATTGCGGGATCACAAGCCGGTTGGCCAGAAGGTGGCGGTGATCGGCGCTGGCGGCATCGGTTTCGATGTAGCTGAGTATCTGGTCGAGAAGAAGGTGGAGATGGATGCCGATGGACACCGTGATCACTGGCTCAAGGAGTGGGGTATCGACAAGCATCTCGGCGAGCGCGGTGGCCTCACCACCCCTGAAATAGATGCGCCAGAGCGCCAGATCTGGCTGCTCCAGCGCAAGGAGAGCAAGGTCGGCGACGGCCTTGGCAAGACCACCGGCTGGATCCACCGTACCGTGCTCAAGAACCGCAAGGTGCAGATGCTCTCCGGCGTGCAGTACCTGCGCATCGATGACGACGGGCTTCATATCCAGGTGGGTGACAAGCAGCAGTGTCTGCCGGTGGATCAGGTGATCATCTGCGCCGGACAAGAGCCCCTCAAGGAGCTGCAGGCCGGTCTGCAGGCCGCTGGCAAGCCGGTACACATCATCGGCGGTGCCGACGTAGCTGCCGAGCTGGATGCCAAGCGGGCGATCAGACAGGGCGCCGAACTGGCGGCGGTCATCTAATCTCTCCCCGCCATCATGAAGGAGATAAACCCCTGAGCCTCAGGGGTTTTCTTCATTCGGCGCTGTGCTAAGGTAGCGCCATCATTGCCCAAGAAGGAATTGCCCATGGATGCCCTCACCCTGCTGCTCAACCGCCACTCCTGTGGCCGTCTCGCCGATCCCGCTCCTGCTGGCGAGGTGCTCGACAATATTTTGAAGGCGGGGCTGCGCGCGCCGGATCACGGCACCCTGACTCCCTGGCAGTTCATTCTGTTTGAAGGGGAAGGCCGCGAGCGGCTGGGCAAGCTGCTGGCCGAGGCGGCCCGTGCTCGTGGTGAGGATGAAGAGAGCATCAAGAAGTGCAGCGAGGCGCCGCTGCGGGCACCGCTGGTCATCGCGGTAGCAACCCGTTATCAGGAGCACCCCAAAGTGCCGAAGCTGGAGCAGGAGCTCTCTGCCGGTTGCGCCGTGATGGCGATGCAGATGGCGGCACTGGCGCAGGGTTTCAACGGCATCTGGCGCTCCGGCTGGTTTATCTTCGACGAGCAGATCAACAAGGGGCTGGGACTGGCGGCAGAAGATCAGCTGGTGGGTTTCCTCTACCTCGGTACCCCCATGCTGGAAGCGCGCAAGCTGCGTGAACTGCCTATCGAGCAGTTTGTCCGCCACTTCTAGGTTGCTCGGTAAATAGTCCAAAAGAGAAAGCCCCTCAGTGCAGGGGCTTTTTGTTTAACCGTGAATAGTAACCAGAGTGGCAGGAGAAAATAAACGGCTCCAAGGGGGTCGGCGGGGCGTAGCAGGTAATTATTTAAATAGTGAGATACGCCTCTCAATCCTGGTGTATTTCGCTATGTAAAACGTTTTCGCATCTATTAATATCCCTCTTGCCAGTTTAGAAGGGCACTCCTTCTAATTTTTCTGCGATGAGAGTCGCAATTCCGTAGCACCTTTTTAAACAGCCCAACGTCTTCGTGACATTGGGCTTTATTTTTTATGGGGTTATGCGTTTGCTGGCACGGGCAGCGTATGTTTGCAGTGATGCGTCAGCTGGTTCGTTCCACTCTCCTGGCTGGCAGGATCCTGGCTGGATTGCCCGCCACTCTGGCGCCTGCCGGCACATCTTTGGTGACCACTGCTCCGGCGCCGACAATTGCCTCCCGTCCTATGGTGACCCCGGGCAGCAGGATGGCCCCACCACCGATCCAGACCCGGTCTTCTATGGTGATGGGCAGCGCCGTCTCGACCCCTTGCACCCGCTCATCGGCCTCCAGTGAGTGGGCCGCTGTATAGATCTGCACGTTTGGCCCGATCATCACCTCGGCCCCGATACGGATGGGGGCGTTGTCCAGCAGGGTGGCACCCATGTTGATGTAGCTGTTTTTGCCAAGGTGGATGTGGCGGCCATAGGTGCAGTAGAGGGGCGGACAGATAAAGGCTCCCTCTGCCAGCTCGCCGACCAGCTCCTGCAACAGTGCCCGCTGTGCATCCTCTTCCTCTGCCCGATTGAAACGGCGGTAGCGTGCCGCCGCCTCGCGCCGTATCGCTATCAATTCCGGGTCGATGCAGTTATAGGGCTGGCTGCTGATCATCTTCTGATATTCGTTCATGGCGGTTACTTTCCTTTATCTGCCGGAAGGTTGGATATTGGCGCCAATGCGGCAGAAGTAACGTGATCACCCGCCCGATACGGGCAGAACCAGATTGGTGGGTCTGCCTTCGGCAAAGGCCAGCACATTCTCGAAAGCCACGCGAAAGTAGAGTTCGTAGCTGTTTTGCTCCACATAGCCCAGATGAGGCGTCGCCAGTACATTTGGCAGGCGCAGCAAGGGCTCGTTTTCCTGTGTGGCCGGTTCGGTGTCAAAGACATCGAGTGCGGCCCGCTTCTCCGGATGGTTACTGAGCTCGGCATAGAGCGCGCCCGGCTCGATAAGTTCGGCCCGGCTGGTATTGACCAGCAGGGAGTCCGCTTTCATCAGGGCGAGATCGGCCAGGTTAACACAGCCGCGGGTAGCCTCGCTCAGGCGCAGATGCAGTGAGAGGATATCGGCCTGACTAAAAAACGCCTCCTTGCTGGAGGCGCTGGCATAGCCATCCAGTTCGGCCTGCTTGCGCGAAGCGTCACTGCCCCATATCAACACCGACATGTCAAATGCCTTGCCGTAGCGGGCGATCCGCTGGCCTATCTTGCCATAGCCCCAAATACCCAAGGTTAACCCTTGCAGGGTACGGCCCAGGCCCAGATCTCCGGACTGTTGCCACTGGCCTTGGCTCAGAGCGTGACTGTAAGCGGGAATATGGCGCGAGGCAGCCATGATGAGTGCCCAGCAGAGCTCGGCAGGTGCTACCGGGCTGCCGATGCCTTCGGCAATGGCTACCCCATAGCGTTGGCATAAAGCGGGATCGATATGCTGGCTGATCTTGCCGGTCTGGCTGATGAGTTTAAGGGAGGGGAGTTGAGTCAGAAGCTGTTCGTCGATGCAGGTGCGCTCGCGGATCAGCACCAGCGCTTCCACGCCTGTCAGCTTGGCGGCAAGTCTCGCCGGATCGGGTTCGCTCTGGTTGAGAATAATGACGTCATGAGCTGCCAGCAGCGCAAAGCAGGGGAGGTGACGCACCTGATCCTGATAGTCATCCAGAATGGCAATCCGCATAAGAAATCCCTCTCGATAGCGTGTAGTTGGGGATCCATCTTAACGGAAACTGGGTGAGTAGTGCCTTCGAATGGGGGTGTTCGAGAAGTGCCATATCGCCTTCAAACCTCTTCGTATCAACAGGGAGCATCAACGGCGGTGGGTTTGGCAGGCCAAAACAATCAGGGCTCCCGAACGGGAGCCCTGATTGCATGAGGTGGGCGTCAAAGCTGACCGCGCTTAGCCGTGCTTGCGGCCGGAGAGGCGGCACCACTCCTCCTTGACGGCGGTCGGGTCCATCTCGAACCACTGGCCGTAGATGGTTTCCAGCTCCGGAGCCTGACTTTCCAGCACGCCGGAGAGGGCCATCAGGCTGCCCGCTTTGCCGTGGCCGGCGATCAGCGGTGCCAGTTCGCGCAGCGGGCCAGCGAGGATGTTGGCGACTACCACGTCCGCTTCGACATCTTGCGGCTGGTCGGCCGGCAGGTAGAGCTCAATCTGGTCGGCGACGCCGTTGCGTGCAGCGTTGTCGCGGCTGGCCTGAATCGCCTGCGGATCGATGTCGATACCGATAACGCGGGCAGCACCCAGTTTCAGGGCGGCGATGCCGAGGATGCCGGAGCCGCAGCCAAAGTCGACCACGGTTTTACCGGCCAGATCCAGCCCGTCCAGCCACTGCAGGCAGAGCGCTGTGGTGGGGTGGGTACCGGTACCGAAGGCCAGACCCGGATCCAGCATCACGTTGACTGCATCGGGGTTCGGCACATCGCGCCAGCTCGGGCAGATCCAGAGGCGTTCGCCAAACTGCATGGGGTGGAAGTGATCCATCCATTCGCGCACCCAGTCCTTGTCTTCCAGCTGCTCGACCTTGTAGCCGACGTTTTCGCCGAAGATCTGCTGGAAGAAGGCGATGGTGGGGGCCGGATCGGTTTCGGCATCGAACAGACCCATTACTTCGGTCTCGCCCCAGAGCGGGGTTTCACCGGGCATGGGTTCATAGACGGGCACATCCTTGGCATCCATAAAGGTCACCGCCTGGGCACCACGCCCCAGCAGCATGTTGCTCACCTTGTCTGCGGTCTTGGCAGTGGCGTTGATTCGAATTTGTATCCAGGGCATGGCGTCGACTCTTCATAAATGTGAAACCGCGCGATTCTATCATCATGGGCGTGTGCTGTCGTGGTTTGCCCGTACGGAGCGGGCGATGGCGGTGTCATGAGGAGGCTTTGCCGAATTGGCACGGTTTCTGTATTGCTCTGTAGCGGCGAAGATGACCGGTTTTCGCCGAACGCTTTGCTCAAGTTCCGTCATTTTTCACTGCCACCGTCAGGTGGCATTTTTTTTGGCTCAAAGATGGGAAGTTGCAAGGCAACCGGCATAGTTGGCACGCCAGCTGCAAAAGCCTGATGTCCTGCTGAAGGATATGTGTGTGATTGTTACCCCAATGTTCAGGTATTTAGGGCCATCCCGACGGGATGGCCCTCTTTTATGGGGCTTTTATGGAGGTTCTGCGTGGTGATTGTCTGGCTCTCTGGTTGCTGCGTCCCCTGTTGGGGCGTGGCACTGGTGAGTTCACACCACTATGGTGCAGCAATTACCCACAAGGGATTAGCGGGAGAAGCCGCTCATGTCGATCACCAGCTTGCCCACCATGCGACCTGCTTCTACCTCGGCATGGGCCTCTGCCAGTGAGGTCGGGGTCAGGGCCGGCAGGGTTTTGGTCAGGGTGCTCTGCAGTACGCCCTGATCAACCAGAGTGGCAACCTGTGTCAGCAGCTTGTGCTGTTCGATCATGTCTGGGGTCTGGAACAGGGATCGGGTGAACATGAACTCCTGACTGAAGGTGACGCTCTTGCTCTTGAGCAGGGAGAGATCCCAGGGCTCTTTGGACTCGGCGATGGTGCAGATATGGCCAAACGGGCGGATCAGCCCTGCCATGGTGGCCCAGTGCTCGGCGGTGGCATTGGTGCAGAAGATGGCATCGACCTGAGTAATGCCAAGGGCGGTCAACTCCTCCTGCAGCTTGTGATGGTTCACGACCTGATGAGCACCCATCTCGAGGCACCACTCACGGGTTTCGGGGCGGGAAGCGGTAGCAATCACCTCCATACCCGTGAGCTGGCGAGCCAGCTGGATGGCGATGGAGCCCACTCCGCCAGCTCCGCCGATGATCAACAGCTTGCCACGGCTCTCGCGGGTGAGGCCAAAGCGGTCGAACAGGGTCTCCCAAGCGGTGATGGCGGTGAGCGGCAGAGCGGCTGCCTCCACGTCGCTCAGACTGGTGGGGGCGAGGGCGGCGATGCGCTCATCTACAAGTTGCAGGGCGCTGTTGCTGCCGGGGCGGCTGATGTCGCCAGCATACCATACCCGGTCGCCGGCCTTGAACAGGGAGACTTCGCTGCCGGTGGCGATCACTTCACCGACCGCATCCCAACCCAGCACGCGCGGACTGTTTTCGACCTTGGCTTTGGGGGCGCGCACCTTGGTGTCGACCGGATTGATAGAGGTGGCGGTGACCCGCACCAGCAGGTCCCGCGGGCCCGGCGTGGGGTCGGGCAGCTCGGCGGCGATAAAGCAGTCGGGATGGTCGCTCGGCAGATAGTGAGTCAGGGCAATGGCTTTCATGGTTGTTCCTTCCAAATCGGTGTGTTCGGGATTGCCACTCACTCTAGTCTGGTTAATTATCCTGATTAAGATGGGTAATTGGTACAGACTGTTTGAATATATGAACAATGTCGATCTGGAGTTGATGGGACTGTTTGCCACTGTGGTGGAGCAGGGGAGCTTTACCCGGGCGGCCGAGCTGATGGGGATGCCGAAATCGTCGGTAAGCCAGAAGATCTCGCGACTCGAAGCTCAGCTCGGCGTGCGGCTGCTGCAGCGCACCACCCGCAGGCTGAGCCTGACCCCGCAGGGGGAGATCTATGTGGAACATTGTCAGGGGCTGCTGACGCTGGCTCGCAGCGCCAATCTGGCGATGGCAAGGTTGCGCTCGGCCCCGGCAGGTCGGGTGCGGATCACCGCCCCCGAGGCGACCGGTACCCTGCTGCTTGGCCGGATCCTGGCCGAGTTTCGTGCGCTTTACCCCGAGGTGGTACTGGAGCTGACCCTGAGCGATGAACAGCTTGATCTGGTGGGCGAGGGTTACGATCTGGCGCTGAGGGCAGCGCCGCTGAAAGACTCCAGCCTGATCTGCCGGCGTATCGGTCAGGTGCCGCGCCATCTGGTGGCGGCACCCGCCTATCTGGCGGCCCACGGCATGCCGCAGCAATTGAGCGATCTGGGACGATATGCCTGTCTGGTGCACTCGGCGCTGCCGCTCTGGCCGCTGCAGGAGGGAGGCTGGCGGCCGCAGGGTGCCTGCATCAGCAACAGCCTGCTGGCGCTGCGGGAGCTGGCGATCAACGAAGGGGGGATTGCCTTGCTGCCCCATCATGTCTGCGAGGGGGATCTGGCGAGTGGCCGATTGCAGAAGGTGCTGCCGGAGCTCGCCGTGCCGCCCAACCCCTTCTATCTCATCTATCCGAGCCGGGAGCATCTCGCTCCCGCCTTGCGAACCCTGATGGACTTTGTGGCCGAACGGCTGCCATTTGCCTGAGTTGTTACCAGCTGCTCTGGCTGGCCGACTCCTGATTGGGCTTGAGACCGAGCGGCACCGACTGGCGCTCTGCCAGCATGCGGATCTGCCCCTCGATAAGCCCTGCGCTGGGGCCCAGCACCAGTACCAGCTGGTGGTCATTGAGCACGATCCAGGAGAGGCAGCCCAGCTCCAGCAGGCGGGATTGATCGACCCGGCTGATGTCGCGCACCCGCAGGCTGAGACGGGTCAGGCAGACGCTCATCGCCTGCAGGTTGTCCATGCCGCCCAATACCTTGAGGTACTGGATCGCCAGCATCTGCGGATCGGTGGGTACCACGCTCGCAAGGCGCGGGTGCTCCTTGGCGATGGGCTTGCTCGGCATGCTGAGGGGCGCGCGCTCCAGCAGCTGATAAAAGAGCAGGGTGTAGGCGACGAAGAACAGGATACCGACCGGAATGATCCAGAAGCTGTGCTCCCCCGCCTGATAGCTCAGCACCAGATCCAGCAGGCCGGCGGAGAAGTAGCTGCCCACCTTGATGCCGAGCGCGCTGCAAACGGCGAGCGAGAGCCCCGTCATCAGGGCGTGAGCCAGAAACAGCCAGGGGGCGGTGAAGGCGAACAGAAATTCGATGGGTTCGGTGATCCCCACCAGCGCCGAGGTGAGCGCCAGAGTAAGCAGCAAGCCCCCCTGCGGCAGCCGTTGCATCCGCTGGCGGTGCAGCCAGATGGCGAAGCAGGCGCCCGGCAGGCCGAACATGATGATGGGGTAGAGGCCAGCCATATACCCCTCGTGCAACGGCTGGGCGGCAGCCAGTGCCTGCAGGTTGCTCTCGCCAAGCCCCACCACGCTGCCCAGCACCTGATGCAGGCCAAGCGGAATGAGCAGGCGGTTGAGGGTGCCAAAACAGAAGGCGCCGAAGGGGGTGGTGAGCAGATCCGAGGTGAGCAGGGTCAAGCCGCGCTCCAGCGGTGGCCAGAGTAGCGAGAGGGGAACCGCGAGCAGCAGGCAGACCAGCGCCGAAGCCAGCACGCTGGGAAACTCCCCTCTGGCCATCTGCAGCCAGCCGGGCAGCTTTTGCTGATGCACCCAGGGGTAGACAATCGCGGTGGTGAGCCCCGCCAGCAGACCGCAGATCATATCGGCGTGCAGGTTGGGCGCCAGCGTGTTGAACGCCGTGCTGAGCAGCAGAAAGTTGACCGCTCCCGCCAGCGTTTGCCCGCCCAGCTCTTGCCGGCTCAGACCAAAGGCGATGGCCACCGCATAGATGAGCGGCATCTGGCTGAAGATCGCCTGTCCGGTGAGAGAGAGTACCGCCAGATCCAGTACATCCGGCTGCCCCAGCCGATAGATGAGGGCCGCCATCGGCAGGATGGAGACCGGCAGCAGCAAGGCATAACCGAGCCGCTGCAGGGAGTGGGTAATCAGTTGTCGAGTGGCTTTAACGGGCATACTGCGGCAATCTTTTGTGACTTGGCGCACAGTTTAACCGGAAACCACCCATTTGGGGATAGTTTTGGAACCCTTTATTTATCTTTTTGTTATTGCTACTCGAAAAGGGCCCGAACTTCCCGCGTGGGGGCGGCTGTGAACAGGCTGACCACCACGAAAATCACCAGTGCCAGCGCAAGGCTCGGCACGATGGCGTGCAGGCCGGCCAGCTTGATCTCCCACTGACTCAGAACTCCATAGCTGACGATGCCGCTGACCATGCTGGCCAGTGCGCCGGGGCCGTTGGCCCGCGACCAGTAGAGGCCGAGCACCAGCGGCCAGAGGAATACCGCCTGCAAGCCACCGAAGGCGAGCAGGTTGAGCCAGATGATCATCTCGGGCGGTTGCAGTGCCGCCAGCAGCACCAAAGTGCCGAGGATCAGGGTACAGAGCAGGGAGAGGCGCGGAATGCGCACCTCCAGCTTCTCCTGTTTCGGATTGAGATAGTTGAGGTAGAGATCCTTCACCAGAGTGGCGGAGGCCTGGATCAGCTGGGAGTCGATGGTAGACATGATGGCCGCCATCGGTGCCGCCAGAAAGACCCCGGCCAGCCAGGGGGGCAGCACTTCCATCATCAGGGAGGGCATGATCTTGTCCGGACTGTCCATGCCGGGCAGGATGGCGCGTCCCAGAGCTCCGGCCAGATGCATGCCGAACATCAGCAGAGCGCTTACCACAGTGCCGATCAGAATGCCGCGATGGAGCGCCTTGCTGTCGCGATAGCCAAAGCAGCGCAGCGCCGAGTGGGGCAGCCCTACCACCCCGACACAGACCAGGATCCAGAAACTCAGCATGAAGGGCTGGGTCAGCATGTCGCCGGCCCCCTGCGGGCTCACCAGTTTGGGATCGATCACCTTGAGCTGGTGAATAAGGTTTGGCAGGCCGTCACCGGCGACCAGAATTCCCGCTAGTAGCGCACAGGTGCCGATCAGCATGATGATCCCCTGCAGGGCATCGGTCATCACCACGGCGCGAAAACCGCCGATGATGGTGTAGAGCAGCACGCAGCTGGCAAACAGCATCAGCCCCTGCTGGTAGGAGAGGCCGGTGGCCGTCTCCAGCAGACGGGCGCCACCGATAAACTGCACCACCATGGTGGCGATAAAGGCGAGGATGATGGTGACCGACCCCAGCACCACCACCGCCTTGCTCCGGTAGCGTGCCCACAGCATGTCGTTGATGGTCACCGCATTGACCCGGCGGGCGATGATGGCGAACTTCTTGCCCAGTACCCCCAGGGTCAGCCAGACGGTGGGCAGCTGGATCATCGCCAGCAACACCCAGCCCAGACCAATCTTGTAGGCCGCGCCCGGCCCGCCGATGAACGAGGAAGCCGAGGTGTAGGTCGCCACCAGGGTCATCGCCAGCACCAGCCCACCCATGCTGCGGTTGCCGATGAAGTACTCCTGCACGAAGTTGCCGCCGGCGCGGTGGCGGCTGGCCCAGAAACCGACCCCCAGCACCAGCACCAGATAGATGAAGAGCGGCAGCATCAACTCAAGATTCACGGGGGGGCTCCTTCTGCGGGCTGGCGTGGGTATCGAGCGGGATATCCACGAAGAGGCGATTGACCATCAGGGCGCAGAGGATGATGAAGATGAGCGGCATCACCATGCAGCTGAGCAGGAACCAGAGCGGGATGTCCCACAGCTCCAGATGGACTGGGATGAAATAGGCGGTGCCATACCAGGCAAAGAAGTAGAGCAGGGTCAGCAGCAGACAAAAAGCAGCTTCCCGGCGGGCGAGAGCGAAACGGTTCACCTTGGCCTCCGACAAATTTGAGGGGCGCAAGGATAACAAAAAAGGGCCATGTCGCCATGGCCCTTTTTCAGCAGAGGCTTCTTGCGAAGCCGCCTCCCGGCTGGATTGCGGATAAGCAGCGGGCTGCTATCCGGCCGGAAGTGATTGTTCTGCCTGCGAGATCTTACAGACCCAGCTTCTTGTGCAGGTAGTGGATATTGGTACCACCGTGCTGGAAGTTTTCGTCTTTCATGATCTCTTTTTGCAGCGGCACGTTGGTCTTGATGCCCTCGACTACCAGTTCGTCCAGAGCATGGCGCATGCGGGCGATGGCGATGTCACGATTCTCGCCGTAGCAGATCAGCTTGCCGATCATCGAATCGTAGTGGGGCGGAACCTTGTAGCCTGCATAGATGTGGGAGTCCCAACGCACGCCCAGACCACCCGGAACGTGGAAGCTCTTGATCAGGCCCGGAGAGGGCATGAAAGTAGCCGGGTCTTCGGCGTTGATCCGGCACTCGATGGCGTGGCCATGGATGCGGATATCCTGCTGGGTGATCGACAGGGGCTGGCCAGCGGCGATGCGCAGCTGCTCCTTGATCAGATCGACACCAGTGACCATCTCGGTCACCGGATGCTCCACCTGGATACGGGTGTTCATCTCGATGAAGTAGAACTCGCCGTTTTCGTAGAGGAACTCGAAGGTGCCCGCACCGCGGTAACCGATCTCGATACAGGCGCGTACGCAGCGCTCGCCGATGAACTTGCGCATCTCGGCGGTGATGCCCGGAGCCGGCGCCTCTTCCACTACTTTCTGGTGACGTCGCTGCATGGAGCAGTCGCGCTCGCCCAGATAGATGGCATTGCCCTGACCGTCAGCCAGCACCTGGATCTCGATGTGGCGCGGATTCTCCAGGTACTTCTCCATGTAGACCATGTCGTTCTTGAAGAACTGGCCCGCTTCGGATTTGGTCAGCGCGATGGCGCCCGCCAGTTCCGCTTCGTTGCGCACTACGCGCATGCCGCGACCACCACCGCCACCGGCGGCCTTGATGATCACCGGATAGCCGATGCGCTTGGCAATGGCTGCATTGCGTTTGGCGTCGTTGTCGACGGGGCCGTCAGAGCCCGGTACGCAAGGTACGCCAGCCTTCTTCATCGCCTCGATGGCGGAGACCTTGTCACCCATCAGGCGAATGGTCTCGGCGCGCGGGCCGATGAAGACGAAACCGGACTTCTCGACCATGTCGGCGAAGTCGGCGTTCTCGGAGAGGAAGCCGTAACCCGGGTGGATGGCAACGGCACCGGTTACCTCGGCCGCAGCGATGATCGCCGGCACGTTGAGGTAGGAGTCGGTACTGGCCGGCTTGCCGATACAGATGGATTCGTCGGCCAGCAGCACATGGATGAGCTCCCGGTCGGCGGTGGAGTGAACGGCCACTGTCTTGATCCCGAGCTCTTTACAGGCGCGCAGGATCCGCAGGGCAATTTCACCGCGGTTGGCGATGACTACTTTATCCAACATGGGTGGCGATATCCCTTATTCGATGATGAACAGCGGCTCGTCGAATTCGACGGCCTGACCATTTTCAACCAGGATCGCTTTGATCACACCGGCCTTGTCAGACTCGATTTGGTTCATCATTTTCATGGCTTCGACGATGCACAGGGTGTCGCCGACATTGACTTGCTGACCCACTTCCGCGAACGGCTTGGCATCCGGGCTGGAGGAGCGGTAGAAGGAGCCGACCATCGGGGAGCGCATCAGGTGACCGCTCGGGGTGGCATCTGCGGCCGGTGCAGCGGCAGCCGGAGCAGCAGCAACAGGGGCGGCAACCGGAGCAGCGGCCTGCGGCATGATCATCTGCGGTGCGGCAGTTACCTGACCTGCGAAGTTGCGGCTGATGCGAACGGACTCTTCACCTTCGGAGATCTCCAGTTCGGCGATGCCGGACTCTTCAACCAGTTCAATCAGCTTCTTGATTTTGCGGATATCCATTAGCATTCTCTTTCTTCTTTATCTGATCAGTGATTATCAAGCCGCGCGCAGATGGCGCACGGCCGCGGTTAAAGCGAATTGGTAGCCATCGGCCCCCAGGCCACAAATGACCCCTTTGGCGACATCAGACAGATAGGAGTGATGACGGAACGGCTCCCTGGCATGGACGTTTGTCAGGTGCACTTCGATAAAGGGGATGGCGACACCCAGCAATGCATCGCGGATGGCGACGCTGGTGTGGGTGAAGGCGGCCGGATTGATGATGATAAAATCCACCCGGCCCATGGCCTGATGGATGCGGCTGATCAATTCGTGTTCGGCGTTGGATTGCAGATGTTCCAGAGTTACACCGAGTTCGCTGGCGTTGAGCGTCAGATCGGCGACGATCTCATCAAGCGTCTTGCTGCCGTAGATACCCGGTTCCCGCTTGCCCAGCAGATTCAGATTCGGTCCGTTGAGCAAGAGAATGCGGTGATTTTGCGACATATTGAGTACATCCTCGATGATAATGCTGCTATCTATCAGCTATCTTGTGGACTACCAGAAATCTAGCCATTTTCTGCGCAAATCGGTGTGCCCTGGCACACAGATTTCGCAATTATATTGATTTCGTGAAAATTAGCAGCATTTTACTGGTCTAATCTCTACATCTGCCTATTTATTGAGCTTTCTCGCCCTGAGTGCGAGGTTCCGGTGACGCAGGCTGTTTGCACCGTTCTGAAAACATCAAAGCCGGCACAAGGCCGGCTTTGCAAGTGAGTTGGCAGAGGGATCAGGCCGCTTCCGACTTCTCGCGGATCAGCTTGTCCACCACTCCCGGATCCGCCAAGGTGGAGATATCCCCCAGACTGTCGGTCTCGCCGGTGGCGATCTTGCGCAGAATTCGCCGCATGATCTTGCCGGAACGGGTTTTTGGCAGCCCCTCGGCCCAGTGGATCACGTCTGGGGTAGCGATGGCGCCGATCTCCTTGCGAACCCACTCCTTCACCTCTTTATGCAGCTCGCGGCTCGGCTCCTCGCCGGCAATCAGGGTGACATAGGCATAGATACCCTGACCCTTGATCTCGTGCGGCACCCCCACCACCGCCGCTTCGGCGATCTTGGGATGGGCAACCAGCGCCGATTCGATTTCGGCGGTACCCATGCGGTGGCCGGAGACGTTCAGTACATCATCCACCCGTCCTGTTATCCAGTAGTAGCCATCTGCATCGCGACGGGCACCGTCGCCAGTGAAGTAGCGGCCGGGGAAGGTGGAGAAGTAGGTCTGCTCGAAGCGCTCGTGATCACCGAACACGGTGCGCATCTGACCCGGCCAGGAGTCGGTGATCACCAGATTGCCCTCGGTGGCGCCTTCCAGCGGCTCGCCCATATTGTCGAGCAGCGCCGGCTGTATGCCGAAGAACGGCTTGGTGGCTGAACCAGGCTTGAGGTCGGTCACACCGGGCAGCGGCGTAATCAGGATGCCGCCGGTTTCGGTCTGCCACCAGGTATCGACGATGGGGCAGCGCTCGTCGCCTATGGTGCGGTAGTACCACTCCCAGGCTTCCGGGTTGATGGGCTCACCTACCGAGCCCATGATGCGCAGGCTCTGGCGCGAGGTGCCGGTCACGGCCTCGGTGCCTTTGGCCATCAGGGCACGGATGGCGGTGGGGGCTGTATAGAGAATGGTGACCTGGTGTTTGTCCACCACCTGACTCATGCGGTTGGTAGCCGGGTAGTTGGGCACCCCTTCGAACATGATGGTGGTGGCACCGTTGGCAAGCGGCCCGTAGACCAGATAGGAGTGACCGGTGACCCAGCCCACATCGGCGGTACACCAGTAGATGTCCTCTTCGTGGTAGTCGAACACATATTTGAAGGTGAGGGTGGTATAGACCAGATAACCGCCGGTGGTGTGCAGCACCCCCTTGGGTTTACCGGTGGATCCGGATGTATAGAGGATAAAGAGCGGATCTTCGGCGTTCATCGCCTCCGGCGGGCAGTCACTGCTGACGGCGGCGGTCGCTTCGTGCCACCACACATCGCGATGGTTGTGCCAGGCAACATTGCCACCGGTGCGCTTGAGCACGATCACCTTGCTGACCTGGGTATCCGGGTTGGTAAGCGCTTCATCCACATTTTTCTTGAGCGGCACGGCGCGACCACCGCGCAGCCCCTCGTCAGCGGTGATGACGATGCGGGAACCGGAGTCGATGATGCGGCCGGCCAGCGCTTCCGGCGAGAAGCCGCCAAAGACGATGCTGTGTACCGCGCCGATACGGGTACAGGCCAGCATGGCGATGGCGGCCTCGGGCACCATGGGCATATAGAGGCAGACCACGTCACCGCGATGCACCCCTTGGGCTTTCAAGACGTTGGCAAACTTGCACACTTCGGCGTGCAGCTCACGGTAGGTGAGTTTGCGATCTTCGGCCGGATTGTCCCCTTCCCAGATGATGGCGACCTTGTCGCCACGCTCTGCCAAGTGGCGATCGAGGCAGTTGGCGGAGACGTTGAGCTGGCCATCTTCAAACCATTTGATGGAGACATGGCCCGGATCGTAGGAGGTGTTTTTTACCCTGGTGTAGGGTTTTATCCAGTCGAGGATTTTGCCCTGCTCACCCCAGAAGGTATCGGGATCCTCGACGGAGGCCTGATACATGGCGGCATAGTCGCCCTTGTCGAGCAGGGCACTTTTGCTGATATGGGGTTTGACCGGGTAGACCTTGCTCTCGCTCATCACTCACTCCTTTGAATACATTCTTTTAATGATTAAGTAACAACTTATACCTTTGGCGGGTGGGGGCAATTAGACTTTTGGATAGACGGCAATATTTGGTTACAGGGAAGTCGATGACAATTAATCAACGCGTCGGTAAAAAGGGGCTGGTTGATTAATTGGAGGTTGTTATGTTTTCCCTGTTGCTCTGTGCATCCCTTTGGCAGTTTGATGCGCCAGTTCCTGCTGGCGAACCTCTGAAAGAGTTCGAGATCACCCATCAGGAGGCTTCACCTGCGCTGCGGGATCGGGTGGCCGATCAGCTTGGTCATGCATGGCAGGCCAAAGATCCCGGCACCAGACTCACCTTCAGTGAACCTGCCCCCCGTTATGCTGGCGAATCACCGCTGACACGCATGCTCAATGACCGTGATGATGGTTGGGAGTCCCGCTTGCAGATTGAGTGGTAATCCGGTTGGCTGCCAGGAGGCGGATGCCTCCCGGTTGGCGATAATGACTGTCTGCACTATGAGTGCATGCGTTGATGCAGATGGTCACCCATATGGTTGACGTGTAGCGGTTTGCTGAACAGATAACCCTGTCCCTCGCCGCAGTTGAGTGATTGCAGGAAGGTATACTGGGCCCGCGTCTCGATACCCTCGGCGGTGACCTCCATATCCAGACTGTCGGCCAGATTGATGATGGTGCGGCAGAGTTCCCGGCTATTTTTGTCCTCCGGCAAGGCCTGTACGAAAGCCCGGTCGATCTTGATGCGATCGATGGGCAGGGTTTTCAGCAAACTCAGTGACGAGAAGCCTGTACCAAAGTCGTCGATGGCAATCTGCACGCCGAGGCTTTTCAGACGGGTAAAGAGATCCAGACTCTGTTCGACCCGCTGGATAATGCTCTCTGTCACCTCGATCTCCAGCCGCTGTGGCGGAAATCCCGTCTCGCTCAGAATGGCCGCTACCCGCTCCACATAGCCGGGAGATCGCATCTCCCGCACGGATACGTTGACTGACATCCGGGGGACTGGCAGGCCGGCGGCCAGCCAAGCCTGGCCTTGCTCGCAGGCATGGCGCATCACCCACTCGCCAATTTTTTCGATGAGGCCGCACTCCTCGGCAACCGGAATAAAACGGGCCGGGTTGATCATCCCTTCATTCGGGTGTTGCCAGCGTAGCAGGGCCTCCAGACCACTCAGGTGACCATCGTTCAGATCTGTCATGGGTTGATAGAAGATACAGAGCTGTTCCAGCTCCATCGCCTTGAGCAACCCCTGTTCAATCTGCATCCGTTCACGGGCCCGCGCCGCCATGCTCGGGGTGTAAAACTGATAACCGTTGCGTCCCTGGCTTTTGGCTTCATACATGGCGCTGTCTGCCGCGCTGACCAGATTTTCCGGTGTTTCCGCATGATCCGGATACATGGCAATGCCGATACTGGCCGAAATGGCGACCAGTTCATGGTCCAGCTCTACCGGTTCGCGCAGCACGGCGAGCAGCGTATTGGCCAGAGCAGACAGTTCGTCGGGATGTTCCAGATAGGGAATGAGTACCAGAAATTCATCACCTCCCAGCCGGGTCGCCAGATCGTTTTGCTGCAGGCAGCCGTTGATCCGTTCGGCCAGCCGCTTGAGCAGTTGATCGCCGACCCCATGGCCCAGGCTGTCGTTGATCAGCTTGAAGCCATCAAGATCGATGAAAAGCAGCCCGAGGCGAGTGTGATTGAGTTGCGCTGTTTTGAGTTCAAGGGCCAGCCGCTCTTGCAGCAGATGGCGGTTGCCAAGTTCGGTCAGCGTATCGTGATAGGCAAGGTGGTTCAGTTCCGCCTCTACCTTGCGGATAGCGCTGATGTCGGAGAGGGCAATCACATAATGCGTCGTGTTGTTGAAACTGTCATAGACGGCGCTGATCTGCTGCCAGGAGGAGAAGTAGCTGCCATCCTTGCGCAGGCAGACCATCTCGCCATGCCAGGCGTGGTTGCCGGGACGCAGGTTATGCCAGGGATAGTCATGCTCCATGTAGCGCCTTGGGTGCATGATGATGTCTGGCGTTCGTCCCGTCACTTCCTCGGCATCATACTGGGTCAGCATGGTAAAGGCCGGGTTGACCGAAATGATACGCTGCTCGCTGTCGAGGATGATGATCCCCTCAGCCGTGGTATCGAACACCACGTTGGCCTGATGAAGCCGCTCCTCCTGGCGACGACGGGCAGTGGCATTGTGGATCACACCCATCACTCGTTGACCGACTGACTCGGTGGCGGGCACATGGTCGGCATGAATATCGACCCAGTGACGCTCTTGCTGGGGGTTGAGATAACTCAGTGTGAGGTGGATGGGCTCCCGCCCCAGCAGGGCCGACTTGAGCTGGCGTGCAGATTCAGGTTCAAAGCAGTCGACAAATGTCTGCAAGCCCCCGCGAAAGCGGTTGGCCGGAATACCGAGCAGAGTCTCAATCTGACCTTCAAACAGCATGCGATCTTCTTCTACATGCCACTCCCACACTCCTATCTGGGCAGCTCGCATCGCCAGTTGCAGACGCTGCTCGGTTTCGTACTGCTCGGTGATGTCGCGCACAATGGCGAGAATGCCGCTCAGCTCTCCTTGCTCATCGCGCATCGGACTGTAAGTGGCCTGCCAGCGACGATAGTTGCTGTCGTGGGCTGCAGTCTGGCCAGTGATGGCGATATCGACGTAGGGAATGCCGCTGCGCATGATCTGCTGAAACATGGGCTCCAGAGTCGGTGCCAGTTTCGGAACGACCTCCCGCAGGTGTTTGCCCTGATGCTCCTCGATGGTTTTGCCATTGATGTCGGCCAGCACCTGATTGACCTTGCGATAGCGGAACTCCCGATCGAACACGCCGATACCCAGCGGGGCTGTGCCCATGAGCTGCTCCAGTACCGAATGATCGGAGAGCTGTGTCATGAGAGCATCGGTATCGTTGCTGAGAGGTTTTCTGTCCATGATGGCCCCGACATTGACTTATCTGTCATTAACATCGTCTTTGAGTATGGCACGAACTCTCTGACGGGGAGCCAGGCGAGATAGTTACAGCCATACAACGAGCAAGGGGATTGACAGAAATAGAGGCAGGTTATTGAAAGAAAAAGGTTTATCCCTTCTGGCGGCCAAAGGCCTGAACGCCGCGCACAAACACCAGCCAGCCTAGCAGGTGGAAAGGCAGGGCCAGCGCATAGAGTTGCAGCCAGTGGGCACTGCTGCCGCTGCTCTGGATGAAGTCAATCCAGGCGGCCAGTAGGGCCAGCATGCCAGCGATCTGGAAGCGGCGGCGCAGCACCACTTCGACGCCGAGGTTGGAGAGGTAGAGGGTCAGCAGGATGCCGGCAAAGCCGGTGAGCTGGGCAGTACCGTAGAGCTCGCGATCCGGATTGAACAGCAGGGCAACGAGAGGGGTAATGCCCTGATCCTGCGGGATCAGGGCCAACAGCCAGCATGCAATGAGAAGCAGGGCTGTTTTCATCGGCTTAGCTGGCCTGGGCCGGCTTGACCAGAGTCAGGTAGTTGGCATCCATCTTGAGGAATACTCCCAGCAGACGGGCACTGGCGCCGTAAAAGCCAAACTGGTCGGCGGCGCGACAGGCACTCTCGAACTTGTCGAACCAGCCCAGCAGGTGGCCGTGCAGCAGCGCTTCCTGTTCGTCGAGCCAGTTTTCCCGCTCGGCTGCACTCTTTGCTTCGGCCGCGCGGATGATGAGATTGCCCATCAGATCCAGCTCGATGGCGAGATGGTCGGCAGGCTCTTTGTATTTGTCGCTGACATTGATGCCGAGGCGATCGAGGCGGGCCTGCATCTCGGCCATCGGGGCTTGCATCAGCAACTTGGCCTCGCCACGGTAGAGAGACTCGTAGGGCAGGGCACCCAGCTTGGGATCCACCAAAAACAGGCCAGCGAAGTCGGCGGCGAGTTCCTGTTGGCGAGCCGGGCGCACCAGCAGGCGGGCGATGGCATCATTGAGTTCGGCCACTGCTTCGCGCATCGGATCCAGGGTCGAGAGGCTTTTCAGGAAGCTTCGCACATCATAGGTGTCATATTCGGCGATCTGCTCATCACTGAGTTCAGCGGCGAACAGGGTGGAGAACCACCAGTAGAGTTCGGCCCGGCGTTCGCTGGTAGCCATAAAGTCCTGCATTTTTCCTCCGTGGATGGCAATCGGGAGCCTTGATGGCCCCCGATTCTAACGACTTTAAAAATAAAGGAAACTTCATGGGGTGGTTTCGGTGACTCCAGCCAGCCGGGCACAGAGGGTGCAGGCTGGCGGTTCTGTTCAGGGGCGGGTCTCGAACTGCGGACAATCATCGCCAATCTGATGCCAGGGCGCTTTGGAGCCGACAAAAATGTGGAAGTTGGGGCTCTGGGTCGGCACATCGTCGAGGATCCCCAGCCGCAAGTTGATCTTGCCGCTGCTCTGCTTTTCGCTAAAAAGGCTGGATCCGCAATTGCGGCAGAAGGCGAGGGTGGTTTCGGCCGATTTGCGGTAGCGGGTCAGCGCCTCCTCGCCCTGTGTGACGGTGACCTTGCTGCCATCCAGTCCGCCGACGGAGGCATAGTCGGAGCCGGAAAACTTGCGGCACTCCGAGCAGTGGCAGTTGCCCATGTAGTCGAACTGGTCAGGCAGGGTGAGGTGAATGGCTCCACAGAGGCAGCTGGCGTGTAACTGTTTCATTATCTGTTCCTTGTGCCATTTGGCACATCAGAGAGAGTGGGGATCGTCATCGCGAAAGAGCACCTGCTTGCACTTGGCGCAGACCCATTCGCGGCGATAATCTGCCAGATGTACCAGCCCCACTTCCATCAATTCGTGATGGCCGCAGTGGTGACAGAAGATGATGTCGCCATCGACCGCCTCCGGGTGGATCGCCAGATACTCCATCTTTGTCGGGAGCTCCTCCCACGCGCTGGTGGGGATATGCTTGCGCTGGCTGGTGTAGTAGACCCAGTAAAACAGAAAAAAGATCGCCAGGATCAGAAAGGTGAGCAGATGGTCCATCTTCAATTCCTCCGGTTAGGTGCAGCCCCTCGGATGCATGGCTGCAATCAGCTCCATCATGATGAAATTTGTTTCGAATGAAGATGTTACCGGAAGGCTAACGGGATCGTTGTGATCCCCTTCGGGTTTTGCCCAGTCAAAGAGCAGGGTTGAATGAGACTTTTTGAGTCACGATTGCAGGCTGGGGCAGGCAGACACTCCTGATTTTTACAACATAAATTCAACATTTTTTTAGGTGGTTGGACTGTCTCTTTGATCCAGCTCACGTTACAATGCGCGGGCCCACTTCACCTATCGCGCAAACGATTTTCAGGAGAGAAACGGATGTTGAAACGTGACATGACCATCGCCAATTATGATCCGCAATTGTGGCAGGCCATCACAGACGAAACCCGTCGTCAGGAAGAGCATATCGAGCTGATTGCGTCCGAGAACTACACCAGCCCCCGTGTCATGGAAGCCCAGGGCTCCCAGCTGACCAACAAGTACGCCGAAGGTTACCCCTCCAAGCGTTACTACGGTGGTTGCGAGTATGTGGATGTGGTTGAAACCCTGGCTATCGAGCGCGCCAAAGAGCTGTTTGGTGCCACCTACGCCAACGTGCAGCCGCACTCCGGCTCCCAGGCCAACAGCGCCGTCTACATGGCCCTGCTGCAACCGGGCGACACCGTGCTGGGGATGAACCTGGCCCACGGCGGTCACCTGACCCACGGCTCCCCGGTCAACTTCTCCGGCAAGCTGTACAACATCATCCCCTACGGTATCGATGAGTCCGGCAAGATCGACTACGACGACATGGAACGTCAGGCTGTCGAGCACAAGCCGAAGATGATGATCGGTGGCTTCTCCGCCTACTCCGGCATCGTTGACTGGGCCCGCATGCGTGAAATCGCCGACAAGGTCGGTGCCTACCTGTTCGTCGACATGGCTCACGTGGCTGGTCTGATCGCCGCTGGCGTCTACCCGAACCCGGTGCCCCACGCTCACGTGGTCACCTCCACCACCCACAAGACCCTGGCTGGTCCGCGCGGTGGTCTGATCCTCTCCGCCGCTGACGACGAGGAGCTCTACAAGAAGCTCAACTCCGCCGTCTTCCCGGGTGGTCAGGGTGGCCCGCTGATGCACGTCATCGCCGGTAAAGCCGTTGCCTTCAAAGAGGCGCTGGAGCCCGAGTTCAAGACCTATCAGGCTCAGGTCGTGAAAAACGCCAAGGCGATGGCCGCTACCTTCATCGAGCGCGGTTACAAGATCGTCTCCGGCGGTACCGACAACCACCTGATGCTGGTTGACCTGATCGGTCGCGAGCTGACCGGTAAGGATGCTGACGCTGCGCTGGGCAAAGCCAACATCACCGTCAACAAGAACTCCGTGCCCAACGACCCGCGCTCCCCGTTCGTCACCTCCGGTGTGCGGATCGGTACCCCGGCCATCACCCGCCGCGGTTTCAAGGAAGCCGAGTCCATCGAGCTGACCCACTGGATCTGCGACGTACTGGACAACCACGACAACGATGCCGTGCTGGCCACCGTACGCGAGAAGGTGCTGGATATCTGCCGCCGCTTCCCGGTCTATGGCTGATAAGTCAGACCATCCGGTTTGAGACCAATGCCACCCTCGGGTGGCATTGTTTTTTATGGCGTTGGGCAACAGGGGAGGGATGAGATTGAACCGTGAAGAGAAGATGCAGAGCGAAGAGGCTCACTCCTGCACAGAGCGGGACAAGGCGCAGGAGGCGGAGCTTCGGCTGGCAATCCGCGCCCAGTATCACTTTCGCGCCAGTGAGCAGGGGCTGCTGGCATGGGATGTGCGGCGGCTGGTGCGACTGAGCCGTGATCTGCCGCGGCAGGCGGTGGCATTGAGCGACATTGCCGAGCTCGACCGCGATCACTGGTACGGTCATGGCAGCGCCACTCCCACGGTGCGCAGTGTGGTCGAGCACTGCCAGCTCATCATGGCGGCGGATCTCGCCTATCCGATCATTCTCGACAGCGCCGGTCGGGTGATGGATGGCATGCACAGGATCGGCAAGGCGCTGCTGCTGGGCCACAGCCATATCGATGCGGTGCGGTTTGTGGTCGATCCTGCCCCCGATTATCAGGATTGCGATCCCGATAGCCTGCCTTATGACGACTGAGCTGCCCCCTGGCGATAACGACCAGAAAAATCACGCTTTTGCGCTTTTTACCGCGGTTGGATGGCCGTGCTACACTGGCCGACCTAACACCCGCACCTGTTGGCGGGTGCCCCGTTTTGTTAACGCCGGAGGTCAGATGCATTGCCCTTTCTGTAGTGCCGTTGATACCAAGGTGATCGATTCCCGTCTGGTGGCCGAAGGCCATCAGGTGCGCCGCCGTCGCGAATGCCTGCTCTGTCACGAGCGTTTTACCACCTTCGAGATGGCTGAGCTGGTGATGCCACGGGTCATCAAGTCCAACGGCTCGCGCGAGCCGTTCAACGAGGACAAGCTGCGGGCCGGTATCCTGCGGGCGCTGGAGAAGCGTCCGGTGAGCATGGAAGCCATCGAAAAGGCGGTCAACCACATCAAGTCACGCCTGCGCGCCACCGGAGAGCGGGAAGTTGCCTCCCAGCTGGTGGGCAATCTGGTGATGGATGAGCTCAAGGGATTGGACAAGGTGGCCTATATCCGCTTTGCCTCCGTCTATCGCAGCTTTGAAGATATCCGCGAGTTTGGCGAAGAGATCGCCAAGCTGGAGAAGTAACGACTGCATGCCCCTCCCGGATCGGAGGGGGTATGACCGGCCGGTGCCGCCACGCTGGCTGCCGGCTGGCAAATGGACTGTTACGCCAGTGAAACATCCAAGCTTAGCGTTGTTTCGCTGGTGAAAAAATTTGAGGGCGTGTGACCGCAACCTGCGAGTCGGCGCCTGCCGTCATGGCGGGAAATGCCATGGCCGATCTGCCCGATGTTGTTGGCGAGAAGCTGGTGAGCTGCAAGAGATAAGAGAACGCAACTCATCAGATTGCTGCACCACACGGGATACGTTGCTGGAAACAGGAGCCCGGATGTTTAGTCAAGATGATTACCAATGGATGAGTCGGGCCCTCGAGCTGGCCCGTCGCGGCCGGTACACCACGGCTCCCAACCCCTGCGTCGGCGCCGTGCTGGTGAAAGATGGTGTGGTGGTTGGCGAAGGGTGGCATCAGAAGGCGGGCGAGCCCCATGCCGAGGTCTACGCCCTGCGCGCCGCCGGTGACAACGCCCGTGGCGCCACCGCCTATGTGACTCTCGAACCCTGCTCCCACCACGGCCGTACTCCTCCCTGCGCCGAAGCGCTGATCAACGCCGGAGTGGCCCGGGTGGTGGCGGCCATGGTCGATCCCAATCCCCAGGTGGGTGGACGTGGCCTGCGCATGCTCTCCGAAGCGGGCATCAAGACCGATTTCGGCTTGCTTGCGAGCGAAGCGGAAGCGCTCAACCCGGGCTTTTTCAAGCGGATGCGGACCGCCTTCCCGCGGGTGACCGTCAAGCTGGGGGCCAGTCTCGATGGCCGCACCGCCATGGCCAGCGGCGAGAGCCAGTGGATCACCTCCCCGGATGCGCGCCGCGATGTGCAACGACTGCGGGCCCGTCACGATGCGGTGCTCTCCAGCGCCGAGACGGTGCTGGCCGATAACGCATCCCTGACCGTGCGCTGGGACGAGCTGCCCCCCTCGGTCAAGGCGAGCTACCCCAAAGAGACCCTGCGCCAGCCGCTGCGAGTTATCGTCGATTCGCAAAACCGGCTCACCCCCGACTTGCCGCTGTTCCAGAGCGAGAGCCCGGTGTTGCTGGCCCGCCACAAGGCATCCGGCGAGTGGCCCGCGTGGGTGCAGCAGCTGGAGCTGCCGCTGCTGGATGGCAAGCTGGATCTGGTCAGCCTCTTCATGCTGCTGGCCAAGCAGAACGTCAATTCGGTACTGGTCGAGGCGGGGCCGCGCCTGTGCGGCGCTCTGCTGGAAAAAGGGCTGGTGGATGAGCTGGTGCTCTATCAGGCGCCCAAACTGATGGGCGACGAGGGGCGTGGCCTGTTCCATCTGCCCGGCCTGACCCGGCTGTTCCAGGCGCCCAAGCTCGCCATCAAGGATGTGCGCATGGTGGGGCCAGATATTCGCATTACCGCCAAAATAGCCTGATCTTTCAATGTTCAAGGGGGCAGCAGCTGCCCCCGTCATCAGCAAGGTGATCTGCATGTTTACCGGAATTATCGAAGCGGTGGGGACCCTGGCCGAACTGCGTCGTCAGGGGGAGGACATGGCCCTCACCGTCCATGCCCCGGGCCTGGATTTTAGCGACGTCAAGCTGGGCGACTCCATCGCCACCAACGGCGTCTGCCTCACCGTCGTGGCACTGGGCGACAAGAGCTATACCGCCGATGTGTCGCTGGAAACCCTCTCCCGTACCGGCTTTGCCGCCGCCAGAGTGGGCGATCGGGTCAACCTCGAGAAGGCGCTGATGCCCACCTCCCGTCTCGGCGGCCATCTGGTCTCCGGCCATGTGGACGGGGTAGGGGAAGTGAAAAGCGTCTCCAGCAGCGGCCGCGCCATCGAGTACTGGATCAAGGCGCCGGGGGAGCTCTCCCGCTACATCGCCGAGAAAGGTTCCATTGCGGTGGATGGCATCAGCCTCACCGTCAACGCGGTGCAGGGCGACCTGTTCCGCCTGACGATCGTGCCCCACACCGCGCAGGAGACCACCATCGCCAGCTGGAAGCCGGGTCACAAGGTCAACCTCGAGGTCGATCAGATCGCCCGTTATCTGGAGCGATTGATGATGGGCAAGAGTCAGGAGAGCAGCGCCTCCACCCTGACTCTGGACAAGCTGGCCAAGGCCGGTTTTCTCTGATGGTCGGGGTGTTGGCCCCGACCAAAACGATTTTCTGTGATCCCGCTCCGATTGAAATGGGGCCATGCGCCCCAATCTAGAGCAGCATATCTCGCATTCCCGTTGAGCCTGCGGGCTCAATCCCCAAATAGACAGATGGAGTAGCCCATGGCGCTGAGCACAACCCAGGAAATCATTGCCGACATCAAGGCTGGCAAGATGGTGATCCTGATGGATGACGAAGACAGGGAGAACGAAGGGGACCTCATCATGGCCGCCTCCTGTGTCCGTCCGGAGGATATCAACTTCATGGCCCGCTACGGCCGTGGCCTCATCTGCCTGACCCTGACCCGGGATCGCTGCAAGCAATTGGCGCTGCCGCTGATGGTGGATCGCAATAATGCCCAGTTCTCCACCGCCTTCACCGTCTCCATCGAGGCGGCAGAAGGGGTGACCACAGGTATCTCCGCCGCCGATCGCGCGGTGACCGTGCAGGCCGCTGTGGCGGCCAATGCCAAGGCGGCCGATCTGGTGCAGCCGGGCCACATCTTCCCGCTGATGGCGCAGGATGGCGGCGTGCTGACCCGTGCCGGCCACACCGAAGCGGGCTGCGATCTGGCCCGTCTGGCCGGTTTCGAGCCTGCCGCCGTCATCGTCGAGATCCTCAATGAAGATGGCACCATGGCGCGTCGTCCTGACCTGGAGATCTTCGCCGAGGAGCACGGCATCAAGCTCGGCACCATCGCCGACCTTATCGAGTACCGCAACCAGCACGAGACCACGGTCGAGAAGGTGGCCGAGTGCAAGCTGCCCACCGAGTTTGGCGAGTTTGACCTCATCACCTTCCGCGACACCATCGACAATCAGGTGCACTTTGCCCTGAAAAAGGGTGAGGTACAGGCCGATCAGCCGACCCTGGTGCGGGTGCACCTGCACGATGTGTTGAGCGATCTGCTGCTGACCGATCGCCACGCTGCCCGCAGCTGGCCGCTGCCCAAATCCATGGCCCGCATCGCTGACGAGGGCGGTGTGCTGGTGATTTTGGGGGCGGAAGCCCATGGCGCCGAGCTGCTGGCCCGGGTCAAGGGTTTTGAAGCCGCCGACAAGGGGCTGGCGCCGGAAGGAGCCAAGTGGCAGGGGACTTCGCGCCGGGTGGGGGTTGGTTCCCAGATCCTCAAGGCCCTTGGCGTAAGCAAGATGCGCCTGTTGAGCTCGCCGAAGAAGTACCATGCCCTCGGCGGTTTCGGTCTGGAAGTGGTTGAATACATAGGCGAATAAACGCTACAGCTTCGGCTTGCAGAGGGCGTTATCCGTCCTCGGCAAGCCGTGGCGTATGCCGGCGCATGACCACGCCGGCCCGTTGAATTGGCGATCATGGCCGCTCGTTGCGGCCATGGTTTTTGTCGTGGGTCTGTTGTGCTAGAATGTGCGCACTTTTGACTCCGGCCCTTTTGCTTTCACAGATACAGGATTTCCAATGAAGGTTATCGAAGGAAACATTGCCGCTCCCGAGGCGCGCGTTGCCATTGTCGTTGCCCGTTTCAACAGCTTCATCAACGACAGCCTGGTGAGTGGTGCAGTAGACGTACTGAAGCGTCAAGGTCAAGTGCAGGACAGCAATCTGACTCTGGTGAAAGTACCGGGCGCAGTTGAAATGCCGCTGGTTATCAAGAAGCTGGCCAAGAGCGGCAAATATGACGCCATCGTGGCGGTCGGTACTGTCATCCGTGGCGGCACCTACCACTTCGATCTGGTGGCAAACGAGAACAGCAAAGGCATGGCCCAGGTGATGATGGAGTATGAAATCCCCGTCGCCTTCGGCGTGCTGACTACCGAAAACATTGAACAAGCCATCGAGCGTGCAGGTACCAAGGCGGGTAACAAGGGTGCAGAGGCTGCACTGGCAGCGCTTGAAATGATCAACGTCCTGAAAGAACTGGACGTGTAACGAGGAGAAATGCATTGAAACCGTCTGAGCGCCGTAAAGCCCGTCATTGCGCCACCCAGGCCATCTACCAGTGGCAGATGACCAAGGCCAACGTGGGTGACATCGAAGAGCAGTTCAAGATTGATCAGGACACCAAGGGTGTAGACCTGAACTACTTCCGCGATCTGCTGTTCGGGGTATCGCTCCACTGCAACGAGCTGGACAAGGTCTTCGCACCTTTCCTCTCCCGTCCGCTGGAAGAAGTGGACATGGTGGACAAGGCGATCCTGCGTCTGGCGACCTACGAGCTGACCCGTCGTGATGATGTGCCGCCGCGCGTGGTCATCAACGAAGCGATCGAGCTGGCCAAAGCTTTTGCTGCCGATGACAGCCACAAGTTTGTCAACGGTGTACTGGACAAGGTGATCAAGTCGCTGGACAAGCGCTGATAGCTGCGTTCATCAGCATCTAATAGAGGAGCCAGCTTATCGCTGGCTTTTTACTGTATGGGTGAATTCGAGCTGATTGATAAGTACTTCAAGGTTCCCCACGCCCGCAAGGACGTGGTGATGGGCCCTGGAGATGACTGCGCCCTGCTGACCCTGCCCCCCGACACCCAGCTGGCGGTGAGCACGGATACCCTGGTCAGCGGCGTGCACTTCTTCCCCGACATGGATCCTGTCGATCTCGGCTACAAGGCGCTGGCGGTCAATCTCTCCGATCTCGCCGCCATGGGCGCCGAACCGCGCTGGGTCTCGCTGGCGCTGACCCTGCCGGCCATCAACGAGAGCTGGGTCGCCGGCTTTGCCGAAGGATTCCTGGAGCTCGCCGAGTACTACAACGTGGCGCTGGTGGGCGGGGACATGACCCGCGGGCCGCTCTCCATCACGGTGTCGGTCAAGGGATCGGTGCCTGCCGGTCGCGCCCTGATGCGCAGCGGTGCCAAAGCCGGTGACGGCATCTATGTGACCGGCACTCTGGGGGATGCCGCCCTGGCGCTCTCCCACCTGCTGGGCAAACGCACCCTCAACGAGAACCAGCTGGCGGCCGTGCTGCCGCGCCTCGACCACCCCCATCCCCGCATTCTGGCCGGACAGGCACTGCGCGGACTGGCGGGCAGTGCGCTGGATCTCTCCGACGGGCTGGCATCGGATCTCGGCCATATCCTCAAGGCGTCCGGTGTGCGGGCCCAGATCGATCTCGATCTGCTGCCGCTCTCGCCGGTGCTGCAGGATGCGGTGAGCGAGCAGGATGCGTGGCAGCTGGCGCTGGCCGGCGGCGATGACTACGAGCTCTGCTTTACCGTGCCGCAGGAGCATCACGGTGCGCTTGATACCGCGCTGGCCCACAGCGGGGTCAAGTTTACCCGTATCGGCCGCATCGTGGCGGGTGAACCGGGCATCGAGTACCTGCGTGGCGAGCAGCCGGTCGAGCTGCAACTGAAAGGGTGGGATCACTTCGCATGAGTCTGTTCATGATAAAGCCCGAGCTGAAACGACTGGATCTGAAGAACCCGCTCCACTTTCTGGCGGTGGGCTTTGGCTCCGGTCTCTCCCCCAAAGCGCCGGGTACCATGGGAACGATCGCCGCCATCCCGCTCTACCTGCTGGTGAGTGGGCTGCCGACCTCCTGGTTTATCGCCCTGCTGGTGGTGGGGTTCCTGATCGGTATCCGCATCTGCCAGAGCGCCACCGATGCCATCGGCATGCCGGATCACGGCGCCATCGTCTGGGACGAGGTGATCGGCTTTGGCGTCACCATGATAGCTGCGCCGGCCGGTTGGGAGTGGGTACTGGCGGGCTTCCTGCTGTTTCGCCTGTTCGATGTGCTCAAGCCCTGGCCCATCTCCTGGTTTGATCGCCGTATCCACGGCGGCCTTGGCATCATGCTGGACGATCTGATCGCCGCTCTGTTCGCCCTCATTTGTATGCAATTACTGGCCGCCTGGCTCGCTTGATTGCCCTCTTCCGGGGAGTGACTGTTACAGCACTCCCCGATTTATATCTGCCTAATTTTCATTCATCGGCATATGCTGCCGCATATCATCCATTTCACATAAATATTCACTACTCATTCGGGGCCTTACCGCGAATGGAGAATAGTGATAAATGCTGCTTGTTGCGTTCTTGTTGAAATTAAAGTAATGCTAGCGGTAGGTATATGGATATGCGGGCCGTTTTTGTGACTATAGTCATCATTTTTCGCTATGGAAATGGTGGTTATCTGCGCAAAACATTGCGGAATTGTATAACTCAATCATTTACACCCGTGGGCAAACCGTCTAATTTACTCGCGGGTTATTCCAAAAAAATGCAAAAAACCCGCCCGGATCGCTGGTTTAACTGCTACACGGATTGAGCATTAATTGCCCTGAGCAGCACCGGCATCTGCGGCCGATTTATGGACGAATTATTTGGGACGGATGTCCCCCGCAGAGGTAAACATGTCCTTGCTCGAAGTAAAGAACTTGCGGATCGAGTATCCCTCCCGCTACGGGGTACTGGCCGCAGTGAAGGATCTCTCTTTCTCCATCGAAAAAGGGGAGATTGTCGGCGTCGTGGGTGAGTCCGGTGCTGGCAAATCCACCATCGGCAACGCCGTCATCGATCTCCTGAGCCCGCCCGGTCGCATCGCCCGCGGCGATATCTACCTCAATGGCGAGCTTATCTCCGGCAAGAGCCAGAACGAGATGCGGGCTATCCGTGGTTCACGCATCGGTTTTATCTTTCAGGATCCGATGACCTCCCTCAACCCGCTGTTCACCGTTGAGCATCAGCTGGTCGAGACCATTCTGGCCAACACCGATTTGTCACGCGAAGCGGCCTTTGCCAAGGCGCTGGATCTGATGAAGGCGGTGGGGATCCCGAGCCCGGAGCTGCGCATCAAGCAGTATCCGCACCAGTTCTCCGGTGGCATGCGCCAGCGGGTGGTGATTGCCATCGCCCTCTCCGGCGATCCTGAACTCATCATCGCCGACGAGCCGACCACGGCGCTGGACGTCTCCATCCAGGATCAGATCCTCCAGCTTATCCGCACCCTCTGCAAGGAGCGTCAGGTGGGCTGCATGCTGGTGACCCACGACATGGGCGTGGTCTCCAACGTCACCGACAAGGTGGCGGTGATGTATCGCGGCGATCTGGTGGAGTTTGGCCGCACCGAACAGGTGCTGGGCAGCCCCAATCACCCCTATACCCGCAGCCTCATCTCGGCGGTGCCCCGCTCGGATGTGAAGCTGGTGCGCTTCCCGCTGGTCTCATATATCGAGGATGCCAGCGCGCCGGATACCAATATCGACCTAAAGACCCACTGGCTCGGTCAGAGTCAGGACGAGCGTGCCTATGAAGGGGCGCTGCTGCGGGTGGAGAACGTCGATCTGAAGTTTGTCACCAAGGACTCCATCTTCCCGAGTCGCCGCCAGTATGTGCGTGCCTGCAACAACATCAGCTTCGAGATCTTCGAGGGTGAAACCTTCGGTCTGGTGGGGGAGTCGGGCTCAGGTAAATCGACCATTGCCCGCGCCATCACCGGTCTCTATCCGCCTGATACAGGCAAAATCGTCTTTGAGGGGATCGATCTGACAGCCCTCAAGAGCGAGCGCGAGCGCCGCCCTCTGCGTCGCCAGATGCAGATGGTGTTCCAGAACCCCTACTCCTCGATGAACCCGCGGATGAAGGTGCGCGACATCATCGCCGAGCCGATCCGCTTCCATCAGCTGGCGAGCAGCGAGAGCCAGATCGAGGGGATTGTCGGGGATCTGTTGGATCACGTCGGTCTTGGCCGCGGAGCCGGGGTCAAGTATCCCCACGAGTTCTCCGGTGGTCAGCGTCAGCGCATCTCCATTGCCCGTGCGCTGGCGACCCGCCCCCGTTTTCTCATCTGCGACGAGCCGACCTCGGCGCTGGATGTGTCGGTACAGGCCCAGATCCTCAACCTGCTCAAGGATCTGCAGCAGGAGCTCAAGCTCACCATGCTGTTCATCAGCCACGATCTGCCGGTGATCCGCCAGATGTGCGACCGCATCGGGGTGATGCAGCACGGTCATCTGGTGGAAGTGGCCGAGACCGAGAAACTGTTTACCAATGCCGAGCATGAGTACAGCCGCAAGCTGATCTCCCTCATGCCGGAGTTCAAGGGAATGTCCCGTGAGGGGCTGGAAATCGCAAGCTAGGAGAGCGCCGGTGCGCCGGATGGTCGCTCAAACCCGTTGTTCGTTAATAAAAAAGCCAAAAGCATGGAGAAAAAGATGAAGAAAGGATTTTCCAAGATTGCCCTGGCGCTGTTTGCCGCCGGTTTCGCCTTCAGCGTCTCTGCCGCTGATATCAAGGTAGGTGTCGCCTCCGATGCCACCTCGCTGGATCCGCAGGAGCAGCTCTCCGGTCAGACCCTGGAGATGTCGCACCTGGTATTCGATCCCCTGATGCGTTACACCCAGGATCTGAAATTCGAGCCGCGTCTGGCCGAGAAGTATGAGCGTGTTGACGACAAGACCGTCCGCTTCCACCTGCGCAAAGGCGTCAAGTTCCACTCCGGTAACGACTTTACCGCCGATGACGTGGTATGGACCGTCAACCGTCTGAAGTCCTCTGTCGACTTCAAGGCGATCTTCGACCCTATCGTCGAAGTGAAGAAGGTAGATGATTACACCGTCGATCTGATCACCGCGAAGCCGTTCCCGCTGATCCTGCAGACCGTCACCTACATCTTCCCGATGGACTCCAAGTTCTATACCGGCAAGACCGAAGCGGGCAAAGACAAGGCCGAGATCGTCAAGAACGGTGACTCCTATGCATCTACCCATGTCTCCGGTACTGGCCCGTTCACCGTCAAGTTCCGCGAGCAGGGCGTGAAGCTCGATTATGCCCGCAACCCCAACTACTGGGACAAGGCCTCCAAGGGTAACGTCGAGAACCTGACCGTGGTGCCGATCAAGGAAGACGCGACCCGCGTAGCCGCGCTGCTGGGTGGTGACGTGGACGTGATCTACCCGGTTGCGCCGAACGATCTGGAGCGGGTGAAAAATGGTAAGGACTCCCAGCTGGTCACCCTGTCCGGTACCCGCGCCATCATCATCGAGCTGAACCAGAACACCAACCCGGCACTGAAAGACAAGCGTGTGCGCCAGGCGATCAACTACGCCATCAACCAGGTGGGTATCGTCGAGAAGATCAACAAGGGCTTCGGTACCCCTGCCGGCCAGCTGAGCCCGAAAGGCTATGCCGGTCACAACGAAGCGCTGGTGCCCCAGTATGATCTGGCCAAAGCCAAGCAGCTGATGAAAGAAGCCGGTCAGGAGAAGGGCTTCAAGATGACCTTCATCGCCCCGGCAGCCCGTTACGTCAACGACGTCAAGATTGCCCAGGCTGTCTCCGCCATGCTGGCCAAGATCAACATCAAGGTGGATCTGAAGACCATGCCGGTGGCCCAGTACTGGCCGGAGTTTGACAAGTGCGCTGCCGACATGCAGATGATCGGCTGGCACTCCGACACTGAAGATACCGCGAACTTCTTCGAGTTCCTGACCTTCACCAAGGATGCCAAGACCGGTATGGGTCAGTACAACTGCGCCGGCTATGCCAATGCAGAGGCTGACAAGCTGGTCGAGCAGGCCAACGCCGAGACCGACCCGGCCAAGCGTGCCGAGATGCTGAAGAAGGTGGAAGCCATGGTGATCGAGGATGCAGCTTATGTGCCGCTGCACTGGGAAGATCTGGCCTATGGCGCCAAGAAGAACGTCGACATCAAGCCGGTGGTCAACGTGATGAACTTCCCTTACTTCGGCGATCTGGTGGTCGGCAAGTAAGCGAACGTCACAAGGAAGGACGGGGCGGAGTGGTCAGCTGGCCACTCCGCCTGCTAACAGAAGCCTGTGCCACGACACAGGCCACGTAGAAGGACAAGCATGTTTACATTCCTGCTGAAACGGTTCTATCAGGCCGTGATAGTGATGTTCGTCATCAGCCTGGTCGCCTTCTCCATCCAGGACAACCTGGGGGATCCGTTGCGCGAGCTGGTGGGACAATCCGTCTCCGAAGCCCAGCGTCACGAATTGCGCGAGAAGATGGGCCTCAACGATCCCTTCCTCGTCAAATACAGCCGCTTTTTGAAAAATGCGGTGCACGGGGATCTGGGTACTTCCTATTTCTTCAAGCGACCGGCTCTTGAGGTGATCCTCGACAAGCTGGTAGCTACCCTTGAGCTGGTCTTTGCCGCCGCACTGATCATCGTCGTGGTCTCCATTCCACTCGGTGTCTATTCGGCGATCCGGCCGCGCAGCATTCCCACCAAGATCATCATGGCGGGGAGCAGTATCGGCATTTCGATCCCGGTGTTCCTGACCGCCATCATGCTGATGTATCTCTTCTCCATCCAGCTGGGCTGGCTGCCGGCCTATGGTCGCGGCGAGACCCGTAACCTGCTGGGTTGGGAGTCGGGCTTCTTCACTTGGGACGGTATCAAACACCTGATCCTGCCGGCGGTGTCGCTCTCTTCCATCATGCTGCCGCTGTTTATCCGGCTGGTGCGCTCCGAAATGCTGGAGCAGCTCTCCTCCGAGTACGTCAAGTTCGCCCGTGCCAAGGGGTTGGACAACAACAAGGTCTACTATCAGCACGCCCTGAAGAACACCATGCTGCCGGTCATTACCGTCGGTGGGGTGCAGATCGGCACCATGGTGGCCTACACCATCCTGACCGAGAGCGTATTCCAGTGGCCGGGGACCGGCTTCCTGTTCCTCGAGGCGATCCACCGGGTCGATACCCCGCTGATCACCGCCTACGTCATCTTCGTGGGCTTGATCTTCGTGGTGACCAATACTCTGGTCGACCTGCTCTACGGGTTGATCAACCCGACCGTTAACCTGACTGCCAAGGGGTAAGCACATGACTAATGCTGTAACTGCAAGCCCAAGCCGTTGGGCACGTTTCAAGAACTCCGACATCGTCTACTACTTCCTGCGGGACAAGGTAGCCATGTTCAGCTTTGCGGTGTTCGTGGTGTTCGTGGTGGCTGCCTTGCTGGCCCCCTGGATCGCCCCGCACAACGTCTATGACCAGACCAGCTTCGACCTGATGGATGCCGAACTGCCTCCTTCATGGCTGGATGGCGGCGAGGAGCGCTTCTGGCTCGGCACCGACAACCAGGGGCGGGATATCTGGAGCACCATCCTCTATGGTGCCCGTATCTCCCTCACCATTGGTCTGTTTGCGGTGGGGCTGCAGCTGGTGCTGGGTATCGTCATCGGTTTGATCGCCGGCTACTTTGGCGGTCGCATCGATAACCTCTTGATGCGCTTTGCCGACGTGCAGCTGTCGTTCTCCACCATGATGGTGGCGATCATTATCTCCGCCATCTTTCAGGCGACCTTTGGCTCCGAGTTCTACTCGCGCTTTGCCATCGTGATGCTGGTGGTGATCATCGGGATCGCCGAGTGGCCGCAGTACGCCCGTACCGTGCGCGCCTCTGTGTTGGCGGAGAAGAAGAAGGAGTATGTGGAAGCGGCCAAGGTGATGGGGTTCCGCGCCCCGCGCATCATGTTCCGCCACATTCTGCCCAACTGCCTGTCGCCCATTTTGGTTATCTCCACCGTGCAGGTGGCCAACGCCATCATGAGTGAGGCGGCGCTCTCCTTCCTCGGTCTGGGGATGCCGGTTGATCAACCCTCGCTCGGTTCGCTTATCAGCGTCGGTTTCAACTACATCTTCTCCGGCTCCTGGTGGATCACCGCCTTCCCGGGCATCTGTCTGGTGGTGCTGGTGCTGGTCATCAACCTGCTGGGTGACTGGCTGCGGGATGTGTTTAACCCCAAGATCTATAAAGGGTAATCCGGGTTAGAAACGCAAAAATAAGAAGGGCGCCAATGAGGCGCCCTTCTTTTATTGATAGCTTTAAGCGTTATCAGGCTTGCAGCCAGCTTTCGATACTGCGCTGGATGCCTGCATCGTCCAGACCGAGCAGGGCATAGATCTCCTGCTGGGTACCCTGTTCCACGAAGCGATCCGGCAGGCCGAGGTTGAGCACCGGCTTGCACTGTTTATTGCGCATCAGCAGCTCGTTCACCGCTGAACCGGCGCCGCCCATGATGGCATTGTCTTCGATGGTGACAAACTGATCGTGGCTAGCCGCCAGCGACAGCACCAGCGCCTCATCCATCGGCTTGACGAAGCGCATGTCCACCAGGGTGGCATCGAGCGCTTCGGCCGCCGCTTTGGCGTGTTGCAGCAGAGTGCCAAACGCCAGAATAGCGGTACCTTTGCCCTCTCGGATGATGCGTCCCTTGCCAAGCGCCAGCGCCTGCATCTCCTGCGAGATGGGGGCATCGCTCAGGCTGCTGCCACGTGGGTAGCGCACTGCGGCTGGCCCCTGATGGCAATAGCCGGTATAGAGCATCTGACGGCATTCGTTCTCGTCGGAGGGGGTCATGATCACCATGTTGGGCACGGTGCGCAGGAAGCTGATGTCGAATGCGCCCTGATGGGTTGGGCCGTCAGCGCCCACCAGACCGGCCCGGTCGATGGCTAACAGCACCGGCAGCTCTTGCAGCGCCACGTCGTGGATCACCTGATCGTAGGCGCGCTGCAGGAAGCTCGAATAGATGGCGACCACCGGCTTCTTGTCGGCGATGGCAAGACCGGCAGCGAACGTGACAGCATGTTGCTCGGCAATAGCCACATCGAAGTAGCGATCCGGATACTGCTGGCTGAATTTCACCAACCCGGAGCCTTCGCGCATGGCAGGGGTGATGCCGACCAGCTTCTCGTCTTTGGCGGCCATGTCGCACAGCCACTGGCCGAAGATGGCCGAAAAGGTAGGTTTGGCACCGCTCGCCTTGGGCAGGGCGCACTCGTCCGGATTGAACTTGGGCACGGCGTGATAACCGATAGGGTCTTTTTCGGCTGGCTCGTAGCCCTTGCCCTTCTTGGTCTTGACGTGCAGCAGCTGCGGGCCCTTGAGATTGCGCATATTGCGCAGGGTCTCGACCAGAGCCTCGATATCGTGACCGTCGATGGGGCCGATGTAGTTGAAGCCGAACTCCTCGAACAGGGTGCCGGGCACCACCATCCCCTTGAGGTGCTCTTCGGCCCGCTTGGCCAGCTCCTTGACTGGCGGCAGACCGGCCAGCACCTTCTTGCCGCCTTCGCGGATAGTGGTGTAGAGCTTGCCGGACATGACCCGGGCCAGATGGTTGTTGAGCGCGCCGACATTCTCGGAGATGGACATCTCGTTGTCGTTGAGGATCACCAGCATGTCTTTATGGACGTCGCCGGCGTGGTTGAGCGCTTCAAAAGCCATCCCCGCCGTGATGGCGCCATCACCGATCACCGCAACGACCTTGCGGCCCAGCCCTTCACTCTCGGCGGCAACCGCCATACCGAGAGCGGCTCCGATGGAGGTGCTGGAGTGGCCGACGGATAGCACGTCATACTCGCTCTCGCCACGCCAGGGGAAGGGGTGCAGACCATCCTTCTGACGGATGGTGTGGATCTGGTCACGGCGTCCGGTCAGGATCTTGTGGGGATAGGCCTGATGGCCCACATCCCAGATCAACCGATCGAACGGGGTGTTGTAGACGTAGTGCAGGGCCACGGTCAGTTCGACCGTGCCGAGACCGGAGGCAAAGTGTCCGCTGGAGCGGCTGACGGAGCGCAGCAGATATTCGCGCAGCTCGTTGCACAGCACCGGTAGCCGCTCTTTGGGCAGGGAACGCAGCTCTATCGGGGTGTCCGCGAGGGCCAGATTGGGGAAATTGCTAATATCAACGCTCATTTTTTAACTGTTATCCAGCGTTTAGTGGGTTCGCTCGATGATGTAATCGGCGAACGCTTCCAGAATGTCGGTATTGTAGGGCAAGGATTGCAGGGCTGTTAAGGCTTTACCGTGCAGTTCGCGAGCCAGCTCACGGGCGTTTTCGAGTCCAAGCAGGGCCGGATAGGTACTCTTCTCCAGCGCCAGATCGGAGCCTTGCGGTTTGCCCAGGGTGGCGGTGTCACCTGTGATGTCGAGGATGTCATCCTGCACCTGGAAGGCGAGGCCGATGGCGGAGGCATAGGTTTGCAGTGCCGTCAGGGTCGCTTCATCCACATTCTCCTTGCACAGGGCGCCAAGAGTGACGGCGCACTCGATGAGTGCCCCCGTCTTGTGGCGGTGTACCTGCTCCAGCTCGGCGAGCGTGATCCGGCGTCCTTCCGCTTGCAGATCCAGCGCCTGACCGCCGCACATACCGAGATAGCCGGAGGCGCGGGCGAGGGTGCTCAGCATCCGCACTCGGTTGGCCAGCAGTGTCTCTGGCATGGGGTGATCGGCCAGAATGGAGAATGCCAGCGTCTGCAGCGCATCACCCGCCAGAATCGCGGTACCTTCATCAAAGGCCTTGTGGACGGTCGGCTGGCCGCGACGCAAATCGTCGTCATCCATGGCGGGCAGATCGTCGTGCAGCAGCGAGTAGGCGTGGATGCACTCCACCGCAGCGGCAGGGCCATCGAGCAGTTCGCTCTTTACCCCCAGCATCTCGCCGACGGCGTAGACCAGAAAAGGACGAACCCGCTTGCCGCCCAGCAGCAAGCCATATTTCATGGCATCGCGCAGGCGCGGCGCCATGGCGGGCAAGGATTCAAGTTGTGCTGACAGACAGTCGTCAATACGCTGACGATGCAGACGGGAAAAATGGTCCAGCGCCACTCACTCTTCTCCTTGTTCTGGCTGGAAGGGGGCAAGCTGGTCACTGCCATCGGCTTTGCTCAGCAGGATCTGGATCTTCTGTTCTGCCTGTTCCAGCTTCTGCTGGCCGGCACGCACCAGATGGACCCCTTGCTCGAACTGCTTGAGCGCCTCTTCCAGCGGGAGGGAACCTTGCTCCAGCTGATGAACGATGGTTTCCAGCTCTTCCAGAGTGGCATCAAAACTCAGACGGTCGATTTTTTTACTGGCCATGTCCATCCTCGGGGATTGAAAAAAACGGCTTATATTAACATCGACCGCCCAGCGGGGGGAGGCTGAAAACGCCAGAGCCGCAAACTCTCGACAAATCGGTCGATAATGAGCTCTCTCCCCCTTCGGATGGAAACTTGCCGCCGGGGCCGCAATAGCAGAAAATTCAACGGCGTATAATAGTGCATCAGCACAGATGACAGGAGTAGGACGTGGATCTAGGTAGTCTGATAGGCATAGTGCTGGGCTTCGGGGTGGTGATATACGGCATGCTGCTTGGTGGCCCCGTCACCATGTATGTGGACATGCCCTCCGTCTATATCACCATTCTGGGCTCCATCTTTATCGCCATGATGAAGTTCAACCTTGGCCAGTTCCTGATGGCGTTCAAGGTGGCCGGCAAAGCTTTTATGTACAAGGGCGACAAGCTGGAAGATCTCATTACCAAGGCGGTTGAACTGGCCGATGCATCCCGCAAGGGGGGCTTTCTGGCGCTGGAAGCGGCGGAAATCCCCAATCCCTTCATGAAAAAAGGGATCGATATGCTGGTGGATGGTCACGATGCCGATGTGGTGCGTGGCGTGCTGGAGAAGGATATCGAGCTGACCTCCGAGCGTCATGTCATCGCCATCAAGGTGTTCCGCACTCTGGGGGATCTCGGCCCGGCCATGGGGATGATAGGTACGCTGGTGGGGCTGGTGGCAATGCTGGCAAACATGAGCGATCCCAAGTCTATCGGCCCGGCCATGGCGGTGGCATTGCTCACGACCTTATATGGCGCTATCGAGGCCAACATGATCGCGATCCCGATTGCCGACAAGCTGGAGCTGCGCAGTGGCGAGGAGCGGCTCTGCCGCACGCTGATCCTCGATGCCATTATGGGGATTCAGGATGGTCAGAATCCGCGGGTGATCCAGGCCATGTTGCAGAACTATTTGCATCAATCCAAACGCAATAACGGCGCGGAGTAGGGGGCGTTATGTCCAAATGCAAATGTCCGCCACCGGGGTTGCCCGGTTATATGGGGACTTTCGCCGATCTGATGTCGCTATTGATGTGCTTCTTCGTGCTGCTGCTCTCGTTTGCCGAGATGGATGTACAGAAGTTCAAGCAGATTGCCGGTTCCATGGAGAAGGCATTCGGCGTGCAGAATATTCTGGAAGTGAAGGATATTCCCAAGGGAACCTCGGTGATTGCCCAGGAGTTTCGACCGGGCCGGCCGGAGCCGACCCCCATAGATACCATCATGCAGCAGACCATCGACATGACCCAGACCGAGCTGGAGTTTCTGCCCGGCGAGTCGGATCAGGCTGGCGGGCAGGACAAAACCGATGGCAAGCAGACCGGTGGTGATACGGCTCAGGATGCGCACCAGGCGCAGCAACAATCCAATGAGCTGGCTAAAGCGCTCGCCGAACAGATGAAGTCCCAGATCCAGGATGGGGCGATTGAGATCGAGGCGCTGGGTCAGCAGATCATCATCAGGATCCGGGAGAAGGCGTCATTTCCTGCCGGATCGGCTTTTCTGCAGCCTCAGTTCTGGCCGGTTATCCGTAAAGTTGCCGAGTTGCTCAAGGATGTGCCGGGGGAGATCACCATCTCTGGCCACACCGATAACGTGGCAACCCATGACGAGCTGTTCCAGTCAAACTGGGAGCTTTCAACCCAGCGTGCGGTAGCGGTCGCTCACCAGATGATCAAGGTGCCCGGTTTTGATCAGGGGCGGCTGGTGGTGCAGGGGATGGCAGATTCCCAGCCGCTGCTGCCCAACAATACCCCGGAGAACCGGCGGGCGAACCGGCGCGTGGAGATCTCCATCATGCAGGGCAAGCCCACTGTCTCGACTCCCATCTCGGTGCCGAAAGCAGAGTGATGATGAGTAGCAAAGCGAGATCTGCATCAGGGAGCTGACATGGATTTTGTGCCGGCTTCATATTAAGATGCCTCATCCGAACCGACTGCTGCGGCTTTCTTGCTGATCGCCGCAGCTTCTATTTTCAAGCAACCCAGGTTTCGACTATGAACCATACTCCGATGACTGTTCGCGGTGCTGAGAAGCTGCGCGAAGAGCTCGAATATCTCAAGACCGAGCTGCGTCCCCAGATTATCGAAGCGATTGCCGATGCCCGTGAGCACGGTGATCTGAAGGAAAACGCCGAATACCATGCTGCCCGCGAGCAGCAGGGGTTCTGTGAAGGCCGCATTCAGGAGATTGAAGCCAAGCTCTCCAATGCCCAGGTGATCGATGTCACCAAGATGACCAACAATGGCCGCATCATTTTTGGCGCGACCGTGACCCTGCTCAAGAGCGAGACAGAGGAAGAGGTTGTCTACCGCATCGTGGGTGATGATGAGGCCGACATCAAACAGAACCTTATCTCCGTCAATTCACCGATTGCCCGCGCCCTGATCGGCAAGGAAGTAGACGATGTGGCCATCGTCAAGACTCCGGCTGGTGACGTGGAGTACGAAGTGCTGGAAGTCGCTTATCTCTAAGCGCTGCAGTATTTGATTGGACAGGGGAGCTGGTGCTCCCCTGTTTCTCTTTACCCGGCCTGATAGGCCTCGGTAAAGGCATCCTGATGACGTTGAAACAACCAGTGGCGCAGGCGCTCTATGTCGCTTTCGCTCATCTGGAAGCTGAGTGCCCAGGTGGCGCTGGCCGGGTTGGATTTGATTAACCTGACCAATCGTCCCTGCAGTGGCAGAGGTTCCTCCTCATCGAGACAGAGTTCGCCGTTGAGCTGTGTATCCGCCACCATGCCGAGAGGCATGTTCTCGACGATGAGCCCGTTGAGGGAGAGGCTGAGCACCTGATAGTGCCCTTGCTCGGTACGCAAGCGCGCTTTCTGGCTGAGTCGCCAGGCGCGAGGACGGGCAAACCCCAGCTCCCTGATCACCGGAGCAGATAGACATGGCTCGATAAAGCCATCTTCTCTTTGGGTAAAGGTGAGGGGAAAGCGTAGCTGGTGTCCTGCGAAGCGGGCTTCGAGTACGAGGTTGTCGGCTTTTTGCAGCAAGCCAAGCATGGGGCCGTCGAGGTGACCACTCAGGAGATGACTCTCCTGATTGCTCCCCAAGTCCCGCAGCATGGCCAGCTCATCGTCGGTTAGAATTTGATGGTGAGCCATAGCGCGTGTCCGGAAGTATTCATCGCAGGTTAAGGGGTTGGCGACTACTTTGGCAAGCGACTCGGGAAGAAGTGGAAGAAGGAAAGAGCAGCGCTCTTTCCTTTTATTTGCGGGGCAGCTGGATCTTGGGTTCGTTGGCCTGACGATAAATGGTCAGCACATGGCCCATGCTCTGTACTTTGACTGAACCGGTTTCACGGACGATGGCATCCATAACCAGTTGTTTCATCTCACGATCTTCAGACGCAACCTTAACCTTGATCAGCTCGTGATGGTTCAGTGCCAGATCGATCTCGGCCAGTACGCCTTCGGTCAGACCATGCTGACCCAGCAGGACGACAGGTTTGAGGCTGTGGGCAAGGCCCTTGAGGTACTGTTTCTGTTTGTTGTTGAGAATCATCGCAATTTCTTCATAAGTCAGGGTTGAAAGGGGCGTATTCTACCCCCACTTAGCCCTTAATACTAATAACCCTTGTGGTTTTTTAAAGTCGATTATCATGACCCAGAAAAAACATTCCCCCAGTTCAACCCGCTGGTTAAAAGAGCATTTTGACGATCAATACGTCAAAAAAGCCCAGAAGTTGGGACTGAGATCCCGTGCCGTGTTCAAGATCGACGAGATCCAGGGCAAGGACAAACTGCTCAAGCCGGGCATGACGGTGGTGGATCTGGGGGCGGCCCCCGGTGGCTGGTCCCAGTTCGCCATCGATCAGGTCGGTGACAAGGGGCGGGTGATCGCCTGCGATATTCTGCCGATGGATTCCATCGCCGGTGTCGATTTCCTTCAGGGCGACTTTCGGGAGGAAGCTGTACTGGGCGCGCTGCTAGAACGGGTTGGCCCGGACAAGGTGGATGTCGTCATGTCCGACATGGCGCCGAACATGAGCGGTACCCAGCAGGTGGATCAGGCCCGTTCCATGTATCTGGTCGAACTGGCGCTGGACATGTGCAATCAGGTATTGCGCGGTGACGGCAGTTTCGTGGTGAAAGTGTTTCAGGGAGAGGGGTTTGATGCCTATCTCAATGAAATTCGTCAACTTTTTACCTCTGTCAAGATTCGTAAACCAGACTCGTCCCGCGCTCGTTCACGGGAAGTCTACATTGTGGCTACCGGTTTTAAACTGTAGTACCCTAACCTTCATCGTTAACTGTCAGTCTGCGAGGTTACTGATTTGAGTGACATGGCGAAAAATTTAATCCTGTGGCTGGTCATCGCCGTCGTGTTGATGTCGGTATTCAATAGCTTCAGCCCCAGCGATACCTCAAGTCGCCAGCTGGACTATTCCAGCTTCGTTAAAGAGGTGACCCAAGAGCAGATCCGTGAAGTGCGGATGGACGGTAAGGTCATTAATGGCGTCAAGCGTACTGGTGAGCGTTTCACCACCATCATTCCGGCGCCGGATCCCCAGCTGCTCAACGACATGCTCAATCACAACGTCAAGGTGATGGGCGAGAAGCCGGAAGAGCCGTCTTTGCTGACCTCTATCTTCATCTCCTGGTTCCCGATGCTGCTGCTGATCGGTGTCTGGGTCTTCTTCATGCGTCAGATGCAGGGCGGCGGTGGCAAAGGTGCCATGTCGTTTGGCAAGAGCAAGGCTCGCCTGATGAGTGAAGATCAGATCAAGACTACCTTTGCCGATGTTGCAGGTTGCGATGAAGCCAAGGAAGAGGTGAAGGAGCTGGTCGACTATCTGCGCGACCCGAGCAAATTCCAGAAACTGGGTGGCAAGATCCCGACCGGCGTACTGCTGGTAGGCCCTCCCGGTACCGGTAAAACCCTGCTGGCCAAGGCCATTGCGGGTGAGGCCAAGGTGCCTTTCTTCACCATCTCGGGTTCCGATTTCGTGGAGATGTTCGTCGGTGTCGGTGCCTCCCGGGTACGCGACATGTTCGAGCAGGCCAAGAAATCCTCCCCCTGCATCATCTTCATCGATGAGATCGACGCAGTCGGTCGCCAGCGTGGCGCCGGTCTGGGCGGTGGTCACGATGAGCGTGAGCAGACTCTGAACCAGATGCTGGTCGAGATGGATGGCTTTGAGGGCAATGAAGGCATCATCGTCATTGCTGCCACCAACCGTCCTGACGTACTGGATCCGGCACTGCTGCGTCCGGGCCGTTTCGACCGTCAGGTTGTAGTTGGTCTGCCGGATGTTCGTGGCCGTGAACAGATCCTGAAAGTGCACATGCGCAAGGTTCCGTTGGCTGATGATGTCAACCCGGCACTGATTGCCCGTGGTACTCCCGGCTTCTCCGGTGCTGACTTGGCCAACCTGGTCAATGAAGCTGCGCTCTTCTCCGCTCGCGAGAGCCGCCGTGTGGTCTCCATGGCTGAGTTCGAGAAGGCGAAGGACAAGATCATGATGGGCGCAGAACGCCGCTCCATGGTGATGAAAGAGTCCGAGAAGGAGATGACGGCCTATCACGAAGCGGGTCACGCCATTATCGGTCGCGTGGTGCCGGATCATGACCCTGTCTACAAGGTTTCCATCATTCCGCGCGGTCGTGCGCTGGGTGTGACCATGTACCTGCCTGAGCAGGATCGCTGGAGCCACTCCAAGCAGCATCTGGAGTCTATGATCTCCAGTCTGTATGGCGGTCGTCTGGCGGAAGAGCTGATCTACGGAGCCGAGAAGGTATCTACCGGCGCGTCCAACGACATCGAGCGTGCTACCGACATCGCACGCAAGATGGTGACCCAGTGGGGTATGTCCGAGCGTCTTGGCCCGATGCTTTACGCGGAAGAAGATGGCGAGGTGTTCCTCGGTCGCAGCATGGCCAAGGCCAAGCACATGTCCGATGACACAGCCCGCATCATCGATGCCGAGGTGAAGCAGGTCATTGATCGCAATTACGACCGCGCCAAGCAGATCCTGCTGGATAACATGGATGTACTGCACAGCATGAAAGATGCGCTGATGAAGTACGAAACCATCGATGCCAAGCAGATCGATGATCTGATGGCCCGTCGCGAGGTTCGTGCCCCGAGCAACTGGCACGACGAGCACGGAGATACGCCACAAGGCGGATCAACTGTTGCTGCCGAGCCCAAGCCGGCAGCTGCGGACGAGAGTGCGCCGGTTGCGGATGCCAATATCGACAAGGCCAATGACATCCCGGCTAAATAAATCCTGTTGTTGAAAACCCCGGGCTTGCCCGGGGTTTTTATTTTGCGAATGGAAGTGAAGATGCAGCTGATTAGCAAGGGGCTGAGCCTCTCCCTCGAACGTCCCCAGGTGATGGGGATCCTCAATGTGACTCCCGACTCCTTCTCCGATGGTGGCCATTTCAACCAGATTGAACGGGCTGTGGCCCATGCCCGTCAAATGGTGGCGGATGGGGCGACCCTTATCGATATCGGTGGCGAGTCGACCCGTCCGGGAGCGCCGGATGTGAGTGAGCAGGAGGAGCTGGACAGGGTTATCCCGGTTGTTGAACGACTGGTGAGCGAATGTGATGTGATGCTCTCGCTTGACACCTCCAAGGCGGTAGTAATGAGAGAAGGCTGCAAGGCTGGGGCTCATTTGATTAATGATGTGAGGGCGCTGCTGGAGCCGGGAGCGCTCGATGCTGCCGCTGAAGCGCGCGTTCCGGTTTGCTTGATGCACATGCAGGGGCAGCCGAGAACCATGCAGGTCGAGCCGTACTATGACGATCTGGTGGGGGAGGTGAAAGCCTTCTTTGACGAACGGATTGCAGCCTGCTTGGCCGCCGGGATAGCCCGTGAGCAGCTGTTGCTGGATCCGGGCTACGGTTTTGGCAAGACGCTGGTACACAACTATCAGCTGCTGGCCGCCCAGCGAGAGTTGCTTGACTACGGTCTTCCGCTCTTGGTGGGAATGTCGCGAAAGTCTATGATAGGCAACCTGCTGAACCGCCCTGTGGGTGAACGTCTGGCTGGCAGTCTGGCTTGTGCCCTTATCGGCATGCAGCACGGAGCCAGGATCATCAGGGTTCACGATGTGCGGGAGACCATGGATGCGTTGCGGGTTGGCTGGCAGGCCATGACGGGACAAGATTTTATTTCCAGATAATAAAAGAGAACAGACAATGGCAAGAAAGTATTTCGGCACAGATGGTGTGCGCGGCAAAGTCGGCGAATATCCCATTACTCCTGATTTTGTAATGAAGCTGGGCTGGGCCGCGGGCAAGGTGCTCTCCAAGAAGGGCACCAAGAAGGTGCTGATTGGCAAAGATACCCGAATCTCTGGCTATATGTTGGAATCAGCGCTGGAAGCGGGTCTATCTGCCGCCGGTCTCAAAGCCATACTGATGGGCCCCATGCCCACTCCGGCCGTTGCCTACCTGACCCGCACCTTCCGTGCCGAGGCCGGCATCGTTATCAGCGCCTCGCACAACCCCTTCTATGACAACGGCATCAAGTTCTTCTCCGCAGACGGCACCAAGCTGCCTGACGAAGTCGAGATGGCAATCGAAGCTGAACTCGATCATGAACTCAAGTGTGTCGAATCCGCCGAGCTCGGCAAAGCGCTGCGTATCGATGATGCTGCTGGCCGCTATATCGAGTTCTGCAAGAGCACTTTCCCTTCCAATATGAATCTGGACGGGTTGAAGATGGTGGTCGATTGTGGTCATGGGGCAACCTACCATATCGCGCCTTCTGTGTTCCGCGAATTGGGGGCCGAAGTGATCACCATGGGCTGCTCTCCGGATGGTCTCAATATCAACGATGGTGTTGGCTCGACTGCCCCCGAGGCTCTGGTTGCCAAGGTGCTGGAGTGCAAGGCGGATCTCGGCGTGGCATTCGATGGTGACGGTGATCGCCTAATCATGGTGGATCACACCGGCTACCTGATCGACGGTGACGAGATCCTCTATATCATCGCACGGGACGCCTTGCGCAACGGTCGTCTCAAGGGCGGTGTCGTCGGTACCCTGATGGCCAACATGGGTCTGGAACTGGCGTTGCAAACACTGGGTATCCCGTTTGCCCGCGCCAAGGTGGGCGACCGCTACGTGCTGGAAATGATGGAAGAGAAGGGCTGGCGTATCGGTGGCGAGAACTCCGGTCACATCATCTGTCTTGATCAGACCACCACGGGTGATGGCATCGTGGCCGCCCTGCAGGTGCTCACTGCCATGCGCAGTGCCGAGATGCCGTTGGCCAAGTTGCGCTCCGGCATGAGCAAGTTCCCGCAAGTACTGGTGAATGTCCGCTTTGCCGAAGGCAAGGATCCGCTGGCTGCAGAAGCAGTCAAGCAGGAGGTCGCCAAGGTGGAACAGGAGCTGGGCGGTCGTGGCCGAGTGCTGTTGCGTAAATCAGGTACCGAACCGCTAATCCGGGTCATGGTGGAAGGGGAGCACGAGCAACAGGTGCGTGATATGGCTCAGCGCATTGCCGATCAGGTCGAATCGGCGTTTTAATGAGCGCTCAGGGCGGCTTTTTAGCCGCCCTGGTTGTATCTTGTTCAATCGATTCAAAAAAATGAAAATAGCACTTGTCAGCTGACAATCCTCTGGATATTATCAGCCCCGCTTTCGCAAGGGAGTTGCCGATGGGACATCGCAAGCCGTTTGTAGCAGCCAACTGGAAGTTGCACGGTAGTAGGTCGCAGTTAGAGCAGTTTACGAGTCAGTGCCTGAAAGGTGTTGATGGTGATGTAGATGTTGTTCTCTGTCCATCCCATGTGCATCTCGACTTTACCGCTTCAATGCTCAATGAGCAGAAGGTGATAAGGTTGGGGGCTCAGAATGTGAGCCAGCACGCGACGGGCGCTTACACGGGTGAAGTTTCGTGTGAGATGCTGGTCGAGGCAGGGTGTCGATACGTATTGGTAGGGCACTCCGAGCGCAGGCGTCTCTTTGGTGAGACCAGCTTTATCGTCGCAGAGAAGTTTGCGGCTGCCAGAGCGGCAGGTCTGATTCCCATCCTCTGTTTGGGTGAGTCAGGTGCAGCAAGGCAAGCGAGAAGAACCTTCGAGGTCATCGCAGAAGAGCTGGACATCGTCATAGAGAAAAATGGCGCGATGGCTTTCGATAATGCTATCATCGCCTACGAGCCGATTTGGGCTGTAGGTACAGGTAAATGCGCCACACCCGAGCAGGCACAAGAGGTTCATTCCTTTATTCGTGGTCGCTTGGCGGAGGATACTCCGGTAATAGGTGAGAAGATCAGAATCATCTATGGTGGGAGCGTGACGCCGACCAATGCGAGAGATTTGTTTGCCCAACCCGACGTAGATGGCGGATTGATTGGCAGAGCGAGTCTAGATAGCGATGCGTTTTTAGGAATTGTTGAAGCGGCAAAGGGTGCAAGTTAAATGTACGAGATTCTTTTGGTCGTTTATCTGCTGGTTTCACTGGCTCTCATTGGTCTGGTGATGATTCAGCAAGGTAAAGGGGCTGATATGGGCGCCTCCTTTGGCGCAGGGGCATCGAACACAGTATTCGGCTCCAGTGGTTCAGGTAGCTTCCTGACCCGAACAACAGCAATTTTGGCTACTCTGTTTTTCGTAATAAGCCTGGTGCTTGGATCTATGTCCAGCAACAAGGTCAAACAGGGCAGTGAATGGGAAAATCTGCAACAAACCCAACAGGTTGAGCAGACCAAAGCGCCAGTGAAGAAAGATACTGACGTTCCCGAGTAAGAGTTTTGCCGTGGTGGTGGAATTGGTAGACACGCTATCTTGAGGGGGTAGTGCTCTAGGGTGTGCGGGTTCGAGTCCCGCCCACGGCACCAATTAAGCAGTGACCCGGGTAACCGGGATGTTATAGCCAAGTCAGTCTTGTATAGAAAGAATGAAGTGGCTATAATCTCGCACGATTTCGGACGCGGGGTGGAGCAGCATGGTAGCTCGTCGGGCTCATAACCCGAAGGTCGTCGGTTCAAATCCGGCCCCCGCAACCAAATTTCACGCATTTCCTACGCTCAGGAAGGCGGTCGCTGCGAGGCGACAATCAGGGTAAAGCGCCAAGCCCCGATTTGACATCGGGGCTTTTTGTTATGTGCGATTTATTCTGAATCGATCTCTATCTGGGCTTTATGCCCTTTTTTTGTTTTTCGGAGGGTGACTTTGGCTACGTTGGAACAACGTTTGACCGATCTGCTCGAGGCTCCGGTCGTTGCCTTGGGTTTTGAACTTTGGGGTATTGAGTTTATCCGCGCGGGTAAACACTCCACCTTGCGCGTCTATATCGACGGCGAGCAGGGCGTGACCGTTGAGAACTGTGCTGAGGTCAGCCATCAGGTTGGCGCCATTATGGACGTAGAAGATCCTATCACCGAGGAGTATTACCTCGAGGTATCTTCCCCGGGTCTGGATCGCCCCCTGTTCAAGGTTGCCCAGTTCGAAAAATACGTTGGCCAAGAGGCGGCGGTAACGCTTCGGATGGCAACAAACAACCGCCGCAAGTTCAAAGGCGTAATCAAAGCCGTACAGGGCGACATGATCACTCTGACGGTAGATGGTAAGGACGAAGTGTTGGCTTTCACCAATATCCAAAAAGCGAACATTGTGCCGAACTTTGGTTAACGAGGCTATCGGATATGAATAAAGAGATTTTGCTGGTCGTTGACGCAGTATCCAACGAGAAAGCTGTACCCCGCGAGAAGATCTTCCAGGCTCTGGAGACTGCGCTGGCGACTGCGACCAAGAAGAAATATGAAGGCGAGATTGAAGTGCGCGTTGAAATCGATCGCAAGACCGGTGACTACGACACCTATCGCCGTTGGGTGGTGATTGCGGATCAAGCCGCAATGGAGAACCCTTACGCCGAGATCACTCTGGAAGCAGCCCAAATCGAGCAGCCGGAGATCCAGATCGGTGAGTACGTTGAAGACCAGATCGATTCTGTCACCTTCGACCGTATTACTACCCAAACTGCCAAGCAGGTTATCGTGCAGAAAGTGCGCGAAGCCGAGCGTTCACAAGTCGTTGACCAGTTCAAGGACAAAGAAGGCACCATCATCAGCGGTGTGGTCAAGAAGAGCAACCGCGACAACGTGATCCTGGATCTGGGCAGCAATGCCGAGGCCGTGATCTTCCGCGACGACATGCTGCCGCGTGAAACCTTCCGTCCGGGTGACCGCGTGCGCGGCCTGCTGTATGCAGTACGTCCGGAAGCGCGTGGTTCCCAGCTGTTCGTCAGCCGCTCCAGCCCTGACTTCCTGAAAGAGCTGTTCCGCATCGAAGTACCGGAAATCGGTGAAGAGATGATCGAAATCATGGGCGCTGCCCGTGATCCGGGTTCCCGCGCCAAGATTGCGGTGAAGACCAACGATCGTCGTATCGACCCGATCGGTGCCTGTATCGGTATGCGTGGCGCCCGTGTGCAAGCTGTCTCCGCCGAGTTGAGCGGTGAGCGCGCTGACATCGTGCTGTACGATGACAACCCCGCCCAGTACGTGATCAATGCCATGGCGCCTGCCGATGTGGCCTCCATCATCGTTGATGAAGACAACCACACCATGGATATCGCCGTGGAAGCCGCCAACCTGGCTCAGGCCATCGGTCGCAACGGTCAGAACGTGCGTCTGGCCTCCCAGCTGACCGGTTGGGAGCTGAACGTGATGACCGTCGAGGACATGCGTGCCAAGCACCAGGCTGAAAACGACCGCATCATGAACCTGTTCACCAGCACTCTGGACATCGACGACGATTTCGCCGGCCTGCTGATGGAAGAGGGCTTCTCCACTCTGGAAGAGATCGCCTTCGTACCGGTTAACGAGCTGCTGGCTATCGACGGTCTGGATGAAGACATGGTCGAAGAGCTGCGCAAGCGTGCCAAAGATGCCCTGACCACCAAGGCACTGGCCAAAGAGGAGTCCTTCGATGGCGTCGAGCCGTCTGAAGACCTGCTCAATCTGAACGGTCTGAGTCGCGAACTGGCTTACGCGATGGCCGGTCGTGGTGTTGGTACCCTGGAAGATTTGGCTGAGCAAGGTATTGATGACCTTGCTGGTATTGAAGGGCTGACTGCCGAGAAGGCTGGTGAGCTCATTATGGCTGCTCGCAATATCTGTTGGTTCGGAGAAGAGCAGTCTTAAGTAAGATCAAACGGAGGAAAATGAATGGCAGAAGTATCAGTCAAACAACTTGCCACTGACATCGACACACCGGTTGATCGTCTTCTCCAGCAATTTGTCGATGCCGGTATCAGCAAGAGCAAGGCCGACGACATGGTTAGCGAGTCTGAAAAGCAGACTCTGCTGGCACACTTGAAGAAACAGCACGGTGGTGACGAGGTTGCCGCTCCTGCTCGCATGACTTTGCAGCGCAAGACCAAAAGCACCATCAGTGTGCAGGGTACTGGCGGCAAGAACAAAGAAGTGCAGGTAGAAGTACGCAAATCTCGCACCTATGTAAGACGTTCGGCGCTGGAAGAAGAACAGCGTCAGGCGGAAGCCGAGGAAACAGCGCGTTTGGAAGCAGAAGCAAAAGCTCGTCGCGAGGCCGAAGACAAGGCCCGTCTCGAAGCGGAAGAGAAGGCTCGCCGTGAGGCTGAGCAGGCTCGTCGTGAAGCTGAGGAAAAGGCGCGAATCGAGGCACAACAAAAGGCTCGACAGGCTCAACAGCCCGCCAAAGCAGCCAGTAGCACAGCTCAGCAAGAGGCAGAAAAGATGGCCAAGCGCGAAGCAGAAGAACTGAAGCGCCAACAGGAACAGACAGCTTTGCAAAAAGCTGAAGAGCTCGCCGCCAAGAAAGCCGAAGAGGCTCGTGTCATGGCAGAGCAGAATGCAGCCCGCTGGGCTGAAGAAGAAGCAGCCCGCGCCAAAGAGAGCAGCGACTACCATGTGACCACCTCCAAGCACGCCCAGGCTGCTGAAGATGAGCTGGATCGCAAGGAAGAGAGCAGCCGTCGTACTGCCGCTGCCGCTAAAGGTCCGAAGAAAGTTGGCCGTCGCGACGATGATCGCAACGACCGCAACTCCCGTGATCCGCGCGCTCGCAAGGGCAAGCGTGGCAAGGTTGCTACCCCGAACGCCATGAAGCACGGCTTCAACAAACCTGCTGCTGCCGTCAACCGTGACGTCATCATCGGCGAGACCATCACAGTGGCCGAGCTGGCCAACAAGATGGCCGTCAAGGGTGTTGAAGTCATCAAGGCGATGATGAAGATGGGCGCCATGGCCACCATCAACCAGGTGATCGACCAGGAGACCGCTCAGCTGGTCGCCGAGGAGATGGGTCACAAGGTTGTGCTGCGTCGCGAGAACGAGCTGGAAGAGGCGGTACTGTCCGATCGTGACGAGACCTCCGAAGCCAAGCCGCGCGCGCCGGTTGTGACCATCATGGGTCACGTTGACCACGGTAAGACCTCGCTGCTGGACTACATCCGTAAGGCCAAGGTTGCTGCTGGCGAAGCCGGTGGTATTACCCAGCACATCGGTGCTTACCATGTTCAGACCGATAGCGGCATGATCACCTTCCTGGATACTCCGGGTCACGCGGCGTTTACCTCCATGCGTGCTCGTGGTGCCAAGGCGACCGACATCGTTGTTCTGGTTGTTGCAGCTGACGACGGCGTGATGCCACAGACCATCGAAGCTATCCAGCACGCCAAGGCTGCCGGTGTGCCGCTGGTTGTTGCCGTCAACAAGATCGACAAGCCGGAAGCAGATCCGGACCGCGTCAAGACCGAGCTGGCTCGTTACAACGTCATGTCCGAAGATTGGGGTGGAGACTGCCAGTTCGTGCACGTTTCTGCCAAATCCGGCCAGGGCATCGACGACCTGCTGGAAGCCATTCTGATCCAGGCCGAAGTGCTGGAGCTGAAAGCCGTGGTCGACGGCATGGCCAACGGTGTGGTCATCGAATCCTTCCTCGACAAGGGCCGTGGTCCGGTTGCGACCGTGCTGGTTCAGGAAGGTACTCTGCGTCAGGGCGACATCGTTCTGTGTGGTCTCGAATACGGTCGTGTCCGTGCCATGCGTGACGAACTGGGCCGCGAAATCAAGGAAGCGGGTCCGTCCCTGCCGGTGGAAATCCTGGGTCTGTCCGGTGTTCCGTCTGCCGGTGACGAAGCGACTGTGGTTCGTGACGAGAAGAAAGCCCGCGAAGTGGCTCTCTATCGTCAGGGCAAGTTCCGCGAAGTCAAACTGGCTCGCCAGCAGAAGGCCAAGCTGGAGAACATGTTCTCCAACATGACCGAAGGCGAAGTCTCCGAAGTGAATGTGGTGATCAAGGCCGACGTACAGGGTTCTGTGGAAGCGATCTGCGATGCGCTGGTCAAGCTCTCCACCGACGAAGTGAAGGTGAAGATCGTGGGTTCCGGCGTAGGTGGTATCACCGAAACCGACGCGACTCTGGCTGCTGCCTCCAGCGCCATCCTGGTTGGCTTCAACGTGCGTGCCGATGCTTCTGCTCGCAAGGTTATCGAAGCCGAGAGCCTGGATCTGCGTTACTACTCCGTCATCTATGACCTGATCGACGAAGTGAAGCAGGCCATGAGCGGCAAGCTGGCTCCCGAGTATCGTCAGGAGATCATCGGTCTGGCCGAAGTGCGCAGCGTCTTCAAATCACCGAAGTTTGGCGCAGTTGCCGGCTGTATGGTTACCGAAGGTGTGGTCAAGCGCTCCAACCGTATTCGCGTTCTGCGCGACAACGTGGTTATCTATGAAGGCGAGCTGGAATCCCTGCGTCGCTTCAAGGATGACGTCAACGAAGTCAAGAACGGCTACGAGTGTGGTATCGCGGTCAAGAACTACAACGACGTACGCGAAGGCGACCAGATCGAAGTTTACGAGACCGTTGAAATCCAACGGACTCTGTAAGCCGAGAGTCAGACAAAATAGGGGGCCATGGCCCCCTTTTATCGCAGGATAGAATATGGCCAGAGAATTCAGCCGGACCCGTCGGGTCGGACAGCAGATCCAGCGTGAAATCGCGCTGATCCTGCAGCGCGAGGTGAAAGACCCGCGCATTGGCATGGTGACCGTTTCCGATGTGGAAGTGTCCCGTGACCTTAACTACGCCAAGATTTATGTCACCTTCTTGCAGCTGGAAAATGATGCCGAGCGCATCAGTGAAGGGCTCAAGGCGTTGACCGAAGCGGCCGGTTACATCCGTAGCCTGCTGGGCAGTGCCATGCGTCTGCGCGTGGTGCCCGAGCTGCGCTTTTTCTATGATCAGACGCTGGTTGAGGGGATGCGTCTCTCCAACCTGGTGACCAATACCATCCGTGAAGACAAGCGCCGCATGGCGGAGTCGGGTCGTGACGAAGAGTCCGACGTGGCTGCGGATGATAACGCTGAGGATAAAGGCTGAGATGACTCGAAGACGTCGTTTCAAGGGCCGTGATGTTCACGGCATTCTGCTGCTGGACAAACCGACCGGTCTGACCTCCAACGATGTGTTGCAGAAGGTCAAGCGTATCTATAACGCCGCCAAGGCCGGTCATACCGGTGCGCTGGATCCGCTGGCGACCGGCATGCTGCCGATCTGCCTCGGCGAGGCCACCAAGTTTTCCCAGTATCTACTGGATGCCGACAAGCGTTACGAAGTGACGGCCAAACTGGGTGAGCGCACCAATACCAGCGATTCCGATGGTGAAGTGGTTGCGACCCGTCCGGTCAATGTGGCTGTGGGGACCTTGATTGAGGCGCTGGACCAGTTCCGCGGCCCGATCATGCAGGTACCCTCCATGTACTCCGCGCTCAAGCACAACGGCCGTCCGCTCTACGAGTATGCCCGCGAGGGGATCGAGATTGAGCGTGAAGCCCGTCCCATCACCATTTTCGAGCTGAAACTGATCAGCTTCGAAGGGGACGAGGTGAAGCTGGAAGTGCACTGCAGCAAGGGTACCTACATTCGCTCTCTGGTCGATGATCTGGGCGAGGTACTGGGTTGTGGCGCTCACGTCACCCAGCTGCGCCGCACCCAGGTTGCCAGCTATCCCTATGAGCGGATGCTGACCCTGGAGCAGCTCGAGTGCATTTTCGAGCAGGCCAAGAACGAGACCATTCCGCCGCGCGAAGTGCTCGATCCGCTGCTGCTGCCGATGGATACAGCCGTGGCATCCCTGCCCGAGGTGAACATGCTGGCGGTAGTCGCTGCCTATGTGAATCAGGGGCAGGCGGTGCAGGTACCGGGGGCTCCGGCCAGCGGTCAGGTTCGCATGACAGTCGGCCCGGAGCGCGAGTTCATCGGTGTCGGCGAGATTGATGATGATGGCCGTGTCGCGCCCAAGCGACTGGTGCGTTATCACGACGAGGAGTGATCCTCTGGCGGTATAGGGTATCTCTTTCCCGTTTCGCCTCTTTATCATTGCGAAAAGGGACGGGGACGATTATTATACCGCCCTCATTTCACGGCTGAATTAGAGATTGGCTGTGAACCTTTAAACACTCTACTGGAGTATTACCATGTCTCTAAATGCTGAGATCAAAGCTCAAATCGTTGCTGACAACGCTCGTTGCGCCAACGACACTGGCTCCCCCGAAGTGCAAGTTGCCCTGCTGACTGCCCAGATCAACCATCTGCAAGGTCACTTCAAGGAGCACTCCAAGGATCATCACGGTCGTCGCGGTCTGCTGCGCATGGTTTCCCAGCGTCGTAAGCTGCTGGACTACCTGAAGCGTAAAGATTCCGAGCGTTATGCTGCTCTGATCGCCAAGCTGGGTCTGCGTCGTTAATCGACCATCAGATTTCGCGAAAAAGGGGAACCTCAGGGTTCCCCTTTTTTATTGCTCTTCGCAGGTTGTCGCCGCCCTCACAGAATTCGTGTCGCCGCTTACCTTTTGCATCGAATCAAGTATACTTGTGCGCGAATTTAAAGAGCCAAATTGTAAAAAGGAAATTCACGTGAATCCTATTGTAAAGTCATTCCAGTACGGTCAACACACCGTCACACTGGAAACCGGTGTGATGGCCCGTCAAGCCACTGCGGCCGTTATGGTCAGCATGGACGATACCTGCGTATTTGTGACCGTTGTCGGCAAGAAAGAGGCTGATCACGGCCGCGATTTCTTCCCGCTGACCGTTAACTATCAGGAGCGTACCTATGCTGCTGGTCGTATCCCGGGTGGTTTCTTCCGTCGTGAAGGTCGTCCGAGCGAAGGTGAAACCCTCATCTCCCGCCTGATCGACCGTCCTATTCGTCCGCTGTTCCCGGAAGGCTTCTTCAATGAGGTTCAGGTCGTTGCGACCGTAATGTCCGTGAATCCGGCTGTCTCCCCCGATATCGTTGCCATGATCGGTGCCTCTGCAGCGCTGGCTATCTCCGGTATCCCGTTCGGCGGCCCGATCGGTGCAGCTCGCGTGGGTTACATGAACGGTCAGTACGTACTGAACCCGACCACAACCGAACTGCCGCAGAGCGATCTGGATTTGGTTGTTGCCGGTACTGCCAACGCCGTGCTGATGGTTGAATCCGAAGCTGCCATCCTCTCTGAAGAGGTAATGCTGGGCGCCGTGGTATACGGTCACGAGCAGATGCAGACCGTGATCTCTGCCATCAACGAGTTTGCTGCCGCTGTCGGCACCAAGCCGTGGGATTGGGCTGCTCCTGCCGTCAACGAAGAGTTGAAAGCCAAGGTTGCCGAGCTGGCCACTGCCGAGCTGGGTGAAGCCTACCGCATCACCGAGAAGGCTGTTCGCTACGAAACCATCGCTGCCATCAAAGGTCGCGTGGTTGAACAGGTGATAGCTTCCGGCGTGGAAGAAGATGCCAAGAAGATCGGTGAAGAGTTCCACAGCCTGGAAAGCCGCATCGTTCGTGGTCGTGTCGTACGTGGCGAGCCGCGTATCGATGGTCGCGATCCTGAGATGATCCGCGCCCTGTCCGTTGCTACCGGCGTTCTGCCGCGTGCTCACGGTTCTGCCCTGTTCACCCGTGGTGAAACTCAGGCAATGGTCGTTGCGACCCTGGGTACCGAGCGTGACGCCCAGAACATCGACGAGCTGACCGGCAACCGTGCCGATCGCTTCATGCTGCACTACAACTTCCCGCCATACTGCGTCGGTGAGACCGGCATGATGGGTAGCCCGAAGCGTCGTGAAATCGGTCACGGCCGTCTGGCCAAGCGCGGTGTTGCGGCTGTTATGCCGAGCGCCGACGAGTTCCCGTACGTGGTTCGTGTCGTTTCTGAAATCACCGAATCCAACGGTTCCTCCTCCATGGCCTCCGTGTGTGGCTCCTCTCTGGCGCTGATGGATGCGGGTGTGCCGATCAAGGCCTCCGTTGCCGGTATCGCCATGGGTCTGGTGAAGGAAGAAGAAGGTTTCGTTGTGCTGTCCGACATTCTGGGTGACGAAGATCACCTGGGTGACATGGACTTCAAGGTTGCCGGTACCACCGAAGGTGTGACCGCACTGCAGATGGACATCAAGATCGAAGGCATCACCAAAGAGATCATGGAGATTGCCCTGAAGCAAGCTCGTGGTGCTCGCCTGCACATCCTGAAAGTGATGGACGAAGCCATCCAGGCGCCGCGTGCCGAGATCTCCGATTTCGCTCCGCGCATCCACACCATCAAGATCAACCCGGAGAAGATCAAGGACGTCATCGGTAAAGGTGGCTCCGTGATCCGTGCCCTGACCGAAGAGACCGGCACCAACATCGAGCTGGATGATGACGGTACTGTCCGCATCGCCGCCGTTGACGGTGACGCTGCCAAAGAAGCGATCCGCCGTATCGAGGCCATCACCGCCGAGATCGAAGTGAACCGCATCTACGAAGGCAAGGTTGTTCGTCTGGCAGACTTCGGTGCTTTCGTCAACATCCTGCCGGGCAAGGATGGTCTGGTTCATATCTCCCAGATCACCGACGCTCGCGTGCAGAACGTAGCCGACTACCTGAAGATCGGTGACGTGGTGAAGGTGAAGGTACTGGAAGTGGACCGTCAGGGCCGCGTACGTCTCTCCATCAAGGAAGCGAACGCCCCGACCGAAGCTGCTCCGGCTGCCGATGCCCCGGTTGCTGCTGAAGCACCTGCTGCAGAGTAATCTGCTGCCTGAAACCGGACTGAATTCCGGTTGCAGTAAAAAATCCGGCTCCCCTTGGGGAGCCGGATTTTTTTATGGGCAATGGCGGAGATCCCGGTCAAGGGAGTTATCTGCCGAGGATGGCATGATGCATCTCCTGCAGAGGAAGTACATGGCGGGCAGCCGAGAGTTTGATCGCCTCCTTGGGCATGCCGAAGACCACACAGGAAGCTTCATCCTGGGCATAGGTGTTGGCTCCCGCTTCCAGCATTTCGCGTAATCCCCGGGCTCCATCATCCCCCATGCCGGTCATGATGATGCCGGTGGCGTTCTTGCCGGCATATTTGGCCACAGAGCGAAACAACACATCCACTGAAGGGCGATGACGGTTGATAAGAGGGCCATCAACCACTTCGACGTGGTAATAAGCACCGCTGCGCTTGAGCATCATGTGTTTGCCGCCCGGCGCGATCAGTGCTAGTCCAGGGATCACTCGATCATTGTTCTTGGCTTCTCTTACCTCTATCTGACATACCCCGTTGAGACGCTCGGCAAACATGGCGGTAAATTTTTCCGGCATGTGCTGCACGATCACGATGCCGGGACTGACCCGGGGGAGGGCTGTCAGGACAGCCTCAAGCGCCTGGGTGCCTCCCGTGGAGGTACCGATTGCGATGAGCCGCTCGGTGGTTTGTGCCATGGCGTGCTGGTTGGGGGACAACATGACATCGGCATTCAGTTTGGGATTGGTCGTGCGGGGCGCCGGTTTGCCGAGCCGCTTGATGTTGGCTTGCGCAGCGGCTCGTACCGCCATAGCCAGATCATGGGCTGACTCCTGCAGGAAGCTCTTTATTCCCATGGTTGGTTTGGTGATGATATCGACCGCTCCGGCCGCCATTGCCTGCAGGGTGGTTTCAGCTCCTTTTTCGGTCAGAGAGGAGCAGATAACTACTGGGGTTGGGTGCTCTGCCATGATCTTGGTGAGAAAGGTGATGCCATCCATTCGTGGCATCTCCACATCGAGGATGATGACATCGGGCCACTCTTTCTTCAGCTTGTCCTGGGCAAAAATCGGGTCTGAGGCTGTTGCGATAACCTTGATATCTGGCTCCTGCTCCAACACTGCTTGCAAGACCTGTCTGACCACGGCGGAATCATCCACCAGCATGACCCGGATCTGTTTCATTCTCGCGACTCCCGTTGATGTGGCAGACGATGATGGCGCAGCCAGACACTACCGCTATTGAGCTCGAAAATCAGACTCCGGTGACCATAGTGGCCAAGATGATGAGCCTTGATATCAAGTCCCAGGTGTTTGGTCAGCTGCCAGGCTGCCTGAATATTTCTGGTGGCGACATTGTTGTCGCTCTGGATGTACTCTGGTGTGTCAAACATGTTGCCCCCTCCAAACAACTTCACCTCGTACTCATGAATGGGGGCTGGATACTGGGCAATCGCCTTTAGCAGCAGGGTGATGGCCTCATCGGCATAGCGCCCATCCAGCTCTGTGGAGGGGGTTCCCCGGGTTGGCAACATGTAATGGCACATACCGCCCTGTTTCTGCTCCGGATGCCACAAGGTGATGGCCACGCACGAGCCAAGGAAGGTTTTTATGTGCACATCTTCCTTGCCAAAGAAGAGCTCACCCGGTTGCAGGATCACCTCCCGTACCATGCCGGTTATCTCTTCTGGTAGATGGAGGGAGAGACAAGCTGTAAACCATGCGGCAAGCCGTGCAGGCTTTCTGCATGGCTGACCAGCAGATAGCCGCCGTGTTTCAGCTTGGGCTCCAACCGTTGCAACACTTGTGCTTTGGTCTCCTTGTTGAAGTAGATCATGACATTGCGGATGAAGATGACGTCAAACATGCCAATGTCGGGTAGCTCCTGATTGAGGTTTATCTGCATGAAACGGACTTTTTCCCGCAACTTACGATCAATGATGAAAATGCCCTCCTGCAGGCCGATGCCCTTGAGGCAATATTTCATCAAAAATGAGAGCGGTATGTTATGGGCACGCTCTATTGGATAGCGTCCGCTCATCGCCTGCTCAAGCACCCGTGATGAGATATCCGAGGCCAGGATCTCCCAGCCTAGTGTGTTCCGCTTCTCAGCCAGGGTCATGGCAAGGCTGTATGGCTCTTCACCAGAGGAGCTGGCAGCACTCCAGATCCTCAATGAGCGATCTGCAGGTATGTGGGTGAGAACCTGCTGGGTCAGAAAATCAAAATGCTTGGGTTCTCTGAAGAAGTATGTTTCATTGGTCGTGAGCAGATCGAGAGCCAGTTGCAGTTCGCCACTCCTGTCGGCCATGATGAACTGAAAATAATCGTCATAACTTTCCAGCCCGTAGTGACATACCCGCTTTGCCAGCCGACTGGCGACCAGCGCTTTTTTGGCAGGGGACATATCAATCCCCGCCGTCTGATGCAGCCAGCGTTGGAAACGGGAGAATTCGTCATCATGTAACTGGATTTGGTACAAGTGCCTATGCCTCCACCAGAGATATTCAGAAGAGAGGCAATGCCTCTCTTCTCATGGTTAAAACCGGACGAAATCAGAATCATTGAGTGGACGCGATTGACCGGCTAATCGATCCTGGTTTTTGTTATTCCCCTCGGTAACGAAATGCCCTTTGGTATGGTGATGCGCAGACTTGCCGTTGGCTTTGTTCTCTTTGTGTGGTTCCTCCAGAGTGAAGAACTCCATAGCGAGTTGTAGTTGTTCTGCCTGAGTGCTCATCTCCTCCGCTGTTGCCGCCAGCTCTTCGCTACAGGATGCATTTTGCTGGGTAACCTGGCTGAGCTGGTTCATGGCGAGGTTGATCTGGCTGACGCCGGTTGATTGCTCAGTCGATGCCGCACTGATCTCCTGAACAAGATCCGATGTTTTGTTGATAGAGGGCACCATTTGATCCAGAAGATGCCCAGCTTTCTCTGCCATATCTACACTGCTGGACGCGAGCTCACCAATCTCTTGTGCCGCGATCTGGCTGCGCTCGGCCAGCTTGCGAACTTCAGCTGCAACTACGGCAAAGCCTTTGCCATGATCGCCTGCCCGGGCGGCCTCGATTGCCGCATTGAGTGCCAGCAAGTTGGTTTGATAGGCGATGTCGTCGATGATGCCAATCCGTTTGGCTATCTGCTTCATTGCATCAACGGTAAGTTTGACAGCCTCGCCACCCTCTATCGCCTCTTTCGCGGCCTTGCTGGCCATGCCATCGGTGACTTGGGCGTTGTCGGTGTTCTGGTTGATGCTGGCACTCATCTGTTCTATTGATGCGCTGGTCTCCTCCATGCTGGCTGCTTGTTCACTACTCGACTGGCTGATGGATTGAGCTGTTGCACTAACCTGTTCGGCTGCGCTGGATAAGTTATCCGAGGCACTTCTCACCTCTGTCACAATATTGGTCAGGGAGGCAATGGTTTGGTTGAGAGCATCCTTGGTGGTACCGAATATGCCGGGGTAATCGGCTTCAATGTGCTGGGTCAGGTCTCCTTTAGCCAAAGACTGAACTATCCGGATTACATCGCTTAGCGTACAGTCGATCACTTCGGCAATCTGATTGATCCCTTCCCCCATAGTTTGGAAAAATCCGCTCTTTCCGGCCAGGTCCATGCGGTGGTGCAGTTCGCCGTTGATGACAGCTTGCACGAGATCAGACATCTCTCTCTCGATGGTCACCTCCTTGGTTCTGTCTGCCCATTCGACAACGGCACCAAGCCGTTCGCCATTGTCATTGAAGACCGGATTGGCAATCAGGGCGAAGGTGCGTCCACCGAGCTTAATTTGGGTACGATAGGTGCTGCTCAATTTGGCCAGCATGGCGCGCTGGTGACCGGGATGCTTGTGAAAGCTGTCGATGTTTGCCCCCATCAGCTGATTGGCATTGAAGCTGTATAGCTCTTTTTTGATATCAGATTCAGCTGTATTGAGCATTTCGGTCACGGCTTCGTTCATGTAGATAATGTCGAAATTGGTATCGGCGATCATCACATTGGTCGTGGCGCAATCGAGTGCTTTGCGAACCAGCCGATTTTCATGGAGGAGCCTCTGGTTGTTATGAAGCTCTTCTCTGTAGCTCTCCAGCTTGTCATTCATCAGAGTGACAAGTTCATTGATGCTGTGGCCAGTCTCTAGTTGTGAACCATCGAATCCGGAGAGATCGATCGGGTGGAGTGACGCATCATCGATTAGTGCTTGCTGGAGCCTTTTGATAGATGCCAGTAGTTGGGCATGCTTGAGCGTTTCTGCTGCACTGTCGCCGAAGAGTTTGCCAAAGAGTGATTGAGTCATGAGCGTGTCCTTTTGCTGCATGTCATGGTTTAGATACCGGTTCAGGAAAGTTGCAGATTACTCTGCGGTAAACGAGCCTGCGGCTGGGTTATTTCGTTGAGCTGGGCCATCTCTTCCAGTGACAGGACTTTTTCGGTGTCGATCAGAATGACGAACTTGCCATTCACCTTGCCCATTCCGCTGATGAAGTCAGCTCTGATTTTTGCGCCAAAACTGGGGGGCGGTTCGATGTCGGATGGGGGGATGCCTAGTACTTCAGATACTGAATCGACTACAACACCGATGTCATGACCAGCCGGCTCATCGCCTTGCTGCGGCATGCCTTCAATGATGACTATGCAACTTCTGCGCGTAATGTTTGAGGGGGCGCAGCCAAAGCGGGCACTCAGATCCACGACAGATACCACGGATCCCCTCAGATTGATCACCCCGCGGATAAAGCTTGGCATCATGGGAATGGGAGTAATGTTGCCGTATTCGATGATCTCTTTGACGCCCAAAATATTGATGGCAAACATCTCGTTGTTAATCAGGAATGTCAGGTACTGGGCGTCGCCTGATTGTTCGTTCAATGTTGCCGGCGGCAGCGTGATATTGGTTGAACTGTTCATGCGGTCCTCCGGTTAAAAGTGAATAAAATCCGCTTCATTCACGGATGAAGATGGGGGCTGATGTGGCGGAATAGCCCGTTGTGGTGGGGCAATAAAGCTTCCTCTCGGAGGAGATGCTTTATGGTTTTTATGGCTCTGCTCATACTGACTGACGCTGGTTTGCGGATTTTTCTCCAACGAGAAAAAGGACATGGTCTGCTGCAGTTCACTTGCCTGCGAGCTCATCTCTTCCGCAGTGGCTGCCAGTTCTTCGCTGCTGGCCGCATTTTGCTGTGTTACCTGATTAAGTTGACTCATTGCCAGACTGATTTGGTTGGCTGCACTGGCTTGTTCAGAGGAGGCCGCATTAATCTCTTGAACCAGGTCGGATGTTTTGCGGATCGAGGGGACAATTTTTTCCAGCAAACTGCCGGCACATTCAGCCTTGCTGACGCTGTCGGAAGATAGTTCACCAATCTCCTGTGCGGCGACCTGGCTGCGTTCAGCAAGTTTTCGAACTTCAGCCGCGACTACAGCAAAACCTTTACCGTGTTCTCCGGCACGAGCAGCTTCGATGGCGGCGTTCAGTGCCAGAAGATTAGTTTGATAGGCAATATCATCGATAATGCTGACTTTCTTGGCTATTTGCTGCATGGCAGCCACTGTTTGCTGAACAGAACGCCCACCTTCGGTTGCCTCTTTTACCGAGTTGCTGGCCATGCTGTCGGTGATTTTGGCATTCTCTGTGTTCTGATTGATGCTGGCACTCATCTGCTCGATGGATGCACTTGTCTCCTCGACGCTGGCTGCTTGTTCGCTGGTTGCCTGGCTAAGGGCTTGTGCTGTGTTGCTCACCTGGTTGGATGCATTGGTGAGGTTATCTGCGGCGTTGCGTACCTCTTCAATGATGTGTGTCAGTGCCACTATGGTTTGGTTCAGGCCATCTTTTGTCTGACCAAAAATCCCGGGGTAGGGCTCGTCAATACGTTGTGTCAGGTCTCCCTTGGAGAGAGAGGTTGCAATGCGCATCACATCCTCAAGGCTGGTATCTGTTACATGGGAAAGACGGTTCAGCAACTCGGATACCCGCTTGATATAGCCCTGGCGATCCTCCAGTGAAATTTTATGGCTGAAATCCCCTTGCTCAACGGCGGCGGTAACCAGAGTCTCTATGTCGGTGATCAGTGCTCCCAGCGTTTTGACCATATTGTCCATGGCGAGCAGCAACTGTCCTGCTTCGTCATTTGATGCAACATTGATAGACACATCCAGGTTGCCTGCAGCCAGACTGTTGGCCACATGCAGTGCTTGTTCAATCGGGGCAATGATGCTTTTGATCAGCATGGCTCCCAACCAGGCAGCGAGGATCATGCCTGCAGCGACAACGCTGGCCATGGTGATGAGCATGATGTGGTACCAAGATTGGGCCGCAGTGTATTCCGCTTTGGCTACATCGAGTTGCAGGGTTACCAGCTCGGTTATCTTGTTACCTATGGGGTCTATCGAGTTGTACAGAGCCCCGTCGAAGTTGCTGAGCATGCCAGAGATCGTGCCATGCTGGGTTGCCAGATACTTTTCCAGCTTGCCAATATCTTGGTTGGCTGCATTAAACAGGCTTGTGACTTCGGCAGATAGACGCTGCTCTTCCCTGGTAAGAGTGGTTGATTGATATTGTTGCCATACATCCTTGATCTCTTTTTGCGCTTGCTGAATCTGGGTCAGAGCCTCTTCTGCCGGGATCAGACCTGCATTGGCTTTATTGACGTTGTCGATGATCGAGACGGCGTAGCGATCAGAGATAGTTTTCAGTTGTTTGAGTGGAACCACCCGGTCGTTGTATACCCGTTGCAACCCTGTATTGCTGCTCTGCATATTATATAAGCCAAGGCTGCCAACTCCGAGCAGAAGTGTGCAAAGCAGGCAAAGCAGAACAATGAGGCGTAATTTTATGGTGGAGTTTTTAAACATATGTGACTCCTCAGTTGATGCTGATTTGGGGTTGGATTGATGGGGGGATTAATCGGCTAAATTGCCCTGATTCCTGGTTTATTGCGTGCTGAATAAGCGATGGAATATCGAGGATAAGAGCAATTTCTCCTCCTCCCAAAATGGTTGATCCGCTTATTCCCTGCAGCCGCTGGAATAATTTACCCAGAGGTTTGATGACAGTTTGAAACTCTCCCAGCAGCTCATCGACTACCAGTCCAGACTTTTTCCCTGCATAACTCACCACGACAATATTCTCACGACGTCCCTTGATGCCTTGGGTATCAAAGTAGTGCTGCAGACGAATAAAGGGCAGCACTTCACCTCGCAAGTTGATGTAATTTCGTCCTTGTGTATCGGCCAGAGCGCTCGGTGTTAATTCCACGCACTCGATCACCATATCCAGCGGGATGACATAGTGGGTATCGCAGACCCTGACCAGAAAACCGTCGATGATGGCGAGTGTCAGCGGAAGGCGGATTTGCACTCTGGTGCCCTTGCCTGGGATGCTGTCGAGCTCAACTGTGCCCCTCAATGCCGTAATGTTGCGTTTGACCACATCCATACCGACGCCGCGGCCGGAGAGATTGGTAATTGCTTCGGCAGTGGAGAAGCCGGGCTCGAAAATGAGTTGGTAAATCTCCTGGTCTGTCAGCGTACTGGTGGTACTGATCAAACCGCGTTCAATGGCTTTTTGTTGGATCCTTGCCTTATTGAGGCCCGCACCATCATCCCTGATCTCGATAACGATGCTGTTCGAGTCGTGGTAGGCGTTGAGGTTCAACGTTCCTTTGGCAGGTTTGCCTGCAAGTAGGCGTTGCTCGGCCGATTCGATACCATGATCCATCGCATTTCTGACCAGATGCATGAGCGGGTCGCCGATCTTCTCTACGACGGATTTATCCAGTTCGGTTTCTGCACCTGATATTACTAGGGTGATTTCTTTGTTTAGCTCCTGACTTACATCTCGTACAACTCGTTGAAAGCGGTTGAAGGTATCACCAATGGGGACCATTCTCAGGCGCAATGCGTTATCGCGGATCTCTTCCACCAGCATGGCGATCACCGATGTGGCTTCCTGTAGCTGGGCTTCCCTGATGCGCTGTGCGAGCAAGTTTGCCCCTGAACTGGCGACTACCAGCTCCCCAACCAGATTGATAAGGTCATCCAGCTTGTCGGCATGCACCCTGACGTAGCGCCCCTCCTTGTTTTTGCTCTCTTTGGTCTGGTTTTGTTTTTTCAGTGCCGCATCGACAACGGCTTCATTGACAGCGCCTTGCGCGATGAGGATTTCGCCAAGCTTGGGTGCGGTTTCATTGGATGTCGCTTGCTGGGTGTGTAGTCCTGCGGCCAGCTCTTCTGCGGTAAGGGCTCCGGTGTTGACCAGCAGTTGCCCCAACATGGCGTTATCTTCCGGCAGCGATTCAATGAGATTGATGAACTCGGTGATCTTGCTGTGGGGGGGGAGAATGGCAATCTGGCAGTCATCTCTGACAAATTCAAAGACGTCGCTGATGGCAGCTTTATCTGCTTGGGAGTCAAAATCAATTTCATAACCGAGATAGCAGTTTTCCGGATCAAAATGTTCCCAATCCGGTATGGCCTGGTGAATGGTCTCCAGTGCACTGATAGTACCGAGCGTGCAGAGATAGCGGAGAAAGGCCGCAGGATCCATGCCGTTGCGCAGCACGTCCGAACCAAAGCGCAGAGATATATGCCATAGCGATGCTGAGCTGGTGACCGCTCCCTCTTTTTCAATTTTAGCTTCGGGAGTGGGCACAGTGTCTGGCAAGGTGGTTTGCGGTACACATTGATAACGGGTGAGAGCAAGCCGCAAGCGCTGATCCTGCATTTCGTCGCTATCGCTCAATGCTGAGCCTTGTTCGGCCACGACGCTGATGAGTAGCTGGATGTGGTCACAACTCTCCAGCAGATCCTTTATCAGGGGAGAGGTGACAACAAGTTGCTGGTTTCTTATCTGGTCGAGCAGATCCTCTACGATGTGGGTAAACCCGACGATCGGCTGCAGCCCAAACAGCCCTGCGGAGCCTTTGATTGTGTGAGCCGCACGGAAGATGGCACCTATCAGTTCGCCATTATCTGGCTCACCTTCCAGTGAGAGTAGAGCGGATTCCATCTCTTCGAGTAGATCACGCGCCTCGGCAATATAGGTTTGTAAAGCCTGATCAAGATCGATACTCACAGTGACTCCTTGTCATGGTGGCTCAGGGCCGCTCGTCATGAGTGATGAGAGTTGGATCGCCAAAGAATCCGGATAATTGGCAAAGTTCCAGAAGTTCCAGCACGACGTTGCTATGCCAGACCAGCGAGAGGGCGTAACCCTGTTGCTGTGCACTTTTTTTGGCTGCGATCAGCAGTTGGAGTCCCGCACTATCTATCTCGGCAATATTTGCCAGATTGAGTTCCAGTTCCCGTCCTTGATAGAGCAAGGGGGTGAGTGCCTCTTTGATTTCGCCCACTGTGTATATGGTGAGCTCGTCAGGTAGAGTGACCACTGTCTTGTTATCCAGCATCTCGCTTTGCAATGTCATATGAGCTCCGGGATCATGGCATGATCAGTTTGGATACCGCGGAGAGCATCTGTTCCGGCTGGAACGGTTTGACTACCCATGCTTTGGCGCCTGCAGCCTGGCCTTCCTGCTTTTTGCTATCCTGCGACTCAGTCGTCAGCATGATGACGGGAGTGAATTTGTAGCTGGCCAGCTTTTTCGCCTCTTTGACAAAGGTGATGCCATCCATGTTGGGCATGTTGACGTCGCTGATGATCAGGTTGATCTTCTTGCCGTCGAGTTTTTTGAGCGCGTCCTTGCCATCACAGGCTTCCATGACTTCATAACCGGCGCCTTTGAGCGTCATGCCTACGACTTGGCGAATGGTTGCCGAGTCATCCACGATCAGGATCGTTTTGCCCATATATCTCTCCTAGAAAAATGTGATGTCAGCGCTGCTTGTTTGCGCTTGGACTGTACGGGTAGTGCGACCATGGTGAATATTGCGTTGCTCATCGGTTGCGTATGAGAGCTCCATATCAGCCAACCACCGGTTGGCATCGATCTGGATGGGGCCAGATTGCTGGTTGTTTTGCTCCGATTGCAGGTGGTTCGAGAGGTTCTCCATATTTTTCCGGATATGGCTCAGGATCTGGCTAACCCTGTCCTGAAATTGCAGTGAGACAATAACGCTGGAGATCTCGCGATGGATTTCGGTGCTTTCGTTTTGCAGTAAAGACGCTGACTCAGCCAGACTGTCGGTGGCATGACGAAAGCGGCTCAGCACCTGCTCGATGGTTTGCTCGGAATTGAGGGCCGAAGCGTGATCCCGTGCCGCGGCATTTTCGGCAATCTGAAATGCACGGCTGATCCCTGTGTTGATGGTGTCGACTTTATCCGTCATTTTTTGGGCTGTTTCGCTGGAGAGGCGTGACAGGTTGCGCACTTCATCCGCTACTACGGCAAAACCACGTCCGGCTTCGCCAGCCCGTGCTGCTTCAATGGCTGCGTTGAGTGCCAGAAGGTTGGTCTGGGAGGCAATCTTGGCAACATCCATCGCCATGGCATTGAGTTCGATAGTGTAGGTTGTCAGGCTCTTTATCTCGGCCAGCATGGCATCCCGATTGGCTTGCGCCGAGTGCAAGATGGCCACGACTTCATTGAGCTGTTGTTGGCTTTCGCTCAGAACTCCTGCCATGCCGCGAGAGTTGGCATCTCCCAGTTCCCCTGCAGCAAGTTGAGAGGCATTGACGGCTTCTTCCAGCTTGGTGGCCAATCCGCTGAAGCGTTGAGTCAGATCGATCATTGCCTCCTCGGTCTGTTGGCGAGAGTTTTCAATCTGTTTTGACCAGATGGGGAGAACTTTTCCACATACCTGCTCGAGACCGGCGATGGAGTGGGTATGTACGCTGTTATCTATGGTCGCAGAATCAGCTGCGCGAGTTTGCTGGTGGTGCAACTGCTGATGGAAATGGCGGGATGTCCAGAGCGAGGCCCCGCAGGAGAAGAGCACGATAACAAGCAGGTAAATGAGCGAAAGGGCACCAGCAAGCTGTAACAGCAGGCAGCTCAGCACGCCAAGACCGATACCGCAGAACCAGCAAACCGGTTCCCAAAGCGGTGTGTTTACGCCACTTTTTGGTTGTGTCATTTGAAGTTTTATCCCAGTGCAAAATTTTTTGGGGTTCAAGAGCCGATGGTTTTAATGTGAGGGTCTCTTGAATCTCTTTCTTTATTTATAGTTGGCACAATAAGGGTAGCGTAAAAAAAATACTTGGCTGCAAATTGGTCTGTTATGGCCGGTAGCCAGAGGCGCTGTTAAGGGGACAAGAGCAGGAGTCGGGTGAGCTGGATAACAAAAGAGCCTGCAGTTGCAGGCTCTTTTGTTGAAAACAATAGCTGTCAGGCTTCGTTGAGGTGGGCTTTCTGGCACCCTTCCACTGCATGGGCGATGAGCTCCAGTGCGCTCTTGTCACAGGGGGGCAGCTCGGCATCGCACGCCTTGATGGGGGTGACGCGATCGCCCCACTTGATGATAGCGGCGCCCCAGGTCAGGCCGGCACCGAAGGCGGCGGTCAGCAGATAGGAGTTTGGCTGGACACGGCCCTGCTCCAGCGCTTCGCACAGGGCGATGGGCACGGTGGCGGCCGAGGTGTTGCCGTAGTTTTCGATGTTGACCATTACCTTCTCCATCGGCGCATTCATCCGCTTGGCGAGGGTTTCGATGATGCGGATATTGGCCTGATGGGGGACGATCAGGTCGATCTGCTCGGGGGTCACTCCAGCCTGAGACAAAACGGTAGCAGTCGCTTCGCCCATACCGCGCACGGCACGCTTGAAGATCTCCTGACCTTCGAAGTTGAAGGTGAACAGACCGTCGATATCGGCAAAACGAACCCGATCGGTGCCGAAGTTCGGAACGTGCAGGATCTCCCTCGCTTCGCTGTCACAGCCCAGCTTGTTGGCAATCAGACCACACTCCTGCTCGCTTGCCTCGATCACCACGGCACCGGCACCGTCGCCAAACAGTACCGCGGTATCGCGACGGGCCCAGTCCAGCAGGTAGGTGAGGCGCTCGGCGCCGATCACCAGCACCTTCTTCATCATGCCGGTCTGTACCAGCGAGGTAGCGACCGAGAGGGAGTAGACGAAACCGGTGCAGGCGGCGTTGAGGTCGAACACGGCAGCGTTGACGGCACCCAGCTTCTTCTGCACCGCAGAGGCGGCGCTTGGCAGCAGGTTGTCCGGAGTGGCGGTAGCCAGGATGATGCCATCGAGGTCGCTCGCTTCGAGACCAGCACAGGCCAGCGCGCGACGGCCAGCCAGAGTCGCCAGGTCTGAGGTACTAACATGGGAGACCCGACGCTGCTTGATGCCGGTACGGGGATAGATCCACTCATCTGACGTATCCATGATGGTGCTGAGGTCGTCATTGGTCAGCACGGAGGGGGGCAGGCATTTTCCCCAGCCTGTGATATTGGCGTATTTCATCTTGTTACCGCTTCTCAAAGTGGAGCGCCCCGCGGGCGGAAAATCGTGCAATTATGCCGCACGATACAACCACTGTCATCTTGTGGTCATGGTTATGTGCCGGGCAAGTGGCTGCGCCATCTGGCAGGAAAGGGTCGCAACGTGCGGAACATGGCTGGAAATTTTGCTTAAAACGAGATGCTTGCCTGCCCTAAGATAGGCGTTTCCCCACCGATGAAGGTATCTCCTTGCTCAGAGCCAATCTCAACCTGCTGCCCACCCTCAAGGTGCTGCTGGAGACCCGCAATATCAGCCGAGCCGCCGAGCTGCTGCACCTGAGTCAGCCCTCCATCAGCAAGCAGCTTGCCCAGTTGCGCAGTGAGTTTGACGACGAGCTGCTGGTGCGGGAGGGACAACGCTGGCTGCTGACGCCACGGGCTGAAGCGCTGGCAGCCCAGCTGGCGGAGTCTCTCGGTGCGCTGGAACGTCTCTACGAGGCGCCCGGGTTTGACCCGAGCCGCTGTGAGCGGGTATTTCGGCTCGCCTCTTCTGATTATGTGGCCCAGCATATCCTGCCCGATATCTGCGCCTCGCTCGCCAAAGAGGCGCCGTTGGCGGCGCTGGAGTACAGCCTGTGGGACAAACGTCAGCTACCGCAACTGTGGCAGTCCGAGCTTGATCTGGTCTCCACCATCACCGAACAGGTGCCGGATCAGATACGCGGCCTGCATCAGGGGGAAGATCGGCTGGCGGTGTTGATGGGACGTCATCACCCGCTGGCGGGCAAGGCGCTGAGTCTCGATGACTATCTCGCTTGGCCTCACTTGCAGGTGAGTGGGGGAGGCGACAAGGACAGTCCGGTTGAGCAGGTGTTGGCGCCGCAGGGACTGCGTCGGCGCTGGTTTGCCCGAGTCCCATTCTTCCAGGCCGCAGTGGAGGTGTTGCTGCGTACGGATTGTCTGATGACAACCCCGGCCCATATCGCCTGGCAGCTCTCCTGCGACCATGAGCTCACCTTTGTCGATCTGCCATTTGCTACCCGCGACCAGCAGTATCATCTGCTGTGGCATCAGCGCCACCATCAGGATCCGGCCCACCGCTGGTTTCGCGAGCTGGCCTACCCATTCCTGCGGGATCACCTGCAACGTACCGTCGGCGAGAGTCGCAAGCTGCTCGATCTCGGCGGTTAGCCGCAGTCAGTTGTGTGGTGCCATAGCCATTGGTTATGGAATCTATTCATAACTTTCACTACTGGCATAATGGCTCAGCCCGTACCCTGAATGCAGGTCATCATATCGAGCATATAAAGAGGAAATGCATGGAACTGACGAGTTGGCTGGCACTGGCCGCAATCTGCGTGATGGGGGCCATCAGCCCGGGGCCGAGTCTGGCTCTGATCATCCGCAACACGGTGCAGGGCGGGCAGGGGCACGGCGTTGCCACCGCACTCGGTCATGGCCTTGGGGTTGGTATCTATGCGCTGGTTACCGCGCTTGGCCTCTCGATCCTGATCACCCAGACCCCGATCCTGTTTGATCTGATCCGCTACGGCGGTGCTGCGTTTCTCGCCTGGCTCGGGGTGAAAGCCCTGCTGGCAAAACCAGCCAGTGGTGAAGCGAGTGAAGAGGTGCACCAGTTGCGCGGTCGGCAAGGGGCCTTTGAAGGTTTTATGGTGGCCTTCCTCAATCCCCAGCTGGCGGTCTTCTTCATCGCCCTGTTCAGCCAGTTTGTGCGGGCCGATACCGGCTGGAGCGAAGGGGGCATCATGATGCTCACCGCTGGCGGGATCGATGCCGTCTGGTACGTGCTGGTGGCGCTGGTGCTCTCGCGCGGGCCGGTGCTGGCGTGGCTTAAAGCCAAATCCTTTGTCATCGACAAGGTGAGCGGGCTGGTGCTGCTCGGGCTGGCGCTCAAGGTGGTTATCTAATCCTGTATTTCGCAGATACCTTAAGCGGGATCAAGGCACGTGGGTGGTGAATGGGCTAGAGTAGCGCCCATTTGCTGTCCGCCCTGATCCCGAGACCATGCACCAGAACAAGCACCCGTTAAGCCACAACAACCGATTGGAGCTGCTGGCTCCGGCCAAGAACCTCGCCTACGGCATCGAAGCCATCAACCATGGCGCCGATGCCGTCTACATGGGCGGCCCTGCCTTTGGCGCCCGCAGCGCTGCGGGCAACACCATCGAAGATATCGAAGCGCTGGCGCGCCACGCTCATCGCTTCGGAGCCCAGGTCTTTGTCGCCTTCAACACCCTGCTGCACGATCACGAGTTGGAGCAGGCCCGGCGCCTGACCCACCAAATTTACGAAGCCGGTGCCGATGCGCTGATCGTGCAGGATATGGGGCTGCTGGCTCTCGATCTGCCACCCATCGCGCTCCATGCCAGTACCCAGACCGACAACCGCACGCCGGAGAAGGTGAAGTTTCTGCAGGATGTGGGCTTCTCTCAGGTGGTGCTGGCGCGCGAACTGTCGCTGGCGCAGATCCGCGAGATCAGTGCGGCGACCAATGTGCAGCTGGAGTTTTTTATCCACGGCGCGCTCTGCGTTTCCTACAGCGGCCAGTGCAACATCAGCCATGCCCGTACCGGCCGCAGTGCTAACCGTGGTGAGTGTGCCCAGCTCTGCCGTCTGCCCTGCTCGCTGCAAAAGCCGGATGGCGAAGTGCTGGTGGCCGACAGCCACCTGTTGTCCCTTAAGGATATGGATCAGACCGACAACCTGGAGGCGTTGATCGAGGCGGGGATCCGCTCCTTCAAAATTGAAGGGCGTCTCAAGGGGCTCGACTACGTCAAAAACGTCACAGCCTGGTATCGGCAGAAGCTGGACGCCATTCTGGATAGCCGCTCCGATCTGGTGGCTGCCTCTGCTGGCCGTTGCAGCTACAGCTTCACGCCAGATCCCAAAAAGAGCTTCAACCGCGGCAGCACCGATTACTTCCTCCATGGCCGCCAGCAGGGGATCGACTCCACCAAGAGCCCGAAATATGTGGGCGAACCGCTGGGGCGGGTCACCAGAGTCACCAAGGATGGCATCGAGATCGATGGCAAACAGGTCCCCCTCAACAACGGCGACGGGCTGGGCTTCTTCAAGCCGAATAACGAGCTAGTGGGGATGCGCCTCAACAAAGTCGAAGGTAAGCAGTTACTCCTGTCAGAACGTATGCCGGGGTTGAAGGTGGGCACCGAAATCTACCGCAACCACGATCAGGCGTTCAGCAAGATGCTGGAGAAGGCGAGCGCGGATCGCCGTATCCGGGTCGATATGGTGCTGGCAGAGTGCGATGAGGGCGTGAGCCTCACGCTCACCGACGAGCAGGGCATCAGCGCCGCGGTGACGCTTCCCTGTGACAAACAACCTGCCGACAATCCGGAGCGGGCGCTGCAACAGGCGCGGGATCAGCTCGGTAAACTCGGCAATACCCTGTTTGTGGCGCGCAAGATTGAGTTGGTAGTAACGAGGCCGCTATTTATCGCCGCATCACAGCTCAACGGCTTGCGCCGGGATGGTATCGCAGCGCTGGAGGCGGCTCGCGTGGCCAGCTACCTGCGCCCCGAGCGACGGATCGCGCTGCGGGATATCCACTATCCCCAGCACCGTCTCTCCTACCTTGGCAACGTGCTGAACAGCGCGGCTGAAAAGTTCTTCCATGAGCACGGGGTGGAGCGCATTGCTCCTGCCTATGAGGCGAACAAGGAGGAGCGGGAAGTGGTGCTGATGATCACCAAGCACTGCATCCGCTACAGCCAGAACCTCTGCCCGAACGAGGTGCCCGGTCTCAAGGCCGAGCCGCTGGAGCTCAAGATGGGTAAAGATACCTTCCGCCTGCGCTTTGACTGCAACCGCTGCGAAATGCATGTGATGGGCAGTTTGAAGAAGTAATTGCCGGAGCGCGGCTCTGTTAAGTCAGAGCTGGCTGGGAAGCAATGAAAAAGCCCCGGAGCATGGCTCCGGGGCTTTTTTTGGCAATTACGGTTGGAACTGTTCGCTCTCTTCCCAGCCCGGAATGGCGCCTTTGCACACCTATTCGCTGAATAAGATTAATTCGGTAACTACGTCATCACCTATTTTGAGTAATACATTTATTCCCAATGCAATATAAAGATTTAATAAAGTCAGTATATAGAAATAAGGTTTTGCTCCATCATTTGATTTTTAAAAAATTATTTTTCAATCAGTCAGTGTTCTTACTCTGATATTCTTGTTTTGAGTCGATGCGCATTATTAAGGTGCTGTTGGTGATTTCATTCACTAAATATGCTTATCACTGGTGCTTATACAATGGTTATTTTTGTCGGTACTATATTAAAAATAATTAAATGGAAGTTTGTAGTAATCAAGTTTGACCGTTCGGAACGGGAAAATAAACTCCATTTCAAGTGGTTATACATTCATGTCGAGGTAATGTTTTGAAGTTGTATCGCTGCTGAAAAATGACCGTGGTGCTGCGAACATCATTAATTGGCATTGTTTTAAGTTCTGTCTCGCTGTCAGAGCATATGAAAGGCAGATAGTGGTATGAGCCATTTATGCAATTTCGCTCACATGAATCTGTCTGGTTTGCAGGTAGAATGTGCGAGCTGGCACTAACGATAAACACAACATAAAGTGAGAAACAACTCATGACAATTCCAATGAAGACGACCCTCACGTTGAGCTCGGTAGCCGTATTGCTGTTGCTCTCCGGTTGCAATAGCGATAATGGAAAAGCCGCCTCCGGAGATGTCAATCTGCGTCTGATCGAGACCTCCGATATTCACTCCAATCTGCTTGGTTTTGACTACTACCAGAACAAGGTCGACCACTCTCTCGGGCTCTCCCGTACTGCGCTGTTGATCCATAAAGCCCGTGAGGAAAATGGCAACAACCTGCTGATCGATAATGGCGACCTGATCCAGGGCACACCGTTGTCGGATTACGTGTTTGCGCAATACAAGGGCAATCCGGATTACCTGAAAAAGCTGGGGCATCCCGCCATCAATGCGCTCAACCAGTTGCAATATGATGTCGGCAACCTCGGTAACCACGAGTTCAACTATGGCCTCGACTATCTGGCCGATGCGCTGTCGGGAGCCAATTATCCGGTCTTGAATGCCAACGTGTTCGATGCCCGCGATTTCAAACGTGATAGCAATGGCAAGATCGACTGGAATGCCATGCCCAACCGCTTCAAGCCTTATGTGCTGCTCGACCGTCAGGTGAAGGACGTCAATGGCAACGTGCAGACGGTCAAGGTAGGGGTTCTGGGGGTGAATCCACCCCAGATCATGCAGTGGGATCGCCGTAATCTGGAAGGCAAGGTGATCGTAGCCGATATGGTCGAGACGGCTGAGCACTACATCCCCGAGATGCGAGCCAAGGGGGCTGATCTGGTAGTTGTAGTAGCTCACACCGGTATCACTGGGACTCCGCAGGAGCCCTTTATGGAGAACGCCGCGGTTTATCTGGCGCAGGTGAAAGGGGTTGATGCTCTGTTGCTGGGCCATGCCCACAAGGCTTTTCCGGGCGAGTATCCGGATGTCGCTCAGGTTGATAATGCCCAGGGCCGAATTGCCGGCGTGCCTGCCGTCATGCCGGGGGTTGCGGGTAACCATCTTGGGGTTATCGACCTCAAACTGACTCAGAAGGATGGTCGCTGGCAGGTGGCTTCCAGCCACTCGGAAGTGCGGCTGGTCGACAAGAGCATGGATGTGCCGGGAGATAGTCAAATCGAGGCGCTGGTCGACAAAACCCATGATGCGACCAATCAGTGGCTGGCCGACCCCATCAGCGAAATCGCCAAGCCGATCTACAGCTTCTTCTCGGTGGTGCAGGACGATGCCTCCCTCCAGATCGTGAGCGATGCCCAGAAGTGGCATATTGATCAGGTCAAGGCGGATTGTCTGAGCCATAACGGGGTGAACTGTGCCCTCAACGAGGATCTGCCGGTTCTGTCGGCGGTGGCGCCATTCCGTGGTGGCCGCAACGGCCCGAACGATTTTACCTGGGTACCGGCAGGCAAGATCTCCCTGCGCAACGTGGCGGATCTCTATGTATTCCCCAACACCCTGCAAGTAACCAAAGTTAACGGTGCAACGGTGAAAGAGTGGCTAGAGAAGAGCGTCAGCCAGTACAACCAGATCGTCCCCGATGCCAGCAAGGCGCAATGGCTGGTGGTCGATGACTTCCGCCCCTATAACTTCGACATGATCAAAGGGGTGCAATACAAGATTGATATTACCCAGCCAGCCCGTTATGACCAGGATGGCAAGCAGATCAGCGATAAGCACAGGATCACCGACCTCACCTATCAGGGCAAACCGATCGACCTGAAGCAGAACTTCTATGTGGTCACCAACAACTATCGCGGCAGCGGTGGCGGCAATTTCCCGGGCATCGATAGCAAAGCGGTGGTGCATGAAGATCCCATGGAGACCCGCGAAGTGCTCTCTGCTTACGTCAAGGAGATGGCCAAGCAGCATCCGGAAGGGTTTGAGCAGAAAGTGGATAACAACTGGAGTCTTGCTGCGTTGCCGGCCGGAGCCAAGGTGTACTTCTACTCCTCAACCAACCCGGAAGCTGAAAAACTGGCGGGGAGCAAGCTGAAGCGAGTCGAAGGGGTCAAGCCGAATGATCCCAAGTTCGTCAACCACGCGATCTATCAGCTGGTTGAATAGGCTGCGAGCGGTGCATCGCCATGAGTGATGCATCGCTGTCATGGCAGAACCCTTATGCCCCCGCTTCGGGGGCATATTTTTTCTCGACCCGATTGGGCGGTGGTGGTTGATATCCCTCTTCGGTCGGCCTGTGCACTATTGCGCCGTGGCTAGCTCCCTCTCTTGCTTCTCCAGCGCCAGCAGCACTTTTTTAATCTCCAATCCCCCCGCATAGCCGGTCAGACTGCCGTTTTGGCCGATCACCCGATGGCAGGGGACGATGATCGAGAGCGGATTGCGGCCATTTGCTGCGCCCACAGCCCGAACCGCCTCGGGCTTGCCGATAGCGCGAGCAATATCGCTGTAGCTGCGGGTTTCGCCATAGGGGATGTCGCACAGCGCTTGCCACACTGCCTGCTGAAAAGCGGTGCCACGGGCGGCAAGGGGCAGGGAGAAGCGCTGCAAGCGACCGGCAAAATAGGCGTCAAACTCGGCGAGGAAGGGGGCCAGCGCTGCGGGGTCTTGCAGCCAGCCGCTCATATCGGGCAGTGCCCGCAGTCCCGCGACAAAGTCCACGTGCACCAAGCCATACTCGTTGATGGCAACCAGCAGATCGCCGCAGCGGGTCGGCAGGATATCGTAGCGGATCATGGGGTTATCTCCTGTTGTTGGTTATCCGGCTGGTTTTCGTTGCCAGTGGCACGGAGCAGCAAATCGGGCGCTTCGCTCATGGCGTGCCACAGCCAGCTTGCCGCATAGCTGCGCCACGGTTGCCATGCGGCGCTTTGCGCCAACACATCCTTCACCGGCAGCTTGGCACCGCCTCCCAGCGCTTTTTGCAGCACCAGATCGGAGGCGGGGAAGGCATCGGTATCGAGCCCGCAGCGCAGCCGCCAGTAAGCGACCGTCCAGGGGCCTATGCCCGGTAGAGCCAGCAACTGTTCATCACTGGCTGTAGTGAGGGTTAGCTCGCCGCTAGCCAGTGCCTGCGCCACGCCCCGCAGGGTGCGAATGCGGCTGCCGGGCATGCCAATCCCGTCGAGATCGAGTTTGCACAACTGGGCGGGGGGCGGTAGTTGCGCCACCCCGAATTGGGCCTCGGTGCGCGCCACCAGTCGCCCGAGTATGGTGATGGCTCCCTTGACCGAGACCTGCTGGCCGACGATGGCGCGTAGCATCACCTCGTACTCGTCCCAGCCCCCCGGCAGGCGCACGCCGGGCCAGCGCGCTTGCAAACGGGCCAGTAGCGGATCCCGACCGAGCAGATCGCCGATCCGCTGCATATCGGCATCGAGATCCCACATCCGGCGCACCCGATAGAGCAGATCCGGCAGCGCGGCGAGCGGCAGATCATGGACGGTGAGCTGCAGGCTGTGCCCCTTGCCCTGTGCGATGCGCACCAGTGCAACCTGATCGCCAACCAGATAGCGCCGCTCGTACACTTCGCCATCAACCCGCTCCAGCCTGGGGATCGCCCGCAGCCGATAGAACGCCAGCATGGCCGCCACGTTATACGGAGGGCGGTAGGGCAGTTGCAGCGTCAACGTTGCCCCACGCTGGCCTGAAACGCTGTAGTCGGCCATATCGTCACAACCTTCCTGCTGGCGAAGGGTGCGCGGGGCCAGCCCATAGGCGTTGAGCCAGGCGTCATTGAAGCGACGGATGCTGGCAAAACCGGCGGCAAACGCGATATCAGTGATGGGGAGCCGGGTCTCGGTCAGTAGCCGTTTCGCGAGCAGCAGGCGGCGCGTCTGCTCCACCTGCTTTGGTGAGGCGCCAAGGTATGCCTCGAACTGGCGGCGTAGCGTGCGCTCACTGATACCGCTCTCCGCCGCCAGTTCGGCGAGCGTGCTGTCTGCCAGCTCGCCGCGATCGATTCGCGCCAGCAGCCGTGTCAGCTCAACCGGCAGATCGCCACGGGCAGCGGGCGCCAGCTCCGGGCGGCAGCGCAGGCAGGGCCGCAGGCCATACTGCTCGGCGGCAGCGGCGCTCGGGAAGTAACGCACGTTGTGCTCGTGCGGTGGCCGTGCCGGGCAAACAGGCCGGCAGTAGATACCGGTCGAGAGCACGCCGGTAAAGAAGCGGCCATCGAAGCGCGCGTCGCGGGCGAGCCGCGCGGTGTGGCACTGCTCGCGGCTGAGGGCGTTGATCTGGTGACCCTGTGGCTGGTCACGCTCGTGCTGCGGCGTCATGGCATGGCTCTCTTGCTGGTAGGTGCCGGGTGTGTGCTGATGCGGCACAAAAGGGATGAGTGAGAGACTAAGCAGGATCGCGAGGGATGACTAGCCAGAAACGGACAGGGATAGCAATTAAGTTTGCGCGGAATGTGCGCTGAAAAAGGTGAAGGTCGTGCGCAACTGTGCGAAGGTGGATAAGCCTTTATCACCGAGGATTGCACTATGCCAGGTCCCGCCCGTGCCGGCGCCCTGATCTACGCCAGGGAGCCGGGCTTGCTGAGCCACTTTTACCGAACCTTGCTGCAGATGGAGATCCGCAGTCAGAGCGAGCAGCTGATCGTGCTGGAGAACGGCGACATCCAGCTGCTTGTGCATGCCATCCCCGAGCCCTATATCGGACAGATCGTTGTCACGACGCCACCGGCGCTGCGTGAGCAGGGGGCCATCAAGCTCTTCTTTACCGTGCCAAGCCTTGCGTGGGCGGAGGCGAAAGCGGCGGATCTCGGTGGCGGCCTGCTGCCGCAGCAGTGGTCCGGGCCCGGTTTCGTGGTGCGCAATGCGTTTGACCCGGAGGGCAATATCTTGCAACTGCGCGAGTTTTTAAGCGTGCAGGATCCGCTCTGACACGGATCGTTTACCAATAAAAAAACGGGGCCTGTCATGGCCCCGTCATGTTTTACCCGTATTGCACGGATCACTTCAGATAGCGCTGTTCCAGATGCTGGCGCAGCCAGTGCGGGTTCAGCGCCTCGCCGGTAGCGCGGCTGATCAGCTCATCCGTGCTGTAGCGGCTACCCTGCGACCAGATATGGCGGCCGAGCCAGGCGAAGATCTCCGGCAGGCGGCCTGCGGCGATCACTTCACTCATGCTGCCGAGCTCTTTCTCCAGCGCAAAGCGCAGCTGAGCGGCATACATGGCGCCGAGCGTGTAGCTCGGGAAGTAGCCGAACGAACCGTCAGTCCAGTGGATATCCTGCATGCAACCATTGCGGTAGTTGCCCCTGGTGGAGAGTCCCAGCCACTGCTGCATCTTCGCATCCCACAGTTCGGGGATGTCTGCTACTTCGATCCGCCCTTCTATCAGGTCGCGCTCCAGTTCGTAGCGCAGGATGACGTGGGCAGGATAGGTCACCTCATCCGCATCGACCCGGATAAAACCGGGTTCGACCCGGCTGTAGAGTCTGGCGAGATTGGTCGGGCTCAGGGCCGGCTGATCGCCGAAATGGGCGCGAATATGGGGCGCCAGCAACGAGAGGAAAGCGGGATCGTGGCCGAGCTGCATCTCGCAAAACAGGCTCTGGCTCTCATGAATCGCCATGGAGCGCGCCTCGGCAACCGGCTGCCCCGACAGCTGGCGTGGCAACCCCTGCTCGTAACGGGCATGGCCGGTTTCATGGACTATGCCCATCAGGCTGGAGATAAACTCCTGCTCGTTGTATCTGGTGGTGATGCGCACGTCGGTCGGCACTCCGCCGCAGAAGGGGTGACTGCTCACATCGAGCCGGCCGTGGGCAAAATCAAAGCCGAGCAGCCCCATTACCTCCTGACCGAGTGCCTGCTGGGCCGCGATGGGGAAGGGGCCTTGCGGCAGCAGTAGGGACTCTTCCTTCTGCCGCTCGCTGACCTGCTGGATAAGGGGCGGCAGCCAGCTGGCGAGATCGCCGAAGATCTGATCCAGCCGCTCGCTGGTCATGCCCGGCTCATAGAGCGCCAGCATGGCGTCGTAGGGGCGCACGCCAAGCTTGTCTGCCCGCAAACGTGCCACCTCGCGGGAGAGCTTCACCACCTCTTCGAGATTGGGGGCAAAACCGGCCCAGTCGTTGTTTTTGCGCTGGCTGCGCCAGGCGTGCTCGCACTTGCTGCCGGCAAGCGACAGCGCCTCGACCAGCTCGCCGGGCAGCAGGCTGGCATCCTGCCACTGGCGCTTGATTTCGCGCAGGTTGGCGCGCTGCACCTCATCCAGCTGCTCGCTCTCTGCCTTGGCAATCCAGTCGCCAAGTTCGGGGGCGGTGCGCTTGTGGTGGATGATGAGGCCGAGCTCGGCCAACGCTTCGGCACGCGCCTCATTGCCCCCTTCCGGCATCATGGCGGCGCGATCCCAGCCACAGATGGCGGAGAGGTGGTTGAGGCGGTGCAGCTGTTGCTGGTGCTGTTCAAGTTTCTGGTATGACATGGTGTTGTCCTTGTGATCGTCCCTGACGGGCGCTAGGCATCAGCCGAGGCGCTTCTGGTGGCGTTCGCGGTTTTCCGCTTTCTTGCGTTCGCTCTTGCGCAGCAGCACATAGAGGGCGCCGCTGCCGCCGTGGCGGCGCTCGGCGCTGTGGATGGCCATCACCGCCGGCAACTGCGGCAGCCAGGCGCTGACATAGCTTTTCAGCAGGGCGCGCGGCGTGCTGCGCTCCCCCTTCCCGTGCAGAATCAGCAGACAGCGGATATCGCGCTGCTCGCAATCGGTGATGAACTGCACCAGCGTCTGACGCGCTTCATTGAGCGTCTTCTGGTGCAAGTCCAGGCTTGCCTGCAGCTCGTACTTGCCGAGCCGCAGCTTCTTGTAGACCCCTTCTTGTACGCCATCGCGCTTGAAGCCGGTGATCTCGTGCGGGTCGAGCATCTCGATCGCCTCCATAGTGAGGTGATCGAGCGCCAGCTGCTCGGCAGTGGCGGCCTGACGGCGGGCCAGCTGGGCTTCTGTCGGGGCGGATTTCACCCCCTGGGGATGGATATTGTCGCTGCGAATGGGCCTGACATCGGCCACTTCATTCAGAAAAAGCGAGAGTTCGTCGCTATGTGACACGGCAGGCTCCCCATATGAAACAAAGTGGGGCCATTATAGCGGTGCGAGCCGATCCGCAAAACGATCGTCCGGTTCAATCGCGCAGGGAGGGATGAACCGGGGGGCGGAGACGAAACAGGCGGCCAGTTGCTGCCGCCTGTGGGGATTACTTCTCTGCTTTGGGTGGCTGCGAGTGCATCACCTTGTAGATGAAGTAGGCAGCGTAAGAGCTGATCAGGATGAAGGTGCCGATAATCACCATCATCGACATCAAGCCCACGCTGTTGCCAAACATCAGATCCAGCCAAAAGTCCATTCCATTGCTCCTGTCACCCGGTGGATGACAGGCATCATAAATACCCCTTTATCTGCAGGGAGATGATCCCGATCAACTCCCCATGAGATTGTTTTATGACCAGTCACAAACTGTGATGAATCTCACTCGAATCCTTATTTGGTGCTTTGCAGCACGGTGGGCGTGGTCAGCAGAGTGACGCGCCACCCCTGCTGCTCCAGCAGCGCCAGCAGTCCCTGCTCGCCATAAAGATGCAGCGCGCCGACCACAATAAAGCTCTCGTTGGGCAGGGTCTGCCACTTGGCCAGCCAGTTGTGGTTGCGTTCGGCCAGCAGGGTTTGCTCCATCCAGCTCTGCAGAGCGGGCGGTGCCATCTCCTCCTTGAGCAGATTGATAAGCGTTGCCTCATCCCCTTGCTGCCATGCCTTCATCACGGCGGCGAAGCCGGTGTCGAGCATCGGCAGCTCGTCGAGGGTGCTGGAGAGCATCAGGGTCTGGTTGTCACCCACGCTGGCAAGATAGCCGAGCTGCTCCAGCAGGGTCTCGAAGCCCACCACGGGTTTGCCCTCTTTGGCGGCCAGTGCGGCAAAGTGTTGATCGATCCCGAGCTCGCTCTTGAAGTCGGAGCGGGCCATGGCGGCCTGAGTCAGGGTGATGGCAACAAACCAGGGGCGCAGCGGGGCGAGCGCAGCTTCATTGAGGCCAAGACGCGCGCCAGCCATCAGGGTGCGCTGGTAGAGCTCGGCAGGCAGATGCTCCTTGAGGGCCTTGCCATCTACCAAGCGGGTGAGAGAACCCATCTCTTGCCACTGCGCCTGCGTGATGCTGTTCATGTCGACCTCCATCACCAGTGCGCGGCTCTGCAGCCAGGCCCGTTCGACCGGCTCCGGTAGCGGATAGAGGGAGGGCTTGCCCGCATGAATGGAGCCCAGCAGCCAGTGTTGCTGGTTGCCCTTGCTGATTTTGTAGAAGGCGGGATCGGCAAAGGCGCTGAGCGGCAGCAGCAGGCAGAGCAGAAAGGCAAACAGGGAGCGCTGGAATTTCATGGTGATCCTTATCCGGGCTGGTGACTTCTTTTCATCGCAGGAGACTCTATGATAAGTGCTCATTTCTGATAGCCAAGAGGTTTGCCATGCCCCATCTTCGTTTTCGCGCCGTTTCACTCGATACCCTCAAGGAGATCAGCGCGCCGCTGCTTGCGGATCTCTGTGCCCTGACCGGTGGCAAGCCGGAGTTCGTCACCATGGAGCGGGTCGAGAGCCACTGGGTTCGTGACGGTGAGCTGGAGTCCGGTTTTCCGTTTGTCGAGCTGCACTGGTTTGCCAGGCCGCAGGAGATTCAGGATGAGACGGCAGTCCTTATCACCCGCCATCTGAAGGCGGCGCTGGGGGAACAAACCTATGTGGTGGTGCAGGTTTTCCCCATCGATAAAAGCGCCTACTACAGCAATGGCGAGCACTATTGAACGAGGCGACGCAGGTCGTCGTCAGTGCAAGGGATCAGGCTGATTTTGCCAATAGCTTGTCGAGCCAACGAGTGGGCAGGATCCGTCTTAGCAGGGCAAAAACTCTGGTCGGGGTGGTGACCGGATAGCGCGTCTTGGGGCGAGCGCTGCTCAGTGCATGGATCAGCGGCGGCAGACAGGCTTCGCTTGGCAGGGTAAAGCCACGGGCGCCGCCCTCTCGCTCCAGCCGTTTGAGGGTCTGTTGGTAGGCCGCCTGATGGCGGCTCTTGGTCGGGTCGATATGGCGCAGAAAGGCAGCGCGGGCGTTGGCACGAAAGCGGGTATCGATGGGGCCGGGTTCAATCAGGCTGATATGGACGCCGCTGCCGGCCAGCTCGAGACGCAGGGTATCCGAATAGCCTTCCAGTGCAAACTTGCTGGCGTTGTAGGCGCCGCGATACTTCATGGCGACCAGCCCCAGCACCGAGCTGTTTTGCACGATCCGCCCCTCTCTGGCCTCCAGCATGGCGGGCAGCACCTGACGAATGAGGTGATGCCAGCCAAACAGGTTGGTGTTGAACTGCTCGCGCAGCGCCTCGGTGGGCAGATCTTCCAGCGCCCCCGGCTGGCCATAAGCGCCGTTGTTGAACAGGCCATAGAGGCAACCACCAGCAAGATGGAGCGCCGCACTGACTCCGAGTTCGATGGAGGCGGGATCCGCCAGATCCAGCTGTACTGCCAGCAACCCCTGCTGCTGCAAGCGCTCCACATCCTCTGCCTTGCGTGCCGAGGCGATCACGGTAAAGCCGTGCTGACCCAGCACCTGGGCGGCAGCCAGACCGATTCCGCTGGAACATCCGGTGACAAGAACAAATCGGGGCATAGAGAGATCCTTGTGAGAGGGGGGGCGGATGGAAAGTGGGAGTCTGTCAGCATGTTAACCTGCTGATCGGGGAAAAGAAAACCGGGCCAAGTGGCCCGGTTTGCTGACATCGTGTTGCCTGATTACATGATGGTAAACGGCATGATGATGTGGAACTTGACGTCGTGTTCGGATTGGAACATGTTCGGATAGTACCAGTTTCCTTTCTCATCCTGCATGTTGTTGTAATCGGTATAGTGCAGTTTGAACAGAGTGCCTTTCAGCTTGCCATCCTGCACGGTATACATGACGTCAAAGTTGGCGGCCCACTCTTTGCCATCCACACGTGTGCTATTGCCATTTTCGGCATCCCAGCCATAGGCACCGGATACACCGACAGACCAGCCAGGGGCACCAACCAGATCGTCCAGAGAGCGAGTTACGCCGGCAAACAGTGCTTTCTCGTTGTTTTCGTTCCAGTCAGAGCGGGAATCCCACCAAATTTCGTTGGCACCCTGGGAGTTGCCGTAGCCTTTGGTCAGACGGGGCAGGTAGTTCCCCATGTCACCTTCAGCTTTAGTCCACAAGCCTTCCAGGCGGAAACCATAAGGACCCATGGCCCAAGCGGCAGTCAGAGCTTGCTGCCATGCAAGACCGTCATAGTCAGTGTTGTCAGTTTCGGAACCGTAGAACTGATAACTGGTGGTGAGGCCACCCAACACGTCAAACTTGTGAGCCAGTTTGAAGTGGTAGCTGTCCATATAGCCTTCGGACTGACCGAAAGAGCCGGTAATGGCAGTGCCATTCTCAAAGGTATAGCGAGCAGCCAGGGCGTGGATGTAGTCGATCTGGTTTTCATCAGAATACTGGGTAGCTGCACCGGCGTAGTTGCCTGCTTTGGAGAAGCCGTTGGTATCTTTGAACCAGGGGGCCTTGTACTCGTCAGCGATAGCATAGGTCAGGTAGAGGCCGCCGAAGTTGCCTTCAATCTGGCCACCACGATAGGTACCTGGCTGATATGACCAGTTAACACCCATTACGCCCGGAACATAGAGCTGGGTCAAACCACCCTTGGCAGTCAGAGCTCCATCCAGGAATTTAAGTTTCAGAGCTGCGTTGGAGAGGCTGGCACCATTTTCGGAAAGACCATCCCCTTGCGACCAGCTGTTGCCCCAGAAGGAGAACTCGTTCTCTTCGTTGACACCGTTGCTTTCGTCAACGGCAAGGTTGGCAGCAGCGAAACCACCCACATCGACACCGATCATGTCCCATGCATAACCGGAGTTGAAGTTCAGTGCTACCTGTGCAGTAGAGTGGCTGAGGTTGCTATGGTACTTGCCATCTTGGGCTGGTACGTATTTGCCATCGTCATCGTAGTGGGCTTCTTGGCCCTGTTTGCGGTCACGCTCACGCTGGAAGTAGAAAACACCACCTGTCAGCTTGGAATCATTGACGAAGGCTTCGTAGGATTTGCCGTAGGTTGGGCTCATCATGTCCTGAGCTGCCAATGCCATACCGGGTGCTACCAGAGCGGCTACCACAGCGGCACTCAACGCGGCGCGCTTGAAGATCACTTTTTCCATTTTGTATTGCTCCTGATTTTATGGACTTAGCTTTTTTTGTTCCGGCAGTCGGCATCTGGCCCACCGCTCGGTATTGGCATTGCAATCAAAACCCCGCAGGGCAAAAAATCGTTCAGTTTGATCTCTGCAACCCCGATGTCTTGGCACATCTGTGGCAGTGCAGTTCTGTTCATCACTCTTTGTTTTTTATGTTCCGATTCTTGGCTATCGGACAATCACAAGAGTACGTTCGCGGTGCGAAATATCAATGAAAAGTTCCCGCCAAGTTTCAAAAGTATGACAGAGTGCAAATATTCATTGCGTGAAGGTGAAGGGCTCTCATTCCACGTCATGCGGCCATGAGAGCGTTTTCAATGGGTTGCAGAAGGAGGTGGGGAGCGAGCAGGGCGACGGCCTGTCCGTGGTCAATATTAACCTGCAGGCAACAGATAATTTTGCGCAACAAAAAAACTCTCCCGCTGACAGGCGAGAGAGGGTGCGGGGCTGTTAGCGCGCAATATTCAATTTGGCTGGCCCAGGATCAGCGGGATTTGGCGGGCCTGATGGTGAATATGGGAGGAGACCTGCACCGAGAGCTGGTTGACCTGACGGGCATGCTGATGAATGCGGGCGATCAGGTCGGCAAAGCTGGCCAGTTTGTGCTCCTGACTTTTGGCATTGTCGGCGCCCTGCAGGGCGATCACCGCGGTATTGCGGGCGATCTCCCGCACCGCCTGGGTTGTTTCCCGCAGTCGCTCGGCCTGCTCGCGCTGGCTGTTTGCCTCGCTGGTGATGCGATCGAGCACGGTTCCAAGCTGGTCGCCTGACTGGGTCAGTCGTCCGAGGATCTCTGTGATCTGGTTGAGCGAGCGCTGGGTGTTGGCTGAGAGATGGCGCACCTCATCGGCTACCACGGCAAAACCGCGCCCCTGCTCGCCGGCACGGGCGGCTTCGATGGCGGCATTGAGGGCCAGCAGGTTGGTCTGCTGGGCGATGTGGCCAATCACGTCGACGATGGCGGTCACATCGCTGACCGAGCGTTTGAGAGCCTGCAGCGCTTCACCGCTCTCGTCGATGGCAAGCCCGGTCTGGGTGGTCGCATGCAGCATGTTGCCAACCAGCCCTTCACTCTGGCTCATGGCCTGTTCGTTGTGGCTGGCATGGCGGGCTATCTCCGCAGCTACCTGATGCACCTCGCCAGCCAGCTGATTGAGTTCTCCCATCATCTGGCCGCTTTCATCGACGACCTGCTCGGTGGTGCGGGTGCTCTGATGGATCTCCTCCACCTGGCTCACCATTCCCTGCAGGCTGGTGGAGACCGCCGAGAGTTGCCCCGCTTTCTGCTGTTGATCCTGTTGTAGGCGGCCAATCAGACGGTTGTAGCTGGTGACTATGTCCCCCAGCTCGTTGCGCTCGCGAGCAGCAGGCAGGGGCTCCGCTTGTCCGGTGTTATCCAGCTGCAAAAAGGCGTGACGCAAGCGCAACAAGGGGGCAAGCAGCCAGCGGCGCTGCACCAGCGCAAAAAGGAGGGCCACCGCCACCAGGATCAGCGCCAGCGTGCCGAGTATGGTGGCCAGTCTCTGGTTGACGGCCTGCCGTTCGCTGGCAATCGTGTCGCCCATCTCGCGGGTGAGCTGCACCATCCGGGTTATATCCTGCTGCACGGCATGGCGGGCAGCCTGCTGTTGCTGCAGCGCCATGCGGCTGTTGGCGAGCTCCTGTGGATAGCGCTTGATGAGTGATTGCACCTCGCTGCGCGGCTGATCACCTATCTCCTTGCGCTCAGGCTCTCCCAGAGTGAATTCGTCCGCTGCTGGCTGTTCATAGATGCCGAGCAGTGGCAGCGCTTGCAGCTGGTTTGCCTGCTTCGCCATCTCTTCCAGCTCGAGAGTGAGCCCTTCCAGCAGTTTGCTGCTTCCCTGCTCCATGTAGCTTTGACGCTGGTGGCCGAGCTGCGACAGGCTGGCGAGAATCTCCGAGGCTGCCAAGCGGTATTGCCGGGCAGCATTGGCCTGTTCACCACTTTCACCCTGTTCTCCGTAGTGCAGCAGAGCCAGCGCCTGACTGGCGATCTCGTTCTCGGCATTTTGCAACAGCAACTGGCTGTTGCCGGAGAGCTTGCCCGCCGCCTGATAGTCGTGCTCGATGCGCTTGCCCATCTCCTCCAGCTGATGCTGCAGAGGGGCGGCTATCTCTTGTGGCTGATTTTCCAGCGCAACCAGAACTCGTGTGCGGATCTTCTCTGCGGCGGCCAGTTGTTGGGGATCACCTGCGGCGAGGTAGTCACGCAAGCTGTTTTGCAACGCGACCGTGACCTGTTGCTGCAACGCCTCATGCTGTCGCTGAGTCTGCTCGGTTTGCGCCAGCTGTTGCCACCCCCGGTAGAGCGCCAGCGCCTCGCCTCCCGCGACCAGCAATAGAACGAGGGAGGAGAGAGTGACGTAGTGGGCAATTTTCACGATGTGGTTCCTGTCAGCGGTAGGCCATCCATGGGGCATGGCCTGAGCCTAACGGGGAGAGATGGCGTTTTTATGACACCATCTTTAACGCATCGATTTTTGCCAGTGCAGCAGGGGTTAGCTTGCGGCGGCGATGGCTGGAGGGGCTTTTTTGCTCCGCATGCCAAGCAGGGCACCGCCCATGATCAGGGCACCGGCCAGCAGATGGCGAGAGGTCAGCTCCTCTCCGTTCAATGTCACCAGCAGCAAGGTACTCAGCAGTGGGGTCAGGTAGGCAAGGGCACCGATCCGGCGTGGATCGCCGTCTCGCAGCGCCAGATACCAGGTAACAAAGGCGGCCCCCATGGGGCCAAGAGCCAGCCCGATGATGAGGCTCCAGTCGCTGGCCGGGATCTGTGTCAGTGGCAGAGGCCCCTCCAGCAGACGGGCGAGCAGCAGCGCCAGCACGCCGGCGGGCAGACAGGCTGCTGCAGTGACCACGGCAGGCGCCGGTGGCAGACGGCGCGACAGTACCGAGTAGGCGCCCCAGATGATGGCGGCACCCAGCGCCAGCAGATAGCCGGGCAGATAGGCTTGCTTCAGTTGCAACTCGCCATCAACCATTACCAGCATGGAGCCAGCCAGTCCGCAGATCCCCGCCAGAATGTGGCGAAGGTGGAGGGGATGATTTGGCAGCAACAGCGGGGTGAAGAGGATGATGCAGAGCGGCCAGAGGTAGTTGATGAGGTTGGCCTCAAGCACCGGGGCGTGGCGAAAGCTCATAAAAAGCAGCAGATGATAAAAGAGCAGGGCTGTGATGGTAATCAGCCAGGTGAGCGGGCTGGCCCGCCACTGGCGCCAAAAGGGTAATGCCCCGGCCCCGCAGAAAAACAGCACCAGCCCCACCAGAACGAGTGGCGAAACACTGGTAATGCGCGACGTCAGTGCGGCCAGCGAGGCCCACAGCACAATGGTCAGCAAGGCAAAACCGGTGGATCTATCCCACCAGGAACAACCGGACATCCAACACTCCTTTGCAAGATGAAGCTGCTGGCTTGGGCGCAGGTCCCAGCCAAAGAGAGTCAGTCTATCAGAGAGAGAGCCCGGGATGCTGAGGGTGATAACAGATGAGAGGAGGCGGGATTGACCACCATCAAAAACGACCAAGGGCTTGGCACCATGATGATGCCAACCCCTTGTTTTGTATGGCGCTCCCGACTGGAGTCGAACCAGTGGCCTGTCCCTTAGGAGGGGACCGCTCTATCCTACTGAGCTACGGGAGCCTTGTGGCGGGCATTATACAAGAAGCAACTCCCTTTTAAACCCTTGATTCCTATTCCAATACTGCCAAATCCCCGTTCTGGATGTTGAATGGTGAATATTTGTTCTGGCTGCGAATGATGGCACCGTCGTCGAACACCTGCACCACTTCGAACAGACCGTCGGCCGGGTTGCGCATCATGCGGGACTTGCCGTAGGGGTCGATGAAGTCGGCGTTGTGCTGGATGCGGAACTGGTCGCCGAGCTTGACGCCGTTGCGCCGCCCCAGATTGATGTAGGGGCCGCGTTCGTTCTGGCCGACCACCCGGGCGGTGACCGGGGCACAGGTGAGCTGGGCCACCAGATCCTGAGCGGCCTGCTGCAGCTGGTAGTTGACCTCCTGGCCGTAGCTCGACTGCCAGAACTGGCCGCTGTTGCTGCCCACCAGATCCCGCTTGCCAAAGGTCCAGGTGGCGCGCCCTTCATAGACCTTGCGGTTGATCAGGCTGCCGTTGATGCCGTCGAACAGGTAGAGCTGCATGCGAAAATTGCGGACGGGATCCTGATACCAGCTGGTCAGCTGGTTGCCCTGCGGTTCGATGGAGAGATCGTCGATGCTGCCGAGCACCAGATACTGGCTGTCGGTGCGCAGGCTGAGCGCCTTGATCTCCTCGAGGGCACTGCGATCCCCCTGTTGCAGGTGAAGCGGGTCGATGCGCAGGTTTTCATCCAGCCACTGACGCACCGCAACTCCTTGCGGGGCGTTGGCGAGGGTTTCGAACAACCGCCGCGAGAGGTTTTCCGGCATGTCGTCCATGGCGCCGTAGCTGGCCTGATCGGGGTAGCGCAGGCGCAGCCTGACCAGTGTCAAATCCTTGGCGAAGTGCTGGGTCTGGCAGATCTGGCGTTCGGCCTGAATGTCGGCCACTAGCGTGATGTACATGCGGCCGTTGCGCACCTCTTCCCGTTTGAGGCGGTACTGGCGAATGTCGCCGCCGGAGCGGATCTGGATCTGCTCGGATCGCAGGCTGCCATTTTCCAGACGCTGTACGCTGGAGACGGCGGCGCCGCTGGCCAGCAGCGCCTGACGCAGGGCATCGCGAGTCGCCTGTTCACGGGCGTAGACTTCATCCCCCCCCAGAATGGCAGCACTGCCCTGCGCTTCGATAAGCTCGGCGCGGGCGCTCAGGCTGGCCAGCAGCAGGGTCAACAGCAGCGGTAATTTCATAGCAGATACCTTGATTAGGCGACTCGCAGCCTCTTCTCTTGAAGAGGGCATGGCGGGCCGACATGGATCACAACAGTTGTTAGATGGCGTTTTTCTGGCCATCCGCCAGAGATTGGCTTAACAGCGAATGTTTCAGCAAGAATCATGCCTCATTCCCGGCTCAAGGTTTGGCCGACGCGTCCGATAACAAATCAGGTGCAGATACAGGAAAGGTATCCATGAACAAATTCATCACGGCGTTGGCGCTCGCTCTGGCATTGGCCGGCTGCGGCTCCGACCCTATAAATCGGGATCTGGGTGATCCGCGTCAGGCGGCGCAGGGGATGGAGCTCAACTGGCTGGTGGCACGCATGACCGATCAGCTGATGGAGCGCAAATCGCTCTCCACTCTGACCGATCCCATCGCGGTAGCCTCTTTTGTCGATCTCGATACCCTGCAGGATACCAACTGGATGGGGCAGCAGATTGAGGAGAGCTTTATCTACGAGCTCAACCGCCGCGGCGAGGTGGTGGTGGACTTCAAGCTGACCGGCAGCATCAAGGTAACGCCGCAGGGGGATTTTGTGCTGAGCCGCAACTACAAGGAGCTCTCTCCCCGTCTCCCTATCTCGCGCATTCTGGTCGGCACCTTCAGTCGCAACAGCAAGGGGATCCTGGTCAACGCCCGCATCATCGACATGCGTACCAAGATGGTTGAGACCACGGCCCAGAGCCTGATCCCGCAGAAATATCTGTTCGGTGCCAACAACTCGTTTGGTCGGGCATCGATTAACCGCGGTTATCTGATGCGTGACAGTCAGGCCCGACCGGGTGGTCATCTGGTCAACCTGACCCCATAAGGAGCAAGTCATGAAGATGTTGTTTGGTTGCCTGCTGGCACTCTTGCTCACCGGTTGCAGCTACAACCGGGTGACGGATTACACCCAGGGTGGCAAGCCCGATGATTTTCCGGTGCTCAAGGCGGTGGGCTATGCGGTGATCGACATCCAGCCCGGCCCCTCCCAGTCGGAGAAGATGCTGCAGGCGATCCGCGCTTCCAAGATGGATGCCTATCGCGAGCTGGCCGAGCAGCTCAATGGCCAGCAGGTGCGCGGCCAGAGCAGCTATCGTGACCTGACCCAGACCTCCAACTCGCTCGATGTGTCGGTCGCCGGTGTGGTGCGTGGTGCCCGGGTGGTGGCCTCCTATCCCCGCGGCAACACCTATGCCACCGAGATGGAGCTCGATACCCGCGCCCTCTACAACATCAACCAGCTGATGGCCGGTCAGTTCTGATGTGAACCGGTCAAAAGTGGAGTGTTCAAGGCGAGCCAGCGGCTCGCCTTTTTGTTATCGGGAAGAGTCAGGATCCGGGGCCCGGCAGGGAAAAATGGCTCTGGACAGGCCATTTAGCTGCGGCAAGGGCCTTTTTAGCGGGTTATGTCGTCAATTTTTTCTTGATGATGGGGAGTAGTCATTTAGTTTTGATGAACAATAAATAGCCCGTGGTGGCGAGTTTTGGCACCTGGCTACAGCCTGTTCAGCGCTTCAGGTGGGCAGGTGGCAGAAAAAACAGAGGCGGGCATGATGCCCGCCTCTTGCCGATTGGCTCGATTATTTGCCCATCAGTACCGGTGGCACTGCGGTCGGTTTGACATCCTCGCTCGGGTAGCAGCCCAGCACCTTGATGTAGCGGGTGATCTTGGTCAGCTCCACCAGTGCAGCCTGCATCGCCGGGGTGTTGAGGTTGGCGGAGACGTCGAGGTAGAACATCTCTTCCCACGGGTTGCCCTGCACCGGACGGGATTCGAGTTTGGTCATGTTGATCTCGTGGTTGCGCAGCACCAGCAGCGCCTCGACCAGTGAACCCGGCTTCTGGGAGGTGGACATGATGAGGGTAGTCTTGGCCGGGATCTGCGGTGCCACGTCGATGGGCTTGCGCGCCACCACGATGAAGCGGCTGTAGTTCTCTTTCTGGTTGGCGAGCTGTTCGGCCAGCACGTCCAGACCATACAGTTCACCACCAGCCGCGCTGCCGATGGCGGCGGCCTCCGGGCTTGCCAGCTCTTTCACCTTCATCATGGCGCTGGAGGAGGAGTCGCAGATCTCGTGGCGCGCCCCTTCCAGCTTGCTCAGATAGTGGGAGCACTGCTGGAACACCTGCGGGTGGGCATAGAAGGTCTTGATGCGGCCAAGCTCGGTCGGCACGGCGGTGAGGATGCAGTGCTCGATGGGGTAGGTGAGCTCGCCGACGATGGAGAGGCTGGTGTGCTGCATCACGTCATAGACTTCGTTGATGGAGCCCGAGCTGGTGTTCTCGATGGGCAGCACGCCAAAGGCGGCGCGACCCGACTCCACCGCATCCAGCACTTCGCGGAAGTTCTGGCAGTTCACCTCGATCACCTGATCCTTGTAGCGCGCCAGATATTTGCGGGCGGCCAGGCTGGAGTAAGAACCGCGTGGCCCCAGATAGGCGACGCTGGTCATCGGCTCCTGCTGTTCCGGGTTGAGCAGGCTCTGCAGATAGGCCTGCTGGGAGAGCACCGAGTCCTCGATGATGGTGTGATAGATGCGGGTGATGTACTGGGCATCAAGCCCCAGCACGCGCCCTTGCTGGATCAGGGCGACCAGCAGCTCCTGCTCCCGCTGGTGGTCACGGATGGGGCGTGGGTTGGCTTGCTTGGCTCGGGCTACCTCGATGCTGAGGGTCTTGCGTTTTGCCAGCAGGGCAAGCAGCTCCTGATCCAACCGGGTGATGTCTTGTCTGATCTCGTCGAGCGTTGCCATGATGGTTCCCTATCCAATTAATCGATTGATATTGATGCAAAAAAAAGCCTCCGCGAGGGGAGGCTTGATTCGTCTTTGCTTTCTGTTCACACGACGACAGGCCTTCCCTCAAGCGGGCCGGATAAACGAGAAAGCAAAGAAGAATGGTGCGTGCATAAGTGTGTCCTTGAAGTAACGTCATAACCATTAAGGGATTTGCCGCTGTGATGCAAGTAAAACTTGCCCGCACCGCAAGATGGGGGCAGGGTATCCGGTCAAGTGGCAGGTGTATAAACGGCTTTATATGAAGCTGAATTTTTGCCCGCGATTCAGAGCTGCAGGAGGTTGTGATGGCGATTATTTTCGATTTGGGACGGGTGGTGGTGAGCTGGGATCCGGTCGGCATAGTGAGCTCGGTGCGTGGCCCAGAAGGGGCCGAGCAGCTGGCGGAACGGCTGTTTAATCATCAGGACTGGCTGGAGGTGGACAGAGGCACAATGTCACTGCACACCATGGCTCGTCAGGCAGAGCGCAGAACCGGGCTGAGCGCCGCAGAAAACCTGGCGATTTTGCAGGCGGTGCCTCCGTCGCTGTTGCCAGATCCCGCTATGCTAACCTTGATGGCCGAGCTGCACGGAGCAGGCCATTCGCTCTATGCCCTTTCCAACATGGGGCACGCCAGCATCGACTGGCTGGAGCAGCATCAGGATTTCTGGCGCTTTTTCAGTGGCAAGGTGGTTTCGGCGCGGGTGCGGATGATGAAGCCGGAGCCGGATATCTATCGCTACCTGCTGGTGTCGTTCGATCTCAAACCGGCAGAGTGCATCTTCATCGATGACAGCCCCGCCAACGTAGCGGCGGCAGAGGCCCTTGGCATCAGGGGCATGGTCTTCACCGACGCGGCGAGTTGCCGCCAGCAGCTGGTTGAGCTGGGCTGTTTGCCCGCCACCGGCAAGGGGTAATGCCCCTTTGGGAGCGTTATGGAGCATGGCCGGTTTCGCAATTGGCTCAGTCACTATCCTGAGTCGAGCCTGCTGATCGCCTGCAAGGATGGCAGCGGTTATCAACTATGCATCGAAGCGGAAGGGGAGTGCCTCTGCCTGACCGACAGCGAGGGAGGGCGGCTTACCTTCACCTCGCTGGAACAAGCGGAAGGTTTCCTTCGCGCTCACCAGATCCATCAGGCCCGGCTGCGGGTTTATGATGCCCAGAACGAGGATGTCGGGGCCGAATCGCAAGAGATCATTATCAAGTTTTAACCACAAATCCTGACCTTTTTAAGGGTCTATTCAGCTTGCCCGTTGCACAATACCGGAACCTGTTGTTGATCCGCCGGAGCTGTTGTCATGGGTGCCAATGTCGTTCTATTGAATCAGGGATATGATCATGCGTTCCTGGCCCGCGAGCAGCAGATGCTTGAGCGGCTGGCCGGGTTTGAGGAGGTCGTGGTCTCTTTTTCCGGGCGACTGGAGTCCTGTTACAGCATCGACATGTGCCGTGCCAGCGGCGTGAAGATCCATGCCATCACCTTTGACAATCCGACCCGCAGCCGTAGCGAAGTGGCGCGAGCCCGCCGTTACTGCCAGCGCTACGGTATCGATCACTGGATTATCAAGACCGACGAAATGATCTTCTGCGATCGCCTGCCCCATATGGAGGGGCTGATCGATCCGGTGCGCCGCTTGCGTGAACATGTGGGGGCACATCCAAAGTGGAACCATCTCCCCCTGCTGGTGCCGGCGGCACTGGAAGAGCGGGATGAGTATCTGGCTGAATTCGGTTCTCTGCCTGACCACACTATCTGGTTTTTTGCCGACAACCAGATGACCCGGCGGGATTTTCGCTATGGCTTCAACAAGCGCCAGCTTGGTCGCTGGGGCAAGGGGGGCAATGGCTGCCTGAGCCATCGCTTCACCAATCCACGGCTGCTTGAGCAGCGTTATCTGCGGATGGTGGATCAAGCCGAGCAGATGCTGGCCGACATGGGGCTGGACGAAGCGCAGGTGTTTTTTCACACCCTCTCCGATTGCGGCATGACCCTGGCCCGGGTGCGTCTGCCCGAACACCAGCGGGCGCAGGCCTTTGATCTCCAGCCGGACATCCTGATGGCGCTCAAAGGAACCGAGTTCGATCTGGTGACCCTCGACATGGTACAGGAAGAGCGCCACGACCTGGCTATCTAGGCTCCTGTGACAGCGGGAACGTGAGTCCCGTCATAGGCAAGGAGGGGGGCGACTGTTTATACTGTCGCCCTTTCACCCGTTACCGAGTGTTCATGCCATGAAATCTTTCTCCCGTCTGCTGGTTGCTCTCTGTCTCTCGCCCGTGTTGGCGCAGGCTGCTCCTGTTACCCAGGTGACCCTGCCTGATGGTCGTCAGGTGCAACTGAACGATGACTTCACCTGGGAATATCTGGTGGTCAAGCCGGCCGAGCCCGTCAAGGCGCTGGCCGAAGGGGCGAAAGCGGGGGCTGTGGTCGCGGTAGCGGCACCCGTGCTGACCGATCAGGCCAAGGCACACCCCGAATTGCTGTCACAGGCAGCGCGCGACGGGATCGTGGTCAAGCTCGACAAGGTTGAGGGGACAGATCCCCTGATGCTTACCTTTATGGTGGGCAATACCGGTACCCGCAATGTGGTCGGTGTCCGTGGCTGGGTCACGCTCTTCAGTCAGGAGGGGGTACAGCTCTCCCGTCAGGAGGCCCGTTTCTGGGTCGCCGAGAACCGTCTGCCGGAGACCTATCTGCGCAAGGGACAGGAGCGTCCATCACTGCCCCTCGAGGTTGCCCGTCCGGCCGGATTGACCGGTCAGCCGCTGGTGCGAGTCGAGATCGACGAGGTGGTCTTCCGCTGAATGTTTACCGGCTGGCGTGAGCCTCACGCCAGCCATTTGTAACTCCTGTCATCATCCGCAATATCTGCTTACATCTGACATGATTTGGCAACAGCTTGCCGCTCGGCAAGCAGGGAACCTCGCCGCACAATGACTCCATACCAGCTCGACGAGCTTATCAATGGAGTTAATGAGATGAAAAAGAGCGCTGTTTCCCTTCTGGTTCTGGCCGGTTTTGCTTCTACCTCTGCACTGGCACAGGATGCTTTCAGCTACGCCAAGGGCGCGGCTACCTGGGCTCACACCAAGTCCGATTTTCTCAAGTCCGATCAATTCGGCGGGGACTTCTCGCGGGATAATGGCGGCTCACGTGATTTTGGCGGTTTGACTCTGGACTTGTCCAAATCCTTTGCCGATCACTTCTACGGCCGTTTGCTTTCCGAGGGTACCTCTGCCCAGGGCGGCAATGACAGCATGGGCATTGGCAGCTTGGGTGTTGGTGTCTTTACCCCGCTCAGCACTGGCCTGAACCTCTACGGTGAAACCGGTGTGATGGGTTATACCCTGGAGCGAGAGGTAATGAGCAACGTTGACAACAAGGGTTGGGATGCAATCGTGCGCAAAAACAGCGGCAGCATGTACGGCGAAGTGGGTCTGCGCTACGACATCGGCAATGTCGAGCTCTCCACTGCCTACCGCTACGCCAACATGACCGGCGATATGCACGACTTCAAAGTGGGCGGCGCCTACAAGCTCAACCAGAACTGGGCACTGACTGCCGACTACACCTACCGCAAGTGGGATGTGCAACAGGGTTCCATCTCCAGCCTGGGTGTGAAGTACAGCTTCTAATCTCCCTTCCCGTAGTCCGTAGTGTCTTGATTTTTACCCATGGCGTTTGCCATGGGTTTTTTCTTTTTCCGGTGATCCTCTTTTTCTCCTTGTGTCGTATCAGTTGGCAATAGTTATACAACTTCCATTTTTTTGTATAACTGCTATAACTGAATCAATTCTTATACAAGGATCTCCATCATGTACAAGATTAAAGTCGGTATCAGTGCCTGCCTGTTGGGACAAGAGGTGCGTTTCGACGGGGGCCACAAGCGCTCCAGCTTCTGCGAACGGGATCTTGGCGCCCACTTTGACTATCACCCTGTCTGTCCCGAGATGGCTATCGGTCTCGGGGCGCCCCGTGCCGCCATCCGGCTGGTCAAGCGTCACGGCGAGATCCGCGCCGAGGCGAGCAACGGCAGCTTCGATGTCACCCAGAAGCTGATTGCTTTCAGCGAGCAGAAGGCTCGCCAGCTCGACTTTATCTCCGGCTATATCCTCTGTGCCAAATCCCCCAGCTGCGGTATGGAGCGGGTGAGAATTTATGGTGCCAACAACGAGGGGAGCGCCAAGGAGGGGATCGGTCTCTTTGCCAAAGCGCTGATGGAGGCCAACCCCCTGTTGCCGGTTGAAGAGGATGGCCGCCTGTGTGACCCCATCCTGCGCGAGAACTTCGTGCTGCGGGTCTTTGCCTACCACGACTGGCAGCAGCTCTGCGCCCGCGGCATCACCGCCTCTGCGCTGATCCGCTTCCACTCCCGCTACAAGTATCTGGTGCTCTCCCACGCCACCACCCACTACCGGGCGCTTGGCAAGCTGCTCGGCAATCTGGGCAAGTCCGCCAACCTGCAGGAGGTGGCCGACAACTACATCAAGGGGTTGATGGCGGCGCTGACCCTGCGGGCCAACCGCCGCAGCCATACCAATGTGCTGATGCACCTGCAGGGCTATTTCAAGCGGGTGCTGACCCCGGCCCAGAAGCAGGAGCTGGCCGATACCATCGACAAGTACCGCACCGGCATATTCCCTTTGCTGGTGCCGCTCACCCTGATCCGCCACTACCTGCGCGAGTACCCCAATCCCTACCTTGCCGAGCAGGTTTATCTCAATCCGCACCCCGATACGCTCAAATTGCGTTACGGGCTCTGAATCCGTTCTGTTGCCCCGGCGCATGGCTTGCGCCGGGGCGCTTCACCCCTCTGTTTGATGGACGTTGTTATGTCTGATTTACCGCAAGAAGTTGCTCCTCTGGCTGATGAGGGGATCTACCCCATTCGCGAGGTCTCCCGCCTCACCGGCGTCAACGCCGTGACCCTGCGCGCCTGGCAGCGTCGCTACGGTCTGGTGCAGCCGGCCCGTACCGAAAAGGGCCACCGCCTCTACAGCGAGCAGGATATTCGCCAGATCGGCGAGATCCTGAGCTGGCTGGAGCGGGGGGTGAGCATCGGGCAGGTGAAGGGGCTCTTGAGCGAACCCCACGCCCAGCCGGTGAGCGATCACTGGCAGCAGACCCTGGAGCAGTTCAGTCAGGCGCTGCTCGCCTTCAACCAGCGCAAGGCGGAGGCCGAGCTCAACGATTTGCTGGCGAGCTACCCGTTCGAGCTGGTGCGCAGCCGGATACTGCAACCGCTGGTGGAGCGGCTGCTGGGGCTGTGGCGCGAGCGGCCCGATGGCGAGTTGCTGCAACAGGTGTGGCTGGGCTGGCTCCATACCCGCTTCGCCCGCCACCTGATCGAGCAGGAGAAGGGCGTGCCGATCACGCTGGCGAGCTGGGGACAGGTTGGCCCCCTCGATCTGGTCTGGGCCGCCTACGAGCTGATCGGTCAGGGCTATGAGGTGCAACTGCTGGGGGCGGTGGAGCCCCGCCATGTCAGCCTGCTGGAAGGACGTGCCGTTACCCCCTGGGTGGTATTGCTGGGAGCCGGTCTTGGCAAACAGGAGCTGGCCGCCGGGTGGCCAGCCGGTACGCGTCTGTTTGGCGAGTTGGGGCGCCTCTACGATGATGAGTGGCTTAAAGCCCACGGCTGGCAGGCGAGCCTTGCCGAGCTGATGGCAGACGCACCTGCTGCGGCTGGCGCCAGCGGACGGGGGAGGAAAAAATCATGAAGCTGGTCTGGTTGCGCAATGATCTGCGCCTTGCCGACAACCCGGCACTGCGGCATGCCTGCGCCGGTGATGAGCCGGTGGCCGCGCTCTTTATCATCTCTCCCACCCAGTGGCGGCTGCACAAAATGGCCCCCATCCGTCAGCGCTTTATGTTGGCGCAGGTCGATGTGCTGGGCCGCGAGCTGGCGGCCCTCGGCATCCCGCTCCATCTGCTGCGAGTGGAGACTTTTGTCGAGGCGCCCGCTGCGTTGGCAGACCTCTGCCGCGAGCAGGGGGTGACCCAGCTCTACGCCAATCAGGCTATCGAGATCGACGAGCAGCGTCGCGACCATGCCGTCAGCGCTGCGCTGGCAGAGCAGGCGGTGGGTTGCCACTGGCTCAACGGCTGTTGCGTATTGCCGCCGGGGCGGGTGCTGACCGGCTCGGGGGAGATGTTCAAGGTATTCACTCCTTTCAGTCGAGCCTGGCTCAAAGCACTCGATGAGGAGGGGTTTGTCATTCACCGCGCCCCTGCGCCTCGTGGCGAGCCGCTGCCGTGGCAGCCGCTGGCCGAGCGGGCGTGGGTTGATGAGGCGCTCGGCGAGCTGACGGCAGACCCCCGTTGGCCGGTGGGGGAGGCGGAAGCCCGGCGTCGTTTGAACGATTTTCTGGAGCAGGCGGTGCTCGACTATGGCGAGACCCGGGATTTTCCTGCCATCGCAGGCACGTCCGTGCTCTCCCCCTATCTGGCGGCGGGCATCATCAGCCCGCGTCAGTGCGTGGCGGCGCTCCAGCAGCGGCTGGGCTATCGACCCCAGTCGAAAGCCCAGCCCGGCTTTGTCTGGCTCAATGAGCTCATCTGGCGCGAGTTCTATCGCCACCTGCTGGTACTGATCCCGACCCTCTCCATGAATCGCCCCTTCAAGCCCGAGACGGCGGACTTGCCGTGGAGTTGGGATCCGGATGCCTTCGCCGCCTGGTGCGAGGGACGTACCGGCTACCCCATTGTCGATGCGGCGATGCGCTGTCTCAACACCACCGGCTGGATGCACAACCGGCTGCGGATGATAGTGGCGAGCTTTCTCACCAAGGATCTCCACATCCACTGGCGGCTCGGGGAGGATTACTTCATGAGTCGGCTCATCGATGGCGATCTGGCGGCCAACAACGGCGGCTGGCAGTGGGCTGCGGGTACCGGCGCCGATGCGGCGCCCTATTTTCGGGTCTTCAACCCCACCACTCAGGGGCAACGATTTGATCCACAAGGGGAGTTTATCCGTACCTGGGTAACTGAACTTGCCGATATTCCCGCCGCTTATGTGCATCAGCCCCACGACTGGCTGCGGGTCAAGGGGCGACAGGATTATCCGGCACCCATGGTGGATCACGCCGTTGCCCGGGTGAGAGCCATCGAGATGTTTCGCTCTCTGGAGAAATAGGATGAACGAGCCGCTGGCCCGCTTTATTGGCCTCTATCAGCAACTGGACAAACAGCAGTTGCACCGTTTGCCCGAAGTCTATGCCGAACAGGTGGTCTTTACCGATCCGGCCCACCGTATCGAGGGGCTGGCGGCCCTTGGCGACTATTTTGCCGCTCTCTATCAGCGCCTCGCCTACTGTCGCTTCGTCATCACCAGTCAGCAGCAACAAGGGCCGCAGGCCTGGCTCGGCTGGACCATGACCTTTTCGCACCCCAGATTGCGTGGTGGTGAGCCGGTGACGGTGGAGGGGGCCACCCGCCTCGAGTTCGACGAGGCGGGCAAGGTGTGCCAGCACCGGGACTATTTTGACCTGGGCGCCATGCTCTACGAGCAGTTGCCGCTGCTCGGGCCCGTGGTGCGCGCCATCAAGGGGAGACTCGGCGCATGAGCGGCCGGGTGCTCATCACCGGGGCGACCTCCGGTATCGGTCGCCAGTTGGCGCTGGATTACCGGCGCTCAGGCTGGCAGGTGTGGGGTTGTGGTCGCGATGGCGAACGGCTGCAGGCACTGGGGCTGGCAGGCGTCACGCCGCTGCAGTTCGATGCCCGGGATCTGGCCGCAATGAGCGGGGTGGCTGCTACGCTGCCATCCCTCGATCTGCTGATCCTCAACGCAGGCAACTGCGAGTACATGGATGTCGGCGAGGGGTTTGACAGCGAGCTGTTTGCCCGGGTGATTGAAACCAATCTGACCGCCACCGGTCATGCGCTGGCCGCCTTCTTGCCGTTGCTCGGTGCGGGATCTCGGCTGGCCATCGTCAGCTCGTCGGTGAGCTGGCTGCCGCTGCCGCGAGCCGAGGCGTATGGTGCCTCCAAGGCGGCCCTCGACTATCTGGCGGATACCTTGCGCCTCGATTTGGCCAGCAAAGGGATCGGTGTGACCCTGATCCGCCCCGGCTTTGTCCAGACGCCGCTCACCGCCAAAAATGATTTTCCCATGCCCTGTCTGGTGACGGTGGAGCAGGCCTCCCGTGCCATCATGGACGGGCTGACCGCTGGTCGTCACCAGATCCACTTTCCCCGCCATTTCATCTGGTTGCTGCGCCTGCTTGGTGCGCTGCCGGTGGGGCTCTGGCTGCGCCTTGGCCGCGCACTCGTATCGAAAGGAAGCCATTCATGAAGAAAAAGATCGCCATCGTCGGTTCAGGGATCTCGGGGCTCACCGCCGGTTTTCTGCTCCACAAACTCCATGACATCACCCTGTTCGAAGCGGCGCCGACCCTGGGCGGTCACACCGCCACCGTCGATGTGAATCAGGCTGGCCGCAGCTATGCCATCGACACCGGCTTTATCGTCTTCAACGATCGTACCTACCCCAACTTCTTGAAGTTGCTGGCGCGGATCGGCATGGCGCGCCAACCGGCCGAGATGAGCTTCTCGGTAAAGAGCCCGGAGGGGCTGGAGTACAACGGCCACAATCTCGATACCCTATTTGCCCAGCGCAGCAATCTGCTGAGTCCGCGCTTCTATGGCTTTGTCGCCGAGATCTTGCGGTTCAACCGGGAGGCGCGGGCCTGGCTGGCGGATGGTCAGCATCAGGGGGCTGGCCCCGAGCTGACCCTGGGGGACTTTCTGCTGGCGGGGGAGTTTAGCGACTACTTCGCCCGACACTACATCTTGCCGATGGGAGCGGCGATCTGGTCATCGACCCTGGCCGATATGCGCGCCTTCCCCCTTGGCTTCTTTCTGCGCTTTTTTGCCAACCACGGCCTGCTGGATGTGGCCAATCGCCCCCAGTGGTACGTGATCCCGGGCGGCTCGCGGGAATATATCGGGCCACTCACCGCCGGATGGCAGTCGCAGATCCGACTCGCCTGTCCGGTGCAGAGCGTACGGCGGGACGCGGATGGTGTGGTGATCCAGAGCAGTTACGGCGAGGAGCAGTTTGACGAGGTGATCTTTGCCTGCCACAGCGATCAGGCGCTGGCGCTGCTGGCGGATCCCGGCGAGCTGGAGCAGGCCATTCTCGGCGACATGCCCTATCAGGCCAACGATGTCTGGCTCCATACCGATGCGCGCTGCCTGCCCACCCGCCGCAAGGCATGGGCCAGCTGGAACTATCAGCTCGATGGCAATGACGAGGCGAGGCCGCTGGTGAGCTACAACATGAACATCCTGCAGGGGGTGAACTCGCCAGAGCCCTTCTGCGTCAGCCTCAACCCCAAGGGCAAGGTGGATGAGAGCAAGGTACTGCGCCGCTTCGTCTACCACCATCCGGTGTTCAATCAGGCCTCCATCGCTGCCCAGCAGCGCCGCGCGGAGATCTGCGGCCAGCAGCACACCCACTTCTGCGGCGCCTACTGGTACAACGGCTTTCATGAGGATGGGGTGCGCAGCGCGCTGGATGTCGCCAGGCGCTTCGGTGCCGAGCTATGAACGGCGCCACTGTGGCCACCGAACATGAGGGGGCCAACGAACTGGCCGGAGTCACCAGCGCCATCTGGCAGGGCTCGGTGCGCCACCGCCGTTTTGCACCGCGGGCCCACGCCTTCTCCTACAGCCTCTTTATGCTGGGACTGGATCTCGACGAATTGCCGCAGCTCGATCAGGGGCGCTGGTTCGGGGTGGAGCGCTCGGGGCTGCTCTCGTTTCACCGCCATGACTATCTCAAAGGCAGTGAGGGAAGCCTCAAGCAGGCGGTGTGGCAGAAGGTGAGCGAGCTGGGTGGCGATGCTGACCCTGAGGGGCGGGTGCTACTGCTCGGCAATGTGCGCTGTCTGGGCTTCTACTTCAGCCCGGTCAACTTCTACTTCTGCTACCGGCAGGGCGAGGCGCGCTATCTGTTGGCAGAGGTCTCCAACACCCCCTGGAACGAGCGTCACTACTACCTGCTGGATCTGGCGGCGCTGGCACCCCATGACAAGGATTTTCACGTATCCCCCTTTATGGGGCTGGCGATGCGTTATCACTGGCGGATCAGGCCGCCCGCGCGGGAGACACTGATCCACATCGAGAGTCATCCCGTATCCGGTGAAGCCAAGCTGTTTGACGCCACCCTGGCGCTCACTCGCGAACCCTTGTCGCGCAAAGGGCTGGTGGCCCTGCTGGCCCGCTGGCCATGGATGACCATGAAGGTGCTGCTCGGGATCTACTGGCAGGCCCTGCGTCTTTTTATCAAACGAACACCGATTTTTACCCATCCGGAGAGCCGCTAATGGAACTTGCTCAATCAACCCTCTCTGCCTCTTTCATCGACAAGGGGGCAAGACAACTGCTGCTCAATCTGCTGGGTCGCCTCGAACATGGCCAACTGCTGCTGTGGGATGGCGGTGAGCGCCACAGTTTTGGCGTCGCGGGCACAGATCTGCATGCCGAACTGGTGGTGCAGGATCCGGCCTTCTATCGTCGCCTGCTGCTGGGGGGCAGCATCGCCGCCGGAGAAACCTGGGTGGAGGGGCTCTGGACCAGCCCGGATCCGGTGGCGCTGGTGCGGCTGCTGGCCCGCAACCTGACTCTGCTTGACTCCCTCGAGCGGCGTCTCGGCTGGCTTAGCTTCCCGTTTAACAAGGTGCGCCACTGGCTTAATCGCAATACCCTGACCGGCTCGCGCTCCAACATCGCCGCCCACTACGATCTCGGCAATACCCTCTATCAGGGCTTTCTCGACAGCCATATGCAGTACTCGAGCGCCATCTATCCGAGCGCCGAGGCCACTCTCGAAGAGGGTCAGCAAGCCAAGTTGCACACCATCTGCGAGCGGCTGGAGCTGGGGCCTGACGATCATCTGCTGGAGATCGGCACCGGCTGGGGTGGCCTCGCTGTCTATGCCGCGCGCCACTACGGTTGCCGGGTGACCACCACCACCATCTCCCGGGCTCAGCATGACTATGCCAAGGAGTGGATTGCGCGGGAGGGGCTGGGGGAGCGCATCACCTTGCTGCTGGAGGATTACCGCAAGCTGGAGGGGACGTATGACAAGCTGGTCTCCATCGAGATGATCGAGGCGGTGGGCCACGCCTTCCTGCCCGACTATTTCCGCCAGCTGTCGCGGCTGCTCAAGCCGGGTGGCCGCCTACTCATTCAGGCCATCACCATCGCCGATCAGCGACACGCCCAGTATCTGCGCGGGGTCGATTTTATCCAGCGCTACATCTTCCCCGGTGGCTGCCTGCCGAGCGTCACCCAGATGGCGGGGTTGCTGGCGCGGGAGACCGACATGCAGCTGGTGCGGCTGCACGATCACGGTCATCACTATGCCCGAACCTTGGCTCACTGGTGCGAGCGCTTTCTGGCGCTGGCACCCGAGCTGCCCAAGCTCGGTTACAGCCAGGATTTCATCCGGCTCTGGCACTTCTACTTCGCCTATTGCGAGGGGGGATTCTGGGAGCGCACCATCAGTCTGGTGCAGCTGGAGGCCGCCAAGCCGGGGCCGGCTGGCTGGTCAGGTGATTTGCCAGTAAGCGGTCACTGACCATGTGGCAGTGGGCTCACCTGCTGGGGTTCAACCTCTACTGGTTGCTGGCGGTGAAGTGGCAGCAGCCGGGCCCGCTGCTGGCAATCTTGCTGCTGCACTTTCTCTTCTCGCCCAGCCGCCGGCGTGACTGGCGGCTGCTCCCCATCGCGGTGGCCGGCGGTCTGCTGGATGCCCTGCTCTGGCAGCTCGGCCTGTTCCGATTTGCTTCCGGTTTTCCCCTCTGGCTGGTACTTCTCTGGCTCGGCTTTGCCCTGACGCTTGCTCATGGCATGCGCTGGCTGCTGCGTCTGCCCCGCTGGCAGCAGGGGTTGTTCGGCGTGGTTGGCGGCACTTCCTCCTATGTGGCGGGAGCCGCCATGGGGGCAGTACACTTACCTTGGGGCATCGGGATCAGTGCGGCGCTGCTGGCAGTGATCTGGATGTGGTGGTTACCCGTACTCCTGTGGGTAATGGTCAAGCTGGAGGGTGAGTCATGATGAACTCCTTTTCGACCGACACGCTGCTTTTTTCCAAGTGGACCAAAGAGAGCCAGCACGAGCTGACGGATCGCTTCTATCTGGTGGTTGCCTGCCAGCGGAATGCGCAGGGACAGCTGGTGCAGGTGGTGATGCAGGATATCAATACCCTGCAGGAACAGGAGATGGACTGGCATGAACTCGAAGACCCCAATCACTGGCATATGGGGTGGAATTAGCCTCCACCTTGCCGCCCTTAGCCTGCTGGTTGCGACTACCAGCGATGCGGCAACACTCCCCTGGCAGAAGCTGCGTCCGGTCGGTCAGGGTCAGATGCAGTGGCTCTGGTTCAAGCTCTATGACGCCACCCTGTTGAGCGAGAGTGGTCGCTACCAGCCGGGCCACTATCCACAAGCGCTTATCCTCACCTATGCCAGAGCCATCGAGCGGGACGATCTGCTCGGCGCCACTTCGTCCGAGTGGCAGCGCCTCGGGGTGGGGAGCGATGCCGAGCGCAAGCTGTGGCTGGAGCAACTCGCCGCAATCTGGCCGGATGTCGCTGCGGGCGATCGGCTCACCTTCTATGTCGATGAGGCGGGGCATGGCCACTTCTGGTGGCAAGACAAACCTATTGGCTCCCTCGACGATCCCCGATTTTCGGCCGCCTTTCTCGCCATCTGGCTGGCTGACAACAGTCTGGATCCTGCACTGACCCGCCGTCTGCGCGGCCAATCCTGATAGTGGAGTCTGCCATGCTGTGTATCCCGTTGTTGCTACGCTCCCTGCTATCCGGGCGGCGGCTATTTGTATTGTGCCTCGCCCTGCTGCTCAGTGGTTGCGGTGCCAGTCTCGACAGTTATCGGGGGCAGGGGCCGAACTGGGATCTCGCCCGTTTCTTCAATGGCAAGCTGGTGGCCCATGGTCTGGTGACCGACCGCAGCGGCGAAGTGACCAGCCGCTTTCGGGTCGAGATGACCGGGCACTGGCAGAACGGCAAGGGCGAGCTGTTCGAGCAGTTCTATTTTGACGATGGCCGCCAGCAGACCCGTACCTGGCATCTGAGCAAGGGGGCTGATGGCCACTGGCGTGGGACAGCATCGGATGTGGTCGGGGAAGCAGTGGGCAAGAGTGAAGGGTTTGCCCTCAACTGGCGCTATCAACTCGATCTGGCGCTGCCGGACGGCGAGGTGGTGCGGGTGAGCTTCGATGACTGGATGTATCTGCTGGATGAGGATCGCCTGATCAATCGCGCCGCCATCAGCAAGTTCGGCATCCATCTGGGGGAGGTGATCCTCTACATCGAGCGAACATCCTGACCGGTGTGCTTCGCATTCAAGCCAATAAAAAAGCGCGCCGATGGCGCGCTTTTGTCTATCGCAAGGCAGGCAGATCAGATGATCCGGTTCTCCTCCAGCATCTTGCGACGGGCCTCTTCCTTGGCCATCTTCTTCTTGCGATTGTCGCAAGGTTCGGGGCAGTCGCACTCCTTCTCGATGCCGACGCCACCCAGGCCGCCACAGGAGCCCGAGATTGTCTTCTTCTGGAAGATGTAGCCAATGGCCATGGCCACAATCACCAGCATGAATACCCCGAAGGTGATCAGAAAAATCTGCATCTCTACCTCTTACTTCTTGACCAGATAAGGCTTGAAGGCCTCGGAGTAGGCCTCTTCATAGCCCTTGTCGGTCTTGGTGATGACAAAGATCGCAAGACCTCGCTCGTTGGCATAGGCCAGGCTCTTCTCGGTACCCATCACCATGAACACGGTCGCCAGCCCGTCTGCGGTCATGCAGGAGGGGTGGATCACGGTCACCGACACCAGACGATGCTGGATCGGTTTGCCGGTGCGCGGGTCTATGGTGTGGGAGAAGCGCTGGCCATCCAGCTCATAGTAGTTGCGGTAATCGCCGGAGGTGGCAACGCCATTGTCACCCGGGACAATAACCTCCTGCACCGAGCCGGCATTGACAGTCGGCTTCTCGATGGCGACGCGCCAGGGGTGACCCTTGCCGTTGACACCATTGATCCGCAGTTCGCCGCCAATCTCCACCAGATAGTTGCGCGCACCCAGGGATTCCAGATACTCGGCCACCTTGTCTACGCCAAAGCCCTTGGCGATGGCGGAGAGGTCGACGTAGAGGTCGGGAATATCCTTTTGCAGGGTATCGGCATCCACCGAGGTGATGACGTGCAGGTTGCCAAGACCGGTCTTCTGACGGGTCTGGGTGATCAGCTCGTCGGACGGCACCTTGGTTGGTCGCTTGTCCGGGCCAAAGCCCCACAGATTGACCAAGGGGCCGACGGTGACGTCCAGCGCCCCCTGGCTCTCACGGCCAATGTGAATGGCCTCTGTGACTACCCGGGCGGTATCCCGCGAGACCACCACCGGCGTGGAGCCGCGATGCTGGTTGAAGCGCGACAGCTCGGAGTCGGGACGATAGGTGGACATCTGATCGTTGACCCGCTCCAGCAACACATCCACCTCGGCCTGAAGCTTGGCCGGATCTGTGATGACGCTGTCCGCCACCTTGATGGAGTAGTAAGTGCCCATGGTGCTACCGGTGATGTGGATCTCCGGTTTGGATTGGACCGTTTCCTGACCGCACCCAGTCAAGAAAAAGGCTAGCCCGAAGGCTAGCCAGGTCTTTACAACACTGTGCATGGATTAACCACCAAAGTCATCCAACAGGATATTTTCGTCTTCAACGCCCAGATCTTTGAGCATGTTGATGACGGCTGCGTTCATCACGGGAGGACCACACATGTAGAACTCGCAATCTTCCGGCGCTTCGTGGTTCTTGAGATAGTTCTCGTAGAGCACGTTGTGGATGAAGCCGGTGTAGCCGTCCCAGTTGTCTTCCGGTTGCGGATCGGACAGGGCGACGTTCCAGGTGAAGTTCTCGTTCTCGGCGGCGAGCATGTCGAAGTCTTCGACATAGAACATTTCGCGCTTGGAACGGGCACCGTACCAGAAGCTCATCTTGCGCTTGGACTTCAGGCGACGCAGCTGGTCGAAGATGTGGGAGCGCATCGGCGCCATACCCGCACCACCACCGATGAATACCATTTCGGCATCGGTATCCTTGGCGAAGAACTCGCCGAACGGACCGGAGATGGTCACCTTGTCACCCGCTTTCAGGTTGAAGATGTAGGAGGACATCTGTCCCGGAGGGGCAGTCCAGTTGCTGGGCGGCGGCGTAGCGATACGCACGTTCAGCATGATGATGCCGAACTCTTCCGGATAGTTGGCCATGGAGTAGGCACGGATGATCGGCTCATCGACCTTGGACTCCAGCTCAAAAATCTTGAAGCGATCCCAGTCACCACGATACTCCTCGGGAATATCGAAGTTCTTGTAGTAGACGTGGTGAGCCGGCGCTTCGATCTGGATATAACCACCGGCGCGGAACGGTACGCTCTCGCCATCGGGGATCTGCAGCTTGAGCTCCTTGATGAAGGTGGCCTTGTTATCGTTGGAGATAACAGTACATTCCCACTTCTTCACCCCGAAGATCTCTTCCGGCAGTTCGATGTCCATGTCGCCACGAACGGTGACCTGACAGGCCAGACGCTCGCCGTGACGGGCTTCGCCCTTGCTGATGTGATCCAGTTCGGTCGGCAGGATGTCGCCGCCGCCAGACTTCACCCGCACCTTGCACTGACCGCAGGAGCCACCGCCGCCACAGGCGGAGGAGACGAAGATACCGTTGCCGGCCAGAACGCCGAGCAGCTTGCCACCGGCCGGGCTGGTCACAGCCTTGGCCGGGTCACCGTTGATGCTGATTGTCACGTCGCCCGCGGTCACCAGCTTGGACTTGGCGAACAGAATGACTGCCACCAGTGCCAGCAGGATCACGGTAAACATGACCACACCCAAAATAATTTCCATCTATCGTTCCTTTCTGATTGCAGGAAAGCCGATTACAGGGAGATACCAGAGAAGGACATAAAGCCCAGGGCCATCAGGCCGGCAGTGATGAAGGTGATGCCCAGACCACGCAGGCCTTCCGGAACATCGGAGTACTTCATCTTCTCGCGGATACCTGCCAGCGCAACGATCGCCAGCATCCAGCCTGCACCTGAACCCACGCCGTAGACCACAGACTCCATGAAGTTGTAGTCACGCTGCACCATGAAGGAGACGCCACCGAAGATGGCGCAGTTCACGGTGATGAGCGGCAGGAAGATACCCAGGGCGTTGTAGAGTGCCGGGAAGTACTTGTCCAGCGCCATCTCCAGGATCTGCACCAGCGCCGCGATCACCCCGATGAAGGTGATGAAGCTCAGGAAGCTCAGATCCAGGTCAGGGGAGAGGGCACCCGCTTTCAGCACGTAGTTGTAGATCAGGTTGTTGACCGGTACGGCGATGGTTTGCACCACGATAACGGCAATACCAAGACCCATAGAGGTCTTGACCTTCTTGGACACTGCCAGGAAGGTACACATCCCCAGGAAGAAGGAGAGTGCCAGGTTTTCGATGAAGATCGATTTAATCAACAGACTCAGATAGTGTTCCATACCTTAATCCTTCGCCTCCACCTGCTTGGGATCCTTGGTGCGAACGCCCCAGATGATCAGACCAATGATGAAGAATGCACTCGGCGGCAGCAGCAGCAGACCGTTGGGTACATACCAGCCACCGTTGTTCACCAGCGGCAGCAGCTCGATGCCGAACCAGGTGCCGGAGCCCAGCAGTTCACGCACGGTAGCGACGCTCAGCAGAATGGCGCCATAGCCCAGACCGTTGCCGATACCATCCAGGAAGGAGGGGAGCGGCGCGCTCTTCATGGCGTAGGCTTCGGCACGACCCATCACGATACAGTTGGTGATGATGAGGCCGACGAAGACCGACAGCTGCTTGGAGATGTCATAGGCATAGGCCTTGAGCACCTGGTCAACCACGATAACCAGCGAAGCGATGATGGCCATCTGGGCAATGATCCGCACGCTGTTCGGGATCTGGTTGCGGATCAGAGAGATAAACAGGTTTGAGAAGGCGGTGACCGCCATGACCGCGAGGGTCATTACAAACGCTGTCTTCATCTGGCTGGTAACCGCGAGTGCAGAACAGACACCCAGCACCTGCAAGGCGATGGGGTTGTTGCCCAGCACAGGGGTCAACAGCAACTTTTTCATTTCGCTCTTGTCAGCCATTGTTGATTTCTCCTGCACGAACCTTGGCCAGGAAAGGACCGAAGCCCTTGGGACCCATCCAGAAGTCGAAGGTATGCTGTACGCCGTTACCGGTCAGAGTGGCACCGGAGAGACCGTCGATCTCGTGCTCGGAGCCCGCCGGAGCGTGACCCTTGATGACGCGCAGCGCCGGCATGCCATCCTGATCGAACAGCTTTTTGCCAACAAACAGCTCGCGCCAGGCCGGATTCTCGATTTCACCGCCCAGACCCGGGGTTTCACCGTGGTCGTAGTAGGTGATGCCCTTGATGGTCTGGCCATCAGCGGCAACCGCGACGAAGGCATACATGGTCGACCACAGACCCTGACCGTAGATGGGCAGGATGATGTTGTCGATCTTGCCTTCGGCATCCTTGGCGAAGAACACCGGAACCAGCTTGGAGATCTGACGCAGACCAGCCTTGTCGTCGGCAGCAGCCAGACGGATGTTTTGCGCCGGATCTTTGGCCGCCTGCTTGGTATCGAAGTTGTCGGCATCGCCGTCAACAAAGTTACCGGTGGCGAGATCCACCAGACGGGCTTCGATCTTGTCGCCATACAGCTTGGCCAGATCGCGCTTGGCCACATCGCTGATGTCCACGCCGGCTACGGAGAGAATGTTGCTCTGCTTGTCCAGCGCCTTGTTCTCCTCTTGGGTAGAACGCAGGCCAACGGCAGCAACGGATACCACGATGGAACAGGCCAGGCAGAGGCCGGTTACCACGCTGATGGTGCCGAAGGTTGAGTCTTTATTAAACGCCACGAGCAATCCTCCGCTTGATGTTTGCCTGAGCGACGAAGTGGTCAAACAGGGGAGCAAACAGGTTTGCAAACAGAATGGCCAGCATCATGCCTTCCGGGAACGCCGGGTTGACTACGCGAACCAGCACGACCATCACGCCGATCAGGGCGCCGTACCACCACTTGCCCTTGTTGGTAAAGGCGGCGGAGACGGGGTCGGTTGCCATGAAGGCCATACCGAAGGCAAAGCCACCCAGCACCAGATGCCAGTGCCACGGCATGTTGAACATGGGGTTGGTATCGGAACCGATGACGTTGAACAGCAGGGAGGTGGCGATCATACCGATCATCACGCCGGCGATGATGCGCCAGGAGGCGATGCGCATGTAGACGATCATGGCTGCGCCCAGCAGGATCATCAGGGTAGAAACTTCACCGATGGAACCCGGCAGGTTCCCCAGGAAAGCGTCCATCCAGCTGATAGCCTGACCGGTTGCACCGTTGATCAGTGCCATCTGGCCGCCCTGTGCCCACTGGCTCAGCGCGGTTGCGCCGGAGTAGCCATCGACGGCAACCCATACGGCGTCACCGGAGATCTGGCCCGGGTAGGCGAAGAACAGGAAGGCACGACCGGCCAGCGCCGGGTTCAGGAAGTTTTTGCCGGTACCACCGAACACTTCCTTGGCCATCACCACACCGAAGGTGATACCCAGCGCAGCTTGCCACAGGGGCAGCTCGGGCGGCACGATCAGAGCAAACAGGATGGAGGTCACGAAGAAGCCTTCGTTGATCTCGTGCTTGCGTACCATGGCGAACAGCACTTCCCAGAAACCACCGACCAGGAAGGCGGTCAGGTAGATGGGGAAGAAGTGGGCGGCACCGATCATCATCTTGCTGCCAATACCGGCAACAGCGGGATCGAGGGAGGCACCCAGCATGGTCGCCAGCGCATATTGCCAGCTGCTGGCACCGGCTGCCGAGCCCATATGGGCGATCGCGGCAATGGCCTGGTTACCAACGTTGTACATGCCCCAGAACATGGCCGGGAACACGGCCAGCCACACCATGATCATCATGCGCTTCAGATCGAGCGCATCACGAACGTGGGAGGCGTTGCGGGTTACGGAACCCGGGGTATAGAACAGGGTGTACGCCGCTTCGAACAGGGCGTAGTACTTCTCGTACTTTCCACCCGGTTCGAAGTGGTGTTCCATTTTTTCAAGAAGTTGCTTGAAACTCATCGCTTAACCTTCCAGTTCAATCTTGGTCAGGCACTCACGCAAGATGGGGCCGTACTCGGTCTTGCCGGGGCAGACGAATGTACAGAGGGCCAAATCTTCCTCATCCAGCTCCAGACAACCCAGTGCCTGGGCACCGTCGGTATCACCGGAGATCATGTCCCGCAGCAGCAGGGTCGGCAGGATGTCGAGTGGCATCACCCGCTCATAGTTGCCGATAGGCACCATGGCACGGTCACTACCGTTGGTAGTGGTGGTGAAGTTGATCAGCTTGCCCTTCATCAGATGAGAAAGGGTGGTGCGGGTGATGGAGAACTTATTGGCGCTGGGGTTGATCCAGCCCAGGAACTCTTTCTCACGACCTTCGCCCAGTACGCAAACCTGATTGTGGTAGCGACCCAAATAGTCGTGAACACCGTCAGCCTTGGCACCGCTCAGCAGAGAACCGGAGATGACGCGGTTTTCGTCAGCGCGCAGCTCGTTGTTGGTGAGCTGACTAATGCAGGCACCCATGCGGGTACGCAGCAGACGCGGCTTGAGCACGTTCGGGCCTGCCAGAGCGATCACCTTGTCAGTGAAGATCTGGCCGGTGGTGAACAGCTTGCCGAATGCGATCACGTCCTGATAGTTGATGTGCCACTGCACCTTGGTGCTGCTGACCGGATCCAGGAAGTGGATGTGGGTACCTGGCAGACCGGCAGGATGCGGGCCAACAAAGATCTCTTCCTTGACCTTGGCCAGAGGAGAGTGAGGCAGGCTGCCTTCGCCCTTGCAGACATAGACGGTGCCGTCGGTCAGACGAGTCAGCACGGCCAGACCGTCAAGGAACGCCTGAGACTGCTCCTTGATGATCAGCTCTGCGTTGGCGGCCAGCGGGTTGGTGTCCATGGCGGTCACAAAGATGGCGCGCGGGGCTGTGCCTACCGCGGGAACTTTGCTGAAGGGACGAGTGCGCAGCGCGGTCCATTGGCCGGAGGCAAGCAGGATCTCCTGTACTTTGCTGCGCTCGAGCTTGGCCAGCTCGGCAGAGGCAAAGTGCTCGAAGGTAACCTGTTCATCGGAGCCGTCCAGGTCGATGACCACGGACTGGAGAACACGTTTGGCACCACGGTTGATCTCTGAGACCACACCGGTGGCGGGAGCTGTGAATTTAACGCCCGGATTCTTCTTGTCTTCGAAGAGCTCCTGACCTTTGATGACGCGATCACCTACTTTGACGAACATAGTAGGTCGCATCCCCACGAACTCCTCGCCCAGTGTAGCAACACGGGTGATGGCGGGGCCATCGTAGATTACTTGCTCTGGCGCACCCAGCACGGGGATGTCCAGTCCTCTTTTGATTGTAATCATACTTAATTGCACTACCGTTACGGGAAGAGAGGTTGGTTAGCGCCGAGAAATACATCACGACGGGTGGTTGAATGAATCGGCATTGCAGCCGTGCCAGGCGGGCTGACACAACGATTATTAAACATGCGAGGTCATTCAAAAGCGCCTGAGTTTACCACTCAAGGTGCATTTTTTTCCATGCCAAATGGGCAAAATCCCCGTGGCATCACAAAATTAACCTGCAATGAATAATCGCCAAACCCCTTGTAACTCGTGGTTTTAAAGGTTTTTTATTTGCGCTTTGTCGAGGAAACCGGAGGGGGAGACCTGGATGGAGCAGCCTTGAACATCGTCCGGGAAAATTGCATTTCCAACCCGTCAAAAAGGCTGGAAATGCACAGGATTTGTTTAATTTATGGCTATTTGCCGATGTTCAGGTTATCGGGAGGTCAATTGTGTCAGGAGAGCGACGGTTTGCCCACACAGCTCGGGGTACGCGGGGCATTGCCTTTCTCTTGCCACTCGCTGCCGGTGTAGGTGTGCAGCGCCAGCGCATGAACCGGGCCTGCCAGCTCGTTGGCCAGAATGGCGTTGACCTGGCGATGGCGGGCAAGCAGGCGCTGTCCGGCAAACTGCTCACTGACGATGATGACCTTGAAGTGGCTCTCCGAGCCCGGTTCAACCCGATGCATGTGGCTTTCGTTGATCACTTCCAGCAGGCTGGGGGAGAGGGCTGCGGTCAGCTTGGCTTCGATCAGTTGTTGCATGGTCATCTGTGTTGTTTCCGAAACGTGAATGTCGAGCCATTCTATCGGCAGTTGCGGGGCTGAATAACCCCCTTGTGAGGGAAATCATCCATCAGCAGCGCGCTCTGACGCGCTTGCAACTGGTGAAATTCCTGCTCCTCGCTAGAATAGCGCCACTTTGCGTCGTCCCTGGCGCCTGTTATCCGAATCAAGCCGAGGTTGGACCCATCCTATGCAAACCCTTCTCGAGACGCCCCATTGCCAGCTCACGCTCTACCGTTATCCGCGCCTGAGCCAGGAGACCCTGCAAGCATGGGATGCGGCAGACGAGTATCTGATCAACACGCTGGCGGAGGCGCCGCCCGAGCAGGCTGGCCCCGTCATCATCATGAATGACAGCTTCGGAGCGCTGACAGCTTTTCTGTATGGCCATGCTCCCTGCTGCGTGACCGACTCCTACATCAGCGAGCGCGGGATCCTGGCCAATCTGGCCGAGAACGGACTGGATGTTGGCGGGATCACCCTGCAGGATGCGCTGGCGCCGCTACCGGTTGCCCCCGCGCTGGTGGTAATCAAGGTCTCCAAATATCAGGCGCTGCTGGAGCAGCAACTGTTAGCGCTGCGGGAGGTGGTGACACCGGCGACCCGCGTCATCGCAGCCGGCAAGGCGAAGGATATTCATACCTCGACCCTCAAGCTGTTCGAAAAGTATCTGGGGCCGACTCGTACCTCGCTGGCCTGGAAAAAGGCGCGTCTCATTCACTGCGAGCCGCAGGCTGACCTGCCGGCGCTGGCCAACCCCTTTCCGACCGTTTGGCCGCTGGAAGGCACCGACATGCTCATCCACAATCACGCCAACGTCTTCTCGCGCACCAGTCTCGATATCGGTGCCCGCTTTATGCTGGACAACTTGCCCATCCACAGCGCCCGTCAGGTGATCGATCTCGGTTGCGGCAACGGCGTGCTGGGACTCTCGCTGCTGGCGCGGGATCCCGAGGTGGAGGTGACCTTTATCGATGAGTCCTACATGGCGGTTGCCTCGGCCCGGCTCAATGTGGAACAGAATCTGGCCGATGCGTTGCCGCGCGCCCGCTTTATGGTCAACAACTGTCTCGACGGTGTCGCGGCCGGTTCGGCGGATAGGGTCCTCTGCAATCCTCCCTTCCATCAATTGCAGGCAATCACCGATCATATCGCCTGGCAGATGTTCTGCGATGCGCACCGGGTGTTGCCTCGGGGGGGCGAACTCTGGATAGTAGGCAACCGTCATCTGGACTATCACAACAAGCTCAAGCGTCTGTTTGCCAACGCACAAGTCGTTGCGTCGAACAGCAAATTCGTTATTTTGAAAGCCATCAAACGCTAAAGGAAACCCATGATGAAAAAGTCACTCTTGCTGCTGGCCGCCCTGATGCTGGGCGGGTGTGCCACTCACTGGCCGGAGACGGCGATGCTCAACCCGCAGGTGATCCCCGCCAACCAGCAAGTCTACTCTGGTAACCGCATCACCATGGAAGGGGTGGACAAGCGTGAAGCCGCTTATGTCTTCTCCATCAAGTACAAGGAGAAAGCGCCGGTGCTGGTCAACAGCGAACGTCCGCTCAACCTGCTGATGGCCGAACGGCTGGCGGAAGGGCTGCGCAGTCAGGGGCTAGAAGTGGGCAACAGCGGTACCACCAACCTGACCCTGGTCATCTCCAACGCCGCGGTCAATGTGGAAGAGAAGACCTTTACCTATGTCACCAAGTCCCGTGTCAGCTTGCAGGTGATCGCCGATTTTCAGGGTAACCGTCTGACCAAGCAGTTCAACATGTCCTCCAGCAAGGAGAGCCCGAGCGAGCCAGGCATGGCGGATCTGGAATCTACCCTCAACCTGCAACTGGGTAGCGCACTGCAGCAGATCATGGCCGACGAGGCGCTGCGTGGTTATCTGAAAGGTCAGCCAGCGACCACAGGGGTGTAAAGATGAAAAAACTCTGGTTGCTGGCCATGTTGATCGCCCCGCTGGCGTTCGCTGGTCCGAAAGTGAAGCTGGAGACCAACCACGGCAATATCGTGGTGGAGCTGGCATCCAAACAGGCACCGCAGACGGTGAAGAACTTCCTACGCTACGTGGCGGATGGCAGCTACGATGGCAGCATCTTCCACCGGGTGATCCAGGATTTCGTGGTGCAGGGCGGCGGGTACAACCAGCAGTTCCAGCAGCTGCCGACCTATGAACCGGTAGTCAACGAATCCCGTGGCGGCCTGCCCAACAAGCGCGGTACCATCGCCATGGCCCGTACCCAGGCGGTCGATAGCGCCACGCGTCAGTTCTATTTCAATCTGGTCGACAACAACAACCTCAACGCCGATGGCGGTGCCGGTTACACGGTATTTGGTCAGGTGGTGCAGGGGATGGAAGTGCTCGACAAGCTGGCGCAGGTGCAGACTGGCTACAGCCCCATTCTGCGTGCCAACGATGTGCCGACCAGTCCCATCATCCTGAAGAAGGTGGTGTTGCTGGCTGAACCCCCGGTAGAGAAGAAAGCCAAGAAGTAGGTGCCAGTTTTCCCTGCCACGCTCTCTTTGGCTGGTCCGGTAACTGTTTTGAAGGCTCATCCCGTTCGGGGTGAGCCTTTTGTTCATCTATCTCCCTGCCTTGGCTATCGCGCTCCAACCTGCCAAAATGGCGCACTTTTCCCAGATTCGTCAGGTAGTTCAACATGATCCGCAAGCCGAGCTGGCGAGAATCCCTCGCCGTTTATCTCGAACCCAGAGTGCTGATCCTTTTTGCCATGGGCTTCTCATCGGGTCTGCCCCTGTTGCTGGTCTTTGGCACCCTCTCTTACTGGCTGCGGGAAGCGGATGTCAGCCTGACCGATATCGGTTACATGAGCTGGGTGGCACTGGCCTATGGCTTCAAGTGGCTGTGGTCGCCACTGGTGGATCGCATGCCGCTGCCACTGCTCTCTACCCTGCTGGGGCGTCGCCGCAGCTGGATGCTCTTCTCCCAGCTGCTGATCGCCGGGGCGCTGGTCGGTATGGCGTTTTGCGATCCCAAGAGCGGTTTGACCCAGCTGGCACTATTCGCCCTGCTGGTGGCGTTTGCTTCAGCGACGCAGGATATCGTGATCGACGCCTATCGAATCGAGTCGGCACCGGAGCGGCTGCAAGCTGCGATGGCGGCCTCCTACATGACCGGCTACCGCTTGGCGATGATCATCGCCGGTGCCGGTGCACTGGCGCTGGCGGCCTGGTTTGGCAGCAACAGCGGGTATGACTATCACGGTTGGCAGGTGACCTATCTGCTGATGGCTGCGCTGATGTCCCTCGGGGTGATTACAACCCTCTTGTGTCACGAACCGGAAATCGATCTGGCGGGACAGAGCCAGCAGCAGGGGGAGCGCAAGGCGCTGTTGCTGGCCCGTGGCTGGCCTGCACCGCTGGCCAGTGCCGGAGCCTGGGGTTATGAGGCGGTCTGGAGCCCCTTTGCCGACTTCTTCCGTCGCTACGGTCACTCGGCAATGCTGATCCTGGCGCTAATTGCTTGTTATCGGGTTGCCGATGTGGTGATGGGGGTGATGTCCAATAGCTTCTATGTAGACATGCAGTTCAGCAAGACCGAGGTGGCCACCATCACCAAGGTGTTCGGGGTGATCATGACGCTGGTGGGGGCAGCCGTGGGTGGCGTGCTGGTGATGCGGTTTGGCACCTTGCGCATTTTGTTTCTTGGCGCGCTGCTCACAGCCAGTACCAACCTGCTGTTCGCGCTGCTCCACCAGGTAGGCCACAATCTGGAGCTGCTGACGCTGATCATTTCCCTCGACAACCTCAGCGCCGGTATCGCGACTGCTGCGTTTGTCACCTATCTCTCGAGCCTTACCAATGTCGCCTTTTCGGCGACCCAGTACGCCCTGTTCAGCTCGGTGATGTTGCTGTTGCCCAAACTGCTGGCCGGTTTTTCCGGACAAATCGTGGAGCAGATTGGCTACAGTGCCTTCTTTGTCGGAACCAGTTTATTGGGCTTGCCTGTGTTGTTGTTGATTGTGCTGGTAGCCAGAAAGGGGAGTGCGTTGCTCTCAGCGGCTGACAAATAGCAAGCGTTTGCGTAAAATCGGGGGTGATTAGATTCACACTTCCGGATAAAGTTCCCGAGAAGTTGTTTCTCCCCCTATTTTATTTGATTAGAATTCCTCTCGCTCCTTGTGGGCAGGCTACGGAAAACCTCAACTAACGCACAAGAGACCAATAAAAATGGCCAAATTTACCAAGACTCTGATCGCTGCCGGCCTGATGGCTGCTGCTGCCACTCCGGCCTTCGCTGCTGACTACAGCGGTGACATCCACAAGAACGACTTCAAGTGGATGCAGTTCAACGTAATGCACACCATCGACCAGCGTCCGTTTACTGCTGGCCAAGGCAATTACAACGATACCTATCTGGAAATGGAATTTGGTGGTCGTTCCGGCATGTTTGATCTGTATGGCTATGTTGATATCTTCGACATTTTCGACAACAAGCACAGCGACAAGCACAACACCCAAAATGCGGACGGTTCTACCAACTACAACCAGAACCTGTTCATGAAGTTTGCTCCGCGTCTGTCTCTGGATGCCTTGACTGGTAAAGATCTCTCCTTTGGTCCTGTGCAAGAGCTCTACATTGCCAACCTGAACAACATTGCTGACGGTCAGATGGAAAACCAGATCGGTCTGGGCGCTGATGTCATGGTTCCCTGGTTCGGCAAAATGGGTATGAACCTGTACGCTCGTTACTCCAATGAGAACAAGTTCTTCCAACAAGAAGAGAACAGCTGGAACGGCTATCAGTTCTCCATGAACTGGTTCAAACCTTTCTACACCTTCGGTAACGGCAGCTTCGTCTCCTACCAGGGTTACCTGGACTATCAGTTCGATCTGGATACTCACAACCGTGCAGATCGTACCAGTGACAACTTGGCTACCTTCCACGGTATCTACTGGCACTCTGATCGCTTCGCTGTCGGTTACGGCCTGAAGTACTTCATGGATGCCTATGGTACCAAAGATGGTTCCACTGCATTCGACGGTACTCCGTGGAAGAGCTCTGGCTTCAGCCACTACTTCGACGTTACCTACAAGTTCTAATCAAACTTGAGGTACAAAAAAACCGGAGCCTTGGCTCCGGTTTTTTATTTTCGCGCTTATTGCGTGACGTGCTCGGTAGCGGCGCCACGCAACAGCATTATTTAGTCGCGGAAATTCTGGAACTGCATCGGCTGACCCAGCTCGGCGCCACGAACCAGTGCCATGGTCTCTTGCAGATCGTCACGCTTCTTGCCGGTGACACGCACTTCATCACCCTGGATGGCAGCCTGCACCTTGATCTTGGAATCTTTGATCAGTTTGACCAGCTTCTTGGCCACTTCCTTGTCGATCCCCTGCTTGAACTTTACGGTCAGGTGGAAACGCTTGCCGGAGTGAACGGAATCGCCCACGTCCATCGAGCTGTTTTCGATATTGCGCTTGAGCAGGGCGCCACGCAGGATTTCAACCATCTGCTTGAGCTGGAAATCGGCATCCGCCTCCAGCTTGACCTCTTCCTTGTTCAACTCGAAGCTGGCTTCTACCCCACGAAAATCGAAACGGGTGGCCAGTTCACGATTGGCGTTGTCGACGGCGTTCAACACCTCGTTCATTTTGACTTCAGAGACAATATCGAATGACGGCATAGCCGGGCTCCTCATGTTGCGTTATCGGGGGCCAAATCTACCAGAAATAAGGCAAATTTGCTGATTTTGATGGGGCTGCTCTGCTAGAATCCTGTGCGCACAGGATGGGTGGACCCGATAGTGTCCGCCAGCGACAGCTTCACTTATCCCCGGTAACAGGTTGAGAGGATTGCAACCCTTACCCTGACAGAGTCACACCATGCCAAGCGGATTAAAGAATTCCCGACAGCCTGCCACCACTCAATGGTCCATATTGGGTTGCGGTGCTCTCGGCGGCGTTTTTGCCTCCCTGTTGACCCAAAGCGGTCAGTCAACCCGAGTGTTGTTGCGCGAGCATCATCAATCCACCCTGCATCCGGGGTTTGATTTCACCTCGCTGGAAGGGCACGTTCAGCTGCTCAATATCGAGCGTGGTTTTGCCAGCAAACCGGGCAAGATCAAGCGTCTGCTGGTGATGACCAAAGCCAGTCAGGTGGTGGCCGCCCTGGCGCCGCTGGTTGGCAAGCTGGATGCCGGAGTGCCCATCATATTGCTGCACAACGGCATGGGGATTGCCGAGCAGGTTGTTGCCATGTTCCCCCACAATCCGGTTATTGCCGGTGTGACCAGCCATGGTGCCATGCAGTTGGGCCATTTCGTGTTTCGCCACACCGGCAAGGGCGAAACCTGGCTCGGGCCGGTCAATGAGGCCGCCAGGGCACATGCCGCTCTGGCTGACGAACTGGCACTGGCGCTCGGTCAGGCCGGTTGGGATGAGCAGATTTTGCAGCGTCAGTGGCAAAAGCTGGCCATCAACTGCGCCATCAACCCGCTGACTGCGCTGCACAAGCTGAAAAATGGCGAGCTGGCAGGCCCCCGTTTTGCTGATGCACTGCAGCAGGTTTGCGTCGAGGTGGCCGATGTGATGAGCGCACAAGGCATTGCGACGACCGCTGAAGAGTTGCTGCGCCGGGTGATGACAGTGGTCGAGCTGACAGCCGACAACTACTCCTCCATGTGTCAGGATATGGAGCTGGGTCGAGAGACCGAGATTGAAGCGATCACCGGATTCCTCCTGGCCAAAGCGGCCGAGCATGGCATCGCGGTACCGGTCAATCAGGGACTCTATCAGGCGGTCAAAGAGAAAAGTCAGACAGCCTGACTCTGACGAGGTCAACTGCAAGGAGGCAAAGATGAGCGTACTGGTTCTGGTTGCGCCCGGATCGGAAGAGATCGAGACGGTGGCGATTGTTGATACCCTGGTGCGTGCCCAGCTGGAGGTGGTACTGGCCTCCTGTTGCCCGTTTGGCGAGCGCCAGATCAAGGCATCGCGCGGGGTGCAGCTGGTGGCCGACAGCCATATCGATGAGCTGGCTCCTCGTGATTTCGAGGCTATCGTGGTGCCGGGTGGCCTGCCTGGCAGCGAAGTGATCCGCGATACCCCGCTTGCTATCGAGCTGCTCAGAGCGCAGGCAAGCGCGGGGCGCTGGCGAGCTGCCATCTGCGCGGCTCCTGCCGTCGTGCTGCACCACCATGGCTTGCTGGATGAGGCTTGCGTGACCTGTCACCCCGCTTTTCAGGCTCGGTTACCGGCAACGCAGCTCTCTACTGCCCGGGTCGTGAGGGATGAGGCGCATCGCCTGATCACCAGTCAGGGGCCGGGCAGCGCCATCGAGTTTGCCCTCGAACTGGTGCGGGTGCTGCGTAGTGATGAGCTGGCTGCGGCGGTTGCAGCGCCCATGGTGTTGCCTTAGCCAAGGGTTATCTGCTTCATGAGCCTTTAGCTGCGCTCTCATCTTGTCTGACAACGGGCCCCTGCCATATCGGCAGGGGCCCGTTTTTCTATGCACGAACGATACCCCGGGTCAGTAGTCGTACTCTTTGCACTGTTTCTCTTTGAACTCGGTGCGCCAGCGGGAGAGCTCTTCCTGCGTGCCCAGCTTGTCCCCCTTCTTGATGGCTTGTTCCAGTGCCGCGATGCGATCGTAGAGCCAACGGCACTCGGCGGTCGGATTGTTTTTGCCGATCCCGGCGAGTGGCAGCAGACAGAGTCCCAACCAGAGGTATTTCATTGCCAACACTCCTTGTTGCAGTGATTGATGAGGTCTCTTTGGAGTCTAACAGGAACGCAGCCATTGATTGAGATAGAGCTCCTCCCGGGCTTGCAGTAATATGATGAGATGTCTGTTTATTTATACAGTGGTATGCGCAAAATCATCCATATCGACATGGACTGCTTTTTTGCCGCGGTGGAGATGCGGGATAACCCCGCATTGCGGGAAGTACCGCTGGCGATAGGGGGGGCGTCCGAGCGGCGTGGCGTCATTTCGACCTGCAATTATGTTGCCCGTCGCTTTGGTGTGCGCTCGGCCATGCCCACCGCGCTGGCGAAAAAGCTCTGTCCGCCGCTGGTGCTGTTGCCGGGAAGGATGGCGCTCTACAAGGATATTTCCCGTCAGTTGAGAGCCATTTTTCATCGCTATACCGATCAGGTGGAGCCCTTGTCGCTGGATGAGGCTTATCTCGATGTCACTCACAGTCGTTGCTGCGGCAGTAGTGCCACCCTGATGGCCAGGGAGATCCGGCATGCCATCGTCACCGAACTGGGGCTGACCGCGTCGGCTGGGGTCGCGCCAAACAAGTTTCTGGCCAAGCTCGCCTCGGAGCAGCGCAAACCGGATGGCCTGTTCATTATCCGCCCTGACGAGGTGGAGGCGTTTACCTGCCTGCTTCCTCTTGGCAAGTTGCCCGGCGTCGGGCGCAAGACGGCAGAACGGCTGGAGGCACAAGGTCTGTTCACTTGTGAAGATGCCCGCGCACTGGAACCTGAGGAGTTGCAAAGCCGGTTTGGCAAGCTGGGAGAGATGCTGACGAGCCGCATCTGGGGTCTGGATGAAGAGCCGGTGCAGGCACAGCGGGTCCGCAAAACGGTGGGCGTGGAAACCACACTAGCAAGCGATCTCTGTGATGAATTGGCCTGCATGGAGGTGCTAAATCGACTGTTGCCCGAGCTGGAGCGCCGCTTCCAGCAGGTCTGCCCGGCAGAACAGCTTATGGGGCAGGGGATCAAGCTGAAATTTGCCGATTTTCACCAGACAACAGTTTATCGCAGTCAGGGAGGATATCAGGCCGAGTTGTTCATACCCTTATTGAAAGAGGGGTTGCTGCGGGCGCAAGGGCGATCGGTACGTCTGCTGGGGTTGGTGGTGGGTTTGCCGAAAGAGGGAGAAGTTAACCAACTATCGCTGGATTTGCTCTGAGATAGTTAAGTTTTTGTTTATAAAGTCGATAAACTATCCATATCGCTATGACGTTAGGAATATTGGCATGAGTGCTCTTTCTGTCCAGGGTCGGATCACCCTGATTGCCGGTTGTTGTTTGTTGGTTACCGCTGCCGCACTGGTTGCTTCATCTCTTTACAATGCCAACAAGATGCAGGAGCAAGTGCGACAAGCAACAATGCACGAGGCGCAGCAATCGGCAGAAAACTGGATGAAAGCGATGGGTGCTGAGCAGGCTGCCAAGGTGACCAGTTATCTGGACGAGGCCTATTTCCGGGCGACTCTGCTCGCTGAAAATGTGCTTTTCCAACGCAAGAATGCGGCCGACAACTTTGTTCACTCCGAGGCGCTGCGAGGTGCTATCAACCAGCAGCTGCACGATGCCGCAGCCTCTTCCACCAATCTGCTCGGCGTTTACGCTGTGTTTGAACCCGATCAGCTGGACGGAGAGGACAGCAACTATCAGGGCTCCAGCGAGATTGGCTCCAATGACAAAGGGCGTTTCTCAACCTATTGGGCCTATGACAACGGCAAGCTGGTACCTGAAGTGCAAAACGAGGATGTGCTGGCTGACGAAACGCCGACCGCATCTGGCGGCGTTGAAAACGAGTGGTATCGTTGCAGCATCCGCACCAAGGCGCTCTGCCTGCTTGAACCATATCTGGATGACGTCGGCGATAAAAAGGTTCTGATCACATCTGTGAGCACCCCTCTATTGGAGAACGGCAACTTGCTGGGGATGGTGGGCGTCGACATCTCTTTGACTGCATTGCAGAATCTGGTTTCCACCATGGACAAGGAGCTCTATGACGGCAAAGGCAGGATCTTGCTGGTCAGCCATGAAGGGCGTGTGGCAGGGGCTGATCAATTCGATGTCACGCTGGGGCGAGCACTGGATCAGAAGTATCAGGGGCTGGCTGCTGACCTGAAAGGGTGGCTCAACCAAGGGCAGGAGCTGAGCCGCTGGAGCAGCGACGGCTCCATACTGCAAACCTTTGTCCCCGTGACCATGCGTGGTACCGATCGCAAGTGGGGCATCTATATCGAATTGCCCCGAGCCGTGGTGCTCGCATCGGCCCAGCAACTGCAAGAGGCGCTCGCCAGTGAATCGAGCCGCAGCGTCGCCACCCAGCTCGGGATTGGCGCGCTTATCTCCTTGCTGGCCTTGAGCTTTATCTGGCTGATGGCCCGTCAAATCGTTGCCCCCATCCGTGCCGTGGTTGCCCGACTCAAGGATATTGCCACTGGTGAAGGGGATTTGACCCAGCGCATCGAAATCCATCGTCAGGACGAGATCGGCGAGCTGGCCAAGTGGTTCAACAGCTTCCTCAACAAGCTGCAATCGACCATCAGTCAGGTCATTACCACGGTAGAAGGAACGCGTACCAGTGCCGAGCAGGCGGCTCACGTTGCCGAGCGCACCAGTAGCGGCATGCAGACCCAGTATCAGGAGGTCGATCTGGTCGCTACTGCCTTTGAAGAGCTCAGCGCAACGGCTCTGCAGGTTTCCGGCAACGCCTCTTCGGCGGTTGCTGCAGCCAATGAAACCGATGCTGCCGCCCAAGAGGGCAAATATGTAGTGGCCGATACCCAGGAGGCGATGCGCAAGTTGATGGCCATCATCAACAATGCGCTGCCGGTGGTTGAACGGCTCTCCGCCAACAGTGACAACATCAACGATATTCTCACCGTGATCCAGGGGATTGCGGAGCAGACCAACCTGCTGGCGCTCAATGCGGCCATCGAGGCAGCGCGGGCCGGTGAACAGGGCCGTGGTTTTGCCGTGGTGGCGGATGAGGTGCGCAATCTGGCGGGCCGAACCCAGAATGCGATTGTCGAGATCCAGAAATTGATTAGCGAGCTGCAGTCCGGCACCGGAGCCGTGGTCAAGGCGATCCACGATGGTCATGGTCAGGCTGACCAGACCCTTGGCAAGGTCGATCTCTCGGTGCGGGTGCTGGAGCAGATCATCCAGTCGGTCTCCACCATCCACCAGATGAACGAGCAGATTGCCCGGGCGGCGCAGGAGCAGAGCAGGGTAGCAGACGAGATCAACCGCAACGTCAGCAACATTCGCGATGTGAGCCACACCATCCGCGCCGAGGCTGCGACTTCCGCCGAAAACGGTCGCGAATTGTCGGCGTTGGCCGACAAGCAGCAGCAGCTGGTGGGTCAGTTCAAGGTGTAGGGGAATGAAAAAAGGCGCCATCCGACAGGAGGCGCCAAACACATTCAGATGACAGACTGGGTCAAATCGATAAGATTTAAACCCCTCTTCCCGCAGAGGAAGAAACACAACACCACAATCACAGTCGAACGACTCACGAAAAACCCATGCAAACCAACATGTAGTAGAAAATGTGAGCCATATGGCGACTGATTGCTGGGCGAATTATGTTTATTCACTGGTCGACCCGCAACCGACAAATTATAATGCGCCCCATTAGAAAAACTCATCGTCGGCTGGTGTCATGTCTCGTCGTTTACCCCCGCTCAATGCCCTCAAGGCGTTCGAAGCTGCGGCTCGTCACTTAAGCTTTACCCGGGCGGCGGAAGAGCTGTTCGTTACCCAGGCTGCCATCAGTCATCAGATCAAGGCGCTGGAGGAGTATCTTGGCATCAAGCTGTTCCGCCGCAAGAACCGCTCCCTGCTGTTGACGGAAGAGGGGCAGGGCTACTTCCTCGATATCAAGGATATCTTTGCCTCCATTTCGGAAGCGACCGACAAGCTGCTGGCGCGCAGCGCCAAAGGGGCGCTGACGGTGAGCCTGCAGCCGAGTTTTGCCATCCAGTGGCTGGTGCCGCGGCTGGTGAAGTTCAGCGAGCGCCATCCTGACATCGATGTACGGATCAAGGCGGTCGATCTGGATGAAGGCTCCCTGACCGATGATGTTGATGTGGCCATCTACTACGGTCGCGGCAACTGGCCGGGTCTGCGCTCGGACAAACTTCACACCGAATACCTGATCCCCGTCTGCTCCCCCTTGCTGCTGACTGGCCCGAAGCCACTGCGCACTCCGCAGGATCTGACCTTGCACACCCTGTTGCACGACACTTCCCGCCGCGACTGGAAGGCGTGGTTCCGCCAGCTCGACATCGATGCTCCCAACGTCAATCAGGGCCCCATCTTCAGCCACTCCACCATGGTGATCCAGGCGGCGATCCACGGTCAGGGAGTGGCGCTTGGTCACAGCGTGCTGGCTCAGCCCGAGATTGAGGCTGGCCGCCTCATCTGTCCGTTCGAGCAGGTGCTGGTGAGCAAAAATGCCTTCTATCTGGTTTGTCAGGAACAGCAGTCCGATCAGGGCAAGATCGTAGCCTTCCGCGACTGGATGCTGGAGCTGGTTGAACAGGAAGAGGCCCGCCGCAGAGCGCGACTCGCCGATGCATGAGGTGATCCGTGAGGGGGCAGTTGATGCCCCCGTTCGCATTTTATTGGCACATGGTGCCGGCGCCGGAATGGAACACGCCTTTCTCGCCAAGCTGTCGCGTCTGCTGGCCGGGCCGGATATCGAGGTGGTGCGCTTCAACTTTCCCTATATGAGCAAGCGGGCTCTGGATGGCAAGCGTCGCCCGCCAGACCGGCAACCCGTCTTGCTTGCCCACTGGCGCGAGATGGTGCGGGAATTTGCCCATACCCGGCTGTTTCTGGCTGGCAAGTCGATGGGAGGGCGGATGGCGGCCGAGATCAGTGACGAGATCTATTGCGAGATGAATGCTGCAGGTTTGCTCATTCTCGGGTATCCTTTCCACCCCCCGGCTCGGCCCGACCGTTGGCGGGGCGAGGCTCTCAAGCAGATCAAGACGCCGACCCTGCTGCTGCAAGGGGAGCGCGACACTTTCGGTTCTCGCGTCGAACTGGCCGATTTTCCTTTCTCATCCGCCGTATCGGTCCACTGGCTGACCGATGGTGATCATGGTTTCAAGCCGAGAAAGAGCAGTGGTCTTTGCGAGCAGGACAATCTGCAACAGGCCGCCAACCGGATACGGCAATTCGTTGGTGTTGTGCCGGTGCCGATTTGACGCGCAGGGGAATTACAGAAGGAGAGTCAGGATGAGTATCCATCGACACTGGCTGGTGCTGGCCGGTTTTTTCGGGCTGACGGCAACCATGCTGGGGGCTTACGGCGCCCACGGACTGGCCGCCACCGGCATTGCTCCCGAGCGTCTGGCGGCCTTTAATACCGCCGTGCAGTATCAGTTTTTTCACGCACTGGCCCTGTTGGTACTGGGTTGGTGCGGGGTGCGCAGCAAGGTGATTACCATTGCCGGCACCGCATTTGTGCTGGGGATCCTGGGATTCTCCGGCAGTATTTACGCCATGGTGCTGCTTGGCAGCAAGGGGCTGGGACTCATTACCCCGGCCGGTGGCCTCTGTTTTATGTTGGGATGGGCGGCTCTGATATGGGCTGGCTGTCGTCTTGGAGGAAAAAATGAATAATCTGCTGCTTTATTGCCGCCCCGGTTTTGAGAAAGAGGCGGCTGCAGAGATCACCGAGCGTGCCGGTAACATGCAGTGCTACGGTTTCGCCCGGGTCAAGGACGACAGTGGCTATGTGATATTCGAACTGTATGACGAGGAGCAGGCGGACCTGCTGGCTCGCAAGCTGCCGTTCCGCGAGCTTATCTTTATCCGTCAGATGCTGGTGGTCACCCACGATCTGAAGGATCTGGATGTTGCGGATCGGATCACCCCCATCATCGACGCTGTTCGCGAATACACCATTTGCGGCGATCTGCGGGTCGAGACTGCTGACACCAACGAAGCGAAAGAGCTGTCGGCCTTCTGCCGCAAGTTCACCGTGCCGCTGCGTCAGGCGCTGCGCAACAACGAAATCCTCACCAAGAAGGAGACGCCGAACCGCCCGGTGTTCCACGCCTTCTTCATGGCCAATGATCACGTGCTGCTGGGTTACTCCTACTCCTTCAATAACTCCGGATTCCATATGGGGATCCCGCGTCTGCGCTTCCCGGCCGATGCGCCGAGCCGCTCCAGCCTCAAGCTGGAAGAGGCGTTTTACGTGTTCGTGCCTCGGGAAGAGTGGGATACGCGTCTCTGCTCCGGCCTGAAGGCGGTGGATCTGGGTGCCTGCCCGGGTGGCTGGACCTATCAGCTGGTGCGTCGTGGCATGATGGTGACGGCGGTCGACAACGGCATGATGGCGCAATCTCTGATGGATACAGGTCAGGTCAAACATGTGCGCGATGACGGCTTTGTCTGGCGTCCGAGCAAGAAGAACACCTACTGGCTGGTGTGTGACATGGTCGATAAACCGGCGCGTGTCGTTCACATGATTGCGGACTGGTTCCGGGAGAATGATTGCCAGGAGGCGATGTTCAACCTCAAGCTGCCGATGAAGAAGCGTTATGCCGAATCGGTGCACAATATCGAGGTATTGCGCGAGATGCTCAAGGAGATCGACAACGCGTTCGTGATCCAGGCCAAGCAGCTCTACCACGATCGTGAAGAGATCACCGTGCATGTCTACAACAAGTACTGGGTTTCCAAACTGCAACCCAAGGCCTGATAGACAGGACGCACATCCGAGATAGTAAAAAGACCGGCGAGGAAACTCACCGGTCTTTTGGTATCTGGCACCGACTAGAAGCGATAATCGACGCGCAGGGAGGATTCGTCATTGGTGACCTTCAGCTCGATCTCGAGGGGAATGCTCTTGTCGACCGGATTGAGCTGCAGTTTTACTCCGTTTCCTCTTAGTTTGATTGCCGTATTCATGGTGCCGGTTCTGAACTTGACCTTGGGTTTGTAGCGCTCGAAAGAGAGGCTGACACTCTTTTCCGGGGTGAGATTGAGCTGCGGATAGGAGGTGATCTGCTGGTTGCCGTAGTTATCGGTGGTGACTTCGATGCCGAACGAAAGCGGTTTGGGGGCTTTGAGCAGATCGTTGGTATCCAGCGTAGAGCGCCACACTTCGCGACTGGTCAGCGCCTGCTGGCGCGGGAGCATTGCCCCCGGATTGGTGCTGTTTTCCAATGCGACAGCCCGGTCAGTCAAGAGTAACAACCCTGTCAAAAATACCATTCCGGTAGTACGCATCGGAGACCCTCCCTGTCACCTCTCCTATGAAAATAGACGGCAACAGACGGCTGGGTGAGGTCATTGCGAAGATAAAAAAGGGAGCCGCAGCTCCCTTTCAATATCAATGGATTAACTCATAACCGATCGATGATGGCCTGAGTAAACTCGCTGGTAGAGGCGCTGCCACCCAGATCCCGGGTAACTCGATCACCGGATTCGATAGTGGCGCGTACCGCCTCGCGGATCCGCTCCGCTTTATCCTGCATGCCAAGGTACTCCAGCATCTGGATGGAGGCGAGGATCACCGAGGTCGGGTTGGCGATATTCTTGCCTGCGATATCCGGCGCCGAGCCGTGCACCGCTTCGAAGATGGCGGCGCCATCGCCGATGTTGGCACCCGGCGCCATGCCGAGACCGCCAACCAGACCGGCGCACAGGTCCGAGAGAATGTCGCCAAACAGGTTGGTGGTGACCATCACATCGAAGCGCTCCGGATACATCACCAGATTCATGCAGGCGGCATCGACGATCATCTCTTCGCTCTGGATATCCGGGTAGTGGCTGGCGATCTCACGAGCCACTTCGAGGAACAGGCCGGAGGTCGACTTGAGGATGTTGGCCTTGTGGATGATGGTGACCTTCTTGCGCCCCTCCTGACGGGCCAGCTCGAAGGCAAATTTGACGATGCGCTCGGCCCCCTCGCGGGTGATGATGCTCATCGCCTCAGCGCTCTTGTTGTCATCGCTGCGTTTCTGGCCTGCGCCTGAGTACATCCCTTCGGTATTTTCGCGCACCGTGATGATGTCGATGTTTTCGTAACGGCTCTTGGTGCCTTTGAAGGAGATGACCGGACGCACGTTGGCGTAGAGGTTGAATTTCTTGCGCAGGGAGACGTTGATAGAGGTAAAACCGCCGCCAACCGGAGTGGTGAGCGGCCCTTTCAGGGTGACCTTGTTCTTCTCGATTAGATCCAGCGTTGCCTGTGGCAGCAGTTCGCCATGCTTTTCAAGGGCAACCAGACCCGCATCTGCATACTCATATTCGAAATCACAGCCTGCGTGGGTCAGGATCTGGATGGCTGATTCGATGATGCTGGGGCCAATGCCGTCGCCTGGGATAACGGTAATTGTTCTTTTGGACATGAGAGGGTTCCACTTCCAGGGTATAGGGGAGGATGGGGCTGCTTTATATCATTTACTTAGCAATCCAACCACATTCCTTTACATTCTACTCATTTTCATCAACGACGAGGGTGAGTCTCGTCATGGTTCGCGCCCTTGCCTGCATTTTTGTTCGGGCGTTATTCGGGCTGGGGCGGGTACCGGATGTCCCGCAGGTTGAATCCCAGCGGAATATCCTGTTGCAACCGCACCAATCGCTGGGCCAGCAGCGCCTCTTCCCTGTGCTGACGCAGCTTGAGCAGCGCTTTCGCTGCCTCTTCCTGCTCGCTGGCAGCTAGCATGGTGGCCAGCTCGCCATATTGCTGCAGCAGTTGGGTAGCGGTCTTGGGGCCAATCCCCGGAACACCCTTGATGTTGGAGCTCCCGATACCGGTCAGCGCCCAGAAATCGACCAGTTGTGTCGGCGCAACCCCGTATTGCTGCTCGACAAAGGCGGCATCCAGCCATCGCTTGTTGAAGTAGTCGCGGATCTGGATCTGCGGGCAGATCAGTTGGCAGAACCCCTTGTCGGTGGAGATGATGGTCGCCTGATGGCCATGGCTGGCGATGCCGCTGGCGAGGGTGGCGATAAGGTCATCCGCTTCATCGGTCTCGGAGAGCAAGGCATCGACACCGCACTCCCAGAAGGCATCCTGCAGTGTGCCCAGCCCTTCGCGCAGCTCCGGTGGCATGGGTGTGCGTCCCTCCTTGTAGGACGGATAGATCTCCTTGCGCCAGCTATGCACCTCGCCATCAAACACGGCAATGACATGGCTAGGCTCGCTATTGGTCAGCAACTTGCGGCAGGTATTGACGAGGTTGGCGCGGGTGGCGACCAGCGCTTGGGCAGGAGTCAGCGCCTGCTGTGATTGCACCGCGTGCAGACGGCGGATGAGGTTGAGGGCATCGATGATAAGCAGGTGTGGCCTTGGATTTGACATGGGGCACTCTTGGCAGTCGGAACGCCCCATTGTAACAAACCCGCGGGTCTGATGGGGGATTGATGGCCGTTGGCAGCTGAGTGGCAAAAGAGAGGGGCGCATTGCGCCCCTCGATTTACCTGCTGTACCCGTCAGCGTACGATTTCGTAGCAAGGCACATACTGACTGCCCGGCAGCTTCATCCGCTGCTGCTTGACGAAGCTCTCCAGCAGCTTGTCCATCAGGTGCATCAGCTCCTTGTCGCCGTGCAGCTTGAAGGGGCCTTTCTTCTCGATGGCGCGAATGCCGCCCTCTTTCACGTTGCCCGCGACGATGCCGGAGAAGGCGCGACGCAGGTTGGCTGCCAGCAGCTGGGGCGGCTGGTTGCGGTGCAGATCCAGACTGGCCATGTTGGCGTGATCCGGCTCGAAGGGGAGCTGGAACTCCGGCTCAATCTTGAGAGACCAGTTGAAGGAGTAAGCATCGCCGACCGATTTGCGATATTCGCGAATTTTCGGCATTGCTTCTTTCATCACCCGCGCCACCTCCGGAGCATCGCCGACGATGATCCGATAGAGGCGAGTGGCCGGTTCACCCAGGGTCGCCTTGACGAAGTCATCGATGGCACGGAAGTAGTCCGCACTCTCTTTCGGGCCGGTCAGGATGATGGGCATCGGCTGGCGTTCGTTGGCCGGGTTCATCATGATACCGAGCAGATAGAGCAGCTCTTCTGCCGTACCTACCCCACCCGGGAAGATGATGATGCCGTGGCCGAGGCGTACGAAGGCTTCCAGTCGCTTCTCGATATCGGGCAGGATAACCAGCTCGTTGACGATGGGGTTGGGCGGCTCGGCGGCGATGATGGAGGGTTCGGTCAGGCCGATGTAGCGGCCGTTGCGTACCCGCTGCTTGGCGTGACCAACTGCAGCGCCCTTCATCGGGCCCTCCATGGCGCCAGGGCCACAGCCGGTACAGATGTTGAGCTCGCGCAGACCCAGCTCGTTGCCCACTGCCCGGGTGTACTGGTATTCGATCTCGTTGATGGAGTGGCCACCCCAGCAGACGATCAGGTTGGGATCGGCGCCGGGCTGGATCACCTTGGCATTGCGCAGGATGGCAAAAACCACGTTGGAGATGTGGGTTGAATTGGTCAGATTGACCTGACGGTTCGATTCGAGCTGGTTGGAGACATAAAGGATATCGCGCAGCACCGAGAAGAGGTGCTCCTGAATGCCGCGAATGATCTCGCCATCGACGAAGGCGTGTTCCGGCGCGTTGAACAGCTCGAGTTTGACCCCGCGCTCGCGCCGGATCACGTGAATATCAAACGATTTGAAACGCTCAAGTATCTCTTTGGAGCTATCGGTATGGCTGCCAGAGTTGAGCACCGCCAGCGAACAGTTGCGAAACAGCTGATAGATATCGCTAGAGGCTGTCTGCTTGAGGCGATCGACCTCGAGCTGTGACAGCAAATCCATGCTGCCGACCGGATTTATATGCGTAATCATAGGGTTCCCCTTTACTCATCTTGTTATCGTTGTGCTTTTCCCTGGGGAGAAAAGGGGATGCCTTCTTGCATCCCCTGACTTCGATAGTAGTGGTAACAGAGGGGGGAGGGAAATAGGGGGGACGACTGTTCGCTGTTTTTTTGACCGCTCGTCAGGCCAGAGTCACTTGATCCCGACCGGTATGCTTGGAGTGGTAGAGTGCCTTGTCCGCCCGCTCGAACACATCGGACGGGTTGTCCCCCTCCTTGAACAGGGTGGCACCGATGGAGATGGTGATCTCCACCTTGGCATCCCGAAAGCGGAACGGAATGCTCTTGATGGTCTGGCGCAATGTTTCAAGGGGCTTCTGGAACTTGTCCGGATTGATGTTGGGCAGCAGCACCACAAACTCCTCGCCGCCGAAACGGGCGATGAAGTCGGTGTCACGCAGTGCGCTTTGCAGCGCCTTGGCAACCACTTTCAGCGCCTTGTCGCCCGCCATATGACCGTAGTTGTCATTGATGTTCTTGAAGTGATCGATGTCGATAATGGCCATGCAGAGTGGCGTGCGATAGCGAAGCCAACGTTTGTACTCCTGCTCCAGCCGTTCGTCGAGGGCAGCCCGGTTGTGCACCTGGGTCAGGCTGTCGAGGAACAGCTTGTGCTTCTGGATGGTGAGCCGCTTCTTGTACTCGGCGGTCTCCTCCTTCATCAACCTGAGCTTGGACTCCATGGTGGAGAGGCGTGTGAGCAGATGGCGCTCCCTTGCAGCTGTGTTTTCGCGCTCCTGAAGCAGCTGGTTGATGGCGCCCATATGGCCGGAAATCGCCTCTTTAAGCGCATCGAGAGTGTTGTGGCTGGCCAGCGTCTGATCGATGGCCTGCAACTCGTTCACCAGTGCCTCGCGGGTCTCTTTGGTCTCGTTGTGCAGAGCGCGCCCTTCATCCAGCGACTCGGTAAAACCGACGTGAACGGCGGAAAGGCTTTCGTTGAGGGTGCTCAGGAAGGCGCGGGAGGCTTTGCGCTCCTCACGGGTGCCCTCGATGATGAGTTCGATCACCTGCAGGCTGGTTTCGGCCAACAGAGCGGGGTTGATCCCGATCAGCAGCTGGCGGCGAATGTCACTCAGGCTCTCTCCGATGGAACCGGCAAAATCGAGCTCGGTGATAAGGCGCTGCAACTCGTCGGCAAGACGGACATGCTCTTTGAGATCGAAGGCATCGTTTTCTGTTTGGGGCTCGCTGGGGTTCGCTTCACTCTCGGCTGCGGGTTGCTCCGGATTGACCTGCAGGGGTTGGCTTGGCAGCAGCTGGATCTTGATGGCCTGCTGGTAGAACTCCAGCAGCCGGATCACCTTCTTCTGATGGTCGGCAATGCCGTAACCGGCGGGACTGGCCAAAAACTCCTTGAGGGATTTGCGGGTCTCTTCCGGAAAGCCTTTGATGGTTTTGAGCTGCCTGGAGCCCAGATCGATAGCAGCCTGGGTCAGGGTCATCGACTCTTCGATGGCATTGCTGTGCTGCTGCAGCAGTTTTTCGATCGCCAGCAGATCGGCGTCAAGGGCGGTGAAAGCGGGATTATTATCCAGTTTTTGCTTGAGTTTGGCGAAGCGGTTGTCCAGCTCACGGTCGAAGCCACGGCAGGAGAGCATCAGCTTGTTGATAAACTGAATGCCGCGGGCACGCTCGGCATCGGAGAATGAGAGTACTCCGTCGAGCTCCAGCTGTTTCTGCTGAAGGGATTCCCTTAGCCTTGCCAATTGTCCTGCTACGGCAGCGATATCATTCATTATCAGGTCGCCCTGTTGTCATTATTGTTTTTCGTGTCAGATAGCAACAGTGACCGAACCCGTGATCGAGCCTCGTCTGTTATCTATTTTACGGTTGTGGGCCGGTGTCTTGCTTCCTTGCAAGCTGGAGCCAATTAACCCATTGCTTTTCATGAGAAGAATTGACTTTTACCAGTCCCTTGTCAATTGCCATCAGGGCGCATTGCCACACATCCCCATTAAAAAATGCTGCCTGTTGGCAATCGATGGCGGCGAGCTCCAGCCAGACGTTTTGCTGGTGTTTTTCACTGAGCTGAATGGCTCCCGACAGGGCGAGATAACAGAGGTCAAACAAGCCATGGTGATCGAGTGCGGTCGCCGCCTTCGGCAGGAAGGGGTGGCTGACGATGCCAAGGCTGACCCGGCGATCGATAGGGTAATCGCAGGGGAAGGCGGCGATGGCGATCAGCAGATCGCCGGCCAGCTGGTGTAGATTGGCCACATGCCGCTGCGGCACCACATAGAGCAGGTGCCCTTCGCGCAAATCGTAGATGCGGCCATCCTGCGGAGTCAGTGTCTCGATATAGGCGCCAAAGGCCTGTTCAATCTCGCTGCTGGCCTGATAGCCGTGCTGTTCCCGCACATTGAGCAGGAAGGGAACCCGAAACAGCAAATAGTGCAGCTTGTCGTCAAATTCGCTGGTGGGCTCTTCGCTCAGATACCAGCGCTCCGATTTGAGCTGGCGTTTGGCCATCTCCCGCGGCCAGCGGTTCATCAGACGCTGCCAGTTGGCCAGTCCCGAGCGGGGCTCGATTAGCAGGGCTTCACCGGTGCGCTTGGCCTGCAGACGGGCGGTGCGCAGCTTGAGCCAGAGGGTAAAGAAGAGATAGATAAAAAGGGCGAGCAGCAGGCTGGTGGTGATGCTCGACCAGAGATAGCGCTCCTGCTGGTGCTGACTCTGGCCTAGCTGCTGCTCCAGCTCCTTGATGTGCTGCACCCGTTCGACGTGGACATAGTTGTCGCGGATCGCCGCCTGCTCCTGGGCGATCTCCTGCTGTCGCACCTCCTCACCCAGTCGGTGGAAGCGCTTGTAGCTGTCCAGCGCCTGGCGCAGGAATCCTTTCTGTTCGTAGGCCAGCGAGAGCAGACGGAACACTTCGTACTGGCGGCGGGTATCGCCAATCTGGTCGGCCAGTGCCCGGGCATTCTCCAGCTGCAGGATGGCGATGGCGGCCTCCTGCTTTTTCAGATAGAGCTCGCCGAGCAGCAGCAGGGTATCGATCAGCGGCTCTTTGGCATCGTTCAGCTCATGGGACTGGCGTGCCGCATTGAGGTAGTTGCTGGCCAGCGAGAGGTTGCCGCTTTGCAGGTAGGTCTTGCCAATCTCGTACTTGAGCAGGGAGGACTGTGGCCGGTTGCTCCCTTCATCGATGAGGTCGAGGGCATTGAAGAAGTAGACCAGCGCCAGATTGAGGTCTCCCTGATCCCGGTTGAGGCGCGCCAGCACGATGAGCGAGTCGCATAGCAGGGAAGGATTGCCGATGGAGTGGAAGTAGTTGGCCGCTTCATTGGCATACTGGAGCGCTTTCTGGGGCTCCTGCTCCTGCTGGTAGAGCTTGACGATCTGGTTGGAGAGCAGGCCGAGGAAGAGTGGATCGTTGAGGTTTCTCGCCTGCTGCTGGGCATCGATATATTCGCCAAGGGCCAGCTGGGGTTGCTGCAGGGCACGATAGAGGTCGCCACTGATGGCGCTGACCCAGGCGCTGGCCAGCGGATAGCCCGCTTTCGCTGCCCAGTTGCGTGCCTCGGCCAGATGCACCTTGGCATCTTCGAGCTGCTGATTGTCGATGTCATAGCTGGTATGCAGCAGCCGGCTATAGATCTGCAGCTGGCTCTGCTTGAGATTGGGGGCTGTCAGCTGCTCCTCAAGCTCGCTGAGCAAGGGGCGACTGCTGCTCTGGTGGTCAGGCTTGAGCAGCTGGCTGCGGATCTTGAGATAGAGGCCGTGTGCCTTGAGCTCTGGCAGATTCTCCTTGTCTGCCAGAACCATCGCCTTGTCGAGCGCCTGCTGGGTAGCCTGATACTGGCCCAGCTGCAACAGGCACTCCCCCTTGAGCAGATAGGCGCCGACGGACTGGGCGATGGTGCTGTAGTTCAGGATTGGCTCGCGATAGCCGAACTCCTGCCGGTTGCTGATGATCTGCTGGGGATTGTTGGCTGCGCGCGTCAGGAAGGCGGAGGTGATCTGGACGCATCTGGCGGGATCGGTCTGAACCAGCGACTGAGCCTGCTGGAGGTCGACAGAGAGCTGCTCCTTGTCCAGATCCAGATTCGGAGCGGACAGGGAGGACATCATCATGGCCAGAAAAAACAGTTGATTCATTGGATTAAGGACGGCACAGGGGTGAGGGCATGTTATCCAACGCCCCCCTGTGCGTCCAGAGTTTACTCATGCTTCACCTGCAGATAAGAAGAGGGCGTCCAACCGACGCCCTCTCATTTCTATTATCCGCCCGCTTTACTGACGGATCAGCCGCAGATTGGCGGGTACCGCCTCGAAATCGGAGCGGAACGGGTTGATGTCGAGGCCGCCGCGACGGGTATAGCGGGCATAGACGGTGAGCAGCTCCGGCTGGCAGTAGTGCTTGAGGTCGATGAAGATGCGCTCGATGCACTGCTCGTGGAACTCGTTGTGCTGGCGAAACGAGATGAGGTAGCGCAGCAGCTTCTCCCGATCGAGTTTCGGCCCCTTGTAGCGGATCACCACAGAGCCCCAGTCCGGCTGGCTGGTGACCAGACAGTTGGACTTGAGCAGGTGGCTGTGCAGGGTCTCCTCGACCAGCTCGCTGCTGGCGGCGCCCTGCAGCAGGTCGGCATCAAACTCGTAGTGGTCGACCTCGATATCCAGCTCGTCGATGCACTCGCCGGGCAGGGTGGCGATCTGGTGCGGGGCGCGATCGAGCGGGAACAGGGTCACCTTGACCGGCTCGCCGGCGCAAGCGCCGAGATCTTGCTCCAGCATGGCCGCTACCGCATCGATGGAGTCGCAACGGGTCTGGTTGAAGGAGTTGAGGTAGAGCTTGAACGATTTGGACTCGATAAGATTCGGGCTGGTGGCCGGAATGGTCACTTCGCCCACGGCCACCATCGGCTTGCCCTTGCTGTTGAGCCAGGAGAGCTCATAGAGCGTCCAGACATCGCAACCGGTAAAGGGGAGGTCGTCACCGAGTTTCAGATCATCCCGGTTCAGGCTGCGGGGAACCGGTTGCAGCAGGGAGGGGGTGTACTGGCTGATGTAGTCGGATTGCTGACCCAGACTCAAGCCCTTGAGGGCGCTGGCGCCGGCGTATCTATCTTGTTTGCTCACAGGTTTGCTCACCTAATGTGTTCATCATGATTGGGAGGAAGCGGGCCATTGCATGGCCAGAGCGTGCTCGCAGCCTTGCCAGCGGGGATAACCCCGAGATGCAACGGGGCGCTGGCAACCTTGTCTGTCACCCGGTTTGATGGTGCAATAGCGGACTTTGCCAGCAATTGTGGGGATTTTCGATGTCGGATCAAGTTTTGTCTGCCCTGAAGCACTTTTTTACCCGCTGGCAGCGTGACGGCGAGGCCAGACGAGGCTTGCCCCTGTGTCAGTGGGAGTCGGAGTGGCGCTCCCCCTGTCAGCTTGGCGAACCGGTCGACGGCCAGATCAGCTGGCGCCCCCATCTGCGCAGCGAGCCCGGCGATTTCACCGCCATGAACGAGGCGCTGGAGCTGCAGCTTCATCCTGCGGCGACCACCCTGTTTGGCCACTGGTTCAGCCGACCTGTCCCCTGCCTCTTCAAGGGGCTGCGCCTTGAGCTGATCCTGCCGTGGAACGAGGCGGATCTCGACCTGCTCAAGGAGAACCTCATCGGCCACCTGCTGATGCTGCGCAAGCTCAAGCGCACCCCCTCCATCTTCCTTGCCACCACCCGCAACGAGATGACCCTCATCTCCCTTGATAACGAGAGCGGTCAGGTGTGGCTGGAGTGGCTCGACTCAGGCCGCCGGCTGCCGCTGGCTCCCTCGTTGCCGGCGTTTCTGGAGCGGCTGGAGACCCTGCCGCAATAGCGCCTGTTCGAGCTAATGTCGCTTGGCGGAACAGATCTCGAAACGAAATGCCGAAACGAATATCGCAACTAAAAAGAGCCTTGCCACGCGGCAAGGCTCTTTTTTATGGGGTCACGGGCAGGTCACGCTTAATCCTTGAAATCCCAGGAGAGGTTGGAGACCAGCCGGCAGCTGTCGCACTTGAAGTCGAAGATCTCGTGCAGTGGCGCTGCCAGCGCCCACTCGCCGCCACAGCTTGGGCAGGGGCGCGCCTTCTCCTCGGCCGCGCTCACGCCGCCCACCCGGTAGAGATAGTAGTAGGTGGGGATGCCGGTCAGCACCTCCAGCCGCTTGGCGAGATCACTACCACGCCGGTAGAGACGACTGCCCACCTCGCCAATCTCGTGCAGCGCCGCATGTTCGGCGATGGAGCCGTTCATCTGCAGCTGGTCGCACGCCTCCCAATCCTCCTGCCACTTGATGATCTGTTTGTGATCGCCGTTGGCGACGGCCGGCACCTGATAGAGCGGGATGGGGGCGAAGTGGTCGCCGCAGCGCAGTGGCGAGCAGGTGTGCAGGAAGCTGGTGTAGAGCATCATCCAGCAGGGGCGCTCGCCCTGCTGGCCGCAAGGATCTGTGCTGTCGGAGAGCAGATCCGCCCCCTGCAGATGGAGTTTCGGCGCCAGCAGCCCCGCCTGATTGAGCTGCTGCTCGGCCAGCTTGACCTGCTCGCTCTGGTTGTCCGGGTGGAGGCTGTCCTGCTCCGGGCAGACCACCCGGCTGACGAAATAGCCCTCGTGCATGCTGGTGGGAAACTCGCGGCCGAGGATCTGGCCCTGATAGCGCAGCATGTCCAGATAGTTGATGATGGCCCGCTCGGCTTCACCGAGGGAGGTGTCGCGATAGCACTCAAAGCAGAGTTCGACGATATACATGGCTCAGTTTTTCCCCTGCTGGATGAGCAGGTCGGTCAGCCGATCCACTTTGCGCTCAAGACGATTGAGCTGTTCGGCAAGCTGCAACAGGGTGGGCTCGGCAACGGGGGCAGGGGCTTGCTGCTCCTGGCTGGCCGCTTCCGGGGCACCTGCGGGCTGCTGTTTCCACTGGCTCAGCACCTTCAGCAGCTCGGCCATGGCAACCGGCTGGCTCAGGCGAGCCTTGATCATGGCGGTAGTCGGGGGGATCCCCTTGGCGGCCAGTTCGTTGGCGATACGGATGATCTCGTGGGCGGACATAAGCGTGCTCTGCTGAATGGATGGATAGGGGGGCCGAAGTGGCTGGTCGGGGCAGGATCTTAACCAAAGCCCGCAGGGGATAAAAGGGGAGGGCTCAGCGGGGCTGGCGCAGCATCAGGTCGAGCTGGTCGATCGCCTCGCACCAGTCGGAGTCGTGCCACAGGGCATCGCGCAGAAAGCTGGCCTGAGCGGCGCTCCAGAACTGCGCTTCCGGCAGCAGGGTCTCGTTGTCGAGATGATGCTCGTGGACGAAGCGATAGAGGCTCAGCTCGTCGTTGGCCATGCCGAGCTGGGCGAACAGGGCGGGCAAATCGTGGTGCAGGGGGTCCATCTCGTCTCTCCCTTGGCTAATCCCTGAGATTATAGACAGGCGAATTTCTTCCCCCGCTGCATGTCGGGGGTTCATTCACATGGCGGAGGGGGCATTGCGCCGCTGATGACGAGGGTTGGAGAGGCGGGAGATGGCCCGGCTTGGCCGCTATAAACGAAATTTATGGGTTTTAGGAAAATGACTCAGCTTCAGCTTATACCGAAGAGAGCGCGCAGCTGGCAGCATTCCCCATACCGTTTGTGCTCATCAAAGGCATTCGCCCGATCTCTGTCATATGGCTTGCCGGCCCCGCCCCGGATGGGGAGGGGGATAAGCAGGCCGGGTAATGAAGCAAGGGGATGTCAAACCGTGGGAATGCGATGGGGCGGCAGCTCGACGCCGATAACGTGCAGGCCCTGCATCTTGAGGGTGCCCTGATAGTGGCTCTCGCCATCGCTGGAGAACTCGAACTGGTAGTGGGTGAGCAGCCTGAGCGGCTTGCCGGCCACTTCACGGCGGCTGCGGGCCAGCGACAGCAGTTGCAGGTCGTGGTGCTGGCAGTAGCGGCGCATATATTGCCACGCCAGTTCGGCCTGACGGCGTTGCAGCCAGAACGCGCCGGCTATCGCCATCAGCGCCAGAATTCCGAGCATCTCTCCCATAGGCAGCTTCCTTGTTGTCGGATCATTGTCAGAGTCGGCTGTCAGCCAGATAGCGGGAGCCTGTGGTCAGACCCCCTTGTTTCCCAAACCGTGGCCAATGGGCCTGCAGATCAGGCAGAGGCAAACAGGCGGCCAATCGCCTTGCCCAGCTCCTCGCTGCGCTCCGGGTCACGCAGTCTGGCCAGCATATCATTGCGCAGGGCCGGTAAAGTGACGAGCTCGGCAAAAACCTGATTGAAGAACTGGGTCGGTTGCAGGGCGAGCTGTTCCAGATAGTCGCCGAGCAGTCTGGCATCCTGCAGATCGGGCCAGAGTCGGCCTGCGACGGCGAGCAGCAGCGCCGGGCTCGGCTGGGTTTGCAGCAGGGTCAGCAGCTTGTTGGTGCGCAGCGCGCTGCCGGGGCAGGAGGCCATGGCGCGGCAGAGGTAGGCCAGAGTCTCCGGGTTGGGCGCGGCACACTCCTGCTCCTTGCCGATCCGCTCGAGCAGGGCGCCTTGCACGGCCGGTGGCAAGGGGGCGCTCTCCAGACTCTGGCAGAGGGCGTAGAGCGGCTCTTGCGGCAACTTGGGCAGCGCCTTGCAGACCAGCGCCAGATTGCGCTCATCATGCAGCCGCTCCGCCAGATCGGCAAAACCCTGCAGCCCCAGCGTCTGCCAGCCGGTGTCGTTGGGGGCTGCCAGATAGTGGCAGAGCGCTTCGTAATAGGCAGACGGGGCCTGCTCCAGCTGGCGTGCCAGCTTGGCGTGCAGGCTCGCCATCTTGGCTTCGGCCGGGCGGAAGGTGTAGGGGTTGTCAGCCAGTCGCTTGGCTTTCTCCTCGTCGAGCTCGCCGGTCAGCTTGTAGCCCAGCGTCTCCACCACCTGATCCATGAAGTGCTTGGGGCCGCTCGAGATGAGCAGGCCGCGCTCGTCGAGGGCAAACTTGAGGAACCAGAGGTAGTGGCGCGACTCGCTCGGTTGGAAAAAGTGAACGCCGAGCCAGGCGTGCTGCTGCAGCGGCCAGGGGTAGGGCTCCTGCTGCTGTTCGATGCGCACAAAGGTGTCGCTGGCCAGCGGCTGCACCTGGCGGCCCATGTCAAACAGCTGGAACTGGGTGCCAGCCTGGGTCAGAAAGTCGGTCAGAGTATTGATGGCGGTCGGCGTCGCAGACATGGAGAGCTCCGGCTTGAATATGATGCGGGCCGATTATAAGGCCATGGCCACGGATAGCCAGCGTTGGCTCCGGCCCTGATGGCGAGTCTGCGGCGGGATCTCTGCATGGCAGCCGCTCGGGAGGAGGTGTATAGTATCGCCCTTTTTTACGGGCGGTTGGCTGCGAAGGCTGCCGCTCTGGCTGGCGTCTTGTTGTTGCCTTGCTCGGCAAGCGCGCGGCCATCCCGGATCAACCTGTGGTGATGAGGAAGTGCACGATATGAATCAATATTTGCTGGTCGCCGGCTTGCTGGGGGAACTCACGGCCGAGCTGCAGCGTCTCGAGCGCTGGCAGGCGGAGCATCCGGGCGAGGAGGCACTGGCCAGTACCCTGCCTTTTTGTGTCGATACCCTGAGCTTTGACCAGTGGTTGCAGTTCGTGCTGATCCCGCGCATGGAGCAACTGGTGGTGATGCAGGCGCCGTTGCCGAGCAGCGTCTCCCTCTACCCCATGGCCAGCGAAGTCTATAAAGAGGAGCTGGCCGAGGTGGAGGCCTTGCTGCGGCTGATCGCCCGCTTCGACCTGCTGCTCTCCGGCAAAGTGGTCGAGCAATGATGGACGAGCAGAGTAAAGAAGAGAAAGCGCTGCAGCTCACCCTGCTCTATCAGGATGAGTGGCTGGTGGCGGTCAACAAGCCCTCCGGCCTGTTGGTGCATCGCAGCTGGCTCGACAAGGCCGAGACCCGCTTTGCCATGCAGATGACCCGGGATCTGATCGGCGGTCGCCATGTCTATCCGGTTCATCGTCTCGACCGGCCCACTTCCGGGGTGCTGCTGTTTGCCCTCGATCCGGCGGTGGCTCGTACCCTGACCGAGGCGTTTGCCAACCGTCAGGTGCACAAGGAGTATCTGGCGCTGGTGCGCGGCTGGGCGCCCGAGCAGGGGGTGATCGACTACCCCCTCAAGGAGCAGCTGGACAAGATTGCCGACGCCATGAGCGACCCGGATCGTCCGGCGCAGGAGGCGGTCACCACCTTCCGCCGGCTGCATCGGGTCGAGCTGCCCCATGCGGTCTCCAAGAAACACCCCACCAGTCGCTACAGTCTGGTCAGATTGTTCCCGAAAACCGGCCGCAAGCATCAGCTGCGCCGCCATATGGATCATCTGTTCCATCCGATTGTGGGCGACACCACCCACGGCGATGGCCGCCATAACCGCTTCTTCCGCGAGCACTATGGCTGCGAGCGCCTGCTGCTGGTGGCCCGCACCCTGAGCTTTACCCACCCGATCCTCAAGGTGCCGATGCGGATCCAGGCGCCGCTTGGCCAGGATGTGCTGCGCCTGTTTGCCGAGTTGGGCTGGCCTGCCAGCGAGAGTGACTACTGATCCGCATCAGGTTGCATCTGGCGCCAGCTTGTCGATAAAGTGACTCATCATCCGACTGAAATGGCAGGGAGCAGGTGATGGCACAGATCGATATCGTGGTAGGGAGCGTCTATGGTGCAGCCATGCTGGTGGCCGAGACGCTGGCAGATGAGCTGGCACGGCAAGGGCACAAGACAGCGCTTTATGAAGAGGCACGGCTGGAGGATATCGACCTCGGCCGTTTTTTATTGCTGGTCAGCGCCACCACGGGGCTGGGGGATATTCCCCCCAATCTGCAGCCCTTTGCCACCGATCTGGCTGAGCGCGCCCCCTGGCTCAAGGGGTTGCGGTACGCTCTGGTCGCCATGGGGGACAGCAGCTACGACCATTTTTGCGGCGCTGGCCGTCGGCTGGATAGTCAGTTGCAGGAGCTGGGGGCAACAGCGGTTGTCCCGCGCCTTGAACTGGATGCGACCCTGCACGATGAGCCGGAGCGGGTCGCTCTGGCCTGGCTAAAAAGCTGGCATATATAGTCGCAAAATTACGCTGTAATTTGCTTCATATAAGTCCCCTGCCCGGTTCGGCAGGGGATTATTATTTGTGCGCCATTCTCCCCATACCCATCAAATATCCGCACTGACAATAACGACATATTTCTCACTGACACCGTTTTCTTGTTTGTGCTGTTCCAAAAGGCAGCAAGACATATCAGGCAAATAAAAGTTCAATCATGAAAGCGATTTCAGTCATGTTTTTGCCAATGAGTGATCAAATATTCACTTTCATCTCGTCGCGAATTAATCAATGAGAGCGGTTTCAGGTTGATCTTGATCGCTTCATTTTTGACTTGATTGGTTAGTTATTGCTTTTTATTTGGGTTTTTTGCGTCATTGGTGTGAGGCGACCGTTTGCCGAGCGATTTGTCGCCATTTTGTGAGTCGGTTCATATTTGTCGCGATATGTGCTCCCTATAATCGACCTCGGTTATCACCAGCAGGATTGCCCGGTGATAAATATTCAGGATCACACTCCTCACAGCGGGAAATAAGGAATATGACAATGAAAATGAAGTGGCTCCCGATTGCTGCAGCTGTTACTGCCGCCCTGGCTTCCCAAGCCGCCTTTGCCGTAGATTTCCACGGTTACTTCCGTTCCGGTGTTGGTGTTTCCAGTGATGGTGACATGCAGACTTGGAGCAAACAAAAGGTAGGCCGTTTGGGTAACGAAGACGATACCTATGGTGAAGTGCAGCTTGGCCAAGAAGTATTTAACAAGGATGGCAAGACTTTCTACGTTGATTCTATGGTCGCCATGACTTCAAATGGTTCCAACGATTGGGAAGGTACTGGCACAGTATGTAACTTCGATGAAAAACAATGCAGTAACGATTCCGAGTTCGCTCTGCGCCAGTTCAACGTTCAGGCCAAGGGGCTGCTGGGCTTTGCTCCGGAAGCCACTCTTTGGGCAGGTAAACGTTACTATCAACGTCACGACATTCACATCTCAGATTTCTACTACTGGAACATTTCCGGTGCTGGTGCCGGTATCGAAGGCATCCAGGCCGGCCCGGGCAAAGTATCCTTTGCTTGGATCCGCAATGATCGCGGCTGGGATGGTAAGGATGGCTGGACCAAATTCAGCAGTATGGATGTAAACACCCTTGATCTGCGTTATGCAGGTATTCCGTTGTGGCAAGATGCCTCTCTGGAAATGGGTGTTGATTACGCAATCGTTAATCCAACCGATGCCCAGAAGAGCTCTTCCAATAGCCAGTATAAAAATGCCAAAGATGGCGTAATGCTGACTGCTGAAATGACCCAAGGTGTTCTGGGTGGCTTCAACAAGACCGTGCTGCAGTACGGTACTGAAGGTTACGCCAAGACAATGGCCTTCTACGGTGATGGTTCCTGGTATGGTGCTGAAGCCAAAGATGGGGCTGATGGTTTCCGTATCATCAACCACGGTGTCATCCCGATGGGTAACTCCTGGGAGATGGGTCACCAGCTGGTCTACGGTGTAGGTAACGACATGTGGGTCGGCAACGACAAGTATGAAGCCATGTCCGCTGTTGTTCGCCCCATGTTCAAATGGGATGATTTCAACAAGACAATCTTTGAGGGCGGTTATTTCAAAGACAATAATAAGTCTACCAGTGGCACGACGGCTAAAGATTCTGGTTACAAGCTGACACTGGCTCAAGCATGGTCTGCTGGTTCCAGCTTCTGGGCTCGACCGGAGATTCGTGTATTTGCTACCTACTTGAAACAAGACAAGACATCAGACAAATTCGATGCAACAAGCGTTAATGTTGGTCAGGATAAGTATGCGTTCGATGGTGGTCTGTCTAAAGATACTTGGAACTTTGGTGTTCAGGCAGAAGCTTGGTGGTAAACCGTAGTTTCAGTTAAGTTAGTGACTGCCCCCGTATGGGGGCAGTTTTGTTTCGCCGTGTGACGGCAACCGGGTTATGGAGATAAGAAGAATGAAACTGGTAAAGATATCTATCACAGCAGTGGTTACTGCGCTGCTGGCTGGTTGTGCCGGTAGCATGGTTGTACCCGTGCAAGAGCATGCATCCATCCTGAGTAATGCCGAACAGGCCAAACAGGCTCTTTCAATGGTGAGCAGCTGTTGCAATGGGTTCAAAGATTTCAATTATGTAGCTTTGCCCGAAGGCGATACTCTGCTGACCATCGATGGCAAGCAACCCACTTTTCAGTTTGATGAGGGGATGAGCTACTTCGCAGCTTATCGCCTGCCGGCCAACACTGGCAATTTGGCTATCAATATTGCGTCCCAAGTAGGTAAGACAGTGCTGATCCCGCAAGTCATCATGCTGGATGCCCAGTTCAAGGTGACTCGTGTGCTGGGCGATTCGGTATTCACTTATCAGCCAGCACACCTGCTGGATAATGATCGGGTGGAGGGCAAGCTTTTTGTTGATCGCAGTATGCCGGGTAACCCTGCGGCAGAAACCTACATGATTATTTATGCACCAGCCAGCAAATTGGCCGATAGTACAACCATACTGCACCCTTCTAAAGCGTTTGCCCGAGCGAATGGCTCGGTCGAGCCGGATATCAAGGATCCTGTGATCCCTCATTCCCCATGGGGTCTTGTACAGATCAAGGTTGTGGATATGGCCAAAGGCCAGGGACTGGAGGCAGTATTCAAGCCTGAATATGCAGACAAGGTTGCGATGGGTAAAGGCGCACCAGCGGTGACCTCTGCTGTTGCTGCTGGTAGTGTCACGGCAGCTGTGGTGGCAGCACCAGCCACACCTGCTCCTGCCATGCTGAGTGAAACCGAAGCCTTCTATCAATCCCAGATCGAGAAGGCGGTGAAAGCGGGCGATATCGACAAGGCTATGCAGCTGGTCAATGAAGCCGAACGTGCCGGTTCGACCAAAGCGAAACAGGTATTTGTCGATGCGGTGAAGCGCTCGCAAAAATAAGCTCAAGCAAATTTGAGTGATCACTATATTTATTAAGGCCTCCCTTGTTGGAGGCCTTTTTAATCGGTAGACTGTAATAATAGAGAACAAGCTTGTTACACTGGGTTACACATTGTTTCTGAATGAATTGTTTTGAATGATAAAAATACAAAGTGAAACTGTAGTTTATATTTAAGTGTAATAGAGTGACTGTGCAGAATTGCATTCTAAAAATATGTACAATTCTCCCTCCAGAACAAGTTGTGATCTTCCCTCCAAAATCAATATTCCACTCCCATCGAAAGCAGAAATTTACGACCCGCTGGGTTATATTCTGATGGTCAAAATAAGCAAACCCCATTCGATAATATTTCGATGAAGAGTCGTTGGTTCATCCTAATAAATCGTTCAGGGACGACAATCCATTCAGGAGCGCACACAATGTTGAAAAATGCTTTCGCTAATCTGCAAAAGGTTGGTAAGGCGCTGATGCTGCCAGTATCAGTCCTGCCAGTCGCAGGTATTCTGTTGGGGGTGGGTGCTGCCCACTTCAGCTGGCTGCCGGAAATTGTTTCCCAGTTGATGGAACAGGCCGGTGGTTCCGTATTTGGCCAGATGGCCCTGCTGTTCGCAGTGGGTGTCGCCCTTGGCTTTACCAATAACGACGGTGTATCCGGTCTGTCAGCTATCGTTGGCTACGGCATCATGGTCGCCACTCTGAAGGTAATGGCACCTGTCATGGGTGTTGAAAGCATCGAGACCGGTGTGCTGGGTGGTATCCTGGCCGGTGGTATCGCTGCCTGGGCCTTCAACCGCTTCTACAAAATCCAGCTGCCCGAGTATCTGGGTTTCTTTGCCGGCAAACGTGCCGTACCCATCATCACCGGTTTCCTCTCTATCGGTCTGGGTGTCATCCTCTCCGTCATTTGGCCGCCTGTAGGTGGCGCTATCGGTGCCTTCTCTGACTGGGCTGCCAACCAGAACCCGGTACTGGCCTTCGGTATCTACGGTGTGGTTGAGCGTTCTCTGATCCCGTTCGGTCTGCACCACATCTGGAACGTACCGTTCTTCTATCAGGCTGGTACCTGCGTCAACGGTGCCGGTGAAACTGTTCACGGTATCATGACCTGCTTCCTGACCGCTGATGACGCGTCCCGCGCTGCCGGTAACGGCTTCGGTCAGCTGGCTGGTGGCTACCTGTTCAAAATGTTCGGTCTGCCTGCCGCCGCGTTTGCCATCGCTCACGCCGCCAAGCCGGAAAACCGCGCCAAGGTAGTAGGTATCATGGCCTCTGCAGCCCTGACCTCTTTCCTGACCGGTATTACCGAGCCGATCGAGTTCTCCTTCCTGTTCGTTGCTCCGGTTCTGTACGCCATCCACGCTGTACTGGCTGGTCTGGCTTACGTGCTGACCAACACCCTGGGTATCGTACACGGTCACACCTTCTCCAACGGTTTCATCGACTTCGTTGTTCAGTCCCCGCGTGCCAGCCACATGATGCTGCTGGTTGGTCTGGGTCTGGTATACGCTGCCATCTACTACGTGGTATTCAGCTTCGTTATCCGTGCCATGAACCTGAAAACTCCGGGTCGTGAAGACGAGAGCACCGAGTCCACTGTTGGCCAAGGTAAAGACGAAATGTCCGCCGCTCTGGTTGCTGCCTTCGGTGGCAAAGAGAACATCGCTTCTCTGGATGCCTGCATCACCCGTCTGCGTGTTGGCGTGAAAGATGTAGCCAAGGTTGACCAGGCTGGTCTGAAGAAACTGGGTGCTGCCGGTGTGGTAGTGGCTGGTTCCGGCGTACAAGCCATCTTCGGTACCAAGTCCGACAACCTGAAAACCGACATGGACATCTGGATGAAGAGCAACTAATTCAGTTGCCTGACATCAGGTTCCGGAAGAGGGAGGCGCAAGCCTCCCTCTTCTTTTTGTACAGTTTGGTGACTGGGAACTGAGTCTGCCATGAAACACTTGACCGGTATTGCTGGTACGCGGCAATAAAAAGAGCGCCACATCGGGCGCTCTTTAAGCAAGAGGGGGAGGGTTAGAGTTTCTCCAGATCCCGCTCAATCTCGCTGATCTTGTTCTGTACCACCTTCTCCAGATGACGCAGATCGCGCAGGATCTTCTGCTTGATGTCCGGGTCGGCATGAACATGCACACCCTGGGTCAGGCTGTCGAGCTCGTCCACCACGTATTTCAGGTTGGCGTTGATCTCGGTGACATCCTTGTACTCGTGGGTGCCCGAGTCAACCAGCATGGTTTTGCGCTGGCGCGGGTATTTGAATTTGACACTCTTGGCGAAGAACTCGCCTTTCTGCTTCTTGAAGTAGATCTTGAGGATGTCGTGGTTGGCCTCCTGGCGCAGGGTGTAGCTGTCGACGGAGGCGGGATCCTGGATCCCCAGGCTCTTGAGATTCTCGTACATCAGGCTTCCTCGGTTTGAAACGATCCTGTCCCATCTATCTTAACCGAGCTTGTGCTGCTTGCCTGTGACAGCGGCGCCAAAATCAAAAGGGCGCCATCAGGCGCCCTTTAAATCACGGTAAAACGGCTTACTCGTCGATGGAGCGCAGCAGGGCGTTGATGCCGACCTTGGCGCGGGTCTTGGCATCCACCTTCTTGACGATCACGGCAGCGTAGAGGCTGTACTTGCCGCATTTGGAGGGCAGGGAGCCGGAGACGACTACGGAGCCAGCCGGTACGCGGCCGTAGTGGATTTCGCCGGTTTCGCGGTCATAGATGCGGGTGGATTGGCCGATGAAGACGCCCATGGAGATAACGGAACCTTCCTCGACGATCACCCCTTCAACCACTTCGGAGCGGGCACCGATAAAGCAGTTGTCTTCGATGATGGTCGGGTTGGCCTGCAGCGGCTCCAGTACGCCGCCGATGCCGACGCCGCCGGAAAGGTGCACGTTTTTGCCGATCTGGGCGCAGGAACCGACGGTGGCCCAGGTGTCGACCATGGTGCCTTCGTCAACGTAGGCGCCGATGTTGACGTAGGAGGGCATCAGCACAGTGTTGGGGGCGATAAAGGAGCCTTTGCGGGCGGTCGCCGGCGGCACCACGCGTACACCGGCAGCCTTGAACTGCTCTTCGGTGTAGTTGGAGAACTTGAGGGGAACCTTGTCGTAGTACTGGGCGTCGTCGCCCTTGATGATGCCGTTGTCGTTGATACGGAACGAGAGCAGTACCGCCTTCTTCAGCCACTGATGAACAACCCACTCACCGGCGATCTTCTCGGCAACCCGGGCCTTGCCGGAGTCCAGCAGTTCGATGACTTGCAGGATGGCGGATTTGGTAGCGCTGTCCACAGTGCTCGGGGTAATGGTGTCGCGGCGCTCGAAGGCCGCTTCAATGATCTGTTGCAACTCGGTCATGACAGGTTTCCTTTAAAAAATTCTGTTTGTTGTATCACACTTTTCCGACTGTTTTTAAGTGGCTGACCGGAATTCTTCCGGCCAGCGACCATTTCTTTCATATTTCCCAGCCAACCATTTGTTTGGTATGGGAAAATGGAGGTGAAAACAGCCTCTTTCGAATCAGATTGCACTCATTCCATAGCAAATTGCTGCGGATTGAGCTGATGTACCAGTCGCTCTTCCAGCAGCAGTTGCTGCTCCGGTGTCAATGGCTCGCCATCGAGGCTGGTCAGACTGAAAAAGTCCTCGACCCGTTCGCCAAAGGTGGCGATCTTGGCGGCGTGCAGCGACAGGCCGCACTGCTGGAACACTGCGCCGATCCGCGCCAGCAGGCCGGGAGTATCGAGGGCGGTCAGCTCCATCAGGGTGTGGCGGCTCTCCCCCTTGTGCGGTAGAAAAACGACCCGGGTCGGTACGCTGAACTGGCGGTGGCGCCGTGACAGTGGCTTGTTGCGCAGCACCAGTTTGCCCGGCTCCTGCAGCGCCTTCTCCAGCGCCTTCTTGATGGTGGCGGTGCGGTTCGGACTGATGGGTTCGCCGTTGGGTTCCAGCACCACAAAGGTATCGAGCACGAAGTTACTGCGCGAGTTCATGATCTGGGCATCGTGAATGTTGAGGTTCTTCTGATCCAGTGCCGAGGCGACGGTCGCAAACAGGTTCGGCGTGTCGCGGCAGTAGATGAACACCTCGCTGCCACCGCGGGTCGGGTGTTTGCCGATCAGCACCAGCGGTGCCGGGTTGTCGCCATGCTCGATGATGTGGCGGCAGTGCCAGGCGATCTGTTCCGGGCTGTGACGCAGGAAGTAATCAGCCTTGAAGTCGCCCCAGAGCTGGTTGATCGCCTCTTCCGGCACGTCGCGCTGTGCCAGCAGTTGCTTGGCCTGACGCTGGTTTTCGCGAATGCGCAGCCGCATGTCGGGCGGGTTCTCCAGCCCCTGGCGCAGCGCCTTCTGGGTCGCGAAGTAGAGCTCGCGCAGCAGGGTGCCCTTCCAGTCGTTCCACAGGGTGTCGTTGGTGGCGCAGATATCGGCCACGGTGAGGCAGTAAAGCAGGTCGAGATGCTGCTCGTCGCGCACCTTCTGGGCAAAGTCGGTGACTACGTCAGGGTCGTAGATGTCGCGGCGCTGGGCGGTGACCGACATCAGCAGATGGTGGCGCACCAGCCAGGCGACCAGCCGGCTCTCGTAGCGATCGAGGCCGTGCAGCTGGCAGAACTCCAGCGCATCGACGGCGCCAAGTTCGGAGTGATCGCCACGCCGCCCCTTGGCTATATCGTGAAACAGGGCAGCGATGCTGAGCAGCTCCGGTTTGCGCAGCCGGGTGAACACCTCGTGGCAGAGCGGGTGACTCTGGCGGTTGGCCGGGTTGGGAAAGCCGTGAATGTTCTTGAGCAGGCGATGGGTGTGCTCATCGACCGTGTAGGCGTGGAACATGTCGAACTGCATCTGGCCGACGATGAGGTTCCACTGCGGCAAGTAGGCCGCTAGAATGCCGTACTTGTGCATCAGGCTCATCGGCAGGCCGATGCCGTTGGGGTGGCGCAGCAGCGCCATGAACAGGCGACGGCACTCCGGCAGATCCTGCAGCCAGCAGTTGAGCTTTCGCCGCGCTTCGCGCAGCTGGCGCAGGGTGGCGGAGTGGATACCGGCAATCTCGGGATGCTGGGCCATCTGGTAGAAGAGGCGCAGGATAGCGGCAGGCTCGCGGGCGAACAGCTCGGCATCTACGGCATCGATGAGGCGACCACGGAGCTGGAACTCGTCGGAGAGGCGGCGCACATCCATGGCGCTGTTGCCAAGAATCGCCTCGTCAAACAGTTGCAGCAGCATCTCGTTGAGCTCGGCGACCCGCCGCACCGTCTGGTAGAAACGCTTCATCATCTGCTCGATCGGCGCGTTGCCTTCCCCCTCGAAGCCCAGCATCTGGGCCACGGTGCGCTGGCGGTCGAACAGCAGGCGGTTGTCGCCTTTGTTGATGGCCATGTGCAAGGCAAAGCGTACTTTCCAGAGGAAATTCTGGCAGTCGAGCAGCTCGCGATACTCGGCGCGGTTGAGGAAGCCGTGACTGGTCATCTCGAACAGGGTGGTGGCACCGAAGTGGCGACGGGCGACCCAGGCGAGGGTCTGGATGTCGCGCAGACCGCCCGGATTGCACTTGAGGTCCGGCTCCAGCTTGTAGGCGGTACCGAGAAACTGCTGGTGCCGCTCGGCCTGCTCCTGGCGCTTGGCGCGAAAGAAGGCTTCGCTCGGCCAGAAGTGCTGGGGGCCGGTCGCCTCCTTGAGTTGCCGGAAACCCTCCTTGCGACCGGTGATGTAGCGCGCCTCAATGAGGTTGGTGGCGACCGTGATGTCGGCCTTGCCCTGCTCGATGCACTCCGCCACGTTGCGTACCGCCTGACCCACCTCCAGCTTGAGATCCCACAACAGAGTGATGAACTCACCGATGCGCAGCCCCAGTACCTCGTCCAGCTCGTCGCCGTCATACAGGATCAGCAGGTCGATGTCGGAGTGGGGGTGCAGCTCGCCTCGGCCATAACCACCCACCGCGATGAGGGTGAGGTCGCTCTTGTCGAAACCAAACTTCTGCCAGAGGCGGCAGAGCAGTTGATCCATATATTCGGAGCGGGTGGCAACCAGCTCGATGATGTTGTCACCGGCATCGAAGCGGGCGTGCAGCCAGCCGAGAAAGCGGCTCAGGTACTCTTTGCAGTTGTCGCGGGTGAGCTGGTCGTCGGGTAACAGATGGGGGGAAAGCAGGCTGGCGTCCATGGCATCTCACACACAAGTGGCAGGCATATGGCTGAAACGGGCAGTAAAAACCCCGGCGCTTTTCGCTAAGGGCCGGGGTTCGATGTTAGCTGTGTTTGATGAAGCGGTCGATAGTGTCGTCGGGGCGCAGGGTCAGCACTTCGCAGCCATCCTCGGTCACCAGCAGGGTGTGTTCCCACTGGGCGGAGTCGCCGCCATCCTTGGTGGTGACGGTCCAGCCATCCTTCGGATTGACCTTGCAGTGGTACTTCTTGCTGTTGACCATCGGCTCGATGGTGAAACACATGCCCGCTTTCAGCTCCAGCTTGCCGCCGTTGCGGTAGTGGAGGATCTGCGGCTCTTCGTGGAACTCGGCACCAATGCCGTGGCCACAGTAGTCACGCACCACGGAGAAACCGGCCTTCTCGACGATGGGCTGGATCACGGCGCCGATCTCGGTGATGCAGGCACCCGGGCGTACCTTCTTGATGGCGGCGTAGAGGCTCTCTTGCGCAATCTTGCAGAGCTGACGACGAAGCGGGGTGGTCTCGCCCACGATGAACATGGCGGAGGTGTCGCCGTGGTAGCCATCCTTGATGACGGTGATGTCGAGGTTGATGATGTCGCCATCACGCAGCTTCTTGTGGTTCGGGATGCCATGGCAGATCACATCGTTCACCGAGGTGCAGATGGATTTGGGGAAGCCGTGGTAGTTGAGCGGAGCCGGGATAGCCTGCTGCACGTCAACGATGTAGTTGTGGCAAAGGGTGTTCAGTTCGTCAGTGGTGACGCCTGCTTTGACATGGGGCGCAATCATGACCAGCACATCGGCGGCCAATTGGCCGGCAACGCGCATCTTTTCAATCTCTTCCGGTGTCTTGATTTTAATGGACATGGGATCTCTCTTGCGGCCTGCCACCGGGCCTGCGAGGGCAGGCTGGACAGGTAATGAAAAATAGATGCGTTTGCAATCAGGCCAAAATTTTATCCGCAACCCCTTCGTACTTCCAGTGTGATTGTCATCACAACGTCAAATGGCAGTCGCAACCTCCGTTGACGGGATCCATATTTAGCGCTCGTTTAGCCTCGCTCCGGTGGTGTCGTGGCCAAAGTTATGATATAAAGCGCGCCGGAATGGGGAACTTGCGTCCCGATTTCATCACCCTTACTTAAACAACACACACACATCGACACATATGCCGGGGTGCCTTAACGGGTCGGTTATATGGGATGTGTGGAGGCCTAACCCCAATACAGAGGTATAAAATGGCTAAAGTTTCTATGCGCGACATGCTGCAAGCCGGCGTTCACTTCGGTCACCAGACTCGTTACTGGAACCCGAAAATGAAATCCTACATCTTCGGTGCCCGCAGCAAAGTTCACATCATCAACCTGGAAAAAACCGTTCCGATGTTTGACGATGCCATGAACTTCATCAGCTCCGTAGCTGCCAAGAAAGGCAAGGTACTGTTCGTAGGTACCAAGCGTGCCGCGTCTGAAGCCGTAAAAGAAGCCGCTGAGCGTTGCGACCAGTTCTATGTTAACCACCGCTGGCTGGGCGGCATGCTGACCAACTGGAAAACCGTTCGTCAGTCCATCAAGCGCCTGAAAGATCTGGAAACCCAGAGCCAGGACGGTACCTTCGACAAGCTGACCAAGAAAGAGGCGCTGATGCGTACTCGCGAAATGGAAAAGCTGGAGAAGAGCCTGGGTGGTATCAAGAACATGGGCGGCCTGCCTGACGTTCTGTTCGTTGTCGATGCCGACCACGAGCACATCGCTATCAAAGAAGCCAACAACCTGGGTATCCCGGTAGTTTCCATCGTTGATACCAACTCCAACCCGGACGGCGTTGATTACGTTATCCCGGGTAACGACGACGCTATCCGTGCTGTTCAGCTGTACCTGAATGCTGCTGCTGACACCGTACTGGAAGCTCGCGCTCAGGACATCGTTGTTCAAGCTGAACAAGATGGCTTCGTTGAAGCTGAGTAATTGATAAGGACTGCAAAGCCCTTATTAACCAAGCTGATGTAATTGGTTAGCAGGGGCCCTTGTGGCCCCTGTTTCTTGTCAATTCAAGACCGAGGATACTGGACATGGCAAACATTTCTGCCGCCCTGGTAAAAGAACTGCGCGAGCGCACCGCCGCTGGCATGATGGATTGCAAAAAAGCACTGGAAGAAGCTGCTGGTGATATCGAGCTGGCAATTGAGAACATGCGCAAATCCGGTCAGGCCAAAGCCGCCAAGAAAGCTGGCCGTATCGCCGCTGAAGGTGTGATCTTCGCCCGTACCGAAGGCAACGTTGCCGTCATGATCGAGCTGAACTGCGAGACTGACTTCGTTTCCAAGGATGCCGGCTTCCTGGCCATGGGTCAGAAGATCGTCGAGATCGCTGCTACCCAGAAGATTGCTGACGTTGACGCGCTGAAAGCCGCTGACTTCGGCAACGGTGAGTCCGTAGAGCTGACCATCACCAACCTGATCGCCAAGATCGGTGAGAACATGAACCTGCGTCGCGTGATGCTGGTTGAAGGTGACAACCTGGGTACCTACGTTCACGGTTCCCGCATTGGTGTTATCACCAAGCTGACTGGCGGTACCGACGAGCTGGCCAAAGATCTGGCTATGCACGTAGCTGCCAACAGCCCGCAGTTCGTCAAGCCGGAAGATGTTTCCGCTGACGTCGTTGCCAAAGAGCGCGAAATCCAGATCGACATCGCCATCAACTCCGGCAAGCCGAAAGAGATCGCCGAAAAGATGGTTGAAGGCCGCATGAAGAAGTTCACCGGTGAGGTTTCCCTGACTGGTCAGCCGTTCGTGAAAGATCCTTCCATGACCGTTGCCGAGCTGCTGAAGAAAGAAGGTGCTGACGTTGTCTCCTTCACCCGTTTCGAAGTGGGCGAAGGCATCGAGAAGCAAGAGACCGATTTCGCTGCTGAAGTTGCAGCTCAAATCGCGGCCGCTCAGAAGGCTTAATCGAACCGGTTTTTCCGTTTCCCCAGACCGCGACTTATGTCGCGGTCTTTATATGACCAGGAATCAGTGACATGAGTACCAATCCCAAACCTGCATACAGACGTGTTCTTCTGAAGTTGAGTGGTGAAGCCCTGCAAGGCGCCGAGGGTTTCGGCATTGATCCGGCGGTGCTGGATCGGATGGCCCAAGAGATCAAGGAGCTGGTTGAGTTGGGTGTTCAGGTCGGTCTGGTCATCGGTGGCGGCAACCTGTTCCGTGGTGCCGGTCTTGCCAAAGCGGGTATGAACCGCGTGGTGGGCGACCACATGGGTATGCTGGCAACCGTGATGAACGGTCTGGCCATGCGTGATGCCCTGCATCGTGCTTATGTGAATGCCCGTCTGATGTCTGCCATCTCCCTGCAGGGGATCTGTGACTCCTACGTCTGGGCCGAAGCCATCAGCCAGCTGCGTGCAGGCAAAGTGGTGATCTTCTCTGCCGGTACTGGCAACCCCTTCTTTACTACCGATTCTGCGGCCTGTCTGCGCGGGATCGAAATCGAAGCCGACGTGGTGCTGAAAGCCACCAAGGTCGATGGTGTATACAACGAAGATCCGGTCAAGAATCCGGATGCCGTGCTGTACCATGAATTGAGTTATGATGAAGTTCTTGAAAAAGAGCTCAAGGTGATGGATCTTGCTGCCTTTACTCTGGCACGTGACCATGATCTGCCGATCCGCGTGTTCAACATGAACAAACCGGGTGCCCTGCGCCGGGTTATCATGGGTGAGCCGGAAGGTACCCTGATCCATCACGTCAGCAAATAAGATAGATGCGAGCCGCGAGGCGGCTCGTTCGCCAAAAGGAAAACCGCTGTGATCAACGAGATTAAAAACGACGCCAAGGAGCGCATGGGCAAGAGTGTCGAGTCACTCAAGACCCAGATGTCCAAGATCCGTACCGGCCGTGCTCACCCGAGCCTGCTCGACGGTATCCAGGTTGAGTACTACGGTGCGGCCACTCCGCTGAAGCAGCTGGCCAACGTGGTAGCCGAAGACTCTCGCACCCTCTCCATCTCCGTATTTGACCGCTCCATGATCCAGGCGGTAGAGAAAGCGATCCTGACTTCCGATCTGGGCCTGAACCCCTCCAGCAACGGCCAGAGCCTGCGTGTGCCGCTGCCGCCGCTGACCGAAGAGCGTCGCCGCGACCTGACCAAGGTTGTTCGTGGTGAAGCGGAAAACGCCCGTGTTGCCGTGCGCAACATCCGTCGCGATGCCAACGCCGATCTGAAAGCGCTGCTGAAGGACAAAGAGATCTCCGAAGACGACGACCGTCGCGCCCAGGAAGAGATCCAGAAACTGACCGACTCCTACATCAAGCTGGTCGATGAGGCCCTTGCTGCAAAGGAGAAGGAGCTAATGGAAATCTAAGCGCCTGAAAGGTATATTACGAGCGCCGTGTAGTGCCCCTGCACGGCGCTTTTGTCTTTGTGGGAGAAAACCATGTCGCTTTTGGCTGCGTTGGGTGATTGCGCCAACACCTCTTTGCCCCGTCACGTCGCCATCATCATGGATGGCAACGGCCGCTGGGCCCAGAACCGTGGCAAGATGCGGGTCTATGGGCACAAGGCTGGCGTCAAGTCGGTGCGTGAGGCGGTGACCTTTGCCGCCCGGGCCAAGATCGAAGCATTGACCCTGTTCGCCTTCTCCAGCGAGAACTGGCGTCGCCCGGAAGGGGAGGTCAGTGCCTTGATGGAGCTCTTCATTACCGTGCTGGGCCGTGAGGTGAGCAAGCTTCACAGCAACGGCATCCGGCTCAAGGTGATCGGCGATACCGCCCGCTTCAGCGAACGGCTGCAGGCCAAGATCGCCAAGGCGGAAGCGCTGACCGCCAACAACAAGGGTTTGACCCTGAACATTGCGGCTAACTATGGCGGGCAGTGGGATATCGCCCAGGCGGCCCGCAAGCTGGCCACTGCCGTGGCGGCCGGTGAATTGTCGGCCGACCAGATTGATGAGTCCATGCTTGGCCGCGAGGTATGCATGGCCGATCTGCCCCCGGTGGATCTTCTGATCCGTACCGGTGGTGACCATCGCATCAGCAATTTTGTTTTATGGCAGCTCGCCTATGCCGAGCTCTACTTTACCCCGGTATTGTGGCCCGATTTCAACGAGGCCGAGTTCAGTGAGGCCGTTGCCTCCTTTGTTGCCCGCGAACGCCGCTTCGGCTGCACGGGTGAACAGATCCGGGAATTGATCGCCGAGCAGCAGACCGGCTAAACCCCGCTCCCAAGAGAGAGGTTTCTTTTGCTAAAACAACGAATTATTACTGCTTTGATGTTGATCCCCCTGGTGTTGGGGGCGCTTTTCTTTCTGCCATTGAAGTTTTTTGCCCTGTTGGCTGCGCTGGTCTTTTTGCTGGCCAGCCGTGAATGGAGCGGCTTTGTCTCTGCCGCTCCGCAACAATGGTTACCCATCGTATTCTGTCTGCTGCTCGGGGCCAGCCTGTTCTGGTTGCCGGTGGAGCAGCTCTGGACTCCCCATCTGCACCCGCTGGTGATGGGCGTGCTCTGGACCGCTGTCAGTTGGTGGCTGCTCGGCTTGCTGCTGGTGCTGCGCTATCCCCAAAGTGCCAAGCTGTGGAAAGAGTCGGTCTGGCTTAAGTCCCTGTTTGGTCTGGTGACTCTGGTTCCCTTCTTCTGGTCACTGGTGGCCATCCGTGGTTACAACTTCTATCACGACCCCATGATGGGGGCCTGGATCCTGCTGTTCGTGATGGGTCTGGTCTGGGCGGCAGATTCTGGCGCGTATTTTTTCGGCAAGGCGTTCGGCAAACACAAGCTGGCACCCGCCGTCAGTCCGGGTAAAACCATCGAAGGGATGTGTGGCGGCCTCTTTACTGCCAGCCTGCTGGCGGTGGGGGTGACCTGGTTCATGGGCTTCGTGCCCGCCAAGATGGGGATCGTGCTGTTCTGCTCGCTGCTGGCGGTGCTCGCCTCGGTGCTCGGCGATCTGACCGAGAGCATGTTCAAGCGTGAAGCCGGTATCAAGGATTCCGGCTCCCTGCTGCCGGGCCATGGCGGCATTCTCGACCGGATCGATAGCCTGACGGCCGCCCTGCCGGTGTTCCTGCTCAGTTATCTGCTACTCAGCCAGGAGTTCTGATGCACAAGTCTCTGGTTATTCTGGGAGCGTCCGGCTCCATTGGTCAGAGTACCCTGAAGGTGCTGCGCCACAATCCGGGCAGTTGGCAAGTATTGGCGTTGACCGCCGCCCGCAACGTGGATGCCATGTTGCGGGATTGTCTCGAATTCTCCCCCCGTTTTGCCGTGATGGTCGATGAGGAGGCCGCCCGTGAGCTGGCTGCTCGTCTGCAAGCGCACGGCAGTGCGACTCGGGTCATGTCTGGTGCCGCCGCCCTGTGCGACGTAGCCGCTCACCCCGATGCCCACAGCGTAATGGCGGCCATCGTCGGGGCGGCCGGACTCGCCCCCACCATGGCTGCGGTACGTGCCGGCAAGCGCATTCTGCTGGCCAACAAGGAGGCGCTGGTGATGTCCGGTGCCTTCTTCATGGAGGCCGTGCGTGAGCATGGTGCCGAGCTGCTGCCCATCGACAGCGAACATAACGCCATCTTCCAGTGCCTGCCGACCGAGGTGCAGCGCCAACCCGGTTTCTGCGATCTGGCGGCGGCGGGGATCAGCAAGATCCTGCTGACCGGTTCCGGTGGCCCGTTCCGTTATACCGAGGTTGGCGAGCTGGCCCATGTCACGCCGGCACAAGCCATCGCTCACCCCAACTGGTCGATGGGGGCCAAGATTTCGGTCGACTCCGCCACCATGATGAACAAGGGGCTGGAGTATATCGAGGCGCGCTGGTTGTTCAACGCGGCGCCGGAGCAGATCCAGGTGGTGATCCATCCGCAGTCGGTGATCCACTCCATGGTGCAGTACAAGGATGGCTCCGTGCTGGCCCAGCTCGGCAATCCCGATATGTGCACTCCTATCGCCCACTCGCTGGCCTATCCCAATCGCATCCCTTCCAGCGTGGAACCTTTGGATTTCTTCAGTGTCGGAGAGTTCAGCTTTATCCGGCCTGATTACGAACGCTATCCCTGCCTGGCGCTGGCCATCAATGCCTGCCACAAGGGGCAGGCAGCAACCACTGCGCTCAATGCGGCCAATGAAGAGGCGGTTGCCGCCTTCCTGGCCGAGCGGATTGGCTTTATGGATATTGCCCGGATCAACGAGGCGGTGATGCTGGCGCTGGAGAGCAGTGCCGTGAGCTCCCTCGAGGATCTGTTTGCCCTGGATGGCGTCGCGCGTGCCCGTGCCCGCCACCTGATTGAGGAGCTTGGCTGATGGGCAGTGTGTTGTGGAATATCGGGGCCTTTGTCGTTGCCCTTGGCCTGCTGGTCGCAGTGCACGAGTTTGGTCACTTCTGGGTTGCCCGCCGTTGCGGGGTAAAGGTTGAGCGTTTCTCCATCGGTTTTGGCAAGGCGATCTGGCGTCGTCTTGGCAAGGACGGCACCGAATACGTGCTGGCCCTGATCCCGCTGGGTGGTTACGTCAAGATGCTGGATGGCCGGGTGGATGAGCTCAAACCCGGCGACGAGCAGTACGCCTTCAACCACAAATCGGTATGGGCCCGGATGGCCATCGTTGCGGCTGGCCCCATGGCCAACTTCGTCTTTGCCCTGTTTGCCCTCTGGCTGATGTTCATGATCGGTGTGCCGGCGGTAAAACCGGTGATTGGCGAGGTGCGCCCTGCGTCCATCGTGGCCGAGGCGGGTATCCAGCCGGGCATGGAGATTGTCGGGGTCGGTGATGAGCAGACCGGCGACTGGGAGAGCGTCACTTACGCCCTGCTGAGCCATCTGGGCGATCAGTCGGTCACCCTCAAGGTGAAAGCCCCCCAGACCAGCTATGCCACCGACAAGAATCTGTCGCTGGACAACTGGAAGTTTGATCCGGACCGGGAATCCCCGATCGGCAGCTTGGGGATTGTCCCCCTTGGTGGCAAGGTATTGCCAGTGGTGTCGGCCGTGGTAGCCAAGAGTGCCAGTGAAAAGGCGGGTTTGCAGGTTGGCGATCGCATCAAGCGGGTCGGCGAGCAGGAGATCACCGAGTGGGCCCAGTTCGTCGAGCTGGTGCAGCACGCACCGGGCGCACCGTTGCAGGTGGTGGTCGAGCGCAACAACAGCGACCTTGATGTGACCCTGACCCCGGATACCAGAAAGGTGCAGGGCAAACTGGTTGGTTTTGTCGGTCTCTCGCCGCAACTGGTTCCATTACCGGATGAATACCGAATTCTGTTACAGTATGGCCCTTTGCAGGCCCTGTGGCAGGGAGCCCAGAAGACCTGGAGCCTGATCACGCTCACCTTTGACATGATCGGCAAGCTGGTTGCTGGCATAGTGTCGCTGGATAACCTGAGCGGCCCCATCTCCATTGCCAAGGGGGCGGGCAGCAGTGCGGACTATGGTCTGGTCTATTTCTTGAGTTTTCTGGCGCTGATCAGCGTCAACTTGGGGATCATCAACCTGTTCCCCCTGCCGGTGCTCGATGGTGGCCATCTGGTCTATTTCCTTATCGAAGCGGTCACTGGCAAACCTGTGTCGGAGAGAATTCAGGAAGTGGGTTTCAGGATCGGTGCCGCCATTCTGATGTTATTGATGGGCATTGCGCTGTTTAACGATTTCGCTCGCCTCTGAGGCCAGAGCATCAACAAGGACACATAAGAACAAAATGGCTGTTAAAAAAGCATTGGTGTTGAGTTGCCTGCTGGGCGCCAGTTTCCTGGCCCAGGCGGCCCCTGCCTCTTTTGTGGTGCAAGATATCCAGGTCGAAGGTTTGCAACGGGTGACCCTGGGTGCGGCACTGTTGAACCTGCCGATCCGGGTTGGCGACTCTGTCGACTCCGTCGCATTGGCGAATGCCATCAAGAAGCTCTACTCCTCGGGCAACTTCGAGGATGTGAAGGTCTACCGTGATGGTCAGGTGCTGCAGGTCATGGTCAAGGAGCGGCCGACCATCTCCAGCATCGAGTTCTCCGGCAACAAGGATATCAAAGAGGAGCAGCTGACCCAGAGTCTGGAGTCCTCCGGCATCCGTGTCGGCGACCCGCTGGATCGCACCGTGCTTACCTCCCTCGAAAAAGGGCTGGAAGATTTCTACTATGGCGTGGGCAAGTACTCCGCCAAGGTCAAGGCTATCGTCACCCCGCTGCCGCGCAACCGGGTTGACCTGAAGTTCACCTTCGTCGAAGGTCAGGCCGCCAAGATCCAGCAGATCAACATCGTCGGCAACAGCGTCTTCCCGGAAGACAAGCTGATTGCCCAGCTCTCCCTGCGTGACGAGGTGCCCTGGTGGAACTTCACCGCGGATCAGCGCTATCAGAAGCAGAAGCTGGCCGGTGATATCGAAACCCTGCGCTCCTACTACATGGATCGCGGTTATATCCGCTTCCAGCAGGAGTCCACCCAGGTCTCCATGACCCCGGACAAGAAGGGCGTTTACGTCACCCTCAACATCAAGGAAGGGGATCAGTACAAGGTCTCCGGCGTCCAGCTCAAGGGCGACCTGATCGACCGCGGCGGCGAGATGAAGGGGCTGATCCCCATCGAAGCGGGCAGCACCTACTCCGCGAGCCAGGTCACCCACACCGAAGAGGTGCTTTCCAAGTTCCTCGGTCGTTATGGCTACGCCTACCCGAAAGTGGTCACGTTCCCGCAAATCAACGACAAGACCAAGGAAGTCGAGCTCATCGTCAACGTTGAGCCGGGGCCGCGCGTCTATGTGCGCAACATCAACTTCACCGGCAACGCCACCACCGAAGATCAGGTGCTGCGCCGCGAGATGCGTCAGATGGAGGGCACCTGGCTCTCTTCCGACAACATCGAGCAGTCCAAGAGCCGCCTCAACCGCCTCGGCTACTTCGAGAGCGTGGAAGTGGACACCAAGCGGGTGCCGGGCAACGAGGATCTGGTCGATCTCGACTTCAAGGTCAAGGAGCAGCCGGCCGGCTCCATCAACGCGGGTGTGGGTTACGGTACCGAATCGGGCCTGAGCCTGCAGGCGGGGATCTCCCAGGACAACTTCATGGGAACCGGCAAGCGGGTTGCCATCAACGCCAGCACCAACGACTACTCCAAGAACGTCGATCTGAGTTACAACGACCCCTACTTCACCGTCGATGGCGTCAGCCTGGGTGGCCGGGTCTACTACAACCAGTTCCGCGCCGATGATGCTGATATCGTTGATTACGAAAACGAAACCATCGGTTTCCGTCTCTCCAGCGGTTTCCCGGTCAACGAGTTCAACCGTCTCGACTTCAGTACCGGTGTCGAGAGCACCAAACTGAGCCGTCCGTCATTCAATGCCCAGAACTATCAGGAGTGTCTGAAAGACAACCCGGATACCGACGGCAACACCTACTGCTGGGATCAGTGGAACGACAACCGCCAGTCGGTGCAGATGGATCAGTTCTGGAACCTCTACTCGCAGGATGGCTCCAACCTCGACTTCGTGACCGTCGACCTGACCGCAGGCTGGACACGCTCCACCCTGAACAAGGGAATGTTCCCGACTGCTGGTGATCGCCAGCGGGTCAACGCCAAGGTGACCGTGCCGGGCATGGAGCTGCAGTACTACAAGCTCTCCGCCGAAGATGCCCACTACTTCCCGCTCGATGCGGATCACAACTGGGTAATGATCGGCAAGGGGCGCGTCTCCTACGGCAATGGCTATGGCAATGACTCTATGCTCCCCTTCTTCGAGAACTACTATGCCGGTGGTTTCGATACGGTGCGTGGCTTCAAGAGCAATACCATCGGTCCCAAGGCGATCTACAAGGTCTATAACAAGCCAACTGTTGCTGGACAAAGTCCGACTTGTCAGACAAATGCTGACGGTTCTTGCTTGTACGAAGGTTCCGATACCTCGGTCGGTGGCAACGCTCTGGCAGTGGCCTCGTTCGAACTGGTCTTCCCGACTCCGTTCGTCTCCGAGACCTATCGTCCGCAGATCCGCTCTACCGCCTTTATTGATGCCGGTACTGTCTGGAGCACCGATTTTGCCAATGGTGCCTACCCCTGTGCTTCCGGGGCGGATTGCAACTACTTGAGCCAGGACTACTCCAGCCCGGGTAACATCCGGGTCTCTGCCGGTGTCTCCCTGCAGTGGCTCTCACCGATGGGCCCGCTGGTATTCGCACTGGCCAAGCCGATCAAGAAATATGAGGGTGACCGTACCGAGTTCTTCTCGTTCAACATCGGCCGTACCTTCTGATGAGTGTTTCACCCCCACCCATGCGGTGGGGGTATTCAATGATGGGACGCGCAGCTTGCGTGCCTCACCAGGTAACAAGACGGTGTCAATGCCGCTTGCATAATCGGGTAAATCAGGTAGCCCTCGCCATGAGGGAACAAGGAGTAAGTGTGAATAAAGCGTTGAAAGTAGCTGGTTTGAGCTTTGCACTGATGGCTGCCGGCATGGGTTCTGCCTTCGCTGAGACCAAGATTGCCGTGGTCGACATGGGCGAAGTTTTCCAAAAGCTGCCCCAGCGTGAAGCCGTTGCCGCCAAGCTGAAAGGCGAATTCGAGCCGCGCATGCGCGAGCTGCAGAAGCTGGAACAGGAAGGCCAGAAGCTGGTCGAGAAGTTCCGCAAGGATGAAGCCTTCATGAGCGCCGAGCAGAAGAAGCAGAGCCAGGAGAAGCTGGCCAAGCTGCAGATGGAGTTCAACCAGAAGCGCCAGGCATTCGAGCAGGACAATGGCCGTCGTCAGTCTGAAGAGCGCAACAAGATCCTGACCAAGGTACAAGCTGCCATCGACTCCATCGCCAAGAGCAATGGTTACGATCTGGTGCTGGAGCGCAATGCCGCCCCGTATGCCGCCAGCAAGCTGGACATCTCCGGCCAGGTTATTTCTCAGGTAAGCAAGAGCAACTAATTGATGGCATTTACTCTCGCACAGCTGGCCCAGCAACTGGGAGCCCAGGTCCATGGCGACGGAACCCTGGAAATCCGCAAGGTAGCGACACTGGAAAAGGCCGGGGAGGGTGAGATTACCTTCCTGTCCAACAAGAAGTACCGCTCTTATCTGGAGCAGAGCAAGGCGACTGCCGTGCTCATCACAGAGGCGGATCTCCCTTTCTGTCCCACCAATGCGCTGGTGCTCAAGGATCCCTACGTGGGTTTTGCCCGCGTAGCCCAACTGCTGGACACCACCCCGCAGCCGGCCATGGATATCCATCCGAGTGCCGTCATCGCGGCCGACGTCCAGCTGGGCGAGAGAGTGGCCATCGGTGCCAATGCAGTGATCGAATCCGGCGTCGTGCTGGGTGACGATGTCCGCATTGGCCCGGGTTGTTTCGTTGGCAAGAATACCCGGCTGGGAGCTCGCTCCCGGCTGTGGGCCAACGTCACCCTCTATCACAATGTGACCATGGGTACCGACTGTCTGGTTCAATCCGGTACAGTGATCGGTGCCGATGGTTTCGGTTATGCCAACGAACGTGGCGAGTGGATCAAGATCCCCCAGCTCGGCGGCGTGACCATTGGCAACCGGGTCGAGATCGGTGCCTGCACCACCATCGACCGCGGTGCGCTGGAAGATACCCGCATCGCTGACAACGTCATCATCGACAATCAGTGCCAGATCGCTCACAACGTCGAGATCGGCTACGGCACCGCCGTGGCGGGCTCCACCGTGATGGCAGGTAGTCTCAAGGTCGGCAAATACTGTATCATTGGCGGCGCTTCCGTCTTTAACGGGCATATGGAGATCTGCGACCAGGCCACCGTTACCGGTATGGCCATGGTGATGCGACCCATTACCGAGCCCGGTGTCTACTCTTCCGGCATCCCTCTGCAAACCAATAAAGAGTGGCGCAAGACCGCCGCCCGGGTGATGCGTATCGAAGAGATGCACAAGCGGTTAAGCAAGCTTGAGAAGAAGCTGGATCAAGAATAATCACGATTGGTATAGGGTACTGTTTTGACTACTGAAAAAAAGAGCCTGGGCATCCAGGAAATCATGGATCTGCTGCCCCACCGTTATCCGTTTCTGATGGTGGATCGTGTAGACGACTACGAGATCAGCGATGAGCGCAAAACCCTGCGCGCCATCAAGAACGTCTCCTTCAACGAGCCGATCTTCCAGGGACACTTCCCGGCCAAGCCGGTGTTCCCGGGCGTACTGATCCTGGAAGCGATGGCGCAGGCCACCGGTATCCTGGCCTTTACCATGGTGGGCAAGCCGTCCCCCAATGAACTCTATTACTTTGCCTCAATCGACAACGCTCGCTTCAAGCGTCCGGTCGGCCCCGGTGACCAGCTGGTGCTCGACGTGGAGTTCCTGAAAGAGCGTCGCGGTATTGCCAAGTTCACCGGTGTCGCCACCGTCGACGGTGAAGTGGTCTGTACCGCCGAGCTGATGTGCGCCAAACGCGAGGTTTAACACACGTGATCGACCAGACTGCCACCATTCACGATACTGCTATCGTCCATGAGTCTGCCGTGATCGGTAAAGGGGTTGAAATCGGCCCCTTTTCTGTCATCGGCGCCGAGGTAGAAATCGGCGACAACACCTGGGTGGGCTCCCACGTGGTGATCAAGGGCCCGACCAAGATTGGTTGCGGCAACAAGATCTTCCAGCACACCTCCATCGGTGAGGATTGCCAGGACAAGAAGTACGCCGGCGAGCGCACTTTCCTCGAGATTGGCGACAACAACGTCTTTCGCGAGAACTGCACCGTGCACCGCGGCACCATCCAGGATCAGAGCCTGACCAAGGTCGGTAGCGGCAACCTGTTCATGGTCAACGTTCACGTTGCCCACGACTGCATCATCGGTGACAACTGCATTTTCGCCAACAACGCGACCCTGGCGGGCCACGTGGTGATCGGCGATTTCGTGATCTTCGGTGGTCTCTCTGCCATTCACCAGTTTGGCCGTGTCGGTTCCCACGCCTTCGTCGGTGGCTGCGCTGCCCTGAACAAGGACGTGCCGCCCTACGTGATGGCCGCTGGCAACTACGCCAAGCCGTTCGGGGTCAACTCCGAAGGCCTGCGTCGCCGCGGTTTCAGCGCCGAGGCTATCTCCGCCGTCAAGCGTGCCTACAAAGAGATCTTCCGCTCTGGCAAGACCATCGAAGAGGTGCTGCCGGTGTTGATCGAGATGGCGCAAGCCGAACCGGCCGTCCAGCTCTATGTGGACTTCCTCAAAGACAATGAGCGCGGGATCATCCGTGCCTGATCCGGTTCGTATCGGTATCGTCGCCGGAGAGGTTTCCGGCGACATTCTGGCTGCCGGCCTGGTGCGCGAGCTGCAGGCCCGCTACCCGGACGCGCAGTTCGAAGGGATCGCCGGGCCGCGCATGCAGGCTCTGGGCGTCAAGGCCCTGTTCGAGATGGAAGAGCTCTCCGTCATGGGGATCACCGAGGTGCTGGGGCGTCTGCCGCGTATCCTCAAGGTTCGTCGCGAACTGCTGCGCCACTTTATTGCCAATCCGCCCGATATCTTCATCGGCGTGGATGCACCGGATTTCAATATCGGGGTGGAGCTTAAACTGCGCCGCGCCGGTATCAAGACGGTTCACTATGTCAGCCCCTCGGTGTGGGCATGGCGTCAGAACCGTATTCACAAGATCAAGGCCGCCACCGACATGGTGCTCGCCTTCCTGCCGTTCGAGAAAGCTTTCTACGACCGTTTCGAGGCCCCTTGCCGTTTTGTCGGCCACACCATGGCGGATGACATTCCGCTGGTGCCGGATCAGGCTGCCGTGCGTCGCAAGCTGGGCATCGATGCCAACCGCCGCTGGCTGGCGGTACTGCCGGGCAGCCGTACGGCGGAAGTGGGCTTTATGTCCCCTCTGTTTCTCGAAGCGTGCAAACACCTGACGGTGCGCTATCCGGATCTCGGCTTTATCGTGCCGCTGGTCAACCAGAAACGGCGTGAGCAATTCATGGCCATCAAGGCTGAAGTGGCACCGGATCTCGAGATGGTGCTGCTGGAAGGGCAGGGGCGCGAGGCGATGATCGCCGCCGACGTGGTGATGCTCGCCTCCGGCACCGCGGCGCTCGAAGCCATGCTGGTGAAAAAGCCGATGGTGGTGGGTTACAAGCTCAAGCCCTTCAGCTACTGGCTGGCCCAGCGGCTGGTGAAGACTGAATTTGTCTCCCTGCCCAACCTGCTGGCCGGGCGCATGCTGGTGCCGGAACTCATCCAGCACGAGTGCACCCCGGAGAATCTGGTGGAAGAGGTGAGCAAGTATTTCGAGCACGACAACAGTGCGCTGGTCAACACCTTCACCGAGCTCCATCAACTCATTCGCTGCAACGCCGATCTGCAGGCTGCCGAGGCGGTAGCCGAGCTGCTCGGCAAATAGTGCCCGGGCGGCCGCAGGGGCTGTGCCAACGCGACGTCAGGCCCTGCGGGGCCTGTTTTGATTCAAGGCTACAAGATGATGATCGATATTCCTGACGACAAGCTGGTTGCCGGTGTGGACGAAGTGGGCCGCGGCCCGCTGGTGGGTGACGTGGTCACCGCCGCGGTCATTCTCGACCCGGCCAATCCGATTGCCGAGCTGGCTGACTCCAAGAAGCTCTCCGAGAAGAAACGTCTCGCCCTGTTTGACGAGATCAAAGAGAAGGCACTGGCCTTCGCCATCGGCCGTGCCACCCCGGAGGAGATCGACGAGCTCAACATCCTGCATGCCACCATGTTGGCGATGCAGCGCGCCGTAGCGGGGCTGAAGGTGACGCCCGAGCTGGTCTTTATCGATGGCAACCGCTGCCCGGCTCTGCCGATGGAGGCGCGCGCCGTGGTCAAGGGTGATAGTCTGGTGGCCGCCATCAGCGCCGCCTCGATCCTCGCCAAGGTGACCCGTGATGCGGAGATGACCGAGCTGGACAGCCGTCATCCCGAATACGGCTTTGCCCGCCACAAGGGTTATCCGACTGCAGAGCACCTCGCCATTCTGGCTGAGCGCGGCCCGCTGCCGGAGTATCGCAAAAGCTTCAAGCCGGTGCGCCGCGCACTGGGGCTCGAATAATCCATGCTGATCTGTCTGAACGATTTCTGCCTTGGCTGGTTCTGCTTGCGTAATGAGAGGGCATGACGATGGCTGACCCCCGTTTTATCCATTTGCGAGTCCACACCGACTTCTCCATGGTGGATGGACTGCAGAAGATCAATCCCATCGTCGGGGCTGCCGCGGCCGACAACATGCCGGCGATTGCCCTGACCGACCAGATGAACATGTGCGGTCTGGTGCGCTTCTATGGTGCCGCCCACGGCAAGGGGATCAAACCCATCGTCGGCGCCGACTTCTGGGTGCAGAGTGACGAGCTTGGCGACGAGCAGTTCCGCCTCACCCTGCTTGCCATGGACAACGAGGGCTACCAGAACATCACCCTGCTCATCTCCCGCGGTTATCAGCGCGGCCATGTGCAGGGGCGTCCGGTTATCGACAAGGCCTGGCTTGCCGAACACGCCAAGGGGGTGATCGTCCTCTCTGGCGGGCGCGAGGGGGATGTGGGCAAGTTCCTGCTCAAGGGCAACCGCCAGATGACCGAGCAGTGTGTCGCCTTCTATCAGACCCACTTCCCGGATGCCTATTACCTCGAGCTGCTGCGCACCGGTCGCTCCGACGAGGAGGTCTATCTGCACATGGCGGTGGCCATTGCCACCGAGTTCGCGCTGCCGGTAGTGGCCACCAACGAGGTGGTGTTCCTCAACGCCGATGATTTTGACGCCCACGAGATCCGGGTCGCCATCCACGATGGCTATACCCTGATGGACAAGCGCCGTCCCCGTCGCTACAGCCCGCAGCAGTATCTGCGCAGCCAGGAGGAGATGTGCGAGCTCTTTGCCGACATCCCCGAGGCGCTGGAGAATACGGTGGAGATCGCCAAGCGCTGCAACGTGACGGTGCGTCTCGGCGAATATTTCCTGCCCAACTTCCCGACCGGCGACATGACCACCGAAGATTTTCTGGTGGCCAAATCGAAAGAGGGTCTGGAGGAGCGTCTCGAGTTCCTGTTCCCGGATCCGGCGGTGCGGGCCGAGCGCCGTCCCGAGTATGACGAGCGTCTCGATATCGAGCTGAAAGTAATCAACCAGATGGGGTTCCCGGGTTACTTCCTCATCGTGATGGAGTTTATCCAGTGGTCCAAGGACAACGGCATCCCCGTTGGCCCGGGCCGTGGCTCGGGTGCCGGCTCTCTGGTGGCCTACGCCCTCAAGATCACCGACCTCGACCCGCTGGAATTTGACCTGCTGTTCGAACGTTTCCTCAACCCCGAGCGGGTATCCATGCCCGACTTCGACGTCGACTTCTGCATGGATCGGCGCGACGAGGTGATCGAGCACGTTTCCGACATGTATGGCCGGGAGGCGGTGTCACAGATCATCACCTTCGGCAGCATGGCGGCCAAGGCGGTGGTGCGGGACGTGGGCCGGGTGCTGGGCCACGCCTACGGTTTTGTCGATCGCATCTCCAAGCTCATTCCGCCGGATCCCGGCATGACGCTGGCCAAGGCGTTCGAGGCCGAGCCCAAGCTGCCCGAGCTCTACGAGCAGGACGAGGAGGTCAAAGACCTCATCGACATGGCCCGCCGCTTGGAAGGGGTAGTGCGCAACGCCGGTAAACACGCCGGTGGCGTGGTGATCGCGCCCACCAAGATCACCGACTTTGCACCGCTCTACTGCGATGACGAGGGGCATCACCCGGTCACCCAGTTCGACAAGAACGACGTGGAATACGCCGGTCTGGTGAAGTTCGACTTCCTGGGTCTGCGAACGCTCACCATCATCGACTGGGCGCTCGGCATGATTAACCCGCGTCTTGCCAAAGAGGGCAAGCCGCCGGTCGACATCGCCGCCATCCCAATCGATGACAAGCGCTCGTTCGACCTGCTGCAGCGCTACGAGACCACTGCAGTATTCCAGCTTGAATCCCGCGGTATGAAGGATCTCATCAAGCGGCTGCAGCCCGACTGTTTCGAAGACATGATCGCACTGGTGGCACTGTTCCGACCGGGCCCGCTCCAGTCTGGCATGGTGGATAACTTCATCGACCGCAAGCACGGTAATGAAGCGATCTCCTATCCGGACGAGAAGTGGCAGCACGAGAGCCTGAAACCGATTCTGGAACCGACCTACGGCATCATCCTCTACCAGGAGCAGGTGATGCAGATCGCCCAGACCCTGGCGGGCTACACGCTCGGTGGCGCAGACATGCTGCGCCGGGCGATGGGTAAGAAAAAGCCCGAGGAGATGGCCAAGCAGCGGGCCGGTTTCGAGGAGGGCGCCGTCAAGAATGGCGTCGACGGCGAACTGGCGATGAAGATCTTCGATCTGGTGGAGAAGTTTGCGGGCTACGGCTTCAACAAGTCGCACTCCGCCGCCTATGCGTTGGTCTCCTACCAGACCCTCTGGCTCAAGACTCACTTCCCGGCCGAGTTCATGGCGGCGGTCATGACCGCCGATATGGACAACACCGACAAGATCGTGACACTGGTGGACGAGTGCCAGCGGATGGGGCTGACCGTTATACCGCCGGACGTCAACACCGGCCGCTATCGCTTCTCGGTCAACGAAGACGGTCACATCGTCTACGGTATCGGCGCGGTGAAAGGGGTCGGTGAAGGCCCCATCGACGCGATTCTGGACGCGCGGGATCGGGACGGCCCGTTCCGCGATCTGTTCGACTTCTGCAATCGGGTCGACATCAAGAAGCTCAACAAGCGGGTGATGGAGAAGCTTATTCTCTCCGGCGCCATGGATCGGCTCGGCCCCCACCGCGCCGCCCTGATGGCGACCCTGGAGGAGGCGATGCGCGCCGCCGAGCAGCACGCCAAGGCGCAGGCGGTGGGGCAGGTCGACATGTTCGGCGTCCTCACCGAGGAGATCGACGACGTCAAGAAGGCGTTCGCCAATGTCCCGCACTGGCCTGACAAGGTTTGGCTGGAAGGGGAGCGCGAGACCCTCGGGCTCTATCTCACCGGCCACCCCATAAACCAGTACAGCGGCGAATTGCGTCGTTATACGTCGGGCCGGTTGTGCGATCTGCACCCTACCTCCCGCGATACGGTGACCACTGCGGCGGGGCTGGTGATTGCCGCCCGCAGCATGGTGACCAAGCGCGGCAACAAGATGGGGATCTTCACTCTGGACGACCGCTCCGGCCGTCTCGATGTGACACTTTTCAGCGAAGCGTTGGAAAAGTACGAAGAGTTGATGCAAAAAGACCGTATTTTGGTGGTTTCTGGACAGGTCAGCTTTGATGACTTCTCCGGTGGCCTTAAAATGTCGGCCCGTGAATTACTGGATATCAACGATGCGAGGGAGCGTTTTGCCAGAGCAATTCGCATCTCCCTTGATGAACAGCGTATCGATGATCGCTTTTTTCCGCGTTTGTGCGAGATTTTGGAGCCCGCCCGTGCCGGAGTCTGTCCGGTTCAGGTAAACTATCGTCGCCCCGGTTCCCGGGTGCGATTGACGCTCGGTACCGAGTGGCGGGTGACGCCCACCGATCAACTGTTAGATGACTTGCGCGTCCTGCTTGGGCGAGAGCGGGTCGAGTTGGTTTTTGATTAGAGGTTCTAAGGCCCTATGAGTCTTTTTCTGGATTTTGAACAGCCGATTGCCGAGTTGCAGGCGCAGATTGATGAACTCAAGCATGTGAGTGAAGGCAATCGTGCCGTGGATCTTAAAGACGAGATCCATCGGCTGGAGAAGAAAAACGAAGAGCTGACCAAGAAGATCTTCGGTGATCTGGGTGCCTGGCAGGTATCCCAGATGGCGCGTCATCCCCAGCGCCCTTACACTCTCGACTACCTCGAGCACATCTTCACCGATTTTGACGAGCTGGCTGGCGATCGCGCCTATGCCGACGACAAGGCCATCGTCGGCGGTATCGCCCGTCTCGACGGCGAGCCGGTGATGGTGATTGGTCACCAGAAGGGTCGCGAGACCAAGGAGAAGATCAAGCGCAATTTCGGCATGCCGCGCCCGGAAGGGTACCGCAAGGCCCTGCGCCTGATGGAGATGGCCGAGCGCTTCAAGATGCCGATCATCACCTTTATCGACACTCCGGGCGCCTACCCGGGCGTGGGTGCCGAGGAGCGTGGCCAGTCCGAAGCGATTGCCCGCAACCTGAAGGTGATGGCCGGTCTGACCGTGCCGGTAGTCTGCACCGTGATCGGTGAAGGCGGCTCCGGCGGCGCACTGGCTATCGGCGTGGGTGACCGCGTCAACATGCTGCAGTACTCCACCTACTCCGTCATCTCGCCGGAAGGGTGTGCTTCCATCCTGTGGAAGAGTGCCGACAAGGCCTCCGTGGCGGCTGATGCGATGGGGATCACTGCCCAGCGTCTGAAGGAACTCAAGCTCATCGACTCCATCGTCGAGGAGCCGCTTGGTGGCGCTCACCGTGATGTCGCCAAGATGGCCAAAAACCTCAAGGCGCGCATCAAGCAGGATCTGGATGCCCTGCGTCCGCTTGATAGCGAGCAGCTGCTGGAGCAGCGTTACCAGCGTCTGCTGGGCTACGGCTACTGCTAAGTCTGCTTGCTCTGCACCAAGCCCCCGTCGATACGGGGGCTTTTGTTTTATGGCCCTTTAACAAACTGTCTGGCGTGTTTCTGAACGCCGGTTGGAGGCAACAAAAAAGCGCCCCGGGTGAGCGGGGCGCTTTTGCCAAGATTGACTCGGTTACAGCTCAATCTCGTCGGTCAGACCTTCATAGGCGATATCGATTGATTGCAGCTCTTTCTGCAGGCGGTGCTTGTCTTTCAACGCCTCAATCTCGCGCCATTTGCGTTTTTTTCCCGTTGTCCCGCGGCTACGTGAACCGAGCTCAACTACCTCGTCATAATCGAAGTTGAACATTTCCATGGCTCCCTCCTTGGTTTTTATCGTTTTCACCATCCGTATAACATAACGAGGTTGAAAATAAAACGTTTTCGTTACAGCTCTATGACCGTGCTAAAAGTCGGGTACAAAAAAACCGGGCTCCCCTAGGGGAGCCCGGTTTTTCGTAGAAAAATTAACCGATTACAGGCGGCCAGCCAGCATGGTTTCCAGCTTGCCCTGGTCGATGGCAAACATGCGGATACCTTCACCCAGCTTCTCGTGAGCCATGGCGTCCTGGTTCAGTTCCCAGCGGAATTCGGCCTCGGTCATCGGGGTCGGCTTGGCTTTGCGCTCACCGGTGTAGTCCAGCTTGCGTACCACGGCGCCTTCAGTCTTGCTCAACTCTTCCAGCAGGGCCGGGCCAATGGTCAGACGGTCGCAGCCTGCCAGCTCCAGGATCTCGCCGGTATTGCGGAAGCTGGCGCCCATGACCACGGTCGGGTAGTCGTGCTGCTTGTAGTAGTTGTAGATGGAGGTAACGGAGACCACGCCCGGATCTTCGCTGGCAGTGTAATCACGGCCATTTTTGGCCTTGTACCAGTCGAGGATGCGACCCACGAACGGGGAGATCAGGAAGGCGCCGGCTTCGGCACAGGCGCGAGCCTGGGCGAAGGAGAACAGCAGGGTCAGGTTGCACTGGATACCCTCTTTCTCCAGCACCTCGGCGGCACGGATCCCTTCCCAGGTGGAGGCCAGTTTGATCAGGATGCGGTCGTTGCTGATGCCGGCTTCGTTGTAGAGACGGATCAGTTTGCGGGCCTTGGCGATGCTGGCGTCGGTATCGAAGGAGAGACGGGCATCCACTTCGGTGGAGATGCGGCCCGGAACGATCTTCAGCACTTCCAGACCGATGTTGACTGCCAGCTTGTCGCCCGCGTCGATGATTTGCTGTGCCTTGTCCTGGCTCTGGGATTTGGCCCACTTGATGGCGTCTTCGATCAGCGGTGCGTACTCGGGGATCTCGGAGGCTTTCAGAACCAGAGAGGGGTTGGTGGTGGCATCGATGGGCTGATAGCGTTTGATCGCTTCGATATCGCCGGTGTCGGCAACAACAGTGGTCAGGGCTTTCAGCTGGGTTAATTTATCGGCCATAGCGAATGTCATCTCTTAATGAGGGAGTAATCCCTGGGTTGCGGGCTTGAGACGGTGGTTCTGAAATAAAATTACAGGATCTTGATGCCTCAGGCTCAGAAAAGCGCGATGGGTATGACCCATCATCATTGCCTGCCTAATTAATACTTATGTGGTGCTTCCTGCAATAGGGGCACTTGGCTGTTAAATATTCAGGCTGTTGAGAAATTCCGTTTTAATGCGCAAAACATACTGATTAATAAGGTTTTTTATATTTTTCGGCAGACTGTTTCCGGTTTGCCGCCAAGCCATTTTTTTTAGCCAATATTCATATTTGCGTAGCCGATCACATAAATTGTTGAGTTGCATACTTGAAATTTTCTTACAGCGAAAACGTTTTGCGAAATATCCCCTCTTGAAAGCCGTTTCATGCAAGCGTTTGCCTGTTTCTGACGGAGAGAAATAGGCCGGCAGAAAAATACTCCTATGGAGCTATATTCGCGTTTGTCTGATTAAATTATTGGATTTGTTGAAAGTTTGCGATTTAAATGGAGCTTTAGTGGCGTTTTCCGTTCGTTTTTTGTGTCCAGGGTGATCGGGATCACTATTCTGGGTTCTTCCGCTGTGCTAGATTCCGCCCCTTTAGCGACACGATAATTAAACAACAGACAGAAAGCGGCCTGTGTACGCAGATTTGCACTGGCCATGGATGTGAATAACAACGAGAGAATTATGGACACCTTGATTGCGATGCTAAACGACCTGATGTGGGGAGCTGTGCTCATCTACCTGCTCATCGGGGTCGGTATCTTCTTCACCTTCCGCCTGGGTTTTATCCAGATCCGCCACTTCGGCCACATGTTCTCCGTGCTGAAAAACAGCCGCAAATCGGACAACGCCGGCATCTCCTCCTTCCAGGCACTCTGCACCAGCCTTGCCGCCCGGGTCGGTACCGGCAATCTGGCCGGTGTGGCCGTTGCCATCTATCTGGGTGGCCCCGGCGCCATCTTCTGGATGTGGCTGATCGCCTTTATCGGTATGTCGACCGCCTTCGTCGAAAGCACTCTGGCCCAGCTCTACAAGGTCAAGGATGAGGATGGCAACTACCGTGGCGGCCCTGCCTACTACATGGAAAAGGGGCTTGGCATGCGCTGGATGGGGGTGCTCTTTTCGCTCTGCCTCATTCTGGCGTTTGGTCTGGTGTTCAATGCGGTGCAGGCCAACTCCATCAGTCTGGCGATGAAGGTGGCCTTCGGCATTCCTGACTGGGTTAGCGGCCTGGCACTGGTGGTGCTCTCCGGTCTCATCATCTTCGGCGGCATTCGTGGCATCGCCCGTTTTGCCGAGCTGGTGGTACCCTTCATGGCGCTGGCCTACATCCTGCTGGCGCTGGTCATCGTAGCCATGAATATCAGCGAATTGCCCCACGTGATGATGCTGATCTTCAAATCTGCCTTCGGCATTGAGCAGGCAGGTTCGGGGGCGCTCGGCTATGCCATCTCCCAGGCGATGATCAACGGTATCAAGCGCGGTCTCTTCTCCAACGAAGCGGGGATGGGCTCGGCCCCCAACGCAGCGGCCACCGCCACTCCTTATCCGCCGCACCCGGCCTCACAGGGTTATGTGCAGATGCTGGGGGTCTTTATGGACACCATCATCATCTGCACCTGTACCGCAGCCATCATCCTGATGTCAGGCCAGTTTGAGCCGGGCTCCGGCGTGACCGGGGTGGAGCTGACCCAGCGAGCGCTCTCCTCCCAGATTGGTCATGGCGGCAATATCTTCATCGCGGCGGCCATCTTTTTCTTCGCCTTTACCTCCATCGTGGCGAACTACTCCTATGCCGAGACCAACCTGGTGTTCCTCGAGCACAACCACAAGGGCGGCCTGATGCTGTTCCGGATGTTTGTGCTGGGGATGGTAATGTTCGGCTCGGTAGGAGAGCTGCCGACCGTCTGGGCGATGGCGGATGTCTCCATGGGGCTGATGGCCATCGTCAACCTGGTGGCCATCCTGCTGCTCTCCGGCGTCGCCATCAAGCTGGCGAAGGATTACAACGATCAGCTCAGGCTGGGCAAGGTGCCTACCTTTGATGCCAACAAGTACCCCGAGATCCGCTCCCAGCTGGAAGAGGGTATCTGGGATAATCCCGTCAAAAAGTAATCCGTGTTGCATGATGTGCAAGAGAGGGGAGCCGGTGGCTCCCCTCTCTTTTTATGCCTTGTGTGATGCGCTTATGGCTGGCGATCCCAGCTCTGGCAAATCTGGCGTACTCGCCGTTTCAGCTGTCGCTGGCAGCGTTTCTGCTGATGGGCGGTGAGCGGCCCGTAACGCCAGCGCCGGTAGAGCCAGGCCGCCTGCAGCAAGGGTCGGGATAGAGCGGGGCGCAGCGTTGCCAGTCGTTCACACCACTGGCCCAGCGTCTCGCCTGCTTGCACTGTGCAGCCGGCCGCGTTGCCCCGGCGCAGCAGTGGCTGCCAGATCCGCAGGGGGGCGGGTTCGCGGGCAGGCCAGAGGAGCGGCAGGCTTACCATCAGAGCGACCAGCAGCAAACTGAGCAGGATAAGCCAGGGGCTCTGCCCGGCCAGCGATGGCCAGCGCTGCGCAACCTGTTGCCAGAGCTGGCTGGCATCGTGTCCCAATACCCAGCGACTCCACTGGTAGTCGAGATTGTTGCCCCACCAACGCAACTGGTTGAGCAGGGCCCAGCTGCGATAGCGCTGCAAAGAGAGGGGGTCGGCGGCGGCAAACTGCTCGCCGAGCGCCTGCGCCATATTGCCCTCGATACGCTCCGGTGCGACGGCTGCAGTCGGGTCGATGCGCTGCCAATGCTGCTGCCGGTCGAGATACTCCACCCAGGCGTGGGCATCGAATTGGCGGACTGCCAGATAGCTGCCCTGCGGGTTCCACTCGCCGCCGAGATAGCCGGTCACCAGTCGTGCCGGAATACCGGCTGCCCGCAGCACAAAGGTCGTCGCCATGGCGTAGTGGCCGCAAAATCCCCGCCGGGTATCGAACAGGAAATCGTCCACCCCATCCGGGCCAAGCCGCGGCGGCGTCAGGGTATAGGTGTAAGGCTGGCTGCGAAATCGGGTCATCAGGGCGCCGACCAGCGCGCTCGGTTCGGGATAACGGGTGGCAAGCTCCCGGGCATAGGCCCGCGCCTGCGGATTGCCCTTGACTGGTAGCTGGAGGTTGCGCTGCCGTTCACGCTCTGTAGCGTCGGGGAGCGTTGCTGTGCTTGCCCGATAGCGGATGGCCAGCTCGTTGCTTCCTTGTCGGTAGAGGGTCGCGATCGGAGTGGCTTGTACCGGCCCCGCCACCACACGGGGAGCCGTCATGGCGAAGGCCCAGCGATGGCGCTGCGGCTCGGCGAGCACCTCATAGCTCCCCGCGGGCAGCGGGCTATCTGACAACGTGGATGTCACGTTCAGCAAGGGGACTGTTTGCTGCCATCTTTTCACCTCGGTGCTCAGTTGCCAGCGCCGTCCGTCAAAATACTCCTGCCGCATGACCGGAAAGTAGCGCTCCTGCGCAGGGGGCGGGCCATCGGCAAAGGTGACGCGAAACACCAGCTCGGAGGAGCTGACCAGCTCGTTGATGTCGCCGGGGGCCACCTCTTCCGAGAGGCCTGTCAGGGCTCGGCTTGCGGTCGGCATCTGCCAGAGTGGTGGCAACCTTGGCAGCACGATAAAGAGGGTCAGCAGCAGGGGAAGGGCGAGCAGCAGGGCGCCGCCTGCGCTGTGCCATGGGCGCTTCTGCTGCGGGGCCGCGGCATTGACCAGTACAGTGACCGCCAGCCAGAGCGAGAGTGCCAGCAACAGCGCCCAGCCGATGCTCTGACGCTGCACCAGTGCCAGCGCAATCAGAAAGAAGGCGAGCAGCAGCACCTGTTCGACATCCCGATCGCGCCGAACCTCGATGAGCTTGAGGCTATAGCCGAGCCAGAGCAGGTTGACCAGCGCGGGCAGGGTGCCCAATCCCCGCCACTGCAGCAGGAGCATCAGCAAACAGCCGATGGCCAGTATCGCCAGCACTCGTGCCGGTGGAGGACGCCAGCCCCTCCACAGCATCATGGTGCGGGTAAACAGGGTGATGGCGCCCACCGCCATGACCCAGAGCTGTAGCTGGGGCCAGAGTGCGGCAATGATCAGCAGCTGTTGCAGGGCGATGAGGGGCAGCAGGCGCCGGTTATCGAGCAACATCCGTTCTGCCCTCGTTTGCCGGGTTATCCAGTTGCGCCAGTGCCAGCAGGCAGCGCTGCACAAATGCGGGGCCGCTATCAGGCCCCAGCGTCTCCCGGGCCAGCGTCAGGGAGAAGGGGAGCCCTTGTTTGCCATAGTCGCAGCACCACCAGGCAAGTACCGCCAGCCGCTGCTCCAGATCGCCACCTGTTACCCGCGAGAGGCTGAGATGGCGGCCAGCCCGATGCGGCTCACAAAACTGTTTGCTGAGCAGGCCGCGCCCCTGTGCCAGTTGCTTCCAGGCGATCCGGCTCATGGCTTCGCCCTGCTGGTGAGCCCGAAGAGTATCAAAGTCGCCAATGGCGGCTGGCAACATATCCCCCTGCTGTTCGTCGGCTGCGGTGCTCTCACCTTCCCGCAGCGGGCCATAGACAGCCTTGGGGTAGACCCACCCCTCCAGTTGCAGATCCGGCAACGACCAGCAGCGAAAGAGGCCGAGGGGATAGCGGCTCTCGACTTTAAGCCGGCCAAGGGGGAGGCGACCGCGGCGCCGACCCGTGACCGGCAACAGCAGTTCGAGGGGGGTGGGGCCTATCTCGGACTGCCAGAGCGCGCCATCACCAAGGGTGAACTGAACGCCGTAGAGCGGGCGCGAGCGCTGTACCCGTATTCTGATGGGGAGCTGGCTGCCCGCCTCGCCGGTAGCTGTGGGCCCGCCCATCAAGGCCAGACCCAGCAGGTTGCGATGGGTGAGCCACATGGCCGTCATAAACAGGCTGCCGAGGCAGTAGGCAACCAGCAGTACCAGATTGTTCTGATAGTTGGTGCCGAGCAGGTAGATGGCAAGCAGTACCAGCAGATAGAGCAACCCCATGCGGGTGGGCAGGATGAAGAGGCTGCGCGGTCCCAGCGTGATCTGGCGTGACGGGGGGATGCGGCGATCAAGCCAGCGCAGCTGCCAGCGCTCCCTTAGCCGGCGCCAGTCAGTCATGGCCGATCCGGATCGACGCTGGCCAGCAGCCGCTGGCTCAGGGGGCAGGCTTCGCCGTGCTGCACGCCAAAGCTGCCCCGCAGCCGATGCTCCGCCACATAGGGAAAGACCGCCTGCACATCCTCCACCGTGACGAAGCGTCGTCCGGCCACCAGCGCCCAGGCCCGGCTCACCGCCAGCAGGGTCTGGGCCGCACGGGGGGAGAGGGGCTGCGGCAGCTCGCCATCAAAGCGGCTCTGCTGTACCAGTGCCAGCAGGTAGTCGAGGGTGGCATCCGAGAGGTGAATGGCCTCGGCTTCGGCTTGCAACAGGGCCAGGGCATCGGCGTCCAGCAGGCAGGGGAGAGGCTGGCTCAGCTGCTGGCCGCGCAGTAGTCTGCGCTCCGCCTCGCGAGGAGGGAAACCGAGTGAAAGCCGCACGGCAAAACGGTCGAGCTGGGATTCGGGCAGGGGATAGGTGCCCGCCTGATCGGCCGGGTTCTGGGTGGCGATGACGAAGAAGGGAGTTGGCAGCGGGTGAGTGTGGCCCTCGATGCTCACTTTCTGCTCGGCCATCGCCTCCAGCAGCGCGCTCTGCACCTTGGGGCTGGCGCGGTTGATCTCGTCGGCCAGCAGCACCTGGGTGAAGATGGGGCCGGGGTGAAAGGTGAAGTGCTGCTGGAGGGGATCAAAGATCTGCAGGCCCAGCAAATCGGCAGGTAGCAGATCGGCGGTAAACTGCATCCGGCGGCAGCTCAGTCCCAATACCTGTGCCAGCGCCTGAGCCAGAGTGGTTTTGCCCATGCCGGGCAGATCCTCGATCAGCAGGTGGCCACGGGCCAGCAGGGTGACCAGTGCAACCTTGAGCTGCAGCGGTTTACCCAGAATCACCTGTTCCAGCGCTCTCAGCACCGCCGTGATCTGTTCCTGTGATTTCACAACTCCTCCCGCTTTCGGCTTGCCCGTATCTTGCTTCTCTCTTTTGGCACCTACAGCTTATACGCCAGTCGCTCAGGGCGGGCTCAGTACGCCGTAAAACCATTGAAATGGCCCGTTTTTTCAATGACTTCACACCGACTTCACAGTTGTTCACGCTCAGCTCACCAAGCGTCCTTATGATGCACTTCTCAACTCACCACAAGACAGATGTCATGAAACAACCAACAACACTCTCGCTGCTGACTCTGGGTTCCCTGCTGATCTCTTCATTCGCTTCTGCCGCACAGGATGCTCCTCTCACCGCCATCGTGGACGGCACCATTCAACCCGTGCTCAAGGAGTACCGGATCCCGGGAATGGCGGTTGCCGTACTGAAAGATGGCAAGGCCCACTACTTCAACTATGGCGTTGCCAACCGGGAGCACGGTCAGCGCGTCAGCGAGCAGACCCTGTTCGAGATTGGTTCGGTCAGCAAGACCTATACCTCCACCCTCGGCGCCTACGCCGTGGTCAAGGGGGGCTTCAAGCTCGATGACAAGGTGAGCCGGCACGCGCCCTGGCTCAAGGGCTCCGCCTTTGATGGCATCACCATGGCCGAGCTCGCCACCTACAGCGCAGGCGGCTTGCCCCTGCAGTTCCCCGATGAGGTGGAATCGATCGAGCAGATGCAGGCTTACTATCGCCAGTGGACGCCGGCCTATCAGCCGGGCAGCCATCGCCAGTACTCCAACCCCAGCATCGGTCTGTTCGGCTATCTGGCGGCGAGCAGCCTGCAGCAGCCATTTGCCCGCTTGATGGAACAGACCCTGCTGCCTGGGCTGGGTATGCACCACACCTATCTCGAGGTGCCGAAGCAGGCCATGGGGGACTACGCCTATGGCTATTCGAAAGAGGACAAGCCCATCAGGGTCAATCCCGGCATGCTGGCCGACGAGGCCTACGGCATCAAGACCAGCTCGGCGGATCTGCTCGCCTTCGTGAAGGCCAATATCAGCGGTGTTGATGACAAGGCGTTGCAGCAGGCCATCTCCCTGACCCACCAAGGGCGCTACTCGGTAGGCGAGATGACCCAGGGACTGGGCTGGGAGAGTTACGCCTATCCCGTCAGCGAGCAGACGCTGCTGGCGGGCAACTCCTCGGCGGTGATTTACAATGCCAACCCGGTCAAACCTGTTGCCGCGTCCCAAGAGACGGGGGGGGCGCGACTCTACAACAAGACCGGCTCGACCAACGGCTTTGGCGCCTATGTTGCCTTTGTCCCGGCCAAGGGGATTGGCATCGTCATGCTGGCCAACCGCAACTATCCCAATGATGTCCGGGTCAAGGCGGCCTACGCCATTTTGAGCAAGCTGGCTGACTAATCACGGGGCAGCGTTTTACCGCAAGCAAGTGCGCCGGGATTGCCCGGCGCACTTTTTATCGCGTTTATTTTTACTCCGCTCACGGTGAGCTTCTGCCTGGCGGCTTGTCCATCCAGTTGCCTTAATCGCACATCGGCAGAAACAATATTTCCATTTTGGAATGTATCGATCGCCATCTCTTCACTAGGTGTGGTGGTAGCCCCCCCCTATAGTGCTCCGCATAGTCACTTGCTTGCCTGCTGTTTGCCGCGCTTTTGGCAGAACAGGGGCTAGATTTCTGTTACGGAGCCTCCATGAGAACTTTTCTGCTGTGCGCCTTTCTGATGATCATCATCTATCCGGTCGGCATTGATCTCTATCTGGTCGCCGTCCCCCGGATTGCCGAGAGCCTGCAGGCCAATGAGGCGCAGATCCACACCGCCTTTTCCATCTATCTCTTTGGCATGGCTGCGACAGTCCTGCTGGGAGGCATGATTGCCGATCGTTATGGCCGTCGCCCCGTGGTGCTGGGCGGAGCCATCATCTTTCTTGCCGCCTCGCTGGTGGCAGCCCATTCAACCGATGTCACCCAGTTTTATCTGGGGCGATTCTGGCAGGGGGTCGGGGCGGGGGCACTCTATATCATGACTTTTACCGTGTTACGGGATGTGCTGAGCGAAGAGCGGCTGGCGATGGCACTCTCCATGATCAACGGGGTTATCTGCGTCATTCCGGTACTGGCGCCGGTGTTGGGCTACCTCATCCTCTCCCGTTTTCAATGGCAGGGGATCTTCGTCACGATGGCTCTGGTGGCGGCATTGACCGGTCTGATCAACTTCTTGATGCTCAAGGAGACCCGGCCGGCAAACAGGCAGGAGAGCGCTGGAGGTTTGCCATTTGCCTTGTTGCGCTCCCCGCGCTTTATGCTGATTTCGCTGCTGACCAGCACCAGCGTGACCGCCATTCTGGTCTACGTCAGCGTTTCTCCCCTGATCCTGATGCAGGAGTATGGGTTCTCCCCCGAGCAGTACTCCGTCGTCATGATGGTGATGGCAGGAGTGAGCATGTCGACCTCCTTCCTGACGCCACTGCTGTTGCGTTGGTTGGGCAAGCAGCGAGTGCTGGCACTCTCCCACCTTGCCTACCTGCTGGCGGCATGCCTGCTGCTGGGCAGCTGGTTGCGTGGCAATGATGTCGCACTGCTGCTGGCCGGCTTTGCACTGGTCTGTGTCGGCTTCTCCTGCGGCTTCGGGGTGGCCATGGGAAAAGCGCTGGATGGCTGCCAGCACAATGTGGCCTTCGCCAGTGCGGTGCTCTGCGTCATGCAGATCAGCTTGTCCGGTCTCTATATTTGGTTGACGGGGCAGTTGGGCTTTTCCCCGCTGGCTATGCTTTTCTGCTCCCTGCTGCTGACGTTGCTCAGTTACCTGGGAGTGAAAGGGCTGGTACCATGGCTTGCTGTTCGCGAAGCGCAATCGCGGGGATAAACGGGAATGAGGAGGGATATGCGTACGTTGGTTGAGCTCGATCTGAACCTGCTGATTGTATTCAAGTATCTGATGCAGGAGCGCAGTGTCGCCGGTGCAGCCAAGAGGCTCTGCGTCACCCCGTCGGCGGTTAGCAAGGCGCTGGCCAAGCTGCGGGAGTGGTTTGACGATCCCCTCTTTGTCCGGGTACGACAGGGGCTGCAGCCGACCAATCTCTCCCTGACGCTGGAAGAGGAGCTCAAGGTCTGGTATCAGCTGACCGACAGCATCACCTCGCTCAACAGCGAGGCGATCCCTGATGGTGCCCGCTTCAGTCTGGTGATGGAGTCCCCCTTCTACATCAGCTTCCTGAGCGATCTGCCGATGACCATCTACGAAAAGTATCCCAACTCGGTGGTCAGGATGCTGGGTTGGGATCATCACTCGCTCAACGACATCGTCAATGGCGATGCCGATCTCGGTTTTTGTGCCCGGGAGACCTATTCCCGCTCCCGGGCCAAGGTAAACCGGCTGCCCTATTACATCGATCACGAAGTGTTGTTCAGCGATCGTCCAGTCGCTTTTCTGCGTAAGGATCACCCCCTGCTGCAGCAGAAGTGGTCGTTGGAGAATTTTCTGGCTTGTCCCCAGGTCAGCATGGTGTGGGAAGCGAATGATACCTGGGCTCTTGATAGTCTGTTGGAGGACGAGGGGCTGAAGCGGGAGGTGCCCATCATGGTCTCCAGCTTCGAGCAGGCGCTGCATATTGCCGCCCAGTCTAGTCACGAGCTTATCGCGGTGGCGCCCTCCTACTGCGGGGGGTATGCGGCCAGGCACCATGCCAACCTCATTGCCATGCCGTTGCCACTGCCGGAGAAACTCTACCAGCAACTTGAAATTGCTTTTATCCTGCTCTGGCACAAGCGGCACAATCAGGATGCCAAGGTAATGTGGCTGCGCAACGAGATAAGGCGGCTCTACAATCGCGAGTCGGAACAATCGAATGGATAAAAACCGGAGCGTTTGCTCCGGTTTTTTTATGCGCGTTGAATAGCTGATACTGATAAAAATGTATTCGCATTGGTACATTTCATTAACACAGATTCCATAATGGAAGGTGCTGACTTCCTGTTTTGCTGTAGACGCTGATACCCACTCTGTTAGATACTGCCACTTATAATAAACGCCTCTGCATTGCACTGAAAATATTGTTTTCTGTGTATGCCAGAGGCTACGCAGTAATTACAATATTAATAATATTGACTTGTTTGACATTATTGCCCTGTTTTACATCTGGATGTTTATTCAGGGGGCGTCTATTAGTATTTGAATTCTCATGAAATAAATCATTACGACTTTTATTTATACCAGAAAAGCTCTATTTGATCCCTTGGTTATAGCAGTAAAGGTTCGATGTAGTTGGTGAGTGGAACTGAAAAAGGTTGTTTATATGATTAATTGCAAAACTATAACGGTCACCAGTTTATTGACCGTATTACTCTGTGGCTGCGCCAAGAATACTGTTCACTCTGATGGCTCACAGACTATTGCACTTAATAAAGGTGCGATTATCCATTCAGAAGAGATTACCAGCCATTTCTTCTTTTCTGATGTCGACTTCGGTCTAAATGACAAAATTGATGCGGCAGCTATTTGTCACGGTGCAGAAAATGTCGTGCAGATAGAGACAAAGCGAGGTTTTTGGGACTCTGTGTTTGGCAGTTTGAGCGCAGGCCTGTATGCGCCTCGTACGACAAGAATTGATTGCGCAGGATGACAAGATGACAAAGAGAGGATACCGAGGGTGTTAAAACAGAATATTATATTGTCGGTTTTTTTTGGTGTAGGGAATTTTTATATTTGTAGTTGTAATGAATATAAGGTTGTTGTAGTAAAAATAAAAACCAAAATACTCCAGAGCAATTGGCTAATATAGATGGATGGTGTGGTTGCTTATATCGCAATCATTTAAAAATGACGGGGGGACAGAGATGCTGATGATTGGTTTCCCGACTCTGGAAGGTCTCTTCTTTGTGGTGCCAAAGAGCTAGGCAAAGTTTCGGTCGTCGTCACAAATCAGATTGATGGCAGTGCGGGAATTAGTCTCTTGCTGTTGAGGTTCAACGGCAAGCCATTCTATCGGCCCGTCATTACGCTGCGATGGCAAGCGTTATGACGGGCCGCTATTGTATCAAGGCAGCTATGGCTAATGCCTGACGAGAAGAGATATGCGTGCGCTCAAAGATCTTGATTTGAATCTGCTGGTGCTTTTCAAATACCTGCTGGCTGAGCGCAGTGTGGCCGGTGCGGCCAAGCTGCTCAATGTGACGCCTTCCACGGTGAGCAAGGGATTGGCCAGGTTGCGGGAGTGGTTTGCCGATCCGCTTTTTGTGAGAGGGCGCAGGGGGTTGCAACCTACCAATCTTGCCTTGACGTTGGGGGATGAGCTGGAACTCTGGTTTCAGCTTACCGGGGTGATCGCCTCGCTTAATCGTGATGCTATCCCCGATGGGGCTCGCTTCAGTCTGATGGTGCAATCCCCTTTCTATCTACTCAGTGACCTGCCCATCAAAATTCATGAGAAGTACCCCAACTCGATAGTCAAGATGCTGGCATGGAATCGCCACTCCCTTGGCGACCTTGTCAATGGCGACGCAGATCTGGGTGTCTGTGTGCGCGAAAGTTACGACCGCTCTCTGCTCAAACTGGGTAATCTTCCCTACTACATCGATCATGAAGAGCTCTTTTGCGACAGGCCCGTAGTCTTTCTGCGCAGAGATCATCTGCTGCTTCGGCAACTGTGGTCGCTGGAGAACTTTTTGGCCTGTTTCCATTGCAGTGTGGTGCTGGAGGTCAAAGAGACATGGAGTCTGGATATGTTGCTGGAAGATGAAGGTCTCAAGCGAAATGTATCCGTGATGGTATCCAGCTTCGAGCAGGCGCTGTATATGGCTGCCCAGTCGCAGCAGGAGCTTATTGCGGTTGCGCCCTCCTACTGCACCGCGTTTGCGGCCAAATATCATCCCAATCTCGTTACCCTGCCGCTACCTCTGCCCGAGCGTCTCTACAGCAAGCTGGAACTCACTTTTATCCTGCTTTGGCACAAGCGGCATAATCAGGACTCAAAGGTTAGGTGGTTACTGCAGGAGATAAGGCGGCTCTATCAGCAAGCGCCAGCCCGGGGGGCTACCTGAATTCAGCCGGCGGATCTGCGCCGGCTTTTTTGTGCCTGCCAGTTGTCCTGAGTCTGCGATGGCTGTGAAGAGAGCCATTTGCTGTCGTTCAATACATAGAATTGAAGATAAATCACGTCTCGAGTGACACTCTTTGCAAGAGAATTTGTAATCCTGTTTCATTAGAAAACATCATGAAAGTCGGATTTTAAAGTGTGATCAACCATTAAGTCAGTTAATCGCCAGTGACATAACATGCCTCACCTTGAAATAACGGGGCGTGCCCCCTTATTTCTGCTCGCCCCTTTGCGGTGTATCAGTGTCGCTTCTTGCCCCACTTATCACCTTGAAGATGACGAATGAAACATCTGTTGCCAGATATCGAGCGGCGGCTTGCCGGCACAGGGCAGGGCCGCAGTCGGGTGGCTTGGCAGGTATTTCATTTCATGGGCTCACCGCCATCAGATTTATAACAATAAGCAGCTATCAAGGCAGGTTACTATGCGTCCAGCAACAGCACCGACCGGGTTGTTACAACAGCCCAAACCCTTCTTCATGATATTTTTTGTCGAACTCTGGGAGCGCTTCGGTTATTACGGCGTGCAGGGGATCCTGGCAGTTTTCTTTGTACAGCAACTGGGTTTTTCCCAGGAGCAGTCGTTTATCACCTTCGGCGCTTTCTCGGCGCTGGTGTATGGCCTTATCTCGATCGGTGGTTATGTTGGCGACCATATTCTCGGTACCAAGCGCACCATGGTGTTGGGGGCGGTTGTACTGGTTATCGGCTATTTCATGACCGGCATGTCGATTTACAATCCTGACCTGATTTTCTATGCGCTCGGTACCATCGCGGTCGGCAACTGCCTGTTCAAGGCCAACCCGGCCAGTCTGCTCTCCAAATGTTATGCCCCGAAGGATCCGCGGCTGGATGGTGCCTTTACCCTCTTCTACATGTCGATCAATATCGGTTCGCTTATCTCCCTGTCGCTGGCTCCGGTCATTGCCGAACACTACGGCTATACCGTCACCTACAACCTCTGCGGTGTCGGGCTGGTGATTGCGCTGCTCACCTTCTTTGCCTGCCGCAATATGGTGAAAGACATTGGCTCCGAGCCGGATCATCTGCCCCTCAACTACGGTAAGTTGCTGATGGTATTGGCTGGCTCGGTGGTCATGGTCTTCTTCTGTGCCTGGTTGATGCACCACGTAGTGATCGCCAACATGGTGCTGATGACGGTGACTATCGCCGTGGTAATTGTCTTTTTCCGCGAGGCGTTGAAGCTCGACAGCGTGGGTCGCAACAAGATGTATGTGGCCTTCGTGCTGATGCTGGAGGCGGTGCTCTTCTATGTGCTTTACGCCCAGATGCCGACTTCGCTGAACTTCTTTGCCATCAACAACATGCATCACGAAATGCTGGGCATGAGCGTCAACCCGGTCAGCTTCCAGGCGCTCAACCCCTTCTGGGTGGTAGTGGGTAGCCCGGTGCTGGCGGTGATCTATACCCGGATGGGCAGCAAGGGGCGGGATCTCACCATGCCGCTCAAATTTACCCTAGGGATGTTCTTCTGCTCGCTCGGTTTTCTGACTGCCGCAGCTTCCGGCTGGTGGTTTGCCGATGAGCAGGGGCTCACCTCGCCCTGGTTTATGGTGCTTATTTACCTGTTCCAGAGCATCGGCGAGCTGATGATCAGTGCGCTGGGTCTGGCCATGGTGGCTGCGCTGGTGCCGCAACGCCTGATGGGCTTTATCCTCGGGATGTGGTTCCTGACCCAGGCGATGGCATCGCTGCTCGGGGGTTATGTCGCTACCTTCACCGCCGTACCGCAAGGGGTCACGGATCCGCTGCTGACTTTGCCCATTTACACCGGCGTGTTTGGCAAGATTGGGATAGCGACCCTGATTATCGCTGTGGTGATGGGCCTGATGGTGCCTTGGCTGAACCGGATGATGAATGCCGCACCGCAGGAGGAAGAGGGGTTGCTGGCGCCGCAGTCACAGGTGTGACGGGGAGATAGATGCAAACAAGGCAGGGGCACAGCCCCTGCCTTGTTGTTGATAGTTTAGTTGTACTGCTCTTCCATCCAGGCTTCGACGATCAGCTGTGCCGATACGCCGTCCACGCTGCCCTTCTCCAGCGCGCGATATCCACCCTGTTCGAAGAGGCGGGCACGGGCGTCCGTGGTGGTGAGCCGCTCATCCTTGAACTCGACCGGTTTGCCGAAGCGACCGTGCAGGCGGTTGCCGAACTTGCGGGCACGAACCGTGATCTCCTGATCGGTGCCATCCATGTTCAGGGGCAGGCCGACAATGAGCAGATCCGGTTGCCACTCCTTGAGCAGCTTCTCGATTTCGTCCCAGTTGGGGATGCCGTCATTGGCCTTGAGGGCGCGCAAGGGACGGGCAGTGCCGGTCAGCTCCTGGCCGATGGCAACGCCAATGCTCTTGGTGCCGTAGTCAAAGCCCATGATGCTGCGTGATGACATGAAAAATCCTCGAAATAAAACGGGGTTCGCCAGCGGCTCAGCTGTGGCCGACGTCGCTGGAGAGATGGATCGGATTAACCCCGATGCTGGCGGCAGCTTGCTGCCACCGCTTGTGGATAGGGGTTTTGAAGATAAGGTCAGGATTGGGCGGGATCACCAGCCAGGCGCCATCAACCAGCTCCTGTTCCAGCTGTCCGGCACTCCAGCCAGCGTAACCAAGCGCCACCAGCCAATGATCGGGAGCCTCACTCGTACCCAGGGTTTCCAGTATATCCTTTGAAGTGGTCACCATCATTTCGTCCCCCACCTGCATCGTGGAGCCGAAACCGGGGCGGAAGCTGTGCAGTACAAAGCCACGATCGGCATGCACCGGCCCCCCTTGCACCACCGGCTGCTTGAGTTCCGCAACGGTCGGGGGCGTGAGCTTGAGCTGGGTCAGCATGGCCTCAACGGACATGTCGACCGGGATGTTGACGACCAGCCCCATGGCGCCCTCTTCGTTGTGTTCGCACAAGTAGACCAGCGAACGCTCGAAGTAGGGGTCCGAGAGGCTTGGCATGGCAAGAAGAAAGTGATTTTGCAGTGTTTGCATATGGGCCAGATATTGCAAAGGTATTTGCGGCAATTATGGCAGCTCGACTCTGTGGGCAAAACCGCTTTTTATCGAAGGCGTGCCGGCCCGCCATTTATCCGGGTAGGGAGAGAAAACCATGGAAGGGATTTCAATCAGGCAGAAGTTGATTCTGGGTTGTGTGGTGCCGCTGCTGGCACTATTGGCCTTGCTGGTGGGGGCAACCCAGGCGATGTCCCAGCTGATGGCAGGCATGAACGCTATGTATCAGGGGGAGGTGGTGCAACTGAAAGAGCTCAAGCACATTGCCGATCTCTACGCCGTCAACGTCATTGATGCCACCAACAAGGCCAATGTGGGCGGCTTTACGCCGGAGAAGGCGAAAGCGGCCATCATGCAGGCTCAGCATGATGTCACCCAGAGCTGGCAGAATTACCGCAACATGGCGATGGATCAGGGGGAGACGCAGGAGGCGGATCGGGTGCAGATGCTCTTCGCTGCGGCCGATCAGCAGATTGCCGCCGTATTGCAGGTGCTTGATGGCGGGCCGGAGGAGGTACGCGCGCATCTTGGTGCCCGGATCATGCCCCTCTATGGTGCCATCGACCCCCTCAGCGATGCGGTCAGCGCTCTGGTGCAGTATCAGCTGACCGCTGCCGAACAGAGCATGACCGAGCTGACCCAGCTCAAGGATCGTCTCTTCCAGCTCTTTCTCCTGCTGTTTCTGATCGGGGGCGGTTGCGTGCTCTTCTTCGGCATGTGGGCCGGCCGCAGCGTGAGTCAGCCGCTGGCGGCCATGAGTCAGGTGCTGCGTGGTATGCAGACCGATCTTGATTTGAGCCAACAGGCGCCGGTATTGCGCAAGGACGAAATGGGGTCGCTGGCCCAATCGCTTAATCAGGTGATCAGCCACTTCCGCGGTTTGATTAACCAGATCAACGAGATGGCAGAGCATCTGGCCAGAGAGTCGGCCCGCCTTGCCCATATCGGCGTAGAAAGCCGCCAGCGCTTTGCCCAGCAGCAGGCCGAGACCGATCAGAGCGCGACGGCCATGAACCAGATGAGCGCGACCGTGGCCGAGGTGGCTAACAGCTCGTCCGGAGCGGCCGATGCGGCCAGGGTGGCCGACCAGAGTGCCCGTCACGGTCATGAAGTGGTGGAAGATGCCATCCAGCACATGTCTTCCCTCTCTTCCCATATCCAGACCACGGCGGCGATGATCACCCAGCTGGCCGATGACAGCCGCGATATCAGCAGCGTGATGGATGCCATTCGCGGCATTGCCGAGCAGACCAACCTGCTGGCGCTCAACGCCGCCATCGAAGCGGCGCGGGCAGGGGATCAGGGGCGCGGTTTTGCGGTGGTGGCGGATGAGGTGCGTACACTCTCCCAGCGTACCCAGCGCTCGACTGAAGAGATCGGCAAGACCATCGTCAAGCTGCAGCAGGGGGCGAGCGAGGCCGCCAACAGCATGATGCACGGGCTGGAGCAGGTCGAGGAGTCCAACCGCACCGTGCTTGCCTGTGGCAAGGCGCTCGGCGAGATCGTCACCTCGGTGGAGATGATCAACGAGCTCAATACCCATATCGCCACCGCCGCCGAGGAGCAGAGCAAGGTGGCCGAGGATATCACCCGCAACGTGGTCAATATTGCCCAGATTGCGACCGAGTCGACGGCAGCTGCCTCCGATATGAACCAGAGTTGTCACGAGCTGGAGCAGCTATCGAGCGATCTCAAGCTGAAGGTGGGGCAGTTCCGTTGTTAAGCCTTCATACCAATGAGCAAGGCATGAAATAGAAGAGGCGGCCCCGGGGCCGCCTCTTTGCATTAACACTCGCTCACTACATCGAGCTGCAATTTAACTGTGGCTGGCTCAGGCCTTGGCCAGTCGGCGCTCGATGGCATCCATCAGCATGCCGGTGATGTGCACGTCGAAGGCCGCTTCAATCTCGCGAATGCAGGTCGGGCTGGTGACGTTAATCTCGGTCAGGCGGTCGCCGATGATATCGAGGCCAACGAAGATAAGCCCCTTCTCTTTCAACGTCGGGCCCACTGCGCGGGCGATGGCCCAGTCGGCTTCGCTCAGGGGACGTGCTTCACCACGGCCACCGGCCGCCAGATTGCCACGGGTTTCCCCCTGCGCCGGAATGCGCGCCAGACAGTAGGGAACCGGCTCACCGTCCACTACCAGTACCCGCTTGTCGCCATCCTTGATGGCGGGCAGATAGGTCTGCGCCATGCAGTACTGGCTGCCGTGGGCGGTCAGGGTTTCGATAATCACGCCGACGTTGGCGTCATCCTCCTTCATGCGGAAGATGGAGGCGCCGCCCATGCCGTCCAGCGGCTTGAGGATCACGTCTTTGTGCTTCGCGTGGAAGGCGCGCAGCTTGTCGGCTCGGCGGGTCACCAGCGTGGTCGGGGTGTGCTCGGCAAACCAGGCGGTGTAGAGCTTCTCGTTGGCGTCGCGCAGGCTCTGCGGCTTGTTGACGATAAGGCAACCCTCATCCTCGGCCCGCTCCAGCATGTAGGTGGCATAGATAAATTCGGTGTCGAACGGCGGATCCTTGCGCATCAGGATCACATCGAGGTTGGAGATGGGCTGATCCACCACCTCGCCCAGGGTGTACCAGTCGGCATAGTCATATTTGACAGTGAGCGGGCGCATGGTGCCAAAGGCGCGACCGGCTTCCATGTAGAGATCCTTCATCTCCAGATAGAAGAGCTCATAGCCGCGCTTTTGCGCCTCTTCGAGCATGGCAAAGCTGGAATCTTTCTTGATGTTGATGGCCGAGATGGGGTCCATCACGATGCCGAGTTTAATGGTCATCCGAATATCCTTCTTGTGGCTCGATTGCTAGTGAGATTCTTAAAACCTGTTCAAAGTCTGTCACGAGAGGTCGTCAGCAAGGTAAAGAGCAGCGCAGGAACCGGAGCGTATAGACATACGTGAGGATTCCGAGCAGCGCATGAGCCTTGATCACGACCTCGCAGTAAGACATTGGACTGGTTTCAAGCGAGATCGCCAAAGCGGCACTGCAGCGCAGTAATCGCAGTCAGGGCGGCGGTTTCGGTGCGCAGCACCCGCGGCCCCAGCAGCATCTCTTTGAAATCTTCCTGCACGGTACGGGCGATCTCGTCGCTCGACAATCCCCCTTCCGGGCCAATCAGCAGGCGCACGCCGTGCTCGGGAACGGGCAGGGTGTTGATGCTGTACTCGGCGCGCGGGTGCAGGTTGAGCTTGAGCTCTTTAGTCTCTTCCGCCAGCCAGGCATCCAGCTCCATCGGCATACGCACTTCGGGCACCACGTTGCGACCGCACTGTTCGCAGGCGCTGATCACCACCTTCTGCCACTGCTCGCGCTTCTTCTCCAGTCGATCGGCTGGCAGCTTGACGCCGCAGCGCTCGGAGAAGAGCGGGGTGATGCAGGTGACGCCCAGCTCAACCGATTTCTGGATGGTGAAGTCCATCTTGTCGCCCCGGCTGATCACCTGACCGAGGTGGATGGCCAGCGGTGACTCCACCGATTGGACGTCGCAGCTGTCGATGGTCACCTCCACCGACTTTTTGCCGACGCTGGCGATGGTGGCGGGATATTGATTGCCATCGCCGTTGAACAGCTCGAGCTGCTGGCCCGGCTGCATGCGCAGTACCCGGCCGATATGGTTGGCGCCGTCTTCCGACAGGGCGATGGTCTGGCCAACTTGCAGGGTGGCCGGTTCATAGATACGTGGAATGCGCATGGCTGCTTGTCAGTCTCTTGCTTGGAAACCCTTCATATCCTGCTGCGAGGCGGCAAGCAAGGCTCACGCGGCAATAGGGAAGGGCTTCATGATAGGAGGGGTGATCCCCCTCCCTGGTCAAATGGGGTTATTGGCACTGCTTTTCAATAAAGGGATTGGTATTGCCCTGCAGCTTGCCGATGCGGCGGTTGCGCTCGCACTCCCAGCCTTCTGCCGGGTACTGGCGATCCCAAGCTTCGAACAGTTTACGCTGTTGCGCAGCCAGACGCAGCCCATACTGCTCGTTCATGTAGAGGTAGGCGCGGGCGATCTGACCCCGCACCGGCCCCTTGGGCGGCTGCACCCGGCGCTCCTTGAAATCCACCAGCATCTGGCACTGGCCGTACTGATCCGGCTTGCCGTTCCAGTCGGAGAAGCGGAAGTTGGCGCGATCGCCGTTCACCTCGCCGATGGCGGGGAAGAGGTTATGCATGTCCCCCTCCATCTTGTTGAACTCCGGGCTTATCTTCTCGCAATTCTTGCGCCCACCATCCTGCCAGCACTGCAGCTGGTGGCCGAACTCCCAGGCGGGGACCACGTGCTCCCACTCGATGCGGGCGGCCCGCTTGGGCTGCTTGCGTGGTTCGTAACCGCAACTGGCGAGATCCGGGCTCATTTTCTTGCCCTGATAGTTGATGTCACAGCCGCAGTAGAAGGTGGTCGCGTCTGGCTGGCTGCGGTAGAGCTTCACCAGATCCTGCTTGGCTTCGCGAAAGGTCTGGGCGTGCAGAGGCGCGCTGAGCAGCGGCAAACCGGCCAGCAGGGTCAGGGCGAGGGAGGAGATGAAACGCATGGGATTCCTTGCAAACGGGATGATTGACGAACGATGGCGGGCACCCTACCACAAGAGCGCGACACCGGCTGGCTTACTGTTCGGGCTCCAGCCGTTCCCGCTCCAGCAGCTGCTTGCAGCGGCGGCAGTGATAGCGGGCCTCGCCGCGCACTATCTTGTTGTGGCGGCGTACCGACAGCTGATGCTGCTGACAGAGGCAGCGATAGGGGATGGTGCGCTGGGCCAGAACCGCCAGATCGAAGCTGTGGGTGGTTCTGGGCTCAAGGCTGAACACTTCCCGCATCACCGACTGCCACTGCTTGCCGTGGGGTAAGACCCTGTTTTTGCCACGACCTTCCCCCCACAGTGCATAGACCAGCAGATGAGCCACCTCGTGGGGCACCACCTCGGCCAGAAACGCCTGCTGGTTGGCCTGACAGAGGGCGGGATTGAAGCGCAGCTCCCAGGTTTGCAGCCGCGCAGATCCCGCCGCCCGACCGCGCATGTTGCAATGGACTTGCGGGCGGGGGAAGGTGCGGCCAAGGCGCGCTTCGGCCTGTGCAAAGCAGGCATCGACGCGTGCGAGCAGCTGCTGGTGCAGGGCGGGGTCGAGGCGGGTAGGGGTGGCTGACATCGGGTTCTCGTCAAATGGCGGATAAGCAAAAGGGGAGCCAGGCTCCCCTTTTATCACAACCGTGAACCTTACAGGCCAGCGGCAGAGCGCAGCAGTTCGGCCTTGTCGGTCTGCTCCCACGGGAACTCGTTGCGACCGAAGTGACCATAGGCAGCGGTAGCCTGGTAGATCGGGCGCTTCAGATCCAGCATCTGGATCAGGCCATACGGGCGCAGTTCGAAGTGCTCGCGTACCAGCTTGACCAGCAGATCCTCGGCGACCTTGGCGGTACCGAAGGTTTCCACGCTGATGGAGGTCGGCTCGGCCACGCCGATGGCGTAGGAGATCTGGATTTCACAGCGATCGGCCAGACCGGCGGCAACGATGTTTTTGGCAACGTAGCGGGCGGCGTAGGCTGCGGAACGGTCAACCTTGGACGGATCCTTACCGGAGAAGGCGCCACCACCGTGACGGGCCATGCCGCCGTAGGTGTCGACGATGATCTTGCGACCGGTCAGACCGCAGTCACCCATCGGGCCGCCGATAACGAAACGGCCAGTCGGGTTGATGAAGTATTTGGTGTCCTTGTTGACCCACTCGGCCGGCAGCACCGGCTTGATGATCTCTTCGCGTACCGCTTCAACCAGATCTTTGTGGCTGATGGATTCGGCGTGCTGGGTAGACAGCACCACGGCATCCACACCGATGATCTTGCCGGCGTCGTCGTAGGCGAAGGTCAGCTGGCTCTTGGCATCCGGACGCAGCCACGGCAGGGTGCCGTTCTTGCGCACTTCAGCCTGACGCTTCACCAGCAGGTGAGAGTAGGTGATGGGGGCCGGCATCAGCACGTCGGTTTCGTTGGTGGCGTAGCCGAACATCAGGCCCTGGTCGCCCGCGCCCTGCTCCAGCGGATCGCTGCGGTCAACGCCCTGGTTGATGTCCGGGGACTGCTTGCCGATGGCGTTCAGCACGGCGCAGGAGTCGGCATCGAAGCCCATGTCGGAGTGGGTGTAGCCGATGTCACGCACGGTATCGCGCACGATCTGCTCGATGTCTACCCAGGCAGAGGTGGTTACTTCACCGGCCACCATGACCATACCGGTCTTGACCAGGGTCTCGCAGGCAACGCGTGCCTTGGTATCTTGCTTGAGGATGGCGTCCAGTACCGCATCGGAGATCTGGTCCGCAATCTTGTCGGGATGGCCTTCGGAGACCGACTCGGAAGTAAACAGCTTTGCCATGATTTTAATCTCAGCTTGTCTGGGTTATCGCCACGGCAATAACCGGATGAATAGGACGGTGTAGAGGTATCTACATCTGGACGTCTATTTTAGTTAGCGCCCCCCCTGATTGCCAGCACTATTTTGTCGCTCTGTCGCAAGAAGGCCACTATTGGCTCCTTACTATCCCCAAGGGGATGGAAATCAAACGTTTGCGGTTGTTCTGTCTGGTCAAACGCCGCCAAGAAAAGCGATTGTCCTCCCAAAGCGGCTTTATTCGTCCAGATAACATTTGCACGCCGCGCGCCCTGCTGGGACAATAACGCGCCTTACATCTTGGCCATCAAATGAAGCAATCGCAGGAGATACAGATGCCTTCTCGTAAAGAGCTTGCCAATGCCGTTCGTGCATTGAGTATGGATGCCGTTCAAAAAGCCAACTCCGGTCACCCGGGCGCCCCCATGGGAATGGCGGATATCGCCGAAGTATTGTGGCGCAGCCACCTCAGACATAACCCGAACAACCCCAAGTGGGCCGACCGCGACCGTTTCATCCTCTCCAACGGCCACGGCTCCATGCTGCTGTACTCCCTGCTGCACCTCTCCGGTTATGACCTCTCCATCGACGATCTGAAAAACTTCCGCCAGCTGCACTCTCGCACCCCGGGTCACCCGGAGTACGGTTACGCGCCGGGCGTTGAAACCACCACTGGCCCGCTGGGTCAGGGCATCACCAACGCCGTGGGTATGGCGATCGCCGAGAAGGCCATGGCTGACCAGTTCAACCAGCCGGGTCACGACATCGTTGACCACTACACCTACGCCTTCATGGGCGACGGCTGCCTGATGGAAGGTATCTCCCACGAGGCTTGCTCTCTGGCTGGTACCCTGCAACTGGGCAAACTGATCGCGTTCTGGGATGACAACGGCATCTCCATCGACGGTCACGTAGAAGGCTGGTTCACCGACGACACCGTCAAGCGCTTCGAAGCCTACGGCTGGCACGTTATCCCGGCTGTTGACGGCCACAACCCGGAAGCGATCAACGCTGCCATCGAAGCCGCCAAGGCCGAGACCGGCAAGCCGACCCTGATCTGCTGCCGCACCATCATCGGTTACGGTTCTCCGAACAAATCCGGTTCTCACGACTGCCACGGTTCACCGCTTGGCAACGACGAGATCGCCGCTGCTCGCGCCTTCCTGAAGTGGGACCATGCTCCGTTCGTTATCCCGGCCGACATCGCTGCCGAGTGGAACGGTCAGGAGAAGGGCGCCAAACTGGAAGCCGACTGGGCTGCCAAGTTCGCTGCCTATGAAGCTGCTCACCCGACTCTGGCTGCCGAATTCAAGCGCCGTACCGCTGGCGAACTGCCGGCCAACTGGGCTGCTGAATCCGCCAAGATCATCGAAACCCTGCAAGCCAACCCGGCCAAGATCGCAACCCGTAAAGCGTCCCAAAACGCACTGGAAGCGTTCGGCAAGCTGCTGCCGGAATTCATGGGTGGCTCAGCTGACCTGGCTCCGTCCAACCTGACCATGTGGTCCGGTTCCAAGTCCCTGACCAACGACGACGCCTCCGGCAACTACATCCACTACGGTGTCCGCGAGTTCGGCATGTCCGCCATCATGAACGGTATCGCCCTGCACGGTGGTTTCATCCCCTACGGCGCCACCTTCCTGATGTTCATGGAGTATGCCCGTAACGCACTGCGCATGGCCGCTCTGATGAAGCAGCGTTCCATCTTCGTTTACACCCACGACTCCATCGGTCTGGGTGAAGATGGCCCGACTCACCAGCCGGTTGAGCAGATCGCCTCCCTGCGTCTGACTCCGAACATGAGCACCTGGCGTCCGTGTGACCAGGTTGAATCTGCCATCGCCTGGAAACACGCCATCGAGCGTACCGACGGCCCGACCTCGCTGATCTTCTCTCGTCAGAACCTGGCCCAGATGGACCGTACTGCCCAGCAGCTGGCCGACACCGCCAAGGGTGGCTACGTGCTGAAGGATTGCGCCGGTACTCCGGAGCTGATCCTGATCGCCACCGGTTCCGAAGTGGAACTGGCCGTTGCTGCCTATGAGCAGCTGACTGCCAAGGGCCGTGCCGTGCGCGTGGTCTCTCTGCCGTCTACCGACGTGTTCGATGCCCAGTCTGCCGAGTACAAAGAGTCCGTCCTGCCAGCCTCCGTCACCAAGCGTGTGGCCATCGAAGCCGGCATCGCCGACTACTGGTACAAGTACGTGGGCTTTGGCGGCAAGATCATCGGTATGACCACCTTCGGTGAGTCTGCTCCGGCCGAGCTGCTGTTCAAGGAATTCGGCTTTACCGTGGAAAACGTGGTTGCGACCGCAGAGTCCCTGTAATAGCTGACCATTGGGCCACTCTGGCCCAATAGCCGGAAAATAAAGCGCCCTCCATCGCAAGATGGGGGGCGTTTTTATTGGCAAAGGAAAATAATAAATTAAAAATATATTTCAATGCCTGAGAGTTGATAGTACTTTCTCTTGATGATTAATCTTCATTGTCTTAATAAAGGCTAAGCTATGGTTATAAGAGGTTGGGTTATTATAGTTGTTGTTTTTGCACTTTTATTTTCCCCTGTTGCTTTATATGTAAATACATTTGGCGGAGATTTGTCACAAGACCACTCTCGATGGGCTGAATTTGGCTCGGCAATTGGAGGTATCTATGCACCAATACTCGGATTTTTTACGTTAGTAGTTTTGATTCGTCAGCTTTCTTTACAGAAACAGATGAATGACCAGTATTATTTACAGCAAGCACGAGAAGATATCGAGTTTTATGCATCGCAGTTATCTAATATTCTTGATGAATCACTGGTCGGCAATGTGCCATTGAGGGCTGTACTGCACGAAAAGTTTATGTTTTGTAGCCATGAAAATCTATGTTCAACGGATATGAAGAATATTGCCATTGATATTCATAAGGTAATGCCACAGGCACTTGATATATGGGAGGCTATATACCCTGTATTAATAGGGCTATCAGCGGTTGATGATTCATTATTTAAAATGACATTGGCATCTTCAAAGCAAAAGCTAGTTGCATTACTCAGCTTTGAAATATGTGTGGCTTTGGATAGTTTGCATTTTTGTCGTACTGATGGGAAAAGCGGTTTCACATATATTTTTAACAAAAAATTGCAGTAGAGCTATCTAAATAGCTCGTAGGTTCGATTAGCGAAGCGTAATCGGACGCTCGCGTTCTTTAAGACGATGCCATAAAAATAATATCCCTTGCTGTTACCTAAAAAAGAGACCGACATATCGCCGGTCTCTTTTTTATTTCAACAAACCTTACACCTGCGGTGGGATGTTTTCGGCGTTGGATATCACCGCATCCATCTTGGCCTGCTCCACGATGGGCTTTATCAATCTGACGACAACGGCGCCATGGTTAATACCAGCTTGCCGATATGACGGCCTGAATCCAGCAAATGGTGGGCGGCGGCGGCCTCATGCAGCGGGAAGGTCTGGTAAACCTGCGGTTTGACATCGCCCCTTTCGATAAATGGCCAGACATGAGTTTGCAGCTGGGCGATCAGATCGGCTTTTTCCTGCGGAGTACGCGAGCGCAGGGTAGAGCCGATATGGGTCAGCCGCTTTTGCAGCATGGGAAACAGATCGAGATTGGGGGCGGCGCCCGCAATAATGCCGATCTGGACTATGCGGCCATTGATGGCCGCCGCCGCATAGTTGCGCGCGACATACTCCCCGCCAATGATATCGAGAATGATGTCAGCGCCATGGCCATCGGTGGCTGCATGCACTGCCTCGACAAAATCCTCCTCCTTGTAGAGCACGGCCACATCCGCGCCCAGCTTGATGCTGGCGGCCTGCTGCTCGGGTGAGCCGACCGTGGTGATGATTTTGGCGGCGCCAAATGCCTTGGCCAGCATGGTAGCGGTCGTGCCGATGCCGGAGGCACCGCCATGGATCAAGATAATGTCCCCTTTTTTGAACTGACCCCGTTCAAACATATTTGACCAGACCGTCATAAAGGTTTCCGGCAGCGCCGCGGCTTCTACAAAGCTCAATCCGGGTGGCAGGGGCAGGACATTGCTCTGGTGGGCGACGCTGTACTCGGCATAGCCGCCACCCGAAATCAGCGCGGCGACCTTGTCGCCAATCTTGAGATGGGTTACCTGCTCCCCCTTGGCGACCACGACCCCGGCGACCTCCAGCCCGGGAATATCCGATGCCCCTGCCGGAGGCGGGTAGAGCCCTTTGCGCTGCATCACATCCGGCCCATTGATGCCGGTCGCATAGTGCCGGATCAAAACCTCATCGGGCTTGGGCGCTGGTGTGGCGCGGGTGGTCAGTTGCAAGACATCGGGGCCACCTGGCTGGGTAATTTCTACCGCGCTCATGGTGGCGGGAATGGAATAGGCGTTATGCATCAGCGGCTCCTGTAACGAGGTGATATGAGGTTCCCCGAGTGGGATGAGCACCAAGATAGTGGAGATTGTTGATGAATAAACGCAGTATTATCCCTCACCTGTAATGCAAAAATGCATTCCAACCGGGAGTCGTGATGAACTGGGATGATGCGAAAATTTTTCTGGCGTTGCATCGGGAAGGTAGCCTGAGGGGCGCCGCCCGTGTGGTCGGGGTCGATCAGGCCACCATTGGCAGACGGATTGCCGCACTGGAGCATCGTCTGGCGGCCACGCTGTTTCTCCGCACATCCAAAGGGTATGTGCTGACCCATGTCGGGGAGATCGTGCTGGCCAGCGCCCAGCAGATGGAGCTGGCGGCCATTGATTTTGTGCGGGCGGCGCAAGGGGTCGACAACCGTCTGGTTGGGGAGGTCAGCGTGGCGACCACAGACACCCTGGGGATGGATTTCCTGATACCGGCTCTGACCGAGCTGCATCAGCGTTATCCCGATATCAGGGTCATCCTCAATACCTCGACCCAGGTGGTCAATCTGTCCCTGCGGGAAGCGGATATCGCGATCCGGACGGTGAAGCCGGACAATCCCGACCTGATTATTCGCAAGCTGGCCTCCTGGCCGGTCGGGTTGTATGCCTCCGCCGACTATCTGGTTCGCCATGGCATTCCCGAAGCGGGCACCGGTTTTGCGGGCCATTCGCTGGTGGTGTATGAGCCCCACTGGCAGAGCGCTCGCTCGCCCATGATGCTCGAAGAGGCGGTCAAGGGGGCCACGGTCGCCGCGGGGGTCAATACCAGCCTGATGCTGCGTCAGGCCTTGTTGATGGGGCTGGGGCTTGGCGAGGTGGCGGTTCCGCTCGCCGAGCAAGCCGGGTTGGTGCGGGTCTGGCCCGAGCGGCAATTAGAGCAATCCTACGATGTGTGGCTGGTGACCCATCAGGATGTGCAGCATGCCGCGCGGGTCAGAGCGGTCATGGATGCCATCGTCAGGGCATTTGCCGCAATGGACTAACCCTGGCGGGCGCTCTGTTCAGGTTTTGTCGCAGCACTGTCACATCCCTTGCCATAGTCATGGCGGTTGAGGGAAAACCCTCATTTACTTGGTCTCTGACAGTCAATACTGTGAGACCGAGTCCACCACTACTGGAGCCTGACCCATGACCGATATGCTTGTTGACGATAAACAACCGACCCCGGATCCGGCGGAGCAGAATGCCTTCTTCCCGTCGCCCTACTCCCTGAGCCAGTTCACCTCGCGCAAGTCTGACCTTGCCGGGGCTGACTATCCCGCTCCCTATCGGGAGGGGCGCTGGAAGATCCTGCTGATCGGGGCCGATGAGCGCTATCTGCCCACCGACAACGGCAGCCTGTTTTCCACCGGCAACCATCCGGTCGAAACCCTGCTGCCCATGTATCACCTCGACAAGGCGGGCTTTGCCTTTGATGTGGCCACCCTCTCCGGCAATCCGGTCAAGTTCGAGTGGTGGGCCATGCCCGGCGAAGACGAAGAGGTGCTGGGGCTCTATGCCAAATATCAGGCGCAGTTCCGCCAACCGGCCAAGCTGGCCGACCTGCTAAAGCAGGCGCTGGCCGCCGACTCGGACTATATCGGCGTCTTTATTCCCGGCGGGCACGGCGCCCTGATGGGGCTGCCGCAGAGTGCCGAGGTGAAAGCGCTGCTGGAGTGGGCGATGGCCAACGATCGCTTCATCATCTCCCTCTGTCACGGGCCTGCTGCGCTGCTGGCGGTGGCCAATCCAGAGACCTTCGCGGGCTACAAGATCTGCGCTTTCCCCGATGAGCTGGATGCCCAGACCCCGGCAATTGGCTATATGCCGGGCCACCTCACCTGGAAGTTTGGCGAGAAGCTCAAAGAGATTGGCTTTGAGATCGTCAACAACGGCATCTCGGGAGAGGTGTGCCGGGATCGCAATCTGCTGACCGGTGACAGCCCGCTGGCGGGCAATAACCTCGGCAAGCTGGCTGCTACCACCTTGCTGGAGGCGGTTGCCAAGCGATGAGGTTGTCGTCATCGCCAGCGAATGCGCTGCAGGTCGCGGTGGCGCTGGAAGGGTGTCAGCGGCTGGAGGAGATCCAGCAGCTGGTGCGCGCTTTTGCCACCTCGCTGGGGTATCACCGCTTTGCGCTCTTCTCCATCAGTGCCAGCGAGGAGGGGGTGGTCGAGCACCTCTACTGGCTGGAGGGGGAGTGGCTGGAGAGTGGCGAGGCGGTCGACCTGCATGCCTATATGCGCGAGTGCCCGATGGCGATGCATATCAGGGAGCGAGACCAGCCCTTCTTCTGGAGCAAAACGGTTGGCGCCGTTGGCGAGCAGTACCGTATCGTTCGCCAGCCTGAGGGGCCGGGCCGATATGGCTTGCAGGTACCCGTCTATGGGCCGCTGGGACTGGAGGGGGCGATGAGCTTTGGCGGCGATCAGATCGATGCCAGCGCTCCCACTCGGGTTGGCCTTGCGCTGATCGCGGCAGCGGCTTTTCATGCCGCCCGTCGCCTGATGGAGATGCCGGTAGCGGGTCACGAGCGTGGCCTCACTGGGCGCGAGCGCGAAGTGCTGGAGTGGGTCTCCCGGGGTTGGCGCCATGCCGATATCGCCACCACCCTGAAGCTCTCGGTGCGCACGGTCGAGAACCATCTGCGCAGTGCCCGCCGTCGACTCGGTGTGGCCACCACGGCAGAGGCGGTCAGAGTGGCGATCAGGAACCGCGATATCGAGGGCTGAGGGGCCATCCTTTTGTCTGGCATGTAAAAAGAGACCGGCCATCAGCCGGTCTCTTTTTTATTTACCGCAACATTACACCTGCGGCGGGGTACTTTCCGCGTTGGACATCACCGCATCCATCTGGATGCGTGCGCCAGCGGGCAGTTCGCGCACCGCGATCACGGTGCGGGCGGGCAGGTAGGCCGGGAAGTATTTGGTATAGATGGCATCCACCTCGGCCAGATCGGCGATATTGGCGAGCTGGATATTGACCTTGACGATATCGTCCATCACATGGCCGATGCTCTCCACAATTGCCTTGATATGGCTGAGGCACTGGGCAGTCTGCTCCCGCACGCAACCGGTCAGGATCTTGCCGGTGGCCAGATCAACCGGCAGCTGACCGGCGATATGGTTGTAGTGGGAGAAGGCGACGGTCTGGGTGTGCAGCGGGCTGCGCGGTGCCTTGTCGGTATTGCGCGGGCGGATCACCAGATTGTGTCTGTCTTCCACCAGTTGTGGTGGGGTGCCGTCACCGTGAGAGATGACCGCATCCATCTGTACCAGCGCACCCATGGGCAGGGCGGAGGCGGCAATCACGCTGCGGGCCGGCATATAGGCGGCGGCGCGGGCAATGGCGGAGTCGGGGAAGAAGGTGGTGTAGACCTCGTTGACGGCATCCAGATCGGCCAGATTGGTCAGGTAGACGGTCACCTTGACGATATCGTCGAAGGGCACGTCGATCCCCTCCAGCACCGCCTTGATATTGTGCAGACACTGGGCCGCCTGCTCGCGAATACCGCCGCCAATCAGGGCGCCGGATGCGGGCTCAACCGGCAGCTGGGCGCCGATGTTGTTGTAGTGGGAGAAGGCGACGGTCTGGGTGGAGAGCGGGTTCTGCGGCGCACGGGCGCTGTTGCGGGCGAGCTTCACCAGCGGGCAGGGCGCCTGCGGGAAGGTGCCTTCGCCGTTGGAGATGAGCGCATCCATCTGCACTTTGGCATGCAGCGGCAGAGCCGCCACGGCCAGTACGGTGCGGGTCGGCAGGTTGCGCGGGAAGAACTCGCGATAGACCTCGTTGACTGCCTCGAGGTCAGCCATCTCTTGCAGGAAGAGGGTCACTTTCACCACGTCGTCCATCACATGGTCGATGCTCTCGACGATGGCCTTGATATTGGTGAGGCACTGTCTGGCCTGCGCCTTGATATCACCCTCGATCAGGGCGCCTCTCTTCGGGTCGACCGGCAGCTGGGCGGAGATATTGTTGTAGTGGGAGAAGGCCACGCTCTGGGTATAGGGGCCGATATGCTGCGGAGCATTGGGGGTATTGCGGGCCGACTTGATAATAGTGCCACTCATTGGGATACACCTCGTTGTAATCATCGTTATTGGGGTCAGGGGTTCCTCCCGCCAGCGACAAAAAATGTGGGCAGAGCGCGGCGATATAACGCGCCCGGCAACCATTGCGGCACCAGAGGGGGAGAGGGTTCAGACAAGCGCGATTCTATGAACCGCAAAATAGCGATGCAAACCGGGATCGCGTTTCTATGAGATGGCTCAACGCCCTGAAATATATCTCCGGTGCGGATCAATTCAGGGATGATAAGAAGCATCTGGCGGCCATTTTTAGCGCCCTGCAGGGCGAGGCCCGCGCCGACGGTATTGGCGCCAGAAATAGGGGGGGCTGGCACTCAGGATAATTTCAAATTATTCAGGCTTGCTGGCAGCGCATTCATTTTTTGCCGCATAAATATCTATTTTTGCATTTTTATAAGCACTATCTGGCAGAGCAAAAATATGGTAGCCGCGGGATATTCAGGCCCCTGCAAAGATGTAACGGGAATATAATTCAGCGCTTTTGCATGGGGCCGGTGAAAAGGCTTTCCGGATATCCCGTGGCACGCCGCTGCAAGGAGCCCACCGCATCAGCCTTATGCCATGAATTTTCAGCAGCGCCGAGCCGGGCAAACGGGCTCGTTCAGACTCCCTTCACCCCTGCATGTCAGGATCGGCCACCAGCCCTGACTCCGGTTTCCCGATCGGTTGTTGTCAGGGCTCCCCGCTATTTTTGCACCAGTGAAATGGTGTCTCTGTTCTTTGTTACTCAAGTGAAACAATTTGAGCCTGCCATCGGGCGCACAACCCTGTGTTGTTGTGGCAGGCTTCCCCTCTGGTTTTGCCCGTGATGACGGTGCTGCGTTATTACGGGGCAGAGAGAGGAGAGGGTTTATTTATCGTGGCCAGCGGGCCGGATACAACGGAAGGATATAGATGATCAGGATCGAGAAGATCGACGCCTCGAACTGCTTCGAGGTGTGCGAGCTGACAACCAACAAGGACGGGGTGGGCACCCTGTTTGAGCAGTATCTCTGCTGCAATGCCATCTCGCTGGTGGAGGCAGCCTACTTCCCGGGCTTTGAGCCCAGAGCGATTTATCGCGGGGAGGAGCTGGTGGGCTTTGTCATGTACAAGGGGTGTGATGCGCCGGGCGACATGGTCGAGATCTTCCGCTTTATGCTGGATGCCCGCTTTATGGGGCAGGGGCTGGGGCGGCAGGTCTTTGGCGAGCTGCTGGCCCACTTTGGCCGCGAGGGGTATCGGGAGGTGCTGCTGATGATCGACGAGGATAACCGGATTGCCAAAGAGCTCTACGCCTCGTTCGGTTTTCGCTTTACCGGCAAGATCGAGAAGGATGAGCACTACTACAGCCTCAATATCGAGGGGCTGCATTAACTGGCGCAGGTGAACCGGGGAGGGGGAACAAGCCTGCCAGCCGCGGGCTAGCAGGCGATAGCAAGGCCGGGTATGGGCCTGTCAGCCCGCCGGATAGAGGGCGCCGAGCACCGCCGGACGGCTGGCGCCGGTGACGGCGGGCAGGTTGCCGGGTTTGCGCTTGATAAAGCGCTCCGCCAGCCAGGCAAAGGCTGCCCCTTCCATCCAGTCGGGAGCAATCCCCAGCTCGGCGGTGTTGGCGATGCGCCAGCCGGGCAGCAGGCTGGCCAGCTCCGCCAGCAGCGGGGTGTTGTAGGCGCCGCCGCCGCAGACAAAGAGCTCGGTCTTGGGTTGGCTGGCCCCGAAAGCCTCGGGAGTCGCAGGCAGCTGGCGGGCGATGCTGTGGCAGGTGAGCGCCTGCAGGGTGCGCTGCACATCCGCCGGAGCATAGGGGCGGCCAGCCAGCTCACCATCGAGCCAATCGAGGGTGAACATCTCCCGTCCGGTGCTCTTGGGGTGGGGGGCGGCGAAGTAGGGGTGGGCCAAGAGCTGCTCCAGCAGCTCGGGGATGAGCTGGCCGCTGGCCGCCCACTGGCCGCCGGCATCATAGCCGGCACCCTTGGGGTGATGGCGGCGATACCAGCCATCGAGCAGGGTGTTGGCCGGGCCGGTATCGAAGCCATAGACCCCGTTGGCATGGCCCGGTAGCACCGAGATATTGGCGATGCCGCCAAGGTTCAGCACCACCCGCAGGGCGCCGGGGCGGGCAAAGAAGGCCTGATGGAAGGCGGGCACCAGCGGCGCCCCCTGACCGCCGAGGGCCATGTCCATGGTGCGAAAGTCGGCGATAACATCGATGCCGGTCAGTGCCGCCAGCAGGGCCGCGTTGCCGATCTGCAGGGTGAAGCCAAGCTGGGGGCGGTGGCGGATGGTCTGGCCGTGGCTGCCGATGGCGCGAATATCGGCGGGCGTGAGCCCCGTCTTGGCCAGCAGGGCGTGGGTGGCGGCGGCAAATTCGCGCGCCACCAGATTGTCGGCCACCCCCATGCGATCGATCTCGTTGTCACTCGGGGTGCAGAGCTCATGCAGCTCGTGCGCGGTGGGCCAGGGGTGGCTGATGGCCGCCTCGACCCGCAGTTGATCCCCGTCGATCACCACCAGTACGGCGTCGATGCCGTCCATGCTGGTGCCTGACATCAATCCGATATAGCGTTCAGCCATTGGCTCTCCTCACTTGCTGGTCGGGATAGTCCGCTTCCCGACACCGATGCTGCATGGCGCAGAGCCATGCGCAGGCAAAATAAAAAGGGCTGACGGGGCTGCTACCCCGCCAGCCCTGAAGGCTTTAGTTGCCGCGACTCTCCCGCTTGTTCTGGGCCAGCTGCAGCTCGGGGCTGTCGAGCTTGGCCAGTTGCGGTGTCGCCAGTTTTCTGAAGTTGGCCAGCTCGCGTCCGCTCAGGGACTCCGCCTGCGGCAGGTTGAGGGTGCGCGGGTTCTTGTGTACGCCGCCCACCACAAATTCATAGTGCAGGTGCGGCCCGGTGACGCGACCGGTGCCACCCAACAGGCCGATGGTCTGCCCCTGCTTGACCCGCTGCCCCTTGTTGACGGTGCGTTTGGAGAGGTGCAGGTACTTGGTCACATAGTTGCCGGCATGTTTGATAAAGACGTAGTTGCCGTTGAACTGGTTGTAGCCTGCCGCCACCACGTTGCCGGAGCCTGCCGCCATGATGGGGGTGCCTACCGGCGCCACATAGTCGATGCCGTTGTGGGGGCGGATCTTGCCGGTCACCGGATGGAGGCGGCGCGGGTTGAAGTTGGAGCTGATGTATTTGAAGTTGACCGGCGCGCGCAGGAAGCTCTTGCGCATCGCTTTGCCTTCCGGGGTGTAGTAGTTGCCATCTTCATTGAGCACGGCGCGGTAGGCGGTGCCCTGGTTGACGAACTCGGCGGCCAGAATATCGCCGGAGGCAACCCGCTCGTCATCGCGGAACTTGTCCTCGTAGACCACCCGGAAGCTGTCGCCCGGCTGCAAGTCCTGAGCAAAGTCGATGTCCCAGCCGAAGATGGCGGCCAAGTCCATGATCTGATCCTCGGTCATGCCCGCCTCGACAGCGGAGCTCCAGAAGCTGGAGCGGATCTCCCCCTTGGTCACCTGTTCACGGGTGTCGAGGGCGATCTTGACGCTGCGGGCGACGAAGGTGTCATCCTTTCGGCTCACCTTGAGCGCCTGCTCCAAGCTGTGGGGGTAGTAGAGGCTGTGCAGCTGGCCATCTTCGGTCAGCTTGAAGGTGAGCTCCTGCCCCGGCTGCAACATGCGCAGCGGGTTGCTGTCATCGAGCTGGTCGATCAGGTGCAGATCCGTGGTGCTGAGCCCCAGACGCTGGAAGATCACCCCCATGTTGTCGCCGCGACGCACCTTCACATGTTTGGTGACATAGCTCGGCTTGGGCGGGGTGGCCGGTTGCACGGCATCTGCGGTGATGTCGTCCTGGGGCAGATTGTCGTCGCTGTTCTCTTCCTGTTGCTGTCGCAGGGCAATCTCGTTGCCGTTTTCATCGACCCGGGTGGCGACCGCCTGTTCGCTGGGCCAGGCCGCCAGCATCATGATCATGATGCTCAAAATCAGCACCATCTTGCGGTGCCAGTGAGGGAGAGAGTTGAAGGCGTGCCAAATAACCATGAGATGCAGATGAAGTCGGGCAGAATGGACGGATTTTACAGCCTTTCCAATTGGCCCGCCATTCCAGTAATATGTTTGGCCCTGTGGAATCGTGATGGAGAGTCAAAAAATGTCCCAGCTCGAGGTGGCGCTAGCCGAGATCAAGCGCGGAGCGGAAGAAATTCTGGTTGAAGAGGAACTGGTTGCCAAGTTGAAAGAAGGGCGCCCGCTGCGCATCAAGCTGGGCATGGACCCGACGGCCCCCGACATTCACCTGGGTCACACCGTGATCCTCAACAAGCTGAAAACCTTCCAGGATCTGGGCCATGAAGTGATCCTGCTGATCGGTGACTTCACTGCCATGGTGGGTGACCCCTCCGGCAAGAACGCCACCCGTCCGCCGCTCTCCGAAGAGGCGATCAAGCACAACGCCCTCACCTATGCCGAGCAGGCGTTCAAGATCCTCGACCCGGCCAAGACCCGCATCGAGTACAACTCCAGCTGGCTGAGCGAGCTGGGTGCGACCGGTATGATCAAGCTGGCGGCCAAGCAGACCGTGGCCCGCATGATGGAGCGCGACGACTTCAAGAAGCGCTACAGCAACGGCCAGTCCATCGCGATTCACGAATTCCTCTATCCGCTGCTGCAAGGCTATGACTCGGTCGCGCTGAAGGCGGACGTTGAGCTCGGCGGTACCGACCAGAAGTTCAACCTGCTGATGGGCCGCGAGCTGCAAAAAGATGCCGGCATGGCGACCCAGTGCGTGCTGATGATGCCGCTCTTGGTGGGTCTGGACGGCGTCAAGAAGATGTCCAAGTCCGCAGGCAACTACATCGGCGTTCACGACGCTCCGGGCGAGATGTTCGGCAAGATCATGTCCATCACCGACGATCTGATGTGGAACTACTACGAGCTGCTCTCCTTCCGTCCGCTGGCTGAAATTGAAGAGTTCAAGGCGGGCATCGCTGCCGGCACTCTCAACCCGCGCGACGTGAAGATCTGGCTGGCCAAAGAGATCATCGCCCGCTATCACGACGAAGCGGCAGCCGAGGCGGCCCACGAAGATTTCACCCAGCGCTTCTCCAAGAACGCCATTCCGGACGAAATGCCGGAAGTCGAGCTGGCTCTGGAAGGTGAAGGTCTGGCCATTGCCAACCTGCTGAAAGATGCCGATCTGGTGGCCACCACCTCCGAAGCGCTGCGGATGATCAAGCAGGGCGCGGTCAAGGTTGATGGCGAGAAGCTGGAAGATGGCAAGGCACTCATCGGTGCCGGTACCGCCGTCTATCAGGTCGGCAAGCGCAAGTTCGCCCGCGTGACCGTCAAGTAAACCGCGACCGTCAAGCAAGGCATCAAGATTGCCGCAAAAGGCCTCCTTCGGGAGGCCTTTTTTGTATCTGGGCGATAAAGCGGCGCAGCACGGCGCTGCCGGGGTGGGGGCGGGTGGCGAGGCTGATGGCGGTCATCAGGCCGCTGCCGGCGATGGGGTGATAGCTCACCCCGACCGGGCGCAACGCCGCCACCGAGCTTGGCACCAGGGTCACGCCAAAGCCCGCCTGCACCATGCCGACGGTGGAGATCACCTGCGGGCAGACGGGGCCGAGCTGCGGCTCGAACCCCGCCTCCCGGCAGAGGGCCATGATGCCGTCGTGAAGGCCCGGGCCAATCTCGCGGGGGAACAGGATAAAGCTCTCATCGCGCAGGCTGGCGAGAGCGATGGGGCCGAGCTTGGCCTTGGGGTGGCTGGTGGGCAGGGCGATCAGCAGCGGCTCCTGTTCGATGAGGTGGTGATCCAGCCCCTGACTGCCGCTGCAGGGGAGGCGCAGGATGGCGGCATCGAGCCGGTCGTGGCACAGCGCCTCTACCAGTGCCGGCATGGTGCCCTCCTGCGGGGTGAGCGCCACCTCGGGGTAGCGTTCCCGATAGTCGTGCAACAGGGTCAGCACCGCGGGGTGGAGCACGGTGGAGCCGGCAAAGCCGATGCGCAGCGCCCCCTGCTCGCCGCGGGCGATCCGCTTCACCTTCTGTTTGGCGGCATCGGCCAGCGTCAGGATCTGGGTGGCATCCCGATAGAGGCTCGCGCCCGCCTCGGTCAGTTCGACGCCGCGGGTGAGACGGCGCAGCAGTGGGGTGCCGAGGCTCTCCTCCAGCTTGCGGATCTGCTGGCTCAGGGGCGGCTGGGCCATGTTGAGCGCCTCGGCTGCCCGGGTGAAGTTCTGTTTGTCGACGACCGCCATGAAGTAGCGCAGGGTTCGCAGTTCCATATCGAAAGAGTCTCAAAGTCGCGGGATCGGTGTATTGGCGTTGAAATGTGATCCGGGTCACCATTGAATCCGAACGCTAACAGGATTCAGGCCGGAGGTGAAACCCGAATGGAACGTATTGCAACATCTGACAGTGCCGGATGCGCGTGTGCCCTCGAAGTGAGCCAGCAGTTTTCCCGCTGGCGCAGGCAGCACGATGGCGGCGAGATCTACCAAAGCTCGCTGATGAGCGCCCTGCTGGCGGGGGTCTACGAAGGGGAGACCACCATGAGCGAGCTGCTGCGCCACGGCGACTTTGGTCTCGGTACCTTTAACCACCTCGATGGCGAGCTGATCGCCTTCGAGCGCCAGATCCACCAGTTGCGGGCCGATGGCTCGGCCCGGCCCGCCCGCGCCGATCAGAAGACCCCCTTTGCGGTGATGACCCACTTTCGCCCCTGTCTGGAGCGCCGTTTCGACCATCCCCTCAGCCGCGACGAAATTCACCAGTGGGTTGACCGGCTGGTGGGCTCCGACAACGTCTTCGTCGCCATGCGCCTCGATGGCCAGTTCGAGTCGGCCAAGGTGCGTACCGTACCGCGTCAGGAGCCGCCCTATCGCCCCATGCTGGAGGCCATCGAGCAGCAGCCGCTGTTCCGCTTTGCCGCGGTGTCGGGGACTTTGGTGGGCTTTCGCTGCCCGCCGTTTGTGCAGGGGATCAATGTGGCGGGCTTTCACGAGCACATGATCACCGCCGATCGCAGCGGCGGCGGTCATCTGCTCGACTACACCATGGCCCACGGCACCCTGCGTCTCTCCGTGGTGCGTCATCTCAATCTAGCCCTGCCATCGGATCCCGCTTTCCGGCAGGCCGACCTCAACCCCGCCGATCTCGATCGCGCCATTCAGGCCGCAGAAGGCTGATATAGAAGGAGCAATATCATGGAAAACAGACAGTGGAAGTGCGGCGCCGAGCTGGTGGTGCGCCATCTGGAGGCGCAGGGGGTCAAGCAGGTGTTCGGTATTCCCGGTGCCAAGATTGACCGGGTGTTCGATGCGCTGGAGGACTCCCCCATCGAGACCATAGTGGTGCGCCACGAAGCCAACGCCGCCTTTATGGCTGCCGCGGTGGGGCGTCTGACCGGCAAGGCCGGGGTGGCGCTGGTCACCTCGGGCCCCGGTTGCTCCAACCTTATTACCGGGCTGGCGACCGCCACCTCCGAGGGGGACCCCATGGTGGCGCTGGGCGGTGCGGTGCGCCGCGCCGACTGCCTCAAGCTCACCCATCAGAGCATGGATACGGTCAACCTCTGCCGTCCGGTGACCAAGTTCAGCGCTCAGGTCAACAGCGGGGCCGCCCTCTCCGAGGTGATGGCCAATGCTTTTCGGGCCGCCGAGTTTGGCCGCCCGGGTGCTGCCTTTGTCAGCCTGCCGATGGACATCATCAACAAGCCGGTGCAGGGGGAGGTGCTGGTGCCGCGCGAGATGCCGGAGCCCGGCGCCGCCGACGAGGCGAGCATGACACAGGCGCTCGAGCTCATTCGCGAGGCGGAAAATCCGGTGGTGCTGCTCGGCCTGATGGCGAGCCGGCCGGAGAACGCGGAGGCGGTACGCGCCTTTCTCGACAAGGCGCGGCTGCCGGTGACCGGCACCTATCAGGCGGCCGGGGTGGTCGACAGTTGCCACTTCGATGATTTCGCCGGGCGGGTGGGGCTGTTCAACAACCAGCCGGGGGATCAGCTGCTGGCAGGGGCCGATCTGGTGATTGCCATCGGCTACAGCCCCATCGAGTACGACCCCGTGCTGTGGAATGGCGACCGGGTGCGCCGCATCCTCCATATCGATGTGCTGCCCGCCGATATCGACAGTTGCTACTGCCCGGCGGCGGAGCTGCTGGGGTCGATCCGCGCCAACCTGTTGCAACTGACCCGCCGGATGGGTTCGCCCAAGCTGCGCATCCCCGAGGTAGATCGCCTGCTGCAAGGGGTGCGTCAGCAGCGGCTGCGGCTGGCGATGCGGGCCGACGATCTGCACGGCACGCCGGTGCATCCGCTGCGGATCGTGCGCGAGCTGCAGGATCTGGTGCGCGATGACATGACCCTCTGCGTCGACATGGGCAGCTTCCATATCTGGATCGCTCGCTACCTCTACAGCTTCCGCGCCCGTCAGGTGCTTATCTCCAACGGTCAGCAGACCATGGGGGTCGCCCTGCCGTGGGCCATCGGCGCCGCGCTGGTGCGGCCGGGGGAGAAGGTGATCTCGGTATCGGGGGATGGCAGCTTCATGCAGTCGAGCATGGAGCTGGAGACGGCGGTGCGGCTCAAGAGCAATATCGTCCACATCATCTGGGTCGATAACGGCTACAACATGGTGGCGATCCAGGAGCAGCAGAAGTATTGCCGCACCTCCGGCGTGTCGTTCGGTGCCATCGACTTCAAGCGCTACGCCGAGTCGTTCGGGGCGGCCGGTTTTGCGGTGCGTTCGGCCGACGAGCTGCGCGCCACCCTGCGCGCTGCGCTGGCGGTGGAGGGGCCGGCCGTGGTGGCCATTCCGGTGGATTACAGCGACAACCCCGGGTTGATGGCTCAGCTCAGGCCGGAAGTGATGGCTTGAGTTGGCTCGGGCGCTGAGAGATGAAAAAACCGGCATCAGGGATGCCGGTTTTTTTTATGCCGATTGCAGGCAGGGTTTGGGCAGAGTTTAGCGAGCCAGTTGAATGGCCCCGTCGGCCCTGACCGGCTTGGTGCGGCGCTTGGTTGTGGGGGCGCAGGCGCGCTTGAGGCGCAGCCATTCACGCCACAGCAGCCAGCAGAGCGGCAGGGTGAGCAGCAGCACGGTGGCCGGCTGGGCCATCAGTACCCCATCACGGCCCCACAGCAGCGGCAGCAGGAAGATGAGCGGCAGCAGCAGCAAGGTTTTGGCAATCGAGATGACCAGCGCCTGACGGGTACGGGCCATGGATTGCAGCAGCACGATGCCGAACATGATGATCCCCTCCAGCGGAATAGCGCCCAGATTGAGCAGCAGACTGCTGACGGCGGCGGCCAGCAGCTCGGGGTCGTCATCGCCGGTATAGAGCATGGCTACCTGTTGGGGCTGCAGCTGGATGGTGATCCAGACCAGCATGCCGTAGATGAAGGTGAACTTGAGCCCCATCTCCATCAGATACTTGAGGTCGCGATTGCGCTTGGCCCCCGCCGCCTTGCTGATGAGCGGCTGAATGCCGAAGGCCAGCCCCTGCAGGATGACGATAAAGACCGCCTCGGTGTAACCGGCCACGGTAAAGCCGGCGAGATCCTTCACATTGCCATACACCATCAGCTGGCTGTTGTGCAGCATCAGCAGCAGGCCGAGGTTGAACTGGGCAATCAGGCTCGGCAGACCGGTAAAGAGCAGGTTCGGCACCGTAGGCAGGCTCGGCACCATGTCGCGCCAACCGAGGCGCAGTCGGGCCCAGGGGGTAAAGAAGTAGCCAAGGCCGATCAGGCTCACCGCCCCTTCCGCCATCAGGGTCGCCTGGGCGGTACCGATCAGTCCCAGCCCCAGTCTGGCCACCATCACGTAGTTGAGCAGGATGTTGAGCACGGCGCCGCTGCTCACCAGCACCATGGCCAGTTTCGGGCGACCGTCGTTGCGCAGCAAGTAGGGCACCGCCAGGTTGCTTGCCAGCAGCAGGGTACCGCCGCCAATCCAGAGCAGATAGTCGCTCGCCTGCTTCCAGGTCTCGGTACCCTGCTCGATGCCGAGCCCCAGCAGAATATCGGTGTGGAGGTAATAGAGCAGGATGGGGGCGGTAATACCGAGCACCAGCAGCAGCCAGAGGGCATTGACCAGCGTCTTGCGCGCCAGCGCGAAGTTGCGGGCGCCCTGTTGGTAGGAGATGCCGGTGGCGGCACCCATGCTGATCATGGCGGCCAGACCGAGCAGCACCATGATGACCGGGTAGACCAGATTGATGCCGGCAAGACCGGCCGCCCCCACATAGTGGCCGACGAAGATGCCATCGACCAGGTAGTAGGCACCGGACACCAGCATGGCAAGGATCGAAGGGAGGGCATAGGCCCAGAAGCGACGGGTCATGGCCCGTTGCCGTAATGTGAAGTAGGCAGACATATCTGTTCTCTCGATTTGCTCGGTTATCGAACAGTTAGTCTAGATTAATACTTTTTTGGTGATAATCCGGTTTCTACTTGATGAATTGCTGAGTATTACTCAGCAATTCGCTGTTTTGATAGTGCGCCTTGAGCATGTCGATCAGGATGCGCAGCCCGCTGCCGAGCTGATGGCGGCTCGGATAGAAGAGATAGAAGCCGGCAAAGGTGGGGCTCCAGGGCTCCAGCACCGTGATGAGTCTCCCCTCCGCAACCTTCTGGCTCACCTCCTCCTCAAGGCAGTAGGCCAGTCCCAAACCCGCTTCGGCAGCGCCCAGATAGAGAGCCGGGGTGCTGGTGGTGAGCGGCCCGGTTACCTCGATCTCCAGCAGGTTGCCATCGGCAGCAAAGGCCCAGCGGTAGTGGTGGTGCGGGGTGAGGCGATAGCCGATGCAGGCGTGGCGGCTCAGCTCGCTCGGGTGCTCCGGCGTGCCGTTTTGCGCCAGATAGGCGGGGGAGCCCACCACCAGATAGCGCTGGGGCGGCCCGAGCGGAATGGCGATCATCTCCTTGGGCAGCAGATCCCCGTAAAAGAGGGCGGCATCGAAGCCATCCTCGATCATGCGCGGCATCAGCTCCTGCTCCACCACTTCCACCTGCATCCGCGGATAACGGGCCAGATAGTCGATGAGCACCGGTGCCAGCAGGCTGTCGATGGCATTGCGCGGGGCGCAGAGCTTGAGCCTGCCCACCGGTTCATCGCTGTTGCGGGCCAGCTCGGCAAGCGCCTCTTCCAGGGTATTGAGGGTGGGGAGCAGCTGCTTGAGCAGCCGTTGGCCCGCTTCGGTCGGCACCACGGCCCGGGTACTGCGGTTGAGCAACCGCACCCCCAGTCGCTCCTCCATCCCCTTCAGACTGTGGCTGATGGCGGAGGCGGAGACACCGAGTTCGAGGGCGGCCTTGCTGAAACTGCGGTGGCGGGCGACGGCGGCAAACACCGCCAGTTCGGCGAGATCGGTACGGGTTATGGTCATCTTGAGTCAACAAAAAGGCGTGAGTCACAAGGGTACGCCAAGGGGATGCTGCATACAATCCACCCGAAAATGGCTGTTTGTTTTAAAAGTGTAAATCATCAAAATTCATTGAATCCAGTGAAACTAATTTTAAATGTTAAAAAAAACTCACAACAAGGCGCCTTGAGTGTGATCTTAGTCGTCCGAAAGGCGACTCGAATCAAACTTTGGTTGATTAATTCAAAAAAACGCTGTGATTAATAAGGTCATTTAATTAAAGTCACCCCATCGAGAGAGACGCATGTTGTCGAGTTGTTAAGGCAGGCAGGTGTCCCCCCTCAGAGTCAAAAACTCATGCCGTTGTTTGTTGCATTCTTGTTGTTACATGGAGTGATGACCAGATTGCCGGGGCGTGAGAGCTACAGGGAAGAAGAGCAGGCGTTCCAGGGAGATGGAACCGGGCCAAGGCCCGAATGAACAAGAATCCCATTTTTCCTAGATGACAGGAACAACTTATGTCTGACATGAATATTGCAGCTGATGGTCGTGTAGCCAGCAACGCCGCTCGTGGCATCAACAAGGCCGATGTGGTCTGGATGCTGGGCCTGTACGGTACCGCAATCGGTGCCGGTGTGCTCTTCCTGCCGATCAACGCCGGTGTAGGTGGCCTGTGGCCGCTGGTTGCCATGCTGATCCTGGCCCTGCCGCTGACCTTCTTCGCCCACCGTGGCCTGACCCGCTTCGTGCTGTCCGGTTCTACCCGTGATGGCGACATCACTGAAGTAGTAGAAGAGCACTTCGGCAAGACCGCAGGCAAGTTCATCACTCTGCTCTACTTCTTTGCCATCTACCCGATCCTGCTGATGTATTCAGTAGCCATCACCAACACCGTCGAGAGCCTGATGGTTCACCAGCTGGGCATGACTGCACCTCCCCGTGCCATCCTGTCTCTGGCGCTGATCCTCGGTCTGATGGCGATCGTTCGCCTCGGCGGCCAGGTTATCGTCAAAGCGATGAGCGTGCTGGTATTCCCGTTCGTGATCACCCTGATGGGCCTGGCGCTCTACCTGATCCCGCACTGGAACGGTGCCATCATCACTGAAGCTCCGGCGCTGGGTGATGCCTTCAACGGCGACTTCATCAAGACCCTGTGGCTGGCTATCCCGGTAATGGTGTTCTCCTTCAACCACTCCCCGATCATCTCCTCCTTCGCGGTGGACAACAAAGGTCGTTACGGTGAGAACGCCGAGAAGAAGTGCAGCAACATCCTGCTGGGCGCCCACGTCATGATGGTGATGACCGTTATGTTCTTCGTATTCAGCTGCGTACTGAGCCTCTCCCCGGCTGACCTGGCTGCTGCCAAAGAACAGAACATCTCCATCCTGTCCTATCTGGCCAACCACTTCGACAACCCGGTTATCGCCACTGTGGCTCCGCTGATCGCCATGGTTGCCATCAGCAAATCCTTCCTGGGTCACTACCTGGGTGCGCAAGAGGGCATGAACGGCCTGATGGCCAAGGCTCTGCGCGAGAAGGGCAAGAATGTTGACGTCAAGCAGCTGAACAAAGTGACCGCGATCTTTATGATCCTGACCACCTGGGCCATCGCTACCATCAACCCGAGCATCCTCGGCATGATCGAAGATCTGGGCGGCCCGATCATCGCGATGCTGCTGTTCCTGATGCCGATGTACGCCATCGCCAAGGTTCCTGCCATGCGCAAATACGCTGGCAACATCAGCAACGGCTTCGTGACCATCATCGGCCTGATCGCCATGTCCGGTATCATCTACAAGCTGATTGCCTGATAACGCCGGTCAATCTGTTGAATGAAAAAGCCGCCTCGCAAGAGGCGGCTTTTTTTATGGCTGTTTGCGGCGAAGAGCGCTACTTCATCAGCTTCTTCACCTCGTCGCTGGCCAGCGCCTTGTTGAATTTGTCCCGCGCCTCCTTGCCCTTGGCGGAGTTGGTAAAGCAGACATGGAGCGACTTGTCCTCGAGGATCTTGCTGTTGAAAGCGAGGTTGGCGGCGACCCCCTTGAGATGGGGATCGCTCTCAAGCAGATAGGTCATCACGTTCTGGTCGATGACCGCCAGATCGAGCCGGCCGTTACCGAGCTTGAGCAGGTTCTGGCTATCCGAGGTAGTGGCATCGGCCGAGAGCGCCTTGCTGGCCACCTTCTGGTCAAACTCGGTAGTGTTGACGTAACCGCTGACGACCCCGATCTTCTTGCCCTTCAGATCGTCCAGACTCTGCCAGCTCACCGGCTGATCGGCCCGCTGGGCAAAGCCGAGAGGGCCGTGGCCGATGGGATCGGAGAAGAGGCAGCTGCTCTTGGGATCGAGATACTCGGGGAAATAGCCGAGCACTTCGGGGTTGTTGGTCGCCTCGTCCACCGCCCGCTGCCAGGGGTAGAACTTGATGGTCAGCGGGTCGCCGGCCAGGGCAAAGGCCGCGGTCACCACCTGACTGGTCTTACCCTGTTCAGGCAGACTGGCACTGGTGTAGGGGGGCCATTCAAGGCTGGTCAACTGCGCCGCTTGAGCTGCCGACATGCCGAGCAGGGGAAGGGTGGCCAGGGCGAGGTGCTTCCATTTCAGACTCATGAGATAACTCCTTGTGGTCAAACACCTCTTAAAGATAGCCCTGTGGTGCCGATTGCGGATGCCGGTCATGACTGACCGGCATCCACATCACCTATTTGTTGTCGATGTTCTCCGCCTGCCAGAGGGCGTAGCCCTTGCCGGACGGCGTGGTGGGCAGGTCAATCTGCATCAGGTCATTGCCGATGACGAAGGGGCCTGTGTAGCGGGCACGCAGATCCTGCGCCAGATCTTTGACCGTGATCTTGCCGTTGAGCCCTATGTGGCTGAACACGGTCAGGGCCGGTCTGGCTTCGTTCAGCACGCGGGCGGCCTGCTCGGGGGAGGCGAGGTGACCGGCGATCGCCTTGTAACCTGGGTTGGCCTTCATCTGCTCGGCCGAGGTCATGGAGACGCAGTGCACCAGCAGATCCGCTCCCTTGGCCTCTTTCACCACCTGCGGGCTGTAGCGGGTATCGCCGGAGAGCACCACGCTGTGGCCGTGGTAGTCGATGCGATAGCCAAACGAGGGTTTGATGTTGACCCCGTGATCGTTGTCAAAGGCGGTTACCTTGACCCCATCCCGGTCGTAGACCACCCCGGCAGTCACCTCGTGGCTGTTGATCTTCACCCCGTCCAGCGGCGTTCCCTCATCCTTGACCCGGGTAGCGATATCGGTGGCGTAGGCCTGCTGCAGGCCGTGAGCCAGGGCATCGGTGCCCTTGGGCCCGTAAAGCTCCATCGGCGCGTGGCGCTGGCCATAGGCCGGTTGCAGCCAGCCGGTCAGCCAGAGATCCGCCAGCCCGTTGGTGTGATCCGAGTGGAAGTGGGTGAGGAAGAAGGCGTTGACCCGGCCGATGGGGATATGCAGCTGCCACAGGCGGGTGGCGGAGTTGCGGCCAAAGTCGAACACCAGCTTCTGGTTGCCCGCCTCGACCAGGGTGCTGTAGCCGCCGCGACTGATCTGGGGCACCGGGGTGCCGGTACCGAGCAGGCTGACCCGGAAGATATCGGGCTGGGCTTGAGTTGCCGTGGCCGGGGCGTGATCGAGGTTACTGATAAAGCTGCTTTCGGCCGCCTGGCTGACACCGGTGGCCAGCAGACCGACCAGCAGGGCGGCCAGATAGGTGCTTTTCATGGGGATATGTCCTGTTTGGTGGCGTTGCTGGCCACTATATTGGTAACCAAAAGTGCGATAAATTGGCTAAAAATCATTTCTTACTAAACTTTTGGTTGTGAATCTGAGCCCTTGTCGCAGGCCAAATGGCCTTGAAACGGGCAAAAAGGAGGGGTTGTGGACCGACTGACCAGCATGCGTATCTTCACCCGGGTGGTGGATCTCGGCTCCTACAGCGCGGTGGCGAGCGAAGAGGGGATCAGCGCCCAGATGGTGGGTAAGCATGTGCTGGGGCTGGAGCAGTGGCTGGGGGGCAAGCTGTTTCACAAGACCACCCGTCAGCAGACCCTCACCGAGCTGGGCCAGCTCTTTCTCGCTCGCTGCCAGCGGGTGCTGGAGGAGCTGGCTCTGACCGAGTCGCTTACCCAGAACCTGCTGGCCGAGCCGGCCGGACGGCTGCGCATCGCCGCCCCCCTCAGTTTTGGCCATCACCGGCTGGTGCCGCTGTTGCCCGCTTTTCTCGATCGCTACCCCAAGCTGGAGGTGGATCTGCAGCTTACCCCGCGCTGGGTCGATCTGGTGGAGGAGGGGTTCGATGCCGCCATCCGTACCCTGCGCCCGCAGGATGAGGCGCTGATTGCCCGCCCGCTGCTGACCCAGCACTACCGCCTCTGCGCTGCGCCCGACTACCTCAATCGTCACGGGGTGCCCCGTCATCCGGCCGATCTCGCCCGCCACCAGTGTCTGCACGGCAACTGGGGCGAGCACGAGCGCTGGCAGTTTGTCGGGGGCGATGGCCAGAGCGAGGAGGTGCGGGTCGCCTCGCGCCTGCGCATCAACCACTGGCCGGCGCTGCTGACGGCGGCGCTGTCGGGGGCCGGCATCACCTTGCAGCCCGCCGAACAGGTGCGTGACCATATCGCTGCGGGGCGTCTGCTGCCGCTGCTTGGCAACTATCAGAGCCCGGCCAAGACCCTCTACTTCATCTATCCGGCGGCGCGGCGGCAGGTGCTCAAGATCACCCTGCTGGGGGATTTTCTGGCCGAATCCCTGCAAGCTGAGCCCGAGCCTGAATAAAAGGCTGCATATTTTCGCCACCGAGCTTAACCATCGTACTTAACAAAGGAGCGGGGCAGGCCTAACATGGCGGGATGTTTTTTTAGTCAGGACAAAAGGATATGTCTGGGTTGAAAAAGGATCTCGGGCTCTGGCAGGGGATGGGGCTGCTCGCCACCTCGCTGCTCGGCACCGGGATCTTCGTGGTACCGGCGACTGCCGCCTCGCTGGCGGGCGGGGCCTCGCTCTGGGCCTGGTTGCTGCTGATTGCGCTGGTGCTGCCCATCGCCTTTACCTTCGCCCGCCTCGGCCGCCGCTATCCCCATGCCGGCGGTGCGCCGCACCTCATCGGCCTCGCCTTTGGCAACGGCGCCGAGCGCTTCTCCGCCTTCCTCTTCCTGGCTGTGCTGCCGGTGGGCCTGCCCGCCGCCCTGATGATTGCCGCCGGTTTCTGGCACGCCCTGTTCGAGATGGGGGAGTGGACCCTCTGGGCCATCCAGCTGCTGACCCTGCTCGGGGTCTTTCTGCTGGGGCTGCGCGGGGCGCGCTCTTCCGGCAACCTGCAACTGTTGATTGCGCTCGCCATTTTGGGGCTGACCCTGCTCATCTGGTTCAAGGGGGAGGTGAGCTGGCGCGACGTAGCGCGACCGCTTCCGAGCGCGGACGAGTGGCCCCCTATGGCCACCGCGCTGGCGGTGATGTTCTGGTGTTTCGTCGGGCTGGAAGCCTTCGCCCATATGGGGGAGGAGTTCAAGCGGCCGGAGCGGGACTACCCCATCGCCCTGCTCGGCGGTGTGCTGCTGGCGGGGCTCATCTACTGGGTACACTCGCTGGTGGTGCTCAAATATGGCCTCTACGGCGATGAGGCGAAAAATGCCACCGCCATCCCCTCCCTGCTGGCGCTGCTGTTCGGCCCCACTGCCAAGTGGCTGGTGGCGGTGCTCGGCTACCTCTCCTGCTTTGCCAGTATCAATATCTACATTCAGGGCTTTGCCCGGCTGATCTGGAGCATGGCGCGCGAAGGCAAGCTGCCCCCCTCGCTGGCCGTGCTCACCGCGCGCGGCGCACCGCTGCGGGCGCTCACTCTGGTGCTCGCCATCTGCCTGCTCTGCATCACCCTGATCATCTGGCTGCGACTGCCGCTCGATGAGCTGATCCGCTACGCCAACGGCAACTTCGTGCTGGTCTACCTGCTCTGCATGGCGGCGGGCTGGCGCCTGCTTGGCGGGGTGGGCAAGGCGCTGGCGGGGGTGAGCGTGCTGCTTTGCGCTCTGGTGCTGGTGGCACTCGCCTCCCAGGTGCTCTATGCGGTGGTGCTGAGTCTTGGCTACGGCTGCTTCTCCCTGTGGCGACGCAGACGCCGGCTGCTGACCTCTGACGATATTTGCGCCATCAAGTAGCCCCCGAAAAAAGCCCCGCAGTGCGGGGCTTGTTGTTGCCTGTCAGCGGCTGGCGGGCAGGTCGCTGCGCAAGATGGCGTAGTGGCGCAGGGAGATGAAGCCATCCCCCTTGCGTTCGCACTCCCGCGCCGTGCCCTCGTAGTGAAAACCGGCCCGCTCCAGCAGACGGGCGGAGGAGAGGTTGGGCTCCTCCACCACCGCCAGCAGCCGGTGCAGGTCGGTAGTGCGGTAAGTGAGCGGCAGCCACAGTTGCAGCGCCGCGCTCATCATCCCCTTGCCCCAATGCTCGGGATAGAGCCAGTAGCCCAGCTCGGCCCGCTGGTGAGTCGGGTCGGCATCGTTGTAACCGATGGCGCCGAGTGGTTCGCCCGTGTGCCGGTCACGAATGAGGTGCCAGGCGCCACTGCCGGTACGGGTCAACTCTGCATACCACGTCATCTGGGCCTGGCACGCTGTCAGGCTGTCGTAGCTGACGCCGTAGTAGGCGACGACCCGCGGATCCGACAGACCGCGGAAGATGTGGGGCAGGTCGGCATCGGTGACGGGGTCCAGTCTGATGTCGGGTTGCGTTGCTGTCATGATGACTCCTTGCGACCAATCCGGGTTGGCCGCGTGAGTTGAGTAGTAATGGATGATGCTGGCATCAGGCAAAGCCGAGCCGCTCGGCAAGGCGCGCCAGCTCGTCACGCCACTGCTGCTGCAGGCGCGGGGTCTGGTGCTTGGGCTTGCGGGCCAGATCGGCGGCGAGCAGGGCATCGAGTTCATACCAGCGTGCCAGCTGCGCCTCTTCGTCATCCGCCTGGCCGGCCGTGGCCTTCCCCATGGCGGGGGCGGCAAGGCTTGCCTTGTCTGCTGTCGGCGAGGGCGCATCGCCGAGCAGCTCGGCATAGGCCCGCTCGGCGCTGTGGGCCTCCCGGATCTGCCCTTCCCTGATCAGCCAGAAGCGGTTGCAGCTGCGCTCGATCAGCTCCCGATCGTGGGAGACCAGCAGCACGCCCCCCGGGAAGGCTGCAATCGCCTCGGCCAGCTCCTCCTTGCCTGCCAGATCCAGGTGGTTGGTGGGCTCGTCGAGCCAGAGCATGTGGTGGCTACCGAGGGACAGGGCGAGAAACAGCAGCCGTGCCCGCTCGCCCCCGCTCAAGGTACGCACCTGCTGGCCGTGACGGGCATAGGGGAAGCCCGCCCGGATCAGCGCCTGACGCCGGGTCGTCTCCGGCAGAGGAGCCAGCGGGTAGAGGGCGTCGCTCAGGGTGTCGTCGTCAGCCAGCTGCTGCAGCGACTGATCGTAATAGGCGATGCTGGCGCCGGGGTGGCAGTACCAGCCGGCCTGCGGGCTCTGCGCGGCCAGTTCGCGCCAGCACTGGCGCAGCAGGGATGACTTGCCGGTGCCGTTGGCTCCGAGCAGGGCGACCTTGTCTCCTGCCCGCAGCCAGAGCCCTTCGGCGCGCAGCAGCGGCGTCAATGCTGGCGCTGGCGATACGTCGAGGGTCTCCAGTCGCAGCAGCGTGTCGGCAGGCAGGCTCACTCCGCGCAGCTCGAGCCGCCAGGGGGCCAGCGCTGCCACCTGGCTCTGCTCCTCCTGCAGGCGGGCGATGCGCTTCTCCATGGATTTGGCCTGACGCACCAGCTTCTCGTTGTCATGCTCTCGCCCCCAGATGGCGAGGCGTTTGCTGCTGGCGCTCAGGCGGTCGATCTCTTTTTGCTCGTCAGCCCGACGCAGGCGGGCCTGCTCATCCTCGGCGGCCAGCGCCGCTCGCGCCTCGCTGCAGGGCAGGGCGAAGCGGTGCAGCTCGCCATCGCGCAGGATCAGGGTCTGCTCGGTGACCCGATCCAGCAGGCGGCCATCGTGGGAGACCAGCACGAAGGCGCCGCGCCAGCCCAGCAGAAACTGCTCGAGCCAGAGCAGGGCGGGCAGATCCAGATGGTTGCTGGGCTCATCGAGCAGCAGCAGATTGGGTTGGCGCAGCAGGGCACGGCCTATCTGCAGCCGGCTGTGCTGGCCGCCGCTGAGTGTACTGACCGGTAGCGTGGCCTGCGCCTCCAGCTGCAACTCGGTCAGCAGCTTGTCCACCTGCCATTCGGCGGCGGGGTCGTTGCCCAGCACGTCAAACAGCACGGCGCGGGTGCTGAGGGTAGATAGCCCGGCGGGTAGTTGCTGGGCCACGAACTCGCAGCGGCAGGCTGTGGCCTGCACGACACGGCCGGCTTGAGGCGTGCGCTCGCCCGCCAGCAGCGCCAGCAATGTGCTCTTGCCGCAGCCGTTGGCGCCAATCAGGCCGAGCCTGTCACCTGCGCGGATGCCGAGTTCGAGATTGTCAAATAACGGAAGGTGCCCCGCACTCATCTGCAGGGAATGGGTACTCATCAGGGTTGTCATGCTCTTGCTCTCTTAAATCGCGGGATCGGAAATCCCTGTCATCAGGAGCGCTGGCGACAACGGCAGAGTCGAGAAAGGTCTCGGTATGGAGGGGAGTCGGCTTTGCTCGAACCCGCTATCGCAGCGCGATGGTATGCAGGCAAGAGCAGGCAAATGTGCCGAACAGGCGGGCCGAAATGATCGGGCACGCTTGGATAACCATGTTTTACCTCCTTGTGTTTCGTTATGGCACGGTGCGGCGATTATAAGAAGAGAGCCGGATCCGGTTCAACAATTCATCATCGTTGTGAAAAGGGCTATGGAGAGGTTGCCCATATGGGCCCGCTATTCTCTTATCCCTGGTCCCAAACCCCCTGTTGGATCAACTCATCGGTGATTTGTCGGCAAAAAAAGTGGGATCCGGCTCTCGTTTTGCTTAAAGTGGCTCTTTTCCGGCTCAGCCCGGAATGCCCGCAAGGATGCCCTTCAGACGTCAACAGGATGGCCTGGCCAGACTGGCTCACAGAGATGTTACTGCTTCGGTTCTCTTCTTCTCTGTCGCCCTTGCGTGACAGCGCTTCGTTCCGTTCAGTCAGCCCAGGTCCTGCGTCACTCTCATCGAGCATTGTCTCCATCTGCTACGAGTGAATCATGAGCGAATCGGTTTTTGAGATCCATGACTGGACCCTGAGCGTTGACGACAACACGCTCTGCCGTCCCGACCGCGAGGTCTACCTCGAACCCCGGCTGGTCAACCTGTTGCGGTTTCTGGCCCGCAATGCCGGCACCGTGTTTGGCCGCGACGCCCTGATCAACGAGGTGTGGGATGGCGCCGAGGTGACCGATCAGGTAGTGACCCAGTCCATCTTCGAACTGCGCAAGATCCTCAAAGATGGTCGCACCGATGCGACCGACTATATCGTCACCGTGCCCAAGCGTGGCTACAAGCTGGTTGCGCCGGTACGGCCGCAGCAGGAGCTGGTTGCTGCCGAGGAGCATGCGGTCTCTTCTGCCAATTCCCAGCTCAATCCGACCCTCTCCGACCTCAGTCCGCCCGCTGAGGATGAGCCGCTCTCCAATGTGGCCCCTTTTCCCGCCGGGCCCCTGACCCGCGCCATCTCCAACCATGCCAAGGATGCCCGCAGCCGCTGGAAGATGGTGAGTTTCGATATCTTCGTGGCCGTCATTCTGGTTGCCATTGTCAGCCTGCTCAGTTACCAGCACACGGCGCCACAGGTGCACTCCATGCTGGATCCCAACCTGCTGGTGTTCCGTTTCCACTCCGGCATGGATGACAACAACGAGAACGTCCGCCTTGCCGACGGCATCACTCGTGCCCTGATGGCCGAGGTGGCGGCGGCGACGCCACTGCGGGTGCAGTATGGTGCCACCACTCTGATGGGGGGCATTATGCCTGGCAAGGAGTTGAGCGTGCGGGTCTCGCGCCAGCCGCGCGGCACCTACCTCGATCTGGAGTACCGCAATATCAACACCAACCGGGTGCTGTTCAGCCACCAGTACCAGCTCAGTCGCCACAACGTGCATGGCGTGCTGCAGGAGAGCAGTCAGGATCTGCTGCGCGCCCTCGACCAGCCGGATGCCGAGCCGGGCGTGGGGTGGCCGACCGATGACGCCTCCCTGATGGCGATGATGGAGGCTCACTACTACACCAACAGCCGGGATCCGGTCGCCCTCAAGCGCGGTATCGAGCTGCTGGAGGAGGCGCTGGCGCTCCAGCCTGACCAGCCGCTGCTGCTGGCGGAGCGCTATCTGGCCGGTGAGGTGCTGGCTACCCTGGCTGGCAAGTCCGAGAGCGAGCGGCTGCAGGAGGTGGGAACCCATCTCGCCCGCGTGGTGCAAAACGGTGGCGCAATGCCATCCCGGGTGTGGGAGGCGCTGGCGCTGCAGGCGGTGCTCAACAGCGAGCAGCAGCAGGCCAACTATCTGCTGGAGCAGGCGGCAAAACGCGGGCGCTCGGTGCTCTACTACATACTGCAGGGCAAGCTGGCGGAGCTGGATGGCCGCCCGGAAGAGGCCGGTGATGCCTACAGTCAGGCCTTCCTGATGGAGGCGACCGAGCAGACCTATCTGCTCTGCCAGCAGCTCGGTTTCTACAGCAACATGGAGACCCTCACCCCGGCGCTGTTCGATGCACTGGGTCAGAGCAAGGTGAAACTCTTCTAATCCCGCCCCCTTTGTTGCTGCCGGCATGACATCCGGCCCTTCGCTCAGGCCACCTTCGGGTGGCCTGAGCCGTTTCTGGCCGCCTTTTATCAGGCTTGAGGCTCCTGAAAAGAGGCTATCTGCACGCCATATCGTGGGGAGCTACCCCGGGTGATCTTCCGGCGAACCGTGCCGGATACACCGTTGGTGCTAGTTGTTTCTATGCATCATCCATTTCCTGCGTTCCTGCGTTCCTGCGTTCCTGCGTTCCTGCGTTCCTGCATTCCCGTGCTTCCTGCTATGTCCAGCCGGAGCGAACTTCTTCCTGTTACGTCATTTAGCGTGTGTGGCCATGGCGCTGCACTGGTTGCCAACAGCGAATTGAGCGAGCCGATCACCCAGAGCGGCAGAGCTGTTGCCATTCAGGGGGAGGGCAAATTCCATAGCAGATGGCACTTACGGCGATGGGATTGGTCGGGTCGATGAGATGGACAGGGCAGGCGAGAGCAGGGAGGTTCTGTGCGAGCCCCTTTATCCCGGGGTTATCGCGGAAAAATATCAAGACGGCGAGATAAAGGGGTTATCAAGGCGAAAAAAACGGGCAGCCGGATATCAAGGTTTTATAAAGAAAGCTCGACGTATCATCATCAATTTACTGTTTTTAAAGGTTTTTTATCGAATTGGCGAGGAGGGTGAAAAAAGTTGCCTCATATTTTTATCCGTTAGCTGCTCCTTATGTTTTTCGGGGACGAGAGGCCTAGTCTGTGCCCATTCGTTGGCCGGACGTTGTGCCAACTGTGTATGTGACGACCCGACCTTTTTAAAGACCCGGAGATCTTATGTCCCTAGATACGAGCAAGAAGATCGGCCTTATCGCCTGTACAGGTGTAGTGGCCGGCAACATGATGGGGAGCGGTATCGCACTGCTGCCTTCGGCACTGGCCAACATAGGTTCCATTTCTGTATTCAGCTGGGCTATCTGTCTGGTAGGCGCCATGGGCCTCGCCTTCGTTTTCGCCCGCCTCGCTACCAAGAACCCGCAAGAGGGTGGCCCCATCGCCTACGCCGGTGAGATCTCTCCGGTATTCGGTTTCCAGACCGGTGTGCTCTACTACCACGCCAACTGGATCGGTAACCTGGCCATCGCCATTACCGGCGTCTCCTACCTCTCCGTCTTCTTCCCCATTCTCAACAGCCCGATCCCGGCCGCTGCGGCCACCATCGCCGCCGTCTGGATCTTCACCTTCGTCAACCTGCTTGGCGGTAGCTGGGTGAGCCGACTCTGTACTCTGGGTCTGGTACTGATCCTGCTGCCGGTGGTGGGTACCGCTCTGGTGGGCTGGACTCACTTTGACAGCGCCGTCTACAGCCAGAACTGGAACACCACCAGTGGCAGTGACCTGCATGCAGTGATCAGCGCCGTGCTGATCTGCCTCTGGTCTTTCGTCGGTGTTGAATCTGCCGCCGTCTCTTCCGGCATGGTGAAGAACCCCAAGCGCACCGTACCGCTCGCCACCATGCTGGGTACCGGTATCGCGGGTGTTATCTACATCCTCTCTACCCAGGTGATCAGCGGCATGTTCCCGGCCGGTGAAGTGGCTGCTTCCGGCGCCCCGTTTGCCATGGCCTCTTCCGCCATCTTCGGTAGCTGGTCTGCACCGTTTGTCTCTGCCTTCACCGCTCTGGCCTGCTTCACCTCGCTCGGTTCCTGGATGATGCTGGTAGGCGAGGCGGGCAAGCGTGCCGCCAACGACGGCAACTTCCCGAAAATCTACGGTGAAGTGGACAAGAACGGCGTGGCCAAGAAGGGTCTGATCCTGGGCTCCCTGAAGATGACTGCCCTGATGATTGGCCTGACCGCCTTCACCTCCCAGTCCGCTCACGCAGCTGATCTCTTCAACGTGCTGACTACCGATGCGGTGCTGCTGACCATGCTGCCCTACTTCTACTCCAGCATTAACCTGATCCGTTTTGAAGGCATGACCTCCCGCAGCATCGGCGCCATGATCTTCTCCGGTGTGGCCTGCGTCTTCTGTCTGGTAGCCCTGATGGGTGCCAAGGGTTCCAACCTCACAGCTACCTTCGTGGTGTCGCTCATCATCCTGATGTTCTACGCCAAAAAACTGGGTCTGCGTCAGCACGATGCCCTGCTGAACGAACAACCCAGCAACTGATTTCCCCTTTTATCTTCCGAGCGCTCTTCACTCACCATCCCTGATGGAGAGCGCCCCTTTACGTGTGGAGCATTACGATGAATATCATTGCCATCCTCAACCACCTCGGCGTTTTCTTTAAAGAAGAACCCATTCGCCAGCTGCAAGCCTCCCTCGAGCGCAAGGGTTTCGAGGTTGTTTATCCGGTCGACGTCGCCGACCTGCTGAAACTGATTGAGAAGAACCCGCGCGTTTGCGGCGCCATCTTCGACTGGGACAAATACTCTCTGGGTCTGTGCAAGGAGATCCACGATCGCAACGAGAAGCTGCCGATCTTCGCCTTCGCCAACGACCAGTCCACTCTGGATATTCACCTGACCGACCTGCGTCTGAACGTCCATTTCTTCGAGTACCGTCTCGGCATGGCTGACGACATCGCCCTCAAGATGGGTCAGGCCACTCAGGAGTATCAGGACGCCATCCTGCCGCCGTTCACCAAGGCACTGTTCAAATACGTGGAAGAGGGCAAATACACCTTCTGTACTCCGGGTCACATGGGCGGTACCGCCTTCCAGATGAGCCCGGCCGGCAGCATCTTCTATGACTTCTACGGCCCGAACGCGTTCAAGGCTGACGTCTCCATCTCCATGCCGGAGCTGGGCTCCCTGCTGGATCACTCAGGTCCGCACAAGGAAGCCGAAGAGTACATCGCCCGTACCTTCAACGCCGATCGCTCCTACATCGTTACCAACGGCACCTCCACTGCCAACAAGATCGTCGGCATGTACTCCGCGCCGGCCGGCAGCACAGTGCTGGTTGACCGTAACTGCCACAAGTCGCTCACTCACCTGATGATGATGAACGACGTGACGCCGATCTACTTCCGTCCGACCCGCAACGCCTACGGCATTCTGGGTGGTATCCCGCAGAGCGAATTCAGCCGCGACACCATCGCTGCCAAGGTCGCCGCGACACCGGGTGCCCAGGCTCCCCGTTACGCCGTTGTTACCAACTCCACCTATGATGGCCTGCTCTACAACACCGGCTTCATCAAGGAGAGTCTGGATACCCCTTACATCCACTTCGACAGTGCCTGGGTGCCTTACACCAACTTCAGCCCGATCTATGAAGGCAAATGCGGCATGAGCGGCGAAGCCATGCCGGGCAAGGTGTTCTACGAAACCCAGTCCACCCACAAGCTGCTGGCAGCCTTCTCCCAGGCCTCGATGATCCACATCAAGGGTGACGTGGAGGAAGAGACCTTCAACGAAGCCTTCATGATGCACACCTCCACCTCGCCGCAGTACGGCATCGTGGCCTCTACCGAGATCTCTGCTGCCATGATGCGTGGCAACACCGGTAAGCGTCTGATCAAGGACTCCATCGATCGCGCCATCTCCTTCCGCAAAGAGATCAAGCGTCTGCGTGATCAGAGCGAAGGCTGGTTCTTCGACGTATGGCAGCCGGACAACATCGACACCGTCGAGTGCTGGAAGCTGGATCCGAAAGATGACTGGCACGGCTTCAAGGACATCGATGACAACCACATGTACCTGGATCCGATCAAGGTCACTCTGCTGACTCCGGGTATGGGCCGTGACGGCCAGCTGCTGGAGAAGGGCATCCCTGCCTCTCTGGTCTCCAAGTTCCTGGACGAGCGCGGCATCGTGGTCGAGAAGACCGGCCCCTACAACATGCTGTTCCTCTTCTCCATCGGTATCGATCAGTCCAAGGCGATGCAGCTGCTGCGCGCCCTGACCGAGTTCAAGCGTGGCTACGACCTGAACCTGACCATCAAGAGCATCCTGCCGAGCCTCTATCGTGAAGACCCGAGCTTCTACGAAGGGATGCGTATCCAGGAGCTGGCGCAGCGCATTCACGAGCTGACCAGCAAGTACCGTCTGCCGGAGCTGATGTTCAAGGCGTTCGACGTACTGCCGGAAATGAAGATGACTCCGCACGCCGCATGGCAGCAAGAGCTGGCCGGCAACGTGGTGGAAGTACCGCTGCGTGACATGGTTGACCGCATCAGCGCCAACATGATCCTGCCGTACCCGCCGGGAGTACCGCTGGTTCTGCCGGGCGAGATGGTGACCCAGGATTCTCTGCCGGTGCTCGAGTTCCTCGAGATGCTGTGCGAGATCGGTGCCCACTACCCGGGCTTCGAGACCGACATCCACGGCCTCTATCGTCAGGCCGATGGCAGCTACACCGTCAAGGTGCTGCGTTAATCACAGTGACAACAACGGGCCGCAAGGCCCGTTTTTCCCTCCGGAATTTCTCTTTTCTTGCGTGAGTCATCATGAAGCGAGTGCTCTCCATTCAATCCCATGTGGTCTTTGGCTGTGCCGGCAACAGTGCCGCCGTCTTTCCCATGCGTCGCCTCGGCATCGAGGTGTGGCCGATGAACACGGTGCAGTTCTCCAACCACACCCAGTACAGTGAGGGGTGGCAGGGGATGGTGATGCCGGCGGGCCATATCGCCCAGCTGGTGGACGGGCTGGCGGAGATCGGCGTGCTGGCCCAGTGCGATGCGCTGCTCAGCGGCTATCTAGGCTCGGCCGAGCAGGGGGAGGAGATCCTGGCGGCAGTGGCCCGGCTCAAGGCATGCAATCCCGGCGCCCTCTACTTCTGCGATCCCGTAATGGGTCACCCGGACAAGGGGTGCATAGTGGCGCCCGGCGTCACCGACTTTTTCCGGGAGCGGGCCTTGCCCCGTGCCGACCTGCTGGCCCCCAACCTGCTGGAGCTGGAGCAGCTGACCGGTCGCGACATCGGCAATGTCTCGCAGGCGCTGGCGGCGTGCCAGCAGCTGCGGGAGCTGGGGGTCAAAATGGTGCTGGTGAAACATCTGGGCAAGGCCGGCTTTGCCATGGATCGCTTCGAGATGCTGCTGGTGTGCGAGGAGGGGGCGTTTCACCTCTCGCGTCCGCTCTACCCCTTTGCTCGCCATCCCATCGGAGTCGGGGATCTGTTGAGCGCCACCATGCTGGCCAATCTGCTGGCCGGTTTCACTCCGGTGGTGGCGTTCGAGCGCACCAATGCCAGTGTCGATGCGGTGCTGGCTCGCACCTGGCTGATGGGAGCCTATGAGTTGCAACTGGTGGCGGCCCAGCACGAGATGGCGTTGCCGCTGGTGCGTACCCGGGCCACTCGCCTTGAGTAGAAGCGTCGCCGATTCTGGATACAAAAAAGCCCTGCTGGTCAGGGCTTTTTCTATTTCTGAAGCACGGGGGCAGTCGCGCCTTAATCCTTGGGATCCTTGAGCGCTTCGATCACATCCTCCTTGGGCCCGAGTCCCTCGACATGGTTGAAGGTATCGAGCCCCTCCTGCGCACTGATGGTAAAGGCATCCGCACTCAGGTAGCTGCCGCTGCCGGCGCTCTCCATGATGACCACCAGCTCGGGCTGCTTGTCACCGTTGAGATCCAGCAATTTCAGCTCCTTGATGGAGCCATCGCGCGGCAGCACCTTGCCGTCGATGAACTGATCCAGCGGGAACTGGGGATTGGCGCCGGAGTAGAGGCGCACATCGTAGCTGCCGATGGAGGCGGGTTCACCGCGTCCTTCGGCCACCGTGATCACCTGACCGGAGGGGAGTGTCAGCTGTTTGCTAAATCCCTCTTCGGCTTGAACTGATGTACCAATAACCAAAAGAAATAATAATGCTCGCTTCATGGCAGCTCCTGTCATGTGTTGGCTATTTGGATGAAAGGTATTCATTTGTTTCTTGAGTTCACTACTTTGGAAACAACTGTTCTTCTGGAAAATCACTTTCACTTTCCCAATATATGGGTTCGCTTCTACTTGAAATAGTAAATATGCCTTTGTCCAGAGTTAGTCTGCTAAATATGGTTTTGGTCGACTCGCCATCCCACTCACCTTGTTTAGGGATATCTGGGAAAGAACTTACTACCAAAAAACCGGAGGGAACTTCGCGCCAATTAGCCCTGAGTGCTGATAAAAGTGTCCATGTTTTGTTTATATCAGATCCTTTTAGCGGTAAAAAATGGATGCCTTTGGGTGATGCAGTAAAAGGTCGTGATTCCACACCATTAAATCCTCCGGCTCCCATAGAGCGATCTTCATCCAGAAGAAAAACTGGTTTTGTTTGATCTATCAACTTGGTAGGACTGATTTTTGCTAAACGAAATACTTTCAATCGAGCAAGTTGTTCATTGTTTGTGCCAAAAATGCGTATTTCTGCGTTGACCAGAGGTGGTTCCCAAGGGCCTTCTGCTTCAGAATAAAAACCCGCATTTGGATCCGATGCAACGCGAGAATCCTGATACAGACAAATACGAAGATCCTGTGAGGGATAGCACTCTCGCTGTTTTATGGTACTGGCCCAAGCTTCAGTAGAACTCGCACATAGGGAAAGAAGTCCCAGAGCCAGAAGCGTCTTGTTCATATTTTTCTCTTTTGTATCAGGGCCCATGATTGGGCCCTGCTTTTTTATCATTACCAGATCTTCACCCGTTTCTGGGGCGGCAGATAGAGCTTGTCCCCCGGCTGGATGTTGAATGCCTCGTAGAAGGCGGGAATGTTCGGCACCACGCCGTTGACCCGGTACTCGGGCGGCGAGTGGGGGTCGGAGCGCAGCAACATCTGCATCAGCTCGGGACGATACATCCCTTTCCACACCTGCGCCCAGCCGAGGAAGAAGCGCTGCTCGCCGGTAAAGCCGTCCAGCACCGGCGCCTCCTTGCCATCCAGCGACAGCTCGTAGGCCTTGTGGGCGATGGTGAGGCCGCCCAGATCGCCGATGTTCTCCCCCAGGGTGAACTGGCCGTTGACGAACTGACCGTTGATGGGCTCGAAGCGATTGTACTGGGCCACCAGCCGGCTGGTGCGGAAGCGGAACTCCTTGAGATCCTGTGGCGTCCACCAGTCGCGCATCATGCCGTCGCCGTCGGATTTGGCCCCCTGATCATCAAAACCGTGGCCCATCTCGTGGCCGATCACCCCGCCGATGGCGCCGTAGTTGACTGCGTCATCCGCTGTCATGTCGAAGAAGGGGGGCTGTAAAATGGCCGCCGGGAAGACGATCTCGTTGTTGCTCGGGTTGTAGTAGGCGTTCACTGTCTGCGGCGACATGTGCCACTCGTCCCGATCGACCGGCTTGCCGAGGCGAGCCAGATTGTCGGCATACTCGAAGGCCTGCGAGCGCTGCAGGTTGCCCACCAGATCGTCCGGTTTGATGGCGATGGCGCTGTAATCCTTCCACTTGTCCGGATAGCCGATCTTGGGTCGGAACTTGGCCAGCTTCTCGAGCGCCTGGGTCTTGGTCTCCGGCGACATCCAGTCGAGCTCTTCGATGCTCTGGCGATAGGCGGTGCGCAGGTTCTCCACTAGCTGCTCCATCCGCTCCTTGGCCGCAGGCGGGAAGTAGCTGGCCACATAGAGCTGGCCAACCGCCTCACCCAGATGATCGTTCAACACCCCCAGTCCACGCTCCCAGTTGGCGCGCTGTTTGGGCGTGCCGCTCAACGTGGTGCCGTAGAAGGCAAAGTTGGCCCGGTCGGTTTCGCTATCGAGATAGGGGGCGTAGTCGGTCAGCAGTTGCCACTTGAGGTAGGCCTGCCAGTCGGCGATGGGGGTCTGGGCCATCACCTGATCCAGCGCGCTCAGATAGGTCGGCTGACCGATGACGAGCTCCGGTTGGGCGGCAATGCCGGCCGCATCGAGATAGGCTTGCCAGTCGAGGTGAGGGGCTAAACGTACCAGCTCGCTGGCGGGGCGTTTGTTGTAGTTCTTCTCCCGATCCCGCAGCGCGACGTTGTCCCACTGGATGGTGGCGAGCCGGGTTTCGAGGGCCAGAATTCGCTTGGCCTTGCCGCTCGGATCAGATTCACCGAGGCGACTCAGCATGGCGGCGATATGTTGCTGGTACTTCTGGCGCAGCGCCTGACTGTCGGGATCCTGCTTGAGGTAGTAGTCGCGATCCGGCAGCCCCAGCCCGCCCTGATAGAGGTAGACCGCATAGCGATCCGGCGCCTTGGCGTCGGCATCGATCCAGATACCGAACGGTGCGCCGCCGCCCATGCGGCCTGATTGGGCAAAAGCGCGGGCCAGCGCCGCCTGATCACCGATCCGGTCGATGTCGGCCAGCGCCGGTGCCAGCGGGGTGAGCCCCTTGGCATCACGGCCCGCTTGGTCCAGATAACTGGCGTAGAGATCGCGGATCTGCTGGGTCGGCGTACCGGTGGCAGCCTGCTGATGGGCCAGCCCCTCGACCAGCACCCGCACATCGGCGAGGGATTTGTCCCGCAGCATGTAGAAGGCGCCATCGGCGGGGCGATCGTCGGGGATCTTGGCGGTGGCGAGCCACTTGCCGTTGACGTAGCGGAAGAAGTCATCGCCGGGTTTGACCCGGGTGTCCATATTGGCCAGCGCCAGCCCGGAGTGTTTCGGCGCGCTCTCGGGCGCCTGGCTGCAACCAGCCAACAGGGCCAGCCCGATAAGGCCGGCCAGAATGCTTTTCTTGTTGTTCATGGGATCTGATTCCACATCGGGTTGTTTGCTTCCCTGCCTGCGCCTCTTTTGAACTGGTGACTTTCGGGTCTGCACAGGCGAGCCCTACTCTAGGGTGGGTTGCCGTGCCGGCGCAAGCGGCGTCGTCAGGATGAATGCTCCCGAACGAGCCCCGAGTCGCCACAGTGCAGCTTGCCAGCCGCGACTCTGCTAAGATCGGCCGGTCCGTTTTGGGGAAGCCTATGATTTCTCATCTTTATTCTCGCTTTTGTCAGACTCTGCCAGAGCCGGAAGGTTCCACTCGCCTGCTGGTGGCCTTCAGCGGTGGCCTCGACTCCACCCTGCTGCTGGTGCTGGCGGCGCAGTTTGCCCGTGAGCACGGCTTGCCGCTTCGGGCGCTGCACGTGCACCACGGTCTCAGCGCCCATGCCGATGAGTGGGTGGCTCACTGCGAGTCGGTCTGCCAGCAGCTGGCGGTGCCGCTCATTGTCGAGCGGGTAACCCTTGCCCGCGGCAATGGTGAGAGTCTGGAAGCGCAGGCACGCACCGCCCGCTACCAGCAGCTGATGGCGCACATGACGGAGGGAGAGTGGCTGCTCACCGCCCACCATCAGGATGATCAGCTGGAGACCCTGCTGCTGGCCCTCAAGCGCGGCGCCGGTCTGCGCGGTCTGGCCGGCATCCTGCCAAGCCAACCCTTTGCTGGCGGTCTGCTGCTGCGGCCGCTGCTCGATATCAGCCGGGCCGAACTGGCCGAGGTTGCCGCTACCCTGCCTTATGGTTGGGTCGAGGATGAGAGCAATCAGGATGTGAGTTATGACCGCAATTTTCTGCGCCAGACGCTTATCCCCCAGCTCAAGGCGCGCTGGCCTGCCATTGCCCGCACAGCCGTCCGCAGCATGGCGCTGTGCGCCGAGCAGGAGGCGCTGCTGGACGAGCTGGCCGAGAGCGACTGGCAGCTGGCCGGCGAAGGGGAGGCGCTCCATATCGGCCCGCTGCATGCACTCTCGCCGACTCGGCGCAACAACCTGCTGCGCTACTGGATCCGCCGTCAGGGGGGGGAGATGCCATCGCGCGAGCAGCTTGCCCGGCTGTGGCAGGAGGTAGCGCTGGCGCGGCCCGATGCCAATCCGCAGCTCAACTGGGGCGACCTGAGTTGCCGCCGTTTTCAGGAGCGCCTCTATCTGGTTGCCCCGGATCTGCAACCTTGTCATCAGGTGTTGCCGTTGACGCCGGGCGAGCCGCTGACCCTGCCGGATGGGTTGGGTGAGCTGGTGGTGCGTATGGAGAAAGCGGGAGAGGGGTTGCTGCGTTTGCCCCGACCAGAGGAGCCTCTGTCGGTGCGCTTTGGCGTGGTGCCGGGCGCCATGCTGAAGCCGGTGGGACGTGGTGGCAGCCGCCGCTTGAAGAAGCTGCTGCAGGAGTACGGCGTTCCTTCGTGGCAGCGGGGGCGGATCCCTATCCTCTACTATGGCGAGCAGGTAGCTGCTGTGGTCGGACTCTTTGTCTGCGACGGATTTATGGCAGAGCAGGAGGGGCTTTCATATCAATGGTTGCCAACGCAAGAGGGGTTGCTGTTGCCTGAGCAGGAAACTGAGTAAAAAAAGGGCTCCGGTCACATGACTGCATGTGCCGGAGCAAAGAAGAGTACCCGGTTATTCCGCGAGGCCGGCTTTGCCGGCTTTTTTGCGGGCGTAGAGGTGGCTGTCTGCCGCCTCGTAAAGAGCTTGTACACTGACGCCTGATTGCCAGCTGGCGGCCCCCAGACTGCAACCGACCGAGAAGGTGCTGAGCTCCTTGTTGGTCATCAGCATGTGCTGCAGGCGCAGCCAGACCGGACGCCACGCCTCGGGTTCGGCCGGTTGCAACAGCAGGGCGAACTCATCCCCCCCGAGCCGGAAGGCCTGATCCGTACTGCGGATGCACCCCTTGAGCAGCTGGGCGAAGCGGCTCAGCACCAGATCCCCGACCGGGTGGCCCCAGGTGTCGTTGATCTGCTTGAAGCGGTCGAGATCCAGCAGCACCAGCACCAGACCATGGGGCTCGCGGCTGTGCTGCTCGATGGCGCGGCCAATGGCTTCGTCAAAATAGGAGCGGTTACCAAGGCCGGTCAGGTGATCGAGGCGCACCTGCTGATCCAGTTTCTCCAGTCGCATGTAGAGGGGCAGCAACAGGCTGAGCAGCTGATGGTACTGCAGCAGCACACGCTGTTGGCTGCCGCTGAGCGGGTGTTCCAGCTCGTAGTGGAGTTGGCCGAGCAGCTGCTCATGCTGGCCGCGCAGCTCGAACAGGTAGCTGTGCAGGTTGAGGGTGGCCATCGGTGGGTGCTGGATCAGTACATGGGGGTGGCTACCGTCCATATAGAGACTGTGGATCCTGACAATTTTTGCCGCTCGATCGGCAAAAGTTGTCAGCAGGCCGCCGAGCTCGTGCTGCCCCAGCAACTGCTCCAGCAACTGATTGCGTTCTACGCTGGGCAAGGGCGTGAGCCGCTCCATCTGGCGAACCCACTGCTCGATGCCATGGCTAAAGCCATTGAGTGACGATCTGTTTTCCATGGTCTTCCACCTGTAACCACTTGACTGCTCCCCTTCACCTGCAATTGGCATGCCCAATATATGTTTCCTGAGCCAAGGATCGGCTGACTAGACTTAAGTTGATAAAAAGGAGGGGAAAATTTGTACACAGACCTGCTGATCCTGCTCTTCGCCGCCGTCCTGCTGGTGGCAATTTTCCGACGCTTTGGCTTGCCGGTGATCCTCGCCTACCTGATTGCCGGCGTACTCCTGGGCCCGCACGGACTGGCGGTGATCACCGGCCAGTCGATCATGCAGACCATCGCAGAGCTCGGGATCGTCTTTCTGATGTTCTCGCTGGGGCTGGAGTTCTCCCTCCCCAAGCTGCTGGCTATGCGCTATCTGGTGTTGGGAGTAGGCGGCTTGCAGGTGCTGCTCACCTCGCTGCTCTTCTTCTGGTTTGGCTGGCATCTGGGGCTGAGTCTGGCGCAGGCGCTGGTGGTGGGGGGCACGCTGGCGCTCTCCTCTACGGCGGTGGTGATCAAGCAGCTGGGCGAGCAGAAGCAGCTCCACACCCGTCGTGCCCAGTTGGGGGTGAGTGTGCTGCTGTTTCAGGATCTGGCGGTGGTGCCCCTGCTGGTGATGATCCCCATTCTGGCCGAGCCACAGGTGCAGGGCAGCGCGCTGGCTGCCGAGATCGCCTGGGCGATTCTCAAGGGGCTCTTCGCCCTCCTGAGCCTGCTGGCGGTGGGCAAGTGGTTGTTGCCGCTGCTGTTTCACGAGGTGGCGCGGGCCCGCTCCGATGAACTGTTCGTGCTGAGCGCCCTGCTGGTGGCGTTGCTGGCCGCTTTCATGACCTATTCGCTCGGTCTTTCGATGGCGCTGGGAGCCTTTCTGGCCGGCATGATGCTGGGGGAGTCCCACTATCGCCATCAGCTTGAGGTGGACATCAAGCCCTTTCGCGATGTGCTGATGGGGCTCTTCTTCATCACCATCGGGATGAATATGGACTGGGTGCTGGTGGCGCAGGCCTGGTGGCAGGTGTTGCTCTGCGTGGTGGTGCTGGTGCTATGCAAATCCCTGCTGGTGCTGCTGGCCGGCCGGCTGATGGGGGAGCGCAAACGCGACAGCATGGCGGCCGGCATCATGCTGAGTCAGGTGGGAGAGTTCGGCTTTGTGCTGCTGGCGTTGGCACTCCACCACGGCCTGCTGGATCCGCAACTGGTCTCCCGGTTGATCGGCATCGGCATCATCTCCATTGCCATGACCCCCTGGCTGGTTACTCAGGCCCACTCGCTGGCCCGCAGTCTGACCGATCCGGCGCTGTTGACCCGCTCCGAAGTCGCCCAGTCGGGGCTCAGCAAGAGCCAGCACGTCATCATCGCCGGGTTTGGCCGGGCGGGGCAGACCTGCGCCCGTTTTCTCAAGCTCGAGGAGATCCCGTTTCTGGCGCTCGACCTTGACCCCGAGCGGGTGAGCGAAGCAAAGCAGGCAGGGGAGCAGGTGGCCTTTGGCGATGCCAGTCGGCGCGACATCCTGCTGGCTGCCGGTCTGCTGCGGGCCCGACTGGTGATCATCACCTTCGACGATCGCAAGCGGGTGGAGGCGATGCTGGCGCTGATCCGCGAGCTGGCGGGGGAGCTCAAGGTGCTGGTACGCACCCGGGATGACAGCTTCCTCGAGCAGTACAAGCAGGCGGGGGCCTTCGAGGTGATCCCGGAATCCCAGGAGGGGGCTCTGATGCTGGTTTCCCATCTGCTGGTCAATTGCGATATTCCCCTCGGGCGGGTGATCCGGCGCATGGAGCATGAGCGCAGCAGCCAGTACCGCTTTCTGCACGGCTTCTACTGGGGGGATCAGAGCGCCAACAATCTGGAAGCTGACCAGCTGCTGGAGCGCCTCCACCCATTGATGCTGCATGATCAGGCGTGGGCTGTGGGGCGCGAAGTGCGGGAGTTGCCGCTGGATGAGGTGAGGATCAAGGAGGTTCAGCGTGGCGATCAGATGCTGGAGCCTCGGGATGAGCTGACCCTGCAGGCTGGTGATCGGCTGATCCTGTTTGGTACCGCGGTCGCCATCGAGCAGGCGGAGCAGCGCCTGCTGGAGGGGCGCTGAGAAGGGTTACTCTCTCTCCCTCGGCTGAGGCTCGATTCCGAGAAAGTCGATCACCCGGGCCTGCTCCCTCAGGGTGTCCCGATAGCCCAGCTTGATCAGCTGCTGGCAGTAGCCCGGATAGAACATCAAAAAGCTGGCCAGACTGCTGGTCTCATCCCCCTTTACCCCCAACACGCGTAACAGGCGGCGCAACTGCACCGGCAGCTTGCGCAGATAGGCCAGCGCGATGGCATCGAGATCTTCGCTTGGCTTGAGCACGCAGGTCTCCACCCGCTTCAGCTTGAGGCGATTGCGCTCCCGCTCAGGAATAAGGTCCAGAGTCTGGTTGATGCGCCACAGCCGCTCCAGATCGGAGTTGAGGGTGTCGGTAAAGACGGTATCGAGCAGATGGCTGGCGATATTGGAGCTGGTGAGATGGCCGTGATGATGGGTCGGTGCCGAGTGCGCTGGTGGATCGAGCGTGATCAGCAGGATCCGCTCCGCCCCCAGATGGATGGCGGGGCTGAGCGGGCTCAGCTGATGGATGGAGCCGTCGCCGTAGAACTTGTCGCCGATATGGGTTGCCGGAAAGACAAAGGGGAGCGCCGAGGAGGCGAGCAGATGATCCGATGTAAGCAGGGTGCGCACCCCGCGCCGTCTGGCCCGCTCCCAGGGATGGTGGTCGGCTCGCCCCTGAAAGAAGGTGGTGGAGAGGCCGTCGTCGTAGTCGGATGCCGTGATGGCGAGCGCCTCCAGACTGCCGTAGAGGATGTTGTCATCGATGCGGTGATAGTCGATGAGCTGATCCAGCAGGCGGCGCAGCGGCGCATTGTCGAACAGATGAAAGGCGTGGTTGGTGTCGGGATTGATGAGGCCAGCCGAGCCTTCGTACATCAGTCGCCACAGCAGGCGCCCCGGGTGAAAATCGAAGATGTGGTGGGTTTCGAAGCGGCGCCAGACCCACTCCAGCTTGCGCACGCCCAGATGAAAGCTGGAGGCGTAGCAGGCGAGCGCGGTGACGTTGATGGCCCCGGCCGAGGTGCCGCACAGAATGGGAAAGGGGATGCCGAGATTACGCGGGTAGAGCTCCGCCACGGCTTTGAGGGCGCCGACCTGATAGGCGGCGCGCGCTCCGCCTCCGGTGAGCAACAACGCTGTATTGGGTCTGGCCATATGCTGGCGCCTTATAGTGTTCTGACAAGGATGCTCCCACTGACAAATTAACTATAAGGCGCTGTATCAAATATAAAAACGGGCGCTTGCCCGTTTTTTTCATGACCCCCGATCAAAGGGCCCGGAGCGGATTTTCCGGTCGTGCCAGCTGATCGAAGGCGGCGAATACCGGCGCACTGGCAAGAATGCGACCATGGCCCAGACCCCGGGTGCTTACCAGCCGGGTATGACCATCCTGACTGGCCCGCAGGGAGTCGCTATGCGGTGCGAATCTGTCCTCTTCGTCATGCACTATGATGGCCTCACCACTGCGGCTGGCAAGGCGACCCAGTGGATCGACCGTGCTCAATGGGTGCTGATACTCCTGTTCAATCTCCTTGACCACCGCATCGAACAGCCGGATGGAGTAGCCGGAGCGTGCCACCATGCCGTAGAGCTGGGGCACATAGTCGAGCACTGGCGAGATGAGCAGCAGCGGCAGCCCGTCAAGATCCTGCTGGCGGCTGGAGAGGGTGACGGCGCCCCCCATGCTGTGGGCGATAACCCCATGGACAGGGCCCACTTCCGAAGCCAGCCGGGCGGTCAACTCGTCGAAGGCGCGCACGAAGCGGGGCAGGTGGCCGGTATGGCCGGCGCTGTGGCCGTGGGCAGGGTGATCGTAGGCAATGGCCGTAAAACCCTGCGCGGCGATATGGCTCATCAGCGGATAGAACTGGCTGGCACTGCCTGACCAGCCGTGCATCAGCAGCCAGAGCGGCCCCTGACCGAGCTGGTAGCTCATCAGCGTCCCTTCGCTGGTATGGACGGCCTGCTTGACCAGACCGGCTGGCGCTGCGTTGTCCCGCTGGTTGCGCTGGGGGGTCAGCAGCAACTTGCTGGCGGTGCGCTTGGCATGGCCGGGGGCCAGGGTATGGTGCAATCGGGTGCCGATCCCCAGCAGCCATTTGCTCGGGCTGAAGCGGCGGGTGTTGAAGTAGATCTTGCTGCTCATGGTCATCCTGTGGCTTTTATGTTCGAACGGTCGTGCTTTTTTGTCGGTTTTAAAAAAGGATTGCCAGGAGATCAGCACCAGCTGGCGAGCAGATCTTCCACTTCGGGCCAGAAGTGGCGGGCCGGATCCTGACACAGATTGAGGGCGTTGAACACCTGATCCGCCAGATAGAGGCCATAGAGGCGGTAGACGGCACGCCAGGGATCCATCCCCTCGCGCCACTCCCCCTCCAGCTGTCCCTGTGCGACCTGACGAGCCAGATAGTCGAGCCAGAAGCGCACCAGCTGGCGGGCGGCCTGCTGTACCTCGCCCTCCTGCGCCGAAGTCCAGGCATCGAGAAACATGCAGCGTCCGGCAAAGCTCTGGTTCCAGGCGAGCCAGGCCTGCAACAGGGCGATCAGCTTGTCGTGCTGGCTCTGGTGTTCCTGCTGGCGCACCGGCTGGATCACCCGCTCGCGAAACACTTCGGCAGCGTACTCCAGCACGGCGATCTGCAGATTGTCGCGAGAGTGGAAGTGGGCGAACAGGCCGCTTTTCGACATCTCGCAGGCATTGGCCAGCGAGCCGATGGTCAGGCTCTCCAGCCCTTGCTGGCTCGCCTGCTCGAAGGCTGTCTGCAAAATGTTTTCCCGGGTCAGGCGCCCCTTGCTCATCACGATCTCCTCATGGCTGGTGGCAGCATAAAGTACGATCGTGCTATTTGTCGAGCGGCAGATAAGTGGCGGGCTGGATGGGAGGGCTCAACCCTCCTTGATATCCATCTGCTGCAACGCGATGACCGCCTGAGTACGGTTCTTGACGCCCAGTTTTCGGAAAATCGCCGTGATATGGGCCTTGATAGTGGCCTCGGAGACATTGAGCTCCCAGGCAATCTGCTTGTTGAGGCTGCCGTCGCGCAGCATGATCAGCACCTTGTACTGCTGGGGGGTGAGGCTTGCCAGCTTGCTGGCGAAATCGGGGCCATCTTCCGATTCGGGATGAAGCGAGATCCCCTCCGGCACCCAGTTATCACCCCCGATCACCGTATTGAGGGCGGTGACCAGCTCCTTCATCGGCGCTGATTTGGGGATGAAGCCGAGTGCGCCAAGGCGCAGCACCTGCTGGATGATGGCGGGATCTTCCGAGGCGGATACCACCACGACCGGCAGGTCGGGATACTGGCCGCGCAGGTGAGCCAGCCCTTCAAAGCCGTTGGCGCCCGGCATCTTGAGATCGAGCAGCAGCAGGTCGACCTCCGGATGCTCGCCGAGGAGGTGGGTAAGGCTGTCGATGGAGTCCGCTTCCAGCAGATGGGCATCGTTGATGGCCATGTGCACCGCTTGATAGAGGGCGCCCCGAAACAGGGGGTGGTCATCTGCGATGACGATGGTAAATTGGCTGTCCATATCTCAGTTAATGGCTCACATGGTTGCTAACTGATTGTTTTGAAAAATCAAACTAGCATCGCTCATCGGGAGGGTCAAACCTGCCTGTGCGCAAATGTGAAGCGGGCGCCGGATGTCGTGCCAAGAGGCCGACGGGGCGTAAAGCGCAAGTCCCTGCAGGAGGCAAAGATGGGAGTTCTGGTATTGACGGTGGGCACGGGTTCCACCTGGGCGATGCGGGCGGCACTGGTGCTGGCCATGAGCGGCCTGACATGGCAGGAGCAGGTGTTCGATCTGGAAGATGCCAAGTCGTTGGCGCGGCTCAAGCGGGTGGCGCCGGCCGGGCTGGTGCCTTGGCTCGAACACGATGGCGTGCGGGTACACGACTCGCTGGCTATCGCCGAATATGTTCACGAGCTGTGTCCCGATCGCCAGCTCTATCCCGCATCTCAGGCCGAGCGGGCAGTGGCTCGCAGCCTTTGCGCCGAGCTGCACGCCGGTTTTCGCCAGCTCCGCACTCTGCTCCCCTTCTTCCTCGGTGCTCCCACCCGCAGCGAGCCGCCGGTTGAGGCGGTGGGCGAGCTGGCCCGTTTGCAGGAGGTCTGGTCGCAGGCGCGGGGCCCCTTCTACTTTGGCGAGGCGGGCATTGTCGACGCCTTCTATGCGGTGATGGCCTATCGGCTGGCCAGCTATGGCATCCAGTTGCCCGGTCAGGCGGGGGTCTATCAGCAGGCACTGCTGGCCTGGCCGTTGTGGCAGGAGACCCTGGTCAAAGCGCGCCTGCAGTGGCCGGCGGCTGTACGCCAGACGCAGTAAGCCGATAGACGAGCAAAAGAGAGGGGAGCCACTGGCTCCCCTCTCTTGTTTTCTCAGCCTCTTCGCCTCTATGTTTGCCGGCCGGCGAACACGATAACCACCTTGTCTTCCCCCTTCTCCCGCACGAAGGCATAGGGGCTGTCGGCCAGTTTCTTGTGACTGCCCGCCGCCACCGCCGGGTGGGCGGCACGGAACTGGCCGAGCCGCTGCCAGTGCTTGACCAGATCGGCCTTGTCGCCGCCGGCCAGCTCCTGCCAGTTCATGTCCGAGCGCAGTGCCTGATCGAACACGCCGCCATCCCTGGCGAGTCCGCGCCCTGACTCATCGCCGTAGTAGATCTGGATGCCGCCCGGCAGCAGCATGAAGCTGCTGGCGACCCGGCGCTGTAGCGGTACGTCCTGATAGTCGCCGAAGAACAATTTGGTGTCGTGGGAGCTGATGTAGCTCAGCACGTTGAACTCGGGATCCTGATTGATGCGGCTGGCGTAGCTGGCATAGGTGGGCTCGGCGCTGGCCAGACACTGGGCCTGGGGCAGGGCGAACTCGCGCTGGTAGTCGAAGTTGATTAGCGAATCGAAGCCGTTCTGATACCAGAAATCCTTGGCGACCCCGTGATCCCACACCTCGCCCACCATGTAGAAGGGGAGGTCGTCGAGCTTCTTGGCCGGGTTGGCTGCCTTCCACTCCTTGAGTGCGGCAGTGCCCGCCTGTTTTAGCTTTGCCCACACCTCGGGCTCCAGATGCTTGACGGTGTCGGCCCGAAAACCGTCGATGCCAAAGCGGCGCACCCAGTCGGTGTGCCAGGCGATGAGATAGTCGCTCACGGTAGCGTTGGGCAGCGGCTTGGCTTTGGTATCTTTTTTCGCCGCCAACAGCGGCGGCAGCCCCACCGGCTTGGTTGATTCGGTCAGGAAGTCCGGCAGCCCCGCCACCGAGCCGGTGACGTCGTCGGTGCCAGGTTGCGGATAACCGGGCAGACCGGCACGCACCCAGTCACCGCTCCACCACTTGTCCCACTTCGGCGACTGGTAGTCGATGAACTGGTTGTAGCCATGCCAGTTGAGGCCACCGCTCGGGTGCCACTGGTTCCAGACGGTCGGCAGCTTGTCTGTGTTCCGGGTGAGATCGGTGAGCCCTAAATCCTGCAGGTCGGCGAGGGTGGCGTAGCCAGCGTGGTTCATCACCACGTCGAGGATGATGCGCATGCCGCGCTTGTGGGCCTCGTCCACCAGGGTCTTGAGGCTCTCTTCGTCGCCGTAGTTGGGGTCAATTTTGGTGAAGTCGAGCGCCCAGTAGCCGTGATAGGCGTAGAAGGGGAAGTTGCCCTGCTCGCCGCCGCCAATGAAGCCGTGCACCTGCTCCACCATGGGGGTGATCCAGATGGCGTTGATGCCGAGCTGCTTGATGTAGTCGAGCTTGGCGGTCAGCCCTTTGAAGTCGCCGCCGTGCCAAGTGGCCACTTCATCCTGACCATCCTTTTGGCGGCCGAAGCTGTGGTCGTTGGCGGGATCGCCGTTGTTGAAGCGGTCGGTCAGCAGGAAATAGACGCTCGCCTGATCCCAGCTGAATGGCGCTGGCTTGGCCGCCTTGACCGGCTCAAGCAGCAGCAGGCCGCCGCTCTCTTTGCTCGGCGTCAGGGTCAGCTTGCCGCCCTTGACCACACTCTCCTGACCGGAGTAGGCATCCCGCAGTTGGGTGCCGTCGGGCCAGACTCCTTTCAGCGACACCGTGACCGGCCCGCCATCCCAGCTGATGCAGGGCTCTTCCGGCGGCTGGCGTTTGAATTCACTCTTCTTGGTCGCCCGCAGCACCTTGAGGCTGGGGGTATCCGGGTTGAAGGTGAACTGATAATCCCCCGCCAGCATCACTCGCAGGTTAAAGCTCTGCCCCTTGCTGCACTTGTCCATGGGCTGGGCGGTGCCGAAGGGGAGAGGCTTGCTTTCGCTCGGGCCGAAGCTGGTACCACAACTGTTGCCCGCGTCGCTGATGCGGATCTGGTGGCTCCCCTTGGTGAGGGTGTGGGTCAGCTCGACCGCCCCCTTGTCCAGCGCGATCGGGGTCGCTACCGGTTGGCCATCCACATAGAGGTGAACCTCGGGAGCGGCCATGGCCTGACCGATCAGCAGAGGGCTGGCCAGCAGGGTGAGCCAGAGAGGGGACAAGTTGGGAGCGCGACGCATAAGCCATTCCTTGAGCAGGGCAGTTCGGACAAGGGCCCATTCTAGGAGGAGCAAAGAGAGCCTTGGATCGGCAAAATGCCGATTTGTGACATCAGTTCAAATGGTTACGTTTTCAAGCAGAGCAAAGTGTGACGGCGACCGGATGACAAGGTTTGGCCATAAAAAATGCCGGTCAGTTGACCGGCATTTTAGGTTTCAGACATCGCCGTTATATCAGACGGTGAAGAACTTGAAATTGACGAAGGCCACCGCAATGAAGGAGGCGACCATACCGCTGATGCAGAGCACAGCCGGGCGCATGGCGGGCCAGCGATGGGTCAGCAGGATCAGCGCCAGCATGGTCGGGTAGAGACCGAACATGTAACGCGGCATGGCGTTGAGGCCGGTCATCAGCGGAATGGTGCAGCAGATGAACATCAGGGTCGCTTCGGCCCAGCGCTTCTGGCTGAACAGGTAGAGGTTCAGACCCCAGCCGAAGATCACCATGATGGAGAGGTAGGCCTTGCGACCACCCAGCTCGAAACCGCTCAGCCACCAGTCCAGCGGGCTGTCCATATAACGGCCCCATGCCACCTGAATGTGCTTGAAGGCCATCGCATCACCGGTGAGGTGATAGAGGTAGAGCATGTAGGCAAACAGGCCAAAGGGGATCATCCAGAGGGTGAACACCACCTTGAAGGCGCGCTCGGTAAAGCGGAAGAACTCGCGCCAGCCGTAAGCCTGCAGCGCCAGGATCAGCACCGGGAAGACCATCATCACACCCAGGTTGCGGGTGGCGGAGATGAACACTCCGAGCAGCGCTACCATCAGCCACTGCTGCCGGTAGGCAAACAGGAACATCCCCAGCATCAGCGCCATAAAGGTTGACTCGGTATAACCGGAGACGAAGTAGGCGGAGAAGGGGGAGAAGGCCAGCAGCCAGACGCCGAAACGGGCGGTGTCATCACCCAGCTTGAGCTGGCGCAGCACCAGCAGCATCAGCGGCAGGCTGGCGAAGAAGGAGGCGTTGGCGACAATGATGAGGCCGATCAGGCTCTCGACATTGAGCAGGTTGGAGATGGCGCCGGAGACCATCGGATAGAGCGGCATGAAGGCCCAGTTGGCCGCATTGCCCTTGCTCAGCCAGCGCGGGTAGAGGTCGTAGCCGTTTTCGATGATGCGCTGGAACCAGACGCAGTCGAACTGGCAATAGGCTTGCAGTGGCCCGATACCGGGAGTGCCATAGAGCTGGACACCGAAGTAACCCATGCCATAGAGGGCCACGCGGCTCAGCACGAAGGCGGCGATGATCATCAGCCAGTCACGGCCGCTGATGCGCAGTGACGGGCGATAGGGGAGGCTGTCCCCGGGTAGGGAAGCGGTATTGGTCATGTCATTCATCAGGCAAAAACCCAGACGCGAGAGAGGATGTAGGTGAGTACAGTGACGGTCAGGGTGGCAATAACCACCGGGACGAGACCGGAGAGACCCGCAAACAGCAGACCGCTCAGGATCAGGTTACGCACCGCCAGCGAGAAGAGGGCGACCAGCAGAAACTTGCTGGCGGCTCCCTGCTTCTGGAAGGTGATGTAACGGTGACCGAAGAACGAAAACCAGAAGGCGACGGCAAAAGCCAGTGTCGTCACCAGATGTTCGGAGATGGTTGGCCAGGTGTGAAACAGGGCGATGGAGGTGCCCAGATCGACGAGGGTAGCCCCCCCGCCGACAAAACCGAAACGAACCAGCCGCCAGAATTCCTCGCGGGAGATCATCAGGACGCTTGCTCCTGCTGCTCTTGTTGCTCGTCATCCTGCTTGTTGCCCGCCTCCTTGGCGTACTGGCCGTAGACTCCCTCGATAAGGTAGACAGGGCGCTGTTTCACTTCGACGAACATGCGGCCGATATACTCGCCGATGATACCGAGGGACAGCAGCTGGATACCGCCGAGGAACAGCACCACCGACATCAGAGAGGCATAACCCGGTACGTCGATACCGAAGAAGAGCACCTGGGTGATGATTTTCAGGATATAGAGGAAGGCAACCAGAGAGACGCTCACGCCCACGTAGCTCCACACCCGCAGCGGCCAGCTGGAGAAGCTGAGCAGACCGTCGAGGGCGAAGTTCCACAGTTTCCAGTAGTTGAACTTGGTCTCGCCAGCGTGACGGGCAGGGCGCTCGTAGGGAACGCCAACGGCACGGAAACCGGCCCAGGCAAACAGCCCCTTCATGAAGCGGTTGCGCTCGGGCAGTTGCTTGATAGCCTCAACCACCTTGCGGTCGATCAGACGGAAGTCACCGGCGTTCTCCGGCAGCTTGGTGCTGGTGGAGAGGGCGTTGAAGAAGCGGTAGAAGCCACCGGCAGTCAGGCGTTTCATCGGGGTATCGGCGCTGCGATCAACGCGGATGCCGTAGACAGTGTCGTAGTCACCGGTTTGCCACAGTTTGACGAACTCCAGGATCAGGGCTGGAGGATCCTGCAGATCCACGTCCATCGGCACGATGGCGTCCCCTTTGGCCTGATGCAGACCGGCGGTGAGGGCAGCCTCTTTACCGAAGTTGCGGGCCAGGTTGACCAGGGTTACGCGGGGATCGCGGGCGATGGCCTGCTCGACCACTTCACGGGTGCGATCACGGCTGCCATCGTTGACGAATACAATTTCAAGCTGGTCTTTCAGCGGGGCCAGTTCGTTGTCTATCGCGTTGATGAAGGCATCGATGCTCTCTTCCTCGTTGTAAACGGGAACGACCAGAGAGAGTCGAAAATCTGGATACGACATAAGAACGTCCTTATTGGATAGTAGTTTTTATAAAACGGTGTTCAGGGCAAATATCACTGGGCAACGGTCAGGCGCACTGATTGAACGTTGATGGGGGTTGGTGCCGAGAGCGCCAGAAAATTTGGGCGCTTGGGATCTGCGGTGAGTGAGTCCCCCGGCAGGCTGAGACGGATTTCGTTAATCCCGGCCTTGGCCAGCTTGACCGTGGTGGTAAAGTCGTGACCGAGCGCCACCTGCAGCAGAGCCCCCGCTTGCGGGCTATTGACGCGAGCGTGGATGGTCAGCTCTTCCGGATTGGCTGCCTGCTTGGGCAGCACGAAGTAGAGGCCGCCCTTGCCGCTCAGCTGGGTGCCTTCCTCGCTCGGCTTTTTAGCCCAGCCTTCGCTCGACAGGAAACGGCTCGGCTTGGTGAGGTTGAGCTCGTTGCCCGGCAGATAGGTCATGCTGGAGTTGTGTTCCCAGAAACGGGTTTTCCCCTCCAGATAATAGAGTCGGTAGGCCAGACTCACGTTGGGGTGAGCCGCCAGATAGAGGGTGTAAAGATAGAAACCGCTCAGCGCCAGGATGGCGGTCAGAAAACCAAACTTTTTATACGTCATATCACTCTCTACGCCTGACTGAAATTGGTAGGCAGATCTCGCGCATATGCTAATCCAATTGCAAAAAAAGCATAGTGGATCACAAAAAAATATTTGGTCACATATTAACCCCTTTTGCTCGATGCGCCAAACCTTACTCGACTGTTTGTTGATAAAACAAACATTATGGAAGTGGCTGATTACAAAGGAATGCTTCTCTTTGGCATAAGAAAAGGGTGCTCTTTGCTGCGTCATTTTCTTGCGGATGGCGTTACTGGCGTTACTGATAGTTTCAATAGCACTGATATGAGCCCCTTTTTACCGGTTTACCCCTTCAGTCAGTCGAGGTGGCAGTCGATAAACCTGGAGCGTTTCGGGCTGACCTCATTAGCCAGGGCGTGGTTATCACACACCGGCTGACCACCTGCTCTGTAGCGGCTTTACGCATGTCGGTGCAGCACTGGTGAGCACCTTGCTTTTATTTGGCAATTGGCGGTCGGATGCTGGCTCTTCCGCTCGCAGCAACGGGTGAATTGGCCGATTGCGATTCAATCAATGACAATAAAATTATCTGGTGGCGCTATGTTCCGGGGTGCTGGCAAAGTGATAGCCATTCACGCATCATGAGCAGCCGGACCAGAGGGTCTGACAGAGTGAACACATCGTTTTGAGGTATCCATGGGGATGAAGTATTGGCTGGCCCTTGCCAATCTGGTCTGGTTTGGCTGTTTGCCTGCCGGAGTAGTGCATGCGGCCGAGGCACAGGTGGTAGTCGCTGCCAGCAAAACCCAGCATGACTGGTATCAGGGCAGCAAGGCCGAACAGGCCCGTATCGAGTTGGAGCAGCAGCTGCAGGAAGCAGTACTTGCCCAGCTCCATCCCGATTTTTTCAAGCTCTGGCGACGGATGCAGGCAACCCCTGCTGCGGCGCGGGGCGCTATCTATGATGAAGCGTTCGCCAAGCTGAGTCGCTTTCAGTATGCTTGGCGCTCGATGGATCTGGTCTCCCGGGAACAGATGAAGACGCTCAAGTTCGATCTGAACCGTCCCGTGGTCACCAAACCGAGCGATGATGACCTGCTCACTCAGGTGAAATCGCTGCGCCCTCAGGTGGCTGAATATGATGCGGTTCGGGATAAGGTCCACAAGCTTTTGGCGATGCCAATGGCCAACAAGTGGCCCACCCTCGACATGCCGACCCTGCGTGCCGGCGAGAGCTCGGACGAGCTTGGCCAGATCCGTACCATGCTCAACGAGCTGGGAGATAGCGCGCCCAGGCATGGCGATGCCATCTATGACGCCGATACCGAGCAGGCCATCAAGCAATTCCAGCGTCGTCACGGTCTGACCGCCGATGGCGTGATCGGCCGTCAGACCCGCTCCTGGCTCAATACCGGGCCGCAAGTACGTGCCAGCCTGCTGCTGCGTAACCTCTGGCGCCGTGATCTGGTCGATCAGTTGAGCAAGCCCCGTTATGTACTGGTCAACATTCCTGACTATCGTCTGAGCGTGGTGGAGTCCGGTAACGAGGTCTTTACCAGCCGGGTCATCGTCGGCAAGGAGCAGCGCGCTACGCCCATCCTCGCCAGCGAAATTCGTTCCATCGTGCTAAACCCCTCCTGGCATGTGCCGCGCTCCATTCTGAGCAAGGATATTCTGCCCAAGCTGAGTCGCGATCCTGCCTATCTGAGTCGTGAGCAGTTCGATGTGATCGATGGCGAGGGCAATCCGGTCCAGTTCACCGAAGAGGGGTGGCGTCAGGCGCTGGCCGCCGGTTTCCCTTATCGTCTGCGGCAAAAGCCGGGCGATCACAACGCGCTCGGTCGCTACAAGTTCTACTTGCCCAACAACGAGGCCATCTACCTCCACTCGACCCCACGCAAATCCCTGTTTGAGCAGGGGGCTCGCGCCTTTAGCTCGGGCTGTATCCGGGTCGAGCATGCCGATGATCTGGCCGAACTGTTGCTGGCTGACTCCCGCTACCAGCCGGACAAGGTGGCGTCGATCCTCAAGGAGAGCGAGACCAAGTGGTTGCCGCTGACCAAGCCGATCCCGGTGTTTACTGTCTACTGGAGCAGCTGGATTGACGAAGATGGTCGTCAGCAACTTCGCAACGACATCTACGGATTTGATCGAGTCAGCTTCCAGAGCCGTCTGCTGTGATCCCTGCCACAGAGTGAAAAGCCCGGCCATAGCCGGGCTTTTTCATGGGCGAGAGAGGTTTGACATGATCCCGGTCGGGAGGTAGTTTCAAGCGCCTGAACCGAATTCATTGAACAATCTTTATTCAACCATGTCGCTTGAATCTGCGATGGACGGACCCCTTATGCTGGAACAAGAGATAAGTCGTCGTCGCCTGTTGCTGGGAGCCGGTTGCCTGTTGGGCAGCTCGCTGGTCTCTTTCCCGGCGCTGGCAAGCCGCAGTACCACTGGTCGTGAACTGAGCTTTTTCAATCTCAACACCGGTGAGCGGGCAAGGGTCAGTTATTGGGAAAATGGCCGCTATCTCAATGACGGGCTGGCCGAACTGAACCATATCTTCCGCGACTATCGTCGCAATGAAGTGTTCGACATCGATACCAAGCTGTTCGATCAGCTCTTCCTGCTGCAGCACAAGCTGGGGCGGCGAGGGGAGATCCAGCTCATCTCCGGTTATCGGGCGCCAGCGACCAATCGCCAGAAGCACCGCAGAAGCCGCGGGGTTGCCAAGCATAGCTACCACACCCTGGGACAGGCGGTCGATGTGCGCATTCCCGGCGTTCAGCTGGCCAATCTGCGCAAGGCTGCGCTCCATCTCAAGGTCGGTGGCGTCGGCTACTACCCCCATGACAACTTTGTTCACCTCGATACCGGCCCTGTACGAAGCTGGTGATCACCCGGGCCAACCTGTTAGGCTCCAATGATTGTAGAGAGGAGAGACAGATGAAACGTCTGGTAACGGGGCTTCTGATCGCCCTGGCATTGACCGGTTGCAGCAAGCTCAACCGCAACAACTACGACAAACTGAAGATGGGGATGAGCTACGCCGAGGCCAGCGCTATTCTGGGCAAAGCAGAGCGTTGTGATGATGCACTGGGTACCACCAGCTGCATCTGGGGTAGTGATGGCAAGAACATCAAGATCCGCTTCATCGCCGACAAGGCGACCTTCTTCAGTTCTGAAGGGATTAACTGAGGCTGCAAGAGCCCATGAAAAAAGCGCCATACCGGCGCTTTTTTGTTGTCCGCAATCCGGACTGTCTCGTCAAAAACTGGCGTACTCAGTGGGTTGCGTACTGGTAGTTGAAGGTGGGCAATCCCCACTTGAAGCGAACCGCCAGGAGGCGCAACACAAAGCCGATGCCAATCGCCCCAAAGGCCGCCCAGTTGGTCGGCAGCCCCTGATCCAGCGCAAGGCAGTAGAGTGCTGCCGTGATGAGGGAGATGGCGGCATAGAGCTCGCGGCGAAACACCAGTGGAATGCGCTGGCAGAGCAGATCCCGCAGCACCCCGCCAAAGACCCCGGTCACTACCGCCATGATGCAGGCGATGCCGGCGCCATGTCCCATCTCCAGCGCCCTTGCTGCGCCGAAAATGGAGAAGACCACCAGACCCAGCGCATCGAGTGCCATAAAGAGCTTGCCGAGGTAGCGCATCAGCGGCGCCGAGATGACCCCGGCCATGGCCGAGCCCGCAACCAGCAGCACATATTCCGGATGCTCGACCCAGAGCAGGGGATAGTGCCCCAGCAACACATCGCGGATGGTACCGCCGCCGATGGCGGTTGCCGAGGCGATGATTACCACACCAAACAGATCCATCCGTCGCCGGCCCGCTGCCAGCGCACCAGTCATCCCTTCGGCCACCAGGCCCAGCAAGAAGAGTGCATGTAACATGAGATATCCCAGGGTACGAGAAAGGCGAGCATCCTAACAACTCGGACTATATGGGACAAGCAAAGCAATATATCCATTATTTTAATTCATGCGAAAAAGCAAAAAGGCACCTTAATAGGTGCCTTTTTAATCACTGTTTGAGGATCAGCGGCGCAGCTGCTCCTGCCGGTAGTGATCGACCCAGATGGCGGTGGCGCCACAGATGGCGACCGGCATCACGAACAGGTTCACCACCGGAATGGCGGAGAAGAGGGTCACCAAAGCGCCAAAGCTGAGGCACTGGCCACGGCGCTGCTTCAAGGCATCGCGCATGGTGATGAAGTCGATCTTGTGGTTGTCGAACGGATAGTCGATGTACTGGATCGCCATCATCCAGGCGCTGAACAGGAACCAGAGCACAGGGGCTAAAGTCTGGCCGACCACGGGAATAAGGAAGAGGATGAGACAGCCGATCGCCTTGGGCAGATAGTACTTGAGCTTCTTCCACTCGCGACCGAAGGTGCGTGGCACATCCTTGATGATATCGAGCATGCCGCTGTCGTTGGGCGTCTCGCCGGTCAGGATCTGCTCCACCTTTTCAGCCAGCAGCCCGTTGAAGGGGGCGGCAATCCAGTTGGCGACCGAGCTGAAGATAAAGGAGAAGACCACCAGTATGGTGATGAGGGCGATTGGCCAGAGCAGGTAGTCCAGCCAGTTGAGCCAGGCCGGGATCTGCTGGTGCAGCCAGGCGAACAGGCTGTCGAGTTGCAACAGCAGAGCATAGAAGGCGCCGGCGAACAGCACGAAGTTGACCAGCAGGGGGATCAGCACGAAGGTGCGGATGCCGGGCTGGCGGATGAGGGAAAAACCGCGCAGGAAGTAATCTGCACCGCTGATTGACGCTTTGACCATATGGGGTGATTGGCTCATATGAGCTCCATCTGTGCATGGGAAGACAGTCAGCATATTACAAACAAGCTTTTGATTTGGTAAAGTCGCCTGCCCGCCTCCCCTTTATTTAGCCACTGATACAGGTCGCCATGCGTCTGAAACTGATCAAACTCGCCGGCTTCAAGTCGTTTGTCGAGCCGACCCGCATCGAGCTCAATGCCGACATGACCGCAGTGGTCGGGCCCAATGGCTGTGGTAAATCCAACGTGATCGACGCAGTGCGCTGGGTGCTTGGCGAGAGCTCGGCCCGCCATCTGCGCGGCGAGAACATGACGGATGTCATCTTCAACGGCTCCGTCAACCGCACCGCCCATGCCCGCGCCTCGGTCGAGCTGGTGTTCGACAATCCCCATAACCGGGTGCCCGGCGAGTTCGGTCGCTTTACCGAGATCTCGGTGCGTCGCGAAGTGCTGCGTGACGGCACCAACCACTATCAGATCAATGGCCAGAAGTGCCGCCGCAAGGATGTGACCGACCTCTTCCTCGGTACCGGCCTCGGGCCCCGCAGCTACGCCATCATCGAGCAGGGCACGGTCAGCCGGCTGGTGGAGTCCCGTCCCGCCGATCTCAAGCTCTTTATGGAGGAGGCGGCCGGCGTCTCCCGTTACAAGGAGCGGCGCCGCGAAACCGAACAGCGCATTCGCCATACCCAGGAGAATCTGGAGCGTCTGGGCGATATCCGCGGCGAGCTGGGCTCCCGTCTCGACCACCTCAAGGCCCAAGCCGAAACCGCAGAGCGCTACAAACAGCTCAAGAGCCGTTCACGCGCCGCTCGCGCCGAGTTGATTGGCTCCGAGCTGTGGGCGCTGGAGACTCGTCTTGGCGAGGCCAAGAGCGAGCTGGCGCAGGTCGAACAGGCATTGGCGGCGCTCGATGCCAAGCGTACCGCCGACGAGGGACGCCACGTCACCCTCTCGGTGGCCCGGCAAGAGGCGCAGGCCGAGCAAGCCAATCGGCAACAACAGATTTTCCTTGGCGGGCAGGCCATAGCCCGTCTTGAACAGCAACAGCTGCACCAGAGCGAGCTTGGCCGTGACTTGCAGGCGCGAACCCAGGCTCTCGGGGAGCGCATCACCAGCCGCAAGGCGCAGCTGGCCAGTCAGCAGGAGCAGCTGACCGAAGGCGTGTTGAGAGGCGAGCTGGAAGAGGCGCGGCTGGAGCAGTGTGAGCAGTTGCTCACCGAGCAACAGGAAGCGCGACTGCGGGCCAGCGAGCAGCTTGAGCAGACCCGCCAGCAGCAGCAACAGTGGCAGCAGCAGGTGACCCGACTGCAGGGCGAGCTTAACCAGACCCGGGCCCGGCTCGGTGGCCTGCATGAGCTGCAAGCCAAAACCCGACTTGCCCGCCTCAAGCTGGAGGATGAGCGCTCCGGCCCCATCGGCGCAGAGGATGCAGATCTGCAACCGGCCCTCGATATGCTGGGGGGCGAACTGGAGTTGGGCCGGGCGGCGGCCGAGGAGCTGGCAGCGCAGCTTGCGCAGGCCATTGAGGAGCATGAAGCGCTCAAACTCGCCCACAGCCAGCAGCAGGGGTTGCTGCGGGAACTGGAGGCGCGTCTAACGACGCTGGATCAGATCCTTGGCGAGCAGATGGAGGGGGCGACTCTGGCTGATCGGCTGCAAGTTGTCCCCGAATGGGCACAGGCGCTCGACAAGGTGCTGGGTCGCTGGCTTACCGCGACCCCTGCGGACGAGTGCAATCCGGCTTTGGACGGACTCTGGATTGGCCCGGCACTGCCAGCCGTTGCCGGCACGCTAGCCTCCTTGATCAGCGGTGATCACGTTCCCGCCTTCCTCAACGCCATCTGGCTGGCCGATGACAGGGAAGAGGCACTGGCTCGCCAGCCAACCCTGCTGGCCGGTGAGTCGGTACTGACTCCTGCCGGCGATTGGTTGGGGCCGAACTGGGCGGATATTGGACAGGGCGCTGCGCTCGGTACCATGGCGCTGCTGGGTGAACGTGAGCGGTTGCACACCGAGCAACGCGCTGCAGCCGACGCACTGGCACAATTGAGCGAGCAGCTGGCAGCCGCCGATGAACGGCGGGCTCGCATCGTTAATGCGCAGGAGTTGTCGCAGCGAACCCTGCGCGGGCAGGAACAAAAATGGCAGCAACTGCGCGAAGCCTGGAGCTTGCAGCAAGGTCAGCGACAAGAGCGGCTGCTGCGGCTCGGCCAGCTTGGCGAAGAGCTGATCCGCCTCGATAAAGAGCAGGCCGAAGAGGCGCTGCGGCTGGCCGAGACTGAGCAACAGCTGGCGCTTGAAGAGGCGCGTCTGGCCGAGTTGCAGGAGCAGGGCGAGCCCCTGAGCGAAGCGTTGCAGGCGGCTCAGGATTTGGTGGGGCGCTGCGAGCGAGCGCAGGAAGAGGCGCGCGGGCGGCGCGAGCAGCAGCAGGCGATCTGTCAGCGTTTGCAGCTTGAGCTTGGCAACCTGCATCAGCTGATTGCGCTTGGTGAGGAGGAGCTGGCAAGGCTCGGGCTGGAGCTGGCCGGACTCAAGAACCCGGAGAATGAAGCGATTCCTGATCTCGCCCCTTTGCTGGCGGAGCAGCGCAATCTGGAGGCGCAGCAACTGGCCTGCCATCAACGGCTGGCGGAGCTGGAACGTCAATTGAGCGAGCTGGATCAGGCGCGCAGCGCCGATCACAAGCAGCTGGTGGTGCTGCAGGAGAAGCTGGCGACCCTGCGCCTTGAGCGCGAGCGCAACCTCACCCGCCGGCAAGGGCTGCACGAACAGTTCGAAGAGCTGGGTGTTCGACTGGTGGATCTCGATCAGGCTGTGCTGATTGCCGCTGATCGCGGCAAGCTGCGCCAGGAGATCCAGACGTTGGAGACGCAAGTGGAAGCACTTGGCGCCATCAACCTGGCTGCGCTGGAAGAGTACGAAGAGGCGAAAACGCGAGCAACTTATCTGGAAAACCAGTGCCAGGATCTTGAGCAAGCGCTGGAAACCTTGAGCCAAGCCATTAAAAGAATTGATAAAGAGACACAAATACGCTTCCGGGACACTTTCGATAAGGTCAACGAAGATTTAAAATCCCTCTTTCCAAAAGTGTTTGGTGGGGGCAGTGCCTGGCTTGAGCTTACCTCCGATGATCTTTTGGAGGCCGGAGTGAGCATCATGGCGAGACCTCCGGGTAAGAAGAATGCTACCATTGCCCTGCTTTCCGGGGGGGAGAAGGCGTTAACCGCACTTGCGCTGGTTTTTGCCATCTTCAGACTCAATCCAGCACCTTTTTGTCTGCTGGATGAGGTGGATGCACCGCTCGATGAAGTGAACGTCGGTCGCTTCTGTTCTCTTGTCAAAGAGATGTCGAGCACAGTACAGTTCGTTTACATCAGTCATAATAAGGTCTCCATGGAGATGGCTGAGCAGCTGGTTGGCGTCACAATGCAAGAGCCCGGAGTTTCTCGCATTGTGTCGGTCGATATCGGTGAAGCCGTCGCTTTGGCTGAGCAAAACTAGAAAGAGAAGCAGCTAATGCAGGAATTGCGTTACATCTTGGTTGCCCTGGGCGGTATTGCTATTGCGGCATTGCTCATTCACGGGTTGTGGAGCAACAAAAAGAATCGTCAGGCACCGATCAAAGAGAAACCGCTTGGCCGGATGGAGTCCAAGTCACGTAATCGTGACGATGATGCGTTCGACAGCGATGGCATCGGTCAGGTGCGTGTGGTCAGCAGTGGTCGTCGCGCCGAGCCCAAGCTCCATCGTGACGAAGAGAGCCGCCAGCCGGAACTCAGCCGTCGCTCCTCATTGCCCGCCTTTGATGATGAAGATGACGAGGACGATCTGCCGCCACCCGTTGTGCGCAAGCCTGCTGCCCGTCCGGTTCCCCCGCCGCCTCCTGTCTATGAAGAAGAGGAAGCATACGATGAGCCTCAGCCCGAAGTGGTAGAGGAAGAGCCTGCTGCACCCGTGCGCAAGCCGGCGCAGGTCAATCGTCGTACCCCGGTTTACCGCTCCCGTCCCCAGCGTGAGCCTGTCATGCAGGTTCAGGATGACGAGCCGCTGGTCGAGCCAGCCTATGCAACTGCGCCGACTTTTGGCGTGCGCAACGAGAGCGTGCGTGCCGAGCCGGTGCGTGCTGCCGAACCCGAATACAAGCCGCAGGCCCGTCACGTCGCTCCCGAGCCCGTGTATGAGGAGCCGGTCTACGAAGCGCCGGTCGAAGAGCCGCGCGTTGCTGCCCAGCCGGTCGAGAAGATTTGGCAGGATGTTTATGTCATCAACCTGATGGGACGTCCGGGCCATGAGCTGCAAGGGGCGACCCTGCTCTCCTCCCTGATGGCGCTTGGCTTCAAGTTTGGCGAGATGGATATCTTCCACCGTCACGAAGATGCCAACGGCAAGGGTGAGGTGCTCTTCTCCATGATCAACATGGTCAAGCCGGGCACCTTCAATCCCTATCGGATGGAGCAGTTCACCACGCCGGGTGTCTCCCTGTTCATGCAGCTGCCCCTGCGCAGCAATGCCGCGTTTGCCTTCGAGGACATGCTGCAGGCAGCCGATCAGCTGGCCAGCGATCTCGATGCGATGCTCACCGATATGGAGCGCAGCCCGCTGAGTGACGAGACTATCGCCCGTTACCGTCATGAGCTGGCTGCCTACGAGGCCAGCCGCGACTAATACGCCATGCGGGTCGAATGAATCAAAGTGCGGTACCCTGGTACCGCATTTTTGTTTCTACCCCGACCGGATTTTCAATCACACTTCGAGACTTTTTCATGAGCGATATCCTCTCCCGCCACCGTCAACTGTGTGAGCTGCTTACCGAATATGGTCATCAGTACTATGTGCTGGATAACCCGACGGTACCGGATGCCGAATACGACCGTCTGATGCGCGAGCTGATCGCGCTGGAGGCTGACCACCCCGAGCTGAAAACCCCGGCTTCCCCGAGCGTGCGGGTCGGTGGCCAGCCGCTGACTGCCTTCAGGCAGGTGCGTCACGAGATCCCCATGCTGAGTCTGGATAACGTCTTTAGCAGCGAAGAGCTGCTGGCCTTTGAACAGCGGATGAGCGATCGCCTCAAGCGTGAAGTGCGTTTCGAGTTCTGCTGCGAGCCCAAGCTGGATGGCCTGGCGGTGAGCCTGCTCTATGTGAATGGTCAGCTGGTGCAGGCCGCTACCCGGGGCGATGGCGCGACCGGTGAGGAGATCACCGAGAACGTGCGTACCATCAAGGCCATTCCGCTCGCATTGCGGGGCTCTGATTGGCCCGAGCGGCTTGAGGTGCGTGGCGAAGTCTTTATGCCCAAAGCCGGTTTCGAGGCGATGAACGCCAAGGCGCTGGCCGCAGGCGAGAAGGTGTTCGTCAACCCGCGTAACGCCGCCGCCGGCAGCCTGCGTCAGCTCGATTCACGTATCACAGCCAGCCGTCCCCTGAGCTTTTACGCCTACGGCGTCGGTGTCGGCGGCGAGCAGCTCGGTGGCTCTCACTTCGGTCGCCTCAATCAGCTCAAGGAGTGGGGGCTACCGCTTAGTCCCGAGGTGAAACTCAAAGAGGGGGCTGCCGGTTGTCAGGCGTTCCACGACGACATTCTGGCCCGCCGTGGCGAGCTGCCTTACGAGATCGACGGCGTGGTCTACAAGGTGGATGCCATCGCTCTGCAGGAGGAGCTCGGCTTTGTGGCCCGCGCGCCGCGCTGGGCGACCGCCCACAAGTTCCCGGCGCAGGAGGAGATGACCCTGCTTGAGAACGTCGAGTTTCAGGTTGGCCGTACCGGCGCCGTGACGCCGGTGGCCAAGCTCAAACCGGTGTTTGTCGGCGGCGTGACTGTCTCCAACGCCACTTTGCACAACGCCGACGAGATCGAGCGCCTTGGCGTCATGGTCGGTGATACCGTGATCGTGCGCCGGGCAGGGGACGTGATCCCGCAGATCGTGGCCGTGGTAGAGGCACAGCGCCCTGTTGATGCGCGGGAAATTCGCTTCCCGACCGAGTGCCCTGTCTGTGGCTCGGCAGTAGAGCGGCTGGAAGGAGAGGCGGTTGCCCGCTGCTCCGGCGGCCTGTTCTGCGAGGCGCAGTGCAAGGAGGCGATCAAGCACTTTGCCGCCCGTCGCGCCATGGATGTGGACGGCCTTGGCGACAAGATTGTCGAGCAGCTGGTAGACAAGGGGCTGGTGAAGACTCCCGCAGATCTGTTCAGCCTCAATGCCATCCAGCTGGCAGGTCTTGAGCGGATGGGGCAAAAATCGGCCCTCAATCTGGTAGCCGCCATCGATGCGGCCCGCAGCACCACCCTGCCGCGCTTCCTGTTTTCTCTGGGGATCCGCGAAGTAGGGGAGGCGACTGCGCTCAATCTTGCCAACCACTTCCTTACCCTGGATGCCCTGCGTGCAGCCTCGGTGGAGCAGCTGCTCGAAGTGGCCGATGTGGGCGATGTGGTGGCCAAGCATGTCTACTACTTCTTGCGTCAGCCCCATAACGTGGAGGTGCTGGAAGCCTTGCTGGCTGCCGGCATCAACTGGCCAGCTATCGAGAAGAAAGAGGCCGCGGAGCAACCCTTTGCCGGCAAAACCTTCGTGCTGACCGGCACCTTGACCACCTTGTCGCGCAACGATGCCAAGGCGGCACTGCAGGCGCTGGGCGCCAAGGTAGCTGGTTCTGTGTCTGCCAAGACCGATGTGCTGGTCGCGGGGGAGGCGGCTGGATCCAAGCTCGCCAAGGCGCAGGAGTTGGGGATCACCGTCTGGAGCGAAGAGGAGCTGCAACAGGCGTTGCAGGGCTGAGTGGCCCGCAAGCTGAGATAAAAAGAGAACCCGGCATGGCCGGGTTCTCTTTTATTGGGTGTTATTCACGCCAGAGGATCTTGTTGCGCCACTTCTCCGGCACTGTGAGGTGCCAGCGGGCGACTTCGCTCTTGCTGAAGACATACTCGCCACGCAGGGCCGCCCGGGGGGAGAGGGTTTTAGGCAGCGCTCCCGCCAGTATGTTGTTGATGAGCGCCGCCGCCTGTAACCCCTGATCCTTGCCATCGAGCACCAGACCACCGATGGCCATCCCTTTGCCGACGGTGAACTCCCAGAAGCAGAAAACCGGCACCGGACTGTGCCGGCTGGTCCACTCCAGTACCGTTTTCTCATTCACATGCTTGCCATTTTCATCCAGCAGCGTGTGGTAGAGACCGAGGAAGATGGCGCCATAGCCGTTTTTCTTGCTGTTGAGTACCGCCTCCTGCCAGAGGTCATACTCGCCGAGCAGCTGACTGTAGACCCGGGTCTGGCCGACGCGCAGCTCGGTCTGGGTTTTGAACTCATCCTCGATGGCGGTGAGGGCCACATTGCTGGAATCAAACAGTACCAGTGCTTTGCTGAGACCGCCCATCATCTGGCTCATCTCGCTGATATTGCGTTTGAGCAGCGGGCGTTCCAACACTCCGGTGATTTTGGGGTGGCCGACAAAGCCCTTGAGCCGGGGATTTTCGTTCATGCCGAGAAAGACGACGGGGGTACCGAGGGACGAGATCTCGCTGGCGAGATAGTTGATGGCGTTGTCATCGCCGAGCACCACAATATCCGGTTTGCTCTTGAGGTAGAAAGCGATTGCCTGTTGGGCGATCCCGTCGAACTCTTCCCGTGGCCGGCGCTTGGTATCCATGTAGAAGTGGTTGATCTGGTGTTTCTCCTTGAGACCATCTACCAGCCCCTGGTTGTAACTGATGTCCCACAGATAGTCGGGGTGGTAGCTGCTGATCACCAGTATGCGGGCTGCCCACACAGGCAGGGAGAGGGTAGTCAGCAGTAGCAGCAAGAGGGATTTACGCATAGGGTGTCCTGTGTCGAACCGTCGTCTCTACCCGCTCAGTATGAGTGGTTTTGCTTGGCACTGTCACGCCGCCATCCAGAGTGTTTATTGCGAATTTTTTTCTGCTTGGGCAGATCGGACGCCAGCCCGCACCACCGTTGAGGATGGCCTTGTTTGAGGCTTTTATTGGTTGGTCGTGAACTGTCCCACTCGCTGTAAAACCTGTTTTGGATCAATAAATGACTACCTGCTTTGGTGCCTAATAGACACCACATATAGGGCTGCATTCATTTTAAATACCTATATGTTGTGTTATTAAGCTGTGTATAAGCTGTTCCCTTCCTCTCTTCAGCCCAGGCTTGTCAAGCCTCGGCTGAATTTGTTTGCGTCTAGGACGAGACGTTGGAGGGGAACCAACAAGGGTAAGCCCAGAGCAGATTGCCTGGCCTTTTAACGGGGAAAATTCATGAAACCGGTTGTGATCAAACGTGACGGCTGTCGCGCACCATTCAATGCCCAGTTGATTAGCGAGGCGGTCAGTCGTGCTGCGGAAGCGGTCAATCAGGCCAATCCGGCACTGGCACAGCGTATCTCAAGCGCGGTGAGTCAGGAGCTGGAGGGGCGTGGTGAGGTTGATATCCACGAGATCCAGCGTCTGGTTGAAAACCACCTGATGGCCTCCGATGACAAGGTCATTGCCCGCGCCTATATCGAATATCGTCACGATCGGGATCAGGCCCGCGAGGCGCGCGGTCGTCTGGCGCAGGAGATCCGTGGTCTGGTCGAGCAGACCAACGCGGCCCTGCTCAACGAGAACGCCAACAAGGACTCCAAGGTGATCCCGACCCAGCGCGACCTGCTGGCCGGTATCGTCGCCAAGCACTATGCCACCAGCCACATGCTGCCCCGTGATGTGGTTCAGGCCCACGAGAGCGGCGATCTGCACTTCCACGATCTCGACTACTCCCCTTTCTTCCCGATGTTCAACTGCATGTTGATCGATCTGCAGGGGATGCTGACTCACGGCTTCAAGATGGGCAATGCGGAGATCGATACCCCGAAATCGATCAGCACCGCCACTGCGGTCACCGCCCAAATCATCGCTCAGGTGGCGAGCCACATCTATGGTGGCACCACCATCAACCGCATCGATGAAGTGCTGGCCCCCTATGTGACCATCAGCTGGCAGAAGCACCGTGAAGTGGCCGAAGAGTGGGGCATTGCCGATGTAGAAGCCTATGCCATGGCCCGCACCGAGAAAGAGTGTTACGACGCCTTCCAGTCGCTGGAGTATGAAGTCAACACTCTGCACACTGCCAACGGTCAGACCCCGTTTGTTACCTTCGGCTTTGGCCTGGGTGACAGCTGGCAGTCGCGGATGATCCAGCGCGCCATCCTCAGCAACCGCATCGCCGGCCTTGGCAAGAACAAGAAGACCGCCGTGTTCCCGAAACTGGTGTTCGCCATCAGGGATGGTCTCAACCACAAGCAGGGCGATCCCAACTACGACATCAAGCAGCTGGCGCTGGAGTGCGCTTCCAAGCGGATGTACCCGGATATCCTCAACTACGACCAGGTAGTGAAGGTGACCGGCTCCTTCAAGACCCCCATGGGCTGCCGCTCCTTCCTCGGTGCCTACGAGGAGAATGGCGAGCTGATCCACGAAGGTCGCAACAACCTCGGCGTGGTGAGCCTCAACCTGCCACGCATTGCCCTGAAATCCCGCGATGAAGCGGACTTCTGGGACAAGCTGGACGCAGCCCTGCGGGTGGCCAAGAAGGCGCTGATGTATCGCATCGAACGTCTTGACGGGGTCAAGGCTCGGGTCGCTCCCATCCTCTATATGGAAGGTGCTTGCGGTGTGCGTCTCAAGGCCGATGACAACGTCAGCGAGATCTTCAAGAACGGCCGCGCCTCCATCTCCCTTGGCTACATCGGGGTACACGAGACCATCAACGCTCTGTTTGGTGACTCGGTACACCTGTTCGACAGCGCCGAGTTGCAACAGAAGGCCATCGCCATCATCGAGCGCCTCAAGGCCGCGACCGATGAGTGGAAGGAGGAGACCGGCTACGGCTTCAGCCTCTACTCGACCCCGAGCGAGAACCTCTGCTCCCGCTTCTGCCGCATCGATGCCAAAGAGTTTGGCGTGGTGCCTGGTGTGACAGACAAGGGCTACTACACCAACAGCTTCCACCTCGATGTGGAGAAGCAGGTCAACCCCTACGACAAGCTGGACTTCGAGGCGCCCTATCCGCCCATCGCCAGCGGCGGCTTCATCTGCTACGGCGAGTACCCCAACATTCAGCACAATCTGGAAGCGCTCGAAAACGTCTGGGATTACAGCTATGACAAGGTGCCCTACTACGGTACCAATACGCCCATCGACGAGTGCTACGACTGCGGCTTTACCGGCGAGTTCGAGTGCACCTCCAAGGGCTTTACCTGCCCGCGCTGCGGCAACCACGACCCCGCTAAGGTGTCGGTGACCCGCCGTGTCTGCGGCTACCTCGGCAGCCCGGATGCCCGCCCCTTCAATGCGGGCAAGCAGGAAGAGGTGAAGCGCCGCGTCAAACATATGTAAGCGCTGCAATGATGAAGAGCTGGCCCCTGACTCAAGGGGCCATTTTCATTGGAGGGCGGCAGTCATGCCGCAGTCCCGTGAACAAGGCAGGAAACAAGCGATGTACTACCACCAATACTATCCGGTCGATGTGATCAACGGCCCCGGCACCCGTGCCACCCTGTTTGTCTCGGGCTGCGAACATCAGTGCCCCGGCTGCTACAACCAGAGCACCTGGCGCCTTGACGGCGGCAAGCCGTTCGATGAGGCGATGAGCGATCGCGTCATTGCGGATCTCAACGACAGCCGCATCAAGCGGCGCGGGCTCTCGCTCTCCGGCGGCGATCCGCTCCACCCGGCCAACGTTCCTGATGTGTTGGCGCTGGTGAAACGGGTGCGTGGCGAGTGTCCCGGCAAGGATATCTGGTGCTGGACCGGTTACCTGCTGGGCGAACTCACTGCAGCTCAACGGGAGCTGGTAGCTCTGCTTGATGTGCTGGTGGATGGCAAGTTTGAGAAGGAGTTGGCGGATCCCGGTTTGCTTTGGCGTGGCAGCAGCAACCAGCAGATCCATAACCTCAATGCCTGGCGTGAGGGCGGGGAGCACATCCCCTGTCTGTTTGCCTCCTGAGTCCGGCATTATGCCGGGTTAACTTTCGCCAACTTGATGTTTTCAGGGCCAATCTTCACAGATTGGCCCTTTGTTTATGTCCAGCTCGGGTCTTTTTCGCTAGGATGGGTCACTGACCAGTGGACGGCCAGTCTGCTGACCAAGAGCAGAACAATAAACAACCAGCATGAGAGACGAAAAGGAGCTTGGCATGGGATGGAAAGCATTGTGGTTGGGGTGTGCCGTGTTGCTGCTGGCAGGATGCAGCTCCCGGCAGGAGGTCGCCGCTAACCGTACACCGATCGCGATTCCCCTCGAGCAGCTCTCCAGTTACTGGATTCAGGAAAACCGCCGTTCATTCTTTGGTGATGACGTGCCTGTCGTTGTGCCTGCCAAACCGGTCAGGGGATATGTGGATGTACGCTACCAGATCGATGCCGATGGTAACCCGATAAAACCAGAGATCGTCGCCGCCGAGCCGCCCGGAGAGCTGGAGCAGAGCGCGTTGGCAACCCTCTCACGGCTGCGCTACAGTCCGGCGGACAGCAATCCGGATGCCATTCCCGTGGTGGTGACCAACCGCTTTGAAATAGAGCTCAACTGATCCCCGAACAACCAAAAGAGAGACCCCGGCCTGGCCGGGGTCTCTTCTATTTACTGCTGTTTGCAGTTGTTGTAGACGATCTGCCAATCATCGTCCTGACCACGCATCTCGACAAACCCTTCATCCCCCTTGTTCCACCAGACGGCTTCACGCTCATCCGTATAGCGGGCGCCGGAGGCCGAGATGGCCTGCGGCAGGGTGTAATCCTTGCCGTCCGGTAGAGACAACTTGATAAAGCTGAGGCTCTCGTCGGAGAGGGAGAAGTAGCGCACCTGCACCTTCTTGCCCTGTTCACACTGATAGCTGACGGGGTTACCGCCGGTAACGGTGAGGGTATTGCCCTGATTGCAGCCGGCAAGCAGCGAGAGAGCCAGTGCCCCCGCGCTCATCATATGGACCTTGTTCATGGTTACAGCTCCCCTGATGTTATACGGTGGTGTCATACGGGCGTGAGCCTAACAGCTCAACGCTCTGCTGTAATCACTTTGTGCGAGGGTTGCGTCGATTGATGTCTGACTGGGGCAGAATGTGGCCGGAGCGCCTTTCAGCGTGCCCCGAGCCGGGTTTCAAACTGCTGCATTAGTGCCTCGTAGGTGCCGTTCATTTTGATCTTCTGCAGCCCCTTCTCGAACCGTCTGGCCATCTCTTCCCCTTGAGGGTGCTGGCGAGAGAAGGCGACCCAGAAGCCATCGGTAGAGAGCTTGCCAACCTTGACCACCTGCCCCGTCAGCGCTTTCTCCCGGATCTTGAGATAGCCCGGCATGCCGTTCATCAGGATGTAGTCGACTCGGCCCCGTGCCAGCATATCGAGGATCTGGGCGTCGGATTTGGCCTGAAAACGGGCAATCTGCGGATCTGTCATAAAGTTGGTGGGGTAGGTGTAACCAAGGGTGATGCCGACCCGTTTGCCCTTGAGAGAGGCGAGGTCTAGGTCCCGACGTGGCTCGCTGGCAAGGGCAAAGATGGCGAGATCCTCGCTGAACATGGGAGTCTTGTGCCAAAAGTACTGGTCGCGATTCTCATCCGTGATGGTGGCATCGAAGCAGCCTGCCAGCTGGTCGCTCTTGGCATCGTGCATGCAGCGGGCAAAGGGGAGGGTTCGAAAGGCGACCTCGATACCTTCGGTGGCGAATACCGCCCGAACCAGCTCGGGTGCCAGCCCTTGCGGCTGACCCGTCTCCCTGTTCAGCACGCTGTAGGGGGCCCAGTCATCTTCGGCGCCAATCAGCAATGGTGCTGCGCCGGTCTGGCTTGCCGCCAGCCAGAGCCCCCCTGCCAACCATTTTCCCCACCCTGCGACCATAGCGCGGCTCCTCACCCATACATTGCAGCTCTACAAGCATAGCTAGCGTCCTTGCTCCGCCTGGTCAAGGTGGTTAGTGGCGTTCGAGTACGCCAACCGTCAGCAGCCGAAGCGGGTTGCCTCAAAGCGGTTGAGTAATTGGTGCACCAGATAGCAGATCAGCAGGGTGGCCACGATGGCAAAGAGGATGCTGCTGACCCGGTAGAGCGCACTGAATACCAGATCGTTTCCCGGCGTCAGATATTGACCGAACAGGATGCCGAGGGTGGTCAGGGCACCAAAACCGACGCCGGAACCGCTCGCCTCCTTCACATGGGCATGGCTGAACAGCATGGCGCCGAGCCAGAGCAGCGGAGCCACCAGCAGCAGTTGACCCGACCAGTCATAGAGCAGCAACTGGCCAAGCAGACCGAAGGTGACACCGAGCAAGGTGCCCATGGCCCGTTTGCGGGCGTAGTTCAGCGCCCCGTTCCAGTGCATGGGAAAGAGCACCAGCAGGGTGGTGGCTTGCGCCGACATGGAGTCACGCAGATCAAACACCTGAAACACCAGAAACGAGAGGGTGGCGACCGTTGCTCCCAGCAGAGCCTCATGGCGCATCCGGTGCGGTGCCTTGGGGGCAGGGGCTGGTTTGGGGCGCGCCTCCACATCCGGTATCAGGGCCGTCATCAGGTAGGCGATCAACACCGACAGCACGCTGGCCAAGAGGTTATTGAAGATGAGGTCGTTGAGGTCGGTCTGCGGATAGCTGGCAAAGTGGAGCATGATGCTGAGGCTCAGCACACCGTTGGCACCAAACAGGAACAGGCTGCCCCGCGACATGGCGGCAAAGCGGTAGAGAAACAGCAGAAAGGCGATGGGGGTCATCAGCCCGGGGTGGCTGCCGAACAGCCCCCCCAACAGAGCCACCTCCACCCCGCAGATGGCTGCCGCAGCGATCAGCTGGCGCGCGGCATGACCATTCATCACCGGCACCATGCCAAGCAGCAGCACGGGGGTAACCGTGTAGAAGACCCCGTAATTCCAGCCACACAGCTTGCAGAGCAGAAAGCCGGTGGTGCAGCCAAAGGCGATACGCAGACACTGGCGCAGCTCGTTACCGGTCAGGGGGCGATGCCACAGATGGGTTGTGGCTGGACTGGGTGACGCAGCTTGATTAGTAGACATAGTGCAGCAGGCTGAGCAGATGGATCTGGGCACGAGCCAGCATGGCGGTCAGCGGGTTGTCCGGCAGCAGTTGTACCGTGGCCCGGGCACCGGCGGGGAGATGGGATGGGAGATCATCCAGCTCCAGATGCAGGCGCATCCGCTGGGCATCCCGTACCCAGCGATCCGATTCGACCGGAGCGGCCAGCCGACCGTTGGCATCAAACTGACCGGCGCTCACACCCGCATCGAGACTGCTGACGCGGGCGGGATAGAGCTGGCCCGGTTCGCCATCGAAGGCGACCAGCGCCCTGGTCTGGTCACCAACGTGGCGCAGACTCTTTTCACGAAAATCGGCAATGACATCAACTTGTTCCGACACCAGCGCCAGCAGTGGATTGCCTGCACTGGCGATGCTGCCTGGCTTGAGTTGCAGGTTGGTGATGGTACCGTCCTGATCCGCATGTACCTGGCTGTAAGCCAGTGCCAGCTCGGCTTGCGCCAGCTTGTTGCGAGCCTGGCGCAGCAGCAGGTTGTCATCCCCGGTCAAGCCACGGCTGGTCTCAAGCTGGGTCAGCTTCGCCTTGCTGGCACGCAGACTGGCCTGTGCACTGCGCAGGGCACTGTCTGCCTCATCTTTTTGCTGCAGCGAGACCATGCGACGTTGGAACAGAGCATTGATCCGCTCAGCTTCACGCCACTTCTGGCTGGCCAGCGTCTCCTTGGCATAGAGCTCGGCATTGGCGGCACTGAGGGCCGCATCCAGCTCGCTGTTCTGCTGCTCTGCTTGCGCCAGGGCAAGACGGGCCTGCTCGACCGCCAGCTCGAAGGGAACCGGGTCCAGCCTGAAGAGCAGGTCGCCTTTTTTGACCTGCTGGTTGTTGTGTACCGCTACTTCGACCACCTTGCCGCTCACTTGCGGGGCCAGCTTGGTGACAACCCGAGTGGCCATGGCCTGCGGGGTGAGTGGCATCAGCAGGTCTGCCATCAGAAAGTAGGCAAAGAGGGCGGTAAAGCCGGCCATGGACCATTTGATCCAGCGGCTGAATTGTTGATCCGGGGTCATTTTATTCCTCTGCGGGTTGTGCATCGGGCGGGGTGCTCTGCCCACCGTTCTCGTTGTGTGTTTCAATCTTGCTCAGGGCATTGGCCGAGATGCGCTGCACCGTCGCCTCAAACAGACTTAGAGTCTCTTCGTCGATACCGGCCAGCAGCTCTCTGCGAATATTCATGATGCGGTTGGCGATCTGGTCGAGCAGGGTCTGGCCGGTGGGAGTGACCGAGACGATGCGGGCCCGTTTGTCCTGACTGCAGCAGTGGCGTTCGATCAGCCCCTGCTCTTCCAGCTGGCCGAGGGTACGCATCAGGGAGGGGAGCTCGATTTCGAGGGCGTCGGCAAGGGTCTTCTGGCTGACATGGTTGCCCATGCGGGAGAGCTTCCAGAGCGCAGTCCAGCGCGGGTGGGTCAGGCCAAGGGGGGCCAGTTCCAGATCGGCGGCGGTACGCCACAACCGGTGCATGCGTGCGATTTGCTCGGCGAGCGACAGTTCGCGCAACCTCTCCAGATCCGTCATCCCTTGTTCCTCACTCACATAAAATTGTTAGCATGCTAACCATTATCGTTTGTTTAGCAGGCTAAGTAAATAGTGTGATGCAGATCTCTTTTTCAGCTGATGACAGCAAATCGTGAACGGGTGGGGCTTGATTGGAACTTCTTGGCTGTGGCGTGACCGGAGCCGGGGGAAAAGGGGAAGAGCGAAAATATGTGACGAAATACCGTAATAATTTCGAGGCTATTTTCAGAAAATATCTGTACCGCTCGCGCAGCGTATTTTTTATCCGCTAATATTGATGAGGTTATAAAACAGGGAGAGACGGGTTGTGGATGGCTATGACAGTGGATGTGTATATCTGGCAATAGAAGCTCTGCTGAGTGATGGAGAATATGGTGCAGAGTCCCATTATGGTGTGAGTCGGGAGGGGCCCAATAAGGGCGCCAGCAAGCATGTCGATATCTGCCATGATTTTGACCCTGCCAATATTCCATTGCTGCTGATGGAATAGATCTGACCACGTGTAGTCCTTGTGAGTTCAAGCCGGTGCCGATGTATGCACTGGCTTGGCTCATCACTCTATATCGATATTCCCCTTTCCTGATGTTGGCCAAGCCGCCAGTTTTTGCGATGCCTTGCTCTTGCTGCGTCTCTGTGGCCATAGCCACGGATGACTGCGGCGAGGCTGGTCGACAGGCTCCGACCCCGACCATATGTTTCACTGCCAGCGTAGATTATTTGCCCACAGGGTTTGTCATCCGGTTCTGCTATTTTCACCGACTCCTCTGCTTATCCCGATCCACAAGCCGGGATGGGCTGGAAAATAATTGTCCGGTTTGTTCGCTTGAGCTTCATATAACGCCCGCTTGCCATACAGGATGTATGACATTTGTTCGAGGCGTGACGTTTAAGTTTTTAATGTTTTTATATGGCTTTGCAGTCTGGCTAACCGACAGGGGTGAGGGGGATCAATAAAGTAGCGGCCACAATCACACGCAGAGTCCATAACAATGAAAAACCTCTCTACCCTACCAACCACACAAGAAAAGGCCGCTTTTATGGGTGGCCACCAAATTGCCGGTATGCCGCTCTTTATATTTCTCGGGCTGGCGACCTGCGTTCTCTTTTCCGGCTGGAACGGCTCGCTGCCGCTCGGCATGGTCGGTGCGCTGGCGCTGATGTTTGTGCTGGGCACCCTGCTGACCGAGTTGGGCGAGCGGATCATGCCGATCCGCGAATATCTGGGTGGTGGCACTATCCTCGCCATCTTCGGCGGTGCCGCCCTGTTTGAATATCAGTTGCTGCCGGTGCAGGCGGGGCAGGTCATCACCAACTTCATGAAGGAGGGGGGCTTTCTCAACTTCTTTATCGCCAGTCTGGTGACCGGTTCGGTGTTCGGCATGAGCGGCGCTTTGCTGAAAAATGCCGCCATGCGCTACCTGCCGGTCATTCTTGGTGGCGTCGCACTGGCGCTGCTGAGCGTGGGGCTGGTCGGTTCCCTGATGGGATATGGCTTCAAGAATGCGGTGCTGCTGATCGGCCTGCCCATCATGGGCGGTGGCATGGGCGCTGGCGCGGTGCCTTTGGTGGAGATCCTCTCCGGCCCGATGCAGATGTCCAGTGCGGATCTCTTGTCACGCATGGTACCGGCGGTGGTGATCGCCAATACCCTGGCCATTTTGGTGGGTTCCCTGCTGGCGCGCCTTGGTCGCCGTTACCCTTCCCTGACCGGCAACGGCAAGCTGATGGTCAAAGAGAATAGTCAGAGCATTGCTGACGAGCAGGCCGAAGCGCCGACCCTGCAGAGTCTCGGTATGGGCCTTTTCATCAGCTCCAGCATGTTTGTGCTGGGCTCCCTGCTTGGTAACTTTATCCCCATGCACCCCTTCGCCCTGATGATTTTGGCTGTCGCCTTTATCAAGGTGAGCGGTTTGCTGCCGCGCCGTTATGAGCAGGCGGCAGCCGACTGGTATCAGTTTGTGGTGAGCAACCTCACCCCCTCACTGCTGGTGGGGATCGGCGTCGCCTATACCAGTATTCCCGAGCTCATCAGCGCCTTCTCCATCAGCTACTTCGTGCTGGTCATGGTCACCGTGATTGGCGGCGCCCTCGGTGCTGCGTTGGTCGGCAAGCTGATCGGCTTCTATCCCATCGAGGCGGCCATCACAGGCGGGCTCTGCATGGCCAACATGGGGGGCACCGGCGATGTGGCCGTGCTCTCGGCGGCCCAGCGCATGAAGCTGATGCCCTTTGCCCAGATCTCCTCCCGTCTCGGCGGTGCCGTGATGCTGATTTTGGCGACCGCGCTTATCTCCCTGCTTGCCTGATACCGGATTGAGGAACAAACAAGATGAACGACATCATGATGGGCACCAGCCTGCCCTATGCCGAACGCAAGCGTCAGGGTGTACGCGGCCGCATGCCGCACAAGGAGGAGTCCCTCTCCCAGCAGCGGCGCCGGATCTACCGATTGGTCAGCGCCATGCAGAGTCCGTTTGACCAGCATCTGCTGCTGCGCCAGCTGCAGGAGGACAACCCGGTGCTCTTCTACGATCTGGTGCGCCACCACCTGCCGGAGCTGCTGCCGATCATCTACACCCCGGTGGTGGGGGAGGCGTGCCAGCGCCACAGCGACCTCTATCTGCGCAGCCACGGCCTCTACCTCTCCTGGCACGACAGGGACGATCTTGACGACATCCTTGAGTCGGTGGAGCAGGAGGTGGATGTGATAGTCATCTCCGACGGTGAGCGGGTGCTGGGGCTCGGCGATCTCGGTATCGGCGGCATGGGGATCTGTATCGGCAAGCTGGCGCTCTACTCCGCCGCGGGTGGCATCAACCCGGCACGGACCCTGCCGCTCTGCGTCGATATGGGCACCAACAATCCCGAGCTGCTGGAGGATGACTCCTACCTCGGCTGGCAATCCCCGCGCATCGACGGCGAGAGCTACTACCACTTCATGGACAAGGTGGTGGCCGCCATTCGCAAGCGCTGGCCGCAGGTGGTGCTGCAGTTTGAAGACTTTGCCGGCAAGCACGCCGCCAACCTGCTGGCCCGCTATCGCGACGAGCTCTGCATGTTCAACGACGACATTCAGGGGACGGCGGCAGTAGCCTCCGCCTGCGTGCTGGCCGGGTTGCAACAGGCGGGCACGGCCCTGTGCGATGCCCCGGTGCTGATCGTCGGGGCGGGCTCGGCCGGTTGCGGCATTGCCGCCATGCTGGCCCAGCTGGCGGGGAGTCATGACGGCGTCTGGCTGTTTGATCAGGATGGGGTGGTCTGCTGCGATCGTCCCAACCTGACCCGCGCCCAGCAGCCGTTTGCCCGCGCCGTGGAGGAGGGTAACAGCTCGCTGCTGGAGACCATCCGCCAGGTGCGACCGGCGGTCTTGATTGGCGTGAGTGGTCAGGGGGGCCTCTTTACCCGCGAGGTGTTGCAGGCGATGGGGGAGGTGTGCGATCAGCCGGTGATCCTGCCGCTCTCCAACCCGACCCGCAGCGCCGAGGCCACCCCCGAGCAGGTGTGGGCCGCCACAGATGGCCGCGCCCTGCTGGCCACCGGCAGCCCGTTTGCGCCGGTGACGGTGGCCGGTGAGCGGCGGGTGGTCTCCCAGTGCAACAACGTCTATGTCTTCCCGGGGATTGGTCTCGGGGCCTGCGCAGTGAAGGCGCGCCGTATCAGCGATGGCATGTTGCTGGCCGCGGTACGGGCGGTCGGTGCCTATCCGCTGTTGGCGGGTCGGTTGCTGCCTCCCATCGAACAGGTGGGGGAGGTGGCTCGCGCCGTCGCCAGAGCGGTAGCGCTCTGCGCCCGTGAGGAGGGGCTGGCAGATTTTGCCGGTGATCCGGCACCTTTGATTGACCAGACCTGGTGGCATCCGCACTATTGGGTGGCTTCCTGACGTTGCAAGGTCCGTGCATGAAACTTCGCCACCAGCTGGTTACCCTCTCCCTTGGGCTCTCCCTGCTGCTCATCATCATTCTGGGCAGCCTGCTCGCGCTCTTTATCCGCCACCTGCTGGAGAGCAATCTGGAGGAGAAGGGGGGCGATCTGGCCCGCATCATGGCGGCTGACAGCCGGGTGGTGGCGGCGCTGCATCAGGGGAGCGAGCCTGCGCTGCGCGATTACATGGAGGAGGTGTGCCGCCGTACCGATGCCGCCTATATGGTGGTGACCGACGAGCATGGCCGTCGTCTCAGCCACCCCAACTCCGCTCTGGTGGGGGGACAGTTTCGCGGTGAGGATCTCTGGCCTGCGATCCACGAGCGGCGCAGCTACTGCTCGCGCGACATGGGGACCATGGGGCCGGCGATCCGCTGCTTCTCCCCGGTGGTGGGGGCTGACGGGCGCGCCATGGGGGCCGTGGTGGTCGGCTACCTGATGCAGCAGGTGGAGGGCATCTACATGGAGCGAATTGCCCTGCTCATCAGCGCCATCGGCGCCGTCTTTGGTTGCGGCCTGCTGCTGGCGCTCTGGGTGCAATATCTGCTGCGCAAGACTCTGCTTGATCTGGAGCCGGAGGCGATCGTCCGCCGCTTCACCCTGCAGGATTTGGTGCTCGAGCAGATCGCCGAAGGGGTGATTGCGCTGGATGGCCGCGGCCACATCGCCATGATCAACAGCACCGCCATCTATCAGCTGCGGCTGCCTGCCACCGGTCGTCACGCCCTGCAAGGGCAGGCGCTGGCCGAGCTGGTGCCACCGCTCGCGCCCGTACTCGAGCAGGAGGGCGAGGTGGCCTTCACCATTCAGGGCGAATCGTTCGTCGGTCGCTGGCAGGTGGTGCATGGCAAGGAGCCAGGGCGTCTCCTGATCTTCAGTCGTCCCGAAGTGGCGACCAGTCTGGGGGTGCAGGTCACCCACCTGCGCCAGTACGCCGAGATGCTGCGGATGCAGAGCCACGAGTTTGCCAACAAGCTGAGCAGTCTCTCCGGCCTGCTGCAACTGGGCCATGTGGATCAGGCGGTCGAGCTTATCCAGCAGGAGAACGAGGCGTGCCAGACCCTGCTGCAGGAGCTGCTGGAACTTATCGACAACAAGCCGGTGGCCGGTCTTATCCTCGGCAAGTTCAGCCGGGCGCGCGAACTGGGGGTCACGCTTGAGCTCGATCCCGATTCGGCGCTCGGCGAGTATCCGGCCGCCGTCTCGGCCGATCTCATCACCCTCATCGGCAACCTGCTGGACAACGGTCTGCAGGCGGCCTGGCGCAATCGTCAGCAGTGTCCGCCGCGGGTACTGCTTTCGCTGTGCGATGTGGGGCGCCGGTTGGTGATCGAGGTGGAGGATAGCGGCGAGGGGGTGGACGAGGATCTGGCCGATCACCTGTTCGATTACGGGGTGAGCCGCCAGAGCGGTGATCATGGCGTAGGACTCTTTCTGGTCAAGGAAACCGTGGGGCGCTACGAGGGTGTGATAGAATGGCGCCGAACTGTCGAGCAGACCACCCTGTTTGGCATCTACCTGAATAAAAACAAATTAATGTGAGCCATGGATCCAATACTCACCCTTGTTATTGAAGATGACGATCGGATTGGTGCCATCTTGTCCGAGCTGGTGGCCTCCACCTCCGGTTTCTCCCTGCTGGGGCGGGCCGGTACGCTGGCCCAGGCCGATGCCATGATGGCCGGCGTGGTGCCGCAGCTGCTGCTGGTGGATATCTCCCTGCCTGACGGCTCCGGCCTTGAGTGGGTGAGCCGCCTGCGCAGCCACAACCGCGAGGCCTATGTGATCATGGTGACTGCCTCGCGTGATGTGGAGACCATCCAGCAGGCGCTCAATCTCGGGGTGCATGACTACATCATCAAGCCGCTGCGGCTGTTTCGCATTCAGCAGAGTCTCGACGAAATCCTGCAACTGCATCAGAAGCTCTCCGAGCCGGGACGGCTGGAGCAGGAGGATCTCGATCGCCTGCTCGGCAAGGGCCGTGCCCAACCCAAGGAGGTACGTACTACTCCCAAGGGGATCGACAGCATTACCCTGCGTCAGGTGCTCGATCTGCTTGCTGCGGAGCCCGAGAGCGTCTTCTCGACCGATACGGTAGCGCAGCGGTTGTCGCTGAGTCGCACCACGGCACGCCGTTATCTGGAGTATCTGGAGTCGGAAGATCGGGTGGATGTGGATCTCAACTACGGCCAGCGAGGGCGACCGGAGCGGCGCTACCGTTGGCGCCGGGCGGGGTGAAGCCGGTTCACAGTCGCCAGAACACGATAGAAATGAACAAGGGAGCCAGCGGCTCCCTTGTTGTTTTTGGCATGTTGCCCGTCAGGCCGCATTGCGCTCCGGCAGTGGGACACGCTTTTTCAGCTGGGAGATCATCACGCCCCCCAGAATAAGGCCGCCGCCCAGCAGGTGGTAGCCGTGGATCGGCTCACCCAGACCGACGACGGCGATAAGCGCCGTACAGAGTGGCATCAGGTTCATAAAGACCGATGTGCGCTCGGCGCCCATGCAGGCGAGGCCGCGCATCCAGCAGTAGGCCGCCAGCAGGGAGGAGGCGAGCCCGGCGAAGAGCACCAGTCCCCACCCTTCGGCCGGCACCGCCATCGAGTCGGCGCTGAGAGCGAGCGGCACCAGCAGCAGTACGGCCAGCAGGATCTGCATGTAGAGGTTGAGCCAGGGGCCGAAGGGGGGTTGCCAGCGGCGGATCAGCAGACCGTAGAGGGCATAGCTGGCGGAGCCGAGCAACATCATGCCATCCCCCGGGTTGATGCCGTTGTGCAGCAGAGCCAGCGGCTCGCCCTTGCCCAGCAGCCAGAGCACCCCGAACAGGGAGAGACTCATGCCGAGCAGCGCCTGTTTGCCTGGACGCTGGCCGAAGAAGAGCGCCCCTTGCAGCAGGGTGAGCAGTGGAATGAGGGAGCCGATCACCCCCATGTTGGTGGCGGAGGTGCTGTGAGCAGCGTAGTAGGCCAGACACTGGTAGAGCACCATACCGAGCGCCGCCAGCACCAGCAGCTTGCCGAGCCAGGGTCGAACCTCGCTGCGTCGCCGCCAGAGGGTGGGCAGACAGAAGGGGGTCAGCGCCAGGGCGGCGATCACCCAGCGATAGAAGGAGATGGCCGCGGGGTCGAGCACGCTGGCCGCCGCTTTGGAAACCACGGTATTGGTGGCCCAGATCAGTACCGCCATCAGCGGAAACAGGAGGGGGGAGAAGAGTCGCATCAAAGGCTCCTTGGAGTAGATGCGACAAGTTTAACCTTGTCTGTATGTTGTCAAGTAGCGTAAAACTGACAAACTATCCCGCAGAAAAGACAACTCCCCGTTATCTGTTGCAAGGCCAGCGCCACCGGTTAGGGTATGGCGCCGGCCTGATACGGGCCGAGATTGAACATCAGGCGGGTATAGAGGCAGGCATCGAGAGGAGAACGAAGAGACCATGACAAACCGGCACTACCATCCGGCAGACAGCGAGCTGCCAGCGCCCAATCCCCTCTACTTTCGCTACCAGCAGTTGCAGGCGGAGAACGTCATGGCGATGCACTCCCACCCCTGGGGGCAGCTCAGCATGATCAGTCTGGGGGTGATGGAGATGGGGCTGGCCAACCAGCGCTTGCAGGTGCCTGCCGACTACCTGATCTGGGTGCCGGCAGATCTGGATCACGCCGCCTACAACGAGCAGGCCCTCGACTACACCTCCATCTATGTCAGTCACGAGCTGGCCGCCCGCTTGCCGGCCGAGCCACGCCTGCTGCTGATGACGCCGCTCATCCGCGCCCTGCTCGCCGATTTTTGCGAGCGCAAGGTGGGCCATATGATGGATGAGTGGGATCAGCGTCAGGCCGAGCTGCTGGTGGCCAAGCTGACTCGTACCCGCTGTCAGGAGAGCTACCTGCCGATGAGTCAGGACAAACTGCTGGCCCCCATGCTGGCAGTGCTGCACAACGATCCGGCCGATCCCCGCACGCTGGCCCAGTGGGCGCAGCAGCTGCACACCACAGAGCGCACTCTGGCGCGCCGCTGTCTGCGCGAGCTCGGGATGAACTTCGGCCAGTGGCGGGCGCGGCTGCGGCTTATCAAGGCGCTGGCCTGGCTCAAGGGGGAGCTGCCCATTCAGGAGATCAGCTGGCGGCTCGGCTATGGCTCCACCTCCGCGTTCATTGCCATGTTCAACCGGGAGCTGGGCTGCTCGCCCCAGCGCTATCGGCAGCAATCACGAGGCAGTTCGCTGGCGGGAGTGCCGGGCAAAGAGTCGCGAACATCTTGATAAGCTACATGTTTATTGTCGTTATCGAGGGTATCATAGTGGCTTGTTTCGAGATTCCACGATGAGGCGCGGGCTATGTTGCCCGGCTTGATCCTGAGGTTTGTGTATCCATCCTGATGCCATGGGGTAAGCATGCTCGCTTCCGGTTCCCGTTTTGCCGAGTCCGTTTTTTGGTATCTGCTGGCATTGACAGGCTGTTCCATTCTGCTGTTTGAGTTCGGCCCCGAGCGGGTACTGGATATCAAAAACTGGCCCCACACCGTCGAAGTGACGCGGGCTCCCGGTGCGAGCGAAGCATCGGCCCGCTATGCCCCCTCGCTGGAAGGAGAGCCCGGCGTGAGCTGCACGCGCTCTGACGAGCCCAACACCTATCCCGGCTGCGGTTTGATCCTGACGCTTTCTGCTCCCGAGCAGGGGCTCAATCTCGGGCGTTTCAAGACCCTCCATGTGCGTCTGAGCGTGACCGGCGATGGCCAGCAGGATTGGCGCTTCTATCTGCGCAACTACAACCGGGCATCCAATATCCCCGGCGATCCCATGTCGTCCAAGTTCAACGAAATCATCTTCCGCCCCGCCGACTACGGCAGAAGCCATGAGGTGCCGCTCGACGTGTTTACCCCGGCCACCTGGTGGATCAAGCGCTACAAGGTGCCCTTGCAATTGCAGGGGCCTGATTTGAGCCGGGTCTACGCCATCGAGATTGCGGCGGGGTCCGACATGTCGGCGGGCGAGCACGGCGTGGTGATTGAAGAGCTGCAGTTTCATGGTGACTGGCTGGATGCCACCCTCTTCTACCGCCTGATCCTGCTGGTCTGGTTTCTCTATGGCTGCGCCACCTTTATGGTCAACCACCTGCATATGAAGCAGCGGCTGCGCCACGCCAATCGCGCCAAAGAGGAGGTGGAGGCGCTCAACCGCAGTCTGAGCGAAGAGAGCCGCCGCTCCCGCGAGCTGGCCTGTTACGATCCGCTCACCGGCGCCCTCAACCGTCTAGGCGGGGAGCGGCTGCTGGCCGATATCGGCGATCTGCCGTTTGCCTTCATCTATGTCGACGTGGATCACTTCAAGCAGATCAACGACACCCACGGTCATCCGGTGGGGGACGAAGTGCTCAAGCATCTGGTCAGCGAAATCCAGCTAAACAGCGATGCGCTCTGCCATCTGGTGCGCTGGGGGGGCGAGGAGTTCGTGCTGCTCTGCCTCCATTACGACCTGCTGCGGGCCTGTGCATTGGCCGAGCGGCTGCGTTCCCGGCTCGAAGAGTATCCCCACTGGCCCGCCTCCCTGCAGGTGACCGCCTCGTTCGGGGTGGCCGAACGAGCGGGAGATAGCCCGGAGCGGGTGCTCAAGCGGGCCGATGAGGCGCTCTATCAGGCCAAGAAGCGTGGCCGCAATCGGGTGGAAGCGCAGTGAGAGCGGGCAGCACGCCGTGTAGATCACCATTCGACAACTTCTTATAAAACGGGCAGAACCCTATGACAGGACAAACCATCGGGGCCTTGACCCTGCTGGTGGCAGATTACGACGAGGCCATCGCTTTTTTCACCGAGGGACTGGGGTTTGCGCTGTTGGAAGATACCCGGCTCGACGAGCCGGGCAAACCGGGCAAGCGCTGGGTACGGGTCGCTCCGGCTGGCAGCCAAGGCTCTGCGCTGTTGCTGGCCCGCGCCGCCAGTGAAGAGCAGCGTGCCGCCATCGGCAAGCAGGGCGGCGGGCGGGTATTTCTGTTTCTCGAGACCGATGACTTCTGGCGGGATTACCGGCGGATGCAGCAGTATGGTGTCCATTTTTGTGAACAGCCCCGTGACGAGCCTTACGGCACCGTAGTGGTATTTGAAGATATCAGTGGCAACCGCTGGGATCTGCTGCAACGGATATCTGCCAGTGGCATTTGAAAACGTTTATCATCCCGTCTGTCACAAAGTCATAAAAGTGTCACAGAAAATTCTAATAATTGGCGCACCCATCTTCACAGAGGAGAGAGAAGGGAATGGCTAAGCGAATTCTGGTGGTCGAGGACGAAGCACCGATCCGCGAAATGCTCTGTTTCGTGCTGGAACAGAAGGGATATGAGACGATTGAAGCGGAAGATTTTGCCGATGGACTGGCGAAGGTGCGCGAACCCTACCCGGAACTCATCGTGCTCGACTGGATGATGCCCGGTGGCAGCGGCATCCAGTTCATCAAGCAGCTCAAGCAGGATGAAGTGACCCGCCAGATCCCGGTGGTGATGCTGACCGCCCGCGGCGAGGAGGAGGACAAGGTCCGCGGCCTCGAAGCGGGGGCCGATGACTATATCACCAAGCCGTTCTCTCCCAAGGAGCTGACTGCCCGCCTCCATGCGGTGATGCGCCGCGTCTCTCCCACCTCGGTGGACGAGGTGATCGAGGTGCAGGGGCTCAAGCTGGATCCTGTTTCGCACCGGGTCAGCGCCGAAGAGAGAGCCCTCGACATGGGGCCAACCGAATTCAAGCTGCTCCACTTCTTCATGACCCACCCGGAGCGGGTCTACAGCCGCGAGCAGTTGCTCAACAATGTCTGGGGTACCAATGTGTACGTCGAGGACAGAACCGTGGATGTCCATATTCGCCGCCTGCGCAAGGCGATCGAAGAGACAGGGCACGATAGATTGATCCAGACGGTGCGTGGAGCCGGATACCGCTTCTCAACCCGTCTCTAGAGGCTGTTATGTTGCAACCCTACGCCTGGCGGCGACAGTTGTGGCGAATGGCATTTTTTTACGCGCCCTTCGCATTGGTTGGCTGGCTGATTGATCACCTTTCGCTCACTCTGCTGGTCGCTGCGTTGCTCCATCTTGGCTGGCACTACCGCTTCCAGAAGCGGCTGTCGGACTGGCTGTGGCACGATCGCAGCCTGGTTCCTCCCAACGGCAAAGGCAGTTGGGAGCACATCTTCAACGGCATTTACAAGTTGCAGCAGCGCCACCGCGCCCGGCGCCGCGAGCTGGCGGGCCTGATCCGCCGCTTTCGGGAAGGGGCCGAGGCGCTACCCGACGCGGCCGTAGTATTGCGCGATGATGGCAGCATCCTCTGGTGCAATCGGCTGGCGGAGCAGCTGCTCGGTTTTCGCTGGCCGGAAGATGCCGGTCAACATATCGGCAACCTGATCCGCAATCCGGCTTTTACCGCCTATCTGGCGAAACAGGCTTTTGACGAGCCATTGGAGATGCACTCCCCGGTCAACGAGGAGAAGTTTCTCGAGTTTCGCATCATGCCCTACGCCTCCGATCAGGCGATGCTGGTGGTGCGCGATGTCACCCGCTTGCGCAGTCTGGAGAAGACCCGCAAACACTTTGTCTCCAACGTCTCCCACGAGCTGCGCACGCCACTCACCGTGCTCAAGGGCTATCTGGAGATGACCGAGGAGCCGCCGCCGCCCGCCATGTGGGCCAAGGCACATCGGGTGATGATGGAGCAGACCATCCGGATGGACAATCTGGTCAATCAGCTGCTCACCCTGTCACGCATCGAGGCGGCTCCGAGCGTTGATCTCTCCCATCTGGTGGACATGCCCGCCATGCTGGGGCTGCTGGAGCAGGAGGCGCGGGCGCTCTCGGGCGAGCGGGCCCATCAGATCGAGTTCGTGGTGCAGCCCAATCTTCTGGTGCGCGGGGATCAGGAGCAGCTGCGCAGTGCCGTCTCCAACCTGGTCTACAACGCCATTCACTACACCCCGGCGGGGCGAAAAATTACCGTGGAGTGGCGCAAGCAGGGGGCGATGGCGCTGTTTTCAGTGCAGGATGAGGGGGAGGGGATCCCGCCCGAGCATCTGGCCCGGCTCACCGAGCGTTTTTATCGGGTGGACAAGGCGCGCTCGCGCCACACCGGTGGCTCCGGCCTCGGCCTTGCCATCGTCAAGCATGCTTTGAGCCACCACGACTGCCAGCTCGATATCGAGAGCCGGGTCGGCTTTGGCAGTCGCTTCAGCTTTCTCATCCCCTGCCGGATGGTGGTGATAAAATAGTCTTTTATGACAAGGTGTTAGATATACGGGAAGGGCTGCGTTGGCAGCCCTTTGCCATTTGGACAAAAGCGCCGCCATGTCATTAAAGTGTCACATTAAATCCATAAATTTGTCACTGCCAGGTCAGATACTGGCGCCGTTTTAAGAACGGACCTTCTGTAACTTTGGAGAGATTGGATGAAACTCAACAAACTGGCTGGTGTAATCGGATTCACCGCAGCAACCCTCTTTTCTGCCAGCACCCTGGCCTATGGTGTCGATAAAAACCTGCCGGAATACACCCCGACCAGCGGCATCTCGGGCAACCTGTCCTCTGTCGGCTCGGATACCCTCGCCAACATGATGACCCTGTGGGCTGAAGAATTTAAGCGCATGTATCCCAACGTCAACGTGCAGATCCAGGCTGCCGGATCCTCTACCGCGCCGACTGCCCTGACCGAGGGTGTTGCCCAGTTTGGCCCGATGAGCCGCGCCATGAAAGCCGGTGAAGAGGAAGCATTCGAGAAGCGCTACGGCTACAAGCCGACTGCCATCCGCGTTGCAGTCGATGCCCTGGCCGTATTCGTCAACAAGGACAACCCCATCAAGGGGCTGACCATGCCGCAGATCGACGCCATCTTCTCCAGCACCCTCAAGTGCGGTGAAGCCAAGGCGGCCAGCAAGTGGTCTGATCTGGGTCTGACCGGTAACTGGTCCGGCAAGGATCTGCAACTGTTCGGTCGCAACTCCGTATCCGGTACTTACGGTTACTTCAAGGAGCACGCCCTGTGTAACGGCGACTTCAAGAGCGGTGTGAACGAGCAGCCGGGTTCTGCCTCCGTGGTGCAGTCCGTCTCTGCCTCCCTGAACGGCATAGGTTACTCCGGCATCGGCTACGTCACCTCCGGCGTGCGTGCTGTTCCGCTCTCCAAGGATGGCAAGACCTTTATCGAAGCGAACGCTGACAACGCCATCACCGGCAAGTATCCGCTCTCCCGCTTCCTCTACGTTTACGTGAACAAGCACCCGAACAAGCCGCTCTCCCCGATGGAGCAAGAGTTCGTCAAGATGATGCTCTCCAAGGCGGGCCAGAATATCGTTGCCAAAGATGGCTACGTACCGGTACCGGCCAAGGTTGTACAGGCTGACCTGAAAAAACTGGGTATCAACTGACAGTTCGATATCCAGAGAGTGTAAAAACGAGCCCTGCGGGGCTCGTTTTGTTTTTGGTGACTGTCAATGTTGTTAATAGTTGGCGCGGGATCTTTTTGCATCGGCATGGCTCCGGCTCCCTTGCAGAGCAGGGCGGCATTTCCGAGAATAGGGCAACGTTATGGCAAAGGACCCCTTCATGATTGCGTCTCTCTCCAAGTTTGGCCTGGTAGCCCTCTGCAGTTCCCTGCTGGTCGCTTGTGCCCAGTCACCGACCGGCCGCAGCCAGATGCTGCTCTACTCTCCCCAGCAGATGAACCAGCTGGGTGCCGACTCGTTTGCCCAGATGAAGCAGCAGGAGAAGGTGAGCACGGATGCCAAAATGAACGCCTATGTCTCCTGCGTCGCCAAGGCGGTCGCAGCCCAGGTGCCCGCCAGCTACGGCATCACCAACTGGGAAGTTGTGGTGTTTGACTCCAAGCAGGTCAATGCCTTTGCGCTGCCCGGCGGCAAGATCGGGGTCTACAGCGGCCTGCTCAAGGTGGCCAAGAATCAGGATCAGCTGGCGACCGTTATCGGTCACGAGCTGACCCACGTGCTGGCCCAGCACTCCAACGAGCGCCTCTCCCGCAGCCAGCTGGCCGGTATTGGTATGGCGGCCGCCGATGTTGCCCTCGGCAGCAGCGAGTACCGCGGCGCCACCATGGCGGCGCTAGGCCTTGGCATGCAGGTGGGGGTGATGCTCCCCTATGGCCGCACCCAGGAGAGCGAAGCGGACCGGCTGGGGCTGGAGCTGATGGCGCGTGCCGGTTTCAACCCGGCTGAAGCGATTCCGCTGTGGCAAAACATGAGCGCAGCCTCCGGTGGCAACAATCCGCCTCAGCTGCTCTCCACCCACCCGAGCAACGAGAGCCGGATTGCCGAGTTGCAGGCGCAGCAGGCTGAGGTCGAGCCGCTCTATCAACAGGCTCGCGCGTCGGGTCTGGTGCCCCAATGCAAGGCATAAGCCTGCGCATGGCGCGGCCCGAGGATGCTGCCGCCATGACGGTGATGCAGCGAGCCAGCTGGCTCGCTGCCTATGGTCAGGTGCTGGGCCCGGATCTGCTGGAGCAGCTGGCGGTGACCTCCCATCTGCAGATCTGGCAGCAGCGGCTGGCTGACGCTGGGCCAAGGCCCATGCTGCTCTGTCTCGACGACGTCGTTATCGGGTTGCTCTACTGGCAACCGGTGCAGGAGGGTGATGAGACCATTGCCTGGATCCGCGCACTCTATCTTCACCCTGATCACTGGCGGCAGGGCTATGGCAAGCGGCTGTGGCAGGCGGTGGCGATGCAGATGCGCCGCGCCGGTTGCAGTTGCGTCAAGTTGTGGCTGCTCGATGGCAACCACATCGGCGAGGGCTTCTACCTGCGCCGCGGTTTCATGTTTGATGGTCAGGAGCGCACCCTGATGAGCCTTGGCCACCCCTGTCTGCAGCGGGAAATGTCCCGTTTGCTCTGATCTCTCTCCCGTTTTTCGCCCCCGGTCACTTTATTTTTTTAGCGAATTAATACAATGTCACCCGAAACAGATGGGATGAGAACTCGCTGACAGGGAGTGCGGCATGTATTACGGCTTTGATATCGGTGGTACCAAGATTGCGTTCGCTGTCTACGACGGCGCCCTGAACCTCTGCCATGAAGAGCGCATGAGTACGCCCGGCGATGACTATCAGGGGCTGTTGCAGCTGGTTCGCTCCCGGGTCGAGCAGGCCGATACCCGCTTTGGTGTCAAAGGGGCGGTCGGTATCGGTTTTCCCGGCATTCTAAATCGTCACGACCAGAGCATAGTGGCGGCGAACCTCCCATCCATCAATGGTCGCCATCTGGGGGCTGATCTGGCCGAGCTGCTGGCGCGGCCGGTCAAGGTGGACAACGATGCCAACTGCTTCCTCTGGTCGGAAGTGCACAAGGGGGCAGCCGATGGGGCCAGCAGTGCGCTTGGTATGACCATTGGCACCGGCATAGGTGGTGCCATCTATCTGGCAGGTACCCTGATCCAGGGGCGTAACTGGCTGGCTGGCGAAATCGGCCACTATCCGCTGCCGGCGACCATCCTGATGAAGTATCCCGACTTGCCTCGTCCCCGCTGCGGCTGTGGCCGTCTGGTCTGTTTTGAAACCTATGGATCCGGTACAGGCCTTGAGCGCCTCTACTACCATTTTCACGGCCACCGGGCCACCGGCCATCAGATTGTGGCGCGCTTTGAGGCTCATGAGCCCCATGCCGTTGCCACCATCGACTGCTGGCTGGAGATCCTGGCGGCCGGACTTGCTACCGCCATTTCGGTGATGGATCCCGAGGTGGTGGTGCTGGGGGGCGGCCTGAGCGGCCTGCCTGCCCTTTACGAACAGTTGCCGCTGCGCCTGCCCGGCCATCTGCTGCCCGGGGTGGCAGTGCCCGAAATCCGCGAAGCCCGTTTTGGCGGTGCCGGTGGCGTGCGGGGCGCAGCCTTGCTCAATCTATGAGATCAGATGCAGGTCTGATCTCCCCGATAAAAGGAGTCCTCATGACCTCTCTTGAAATCTGCATCGACAATCTGGAATCCCTCTTCACTGCCCAGGAGGCTGGCGCCGATCGCATCGAGCTCTGCTCTGCGCTGGGGTTGGGGGGGCTGACCCCCTCCTATGGCTTCATGCAGTTGGCCGCTCGTCACGCCACCGTCCCTGTCTATGCCATGATCCGGCCGCGCGCCGGAGATTTTTGTTTCAACGACGGTGAGTTCGAGATGATGCTGCAAGATATCGCGGCGGCCCGCTCTGCCGGTCTGCAAGGGGTCGTGGTCGGTCTGCTGGATGAGGAGGGGCGGGTCCCCGCCGCTAAACTTAAACAGTTGGTGGATGCCGCCGGACCGTTGGGTGTCACCTTCCACCGCGCCATCGATCTCTCTTCTGACTGGCGGCTCGATCTGGAGATCATTGTCGCTGCCGGCTGCGAGCGTATTCTCAGCTCCGGCCATGCACCGACCGCGCTGGCCGGACTGGAAAATCTGCAGGCGATGCAACAGGCGCTGGCGGGGCGAGCCAGCCTGATGCCGGGGGCGGGGGTCAATGCCGATAACGTGCGCACCATCATCGAGTTTACCGGGGTGAGCGAAGTGCATATGTCCGGCATGGGCTGGCGCGGCGGCATGGTGCCCCATGGCGTCAATATGGGCACCTCGGATGATGGCCGGGTCAATATCACCGATGGCGCCAAGGTAGCTGCGGTGCGGGCCCTGCTGGATCGATAACCTTTCGGACAAAACGGACAAAAGAGGGGCGCCACTTGCTGGCGCCCCTCTTTTTGCTTGTGTGAACTCTCTCCCACACTCGGGGAAATCAGGTGCGAGGTCGGCAGCACCTCGCGAAAAAGTCTGATATCATCCCGTCTCTTTTATCATCTGGACCCGGAGCACATCTCAATGTCCCAATACGACTCTATCGAACAGAAAGCCAGTTATGGCATCGGCCGCAACATGGGTGATCAGCTGGCGCAGCAAGCCTTCGCCGGTCTGGATATCCCGGCCCTGCAGCAAGGTCTGGCAGATGCCCTGAACGGTCTGGAGTTCGCGGTCAGCCGTGACGATATCAACGATGCCTTCCAGGTCATCACCGCTCGCATGCAGGAAGAGCAGGAAGCGGTTGCCAAGGCCGCTGCTGCTGCTGGCGAAGCTTTCCTGGCCGACAACGCCAAGCGCGACGAAGTGACTGTGACCGACTCCGGTCTGCAGTACGAAGTGCTGGTAGAAGGCAATGGTGCCGTTCCGGTAGCCGGTCAGTCCGTGCGTGTGCACTACCACGGTACTTTCACCCACGGTGGCGTGTTCGACAGCTCCGTTGCGCGCGGTCAGCCGGCCGAGTTCCCGGTGACCGGCGTTATCGCTGGCTGGGTTGAAGCGCTGCAACTGATGCCGGTTGGCTCCAAGTGGAAGCTCTACATCCCGCACGATCTGGCCTACGGTGCCCGTGGTGCCGGTTCCATCCCGCCCTACTCCGCACTGGTATTCGAAGTCGAGCTGCTGGATATCCTGTAATCCGGCTGGCATGAAACAGACGGCGACCCTCGGGTCGCCGTCTGTTTTTTGGGGCCCCTCAATAGACACCGGTTGTCGCGATCAGATTAAATCGGGGAGTGTGCCAGCCAGCTTTTTCGACTCTTGATTGATTTTTTCACTCTGGCAGCAGGCATACTGCAAACCGTCAGATCAAATCGAGGAACCCCGGATGAACAGATACATGAACAACGCCGTGCTGACCGCATTGCTGCTGCTCAGCATTCCGGCCAGTGCCGACGCCATGCGCTGCAAGAATGCGCTCATAACCGAAGGGGACAGCACCGCCGAGATGCTGCTCAAGTGCGGCGAGCCGATGTTGCGGGAAGATATTACCCGTAACGAGGAGAATCAGTACGGCAACGTGGTCGAGGTCAAATATGGCGAACGCTGGACCTACAACTTCGGCAAGAACGAGTTCATGCGCTTTGTCACCGTTCGCAACGGCAAGGTGATTGACATCGAAAATGGCCCGCGCGGCGAGTAGCCGGCGGGCGAAAGGCATGGATGCACAACAGACAGAAGGGCAAGTCCCTTGACTCACATGTCCGGCAAGGGATCGCGGTGACCAAGTTGTCTGACCGCCAGATTGATCTGGCGGGCCAGCCTCAGTCGCTGGCGACAGGTCAGGCCGTGAAGGCTGATCCTGCCGGCGTTGAATTCAAATGTCCCCAATGCCTCGATGGCAAAGTAACCTCGGTGAAAGCTCTTGATGTAGCGAGCGATCTGGCGCGGGGATAACTGCTTGAACACCTTCATCACAACAAACCCTGATTGAACCGGACGGGGGAGATAATGGGACTCTTATGTGACATACTGATGACGGTTTTGTACGCGTTCAATTAATCCGGTCACGGTCACGCGCGGCAATGCGGCCATGAAAAAGTTGTGCGGTGCAGCGGCCCGGCCCCGATATACTGCGAGCACTTTGACTGGATGAGCAAAAGGGCCTGCGCGTGGAATGGGTTGATGTAGTGGATGCGGATAACCGGGTGATTGGCGTGGCCGAGCGAGCCAGGGTGCGGCGCGAGAATCTCTGCCATCGGGCCAGCTACATTCTGGTGCTCGACGAGGCGAACCGCATCCTGGTGCAGCGGCGCACCCTCAGCAAGGATTTCTGCCCCGGTATGCTGGATGCCTGCGCCGGCGGCGTGGTCACCACCGGGGAGGAGATGGAACCCTCGGCGCGGCGCGAACTGGCCGAGGAGCTGGGGATCCGCGATGTGCCGCTCGAGGCATTCGGTGACTTCTATGCCGAAGGGGAGGGGTATCGGGTCTGGGGTGGTCTCTTCAGCTGCCGTTATCAGGGGCCGCTGCAACTGCAGGCTGAAGAGGTGAGCGAGGTGCAGTGGATGAGCCTGGCCGAGATAGCGGCCTGCGCCGCCGAGTTTACCCCCGACTCCCTGCTGGCTATCGCCACCTGGCAGGCGCGGCGTTAAGAGCGCCGCCACAAAAAACGGGCAGCCTTCGGGCTGCCCGTTTTTGTTGCGGGCTAGACAAGTTTGAGCAGACGGTTGGTGCGCCCGCAACGGCTGGGTCTGGCCAGCCAGTAGCCCTGCCAGTCGGTGGCAAGGCGCAGCAGCGGATACTCCAGATCGAGCCTGGTCACCACCAGTTGTCCCGGATCTTCCCCCGTTACCGGCTTGCCGCTGGCCGGGTCGATGATCTCGACGATGCAGCTCTCGTTGACGATAAAGCCCTGACCGGGGCGGCTCTCGTAGGCAACCACCCCGACATCCTGCCACACCAGACAGTTGAAGGCGGCAATGCCGTGGATAGCTTCGAGCGGTGCTGTCTCGGGGTGGGTCACCTCGCATAGCAGGGCGTGGCGCAGACACTCGGTGGGGGTCTCGGCCAGCTCGGCGGCCTCCAGCAGATCGAGCAGGGTGACCAGCGGGCCGACGAACCCGGTGGGTTGATAGCGCCGCAGTGCTTCGAGCTGGCGCTGGGTGTCGTCGGGGCCGCAGGGCACCACGGGGCAGCCAAGCTGGCGAGCCCCGTTGTCAAAGATGAAGGCGGTGGGGCCGGCGTGATAGTCGTGGCAGTTGAGCAGTACCTCTCCTGCCTTGAAGCCGGCGGCAAAGAGCGCTCGAGCGGCGCCCCACCAGTCTGCCCCGGCATATTCGGGAATGGCCAGCTGCCCGGGGCAGGAGAAGACCCGCAACGCCTGACTGGCTGGCCGACCGGTGAGTCCGGCAAAGGGGGGATAGGCTTGCTGGGCGGCAAAGAGATCCGTGCTGTCGAGCAGCGGCAGGGAGGCGAGCTGCTCCAAATCGTCGAGACGGCAGTGGCGATAGGCGCTGGAGTAGCCGGAGCAATACTGGCTGACATGGGCGAGTTGATGATTGAGCTGATCCAGCTGCTGTTGTGAGCGCAGGGCGGGAGGGCGAATTTCCAGCCCGTCGTAATGGTTATGCATGAAGGCCTCCTGAGTCGGCAGATCCTGCTCAAGGTTAGTTCAAATGGCCCCGGCAGAGAGGGGCCTGTGTCACATGGCAGGCGTGAGGTAGACTGGGGCTCGTTTCATCCACAGATCCCCCCTCAACTACAGGACGAGCACGATGATCGCGATTGGTCAGACCCTGCCTGCGGGCGAATTCACCTTCATCACCGCCGAGGGCAAGCAGCAGCGAGATACCCAAAGCCTGTTTGGCGGCAAGCGGGTGGTGCTGTTTGCTGTGCCCGGCGCCTTTACCCCCACCTGCTCCAACGCCCATCTGCCGGGTTACGTGGTGCTGGCGGACAAGTTCAAGGAGAAGGGGGTCGATACCCTCTGCTGTCTGTCGGTCAACGACGCCTTCGTGATGAAGGCGTGGCAGGATGCCCAAAACGCCGGGGCCATCACCATGCTGGCCGACGGCGACGGCAGCTGGACCCAGGCGCTGGGACTTGCCAAGGATACCGGTGCCTTTGGCGGCGTTCGTGCCCAGCGCTTTGCGTTGATCGCCAACGATGGCGTGGTAGAGCAGCTGTTTGTGGAGGAGCCCGGCAAGTTCGAGGTCTCCGATGCGGCGAGTCTGCTGAGCAGACTGTAGCGATTAATCGTTGTTTGATTTTCCCTTGAATTGACAGGCGGCGCCGTTACACTGGGCGCCACTTTCCAATGGCGCCAGCAGCTTTTGCTGGCGCTCCTGTTTACTGGCGATGGGATAGAGACTGTATGACCCTGGCTTTTGTTGCCTTGATTGCCGGACTGGCGCTGCTGGTCTGGAGTGCTGACAAGTTTGTGGACGGGGCGGCGGCAACCGCCCGTTATGCTGGCATGCCGCCACTGCTGATCGGCATGGTGATCATCGGTTTCGGCACTTCGGCCCCCGAGATGGTGGTGTCGGCGCTGGCAGCCTCTCAGGGTAATCCCGGGTTGGCCCTTGGCAACGCCTATGGCTCCAACATCACCAATATTGCGCTGATCCTGGGTCTGACGGCGCTTATCAGCCCCATCGCGGTCGCCTCTCAGGTGGTGCGCAAGGAGATCCCGATCCTGCTCGGCATTACCCTGCTCTCCGGTGCCCTGCTGCTGGATGGTCATCTTGGCCGGATGGATGCCGCCATTCTGGGTGTCGTCTTTGTTGGCCTGATGGGCTGGTCCATCTGGGCTGGCATGAATGGCAAGGGAGATGCGCTGGATGTAGAGACCGAAGAGGATATCGCGAGTGAGGGGATGTCCCTCAAGAGCGCCATCTTCTGGCTGGTGGTTGGGTTGGTGTTGCTGATCGGCGCTTCCCGCCTGTTGGTCTGGGGGGCGGTGACCATCGCTCAGGCGCTTGGTATCAGCGATCTGGTGATTGGTCTCACCATCGTCGCTATCGGTACTTCCCTGCCGGAGCTGGCCTCGTCCCTTATCGCCATTCGCAAGAATGAGCACGATCTGGCCCTTGGCAACGTGCTCGGCTCCAACCTGTTCAACACCCTGGCTGTGGTGGGGATTGCGTCCGGTATTCACCCGCTCGATGTAGCGCCGGAAGTGCTCTCCCGCGACTGGAGCATCATGATGGGGCTGACCCTGCTGCTGCTGGTGATGTGTCTGGGCCGCAAGGGGCTGGGCCGCATCAACCGGCTGGAGGGGGGCGTGCTGCTCACCTGCTTCGTCGCCTACACCGGCTGGTTACTGGGTAGCCAGTTCGTCTAGCCATATCGGGCATGATGCAACGAAAGAGGGGAAGCCATGGCTTCCCCTCTTTGCATTCGGTTGACGGCCCTTAAGCGACAGCCACCAGTTTCTGGCCCTTCTGGCTGCTGTCCAGAATGAGGATGCTCGCCTTGGGGAAGAAGTTGAAAGTGGAGGCGGAGGCCCAGGTGTAGGCGCCCATCACCTTGCCCACTACCAGCTCGCCAAGCTCGAGGTCCGGCAGCATGATGCCCTCGCGGATCACATCCACGCTGTCGCAGGTGGGGCCGGAGAGCACCGAGTTGTGAAGCTCGCCGCTGGCATAGGGCGTACTCACCGGATAGGTGACATGGTCGTAGAGCTGGCCGTTGTAGCTGCCATAGAGGCCGTCATCCAGGTAGTACCAGATCTTGTCACCGCGGTGGGCCTTGCCCATCACGCTGGCGACCGAGGTCATGGCCGGTGCGCTGATAAAGCGGCCCGGTTCGGCAATCTTCTGTACGGTGGCGGGCAGCTTGGCCAGCGCCTCGCGGATCGGGGCACAGAAGCCGTCGATATCGAACTCGCCACCCTCATAATCGACCGGGAAGCCACCGCCGATATCCAGCACCCAGGGTTTGAGGCCGAGCGCCCAGGCCTGCTCCATGATCTCGCGGCAGGCGTCGATGGCCTGCACATGGCGACGGGCGTGAGGCACTTGTGAGCCGACGTGGAACGACAGCCCCATCACCTTGATCCCCTTGGCGTGCGCCAGTTGCAACAGTGGCAGCGCCTGCTCAGGAGTGCAGCCGAACTTCTTGGAGAGATCGACCTTGGTCTCGGGGTTGGGGAAGCTGACCCGCAGCAGCAGTTTCACTTCGTCCTTGTAGGGAATGAACTTCTCCAGCTCCAGCGGGTTGTCGTAGACAAACACGGTGCAGCCGAACTCCAGCGCATACCGGATATCGCTGTCGCGCTTGATGGGATGGGTATGAATGCAGCGTCCCGGGCGAACCCCCTGACTGCGCACCAGATCCACTTCGCCATTGGTGGCCAGATCGAAACAGGCCCCCTCTTCCTTCAAGACAGAGACCACCGCCTCGTGGGGCAGGGGTTTGAGTGCATAGTGCAATCGTACATCGGGCAGGGCGGCGGCCAGGGCCCGATACTGTTTGCGGACGGCTGCCTTGTCGAGCAGCAGCAGGGGGGAGCCGAATTGTTCAACCAGCTGACGGTAATCTTGTGCTACCAGGGTCTCGTTCATTCTCTTTTGGTCATCCTTAGGGGGCGTGATATGCCCAAGCCATATGCGATTGAACCGGCGACGGCCGGGTCAGGCGAGCGGTCCGGTGGGACCAACCGAACACAGTGCATAAATTGATGACAAAGTGCTTGGTTATGCGTCGGATTATCTGCTTATTGACTCTGTGTGCAAGCGATTTGATTGGATATGTTGGCAAGTTTTTCTGGCCGAAACGATTGAGAGGATTGCTATCAATTCAGCCACTTTCCTGATCGAACCGTTTCGCTGCCGTTCGGGCTTAACTTGTTGATGGTTAACTAAAATTTAACATGTTGGCGAGGGTTTGAGCGCAGGACAAAAAAGTGCGGCAGCGGGGTTCCAAGTGCGAGACAGCTCACATTTTTTGGATTAACATGCCCGCTTCCTAATCCAAATTAGTTCGGATGAAGGTAGCAGGAGAGTGATGGGCAACCATCCACCGAAGAAGTGAATCTTTCAGGTACCGGGCAACCGGTGTGGACTGCTACTGGACGATACTCTGGAGAGACCCGTTTAATCGGGCGCCGAAGGAGCAAGGCACCATGATTGCATCGCAATCTGGCGCCGGAAACTCTCAGGCAAAAGGACAGAGGGGATGGGATGGTTGTACCTGGGCTTGGCCCGCATCCGATCGCCCATGGCCGATCGCGACACCTATGGGAAGATCATCCTTCTCCTCCTTAATTTTTGTTTCTTAAGGAGGATGCATGTCATCAATTCAATCGGCGTTAACCGCCATCGATAGCTTTATCTGGGGGCCACCCCTGCTGATCCTGCTGGTCGGGACCGGTATCTACCTCACTCTTCGTCTGGGTCTGCTTCAGGTCGTGCGCTTGCCGCTCGCTCTGCGTCTGGTCTTTGGCCGCGATCAGGGCCAGGGCAAGCAGGGGGATGTCTCCAGCTTCGGTGCCCTCTGTACTGCACTTTCGGCAACGATCGGCACCGGCAACATCGTCGGGGTCGCCACCGCTATCAAGCTCGGCGGCCCCGGAGCCCTGTTCTGGATGTGGATGGCAGCGCTGTTTGGTATGGCGACCAAGTACGCCGAGTGCCTGCTGGCGGTCAAATATCGCGAGCAGGACGCCAACGGCCAGATGGCGGGCGGCCCCATGTACTATCTGGAGAAGGGGCTCGGTTCCAAACCGCTCGCCAAGCTGTTTGCCCTGTTTGGCATCGGTGTCGCCTTCTTCGGCATCGGCACCTTCCCGCAGGTTAACGCCATCAGTGATGCCATGAGCCTCTCCTTCTCGGTGCCCCGTGAAGCGACTGCCGTGGTGTTGACCCTGATCGTGGCGCTGGTGACTTTGGGGGGCATCCAGTCCATCTCCAGCGTGTCGAGCAAGGTAGTGCCCTTCATGGCAATCTTCTACATCGTCGCCTGCCTCGGTGTGCTGGTGAACAATGCTGCTGCTCTGCCGGAGACTATCGCGCTGGTGATCGAGAGTGCCTTCACCGGCCATGCGGCGACCGGCGGTTTCGTCGGTGCCAGCATCATGCTGGCAATTCAGTCCGGGGTGGCGCGCGGGGTCTTCTCCAACGAGTCGGGACTGGGCTCGGCGCCCATCGCGGCGGCGGCGGCCAAGACAGACTCCTGTGTGGAGCAGGGGCTAGTCTCCATGACCGGTACCTTCATCGACACCATCATTATCTGCACCATGACCGGCCTGACCCTGGTGGTGACCGGGGTGTGGAGCGGCGATGTGAGCGGCGCCGCCATGACCAGTCAGGCCTTTGCCCAGGGGCTTGATGCCCATATCGGCCAGTATCTGGTGAGCATTGGCCTGCTGTTCTTCGCCTTTACTACCATCCTTGGCTGGAACTACTACGGCGAGCGCTGCACCGAGTACCTGTTCGGGGTGAAGGCGATCAAACCTTACCGCCTCATCTATCTGGTGCTGGTGGCGAGCGGTGCCTTCCTGCATCTGGACATGATTTGGCTGCTGGCCGACATCGTCAACGGCCTGATGGCGGTGCCCAACCTCATCGGCCTGATCGGTCTGCGCCATGTGGTGATCGCTGAGACCCGCGCCTACTTTAGCCGCGAACAGGATGGCGAAGCCGAGCCGGAACCGCAGACCGCCTGATCCTGCAACAATCTATTTAAACGGAAAAAGCCACGACCCGGGTCGTGGCTTTTTTATTGCGCTCTGTTCGTCGCGGGATCAGAGAGGCGGTTTGTTGCGCTTGGGCAGCAGCAGGTTCATCACGATGGCGGTGATGCCGCCGGTGGCGACGCCGTAGGAGAGCACGCTTCTGGCCAGTTCAGGCAGGTGTTGTAGCACTTCCGGCACCTGCGCTACCCCGAGGCCCATGGCCAGCGACACCGCCAGGATCATCAGGGCGCGGCGATCCAGCTCCTCGCGGGAGATGATGCGCACACCCGCGGCGGCAATGGTGCCGAACATGACGATGGTGGCGCCGCCCAGCACAGGTTCGGGGATCTGCTGTACCAGACTGGCGACAGCCGGGAACAGGCCGAGCAGGGCCAGCATGGCTGCGATAAAGAGGCCGACATGGCGGCTGGCGACGCCGGTCAGCTGAATAACGCCGTTGTTCTGGGCGAAGGTGGACATGGGGAAGGTGGAGAAGAGCGCTGCCAGCATGGAGTTGGCGCCATCGGCCAGCACGCCGCCCTTGATCCGCTCCATATAGACAGGCCCTTCCAGCGGTTCGCCGGAGATGTCCGAGGTGGCGGTCATGTCACCGATAGCCTCGAGCGCCGTCACCACGAAGATGATGGCGAGCGGTACGAACAGCTGCCAGTCAAAGCCGAGACCGTAGTGGAGCGGAATGGGCACCATCACCAGCGGGCCATCGAAGGTGGGGGCGCTCACTTTGCCCAGCAGCAGCGCGACGGCATAGCCCGCCAGCATGGCGATCATGATGGCGGATAGGCGCAACCAGGGGTTGCGGCTGCGCTGCAGCAACACGATAAGGCCGAGCACCAGCAGGGAGAGGAAGAGGTTGGTGTGGCTGGCGAAGCTGCCGTCCGCCAGCGCGCCGTAGCCACCACCCATGCTGATGAGCCCCACCTTGATCAGGGTCAGGCCGATGAGCAGCACGACGATGCCGGTCACCAGCGGGGTGATGATCCGTTTCACTAGATGGAGGAAGCGGCTCATCACCACTATGGTGAGGGCGGCCGCCAGCATGGTGCCGAACAGGGTGCCCAGCAGATCGTCGGTGGGCATGGCTGCCTGCTTGAGGGCGAGACCGGAGGCGATGATGGGGCCGAGGAAGTTGAAGCTGGTGCCCTGTACCGAGAGCAGGCCGGAACCGATGGGGCCGAAGCGGCGGGTCTGGATGAAGGAGGCGATGCCGGACATGACCAGCGACATGGAGACGATATAGCGAGTGTCGGCGGCAGGGAGGCCGAGGGCATTGGCGATGATGAGAGGGGGGGTGATGATGGCGACAAACATGGCGAGCATATGCTGCAGGGCGGCGAACAGCGTCTGGGGCAGAGGCGGGACATCCTCTATGCCATAGACCAGTTCGCTATGGGCTCGCCTGGGTGGATGTGCCTCTCGATTGGCGCGTGTGACTGCTGCCTGTTCCATATGTACCTCGACTGTGTGGGGGGAGGGGGGAAAAATTGGGCGCTATTGTAGTGATCGAGAGGGGGATGACCAGCGTTAATGAAGAGAAAAAAGGTTTATTTTTCTGCATATTGAAACGTTTGCGCAGTGTCGTTATCATCTGTCGGTTTGTGTGATCGTCCTCTCCTTTTTATTCCCCTCGCTAATGACATTTTTACCACTTTGTAGGTGTAGAATGAGCCCTCGGTAATTAATCGTGGAGACTCTGGATGCTTAAGTTGTCAGAGTTCTGGAGTGCGAGGGTTCACTCCGAAGACTTTACCCGTACCCGTATGGGTTTTATGACGGTGCGGTTGCGCCTGCTGACCTGTCTGCTGATGGCCGGGTTGCCAGCCTGGGCCGTGGTGGACTGGATTACCCTGCCTGCCCCCCATTTCGAGCAGCTGTTTCAGGCCCGCATCTTCTGCACTCTGGCGCTCTCTCCGCTGATCCCCCTCTCTTACCTTATTCACTTTCGTCGCGAGCGGATGAAGCTGGCGCTCGGCTACCTGATGATGGTGATGATGATCTTCTCCCTCTTCTGTCTGCACAGTTTTGGCAGCGAGCAGGAGTTGCAGGCCGGTTATGCCGTCTTCCCCTATCTGCTCATCACCCTGTTTGCCATCTTTCCCATCCCGCTCTCCCTTGGGCTACAGCTGGCTGGCGTGGTGCTGGTGACCATGCTGCTGGGGTACTGGTTGCTGGTGGGACAGAGTCTCTGGAGCCAGGCCACTCTGAACCAGATCTGGGTGCTTGGCATGTTTACCCTGGCCAGCTGCTGGGTGCAGTGCGGTCAGCTCAATATGCTGCTGCGGCTCTATCGGGAGTCCACCACCGACGAGCTGACCGGCATGATGAACCGCCGCCTGCTGATGAAGCAGCTGGAGCAGGCCAGAATCCGGCTGCAACTCAAGAAGAAGCCCTTTGCGGTGATGCTGCTGGATCTCGATCGCTTCAAGCGGATCAACGATATCTACGGCCATCTGGCGGGGGATGCGGTGCTCAAGGAGGTGGCTACCACCCTGGGGGAGCAGCTTGAGCCTGATATGGTGCTGGGGCGCTATGGCGGCGAAGAGTTTGCCATCCTGATGCACAACTGCGCCGATCCGGCACTGGCGAGCAAAATGGCCGAGCGGCTGCGCATTGCCGTCGAGGCGCGGCTGGTGAAGAGCCCCACTTCGGACGAATTGCTGGAGGTGACGGTAAGTATCGGGATTGCCATGGCTCGTTCCGATGACACCATCGATATTCTGATCAACCGTGCCGACGAGTGTCTCTATCAGGCCAAGATGGCGGGACGCAACTGCGTGGTGGTCGAGGGGCAAAACCGCGCAAAAACAGATGCCGCCTGAGGGCGGCATCCTGTTGGCAATGAGCTGGCGAGATCAGGCCAGCTTGTACTTGCCGGAGAGCTGCTGGGCCAGCAGCTTGAACATGTTGAAGACCGCCATGGTCTTGCCGGTCGGGGTGCCGTCTTCGGCCAGGAAATACTCCCCCTTGAACACCAGAATATCCCCCTTCTGCTCCACCGAATCGGCGCGCATACCGTGGATGAAGTCTTCATGCTCCTTGATGATCTTGTTGGCCATCTCAAGCAGGGCCGTCTCGGTGATCAGCTCTTTCTGTGGTTGCATGCTCGTCTCCTTAAACGACTACTGGACAGGGAAACCGTGGATCCCTGCCTCTGATTGAAGAGGCGCCCAGCATACTGCAAACGGGGATTTTCTGTCATTGATATGACCCCGATTTGTGGCTGTTTATCCGATCACCAGATTCTTCAACCAGCAGCGTTGGCGAATACGGCGCTGCACCAGCAACACCTTGCTGAGCTCCTCCAGCAAGACCACCGCCACCACCCAGGAGAGGGGCCAGCCGAGCAGCGTGACAGCCACCCAGGCGAGCGGGATGCCGATGCACCACATGCCGACGATGTCGATAAAGATGCTGTAGTTCACATCACCGCCAGAGCGCAGCACTCCGATGATCCCCACCATGTTGAACACCTTGAGCAGCATCCCGAGACACATGATGCCGAGCACCTGACCCGCTTCCGTCATCAGCTCGGGGGGCAGGTTGCCGACCCACTGCAGCAGGTTGGCTTGCAGCAGCCAGACGATGATCCCCACCAGCAGCGCGCCAATCGGTGCCAGCAGCAGGAACAGCTGGGAGTGCTGCCAAGCGACCTCGTACTCCTCGGCCCCGAGCCGGTGGCCGAGCAGGGTGGAGCAGGCCACCGCCAGTCCGAAGAAGAGGGAGATAAGGATGCTCTCCAGGGTGCCGAGGGTGGTCATGATGGCCAGCGAATCGGTGCCAAGATGGGCATAGAGAAAGCCGTAAATCAGCATGCCGAAGGCCCAGAGGCCGTCATGGAACAGCAGCGGCAGGGCGATCAGGGTAAAGCGCACCACCTCCTTGCGCTTGAAGGCGGCCAGCCAGTCTGGTGCACGCGGGATCAGGCGCGCCTCATAACGCTTTACGTAGAGCAGCAGCAGGGCTGTCTGCAGCAGCCGGGAAATGGTGGTGCCCCAGGCCGAACCGGCGACCCCCATCGCCTCGAAGCCGAAGTGACCGAAGATGAGGGCGTAGTTGAGGATGACGTTGGCGATGATGGCGATAATGCCGATGCGGGTTGGCGCGGCGGCATTGCCGACCGAGCGCAGGGCTGATTCCAGCGGCACTACGATGGCGGTACAGAGGATGGTGGCGCCGGTGATCATCAAGAATTGATCCGCCAGAGCCCGCAGCGCCGGATCCTGACTGGCAAAACCCAGTACGCTGCCCGGTGATAACACATAGATGAAGGCAAAGGGTAGGGTGACCAGCAGGGCGCCCACTATTGCCAGCGCCAGGGAGCGGCGTACCCCGGCCATCTCCCCGCGCCCGAAGTATTGTGCTGCCAATACCGAGACCCCGCCCGCGAGGCCCGCTATCACCAGCAGATTGAAGAAGAAGACCCGGTTACCCAAGCCGACCGCCGCCACAGCCGTGGTGCCAAGCTGGCTCACCATCATGATGTCGATGAGACCAAGCAGGGAGAACATCATGGATTGCAGCGAAACCGGCAGGGCCAGCCGCCACAATCGGGTCATGAACTCGCGATCGGTGGTTTGTTTTAAAATCGCTTGCCAATAATTCATTAGTGTTAACCGGGTATGAGAAAAGCAAGGTTTGTCATGGGTATGATAGGGGGAGTTGCGAGTGGCTTCACTGTGAGGCTCTCTCGGGTTTATTGTGTGAAACTATCCTGTTGAGGTGTTATGCCCTTTGTCAGCGAGTGTCTGGAGATAGCGCCCTCCTGCGATGAGCGAATGCTGGGGCGCGAAGGGCTGCCGCTGCTCGGCGAGGCCGGTATCTTTCTGACCGGCCTCTCGACCATTCGGGAGCACTACCTCATTCGACGCAATCGGCCCGAGTTTCACATTCTGATGGCGAGCCACAGCGAGGGGGGGGCGCTGCTCACCGACCGGGGCGAGCAGCCTGTCCCGAACGGTTCGCTCATCTTTTTGCCCGCCGCCGTGCCCGGTGGCCTCAAGCTGGTGGGGGAGCAGTGGCAGATGAGCTGGATTTTGCTCGATGACGTGCCGCGCTGGCAGCATCTACACCGGCTTGGTCATCGTATCTGGCTGGGGGATGGCGGTGATCAGCTGCATCATCTGCTCAGCCTGATCCAGCTCGAAGGGGTTCGTTCCCCGCTCCAGCCCCAGTTGCTCACTCTGCTGCTGGCACTGCTGGAGCGCACCCTGCAAGGGGAAGTGCGTGGCACGCCGGAGCTGCGCCTGCAGGCGCTGTTTCGCCGGGTGGAGGCGCGTCTCGACGAGCCCTGGAGTGTGGCCCAGCTCGCCGACCAGATGGCCTGCTCGGTGCCCCATCTGCACCGCCTCTGTCAGCAGCACTTTGGCATGGGGCCGATGGCAAGGGTGACCGAGCTCAGAATGAACAAGGCACGCCAGTTGCTGCTCTACACCAACTGGCCGCTCAGCGAGCTGGCCGCCCGGGTCGGTTATAGCGATGGCGCCAACTTTGCCAACTCGTTTCGACGCCTGACTGGTCAGACCCCGGGGACATTTCGTCGACTCGGTCGCAAACCTTTTGCAACGGATATGCAAACTCTTTGAAATTAATGACACAAGCCCCTAGGATCGGCGGGTTCCTGCGTCTAGCTAACCGTTTAGGTATCAAGATCCATGTTTGAAGATAATAACCAGAAACGTCCTCTCTACATTCCCTACGCCGGTCCCGCCCTGCTGGAGACCCCGCTGCTCAACAAGGGGAGCGCCTTCACCAGCGAAGAGCGCAGCAACTTCAACCTCGAGGGGCTGCTGCCCCAGAATATCGAGACCATCGAGGAGCAGGCCGAGCGTGCCTATCGCCAGTTCATGGCGTTTGGCAACGACATGGACAAGCACATCTACCTGCGCAACATCCAGGACACCAACGAGACACTGTTCTACCGGCTGCTGCACAACCACCTGACCGAGATGCTGCCCATCATCTACACCCCGACCGTCGGCAAGGCGTGCGAGGAGTTCTCCAACATCTATCGCCGCGCCCGTGGCTTGTTCATCTCCTATCCGGATAAGGAGAGGATCGATGACATGCTGCAAAATGCCACCAAGCAGAACGTCAAGGTGATCGTGGTGACTGACGGCGAGCGGATCCTGGGCCTCGGCGATCAGGGCATCGGCGGCATGGGCATTCCCATCGGCAAGCTGTCGCTTTACACCGCATGTGGCGGCATCTCGCCCGCCTACTGCCTGCCGGTGGTGCTGGATGTGGGCACCAACAACCAGCAGTTGCTGAACGACCCCTTCTACATGGGCTGGCGCAATCCGCGCATCTCCGGTGAAGAGTATGCCGAGTTCGTCGATGCCTTCATTCAGGCGGTCAAGCGCCGCTGGCCCGATATCCTGCTGCAGTTCGAGGACTTCGCCCAAAACAATGCCATGCCGCTGCTCAACCGCTACAAGAACGAGCTTTGCTGCTTCAACGACGATATTCAGGGTACTGCTGCCGTGACCCTGGGCAGCCTGATCGCCGCCTGCAAGGCCTCCGGCGCCAAGCTTTCCGAGAAGCGGGTTGCCTTCCTCGGCGCAGGCAGCGCCGGCTGCGGCATCGCCGAGCAGATCGTGGCGCAGATGAAGGCCGAAGGGCTGACCGATGCGCAGGCACGCAGCCGGGTCTTTATGGTGGACCGCTTCGGTCTTATCACCGACAAGATCCCCAACCAGCTCGATTTCCAGCGCCGCCTCTCCCAGCCGGTGGAGCGCATTGCCGACTGGCCGGTGGGGGACAATATCTCCCTGCTGGAGGTAATGGAGCACGGTCGCCCGGACATTTTGATCGGGGTCTCCGGCCAGCCGGGGCTGTTCACCGAAGAGGTGGTCAAGACCATGCACAAGCACTGTGCCCGTCCCATCATCTTCCCGCTCTCCAACCCCACCTCCCGGGTCGAGGCGACGCCGGCAGACCTCATCCGCTGGACCGACGGTCAGGCGCTGGTGGCAACCGGCAGCCCGTTTGCACCGGTGGAGTACAAGGGCAAGCGCTACGTCATCGCCCAGTGCAACAACTCCTTCATCTTCCCGGGGATCGGCCTTGGCGTCATCGCCTCTGGCGCCACCCGGGTGACCGATGCCATGCTGATGTCGGCCAGCCGTGCGCTGGCGGAGTGCTCGCCGCTGGTGAAAGGGGAGGAGGGCTCCCTGCTGCCGGATCTGGCGGATATCCATCAGGTCTCCCGCTACATCGCCAAGATGGTGGCCAAGACCGCCATGCTGCAGGGCAAGGCGGTGCAGACCCCGGACGAGGTGATCGATCAGGCCATCGAAGCGAACTTCTGGCATCCGGAGTATCGCCGCTACCGCCGCACCTCCTTCTGATACAGCTCAGCGCTAAATAGCTATAAAAACAAAGGGATGCCCAGGCATCCCTTTTTGCATCCGGTGAGTTATTGCGATAGTGAGTGCTCGAACTGAATGATTGCTTCCATGACCTCATCTGGTGCTTCATACCAAGGGAAATGGCCTGCGTTGGGGATGGTTACCTGTCGAACGTTATCCCCCTGATAGCGGGGATCCTGCCACTGCTGCTGAGCGATTACTCGATCATCACCACCGGAAATAATAAGCACCGGGATAGTCGCTGGCCACCAGCGGGCCTCGTACGTTTCATCAAAGTGGTCTGCCGACCAGCTCATGGCCGCAAGGTTGAAGGGGAGGCTCGCCAGCATGGCCCGCCCCATGGCCAATGTGTGCGTCGAAAAGTTCCAGGGAGCACTTGCCATGACGAGCGCCCTGAGGGTCGCGACATTTGGTTCGCGGGAAAAAGCGTGCGCGGCAGTCTCGCTCTCGGGCAAGGGGTGCTGTTCACACATGCTTGCAAAGTCGGCCTGCCAGCGAGCAGAGGGGGCCGAGCTTATCAACACCAGCCCAGCCAGCCGCGTAGCCAGTTCAGATACCGAGAGCAGATACATGCCACCGGTTGAATGACCAATGAAAACGGGGTTGGGAAGTGCATCGGCGGCTTCTATGAGTACATCCGGCCAGCGCTCGTACGCAGTCGTATGATCGATCATGTCGGTATTGCTGCCATCGCCGGGCAGATCAATTAGCCAGACTGTGCCGTTGACCGTCAGCTGCTCTGCCAGCATCTGCAGGCTTTCCGAGCCGAGCCCCGGACCACCTGGAAGCAGCAGCCAGTTGTATTTGCCTGCCGAGCGCGAGACGCATCTCATGCGAATGCGGGAGGGGGTATAACGCACGTCATGCATTGTGAATTTATCTATGATTTGAACCGGTCGGGAGTGCAGCCTTTATGCTGGCAAGGCAACGACGGCAAGCTGGTTTGAGCGGTGTGGAAGCGAAGGATAAATAACAAGGGGGATGCCCAGACATCCCCCCTTGATTCAGGTAATAGAGCGTTCGCTACGCAAACAGAACTTGGTTACTTGGTTACTTGCTGGACGCCGGTGACGCGCACTTCGACGCGGCGATCCGGGGCCAGACAGGCGATCAGTTTGGCTTTGGCCTTGATGCCGTCGCACTGGGTGCCGGTGACCGGGTTAGCCTCGCCACGACCCTCGATGGAGACCTTGCCAGCCGGCAGACCCTTGCCCACCAGGAAGTCGGCCACGGTGCGGGCACGGGCTTCGGAGAGCTTCAGGTTGTAGGCATCGGAGCCGATGCGGTCGGTGTAACCGACCACCACGGCGCTGCCATCTTTCGGCTGCACGTCGACGATCTGTTGATACAGGGTATTGAGCGCTGCGACACCTTCTGGCTTGAGGCTGGATTTGCCAAAGGCAAACAGCACGTCAGAGCTCAGGGCAAAGTTTTTGTCGACGACCACGGGCTCGGGAACGGGTTCAGGAGCTGGAGCAGCAACCGGTGCGACATAAGATGTCCGGTTGGGGTGCAGCACCAGCTCCAGGGTGGCGACGCTCATGTCACTCTCCCAGGTTTTCTGCTTGTCACCCAGATTCCACAGGTAGCGGTAGCGAGCCTGCACATCGATGAGGTCGGAGAGCTTGGCTGTCAGCCCAAGGCCTGCCAGCGGCGCAGTGCCGTTGGCGTCGTTGCCGTTACCGTTGACGTGGTTGAAGTAGGCGCCACCTTCAGCGAATACGGAGAAGATATCGCCCAGCGGCAGGCGAGCGATACCGGATAAAGTGCCCCCCTGAGTCTTGAAGTCGGTACCGTCTACGCCAGCTTTGCCAGCGTAGAGATAGCCCAGCTCGGCGGCGAAGTTCTGGTTGAAGTTGTAGCCACCGAACAGGTTCAGCGCGGTGGCATCCTTGTCGGCATCTTTGCCGAAATCGTCGAGATTGTGGGCATAGGCCCAGCCTGCGCCCATACCGCCGTACCAGTCATCGGCGGCCTGTGCCGTGGTAGCTGCGGCGGCGAGCGCCAGTGCGATCAGAGTTGGTGCCATGTTGATTTTCATCGAATTATCCTCGTTGCATCAGCCCTTGCGGGCATTCGAAACAGTCGTTCTTATTAGCTGCGAAAAATTCGCCAGCAAAGTGGATAGCGGATGGCTTCGGGACACTCATGAGGCATTGGCATCATGGACAACAGGCCGGAAGGGAAGCGTTATCTCGCGCTTATCCAATCCCTTACAGGCGCAACTACTGTATGCCTTTGACTCTGAGCAGGCAAGTTCACGGGAAAAGGTGACAGGATTGTCAGAAGCAGAAGGGAAGTATGAAGCGGGGAAAAATGACAGGGGATAAACAAAAGGGGGGGCCTTGGCTCCCCCTTTTCGCACACAAGAGTCAGATTACTTCTGAACTTCTTGTACGCCAGATACGCGAACTTCTACGCGACGGTCCGGAGCCAGGCAGGAGATCAGCTGAGCTTTAGCTTTCACGCCGTTGCACTTGGTGCCGGTAACCGGGTTGGCTTCGCCACGACCTTCGATGGCAACTTTGCTGGCAGCCATACCTTTGCTGACCAGGAAGTTGGCAACGGTGCGGGCACGCGCTTCAGACAGCTTCTGGTTGTAAGCGTCGGAACCGATACGGTCGGTGTAACCAACAACAACAGCGTTGCCATCTTTCGGCTGGAACTCAACGATCTGCTGGTACAGAGCGTTCAGGGCAGCAACACCTTCCGGCTTCAGGCTGTCTTTGCCGAAGGCGAACAGGACGTCGGAGTTCAGAGCGAAGTTTTTCTCAACGATCTGCGGAGCAACCGGAGCCGGAGCTTCTTCAACAACCGGAGCCGGAGCCGGAGCTACGTAGGAAGAACGGAACGGGTGGTATACGGCTTCCAGGGTAGCAACGCTCTGGTTGGACTTGTAACGTACGTCGTCAGCCGGGTGCAGGTCAGCCACGTCCCACATGTAGCGGTAGCGAGCTTGCAGATCCAGAGCGTCGTTAACCTTGTAGGTCACGCCCAGGCCAGCCAGCGGGGATACTTTGGTGTCGCTAACGGTCAGACCGTCAGTGTGGGCCCAGTAGGCGCCGCCTTCAGCGAACAGGGAGAAGCCGTTGCCAACCGGCAGACGGGCGATACCGGACAGGGTGGCACCCTGGTTCTCGTAACGCTCACCTTCGGTGTTGCCACGACCAGCATACTGGTAGCCGAACTCGGTACCGAAGTTTTCGTTGAAGTTGTAGCCTGCGAATGCGTTTACAGCAGCAGCATCTTCAGTACCTTCGTAACCGCCACCGTTGATCTTGTTCAGACCGTTGAAGTGAGCAGCACCAACACCGGCACCGAAGTAGATGTCGTCAGCGGCGTGAGCAGCGGTGGCACCCAGAGCAGCCATGGTGATGGCAATCAGGGAAGGAGCCATTTTCATCATAAAAAAATCCTCGTTGAGATCGCACGTTGTTCACATGCTTCGCACTATTGAATTTATGTAAGCTGCAGGCTCCGCCGTACTGCTGGCGTCGAGTCTGGCAGTGACCCGGTGTCGGGTCGCACACTCTCCTGGTGTGTCAGATGCGCTGGCAGGGCACGCTGAGCGTGAAAAACCGCAGCCAGGCAACGATGTCATTCCGATGACGAGGCGCACTCTATGCCGATTTTGAAACATGATCAAGCTCACAAATGAACCTGATGGCAAATTGTGTCGTGTCGATAACTGGCTGTTTATCCAGATTAATTAGTGATCCAGATAGGCCCTGTGCAGGCGCTTTTCGAGCTTCATATAGGCCTGAACCCAGTCTGGCTGCGGGTTGGCCGGATTCGCCCTGGCGGCAAAGACGGCGAGATAATCCTGCTCGGTCGCGTTTTGCAGCAGTGGAGTGAGACTGGCCAGAAAATGGCGGGCCAGATAGGGATCCAGTGGCCAGATATTGAGGATGGCACGGGCGACCGGCTGGATGGCTGCCGGGCAGACAAAGTGCAGGTGGCCCGCTTCCAGCCATTTGGCCATGTCAGCCAATTCTGATTCCGGCACTACACCTTTATCTCCCGGCGTGACGGCCAGCATCATCTCCTGACCATTGCCGGTGAGCAGCAGACCATTTTGCTGCAACACGCCGTCATGACTGCGCAGTTGAAGGGCTGGTTCATCCTGCTCCAGAAAGAGTGAACATTTCTCTGACAGGGTTGTCAGAATGGTGCCGCTCTGATCGCTCAGTGAGGCGGGAAGCCAGAATGCTTCGGCGCGATATTGCGCTCCCTGCTGGAGCTGCAGTTGCAATTCTATGTCGCTGGAAACCGTGTGCAGGCGAGAGATAATGCCGGGAAACGCCATACTTATTCCTCTTAATGGGTAGCCGGCGAATTATACGGTTTATTGGGATGGCAACAATAAAGGTTTCTTTTCGAGACTGTTTACCTGAGGCGGCTGAGCGATTACCATCCCCCCTTGAAGGCAAGGGTTGTCGCCGAAAGGCGCTCATAAAGATAGAGGCTCGACCATAACGAGTCCGAACAAAACTGATACACTTGACTACGAGTCGTCGCGAAAAATAAAGGCGGATTAAATCCGCCAAACGGAGTATGGAACAATATGAATTCAAATATCGTCACTGTTGGCAAGAAGATCCGTCAGATCCGTGAAGCGGTTGGTTTGAGCCGTCCGAAGTTTGCTGATTTGCTGGGTGTTCCCCCCACAACCCTGAAGAACTACGAACTGGGTTATCGTGAAGTCGGTGGTGCCTTCCTGGTTGCCCTGGCTCATCACCCGGAACTGCACAAGTTCACTCTCTGGCTGCTGGCTGACAAAAAAGTCGCCGAAATCGGCCAGATTGGTCCGGACGATCTCGCCAAGGCGTAATCGTCACTGTGACAGATAGGAAATGCCGCCTTCGGGCGGTATTTTTTTGGGTCGCTGATCGATATTTTGATTTAACACGCTTTGAATTATCCATGCAGGCCAACGAGAATAAGCGGCCCCGAAAAGTGGGCCCCCTGGTGGTATCTGGCCACCCGAACACTATTACATTCAGGATGATATGAGCAATCGGTATGGAGTATGGGTATGAGCAGTAACGAGTTGGATAAACGCTATGGCCTGATGACTGCCATTGCGATGGTGGTCGGCGTGGTGATCGGCTCCGGTGTCTTCTTCAAGGCCGATGATGTACTGCGTCTGACTGGCGGTAATCTGGCCATTGCGCTGCTGGCATGGGCGCTGGGGGCATTTTCGATGATCTTCGGCGCGCTGGTGTTTGCCGAGTTTGCCCAGAGGATCGAAAAGTCCAACGGTATCGTCGATTATGCCGAAGCGGCATACGGCAAAATGTTTGGTTATCTGGTGGGGTGGTTTAAAGGCGTACTCTATTACGCCCCTCTTTCCGCCATCCTTGCCTGGGTCGCCGCTCTGTACACAATGATCTTGCTCGGCAGTGATAATCCGACCAACTCTGGTGCGACCTGGATACTGGCGGCTGTCTATATGACGGTCACCTATCTGATCAACTTCTATACCCCGGTCCTGGCGGGCAAGCTGCAAGTGGGTTCTACCCTGATCAAGTTGATCCCGCTGATCCTGGTTGCCATTGTGGGCACCATTTCAGGCTTGCTCAATGGTGTCACCGTGACCAACTTTGTGCAGGCAATGGATGGGATAGGAAGCACCGGAGGCACTCTGGCTACGGCCGTGGTTGCCACCGCCTTCGCTTATGAGGGGTGGATTGCCGCCGTGACCATCAACAGCGAAATTCGCGATTCCAAGAAGAATCTGCCCAGAGCGCTGGTGATTGGCACCCTGATAGTCTTTGTGGTCTACGTCACCTATTTCCTGGGGATCGCCAGCGTCTTGCCGACGGACGAGATAGTGGCGCAAGGGGATAACGCGGTAAATCTCGCGACAACCAGCCTGTTTGGCGGGACTGCCTCGACTATTTTGACCGTGTTCGTGATTATCTCCTGCCTCGGAACCCTCAATGGTCTGGTGTTGGCGACCATGCGTATTCCCTACTCGCTGGCGATCCGCAATCAGGGGCCAGCTCCCAAGTGGATGAGCCGTATCGAACCGCATCACCACATGCCAATCAACTCGGCCCTCGCGGCAGCGTTGTTGTCGGTGATCTACTCAGTGCTGTGGTACTGCAGCATCAACGAGACATTCGGTCGTTACATCGCCCTGGACGAGATGCCGATCGTGCTGATTTATGGCCTCTATCTGTTCCTCTATGTCTGGTACATGCGCACCTTTAGCGAGTTGGGCTGGATAAAGCGGTTTGTGATCCCGACCTGCGCCACCTTGGGCGCGCTCATCATTCTGTATGGCGGTATCACCAATCCCAGTCTGGGGCTCTATCTGCTGGTCTCTGTGGGGGTGATTCTGCTCGGGTTGCTCTTCTACCGTAAGGAGTGACCGGGTAAGGAAGTTGAAAAAAAAGCGCCGAATGGCGCTTTTTTCATTTGTAAACCGCAGCATGTCGAGAACTAATTGCCCAGCACCCCGAGCCGGCCCAGTTCATCCTTGAGCTGGTCGAGGTTGCGCTCGACGCAGGCCTCACCCTCCTCGATGGCATCGCTGGCGCGATGAAAGTCCATGATGGAGAAACTGCCAAGGCGCGGACAGAGCTGGATTTCCGGGGGATCCCCTGCCATCCGCGCCCGGGTGATCCGCTCCTGCATGATGTTGATGGAGCCACTCATCACGCTCCACATACCGGGCGTGGCCGGGGTTGCCTCACCGCGATTGAGCCACTGGCTGAGCAGGCCGCCGCCGGATTGATCCGGCTCGTCGGTCCAGGGCTGGTGCATGTCGGTGTTGAGGTTGATTGCGATAACCACCTCGGCTCCCATGGCGCGCGCCAGCGAGATGGGCACCGGATTGACCACGGCACCATCCACCAGCCAGCGGTCGTTGACCCGGGTCGGGGTGAGGATCCCCGGCATGCCGCAGGAGGCGCGCACCGACTGGCGCAGTGGCCCCCGTTGCAGCCAGATCTCGCGGCCGGTATCGAGTTCGGTCGCCACGCAGGCGAAGGGGATGGGCAGACTCTCCAGCTCGGGATCCCCGAGATGGTTGGCGGCAATACCAAACACCTTTTCGCCGCGAAAGAGGCCGCCGGAGAGGGCCGGATCGAGCAGGCTCACCACCTGCAGGCGGGTAAAGCCGCGTACCCAGCTCTCCAGTCTGTCCAGTTCGCCCGCGGCATAGGCGGCGCCGACAAAACTGCCGATGGAGCAGCCGGCGATGAGATCGGGCTTGATGCCGAGTCGTTCAAGAGCGCGGATGACGCCGATATGGGCCCATCCTCTGGCGGCGCCGCTCCCCAGAGCGAGCCCTACGCGGGGTTTTCGTGGCACGAAGTGACTCCTGAAAAGTGTGGAGGGCCCAGCTTACTCTGTGAGCTGGGTCTCGTCACCCTGCCATCTTTCCGAGCGGTTGCGGCCATTGCCTTTGGCCTGATAGAGGGCGACATCGGCGCGGCGGATCGCCTCGTGCAGCGGGATGGAGTCTGCGTGGGGGTGGTAACCGAGGCTGATGGTGACGGCCAGCTCGGGCACTATGGCACGCCAGTCATAATGCTCTACCTCGAGGCGGATCTGTTCGGCCAGCGCTGCGAGACGAGCGTCGTCACAGCGGGCGACCAGCAGCAAAAACTCCTCGCCACCCCAGCGGATCAGGCAATCCGATGGGCTGAGTTGCTGCTGACAGATCTGCACCAGCCGGATCAGCACGATATCACCCACTCCGTGGCCGAAGCGGTCGTTGACCCGTTTGAAGTGATCCGCATCGAACAGGATCACCCCGACAGGCATCTGTTTTGCCAGCTGGCCACTCTGCTCCTGCTGGGTCAGATAGTGCCGATTGAAGGCGCCGGTGAGCGCATCGTGGCAGGAGAGGTAGTTGAGCTGCAGGTTGAGACGGCGAGATCTCAGGCTGGAGAGGGCCGCCAGCAACATGAAGGCGATGGCGAGCAGGGTCGGTGCCGACTGGCAGGTCAGTGCAATGAGCAGCTCAAACAGGGGGATGCGATGCACCAGTCGCAGCGGTGTATCGCTCAGCGCCTGGGTAAGTTGAAAGCCTCCCTGATTCCAGCGGTACTGATCGTCCGGTGCCAGATGCTGCTGGGGATGGGGATCCGAATTGCTGCAGGCCAGCACCTGATCGTACTGATTGATGAGCAGGTAACCACCGAGCTTTGGGGTGAGCGCCTGCAACTGCTGGTGCAGCCGCGAGAGCAGCACATCCATGCTGATGACCCCCACCAGTGTCGAGCCTTTGTAGAGGGGTTGCGACATGGTGATCATGGTGCCAAGGCCGGCAAAGTCCTCATAGGGGCGTGAGAGAATGGTGGTGCGGCCCGGATTGGGGGTTGCCTGTGCATCCTGCCAGTAAGACTTCTCATAGATGGCATTGGTAAAACGGTACTGGCTGGAGGGGCGCCAGGGGTAGAGGTAGACAAAGTTGTCTGCGCCGGTGAAGTAGACCCAGGCGATCTCCTTGCCGAGGCGCTGGCTGGCGGTGGAGAGCAGGGGCGAGAGACTCAGGGCCAGATGAATGCGAGCTTCCCGCTCGCTGCCACGGGGGGGCAGGGGCCCAAATCCGGTCAGGTTGCCGACCAGCCCTGCGGGCAGGTCGGCTGGCGGGTGATCGAGTGCCAGTCCCTCCGGCAGCTGTTCGAGATGGCGATAGAGCTGGCGGGTCAGTACCGACTGGGGATCGCTGCGCAGTCGCTCTTCGGCCTGTCCGCGCATCGCCTCGAGAAAGGTCTCGGTCTGCTTGAACTGATCGCGCAGGCGAATGGCGCTGTTGGCCGTATCGCTAAGATAGAGGTCCTCTATCTGTTTCAGACTTTGCCGCAGGGTCAGACCAACCAGCAGGATGACGGAGGCAAACAGCAGCCAGGTCAGGCGTGAGAGGAAACGTCGGTCAGACACATTTGGCATAGGCGATTTGGCTATATTGCGAAGAAAACTGTCGCTAGTGTATGCGACTCTGCTGAAAAAGGGATCGAAAAGGCATGATTGCAGTGATCTTGCGCCACTCCTGTTACGTTTTGTCACATTTATACATAGTCACGGCATAGTCTGGGGCTAAAATGGCCCCCAATCAGATTTCCCTCTCTCAACTCTTCATGGATTGCTCGATGAAAATGCGTATCTGGCTGGGCCTCGGCCTGCTCTCTCTGGTGGCTGCCATCTGGTGGGCGGTGGGTCACTTTCAACCGGCAGCCAAGGCCCCGACCCGCGAGATCAATATTCGCACCCAGACCGTCAAGCAGAGTCTGGCTGAGCCGACCCTCAAGCTGGTGGGCAAGCTGGAGGCCAACCGCTCCGTCGTTATCAGTCCCGAGGTGACCGGTCGCATCGTCACCATCGCCGTGAAGTCCGGGCAGGGCGTCGCCAAAGGGGAGACCCTGATCGCCCTCGACAACGGCAAGCAGCGCGCCGAGCTGGCCGAGCAGAGCGCCAGCCTGCGCGACGAGCACCGCAAGCTTAACGAGATGCGCAAGCTGGTCGCCCGTGGCGCCGTCACCCAGTCGGTGCTGGAGGGGCAGGAGGCTACCGTCGATCAGGTGCAGGCGCGCGTCGATGCCGCCCGCTACGAGCTCTCCCTGCGTAACTTGCAAGCACCGTTTGCTGGTACTGTCAGCCTGATTGATCTCAGCGAAGGGGCGCTGGTCAATAGCGGCGATACCCTGCTGCACCTCGACGATATCGACACCCTGCGCCTCGATCTGGCGGTGCCGGAGCGCTACCTCGCCCTGCTGCGCCCCGGCATGGCGGTGACGGCGACCAGCGCAGCCTGGCCGGATCAGCACTTCAACGGCACCCTCACCACCCTCGACAGCCGCATCTCCAACGAGACCCAGAACATCAAGGCACGGGTCGAGTTGCCCAATCACAACGGCCAGCTGCGCCCGGGCATGCTGCTCAACGTCGAGCTCTCGCTCCCCTCCCGCCAGCTCACCCTTATTCCTGCCCAGTCGGTGGAGTATGCCGGCGAGCAGCGCTTCGTTTACCGCCTCGAGGCCGATGGCCGGGTCAAGCGGGTGCCGGTGGTGCTTGGCGAGACCGAGGGGGAGACCGTCTGGGTCACCGAGGGGCTGAAAGTCGGCGATCGCATCGTGGTCGAGGGGCTGGTCAATCTGCGTGATGGCGCCAAGGTCCGCGATCTGGCGGAGGTAAACGGCTGATGTGGCTCTCCGATATTTCAGTGCGCCGCCCGCTGGTGGCGGTGGTGCTCAGCGCTCTGCTCACCGTGTTCGGTCTGGTCGCCTTCAGCAAGTTGACGGTGCGGGAGATGCCCGATGTACAGACTCCGTCGGTCACCATCACCACCACCTATGAGGGGGCAGCGCCGGCGGTGATGGAGAGCCAGGTCACCAAACCCATCGAGGATCAGCTCTCCGGCATCAGCGGCATCAAGAACATCAACTCGGTGACCCGCAAGGGTCGCTCGATGATCACGGTGGAGTTCAAGCTCGGCTGGAACATGGTGGAGGGGGTCTCCGATGTGCGCGATGCCCTGACCCGCGCCAAGAGCAAGCTGCCGGAGGATGCCGACGATCCGCTGGTGACCAAGGATAGCGGCAGTGGCGATGTGGCGGTCTGGCTCAACTTCAGCAGCAGCCAGATGGATCGCACCGCCATGACCGATTACGCCAACCGGGTGCTGGTCGACCCCCTCAGTCTGGTGGACGGGGTGAGCGAAGTGGAGCTCTCCGGCGATCTCACCCAGGTGATGTATGTGCGGCTGCGCCCCGCTGACATGGCGGCGCGCGGCGTCACGGTGGCAGATGTGCAGGATGCCCTCAAGCGCGAGAACATCGAGCTGCCGGGCGGCGAGATCCGCAACAACTCCATGACCATGTCGGTGCAGATTGCCCGGCTCTACCACACGGCTGAAGATTTCCAGCAGTTGCAGGTGCGCACCGCCGCCAACGGCCAGAGCGTCTATCTCTCCGACATCGCCGATGTGGAGGTAGGGGCCAAGAACGAAGACAGCGCCTACCAGCGCAACGGCCGCGAGAGTCTGGGTATCGGCATCGTCGCCCAGTCCACCGCCAACCCGCTGGCGGTGGCACAGGGGGTGGAGAAGAAGCTGGTGGAGATGCAGCGCTTCCTGCCGGAGGGGGCCAAGCTGGAGGTCGATTACGACTCCACCATCTTTATCAAGCAGGCCATCGACGAGGTGTATGAAACACTGGCCATCTGCGCCGTGCTGGTCGTGGCGGTGCTCTATCTGTTCCTCGGTCAGGGGCGCACCACCCTTATTCCGGCCATCACGGTACCTGTGTCGCTGATTTCAGCCTTTATCGGCGCCTGGTATCTCGGCTTTTCCATCAACCTCATCACCCTGCTGGCCCTTATTCTCGCCATCGGTCTGGTGGTGGATGATGCCATCGTGGTGGTGGAGAACATTCACCACCATCTGCAACGGGGTGAGCCCCCTCTGCTGGCGGCCTGGCACGGCACCCGCGAGGTGGGCTTTGCGGTCATCGCCACCACTGCGGTGCTGGTGATGGTCTTTATTCCCATCGCCTTTATGGATGGCATGGTGGGCCGGCTCTTTACCGAGTTTGCCATTCTGCTCTCTTTGGCGGTGCTCTGCTCCTCGCTGGTGGCGCTGACCCTCACCCCGGCCATGGGCTCCTGGCTGATGCGCCCGCTCGACAAGCCAAACCGGCTGACGGCGGCCCTCGATCGCGGCCTTGGCTGGGTGGAGGGGCACTATCGCCGCCTGTTGCAGGGGCTGCTGCGCCGCTCGCGCTGGATGCCGCTGGCGCTGCTGCTTTGTCTGGCCGGTATCGGCGCCCTCTTTACCCAGCTGCCGAGCAGCCTCACCCCGACCGAGGATCGCGGCGTGGTCTTCGTCTTCGTCAAGGGGGCGGAGGGGACCAGTATCGAGCGGATGAAGCGCAACATGCAGCAGGTGGAGTCCGCCATCATGCCGATGCTGGGCAAGGGGGTGGTCAAGGCGATGAGCTTCAGCACCCCCGCCTTTGGCCGTGGCGGTGATCAGACCGGCATGGTGATCATCCAGCTCACCGACTGGGCCGAGCGCGACATCACCGCCACCCAGTTCTCCCGCTCGCTCGGGGCCAAGCTCGCCGGCATTCCCGACGTAATGATCCGCACCTTCCAGCCGGGCTTTCGGGGCGGCTCCACCGCGGCGGTGCAGTTCGTGCTGCAGGGCAACGACTATGCCGAGCTCTACCAGCAGGGGCTGGAGCTGCAAAAAGCGGCGCAGGCCAGCGGCCTGATGATAAGCCCGGATCTCGACTACGCCGAGAAGACCCCGGAGCTGCAGGTGACCGTCTCGCGCGACAGCGCCAGCCAGCTCGGCATTCCGGTCTCCACCGTCGCCAGTACTTTGCAGGCGATGCTGGGCGGGGTGAGCAAGACCACCTATGTGGACAGGGGCGAGGAGTATGACGTCTACCTGCGCGCCAACCAGAAGGAGTTCAACGGTATCTCCGATCTTGGCCGCATCTACCTGAAAGCGGCCAATGGCGAGATGGTGAGCCTCTCGACGCTGGCGACGGTGAAGCAGGTGGCGACCGCCAACCGCCTCAACCACTACCAGCGCCAGAAGGCGGTGACCCTGACCGCCGACGTGGCACCGGATCACACTCTGGGCGAGGCGCTCGACTTCCTCGACGGCTGGGCCAACGAGCATCTGCCGAGCGGCATGACGGTTGATTACGCCGGTGACTCCAAGGATTACCGCGACAATCAGGGGGAGATGGCGATGGTCTTTGGCCTCGCCCTGCTGGTGGTCTATCTGGTGCTGGTGGCCCAGTTCGAGAGCACCCTCACCCCGACCGTGGTGATGATGACGGTGCCGCTCGGCATCTTCGGCGGCCTGCTCGGCCTCTGGCTGACGGGGCAGGAGATGAGCATCTACAGCCAGATCGGCATGATCATGCTGATCGGCATGGTGACCAAGAACGGCATCCTCATCGTCGAGTTCATCAACCAGCTGCGCCAGCGCGGGGAGGGGTTCGAAGAGGCGATCATCGCAGGCTCGGTGCGCCGCCTGCGGCCGATCCTGATGACCTCGCTCACCGCCATTATCGGCGCGGTGCCGCTGATGCTCTCCATGGGGGCGGGCTACGAGAGCCGGATGGCGGTGGGGACCGTGGTCTTCTTTGGACTGTCGCTGGCGACTCTGGTTACCCTGCTGGTGGTGCCCGCCACCTACCACCTGATTGCCCGCCACGCCGGTATGACCGGGCAGCGGGATCAGCAGGTAGACGAGGCGCTGGCCGCCAAATTGACCGCCAAAGGGGAGGGGGACGAACAGACCCCGGCCCACTGACGACTGCCGTCAGGGGTGAGCGTTGCCAACAAGGGCGCCTGCGGGCGCCCTTGCTTTTGGCCGATTGCAGGTGGAGTTGCTGGCTGAATGGATGGCCAGCCCTTATCCCGTGCGAACTCTGGGGGCAAAAAGCCATCGCCCCCCTTGGCCGCAACCGGTATAATGCGCGACCCGAATTGTTCCAGGTGGTTAAAATGCAGCCGGTTACCAACCTTTTTTCCTATCCCCGCTATTGGGCCGAGTGCTACGGCACGGCGCCCTTCCTGCCCATGTCCCGCAAAGAGATGGACAAGCTCGGTTGGGACAGCTGCGACGTCATTCTGGTGACGGGGGATGCCTACGTGGATCACCCGAGCTTCGGCATGGCGGTCATCGGCCGCATGCTGGAGGCGCAGGGCTTTCGGGTCGGCATCATCGCCCAGCCGGACTGGTCATCGAAGGATGACTTTATGCGTCTGGGCAAACCGAACCTCTTCTTCGGGGTGACCGCGGGCAATATGGACTCCATGATCAACCGCTACACCTCCGACAAAAAGCTGCGCCACGACGACGCCTATACCCCGGGGGATGTGGGCGGCAAGCGGCCGGATCGCGCCACACTGGTCTATACCCAGCGCTGCAAGGAGGCCTTCAAGGAGGTGCCGGTCGTCATCGGCGGCATCGAGGCATCCCTGCGCCGCATCGCCCACTACGACTACTGGTCCGAGACCATCCGCCGCTCCATCCTGCTCGATGCCAAGGCCGATATCCTCATCTACGGCAACGCCGAGCGGCCGCTGGTGGAAGTCGCCCACCGCATCGCAGCGGGGGAGACCATCGACACCATGCAGGATATTCGCGGCACCGCCGTGATCCGCAAGGAGCCGCTGCCGGGCTGGAAAGGGGTGGATTCGAGCAAGCTCGACCAGATTGGCCGCATCGATCCCATCCCCAACCCCTATATGGAAGGGGCGCCCTGCGCCGATGACGCCAGCGAAGCGGCACCCGCCGCGCAAGAGGCCAAACCCGTGCTGGTGCAGCCGGCCAAGCCCAAGCCGTGGGAGCTGACCTACGTCAAGCTGCCCGCCTATGAGCGGGTCAAAGAGGACAAGGTGCTCTACGCCCACGCCTCGCGCATTCTGCACCACGAGACCAACCCCGGCTGCGCCCGCGCCCTGGCGCAGGCTCACGGCGATCGCATCGTCTGGGTCAACCCGCCCGCCTTCCCGCTCGAAACCGAGGAGATGGACGGCGTCTTCGGCCTGCCCTACCAGCGGGTGCCGCACCCCGCCTATGGCAAGGAGAAGATCCCCGCCTTCGACATGATCAAGACCTCGGTCAACATCATGCGCGGCTGCTTTGGCGGCTGCTCCTTCTGCTCCATCACCGAGCACGAAGGGCGCATCATCCAGAGCCGCTCGGAAGAGTCGATCCTCAAGGAAATCGAAGATATCCGCGACAAGGTGCCGGGCTTTACCGGCGTCATTTCGGATCTCGGTGGCCCCACCGCCAACATGTACAAGCTGCGCTGCAAGAGCCCCAAGGCCGAGCAGACCTGCCGTCGCGCCTCCTGTGTCTGGCCCACCATCTGCCCGCACATGGACACCGACCACAGCCCGACCATCAACCTCTATCGCAAGGCGCGCGACCTCAAGGGGATCAAGAAGATCCTCATCGCCTCCGGCGTGCGTTACGACATCGCGGTCGAAGATCCCCGCTATATCAAGGAGCTGGCCAAGTACCACGTCGGCGGCTACCTCAAGATCGCGCCGGAACACACCGAGGAGGGACCGCTCTCCAAGATGATGAAGCCGGGCATGGGCAGCTACTACCAGTTCAAGGAGCTGTTCGACAAATACTCCAAAGAGGCGGGCAAGCAGCAGTACCTGATCCCCTACTTCATCTCCGCCCACCCGGGCACCACAGATGAAGACATGGTCAATCTGGCGCTCTGGGTCAAAGAGAACCGCTTCAAGCTCGATCAGGTGCAGAACTTCTACCCGTCGCCGCTCGCCAACGCCACCACCATGTATTACACGGAGAAAAACCCGTTAAACAAGGTGAGCCGCGAAGGGGGCGATGTCTTTGTCGCCAAGGGCGAGCGCCGTCGCCGCCTGCACAAGGCGCTGCTGCGCTACCACGACCCCGCTGGCTGGCCGATGATCCGCGAAGCCCTGCTCGCCATGGGCAAGGGCCACCTGATTGGCAACGGTCCCGGCTGTCTGGTGCCGCCGGAAGGGCGCAACGAGCGCGCTGCCAGCGGCAAGGGGCTGAAACCGGCCCTGACTCGCCACAGTAACATTGCCCATCAGCGTGGCAACGGCGCAGGCAACAAGGCTGCGGGCCAGAGCAACGGCCAGCACGCCAACAGCAGCGCCAACAAGAGCGGCAAGGGTAACGGAAAGCCGCTGGGCTCCGAGCTCAAGCTGGGGAACGGCAAGCCCGCCGGACAAGGCGCAGGTCATAGTGCTGGTAAGAGTGCAGGCAAGGGCAAACCGACCGGTAAACCCGCCCACAAGGGCAAGGCGCCGACCCGCGCCGGTTCTGCCAAACCCGCCACTCAAGGCGGCAAGCCTGCGGCCAAAGGCAATGGTGCCAAGCGACCGGCTCGGTGAGTTTCCTGATTGGAAAGCGATTTAAATAAAAAGGCGACAGGATGGTCGCCTTTTTATATAGTTATATTTTCAGTCTGTGATTATTTATTGAAGAACACTAGCTAAACATTTATCACATTCATGCCTTACATAGTCTGGAATTAAATCAAATTGAGATGGGTCTAACTGACATATATATTCATTTTCAATATGATATGTTTCGTTTATAAATTTTCTAATTACAGAATTGCTAGTATTTAAACCAAATGGTTCAAATAATCTAAACACTTGCAGCTTTTCATAGTTATTACTACAATCTTTATATAATGCAGTAAGTTTAGAAATATCGCCAATACTTGAAAGTAAAGTAGGGTAATCAAATTGAGGTATCAAATTTTTGATATTTAAACACCCCGATTCATATTTTTGTTCATCCATTATTGGTGAGCTCTCATCTGCATTCAGAGACTCCCTTGTATCAATAGGCTTTTCTCTCAAATGTAATAGATTGGAAAGAATTTGATATTCATCGCCTATATTGTCAGTGATTTCATAATATCGACGTAAATAAATTAACTTTAGGATTATGCTTTTTTCTGACGCTAAGATACCTTTACATATTTGGGTAAATGTTTTAATGTCTGACTTAGTGATGTGTTGTTCTTTTATTTCACCATCAATATATCTTAAGTAAGAAGCATTAACTTGATTAGAAAACTGAGAAGAGACTGATTTTACTGTATCAATAATTGGTTCAACATCGTGAGTTAACATTAAAACAGTCTCGCCTTTCAAACAGTCTTTCGTTTCACGTCGGAATAACATCTCTAAAATGGCATATTTTTTATTTTTATCAAATGATGATATTGGGTCATCTAGAATAATTAAATCCGGTTTTTTTGCTAAACATTCATACATAAACAAGACGATAGCAAAAGCATTTCTTTCACCAAAACTTAAGTGTTGATCTCCACCACTAAGAAATTCATCATGATCAACGTGCATTAATCTAAGCTGTGCTTTTTCATCATCACCATTTAGTTGAACTGAATATTTATAACCAGCATATGCGAGAAAGTTATTAATATCAGATTGATGCTTATAAATTAATTTCTGCATGCCACTTCTTTGAATTGCAATTTTCCCTTGAAGGTGACCTGCTTGCTTAGATACCTCATCAATAGAATTATTTATTGATGCCAATGATACCCTTGTTTTCTCTGAGTCAATATCAGAAAAGAACTGTAAATTTAGTTTATAGCCATCTAGTATTTCGGATACTTTATCACCAGTTTTAAAGTCAAAGCCATTTAACTGTTTCAATTTATGTAATTTATTAACTAGCAGATCAATCTGTTTTTTAATATTTTTAAGAAAATCCTCATGTTCTTCCTCTAAGCAATTAGGCAATGTTGTTATGATGTTTAATTTTTCTTTTGCCTCATCAGAGAAATACTCACCTAGTTTTCCAATTACATTAATTATGGAAACGAGATTTTTAATTACATTCTTATCATACTCTTTACCTACTAGCTCGATAGTATCTTTCTTACCTGATATTTGTTCGGTACAGAATGGGCAGCATTCAGAAAGACTATAGAAATCCTTTAACCCCTTTGTTTGCCAGTCAATCCAGTTGACATTATTTGTGCTAGATATAAATGGTTTGTATGCTTCAAGCCCTTGTGGAATATGTTGTATTTTATTCCCTGCAGATAGAGCTTTCATTCCTGTGGAGCTTTTTGAAAGTCCTGATTTAGTTATTTTAAATGCATCGCTTAATTCAGTGAGATTTTTTATGAAAGTATCTAAATCAACATTATCAAGAAATAGCACTTTAATTTTATTTACTATCTCTTCTATCTCTGATTCTGTTTTACGATAGGCTTCATTTTTAATGAAGATATCAAAGCTATTGCTAATCAATTCATCCTTTTGAAATGTAAATTGATTTACATACTCTTCGTTAAAACACATAACGCCATTGATTGCCGATGTGTTATTTATTTCTGGTTTCAAAGAATCAGGGTTTTCTTTTCTTAATTTAAATGGAAGTAATTCCGATATTCTATCTACGCTGTTTGCACTATAAAGAATCGCTTTTGCTATAGTGCTTTTACCTGTGCCATTAGGCGCAAACTTTATGTTAAGCTTTTTTTCTACGATAGTTAGTTCAGCATTGTCAATGCTATTACAGTTTCTTATTTGTATCTGCATATAAATATCCCCATAATATTTTAACTAAATACAGTTTATTGGTAAGGGGAATCTGGTACATCCACCTTTTTGAGCAAGGCGTAACGCCACCAAATATCATGCTACTGCTCATGGATTACTTGCTCCGTTGACCTGCGCTGGCAGCAACCCATCGCAACTCAACAGGTTCTGGATGGCCATGGTAAGCCAAACGAAACTGCCGAGGCGAGCCTTAAAATGATGTAACTATCAGAAACGTCTCGTTTTTTGACCTCTATCAAACTCTTCATTCTCTGCGACCTTGCGCTAACCGGACAGTGATCGGGCGCTGGCTGCTGGCCATTCTGCGGTTATGGCCGGGTGCTGGCACCCCTTAAATTGTTTTACTGGTGCAACGAATCAGCGAGCAGCTGTTGCGCAGGCGGAACAATCAAGGGTCTGTACAAGCAGGGCAACAGGGGCGGGGAGGGAAAAGCAGGAAGTCCGGTAGAGTTAAAACCCCCGGCTGGCGCGCTTTACATCAGGTGGTGCCATTTGGTGCAGGGAGTGGTCGATTTAATGGCAGTGGGTGACTAGACTAGCTTGGTCTTCTTATGAGACCTATTAAATCTGTTTACTGTTAACCATAACCGGAAGGATCCGACATGAAAGCGATGACTGCAGCCCTTTTACTCCCCCTGATTCCCCTTGCCGTTCAGGCGGGGGCGCCCGTGTGGATCACGATTGGGGCCGATAGCGGGGTTGAACTCAAGCAGGTCAATGCCAAGCTCTCCCCCCTGTTCAGTGCCAGCGGGGCGCCCGTCCAGCTGGCCCAGATTGAGGCAAGCGAGCTTGGATCCCTCTCGCACCTGATGCACGAAGGGCACCAGCGCTGCGGTGGCTATGTGGTGCACACGACCCTGGCCGATGCGCTGCAGAGCATGGCCCAGCCCCTTAGCCAAAACCTGTTCAGTGCACCGCCGTTGACCCAGGGGGCCAGTGTCAACCGGCTGCTGCCCCATCTGGATCAAGGCAATATCGCCAGCACCATCAGCAAGCTATCCGGCTGGCGCAACCGCTACTACACCACCCCCACCGGCACGCAATCCGCCGACTGGGTAGCCAGCCAGTGGCAGAGCCTCGGCAGCACCCTGCCATGGGCCAGCGTCAGCCGGGTCAAACATAGCGGTTACCCGCAACAATCGGTGGTGCTGACCCTCAAGGGGAGCCGCTATCCTGACGAAGTGGTGGTGCTCGGTGGCCATCTCGATTCCACCGCAGGCTCGGCCCCCAACAGCAAGACGCTGGCCCCCGGCGCCGATGATGACGCCTCCGGCATCGCTACCCTGACCGAGGTGCTGCGGGTCATCGCCGAACAGGGCCGCCAGCCGGAGCGTACCCTGCAATTTATCGGCTATGCGGCAGAGGAGGTAGGCTTGCGGGGCTCCAAGGATATCGCCAGCCGCTACAAGGCGGCCAACACCAGGGTATTGGCCGCGCTCCAGCTGGATATGACCAACTACAAGGGCTCGGCGAACGACATCGTCTTTATGACCGACTACACCGACAAGGGGCTGACCGGCTACCTCACCCAGCTGATCGATGCCTACCTGCCGCAAGTCAGCTATGGCTATGACAGCTGTGGCTATGGTTGCTCGGATCACGCCTCCTGGCACAATCAGGGCTACCCCGCCGCCATGCCGTTCGAGTCACGCTTTAGCGAATACAACCCCAGGATCCACACGGCGCAGGATACGTTGCAAAACTCGGATCCCTCGGCTGGCCACGCACTCAAGTTTGCCCAGCTGGCGACCAGCTTTGCCGTCGAAATGGGCAAGATAAACTGAGACACAGGCCGCTGCGCAAGCCAAAAGGAGGGACGTCTCGACTTCCTTCCTTTTTTCTATCTTCTGTGCGGCCTTGCCCCCGTCATACAAAAAGCCCCGAGAGCTGGCGCTTTTGGGGATGAGGAAAAAACCCGCAAGGTCGTTATCCCCAGTCGTCCTTATTTCAGGTAACGCTTGCTCAATACCACGCCAGCAGTGCATCGAATATGCGGGTATGGCGCACCTGCAGGTTGTCCACCTTGAGCGCAATGGTGGCGCTATAGAGCTGGGCACCGGGCTCGTCATAAGAGTGCACCAGATAGTTTTTGTGGCGACAGGCTTCATAGAGGGAGAGGCTTTTTCTCGCGCAGTGGCCGAGAAACAGCACGGCGCCAAGGCCGATCATCAGGCCGCAGATATCCAGCAGATTGATATCCAGCAGATTGACGGCGGGCAGGGCAAATTGAGCCTCGGCTTGCAGGGCGAGTTCATAGAGCGACACGGCAAACATGGCGCCGCAGAGCAACAGTTTGATACGGGCGAGGCGGGTGAGCTTGCCCTGCATTATTTCCGGCGAGACAAAGTAGAGGTTCTCCAGATGCCGTCTCTGCTCCGTGATAAGGATCCCGCGCACATTGACATCCACCTCGACCTGAGTTGATTCGCGATAGACCAGCCCCGCTTTTTCCCAGTCGTTGGCCAGCATGGCAACCAGCACCGGATAGAGCACCACGGCGAGGCCGCAATAGATCGGCAGCGCATTGTATCCGCTGGATATCAGCCCAGCTGACAAAATGGCGAATATATAGGGCGACAGGGCCCTGACAGCAATTGATGATTTCATCGCTATATATCCATAAATAACGCGTCTTATAGGGGCTGATAGCGCACAGGCCATCATGGCCGTCGCCAATAAACGGCAGCAGCCAAACAGGGCTTGGTCAGCGGTAATCCATTCCGGCAAATAGCCTGCAACAGCCCTTTGCACGGCAGCAGGGACAAGAGCGCCATGGTAAGCCAAACGAAGCCATCATGACTGTGAGCTGGACACCATAAGAGCCTGAAAAGCTCTCTTGGCGGGCATCTACCCGCAGCCCATGCCAGCCAACCGCCGCTAGTAGCCAAACCCTGATTTTTGCGCAGGTGAAACACAAATCACTTAAAGCGTTACATAGGTGAAACGATTGGCCGCAGGCAGGGGCGAACCAAGGGGGAGGGGCGAGGTAAATTATCCCCCCGATCATCGGCTAACAGCGGCCAAAAGAGGCAAGGGGAGTCGGCCCCAAGACCAGCAAGGGTGGGGCCTGGCGCCGATCGGCTGGTTGGCGGAAAAGGGCGGCAAAGCGCGTCCTGCGCGGGCTGGATAACCCCATGAAATATCTGGTTACACTCTTCCCGCCCTATTGATTGAATAGTGATTGAATATCGACGGGCGGGGTGTGAAGATGCGCGCCACTTGCCTTGGCGAGACCTATATAACAAGCGACGGCGGTGAGGCTGGCGGCAGACGCTCCGGCCCCCACCGCGGCGAAAACCCGGGCCGGGATGGCCTCATTTTGTGAGTTCAGGTTCCATGAAAAAACTGTTTCTGTTATTGCCAGCTCTGCTGCTGACGGCCTGTGCCGGCAGCATGACCTCTGTTGACAAGACCAGCCCGGAAGGGCGCAAAGTGGTTATTGGTCAGTTCCCGCCCAAGCCGGAGAACAACTGCACCCTCAAGCACAACGAAGAGATGCCGATGAACCTGCTGGAGCGCTACAGCACCGCCGGCATGCTCAACTCCTACATGAACAACAGTCAGGAGAGTCTCAAGGTCGCCGATGCCAAGCAGGCCAACTACGTTCACATCTATCTGCCGGCGCAGAAGATGCTGTTCGGGGTGATCGATCTTAACTACAACGACAAGCCGCGCATCACCTACTACGACTGCCAGTCCCTCAAGGGGCTGTCACGGGGCTGATGCCCGCAGGCCGCCGCGCGGCGTGTAGTGCATGCAACAGATGCAGAGACGGGGGCGACCAGCGGGTCGCCCCTGCTGTTTTTGGTGCAGCCGATGGAGGCGGCCCGAGGGGAGTGTTACCCTGTCGGCCAGTTTGCATTGCCGGGTTGCCGCAAGAGTCGTTGCCGTAGCCCCTTCACACGCTTGCCATATAAAACAAGGAGTTGTCATGCGCATTGCCATGATTGGTCTGGGGGATATCGCCCAAAAAGCCTATCTGCCGCTGCTTGCCAGCGATGAGCGGGTCACCCCGCTGCTCTGCACCCGCAATCCAGCGGTGCTGGAAAAGCTGGCCCGCCAGTATCGGGTCGCCGAGTGCTTTACCGATGTGGCGGCCATGCTGGCCAGCCGCCCCGACGCCGTGATGATCCACGCCGCCACCGCCGTCCATCGCGAGCTGGCCGAGCAGTGCCTGCGGGCAGGGATCCCCACCTTTGTCGACAAGCCCCTGTGCGACAATCTGGCCGAGGCCGAGGCGCTGGCCAATCTCGCCATCGCGCAAGATTGCGCCCTCTTTACCGGTTTCAACCGCCGCTATCTGCCCGCCATGGCCGAGGCGCGCGCCCAGCCGCTCACCGAGCTTAACTGGCAGAAACACCGCTTCGCCCTGCCGGGTAAGGCGCGGGATTTTATGTTCGACGATTTTATCCATGTGCTCGACAGCCTCTGTTTCTATGGCGGCGTGCCGGGCGGCGACTTTCATGCTGTATTGCGCCCCTGTGCGCAGGACAACAGCTTGCTGGCCGGGGTGAGCATCAGCTGGCAGAGCGGCGATCGCGCCATCAGCGGCAGCATGAACCGCAGCACCGGGATCACCGAGGAGCGCATCGATGCCTACGGTGACAACCTCTCCCTGCACCTTGAGAACTGTACCCGCGGCAGCATCGCCCGCGACAAGCAGGCACAGATGCTTAGTCCCAACGACTGGCAGCCGGTGCTGGCCCAGCGCGGCTTTGCCGCCATGCTGGAGCACTGGTATCAGCAGATTGAGATCGGCAAGGCAGATAGCGAGCTGATCGCCTCCTACCTGCACGGTCACCGGCTGGCAGAGCAACTGGTCGCGCTTGCGGTTTAACGAATAGAGGTGGAAAAATGATAACTACCATGCTGAGTGATATGACATCCTTGGTAGTTTTATTGCACTGGCAAGAATCATATTCCATATCGGACAGGATACTTGGTTCTTTGTTACACTCAAATTCATCTCAAGGTGAATAAAAGTTATTATTCGAGGCGGTGTTATGGGATGGGATATTACTTATCACCCAATCAGTAAAGAAGAAGTTCATTCAATTTATTTTAAAGGTCTGCAAGATCTTGAGCATTACAAGACCATTGCTTCGCAATTTGGAGTGGATGATTTTTATACTGAACAATTAAAGTCAAGATTCGAAGAAGCGAGAACTATCGAAAAAGATTTGCCTTTTAACAAAGGTCATGCCTTTTATATAGCAATTATTTCTGGGTTTTTACGCAAACATCATTACCTCAGAGGAGCTGGATTTTCATTTTTAGCTGATGATAAATTAATGTCACGCTATGTTAGTGACTGGAAACAATTAGTGCCAGAAGATTTTAAAAACTGCGTATTTGATAATCGCCTGACAGAAAATTACTGTGGAGGTGTTTTCTTGTCCAACGAGGCACTGAAAGCATTACGCAGTGATTACAGTTGTAACTCTGCAGTTCGTGACAAACTGGACGATGTTTTTTCTCATGGTCGTCTGGATATATTTTGGCGTGCAGTTGATGACGCTATAGAAAATGACCTGGCACTGGTTGAGGCGACAGAAATAGTTGAGCCGAATCCACTAGATTTGAACTCAACTCGAAGTTTGACAAATTTATTTAATTGTTATCCTGATGGAGCCTTGCTGTATGCAGAGGCGAGCCTTGAACAACTTGCTCAGATAGAAAGTATGACTGAGCCAGTAACACAAGAAAAAAAGAAGGGATTCTTTGCAAGGTTGTTTGGTAGATAAATGGCTTTTGGTTGCCAACAACGAATGGAATGGGCGGTGCTTTTGCTCCGCCCGCTTTATGGGATCAGATGCATTTGACCGGTTTGGGCAGGCCGCCAATCTTGGTTGCCTGCTTGGCTGGGCCTTCCGGGAACAGCTTGTAGAGGTAGCGGCTGTTGCCCTTCTCGGGGCCGTACTGCTTCTCCATCGCCTTGACCAGCGCGCGGATGGCGGGGGAGGTGTTGAACTCCAGATAGAAGGCGCGCACAAAGCGCACCACTTCCCAGTGCGGCTCCTCAAGCGTGATCCCCTCCTGCGCGGCCAGTACCAGCGCCAGCTCCTCGCTCCAGTCGTTGCTGTTGAGCAGATAGCCCTTGGCATCGGTCTCGATGAGTTGGCCGTTGAATTCCAGCTGATGTTTTTCGGACGCAGACATGAGGGCTCCTCGCTAATGGGGCTATCAGGATTGGGCGGGCATGGTAGCGCCTTGATCCCCGGTGAGCAACCGGCTCTCGTTGGCCAGATGCAGCAGCTGATCCGCCAGCTCGCTGATCAGGTTGAGCTGCTGGGTCAGCATCAGCTGCTCCTCGCTGCTATCCGGGCTGCTGTCCGTGCAAAGAATCGGACACTGACCACCGATGGAGCTGGAGGGGTTGCCCGCCAGATGACCGGCGGCCTGCTCCAGGGTGTGGCAGATGTGGTGGCGCACCTCATCCAGCCCGCTGATGGCCTCCAGCTTGTCGCGATGGGCTCCCAGCGCCGAGATGTAGGAGAGCAGGGCGTGGTTGCGCCAGGTGAGGGTAAAGCAGAGATCGAGGAAGCGGCGGCGCTTTTGCGGCTCCACCAGCATGCTCTGCCAGGCGGTGGCCAGCTCGCTGTCTGCCAGATGGGCGCTCTTGCGCGCCACCCGATAGTCGATGGACTCGTCCCGCTGCTGCTTGAGGCTCGCCAGCACCGCCGAGAGGTAGCGGGCGTTGGCCGAGAGCGAGTTGGCGATCAGGGTCGGCAGCCGCTTGTACTGCCAGTCCGGCCAGAGCCAGGCCACCAACCCGTAAGAGATGAGGCAGCCGAGCAGGGTATCGAGCAGACGGGGCCCCAGAATGGCAAAGCCGATGCCATCGAGCAGGTTGAACGCCATCAGCACGTAGAGGGTGATAAAGCAGACCGCGGCGCTGTAGTTGTTGCGCACTTGGGTGAAAAACAGGAAGGCGGCCAGCCCCATCACCACCAGCTGGACGTGCAGCTCGGGGAAGAGCCAGAGCACCGGAATACCCACCAGAATACCGGCGAAGGTGCCGAGCATCCGCTGCACCAGTCGGCGGCGGGTGGCGCTGTAGCTGGGCTGGCAGACAAACAGCACGGTCAGCAAAATCCAGTAGCCCTTTTCCAGATCAAAGGCTTGCAGTATGCCGTAGCCGATCACCAGCCCCAAGGAGAGGCGCAGCGCATGGCGAAACACCATGGAGTGCAAGGTGAGGTGCTGCTTGAGCTGGGTCAGCAGCGGCAGGCGGGGCGGGCGCGCCAGCGCGGGCAGCTCCTGCTCCGGCTGCCCGGGATTTTGCAGCACTTCGGCGCTGCCGAGCAGCTGGTTGATGCTGGCCAGATTGCGGCGCAGGAACTTCATCGGCGTCAGCAGGGTTTTCGGGTAGTGCTGCTTGAGATTGGTGAACTCCAGCTGATCGCCGAGGGCCTCCAGCGTCCAGTGAATGCGCTTGTTATGGGCGTAGGGCTTGTGCACCAGAATGGCGTAACCGAGCCGCTGGCATGCTTCGGAGAGCTGCAGGAACACCTCCTGAAATCCTTCCAGTACGATGCCCTGCTTGAGCTCCGCTTCCAGCCGGCTGTAGGGGTAGTGGCTGGAGGTTGCACGCTCGTGAATTTCCAGCGCCAGCAGGTAGAGACGCAGCAGGCTGGCAAGCTCGGGGCTCGCCGGATGGCGGCGGCTCAGGCGGGCGTTGAGGGCCGATTTGGTGAGGGTCAGCGCGCTCACCAGATTGATGTTGAGCTGGGCCAGATTGTGGCGAATGGCCTGGGCGCCGTGCTCGTCCGCCGGGAAGAAGCGGGATTTTTCCAGCAGGTAGCGGCCAAGGGCGAAGTAGCTCTGGGCCAGCTGCTCGTGCAGGGTCTTGTAGGGCAGCAGCCAGAGCCAGATAAACGAGACCAGCCCGTACCAGAGGGCGCCGGCGCCGAGCGCCAGCGGTTGGTAGAAAAGGTCCGGCGCCTTGGCGGCGCCCAGCATGGTGTAGATGGCGATGAGCAGCGAGCCGAAGCTGATGGTGGCATAGCGGGCGCCGAGCGCCCCCACCATCACGAAGATAAAGGTGGAGCTGGCGAGCCCGATGGCAAACAGCCAGGGGGTGGGGTAGAGATACTGCACGCACAGGGACGCAAACATGAAGCAGATAAGCGTCATGGCGAGGTTTTTAAGGCGTCCCCACAGGCTGTCGTCGGTTTCGGCGATGGCGCCGGCCACTACCCCGAGGGAGAGCAGCACGGTGAGCTGGATATTGCCGGTGGCCAGGGTGAAGGCGAGCAGACCGAGAATGGCCAGCAGCACCTTGAGGGCGAAGTAGATGTGACTATCGGTCAGCAGTCGGCGCAGCAGGCCAGAGAGATCCATCGGCATGAAACAGGAACAACCCTTGAACGAAACGAGGGCAGGATGTTACCCCGCCAAGCGAGAAGCGGCCCTGATTTGGATCAGGGCCGCTTCGCATCATATCCTTGATTTGCAACTTATCCTGACAGAAACAGGAGCCAATAAAAACCCCGCCGAAGCGGGGTTTTTGATTAGTTGCGGTTGCCGCCAAGCAGGCTCAGCAGGCTCAGGAAAATGTTGTAGATGGAGACATACAGGGTGACTGTGGCGGAGATGTAGTTGGTCTCGCCGCCGCGCACGATCTGCTGGGTAGTAAGCAGGATGGCCCCGGAGGAGAAGAGCATGAACATGGCGGAAAGAGCCAGGCTCAGGGCGCTCATCTGCAGGAAGATGTTGGCAATCATGGCCACCAGCAGTACCCAGAAACCGACGAACAGCATACCGCCGATGAAAGAGAGGTCACGCTTGGTAGTCAGGGCGTAGGCCGACAGACCGAAGAAGGTGAGCGCGGTGCCGCCAAGGGCAGTCATCACGATCTCGCCACCACCATTGTTCATATACATGTTGATGATGGGCCCCAGGCTATAGCCCAGCAGACCGGTCAGGGCGAAGGTGAATACCAGGCCCATGCTGTTGTTGCGGTTCTTCTCGGTCAGGAACATCAGACCGTATACGCCGATGAGGAAGATGGCCCAGTGCAGCGGCGGCATGTTCATTACGGTCGCGATGCCCGCCACCACGGCAGAGAAGCCGAGGGTGAGGGAGAGCAGCATATAGGTGTTACGCAGCACCTTGTTGGTATCGCGTGCGGCACTCTGGGTGCCGGTGTAGATAGAACGGGTATCCATCTTGGGTGTCCTCTTGGTGTCCTGTTGAGGCGGCGAGCGGCCGTCTCGTCATCACTTAAAGCCTAAGCATTCTATGAAGAACAAATAGGGATGACGAGGAACAATTTCAAGCCACCTGCCATTTTGCTCCCGCACACTATCCCACAGGAAATATGTATTGCATATGAACAAGCGCTTGACGTAGTATGCTCGCCGTTCGGAGGGGTGGCAGAGCGGCTGAATGCACCGGTCTTGAAAACCGGCGATGGGCGACCATCCGTGGGTTCAAATCCCACCTCCTCCGCCATATTCAAAGAGAAAGCCCAAGCGGTCACCCGCTTGGGCTTTTTCGTATCTGCGATTTCCGGCCGAAAATGGCCTTGAATGAAGGCGCCGACAAAGCGCCCTGGCTCTTTATGTCCTAGACCAGAATGACCTGCACATTTTTGGCTTTGATCTGCTCGATAACCTCTTTATCCGCATCCTTGCCGGTGATCAGAATGTCGATCTTGCTGGCGGCGCAAAACAGCATGCCTGCCCGCTGTCCCACCTTGCTGCTGTCAGCCAGTACCACCAGCCGGCCGACGTGGTTGAGCATCTTCTGCTCCGCCATGGCGGTCAGCATATCCATCTTGTAGAGACCATCGGCGGTGACACCCTTGCCGCTGGTAAACATCCAGTGCCCGGCATAGAGGGAGGAGATCTCGTCCTGCGGTGCCAGGGTGATGGATTGCGACTTGTTGTATTGACCACCGATGATCACCACGCCGTCATGGTCATTCTCGATCAGGTAGTTGGCGAGCGGGAAGTAGTTGGTGATGACCTGAACATCCTGTCCGCAGATCTCCTGACCCAGCACGAAGGCGGTGGAGCCACAGTTGATGACCGCGCTTTCCCCCGGTTTGATCAGCGCAGCCGCCGCCTGGGCGATGCGCACCTTTTCGCTGTGATTGAGGCTTTCATTGCTGTCGAGAGGAGACCAGTGGGCCTTTCTGGCCTGCATCAGGGCTTCGGCCCCGTTGCGCACCTTGCGCAGCTTGCCGGAGTCATTGAGCTTGTTGATATCGCGGCGCGCAGTAGCCGGAGAAATATCAAAGGCTTGCATTATGCTGTTGACCGACAGATGACGTTTCTGATTGAGCAGTTCCAAAATGGCGTTATGGCGATGTGCTTCTGTCATATCATGCCTGATGATGATTGAATCTGATTGGGTGGTGATTATATCGCGCATAGGTGTCGATGACAGCAACCTTGTTAACTCTTCTGATAATGGGCGTTCAGGCGATCGCCAGACCGGCTTGCCGCGCGTGTTCGGCCAGTCGCCCCTTGGCCGTTTTCAGGTTGCTGGCCCACTCTTCATCCCTGGCCCACATCTCCAGCACTAAGGGGCCGTTGTAACCGATTTTTGCCAGAGTGTGGAAAATGGCGGCAAAGTCGACCTCTCCTTCGCCAATGACCAGATCACGGAACTGCCCGCTGCAACTGGCCGTTACCTTGCGGGTGTCTTTGAGGTGGATCTGCACGATATGGTCTGCACTCAATTGCAGCTCGGTGCAGGTGTCATAGTTCCAGCCGGTGATATTGCCGACATCCGGATAGGCCATGAAGTAGGGGGAGGGGATCTGCTTTTTCAGCACCTCGAATTTGCTGAGGGAGTTGAGATAGGGGGTATCCATGATCTCCACACCCAGCATGATGCCTGCCCGTTCCGCCATTTTGGCTGCCGCCTTCATCCCGTCGATGAAGTGGCGGTGGGTCTCGTCGCTTTGCGGTTCGTAATAGACGTCGTAGCCCGCCAGCTGGATGCAGCGAATGCCGAGCTTGTACGCCAGATCGATCGCTTTTTCCATGATGATGGCCGCCTGCGCGCGGATGGCCGGATCCTGCGAACCAAACGGAAAGCGGCGATGGGCGCTCAGGCACATGGAGTGCAACGGCAAGCTGTGCTGCTCGCACAAGCGTCTGAGCTGATAGATTTCGCTATCTGACCAGTCGAGCCGTTGTAGTTTTTCATCTGATTCATCAATGGATATCTCGATGAAATCAAAGCCAAGCTCCTTGGCCGACAGAATTTTCTCTTGCCACTCCAGCGCGGAGGGCATCGCTTTTTCATAAAGGCCGAGGCGTAAGGCATGGTCAAAGTGGTGCATACAAGCTCCTGCAGTCAGATAGGGAAATAGCGGTTCAATACCTCGAGGATCCCGCCCTCGTCATTGCTCTCGCTGGTGACCCGGTTGGCCATCTGCTTGATCTCCGGCTCGGCATTGGCCATGGCGATGCCCATCCCCGCGAGGCAGAGCATGGAGGTGTCGTTGTGGTTGTCGCCGATGGCGACCAGTCGAGCCGGGCTGATCCCTTGCTGGTCCAGATAATCCTGCAGTCGCGCTCCCTTGCTGTTGCCGCGGCGGGCAAAATCGACCCGATTGGCCCATGACTGCTCGCCACTGAAGTGTTCGCGTACCCAAGGGTGATGTGAGAAGGCCTGAATGGCGGTGATCTCTCCCTCGGCCACGAACTTCCAGACATGGCTGCTGTTGGCCAGCTCCTCTTCAAACGAGTCAACACTGGCTACCTGCGGCTGGATCGGCGGCGCAAAGCCACTGGCCCACTGCTGCAGGGCCGCCACGTAGCGCACCGGCTGATGAGCGGAGTAGACCATGCGGTCAGTGACATACATGACGAGGTTGAGCCGGTACTCCCTTGCCAGCGCGATAAATCGCTGTGCCAGCTGATGGGGAATGGCGTTCTCTGCCAGCACTACGCGCCGGTCGTAGTCGTAAACGTAGGTGCCGTTGCAGCAGATGATGGGAGTGGTCAGCCCCAGTTCGTGGTGATAGGGGTGGGCGGCTGTGTGGTGTCTGCCGGTGACCAGCATGACGGTGGTCTGCTCCTTGATCCTCATGATGGCCTCTTTGACGGCCGGCATGATGGTGTGAGCACTGGTCAGGGTGGTGCCATCGAGATCGAGGGCCAGGGCGTGATAGCGCATCGTCTGATCTTCTTGTTATCCGGTGAGGTGGGGGTAATAGAGGGGGTGATTGAGATGACAGCTTTGCTGGCCCATCTCCATCACCATCCCTCGTATTACCCGACGTCTGACAGGGCGTGCTTACAGGAAGGATTTGTAAGGCAGCTCCGGCTCATCGATGAAGATGTCATCGAACCCGCGCGGGTGCTGGTAGTGCAGCTTGCTCTGGTCGGTCGGGAAGGTGTATTTGCCACCGACTTGCCAGAAGAAGGGGCTGAAGCGATAGCCGAGGCGATCTTTTTTCATGTTCCAGAGCACTTCGATCTCGCGGGGATCGCTTTGGAAGTTGGCCCAGATATCGTGGTGGAACGGGATCACCACCTTGGTGTTGAGGGACTCCCCGGCCCGCAAGATGTCTGATGAGGTCATCTTGTCGGTCACGCCGCGGGGGTTCTCGCCATAAGAGAGCAGCGCCACATCGATCTGGTAGTCATTGCCATGCTTGGCGTAGTAGTTGGAGTAGTGAGAATCACCCGAGTGGTAGAGGTTGCCCCCGGATGTCTTGACCAGATAGTTCACTGCCCGATCATCCATGCCATCCAGAATGCTCTTGTCGGTGGAGGAGACCCCCGCCGGCAGGGTGACCAGCGCGGTACGGTCAAAGGCATCGAGTACCTGGATCACGATATCGCCCACCGGGATCTCGTCACCTACGCGGGCTACCACGCAACGCTCGGCAGGCACCCCCCAGCGCAACCAGAGGTCGACACAGGCTTTCGGGCCGATGAACTTCACATGCTCCCCACAGTTTTGCAGCACGGCAGCCGCCACATTGACGTCGATATGGTCGGCATGATCGTGGGTAGCGAGCACTGCATCGATATCTTTAATCCCGAAAGGATCGAGCACGAAAGGTGAGGTTCTCAGGTTGGGTTGCAGCTTGCGCACGCCCCCCATCCGCATCATCTGGTGCTGCTTGTTCATGTAGGGATTGCCATGGGTTCGCTTGCCCGTGCCGCACCAGAAGTCGATGGAGATGTTGGTATTGCCAGCAGACTTCAGCCAGATACCGGTGCAACCCAGCCACCACATGGCGAAGGTATTCGGTTTGACCTCTTCCTGCTCAATCTCTTCATTCAGCCAGGTGCCCCACTCGGGGAAGGTGCTGAGGATCCACGATTCACGGGTGATTTCTTCAATCTTGCTCATCTCACATACCTTTCTGATTTGGATGGTTCACACAGTGGTGATTCATCGGGTGATGACATGACTTGCATGGTTGCGAGCCAGTGATTTGCTTTGATTGGTTGTGACTATATTACTCGCTTTTGTGATTATCAATGATTGTGGTGATTGTTTTGTGAGATTAATTGCGGCACATCACAATCAAGAGGTGAGCATGTTTTTAAGTGGTTGTATTTATTGGGTTTACTTATTTGCTGCCTATTTCAAGGGATTCTTTGAATCCTTTCATGCAGCTTTGAGTACCCTTTTAACCGAAATTTCACATCCGGATGGTGGAAAAAAGAGATTCTCCCGACCTCGATCTTCATCACAATAAATCACAATGTGATTATGTATGATTATTTTGGATTTGATAGTGAGTGGTGGCAGTTGAATCTGCTCGCGGGGCGTCAGGTAAAGCAATGCCCATATGAATGGTGAGATGTCCGCACCAATCCAATAGCCATGAGTTGTCCTCATCTGGACGGAGCATAAATATGGAAACCCTCTACAACGCTTTTTACATCTTTTACAGTCAGGTGATGACCAAGGCACCCCTGCTGTTGGGGCTGGTGACCTGTATTGGCTACCTGTTGCTCAAGCAGGATGGCACGACGGTCGTCAAGGGCACCGTGAAGACCATCGTCGGTTTCATGCTGGTGCAGGTGGGCGCCAGTACGCTGGTGGCAGGCTTCAAGCCGGTGGTGGACAAAATTGCGGAATATCATCACCTCACCGGTTCAGTGATTGATCCCTACACCACCATGATGGCGACCATGGAAACCATGGGAGAGAACTACTCCTGGGTCGGCTATGCGGTATTGCTGGCCCTTGCCCTCAATATTCTGCTGGTGTTGCTGCGGCGCTATACCGGGATCCGCACCATCATGCTGACCGGTCACATCATGTTTCAGCAGGTGGGCCTCATCGCGGTCTTCTATATGGTGATGGGGGCCTCGATGTGGGAAACCATCCTCTATTCCGCCGTTATCATGGCGCTCTATTGGGGGATCTCCTCCAACATCATGTTCAAGCCGACTCAGGAAGTAACTGGTGGCGCGGGGTTCTCCATCGGTCACCAGCAACAGGTCGCCTCCTGGATTGCCACCAAGGTGGCGCCGAAACTGGGCAACAAGGAAGAGAGCGTCGATCACCTGAAGCTGCCAAAGTGGCTGCACATCTTCCACGACAGCATCACGGCGACCGCCATCGTGATGACCATTTTCTTCGGTATCATCCTGCTCTCGTTTGGCCTCGATAATCTGCAACAGATGGCGGGTCAGACTCACTGGTCCATCTACATTCTCGAAACCGGTCTCAAGTTTGCGGTCGCCATTCAGGTCATCGTGGTGGGGGTGCGGATGTTCGTTGCCGAACTCTCCGAGGCCTTCAAGGGGATCTCCGAACGGGTCATTCCCAACGCCGTCCTGGCAATCGATTGCGCCGCCATCTACGCCTACTCGCCGAATGCCATGGTCTTTGGCTTCATGTGGGGGGCTATCGGTCAGTTTCTGGCGGTGCTTGCCCTGCTGGCATTCCAGGCGCCCATCATGATTATCCCGGGCTTCATTCCCATGTTCTTCTCCAACGCCACCATAGGGGTGTTCGCCAACCACTTTGGCGGCTGGCGCGCAGTGATGAAGATCTGCTTCGTCATGGGGATCATCGAGGTGCTTGGCTCTGCCTGGGCTATCCACCTGTTCGCGGTCAATGGCACCAGCTTCAACGGCTGGATGGGGATGGCTGACTGGGCGCTGGTATTCCCGGTGATCATGCAGGGCCTCTCGTTATCTTCCCTGTTCTTCGTGGTGTTACTGGCTGGCGCCGGGCTCTATATGTACTTCGCTTCCCGCACCCTGCGGATGGAAGAGGATATGGCTGTCCCGAGTGCCGCCGTGGCAGAAGAAGCGGCCGATCAGCCAGCCTCGCCAGTCGAGAGTGCCAAAGGGGGACATGCAGTGCGGATCCTGGCGGTATGCGGCAATGGTCAGGGCTCATCCATGATGATGAAGATGAAGATCGGCAAGTTTCTCGAACAGCGTGGCGTGCCCCATATCATGGACTCCTGCGCCGTGGCCGATTACAAAACCAAGCTGCAGACCACCGACATCATCGTCTCTTCCAAGCATCTGGCCGGCGAGATGAGCCCCGGTGAGGGCAAATTCGTGCTGGGCGTGCAGAACATGCTCAACCCCAATTCGTTTGGTGATGAACTGCTGGGCATCATCAAGAACAACTTTGCAAATTAAGCCGATGAGCCTCGCGGCATGTGGCCGCGGGCAAGGAGAACAAGATGAAATTCAAACAATCTCTGATGGAAAACAACTCTGTATTGCTCAATGTGGCCGCCAGCGACTGGCGCAGCGCCATCAAGCTGGGCACCGACATGCTGATCCGCTCCGGTGCCGTGGAGCCGCGTTACCATGACGCAATCATCGGCAGCATTGAAAAGATGGGGCCCTATATCGTGATTGCCCCCCAATTCGCGATGCCCCATGCGAGGCCAGAGGATGGAGTCAATCGCACGGCGTTTGCACTGGTCACCCTGACCACGCCGGTGAAGTTTGAGGGGGAAGAGGAGCCGGTGGACGTGTTGGTGACGCTGGCGGGCAGCACCTCGGATGAACACATGGAGGGGCTGATGGAGGTGACTCAGGTGCTGGAGGATGAAAACAGCGAGAGCGGGATCAACCTCGACAAGCTGCGAGCGTGCCAGAGCACCGCAGATGTATTCAACGTCATTGATCAGGCGCTGGCGCAAGTGGTCTGAGGCACCCAACGCGGCCCCGCAAGGGGCCCAGGAGAACGAAATGTACAACTCATTGAAAGAGGCGGTACTGGAGGCCAACCTGCTGTTGCCCCGATACGGTCTGGTTACCCTGACATGGGGCAACGTATCCCAGATAGATCGCAGCTTGGGCGTGGTGGCCATCAAGCCATCCGGGGTCTCTTACGACAATATGACCGTTGACGATATCGTGGTGGTTGATTTGGCTGGCCAGATCGTCGATGGGCATTTATCCCCGTCCAGTGATACCGCAACCCATCTGGTTTTATATAAAGCGTTTAAAGGCATTTCCGGTATTGTGCACACCCACTCCCGTCATGGCACTATTTGGGCGCAAGCGGGAATGGATATTCCCGCCTTGGGTACCACACATGCCGATTATTTCTATGGCGATATTCCCTGCACCCGTCCGCTGACCGAAGATGAAATTCGCGTTGACTATGAAAAAAATACCGGCAAGGTCATTGTCGAAGAATTTCAGCGACGGGATCTGGATCCACAGGCCTTGCCAGGCGTGGTCATTACCGGTCATGCCCCGTTTTGCTGGGGCAAGAGTGCGGTGGATGCGGTGCACAATGCGCTGGTGCTGGAGGAGGTTGCCACCATGGCGCTGGCAACCAGAGCATTGAATCCGGCCATCCATATTGCGCAGGAGTTGTCTGATAAACACTATTTCAGAAAACATGGTGAGAATGCCTATTACGGCCAGCGCTAATTAGTCGACCCGTTATTTAAATTGCCCATCTATTTATGTTAGTGACGTCAGGTTACGGCCCTTTATCGACTTTAAATCAATGGGCCAATCCATTCTGCCAAGGTTTTAAATTGAGGAAATATAGTATGACCAAACCCATGTTACAGATTGCTCTGGATTCTACCGATCTTGCTACCGCCGTAGATATTGCCGATCGCGTCGCCAGTTATGTCGAAGTGATCGAGGTCGGCACTATTCTGGCTTTTGCAGAAGGGATGTCTGCGGTACGCACCATGCGCGAGCGTCACCCTGATCACATAATCGTGTGTGATATGAAGACCACGGATGGTGGTGCCATTCTGGCTCGCATGGCCTTCTCGGCCGGAGCTGACTGGATCACGGTATCGGCCGCCGCACATGTTGCTACCATTGCTGCCTGCAAGAAAGTTGCGGATGAGTTTGGCGGGGAGATCCAGATCGAGATCTATGGCAACTGGACGCTGGATGATGCCAAACAGTGGGCCGATATGGGGATCACCCAGGCTATCTATCACCGCTCGCGGGATGCCGAGCTGGCCGGGGTCAGCTGGACCCAGGCCGATTTGAGCAAGATGCGGGCACTCTCCGAGCTGGGGCTGGAGCTGTCGATCACCGGCGGTATCGTGCCGGAGGATATCCATCTGTTTGAAGGGATTAGGGCCAAGACTTTTATCGCCGGACGGGCACTGGCATCGGAAAGCGGTCAGGCAACCGCAGAAGCGTTGCGCCGAGAGATAAGCAAATATTGGTAACAGGTGCTGGTTATTAGCGAATAAAGGCCCCGGAAATAGTCCGGGGCCTTGTCGTTGAAGGGGTTAGATCCGCCCCTGATAGCGCAGGGGGAAGCGGCCCTGACTGTCGGGTTGGCCGAGGAAGGGGAGCCGCTGCTGCATCTGCTCTGGCATGGCCGGGCCGGGTTTCATATTGCCCTGAAACAGGTATTGGCCATTGGGTTGCAGCTCGAGGCGACCGCTGGTCTGTACCGCATCCGAGCCCTGCTTGAGCTCGGCCACCAGTCTGGAGTCGAGGCAGGTGAGTTTCACCTCGGGGTCGGCCAGATCCAGCTTGCCCGCCGGGGTATCGGCGCTGGCGTTGTACCAGTCGAGGTTGCCATAGAGGTTGTCGCACCAAGGGGTGCCCTGGGCAAACTGATCCACCTTGAGTTGCAGCTGACCGGTGAGGGTGACCGGGAAGGGGAGTGGCAGCGGGATGCGCGCCATTACCCAGGGGGCCGGGGCATTGAGGGTCAGGTCGCGGCCGAAGGCGGCACCATTCCAGCCGACAACGCCCTGACCGTTGAGGCCGTTGCGCTCGCCAAAGCGAATGGCTACTTCGGGGGCGAAGCGCAGCAGTGACCAGCCATTGAGATCCCAGCGCAGCTGGCTGATGGATTCGCTGGCATATTGCAGCCGGGCGATCTGGCCGCTCCACAGGGTGCCGCTCACTCCTTCCATCTTCAGCAGGCTGGCAACGTTGGCGGGCAGCGGCAGATAGCGCACCACCAGCGCCGCAGGCAGGGTCGCCAGCAGGAAGACGAAGTAGGCTGCCAGAAACAGGCTGGCAATCAGGATGCGTTTTTTCATTGGGGACGACTCAACTGCAAACGTCTGACCTTGACCAGACCCGGGGCCAGCTCCTCGCGGGCCAGCTCGATGATTTGAACCTGAATGCCGTGCTGTTCTACCAGGGTGGCGAGCCAGAGCAGCAGATCATCGAACGGAACCGTATCGATCCACACCTGCAGCTCCTGCCCCTGTGGTTGCAGGCGGGCAATCTTGATCTTGTGGTTGAAGGCGGTACGGTTGACGACCCCCTCCAGGGTGCCGCTGGTGTCTATCTGGCGACCCTGACCGCCCTGCATGGCCAGCACCTCTTCCCCTTTCTCCTTGAGCCAGGCGAGGGTCTGTTGCTGGTTTTGCACCTGACGTTCGCGCTCGGCGATGCGGTTGTCGAGAGGATGCCAGACGCTCCAGTAGAAGAGGCCGACCAGCAGCAGGATGCTGCCTGCCACCACCAGTCGCTGTTCTCGTGCGGTGATGCCCTGCCACCAGCTCTGCAATTTTTCCATCATGATGATTTACCCTTGAGCACCAGCGCCCCTTCAACCTTGCCATCGGTGCTGCGCACCTCGCCCTGCTGCACCTCGAAGCGCTTGCCCGCCAGTTCGCGGAACCGCTCTATCTCGGCAAAGCCGGGGGCGGTCACCTGCAGCCGCAGCTCGCGGCGGCTGGCATCAAAGCGCATTACCTGCGGCTTGAGGCCGGGTACTTCGGCAAAGGTGGGGGCCAGTTCGGTGAGCATCAGCAGCATGCCGTTTTGCGGTGCCTGCCCCATCAGCCGCAGGTGCTGGGTCATCTGGCTGCGCACGTTCACGATGCGGCTTTCGTTAGGGAAGATGCGGCTGTAGACCTGACGGATCTCCGCCTTGAGCGCCTTGTCCTGCTCCGCCAGTTGATGCAGCTGGACACCGCGCTGGACGAGGGCCACCAGCAGCAAGAGGGCGGCGGTAATCGCCACCTTGCGCCACTGCAACCAGTAGCGGGCATATTCGGTCTGTGGCCGGTAGGGGCCGGTCAACAGGTTGGCGCGGCAGGTGAGGGCACCCCTGGCCAGCAGCAGCATGGGGAGCTCGGGCTCGGCCGGCTGCCAGTTGGCCGCCGCAATGGCGGGCGCCGGGGTATGGCTGTGAATGGTGACGGGGTCGGCTTCGGCGGCCAGCAAGATGGCCAGCAGCGACTCGTCGGCCACAATCCCCTGACAGGCGTTCTGGCGGATCAGCCACTCGCTGCCGAGCTGCAGGGCAGACCAGCCATCAGCCGCCTGCGGCAGTGCCAGCACATCGGGCAGCAGTTGCTGACTTCTAAGGCCGGCAGCCTCGAGCCAGCCGAGCCACTCGGCCATCTTCTGGCGATCCACCGCCATCAGGTCGACCTGCGGGCCGTCGTGGGCCAGCACCACCAGATGCAGCTCATCCACGTCGGAGGCGATCTGCTCTTCAAGCAGATAGGGTAGGGCCGCCGCCGACTGGCGGTTGTAGCGCCCCGGCAGGGTGACGCGGCGGAAGATCAGATCGCTGCCCGGCACCAGGGTGACCACGGGGCGGCCGCCAGCGCGCTCCTGCAGCTCGCCCAGCGCGTCAGCTGAGGGGAGCTCGCCGGAGGCGATGATCTCCTGCTCCTGACTCGACCAGACCAGCCAGGCGACCGGTTGTTGTTTGGTGGTCCCCAGACGGATGACCAGACTCTCGCTCACGCATCTCTCTCCAGCGATACCGGTTCGTACGGGCCAGACCGACGCAACCGGTGCGCAGCCCGCAGGCTGCATCCAATGTTTGCCCTGCCGGGAGTCGCTCCCGCCAGCGCTTGTTTATTCGGCGCCACTGTTGAGGCGGCGCAGCATGACCAGCTTGTTGTCCTTGCCCCGTTGGAAGATGCTTTCCAGCCAGGCACGACTGTCGCCTATTTCGGCGACCACGCGGGCCTCGAAAAAGTCGCTCTTGACCACCAGCGCCTCCTTGAGCCCCTTGACGGTTTCAAGAGGTACGGGCAGCTGATCTGTCATCTGCTTGCTATCTTTCCACCCCTTTTTTGGCCGCTCGGTCAGTACCCGCTTGGCGTCATCGCTGCCAATCTTGCCCAGATAGAGCGCAGCCAGCAGCTCGGGGCGTTCCGGCAGCAGGGTGTTGATATTGATCTTCAGCTTGTCGCTTGGCAGCGTGCAGACATAGGGGGCCAGTTTGGCATAGACCCTGGCCGTTACGCCGCGCACCGCCCGCAGCTCATCCTTGCCCAGCATCCACTGGTTGGCGGTGAGGTAGGGAGGCTTGAGCCCCTCGTAGTAGGCATCCTCGGCGCCGAGGCTGGAGACCAGCACCGTATCCTTGTCCGTCCAGTCGCGAATGGCGTCGGTGAGCTGGGCCGCCTCGTAATCATCCATCGCCAGCTCCTTGAGCAGGGCGCGAAACACCTGCACCGGATAGGGTTGCTGCTCCAGCTCTTCCCCGTTGTTGCCCGCCTGATTGGGTACGCTCAGGCTGTTGAGGTTGAAGCAGGATTGCAGGTCGGTCACCTCGCCCTTGAGCTGGCCATCATCGACCGGAAACACCGTGTTCTTGCTGGCCCACTTCTGGCCGAGGCTCACCACCTCGGGGTCATCCTTGAAATCCTGTGCCAGCACCTTGCTCACCAGCGCCTCCGCCGAGAGGGCATACCACCAGGCTTGCTTGCCGGCGGTGACATTGCTGGTGCGGCGCAGCTCCAGCTGCAGGCGGCCGCTCATGTTGCTGGCGATGATCACCATCACCGAGAGGATCAGCAGCACCACCAGCAGGGCCATACCGCTCTGGCGGCCGGGGCGTACAGGGTTAGTTCGCATTGGCGCTCCCCCCGTTCTGGTTGCCGCCATTGCTGTTGTTACCACTGTTATTGCCGTTGCCGCCGTTGCCGCCGTTGTTGCCGTTATTGCTGTCGCCGCCCGGATTGGGATTGCCGCTCTGGCTGTTCTCTTCGGCGCGCTGGCCGCCGGCGCCAATCAGAAATTGCCGGCGAATGGTGCCGTAATCTTCCAGATCCAGCTCGACCGCGAGCCCGTAGGGGAGCACGCTGCGCTGGGTCCACTCTTCCTTCCAGCTCCCCTTGTCGTAGAAGTAGAGGCGAAACGCGGTGACGCCGGTCAGAAGCGGCTGGGTGCGAGGCTCGGTGCCGATCACCGGATCCGGATAGAGGTAGCTGAGACGTTCCAGCTTCTGATCCTTGAGTCGCCAGCCGACCCGCTGCAGATGAGAGCGGGGCAGCATGCCGTCCGGGTTGAGCCAGCCGCTGCGCATAAAGGCCATGCCCCAGTCATCGCTCTGCTGGCCAAAACGGGAAGCGGCCAGCAGCACCTTGTTGTTCTCTCCCTCGATGCGGCCGCTGCGCGGCACCATCTGGGTGACATCCCGCTCCAGCAGGGTGAAGGCGAGCTGCAACTCGGAGAGGCGGGCCTCCTTGCGCTTGGCTACCTCGTCGCTGGTGAGCACCCCTTGCAGCACCTGATAGGCACCCATGCTGAGGGTGGCGAAGATGGCGATGGCCACCAGCATCTCAAGCAGGGTAAAACCACGGTGACGGGAAGGGCGGGTGTTGCTCGGGATCATCGGTTGATATAGGTCCGCATCATGGCGATCGGGTTCTCGGCCTTGGCCTCGGTGCGCACTTCCATCTCAAGCGCCTTGAAGTTGCTGTCGCTGGTCGCGACGCCGCGATAGCGCCAGTACCAGGTCTGCCCGGCCATCTGCTCATCCCCTTCTACCCAGCTGTCGCCGGGCCACTTGTTCTCGAGCTTCTGCTGCACCAGCTGGTTCTCCACCACCCAGGTAGCGAGGGTCTTCTCTTCCAGATAGTTGAGGGCCGAGAGGTGCTCGCTGGCGGTCTTCATCACCGCGAGACCCGCAATGGCAAAGACGGCCAGCGCCACCATGACTTCGAGTAGTGTCATGCCTCGGGCGTTCATTCGCTCACCTCTTCATCCTCATCGCCGGTGAGCAGGGTCAGGCGGCCGAACTCGTCCCCCTTGACGATGCGGGTGTAGCGCACCTCGTCATCCTGCTGGCTGAAGGTGAGGGTAAAGGGAGTCAGCTCGCCACCGGGGAAGATAAGGAGCTGCGGGGTGCGCTCCTTGTCATCCCGCTTTTTTTCGCGCTCTTCATCGGGATCGGGTTGCCAGCCAAATCCCTCCAGCTCCAGGGTCAGCGCCATGTTCTCCGGTAGTTGCACCTGACCCAGCTGCTTGTCACCGGTCAGGGCCAGCCACTTGCGATCCTTTGCCTGGCGCTGCATAAACTGCCAGCCATTCTCCTCGATGCGAATGCCCACCAACCGGCCATCCATCACCGCGTACTCCTGCGCCAGCTGCAGGGTTGCAATCAGGCGGCGCGCCTGCTTGTCGAGCTCCCTGTCACCTTTTGCGCCACCCATACTGAGGGTGACGGCGGTGGCCACCAGCCCCATCAGCATGGCGACCAGCAACACTTCCAGCAGGGTAAAGCCGGATTGGCGACGGGCAGATGGTGCAGCCCTCATTCGGACTGCTCCAGCAAAGCAGAGTGCACGCGGCGGCTAATCACTTATTGGAAATCCTTCAGGTTCCAGTTGCCGATGTCGTCATCGGTACCGGCTTCGCCATCCTGACCCATGGAGAAGATGTCGATCTTGCCGTACTGGCCCGGGCTCAGCAGCTGATACTGGTTGCCCCAGGGATCTTGCGGCAGACGCTTGATGTAGCCGCCATCGCGGTAGCTGCGCGGCGCCGGGTCGATGGAGGGTTTGGTCACCAGTGCTTCCAGACCCTGCTCGGTGGTCGGGTAGCGATTGTTGTCCAGCTTGTACATGTCGAGGGCATTTTCCAGCGCCACGATATCGGAGACCGCTTTCTGCTGGTCAGCTTTCTCCTTGTTGCCCATCAGGTTGGGCACCACCAGACTGGCCAGAATGCCGAGGATCACGATGACCACCATAACTTCCAGCAGGGTAAAACCGGATTGACGACGTTTGTTCATGAGTTGCTCCGTAACGAATGAGATGGGATGGCCCATCAGAGAGTGATTACTGGGTGGATTCGACGGGCCGCCAACGGGTCGCCGAACGCCGGAAACTTACATATTCACCATGTTGTTGAGCTCGAGGATCGGCTGCAGGATCGACATCACAATAAACAGCACCACCCCGGCCATGGAGACCACCAGCATGGGTTCGAACACCCCGAGGGCAATATTGACCTGGGATTCAAACTCCCGATCCTGGTTGTCTGCCGCCCGCTCCAGCATGCTGTCGAGCTCGCCGCTCTGTTCGCCGGAGGCGATCATGTGCAGCATCATGGGCGGGAAAATCTTGGTCTCGGTCAGCGACTTGCGCAGACTGGTCCCCTCGCGCACCCGTTCGGCGGCCTCGAGAATGCGCATTCTGGCAAAGTCGTTGGAGAGCACTTCACCGGCGATCTTCATCCCCTCCAGCAGCGGCACCGCGCTGGCGTTGAGGATGCTTAAAGTACGGGCGAAGCGGGCGGTGTTGAGACCGCGGCTGACCCGGCCAATCACCGGCAGGCCGAGCAGCACCTGATGCCAGCGCCGGCGGCGCTTCTCGTCGGTGAGCCACCAGCGCCAGACAAAGCTGGCGATAAAGAGCAGCAGCAGGAACCAGAGGCCATAGGCCTGCATCAGCTCGCTGGTACCGATGAGAAAACGGGTGGTGCCCGGTAGCTGCTGGCCCATGTGCTCAAACTGGGCCACCACCTTGGGCACCACGGCGGTAAGCAGGATTGAGATAACCCCGATGGCGACGCAGGTGAGCACGATGGGGTAGATCATCGCCTGCAGCAGCTTGGTACGCATATGCTGGCGCTGTTCGGTGTAATCGGCGAGGCGGTTGAGCACCTTCTCCAGATGACCCGACTTTTCACCGGCCGCCACCATGGAGCGAAACAGCTGGTCGAACACATGGGGGAAGGCCCCCAGCGAGTCGGCCAGCGAATACCCTTCCACCACCTTGCTGCGCACGGTGGCGACCAGACTGCGCAGGTGGGCTTTCTCGCACTGTTCGGCCACCGCCTTGAGCGCCTCTTCAATGGTGAGACCGGCGCCTACCAGAGTCGCCAGCTGACGGGTGATCAGGGCCAGCTCGGCTGTGGAGGCGCCACGACGAAACAGGGCGAAGCGGGTCGCCTCCCGTTTCGCCTTCTCGGTGGTCTCGTTCACCTCGAGCGGGGTGAGCCCCTGCTCGCGCAGCAGTTGGCGCACCTGACGGGCCGAATCCCCCTCCATCACGCCGCTCTTGCTGCGCCCCTTGCCGTCGAGGGCTTTGTATTCGAATGCCGCCATCTCAATCTTCCCGGGTCACGCGCAGCACCTCTTCGAGGCTGGTCTGCCCCTTGAGGACCTTGTCGATACCGTCGCGGCGAATACTGGGGGTGTGGCCGCGGATCAACCGCTCGATGGCCATCTCGCCGCTGGCGCCGTGGATCGCCTCGCGAACCGCCTCATCGACCACCACCAGCTCATGGATGCCGGTTCGACCGCGATAACCGGTGTGGTTGCACTGCTCGCAGCCCACCGCATGCCAGATATGCTGATCCGGCTCCAGTTTGATCCCCATGGAGAGGCGCTCCTGCTCGGTGGCCGGACGCGAGGCGCGGCAATCGGGGCAGAGGGTGCGCACCAGCCGCTGGGCCAGTACCGCCAGCAGGGAGGAGGAGAGCAGGAAGGGCTCGATCCCCATGTCCCGCATCCGGGTGATGGCGCCGATGGCGGTGTTGGTGTGCAGGGTCGACATCACCAGATGACCGGTGAGCGATGCCTGCACCGCGATCTGGGCGGTCTCGAGGTCACGGATTTCCCCCACCATCACCACATCCGGGTCTTGACGCAAAATGGCGCGCAGGCCGCGGGCGAAGGTCATGTCCACCTTGCTGTTGACCTGGGTCTGGCCCACCCCTTCGAGGTCATATTCGATGGGATCTTCCACCGTCAAAATGTTGCGATCCCGCGAGTTGATCTCGGAGAGCGCCGCATAGAGGGTGGTGGATTTACCGGAACCGGTCGGGCCGGTGACCAGAATGATGCCGTGGGGCTTGCGGATAAGCTCGCTGATGATGCTGCGGTTGCGCGCCGTCATGCCGAGCTGCTTGAGCTCGAGGCGAATGGTGTTCTTGTCGAGCAGACGCAGTACCACCCGCTCGCCGTAGCTGGAAGGCATGGTGGAGACCCGCACATCGACGGCGCGACCGCCGATGCGCAACGAGATGCGGCCATCCTGTGGCACCCGCTTCTCGGCGATATCCATCCGCGACATGACTTTGATCCGCGAGACCAGGAGCGAGGCCAGCTTGCGATGGGGACGCAGGATCTCCCGCAGCACCCCATCGATGCGAAACCGGATCACCAGCGCCCGCTCGAAGGTCTCGATATGGATATCGGAAGCCTCCTCCTTGATCGCCTCGCTCAACATGGCGTTGATGAGGCGAATGATGGGGGCATCGTCATCGGCATCCAGCAGGTCTTCGCTCTGGGGCAGCTCTTCGGCCAGCGCAAAAAAGTCCATCTCGTTGCCGAGATCTTCCATCAGCTGGCGCGCCTCGGAGGAGTCACGCTGATAGTGGGCCATCAGCAGCTCTTCGAAGGCGTCGTTGTCGAGTTGCTCCACCGCAAAGGCACAGCCCGCCACCCGGCGAACTTCCAGCAGGGTCTGTGGGGTAACGCCGGTACGGCACTGCAGCACAGGTGCGCCGTCACGTTCGCTGAGGATCACCCCGAAGTTGCGGGCAAACGCAAAGGGGAGCTCGGGCAGCGGGGGAGGCAGGCTGCTCCCGTCGAGATGATAGGCACTCATCAGGGGCGGCTCTGCACAAAGGGAGTGGTGCTTTCTACCGCGCTCTGCTGGCGAACCTTCACCTGCTCCAGCTGTTTTTGCAGTTCAGGCGACACCATCACATCCTGGCCATAAGCCGGCAGTACCTGACGCTTGGGCGAGGTGAGATAGCCCTCCTGAGCGGCCGCATCTAGCTGTTCGGCACGGAACAAGGAGTACTTGTTGCTGGAGATACCGGAGTAGACGTTGGCATCGCGCAAGATGGTTGGCCGGATAAAGACCATCAGGTTGCGTTTCGAGGTGCTGTTGGAGGTATAACGGAACAGGTAACCCAGCCCGGGGATATCGCCGAGCAGCGGTACCTTGGAGACCTCTTCCTTGGTCTGTTCATCCATCAGACCACCCAGCACCACGGTCTCGCCGCTCTTGATCAGGACTGCGTTTTTTACGGTACGGGTATCGAAGGTCGGGCCCAGTCCGGCGGTGCCATCGGCCTGCTTGGCGACGCTGGAGACCTCCTGCTCGATGGTGAGCAGCACCGAATCCCCTTCGTTGATCTGGGGAGTGACCGTCAGCTTGGTACCGACCGTTTTGTATTCGATGGTGTTGAAGATGCTGTCGGTACTGGTCGAGCTCTGGCTACCTGTCGGGGTTGGCACCTCTTTACCCACATTGAACGACGCCTCCTTGTTGTCCATGGTGACAATGCTCGGGGTCGAGAGAATATCGTTCTTGGTATTGGAGGCGATGGCCGTAGCCAGCATGCTCCAGTCGCCGTGATAGAAACCGGCGGCCATGCCGTTTACCGAGGACATCAGCTTGGTGATCGGCTCGGGGTTGCCATTTTTATTGAGCTTGTCTGCCGCCACTTTTGCGGTAATGGGGACGCCAGTATCGGGGAACTGGATCGAGCCATAGTCAGCATGATTCCATTGGACGCCGAGATTAAGGCCATCACTATCCTGCATCTCGACGATGATTGCCTCTACCAGCACCTGGGCGCGGCGAATATCGAGCTTGGCGATGACCTGTTCAAGTTCTGCCATCACATCGGGCTGGGCGGTGATGACCAACGCGTTGGTAGTCTCGTCGGCAGAGATGGCCAGCTTGCCACCGCCGATACTGGCTCCACCGCCCATGGCGGCGTTGCCGCCCCCCTTCTTGTCCGCTTCGATGCTGGAGCTGACCCCCTTGAGCACATCGACCATGTCCTTGGCCTTGCCATATTTGAGGTAGAAGACCCGGGTATTGCCCTGGCTCTGCAGGTCGCGGTCGAGCTGGCGTACCATCTGGATGATGCGGGCGCGCGCTTTCGGTTCACCACTGACCACCACCGAGTTGGTGCGCTCGTCGGCGACCACCTTGGGGGCCAACAGCAGGCTGGTGGTGCCCCCTTGCGGGTTATTATCCTTGTTGAGATTGGTCACCAGCCGCACGATTTCACCCGCTGAGGCGAACTTGAGCTTGATGATGTCCACATCCTGATCGCCAGCGCGGTCGACCCGGTTGACCACTTCCACCAGCCGGTTTACCACGGCGGCGCGGCCGGTGATGAGCAGCACGTTGGAGGGCTCGTAGTGCACTACGTTGCCACCGCCGGCGTTATCGTTGAGCTGACGCAGCAGGGGGGCCAGTTCGCGCACCGAGACGTTGCGCACCGGTACTACCCGGGTCACCATCTCGTCGCCCATGCCCGGATTGCTGCCATCCACCACCGGAATGGCGGAGGTCTTGGCATCGCGCGAGCGCAATACCTTGAGCACGCCGTTATCCATCGGCACCACGGCAAAACCGTAGACGTCGAGCACGCTCAGGAAGAACTGGTAGTACTGCTCCTCGTTGAGCAGGTCGTAGCTGCGGACGTTGATCTTGCCGCGCACCGAGGGCTCGATGATGATGGTCTTGTTGAGGTTCTTGCCCACCGTGTTGATGAACTCTTCGATATCGGCGTTCTTGAAGCTGGCCGAATACTCGGTGGCCCAGGCTGATCCTGCCATCATCAGTGCCGCCGCTATGGTGGCCAGACGCCAGCCTTTCCCTTTATTGGTCATTCTTGGTACGACTCCAAAATCATTATTCTGACAAGCGAACATAGACATCGAACTGTTCACCCTGTCGCTCGACGGTCACTGTCAATTCGGTTGCGCCAGCCAGCTGCTGCATCGCCTGCATGGCCTGCATGTTGTCACGCAGATCCAGGCCGTTGATGCTGAGGGCCAGATCATTGGCCTGCAGCCCGCTCTGGTTGAAGAGTTCCGGATTGTTGCCCGGATTGAGGCGATAGCCAGCCAGGCGGCCATCCACCTGAACCGGTGAAATAGTGAGGTAATCGGTGATCTTGCCGGGATCGCTCATCAGCTCGCTGCGCACGGAAGAGAGCTGCGCGCTCCCGCCTTGTTGGGGCAGGGGTTTGCCGTACTCTTCGCCATCGAGCATCAGGGTCTCGTCGCGGCCATCGCGCTCTATGATGACCCGGTCGGGGTAGACCTGACGGATCCGAGCCTGGGTGCCGTCGATGAGATCCCCCACGCTGTAGGAGTTCTGGATCCCCGACATGGCGATGATGGCGATCGATTTGGCCGGATCGGAGCTTGCCAGCACGCCGTTGAGCTGGGCATTGAGCTGGGTTCGCGGTGCGTTGGCGGCGACCTCCTTGCTCTGCTGCGCCTTGGCTATGGCCTTGCCAAACAGGGAGAGACTGCTCACTTCACCCAGTTCAAGGCGGGGGGCACTTTGACCGACAGTTGCAATCATGGAGGGTTGCCAGGGTTCGTTGGCCAGAGGTGTGGCAAGTGTGACCAGACGCCAGGTGAGATTGGCACACTGCTGGGCTAGCAGGATCAGCAATATCAGGAAGAGCGCCTGAGTAATGCGGGCCATGGGCAGCTGCCGGCACTGGGCCTGCAGCTTGGTCAATATCTCATCCCTGGATAGTCGGCTCATATAAATCAACATGTTTCATGTGTTCTGGTGCGGCTGGTTATTGTGTACGGCTGTTCGTATGGATACAACTTTCTGAAACCGCCAATGGGCAAAATTGGATAATTCATCACAGCCGGCAGGCAGCTGTGGTGATAAAAACACCAATTTCGCCATTGCATGAAATGGGCTACGAGCCGTGAATCAGAGGCTTTGGGGAAGCTCTCTGCATCGATTGGGGTCAGGCAATCCGTCGCCATGACGCGCTTACCCCTGCCAATCCTGCAGCGCCTTGAGGGTGACACTCTGGCCACCCACATCCAGCACCATGTACTCCTGAGCGATGGTAGCGAGGCGCACTCCGGGGGCAATCTCGCTCCCCTCCCGGTATTCACGGCCATTGAGCACCACCGCCCGTTTGGCAGGGTTGGATGAGAACACATGGGAGCCATAGCTGAATGCAGGCACCTGCTGGCGGATCGAAAGCGGCGCGGCATTAAGCGGCATAAGCTGGGCCGGCTGCACGCTCTGGGGCACTGTACCCGACTCCTGTTGCAGCGGTGTTTCGTTGAGGGCGCGCATCAGCTGTTCGGCCAGGGTAGGTCGACTGGCGGCCGGGTTACTGGTGGCGACTGCAACCTTGGGCTGCTGCACCACCGGCTCCGGCAGGGGAGGCGGCAGCGGCCGTGTCACCATCGCCTTGGGCTCCACTCGCACGAAGGGCGGGGTGACCACCTCTTTCACCTCGACTTTCTCCTCGATGGGGCGCAGATGGATCAGGTGCCAGCCATAGTTGGCGCCAGCACCTAGCAGCAGGGCGAGCGGAGCGAGCAGCCAGACGAGGCGGCGGGATGTCCGCGCCTCTTCGCGGGGCATGGCAAGCCCCATGGCGGGGATACAGGTTTGTGGCTGCGGTTGCTGTGCACGGTGCAGCGCCTTGAGCAGGGTAGACATCAGGAGGCCTCCTCCAGTCTGGGCATGGGTTCACCGGAGAGAGCGTTGAGACGGAGCAGGGTATTGCTGCCGGCGATGCCGTCAGGGTTGAGCCCCTGATCCCGCTGGAACTGCAGCAGTTTGTTCTTGAGCTCGCCATCGAAGCGGCGCACCTTGCGCTCGGGCTGTTGCAGCGCGCGGCTCAGGGCATTGTCGAGCCACTGGATCTGGGCCTGCCCCGCATTGTTGCCGATCAGGCTGGCGCCCCCCTTGGGCATGCGCCAGAGCAGGGTGTAACTGCCGCCCCAGTTGTCGCTGAGCCACTGTCTCTCAACCTGCCAGCTCTGGTTGCCGATCATCAGGCGTGCCTGCTTGGGGCCGAGAGTGACCAGGGTGGCGTAGTAGATGCCGCCCGTCTCGTCGGTAAGGCTGACCATGGCGGGGTATTGCAGATTACGCAGCTCGTCGAGGCTCGCTTCCCCCTCCTGACAGCGCAGGCCGGCGCGGGGGGCGTTGTCGCAGGTGGCATCCTCCAGCTCGGGCTCGTAGCCCCAGACCCGGTAGAGATTCTGCATTGCGCCCTCGGGGTCGAGCGCCTGATTGATCGCCTCGGTAAGCTGCTCCTGCTGCTCGGCAGTCTCATCGACGGTAACCGGTACCTCGACCTTGACCACCGGGCGGGTGGGGAAGACGCCGAAGAACTGCCAGCCCCACCAGCCAGCCGCCACCAGCAGGGCGCCAGCCAGCGCGACCGCAAGGCCGGAGAGCCAGCTCCCCTCGTCGCGGATCCCGCTCACCTCAAAGGCGGCCTGACTGATGTCGCCATGGACAATTTTGTAGCTGCCACGGGCAAAGGCGGCGATCAGGGCGCGGTCGCAGATGAGGTTGATAAGACGGGGGATGCCACCGCTCAGGCGGTGGAGGGTCTGGATTGCCCTGGGGGTAAAAATGGGCTGCACGCAGCCGGCGACCTGCAGCCGGAAGCGAACATAGGCATCGACATCGCTGGCAACCAGGGGCAGCAGGTGGTAGCGAGCGGTAATGCGCTGGGCCAGCTGGCGCAGCAGGGGCTGGCGCAACATCTGCTGCAGCTCTGGCTGACCGATCAGCACCACCTGTAGCAGCTTCTTCTCGTCGGTTTCGAGGTTGGTCAGCAGGCGCAGCTGCTCCAGCACCTCTGGCAGCAGATGCTGGGCCTCATCCACCAGCACCACGCTGCGCTTGCCTGCCACCAGATTGGCCAGCAGGTGGTCGCGAATAAGGTCGAACAGCAGCTTGATCCCCGCCTCGGTCGGGTAGGCAAGCTGAAACTCGTCACAGATGGCCGCCAGCAGATCCCGCTCGGTCAGCGAGGGATTGAGGATATAGGCGATCTCGGTCTCGGTGGGCAGCTGTTGCAGCAGGCAGCGGGAGACGGTGGTCTTGCCGGTGCCTACTTCGCCGGTCAGTAGCACAAAGCCGCCGCCATCCTGCAATCCATAGCTGAGATGGGCCAGAGCCTCCCCGTGCCGCTCGCTCATATAGAGATATTTGGGATTGGGCGAGATGGAGAACGGGTGTTCCGAGAGGCCAAAGAACTGTGTGTACATGAGGGATTCTTTTGTGACCAGTTACAGGTAAAAAATATTTCCGGATGATAGCAAACCTCGCATTCATTGGAAGCTATCCGAGTGGACAAGAGACAAATGACGGCACTTTCCCTTCATCTTGTGATCCAGAGTCGGGATTGTGCCGCTCAAACGGTCAAAAAATAGCGGTGATTTGCAAAAATAAGTTTATTGTCAACAGCTTGGGGAGGCGAAGTTTTCACCTGTCGGTTCGTTAACGGGTTTGCCGACTCAGCGATGGTCCTTAAATTTGGCCGCTATCTCCTTGAACTGCGCCTCGCAGGCGAGAAACGCCTTGACTATATTCGGGTCGAAGTGACTGCCGCTTCCTTTCACAATGATCTCCTTCGCTTCCTCATGGCTGAAGGCGGGTTTGTAGACCCGTTTCGAGATGAGGGCATCGTAGACATCCGCCACCGCCATCAGCCGCCCGGAGAGGGGAATAGCCTCACCCGCCAGCCCTGCCGGATAGCCGCTGCCATCCCACTTCTCGTGGTGGGTGAGGGATATCTCCCGCGCCAGCCGCAGGAAGGAGTTGGAGCCCAGCTGCGCCTCGGCGCTCGCCAGCGCATCAGCACCGATCTGCGGGTGGCGCTTCATGATGGCGAACTCCTCATCGGTCAGCTTGCCCGGCTTGAGCAGGATGGCGTCGGGAATGCCCACCTTGCCGACATCGTGCAGCGGGGCTGATTTGAACAAAAGATCGATAGTGGCGTCATCCAGTGGATAGCGATCCCAGTCGCTGAAGCTCAGATACTCCGCCAGCGCCTTGACGTAGTGCTGGGTACGGATGATATGGGCGCCGGTCTCGTTGTCCCGGGTCTCCGCCAGCGAGGCGAGGCCGAGGATAGCCACGTCGCGGGTCAGGTTTAGCTCGTCGCTGCGCGATTTCAGCTCGCCGATCATCTGATTGGTGCTGGCGGCAATCAGGCCAAACTCGTCATCCCGGGTGACCGGCACCCGGGCATCGAAGTCACCGCATTGCACTCTGGCCATGGTGCTGGTCTGGTGGCGTAGGGAGAGGCCAAGGTTGCGGCCGTAGCCGTGAATGATGAGGGCGAGATAGCTGAAGGTCACCGTCATCACGAAGGCGATCTCCCACAGGATGTAGTGCTGGGCATCGACCCTCGGCAGACTGCGCTCCACCGTCACCAGCCACTCCAGATCCTTGTTGAACAGCAAGAAGAATACGCACCCCAATAAGGTGAGGGTTGCCAGGGTAAAGAGGGTGAACTTGCGTGGCAGCGGCATGGCCAGCGGATGGCTCAGTGCCAGGCTCTGCTCGGCTTGCCGTGCTCTGGCCCGATGCCAATCCCGCTCCAGAGTCAGGTCGGCCGCCACCAGAAAGCCGAGGGTGGTCATCCCCAGCAATACCTTGAGGTGACTCTCCAGCGGAAAGTCGTGGGCCAGAGCGTTGTAGCCCGAGAGCAGCAGTGCTCCCAGCAGGTAGAAACCTACCTCCAGTCCGAACCCGTCCAGCCCGTTACGCGGCAGGGGCCACCTTGAGAGCAGCCGGTTGCGCACGGCGAACATGATGGCGAACGTCACCAGCGTCGGCCCCAGCAGTTGGGGCAGGGTGAGGCTCTCAAGAAACGGGCAGACCTGCCAGCCATAGAGACAAAAGAGTGACAGGGTTACCCCGTAGTGCAGGACGCAGCGCCCCGAGATTCTCATCATGATTTCACCTGAACAGCATTTTTGTTGTTATGGCCGCCGCGACAGGCGCACCATCCTCAGCACCGTTGCAGCAGCAGACTACCGATGGAGTAGCCGGCGCCAAACGAGCAGAGAACGCCGCGCGCCCCCGCAGGAAGGTCGCGATTGTACAGATGAAACGCGATGATGGAACCCGCCGAGCTGGTATTGCCATAGCTGTCGAGAATGACCGGCGCCTCCTGCTGGCTGGCATCGTGGCCCAGCAGCTTGCGGCCGATGAACTGGTTCATGGTGAGGTTGGCCTGATGGAGCCAGAGCCGGTTAAGGCTCTCGGCGGGCCAGCCCTGCTCGTCGAGCTGGCCGGCAATCTGGTCGCACACCAGCGGCAACACCTCCTTGAACACCTTGCGCCCCTGCTGGCGAAACAGCTTGTCGTCGCCGTAGCGGGTACGCGGGCTCAGCCGGTTCAAAAAGCCGAAGTTGTTGCGGATGTTGTTGGAGTACCGGGTCACCAGCTTGCTGGCTACCAGTTGCCACGGATTGGCCACCTTGCAATCGGCCTCCCGCTCCAGCAGCACCGCGGTGCAGGCATCACCGAAGATAAAGTGGCTATCCCGATCGCGAAAATTGAGGTGCCCCGAACAGATCTCCGGATTGACCACCAGCGCCAGTTTGGCGCTGCCTGCCGCCAGCATGTCGGCGGCTGTTTTGATACCGAAGGTGGCAGACGAGCAGGCCACGTTCATGTCAAAGGCCATGCCGCTCGCCCCCAGATAGTGCTGCAGCTCGATGGCCAGCGCTGGATAGGGGCGTGGCATGTTGGAGGCGGCGACGATGACCAGATCGATCTCTCCCGGTTCGCGGCCGGCGGCGATCAGCGCCTGCTCGGCGGCGGCCACCGCCATCTCCACCATGATGGAGGGCATCTCATCGGGCCGCTCCGCCAGCAGCGGCTGCATGATGTCGGGGTTGAGCACTCCCTCGCGGCTCACCAGATAACGGCTCTTGATGCCGGAGGCCTTCTCGATGAACTCGCAGCTGGAGTGCTGCTTGGCAGGGAGCTGGCCGGCGTCGATGGCGGAGGCGTTCTCCTCGTTGTAGAGATCCACATACTGGTTGAAGGCGGCCACCAGCTCTTCATTGCTGACGGCAAAGGGTGGGGTATATAGGCCTGAGCCACTGATCACGATAGAGGTCATCTTTGCTCCTCGCCGGGTGCGTTCCCGGCTTGTCGGTTTATAGGGTAGAGAGGGTTAGAGCTGGTCGATCGCCGCAGCGAGACCCGCCAGAGTCAGCGGATGCATCCGTCCGCCAACCACATCATTCATCAGCTTGATGGAGGGGTGCCAGAGCCACTCCCGGCGCGGGGTGGGGTTGATCCACACCAGTTTGGGAAAGTGCTGCTGCAGGCGGGTGAGCCACACCTGACCCGACTCCTCGTTCCACTGCTCGACACTGCCGCCCGGCCAGGTGATCTCGTAGGGGCCCATGGTGGCATCCCCCACCAGGATTACCCGGTAGTCGCTGCCATAGGTGCGCAGCAGGCGCAGGGTATCGAACCGCTCCTCAAAGCGGCGGGCGTTATCCTTCCAGACGAAGTCGTAGAGGCAGTTGTGAAAATAGAAGTACTCCAGATGCTTGAACTCGTGGCGCAACGCGGAGAAGAGGCGTTGTACCTCGGCCACGTGGGCATCCATGGAGCCTCCCACATCGAAGAAAACCAACAGCTTCACCCCGTTGTGGCGCTCGGGCCGCAGCTTCACATCGAGCCAGCCCTGGCGGGCCGAAGTTTTTATGGTGTCGTCGAGATCCAGCTCGTCGGGATTGCCTTTGCGCACCCAACGCCTGAGTTTGCGCAGTGCGAGCTGAATGGCGCGCTGGCCGAGCGGCGAGTCGTCGCTGAAGTTGCGATAATGTCTGGCCTCCCACACCTTGGCCGCCTTGCCGTGCTGCCCCTCTCCCCCCATGCGCACACCCTCGGGGTGAAAACCGCCGTGGCCAAACGGGCTGCTGCCACCGGTCCCCACCCACTTGTTGCCACCGGCGTGGCGCTCTTTCTGCTCACTTAACCGCTGGTTGAGGGTCTCCAGCAGTTTGTCGAGTCCGCCGAGGGATTTGAGCAACGCCTTCTCCTCTGGGCTCAACAGCCGTTCGAACTCCTTGCGCAGCCACTCCTCGGGCAGGCTCTCCGGCAGCAGGGGAATGGCTTCCAGCCCCTCGTAGTATTCGGCGAAGGCGCGATCGAAGCGATCGTAGTGAGCCTCGTCTTTTACCAGCAGGCAGCGGGAGAGTTGGTAGAACTCGTCCATATCGATGGTGACCAACCGGGCAGCCAGTGCAGCGTGCAAGTCCAGCAGTTCGCGCAGGCTGCAGGGGAGCTTGTGGCGGCGCAGATGGGTAAAAAAGTCGATCAGCATGAGTCAGCTGCCGCGCCGGGCCAGAAAGGCGAGCTTCTCGAATAGATGCAGATCCTGCTCGGTCTTGAGCAGAGCGCCATATAGCGCGGGCACCAGCTTGCCGGGCTCGCGGGCGCGCATCGCCTCGGGGGCGATATCGTCGGCCAGGAGCAGGCGGATCCAGTCCAGCAGCTCCGAGGTGGAGGGCTTCTTGCGCAGCCCCTCTACCTCGCGCAGCTCGAAGAAGAGATCCATCGCCTCGCCAAGCAGGCTCTCCTTGAGGTCGGGGTAGTGGAGTTTGACGATGGCCTGCATCTCGGCCTTGTCGGGGAAGCGGATGTAGTGGAAGAAACAGCGGCGCAGGAAGGCATCCGGCAGCTCTTTTTCGTTGTTGGAGGTGATGATGACCACCGGCCGCTGGCGCGCCCTGACTCGCTCGCCGGTCTCATAGACGTCGAACTCCATCCGATCCAGCTCCAGCAGCAGATCATTGGGGAATTCGATGTCGGCCTTGTCGATCTCGTCGATCAGCAGCACCGGTCGCTGCTCGGCGCTGAAGGCCTGCCAAAGCTTGCCCTGGCGAATGTAGTGGCTGATATCGGCCACTCTGGGGTCGCCGAGCTGGGAGTCGCGCAGCCGGGCAACAGCATCATATTCGTAGAGTCCCTGCTGGGCCTTGGTGGTGGACTTGATATGCCAGGCAATGAGATTGGTGCCGAGATGGTCGGCGACCGCTTCCGCCAGCACCGTCTTGCCGGTGCCCGGCTCCCCTTTGATCAGCAGCGGTTTTTCGAGGGTGATGGCGGCATTGACCGCCATCTTCAATGCATCGGAGGCGAGATACTGGCTGCTTCCTGAAAATCCCATAACGTCGGTTCCTTTGACGATTGGCTCCCGGAGTCAGGGGCCAGAGAGAATAAGCTCTATATGTTGTAATACCATATGGTTATAACGAATAGTCACTTCTCATTCAGAAACCACAGGGTAATCTTGTTTCATCGTCGTAACAAACACAGGGATAGCACCATGAGCAAAATTTTTGAGGACAATAGCCAGACTATCGGTCACACCCCGCTGGTTCGTCTCAACCGTGTTACCAAAGGCCGCGTGCTGGCCAAGATTGAGAGCCGCAACCCCAGCTTCAGCGTCAAGTGCCGTATCGGTGCCAACCTGATCTGGGATGCCGAGAAGCGCGGCATCCTGACCAAGGGTAAGGAGATCATCGAGCCCACCAGCGGCAACACGGGTATTGCTCTGGCCTTTGTCGCGGCTGCTCGCGGCTATCCCATTACCCTGACCATGCCGGCCACCATGAGTCTGGAGCGCCGCAAGCTGCTCAAGGCACTCGGTGCCAATCTGGTGCTGACCGAAGGGCCGCTCGGCATGAAAGGGGCCATTGCCAAGGCCAACGAGATCCTCGAGTCCGAGCCGGGCAAGTATGTGCTGTTGCAACAGTTTGAAAACCCGGCCAACCCGGAGATCCACGAAAAGACCACCGGCCCCGAGATTTGGGATGCCACTGACGGTGAGGTGGATGTGTTCGTGGCCGGGGTTGGTACCGGTGGCACCATTACCGGCGTCTCCCGCTACCTGAAGAAGACTCAGGGCAAGGCGGTGGTCTCTGTCGCCGTTGAGCCTGCCGAGTCGCCGGTCATCAGCCAGAAGCTGGCCGGTGAAGAGATCAAACCGGGCCCCCACAAGATCCAGGGTATTGGTGCCGGCTTTATTCCGGGCAACCTCGACCTCTCCCTGATTGACCGTGTCGAGCAGGTGACCAGTGACGAAGCTATCGAGATGGCTCGCCGCCTGATGGAGGAGGAGGGGATCCTGGCAGGTATCAGCTCCGGTGCTGCTGTGGTGGCTGCCAGCCGTCTGGCCGAGCTGCCGGAGTTTGAAGGAAAAACGATTGTCGTCATCCTGCCGAGCGCCGCGGAGCGCTACCTCTCCAGCGCCCTGTTTGCCGGCGTATTCAGCGAACAGGAATTGCAGCAGTAAACAACAAGATTGCATTGACCAGACGGCGCTCCCAGGAGCGCCGTTTTTTTATGGACTAGACTCTGCATCGCCCAGCGCCACTCGGGCCCTTATTTTTTGGGGTAAAATAACAAGCTCCGGAGCGAGAAAAAAAGCAGACATTCTGTGATAAATCTCATATCCTGTGCGGCGTCACGCGGTGTCTGATGGTCAGGTATCACAAAGTAACAAAGTGTTATTTTTCGTTATAAAATAATTTCAGGCCAGTCCTGATGCGGCTTGTAGCCCAATAACGGAAAAATCCCGACCAAGACACCGAAATACTGCACAGAAAATTGACCTGGATTAAACCATTGCGGGTCTGCTTTCGTTACTTTACAACATATCCATACTGACACGGTGGGTCAGGTTGTCTGAAAAGCGACCAGCTCACTAAAAAATATCAATAATATGGGGTGAAACCATGTACGAGAAGTCTGTTGTTATTACTGCTGAAAACGGCCTGCACACCCGTCCGGCAGCTCAGTTCGTGAAAGAAGCCAAAGAATTCCAAAGCGAGATCACTGTGGTCTCCGGTGGCAAATCCGCCAGCGCCAAGAGCCTGTTCAAGCTGCAGACTCTGGGTCTGACCAAAGGCACCAACGTGACCATCCAGGCTGACGGCCCGGACGCTCAGAAAGCCGTTGAGAAGCTGGTTGCCCTGATGGACGAGCTGGAGTAATCCAGCTTTACTCCTCCCCCACAGTCGTTTTAATAGGAAGGATTATGATATCTGGCATTCTTGCGTCCCCCGGTATCGCATTCGGTAAGGCGCTTCTTCTGAAAGAAGATGAAATCGTTATCAATCAGGGCAAGATCTCTGCTGACCAGATTGATGCCGAGATCAACCGCTTCCTCGAAGCCCGCACCAAGTCAGCTGCACAGCTGGAAGCCATCAAAGAGATGGCCGGTCGCACCTTCGGCGAAGAAAAAGAGGCCATCTTCGAAGGCCACATCATGTTGCTCGAAGATGAAGAGCTGGAAGGGGATATCAAATCCTTCATCAAAGATAACAAGGCATCCGCCGACAAAGCCATCTACGAGGTGATCGAACAGTACGCCAAGATGATGGCCGAGCTGGACGACCCTTATCTGCGCGAGCGCGCAACCGACTTCCGTGACATCGGCACCCGTCTGGTCAAGAACGTACTGGGCATCGCCGTTGTCAACCTGAGCACCATCGACGAAGAGGTGATTCTGGTCGCCAAAGACCTGACCCCGTCCGAAACTGCTCAGATCAACCTGAAATATGTGCTGGGTTTCGTTACCGACATCGGTGGCCGTACCTCCCACACCTCCATCATGGCTCGCTCCCTGGAGCTGCCGGCCATCGTGGGCACCAACGACATCACCGATCGCGTCAAGAACGGTGAGATGATCCTGCTCGACGCCATCAACAACAAAGTTGTGATCAATCCGAGCGAAGCCGAGCTGACCCAGTTCAAAGAGACTCAGGCCCGTTATCAGGCCGAGAAGGACGAGCTGGCCAAGCTGAAAGATCTGCCTGCCATCACTCTGGATGGTCATCAGGTCGAAGTGTGCGCCAACATCGGTACCGTCAAGGATACCGAAGGTGCCATCCGCAATGGCGCCGAAGGCGTGGGTCTGTACCGTACCGAGTTCCTGTTCATGGATCGTGACGCGCTGCCGACCGAAGACGAGCAGTTCAAAGCCTACAAAGAAGTGGCCGAAGCGATGCCGGATCAGCCGATCATCGTGCGTACCATGGACATTGGCGGCGATAAAGAGCTGCCGTACATGAATTTCCCGAAAGAGATGAACCCCTTCCTGGGCTGGCGTGCCGTGCGTATTTTCTTCGACCGCGAAGACATCATGCACGCTCAGCTGCGGGCCATTCTGCGTGCGTCTGCCTTTGGCAAACTGCGCATCATGTTCCCGATGATCATCTCTGTCGAAGAGTTCCGTAGCCTGAAAGCTACCGTAGAGACGCTGAAAGCCGAACTGCGCGCTGAAGGCAAAGCCTTTGATGAATCCATCGAAGTGGGTATCATGATCGAGACCCCGGCTGCTGCCGTCATGGCTCATCATCTTGCCAAGGAAGTGGATTTCTTCAGTATCGGTACCAACGACCTGACCCAGTACACCCTGGCTGTCGACCGTGGTAACGAGATGATCTCCGCGATGTACAACCCGCTGTCACCCTCCGTCCTGACCCTGATCAAGATGGTTATCGATGCATCCCATGCCGAAGGCAAGTGGACCGGTATGTGTGGTGAACTGGCTGGTGACGAGCGTGCCACCCTGCTGCTGCTGGGTATGGGTCTGGATGAGTTCTCCATGAGCGCCATCTCTGTACCGCGTATCAAGAAGCTTATCCGCAACACCAACTTCGAAGATGTGAAGGCAATGGCTGATCAAGCACTGAGCTTTGCCACCGCTGCTGAAATCGAAGCATGCGTAGATAACTTTATTAAGCAGAAGGCAGTCTGCTAAGATCGGCTGCAAACAGCGACAAATCATCTCTAGGAGCTTTATATGGGTCTGTTCGACAAACTGAAGAAACTGGTTTCCGACGATAGCTCTGACACCGGTGGCATCGAAATCTTTGCTCCGCTGTCTGGCGAAATCGTGCCGATCGAAGATGTGCCTGATGTCGTCTTCGCCGAGAAGATCGTTGGTGACGGTATCGCCATCAAGCCGGCTGGCAACAAGATGGTTGCTCCGTGCGATGGCACCATCGGCAAGATTTTCGAGACCAACCACGCGTTCTCTCTGGAATCTGACTCCGGCATCGAGCTGTTCGTTCACTTCGGTATCGACACCGTTGAACTGAAAGGCGAAGGCTTCAAGCGTATCGCTCAGGAAGGCCAGCAGGTCAAGCGCGGCGACACCATCATCGAGTTCGATCTGGCCGTTCTGGAAGCGAAAGCCAAATCTACCCTGACTCCGGTGGTCATCTCCAACATGGACGAGATCAAAGAGCTGGTGAAGATGACTGGTGCCGTGACTGTGGGCGAGACCCCGGTGATCCGCATCAAGAAATAAGCCGTGACGGGCCAAGTGCCTGTTACTGCAATAAAAAACCGAAGCCTTGTGCTTCGGTTTTTTTATGGCTGCGATCCGGCCCAGAACCTGTTTCCTCTCCTCCTCTCTTACTCTTTCGCGACCACTACCCGGTTACGTCCCTGCTCCTTGGCGAGGTAAAGCGCCCGATCCGCCATCATCAGCAGGTAGTCGATGCTCTGATCGCCCCGGGTAGCGGCGCAGCCAAGGCTGATGGTAAGAGTGATAGTCTGTCCCTGCCATGGCATGGCCAGCTCGCTGACCTGCTGGCGCAGCCGTTCTGCCCGGCAGGCGGCCTGTTCCAGCGTGTGATCCGGCAAGATCAGCAGAAACTCCTCGCCGCCCCAGCGGGCCAGGCACTCCCCCGGTTGCAGCAGTTCTGCCATGGTCTCTGCAACGGCGCAGAGCGCCGCATCCCCGGCAGGGTGACCGTAGCGGTCGTTGATCTGCTTGAAGTGGTCGATATCGCCCAGAACCAGGGCAAAGGCATCGCCCTGCATCCGGTGGGATTGCAGCTGCTGCTCGGCACCACGACGGTTGCACAGCTCGGTGAGGGGATCGGTACAGGAGAGGCGGCTCACCTCTTCCACCATGCACTGCAGGTCGTGAATGTCGCGGAAGGTGACGATATGGCCATTCGGGATGGCATCGGCCCCCAGCTGGGCCGTCACCACGAACCAGCGGTGCTGGCCATTCTTGCAGCGGATCAGGGCTGGCATCTCCGCCACTTCTCGCCCCTCTTGCAAAGAGCGCTCTACCTCGGTGTGCCAGGCCTGAATGATCGCGCTGCGGTAGGTTGCATCCGGATAGGCGAGGCGGAACCAGCTGGCCATATCGGGCAGATCGGCCAGGTCATACCCGAGCTGCTCGCGAAAGGCGCGGTTGAGAAAGCGATGGCGACGCACAGGGATGCTGTCACCGGTATCGGGCAGACCCTCGCGGCGCGCCACCGATTCTGACACCAGAATGGGGAGCGGTATCACGTCAAAGGAGCGAAACAGGATCTGCTGCAGTTCTCTCTCTTCCATCGTCACATGGTGCTCCCTGATCCTTTTGTCACTTTCTCTAACATAGGTTAGCCAGCGCAGGTGGTAAATGGATTTCTGGGGCGCGGCGGGGGAGAGCTATCGTCTCATCTGAAAGCAGGGGAAAAGGGGGCTGGAGCAGCATGTTGCACCGGTTCGGAGGGGGTTGCTGGGTGTCTGCCGATGTCACCAGAGCGGCTTGCGGCAATGATTCAACGCGTTTAGCAGCTTATTTTATAAACTTTTTTGTTTATAAAATAACGGTATTCTGGCGCCACAGAGGGCAACACTTGCCGGGTGGCCATCTCCCCGGGGCTTGCCGAGCTTTCTCCGATCCGCTGACCGATCATGTGAACGCAATAAAAAAGCCGCTCACACAGGTGAGCGGCTTTGCTGGTTTCTCTTCCCTTAAGCGGGCTGCTTGCCCTCTTCGGCAGGAGGTGGCGGCAGGGCGCCGGAGTTGGATTCGACCTTCTGCTCCTCTCCCTGCATGTTCTTGATGTAGACATCCATCTGGTTGAAGGCGATCTCTATGCCGTTCTCGCGGAACAGCTGGTCGATCTTGCGGTTCAACTCGTCCACCGCCGGGTTGCGATCCCCCAGCTCGCTCACGAAGAAGCGCAGCTCGTGATCCAGAGTGCTGGCACCGAAGGTGAGGAAGTAGACGATGGGCGCCGGGTCTTTCAGCACCCGGCTGTTCTCGTCCGCCGCCTGTTTCAGCAGGGTGCGGGTCAGCTCCAGATCGGAACCGTATGCCACGCCTACCCGCACGATGACCCGGGTCACGGTGTCACTGAGCGACCAGTTGATCAGCCGCTCGGTCATCAGCTGCTGGTTGGGGATGATCACCTCTTTGCGATCGAAGTCGGTCAGGGTAGTGGCGCGAATGCGGATCCGCGAGACGGTACCCGAGAAAGAGCCGATGGTGACGGTGTCACCGATCCGCACCGGACGCTCGAACAGGATGATGATGCCGGAGACGAAGTTGGAGAGGATCTCCTTCATGCCAAAACCGATACCGACTGACAGACCACCCGCAACCCACTGCAGCTTGTCCCACTGCACGCCCATCATGGAGAGGGCGGTCAGCGAGCCGAAGCCGATCAGTACGTAGTTGAGCATGGTGGTGATGGCGTAGGCCGTCCCCTGAGCCAGATTGAGTTTGGAGAGCACCAGCACCTCCAGCAAGCCCGGCAGGTTGCGCGCCAGCGACCAGGCGCCGCCGAGTAGCAGGAGGCCGATCAGCACGTCACTCAGGCTGATGGGGAAGAGCACGGCATTGGCGCCGGTGCCTTCAGTGCGGTGCCACAGCACCATGCTGTCGAGGTAGGAGAATACCGCGACCAGATCGGACCAGAGCCAGTAGAAGGCGACGCCGAAGATCAGCATCAGCACGGTGCGAGTCAGACGCAGGGACTGCTGGCTGACATCCTCCAGATCCATCGGCTGCTCTTCGATGGACTCGCCACCTTCCGCATCTTCCGAAGATTTGTGCTCACGTTTGGCCACCGCGCGGCGGTAGGCCAGACGACGGGCCGCCAGCTCCAGCCCGCGCAGGGCGGTGCGGTAGACCAGACTCCAGATGATGAGCAGATAGAAGGATTCGATCAGGCGACCGGTGAGCTTGAGCGCGGTGTAGTAGTAGCCGAGCACCGCCAGCACGATCAGCGCCACCGGGGCAAGGGCCAGCGCAATGGCGGTCATGGTCTGGGCCATGCTCGCCTCACCCTTGATGCGGGCGCGGGAGATGGGGAACACCAGATAGGCGGCCAGCGCCAGCAGGATCAGGGTGAGAGCCTGACCGATCACGTCGTTGCCCAGAGAGGAGGGTTCTACCACCGCCTTGGTCGACAGCATGATAAGGGGCAGCAGCGGCAACCAGAGGTAGCGCATGCTGTTGCGCTTGGCCTGCAGCTCGGCGCGCGGGATGCGGAAGTGGGATTCACCGAGTCCGCCCGGGCGCATTACCGCCATGTAGATGCTGAAGACCAGATAGCTGAGTGCCAGGTTGAGAGTGATCTGGAAAATGAGCTTGGGGCTCAGCAAACCACAGTAGGTGAGCAGCAGGCCGCCCGCCAGAATGAACAGGCTGCCCGGCAGGCGCTGCAACAGGGTAAAGAAGAGTGCGCGCGGGGTGTGCCACTGGCTGTCCTGACGGAAGCGGCCCAGATCCTTGGCAATCTTTTTCTGGCGTTCGGCCAGTGCCGGACGCTTCCACATCAGCAGGCCGCCGATCAGCAGCAGCGGGAAGGCGAGCAGGGAGATCCCCAGCAGCTCTTCGCGCCACTGGCTCCAGTCCGGTTTCAGCACCCAGTCGGAGGCCTGTTTGTAGGCCTGGGCGGGCCAGCTGATAAACCACTTGAAGTCGATCGGTTTGTTGCTGCTTACCCAGAAGATGTGCTGTTGCAGGGTAAATTCGATAGAGGCATAGACCCGCGCCAGCTGCTGCTGGGTCAGCTGCAGGCTGATGGCGTTGGTGAGCTGGCTGTCGAGCTGGCGGTTGAGCTGATCGAGCAGGTTGATGCGGGTATCGATGAGTTTGGCAAGGCTCTCCTTGTCTTCCTCGCTGACCGGCTCCTTGCTGCTCGCGATCAGGTTGTCCAGATAGAGGTTCTTCTGGAACAGCTGGTCACGCTGCTGACTCAGCTCGAACTGGGCCAGATGCAGATCGGCGATCTGCTCTTCCAGGTTTTTCACGGCGATGGTGGGCGCCGCTTCCAGCTGTTGATAGAGCTGATAGAGGATGCGTGACAGCAGCAGGTTGCCCTTGAGCATCTGCACCTGTTCGTTGAGGTTGCGTTCGGTCTGGGTGCCGCGCTCCAGCCAGCTCTTGGCCTGCAGGTTTTTCTGGACCAGCGAGTTGAGGTTGGTGGTGGCGCTGATGAGTTGCTGGCTGAGCTGGTGGTTGAGAACCTGCTCTTTTTGTACCAGCGGGCTGTCTTCGGTCGCTACCAGCTCGCCGGTCTGTTCGGCGGTCTTCTCGGTGTCGCCGAGGCGCTTGGCGCTACTCTGCTCCTGCAACAGTTGCAGCTTCTGCTCTTCACTGGTGAGGCGGGCGTTCTGGTAGTCGCGCTGTTTGACCGCCAGATCCTGCATGCTGGTACGGTTGTCCAGATCCTTTTGCAACTGGGAAAGTTGCAGGTCGAGCAGTGCCAGCTCGGTGTTGAGCTTCATCTTCTCGGCGCTGCTGACGCTCTCGCCGGCATTAAGGCGGCTGCGGATCTCCTGACTACGCTGATAGGCGCGACTCATGCTGCTCTGGGCGCGCTCCGGCAGGGTCTGCAGGTTGGTGAGCTGGCTGCCGATGGCGCCGAGCGCCTCCTGGGCGGCCTGCATGTTGGCCAGCACATCGGGCTGGCGGTTGTCGAGCTCGGCCAGACTCATGCTGGCGTACTCGCTCTTGATCTGCTCCGGGCTCTTGCCCTGGGTCAGGTCGTTGAGCTTGGCGCTGATGTCGCGCAGCTCACCCGGCAGATTGCGAATGCGCTGGGCCTGCGCCTTGGCTTTCGCCTCCTCCTTGTCGATGCTGTCGAGCAGGGTGAGGGTGTCGGTCAGAAACTTCTGGTCGGCCTGCTGGCTGACGGTCAGGGTCTCGGATTTGCCCAGATTGTCCAGCGCCCGCTGGACGGAAGCGCGGGATGGAACATCCTGCGCCATGGCTTGCGGGGCACCGCAGAGGCTGACGAGTAGGCAGAGCAGCGGCAACAGGATGGCCGATGCTCTCTTGAAGGGTGTTGATTGCATATAACTTCCGGGTTATTGCGCGGTAATTGGGAAATTTCCCACCTGGATTAAATCCGCGGGGATTCTAACACCGGCACTCTTTGCGAAGCAGGGGGGAGGGATAAAAAAAACGGCGCCCGCAGGCGCCGTTTTCAGCTTGTTCAGTTCCGATTAAAGAACGTGAACAGAAGCGGTGTTGGTGGTGCCGCTCGGTACCAGAGCACCGGAGACCATCACAACCACGTCACCTTTCTGGCCCATGCCGATTTCCAGCGCGGCTTCTTTACCGATGCGATAGAAATCGTCGGTAGAGGCGATGCTGTCAACCACGTGAGCAACCACACCCTTGGTCAGAACCAGCTGGGCAGCGGTCTTCTTGTTGGTGGTGATAGCCAGGATCCAGGCTTTCGGGAAGTACTTGCGGATAGCCTTGGCAGACTTGCCGCCTTCGGTGGCAACCACGATCAGCGGGGCATCCAGCTTCTCGGAGGTCTCTACCGCACCTTTACATACGGCTTCGGTGATGCGCAGCTTGTTGCTGTCGTTAGAAGCAGACAGGTTGGACGGCATCACGGCATCAGTACGCTCGCAGATGGTGGCCATGATGGTCACGGCTTCCAGCGGGTACTTACCCTTGGCGGACTCACCGGACAGCATGACTGCATCGGTACCGTCCAGGATGGCGTTGGCCACGTCGCCGGCTTCGGCGCGGGTCGGGCGCGGGTTCTTGATCATGGAGTCCAGCATCTGGGTGGCAGTGATAACCACTTTGCGGGCCTTGTTGCACTTGGCGATGATCATCTTCTGGGCGAAGATAACCTCTTCAACCGGGATCTCGACACCCATGTCGCCACGAGCAACCATGATGCCGTCGGACACAGCCAGGATCTCGTCGAAGTTGTCCAGACCTTCCTGGTTTTCGATCTTGGAGATGATCTGGATGTTCTCGCCACCGTGGGCTTTCAGGTGCTCACGGATTTCCAGTACGTCTTCTTTCTTGCGGATGAAGGAAGCAGCAACGAAATCAACGCTCTGCTCGCAACCGAAGATCAGGTCGCGCTTGTCTTTCTCGGCCAGGGCCGGCAGCTTGATGGAGACGCCCGGCAGGTTGACGCCCTTGTTCTCGCCCAGATCGCCGTTGTTCAGTACTTTACAAACAACTTCGCGCTCGGTGATTTCGATGACGTCCAGACCGATCAGGCCGTCGTCAACCAGGATGCGGTTGCCGACGCGCAGATCGTTGGCGAAACCTGCATAGGTCACGGCCACTTTGTCTTTGTTGCCAACCACGGTCTGGTCGGTGGTGAAGGTGAAGGTCTGGCCAGCAACCAGTGCTACGTCATTGCCACCTTCCAGCTTCATGGTACGGATTTCCGGACCCTTGGTATCCAGCAGGATAGCTGCGCGCTTGCCGGTCTCGGCCATCACTTCGCGCAGGTTGCGGATACGGGTGCCGTGCTCTTCGTAATCACCGTGAGAGAAGTTCAGGCGCATGACGTTCATGCCGGCGTCCAGCATTTTTGCCAGCATTTCTTTGGATTCGGTCTTGGGACCGATGGTGCAGACGATTTTGGTCTTTTTCATGTCAGTCTTCATGGTTAAGGAGTTTCCGCCGAGCAATATACACCAGTTTTTGGATTCTTTTTATGATCCAGAAACAACGTTTTGACCAGATAACGTTTTCTTTTCAGGGATAACGTTTTCCTGTTGGTCACTTTTTAGAGCATGCATCCACTGGTCTGAGCTGATTGACGACAAATGTTGCCATCTGTGTCTTATTGGCGGAGAGAAGGTTCAGATGTTGTAAAATGACCACCTGCTCACTGTCACCGTCTTGTCACCAGCTTGCGCAAAGATGTTAGCCCATTGGCGCGCTTGTGAAGGGGAAACAGATGGAAAACAGCCCATGGGGTGGCCCGGTACTGCTTTTGCTGGCGGGGGCACTGTTGCTGGCCCATGCCATGCCTGACGCCAGCTGGCCGGGCAATCACCACTGGCGCTCATCTTTTACCGGCAACCACTCGGCCGAAGGTGCGGCACCTGTCTCGGCAGAGGTGGCCGCAGAGCGACTGCTGTTACAGGAGTGGCAGGCGCAGGGGGCAGCGACCGGCATAGCCCTTTCCGGTGAGAGGCATTGAAAGGTCATCAGGTGGCGGGGGGAACCGCAAAGCGGGCTAACCAGCCGGGCTGCCCTCTTTTGACAGTGGTGGTGCTGGTCATCTGATTATCAAAAATAGGTTGATAGTGCTTATCCATTTAGCCTGATTGTTAACCTGTTTAGGCGGGCTGATAATGAGTTCAGCGGCGTTGCCTTGCGGCAAAAATCGCCATCCAAACCCTTGCTGGAGTCACTGTTATGTCCCTCGCCCCTGTCTGGTTTATCTCTCACGGCGCACCGGATCTGGTGTTGCGTGATCAACCTGCCACCCGTTTTCTGAGCACCCTGCGGCTGGGGGGGCTCAAGGGATTGGTGGTCATCTCCGCTCACTGGTTCAGTCGCGAGCTGCAGATCAACGTCGAGCCCAAACCGGCGCTGATGTACGACTTTTACGGCTTCCCCGAGCCGCTCTACCGGATGCGCTGGCCAGCCAGCAGCCCCGAATGGTTACAGCAGGCGGTGGGCGATCAGCTGACGCTGGCGGGGCTGGCAACTACCCCGGTGCGGCGCGAACTGGACCACGGGGTCTGGTCGCCGCTCTCCCTGATCGACCCGGACAGCGAGATCCCGCTGGTGCAGATCTCCATCCCTGCCAGCTTCACCCCGAACCAGCTCTGGCAGCTGGGGGAGGCGCTTGCCGAATTGCGCAGTCAGGGGATAGGCATCCTCGCCTCCGGCGCCATCACCCATAACCTGCGGGCCTTGGGGCCCGAGGGGTCGCCGGTGCCGCGCTGGGCGAGCCAGTTTGTCGACTGGCTGGAAGGGGCGATGGCGGCAGGGGAGCGGGAGGCGCTGCTCGACTATCGTCGGTTGGCCCCCGGGGCGGTGGAGTCCCACCCCCATGACGATCACCTGCGCCCGCTCTTTGTGGCGCTGGGAGCCGCGCAGGGCAAAGCACCGACCCTGCTGCACGAGAGCTGGGATGGCGGCAGCCTCTACATGGGGGCTTACCGCTTCGATTAACGAACGCCGTGCAAGCAAGAGCCCGCCAATTGGCGGGCTCTTGTCGTTTTGGGGATTGGCTACGGTCAGGGGACGATAACCCGGCTTTCGCCGCCACCGAGGGCTTCGACCCTGACTTGGACGCCAATCCGCTCCACCAGGGTCTGGACGTGGGAGATAACCCCGATCTGGCGACCGGCGGCCTGCAGGGAGTCGAGGCTGGCGAGCGCCAGATCCAGGCTGTCCGGATCCAGGGTGCCGAACCCTTCATCGATAAACAGCGACTCAACCTGGGTCTGCCGCGACGAGAGGCTGGAGAGGGCCAGCGCCAGCGCCAGCGACACCAGAAAACTCTCGCCGCCGGAGAGGGAGTCCACCGAGCGCACCTCGTCCCCCATATCGAGATCCACCACCTGCAGCGCCAGATCGGTGCCGGGTACCCGCTCCAGCCGGTAGCGGGGCGAGAGCTCGGCGAGCTGGGCGTTGGCCTCCAGCAACAGACGTTCGAGGGTGAGGCTCTGGGCAAAGGTGCGGAACTTGGCGCCGTTGGCTTGCCCGATCAGATCGCACAGCTGCTGCCAGTGATCGGCAACAGCCTGCTGGTTGGCGAGCTCCTGCTGCAGGCTGCCCGCCTTGAGGGCGGCCGCTTCGGCTTGCGCCAGCGTGCTCTTGCACTCGAACAGTTGCTCGTCGAGCTCGCGGCAGTGGGTTTCCAGCGCCGTGAGCCGCAGCAGCAGCTCCTCCTGCGGCAGGGCGGCCAGCTCGGGGTGATGTTCGCGATAGCGTTCCCGCTTGCTCTCCTCCAGCGCCAGTGCCCGCTGCCGCTCGGCAAGGCGGGTGCGCGCCTCGCCAACTGCATCCTCCAGCCCTTGCAGAGCGGCGCGGCGCGCCTTGAGCTCATCGGGGCTGATGGCCAGCAGGCGGCGCAGGTCATATTCGGCGATGCCGAGGGTACTGGCGTGGGCAGCCCAGCGACCCAGCACCTCCCGTTTGCGGCGGCTGCTCACCTGCTTCTCCTGCTCCACATGGGTGAGGCGGGTCTTGAGCTCGGTTTGCCGCTCGCGCAGGGCGCGGGCGCTCTGTTGCATCGCATCCAGTTCGCTGGCGAGCTGCTGCAGCCGCTGTTGCCAGCGATTCTCTACCAGTGCGATCTCCTCGCCACCCAGACAGGCAGCGCGGCTGGTGAGCAGTCCCTGCCGCTGCTGCTCGTGCTCCTTGTAGTCCCGCTCTAGCTTGTGCAGCAGTTCGCGCTGGGTCTGCAGACGCGCCTCCTGCGCGCTCAGGGCCGGGGTGAGACTGGCGATCTCGCTGGCCAGCCGCTCCCACTCGCTCTGGCCGTGCAGCCAGGCCTCGCAGGCCCGCTGCCACTCGCGCCACTGCTGGCTGCCGAGCCACTGGCGCCAGGGTTGGCCAGCCATCTGTTCATCGAGACGGTTGCCCCCCTGTTCGAGGCGCTGGCGCAGGGTCGCCTCCTGCTCGCCCATTGCTTTCACTTCCCCTTCCAGCGCGATGCGATGACGGTCGGCCTCCTGCCACTGCTGCTCGAACTGCTGGTGCTGGGCGCCCAGCTGGCTCAGCTGCTGACGCACTCCCTGCAACTGCTGCTGGCCTAGCTGGGCCTGACGCAGCAGCTGCTGGCTCTGGGCCAGCCCCTGCTCCAGCGTCTGGCCGTGGCCGAGCAGGGTGCTCATCAGTTCGTTCCACTCGATGGGGCTCTGGCGCAGCGGCAGCGGATGGCCCAGCAGGGTATCGCCTCCCAGCTGCAGCCAGCGCTGGGTCAGCTGCTCGGCGCGCGCTTCCAGCTCCGGCAGGTGCTGCTGGCGCACTGCCAGCTGGCGAGCCAGCTCCTGACGCTCGCTCTCGCACTGAATGTATTGGTGGTTGAGCCGCTCCCATTCGAGCTCCAGGCTGCGGGCCCGCTCCGCCAGTTGACCGAGAATACCCGCCACCTGTGGCTGGCTCTGGCTGTAGGGGTGCTCCTCGGCGCCACAGAGCGGGCAGGGGGTGCCATCGCTCAGGATATGGCGATACTGCTCGAACGTGGCCACCGCCCGGGACTGCTCCAGCGCGTGGCGCGCCTCGTCCCGCTGCAGGGCGAGCCGCTCGCGGGCTGGCGCCAGCTCGTCGCCAAGGGTGGCGAGTTTGCCGAGCGCCTGCTCCAGCTGGGCAATCTCCTGTTGCAAGCGGGTATGCTGCTCGCCGTGATTGCGGCCATAGTCGGCCAGCTCCAGCAGCTGGCGCAGCTGGCCCAACTGTTCGGTCTGTTGCTGCCACTGCTCCTGCGCTTTGGCGAGGCGGCTCTCCCACTGCAGCTCCTGCAGCTCATTCTGTTGCTGCTGCAGCCGCTCCTGCTCGCGCTGCCAGTAGTCGCGCTCCTGCTGGCCCTGTTCCAGCTGGCGTTGCAGTTGCTGCAGGGCGCGCAGCTTGTGATCGCGCAGGGTGAGCAGTTGCTGCAGCTTGTCGGCATCCCCGGCCCAATCCTGCATGGCGGTGAGCAGGGGCTGCCACTGGCGCGCGACCGGTTCCAGCTCCTTGTTCTCTTCCAGCCAGAGGCTCCACTGCTGGTGCTGGCGTCTGAGCTGTTCCACCTGTTGACTCTGTTCGCGCCACCCCTGCTCGAGGGTGAGCTGCACTTCCCGCTCCTGGGTTCCCTCCTGCTGGATCTTCTGTAACTGCTGCAGCTTTTCCCGAATGCGGGTGTCCAGCTCCTGTGCCCGCTTGAGTTCGGGTTGCAGGGCGCCCCATTCGCGCTCGGCGGCGATCTTCTCTGCCAGCAGCTGCTGTTCGGTGAGGGCGCTCTGCTGGGTCTGCTCCTCGAGTTTGCCCAGCTCCGGCCCCAGCTCGGCGATCACCTTCTCCTGCTGCTGCACCTCAAGAGTGAGGCGGGCCAGCTCGTCGTGATCGGCGCGGGCCACCTGTGCCTGCTCGGCGCGGGCGAACTCCTCGCGCTCGGGAGCTGCGGCGCCGTGGGCCTGCAGAGCGGCCTCCAGCGCGGCTTCACCCTCGCTGCAACCTTGCTGCTGGGTGGCGATGCGACCGTTGAGGTCACGCAGATCCTGCATCAGCTGCTGTTGTTGCTGCTCATGCTTGAGGGTGGTGGCGAGGCTCACCTGCCGGCTTACCCACTGCTCGCGGGTTGCCTCGTCCATCAGCGCCACGTCGCCGAGGCGTTGAGTGATGGCGGCCAGCTTCTGCTGCTCCTCCCGCGCCCGTTCATAGGTCTGGATGGAGATGGCGGAGTAGAGCTCGGTGCCGGTCATCCGTTCGAGCAGGGCGGAGCGCTCGTTGGCATCCGACTTGAGGAAGGCGGCAAACTCCCCCTGCGGCAGGATCACCGCACGGCGGAACTGCTCCCAGGAGAGACCCACCAGCTCGTCGATGCGATCCTGCAGCTCCCGCTTGCTGGCACTGAATACTTGCCCCGATTCGACATCGGTCAGGGTGCGCTCCTGTGCCTGAAAGCGCCCTTCGGCGCGGTTGCGGGCACGGCGCACCGCCCAGCGGGCCAGCCAGATGCGGCCATCGCAGCCACGAAATTGCACCTCGGCAAAGCCGCTGGCGTGGCCGCGACTGAGGATGCCGCGCACGTCGTTGGCCTTGAGCTTCTCTTCGTCATCCATGCGGCCCACTTCGGCCACGTTCTTGCGATTGGCGATAAAGCGCGGCATCTCGTCGTAGAGGGCGAGACAAATGGCGTCGAGCAATGTGCTCTTGCCGGCGCCGGTATTGCCGGTGATGGCAAACAGGCCCGCGGCGCCGAGTGCCCCGCGGGTAAAGTCGATGGTGAAGGCGCCGGTCAGACTGGCCAGATTCTCACCAGACAGAGACAAGATTTTCATTGGTTAGACTCCTTCACCTGCTCCAGGATCTCTTCAAACGAGGCGACCAGCTGTGCCTCGGGCTCCCCCTCGAACTGGCGCTGATAGCAGAGGCGGAAAACTTCAGTGGGGGAGAGCTCATCGAGCCTGCGCCGCTCGCGACCATCGGCCAGTCCTTCGCCCGATCCCTGATACTGGGTGCTGATGCGGGCCAGCCGCACCGGTTTGTCGGCGATGGCAGCGAGGATCCGCTCGCGGATGCGGGCCTCTGGCTTGGGCAGCCGCAACCGCACTTCGAGGAAGGGCTGTGCTTCTTGTGGACAAGGGGGGAGCGTCAGTGCCTCGATTGCTTCGAGTGCCTCGTCGAGAGGGCTCTGGTGCAGGCGGATCATCTCAACTGCACGGGGCACCGGGATCCGCTCCAGCTCGGCCAGTTTCCCCCCCGCAAAGGTCACTTCCAGCACCTGATGGTTGTAGTTGGCTTCGGCGAGCGAAAGCGGCAGCGGCGAGCCGCTGTAGTGCACCCCCTCGGCCGGGCTCTGGGCCAGATGGAGGTGACCGAGTGCCGTGTAGTCGGCACCGGCAAAGAGTTCGGCAGGCAGGGCGTGCTGGTTGCCGCCGAGCACCCGCCGCTCTGAAAGCTCGGAGAGCTGGCCCGCCGCCAGATAGGCGTGGCCCATGGCGATGAGCGGCAGATCCTCGCCGCAGCGAGCGCGCCCTTCAGTCAGCACCTCGGCGTAGACCTGACGCACCCCTTCGATCAGCCTGTCTTGCCCCTCTGCCAGCTGCTCCACCCGCAAGTCGCTGCTGCGCAGGAACGGCACGGCGGCGCACCAGGCGGCAATCTTGCCCTCACGGTCTTGCAGTGGTACCAGCAGACGGTCGGTCTCGAGCTTGCCCTCACTGTCGCGGCTGATGCTGCCTACCAGATGCAGATCAAAGGCGCGCAGCAGCTCGTGGGGGGCATCCAGCTTGGAGGGGGAGTCGTGGTTGCCGCCGATCAGCACCATGTTGAGGTGAGGCAGCTCGGCGCGCAGCCGCGCCAGAAAGCGGTAGAGCTGCTGCCAGGCGCTGGCGGGCGGATTGGCGGTATCGAACAGATCACCCGCCACCAGCAGGGCGTCGATCTCGCGCGCCTTGAGGGTGTCGGTCAGCCAGTCGAGGAAGGCATCGTGTTCAAAACGGCGGTCGTGACCATGGAGTTGATGGCCAAGATGCCAGTCGGCGGTATGGAGGATTTTCATGAGAAAGCAACCCGGATCCTGGGATGGTGCCGGTGGCACCCGATGGTGACAAGATGAGGATGCCCCATGCTTTTTTCAAGTAAAACAGGGGGCTGCCGTCAGTTCATGCGGGTTCGCAGCACATCTTGTATTGGGGGTGGCCGGTGAGGGGATCGGACTCCTCCGCCTCGATGACAAAGCCGTGGCGGCGGTAGAAGCGCACCGCCTGGGAATTTTCCACGAAGACTCTGGCGTGGAGCGACGCGCCCTGACGCTTCGCCTCCTGCAAGAGGGCATGGCCGACGCCGCGTCCCTGTCGGTCGGGGCGCACAAAGAGGGCGGCGAGGTAGTTGTCTACCAGCGCCATAAATCCGAGCAGGTCACCGCGCTCCTCGAACACCCAGATATGGGCGTGATCGAGGTAGCGGGTACGCAGATCCTCCTGAGCCTGCCACCAGCAGGAGGCATCGACGAAATCGTGGGCCTGCAGGGAGGCCAGCAACCAGATTTCGACGATCTCGTCCATGTCTTCGGGGCGACTGGGCCGCAACATATCTTCATCCTTGTTAACAACTTCACCTTCGCAGTCTAGGGGAACTTGATGGCAGTTCCGGTAACCGGGATGGCACCCTGTGAAGTCGATCGCCCTTTATTTAGCAAGAATGATTGGCTGATCACAAAGCGCCTCTCTAGTACAATGCCCGCCGGACAATCTATCGAGACCGAGGACGCCATGTGGTTTAAAAACCTGCAGATTTATCGCTTTACCCGCCCCTTCGACCTGACTGTGGAGCAGCTGGAAACCCAGCTGGAGGCCTGTGCCTTCACCCCTTGCGGCAGTCAGGACATCTCCCGGTTCGGGTGGGTCAAGCCCCTTGGCAAATTCGGCTCAACCCTGACCCACAGCGCCTCTGGCCACATCCTCATCTGCGCCCGCAAGGAGGAGAAGATGTTGCCCGGTACAGTGGTCAAGGAGATGCTGGCGGAGAAGGTAGAGGCGATCGAGTTCGAGCAGGGCCGCGCCCTCAAGAAGAAAGAGAAGGAAGCGCTGAAAGAGGAGATCCTCCACACCCTGCTGCCGCGCGCCTTCAGCCGTACCAGCCAGACCTTCGCCTGGATCAACCCGGCCGACAACCTGATGGTGGTGGATGCGGGCTCTGCCAAGAAGGCGGATGACCTGCTGGCACTGTTGCGCAAATCCATCGGTTCCCTGCCAGTGGTGCCGGTGGCGCTCAAGAACCCGCCCGAAATCACCATGACCGAGTGGCTGAACGAGGGCAATCTGCCAGCTTCGTTCGCCCTGGAAGATGAAGCCGAGCTGCGCAGTGCCATGGAGCACGGCGGCATCATCCGCTGCAAGCAGCAGGATCTGATGACGGACGAGATCAAGAACCACCTGGCCAACGACAAGCTGGTGACCAAGCTGGCCCTCAACTGGGGCGAGACCGTCAGCTTCGTGCTGGGGGATGACCTCTCCATCAAGCGCCTGAAGTTCAGCGAAGAGCTGCGCGAGCAGAACGACGACGTGACCAGCGAAGATCCGGCCGCCCGTCTGGATGCAGACTTTGCGCTGGTGACCGCCGAGCTCTCCCAGTTCATTCCGGCGCTGTTTGCCGCCCTGGGTGGTGAAGAGCAGTCCATCTAGGCGAACTGATTCAGCCTGATTGCAAAAAACCGCCCGAGGGCGGTTTTTTTATGGGCGCTGATGGCCGGAGGCAATCCCGAACAGAGAGGGCCGATAATGGTCGGCCCTATCCGAGCGGCGGTTGGCTGGATACCCGGCAGCTCCACGTTGAAGATCAACTCGGGCGTGGGATTTCGCCACAGGGGATTATTTGATACCCAACAGCTCCACATCAAAGATCAGCACGGATCCCGGCGGAATTTTGCCGGCGGCGCGGTCACCGTAGGCGAGGTTGGCCGGGATATAGAAGCGGGTCTTCTCCCCTTCCACCATCAGCTGAACTCCTTCAGTCCACCCCTTGATCACCTGGTTGAGGCCAAACTCGATGGGCTCGCCACGGGCGACCGAGCTGTCAAAGACGGTGCCGTCCAGCAGCTTGCCCTCGTAGTGCACCTTCACCTTGCTGGTGGCGGTGGGGTGAACCGTGCCGGTGCCCGGGGTCAGCACTTCGTACTGCAGGCCGGAGGCGGTGGTGGTCACCAGCGGTTTCTCCTTGTTGCTGGCGAGGAACTCGGCCCCCTTGCGAACATTATCTTCGGCCAGCTTCTTGTTATTGCTGCTGGAGTAGAAGTAGTAGGCGACACCGGCAACCAGCAGCGCGATCAGTATGAATTTCATCGGTTTTCCTATTCCAAGAAAGACAAAGTGTGCAATGAGGGGCCATCTTATCGCGCACCGCTCCTCATGGCGAGCCACAGGGCGGGAGGATGTGAGCGGGCAGGCAAAGCAGGGTAGCGCAGACGTAAAAAGGGGCGAGTCGGTGACTCGCCCCTTGTCATGGCGGCAGCGCTTACTTGGCGGCCACCATCATCAGAGCTGGCAGGGCGAAGAAGAGACCCGCCACATAACCGAGAGCCAGCAGCTTGTTCTCGCTGCCTACCCGGGCCAAGCCCTCGGCGGCGCGCACCGGCAGGTCACGCAGGAACGGCAGGCCATAGATGAACACCACGGCGAAGACGTTGAACAACACGTGGACCAGCGCAATGGTCAGGGCCAGCTGGGCACCGGCTCCGCTGATGGCGGTGGCAGCCAGAAGGGCGGTGATGGTGGTACCGATATTGGCGCCCAGAGTGAAGGGGTAGAGCTGGCGAGTGCTGAACACACCGCCGCCGGCCAGCGGGATCATCAGGCTGGTAGTGGTGGAGGAGGACTGCACCATGATGGTCACCAGCGCACCGGAGGTGATGCCGCTCAGCGGGCCACGGCCCAGCGCCTTGTGCAGCACCTCTTTGGCGCGGCCAACCAGCACCTTCTGCAGCACTTTGCCCAGATAAGTGACGCTGGCAAGGATCAGCAGGATGCCGATGACGATGGTGGCGATGGCGGCACCCTTGCCTGGCAGGAAGGCGACGGCGCTGTCGATCAGCTGCTGAGCCGGTGCGGTGAGCGGCTTCATGAAATCCATCCCCTTCATCGACATGTTGGCAGAGCCCACCAGCATGTTGGCCAGCCATTCGGCGCTATGCTGCAGCAGACCGAACATCAGCTCCAGCGGCAGGAAGATGACCACGGCTAGCAGGTTGAAAAAGTCGTGTACGGTGGCGGCGGCGAAGGCGCGGCGGAACTCGGTACGGTCGCGGACATGGCCCAGCGAAACGATGGTGTTGGTGATGGTGGTGCCGAGGTTGGCACCCATGACCATGGGGATGGCCATGCCGATGGGCAGGCCGCCGGCAACCAGACCGACGATCACCGAGGTCACAGTGCTGGAGGATTGCACCAGCGCGGTCGCCAGGATGCCGAGCAGCAGGGCGACGAAGGGGTTGTTGGCAAACGCGAAGATCTGGGCTGCGCCCTCGGCGCCGCCGGAGAAACCTTTGAAACCGTGGGAGACTGCGCCGACGGCTACCAGGATCAGGTAAACCAGGGCGATGACACTCATCCAGTTGAACAGGGCGCGGGTCGCTGACTGCTGCTGTTGGGAGTCACTCTGTTGCATAAAGCCTCTTGGGACGGCCGTGCCGTCTTGGGTTGTTGATGACTCGCGCATTTAATCAGTGGTTAATGACAGAAATATGACAACGTGACATTTCGATGATGTTTTTATGACGACGAGCTGCGGCGACAGGCGCTGACCGAGCCGGTTGGCTCTGGGGTGACAAAAGGGGGAATGAAGGCACTGCCGCCTTGCCAGTCGGGACGTGATCGCTACACTGCGCCCCTTTATTGGCAAGCAGGAGTAAACAAGATGATGCGTGCATGGATCCTCTCTCTGTCGCTGGGGCTGCTCTCGGCAGGGGCACAGGCCAGCCTGTTGAAAACAGATTGCAACCTCGACAAGGCACTCAAGAACGAAGCGGTGAATGCCACTCTGGGTGTCAAGGGCAACTGTGATACCAGCAAGCTGGTGAAGCAGGAGAAAGAGAAGGTGAAAGCCGAGGTGCAAAAAGGCCGCACCGACCTGCTGGGCGAGAAGCGCGCCGACCTCAAGGAGAGCGGCAACGGTATGCAGCAGAAGATGGACAAGGCAAACCAGCAACTGCACAAGGCGGAGCAGGATGCCAAGACCATCGCTCGCGATCCGCTCAAGGCTGCGGCGACCGCCGTGCTGGATAAGCAGTAAGCAGACCGGGCACAAGCCCGTGTGACCGGCAACAGACCGGCAGCAAAAAGGGGAGCCATGGCTCCCCTTTTGTTATGCGCTATCCGCAGGCGATCAGGCGTCGGCCGCCTCTTCGTACTGACGGAACGGGATACGGAACACCGCCAGACGCAGGAACAGATAGGTCACACCGAGGCCAGCCCAGATCAGGCCAAGCTCGAGGGAGCTCTGCTCCAGGTTGATCCAGAGGGCGCCGATGGTGGCGGCACCGAGCAGCGGCATCAGCAGATAGACGATGTGATCCTTGAGGGTCTTGTTGCGCTTCTCGCGCACCCAGAACTGACCGATCACCGACAGGTTGACGAAGCTGAATGCCACCAGCGCACCGAAGTTGACCAGCGCCAGCGCGGTATCCAGATCAAACGACACGGCGGAGAGAGCCAGCGCACCAACCATCAGCACGTTGATGGCCGGAGTGCGGTATTTCGGGTGGATGTAGCCAAATACCCGCTCCGGGATCATGTGGTCACGACCCATCACGTAGAGAATGCGCGACACACCGGCGTGAGCCGCCATGCCGGAGGCCAGTACCGCGACCGTGGTGCAGACCAGTACCACTGACTGGAAGAAGGTGCCGCCGACGTAGAGGGCGATCTCCGGCAGTACCGCATCCGGATGCTGGAAGCGGGAGAGGCTCGGGAAGTAGAGCTGCAGGCAGTAGGAGACCACCACGAAGATGATGCCGCCGATAAGGGCCGTCAGCACGATCGCCTTGGGGATCACCTTGCCGGCGTTCGGGGTCTCTTCGGAGAGAGAGCTCAGGCCGTCAAAGCCCAGGAACGAGAAGCAGAGAATGGTTGCGCCGGTGAAGAGCGGTACCAGCTGTGCTGACTCGAAGTGGAACGGACGGCTGCTCATCAGGGTGCCGGCGCCTTCGCCGTGATAGATGCCCCATGCCATCAGACCGATGAAGATGGTGATGATGGCCAGCTGGATCACCACGATGAGGCCATTGAAGTTGGCTACCAGGTTGATGCCGCGCAGGTTGAGGAAGGTCATCACGGTCACCAGACCGAAGATGAACACCCAGGGCTCGACACCCGGGAACATGGCGGTCAGGTAGATCTTGGCCAGCAGGATGTTGATCATCGGCATGAACATGTAGTCGAGCAGGGAGGACCAGCCGACCATGAAACCGATGTAGGGGTTGAACACTTTCTGGGCGTAGGTATAGGCAGAGCCCGCAGAGGGGAACTTGCGCACCAGATGGCCGTAGCTGAAGGCGGTCAGCAGGATGCCGCCGAGGGCCAGCAGATAGGCAGTGGCGACCCGGCCTTCGGTGATGTCACCGACGATGGCGAAGGTATCGAATACAGCCATGGGGGTCAGGTAGGCCAAACCCATGACGATCACTTGGGTCAGGGTCAGGGTTTTGAGCAGCTTGGCGCCTTGAGATGCCATTACGCTTTCTCCTCAATCAGTGCCGCAGCACGTGCTTGCAACGAGTACAGGATCGCGGTGGATTCGCAGGCCTGCAGATCAAAGGCGCCGGGGAGGCGCAAACCGGTATTAGCCGGCAGGAAAGCATTGAAACGCCCCATGTTTTTCCTCATTAACGTCGGGAGATTGTTGGCAATCTCGGGTATCACTTCCGGAACGTTTCCGGCCTCTTGTGGTGGGTTTGCACTGCTCTTCAAAATACAAAAACCGATGTCGCAGTGAACATCGGTCCTTTATTGGCGGCGTATTGTGCATTCGGGATTCCCCCTTGACAAGCAATAATCGGCTCAATATCGCATTTTTTTGCATAATCGCAGCGAAGGTAAGTGGTCACTCGCCCCCTGTGGCCGACCCCGTGCCGCCCCCCTCTTTACGGGGGCATAGAGGGGGGCGACGCACTATTTTCCTGCTGTGCGAAATTTGTCCTGATTGTCCCTGCAGGGCGCATTGCGCCTCAAGATTGATCCTGATCATATTTGCCGCCATTCCCCGGACTGTAGCCCAACCTCCTGGGGGCTTTGCTGGCGGGAATAAGGGGGTTGGCGGGAGAAAATAGCAGTTGCATACTTAGTCATTAAAATGACTGGTAAAAGTGGTTTACTGAGTCGGATCAAAATCACGGAGGGCAATAGTGGTGGGCGCCGATTTGAAATCAGTCACATTTTCAGCAAAAAGCGCAATGGCAAAACATGCGTGGCTATCAAAAGGTGGCGGCCATAACCGCATCACATACAGCAGATCAGGGGATCGCCAGCGCGATGAAGGAGAGCAACCGCAAAGCGTTAAAACGGAGAGCAACGCGCTAAACAATCAGCATGACAGAGTAAAAACAAAGGAGCCCGCAGGCTCCTTTATCGTTTTATCCGCGCGGCTGGCTTATTGCGCCATCTCCTCGCTGGTGCGCAGCGGAATGCGGAACACCGTCAGGCGCAGGAAGAGGTAGATGGCACCGAGCGCCGCCCAGATCAGCCCCAGCTCGAAGGAGGAGGGCTCAAGGTTGAGCCACAGCACCCCGATACAGGCGGCGCCACAGAGCGGCAGCAGCAGATAGATCAGATGATCCTTGAGGCTCTTGTTGCGGCCGAGCTTCACATAGAAGTGGGCAATCACCGCCAGATTGACGAAGGTGAAGGCCACCAGGGCGCCAAAGTTGATCAGGGCCAGCGCCATCTCCAGATCGAACGAAACGGCGGAGAGGGCGAGCAGGCCGACCAGCAGCACATTGCAGGCCGGAGTCTGCCACTTCGGATGCACATAGGAGAAGAAGCGGCTCGGCAGGGCGCGATCCCGTCCCATCACGTAGAGCAGGCGCGATACGCCGGCGTGGGAGGCGAGCCCGGAGGCGAGTACCGCTACTGTGGTGCAGACCAGCACCACCGCCTGGAACAGCTTGCCACCGACATAGAGGGCGATCTCCGGCAGCACCGCATCCGGATGCTGGAAGCGGGAGATGTCCGGGAAGAAGAGCTGCAGGAAGTAGGAGGTGGTGACAAACAGCACACCGCCGATCAGCGCCGTCAGCACGATGGCGCGGGGGATCACCCGATCCGCATCCGGGGTCTCTTCCGACAGGGTGCTGATGGCATCAAAGCCGAGGAACGACAGACAGAGGATCGAGGCCCCCATCAGCAGCGGCGAGATGTTGATCTGCTCGGAGAAGAAGGGACGGCTGCTGGCCACTGTGCCCAGCCCCTCGCCATTGTGCACGCCCCAGGCGATCAGGCCGATAAAGACGGCGATGATGCTGAACTGCATGATGACGATGACGCTGTTGAAGTTGGCAACCAGCTTGATGCCGCGCAGGTTGAGGGCGGTCATCACCGCCGCCAGACCGAAGATATAGGTCCAGGGCTCTACGTTCGGGAAGAGCGCCTGCAGATAGATCTTGGCCAGCAGCATGTTGATCATCGGCATGAACATGTAGTCGAGCAGGGAGGTCCAGCCCACCATAAAGCCGACATAGGGGTGGAACACCTTCTGGGCATAGGTATAGGCGGAGCCTGCCGACGGGAACTTGCGCACCAGATGGCCGTAGCTCAGGGCGGTGAACAGCATGCCGATCAGGGCAAAGAGGTAGGCGGTAGGGACATGGCCTTCGGTGATCTCGGTAACGATGCCGAAGGTGTCGAACACTGCCATGGGGGTGAGGTAGGCAAGACCCATGACCACGACCTGCCACAGTTTCAGGGTCTTTTTCAGACCAACCGGTTGGGCGTTCATCATGCCTGTTCCTCACGCGGTGCCGGGGCGGCACACTCCATCAACGAAACCGGGAAAGAGGCCCGGGAATCAAGGGCGCCGGGGTGGCGCGCACCGGGCAGAGCCGGTCGGAAAGCATTGAGATGCCCCATGTTGTTCCTCACTGAATGTGGTGTCGGGAGATTGCTGCCAATCTCGCTATCTTTTCCGGGGGTGATCCGGCCTCGTTTATGGGTTTGTTCACTGTACAAAAAAGGACCGGTGAGATGTGGTAATACCGGTCCTTGCAGTGGCGGCGCATTGTGCATTTGCAGGGCCCCCTTGACAAGAAAAAAAGGGGGCAAAACTGCATTTTTTTGCACAGGTTAGCGGTTACTTTCCTGCTGGTCAGGCCAGCGCGGCCTCCAGTGATTTTTCAAGGATTTGCATCCCTTCGTCAATCACTGCCGCCGGGGCGGTCAGCGGGGCGAGAAAACGGATGACATTTGCTCGCACCCCGCATGAGAGAAGGACCAGACCGCGTTTGCCCGCCTCGGCTACCAGACGTTTGGTGAGGTCGGGATCGGGCTGGTCGGCATTGCGCTGTTTCACCAGCTCCATGGCCACCATGGCGCCGGGTCCGCGAATTTGACCTATGCAGTCAAAACGCTCGGCTATGCGTTGCAGCCCCGCCTTGATCTGCTCACCCTGATCCAGTGCTTTCTGGTTGAGTTTTTCCTCTTCGATCACCTGCAATACCGCCAGCGCGGCGGCACAGGCGATGGGGGAACCGGCATAGGTGCCGCCAAGGCCGCCCGGCTTGGCTGCGTTCATGATCTCTGCCTTGCCCACCACGGCGGAGAGGGGGAAGCCGCCCGCCAGACTCTTGGCCAACGTCATGATGTCCGGCTCGATGCCGGCATACTCGGTGGCGAAGGTCTTGCCGGTGCGACAGAAGCCGCTCTGGATCTCGTCGCAGATGAGCAGAATGCCGTGCTGGTCGCAGATGCTGCGCAGCTTTTGCATAAAGCTCGGGGAGGCGGGATAGAAGCCCCCTTCGCCCTGTACCGGCTCGATGATGATGGCGCCCACCCGGCTTGGCTCGATGTCGGCGCTGAAGCAGAGGTCGAGAGCATGCAGGGCATCCTCTTCACTCACCCCCAGATAGTCGGCGGGGAAGGGGATGTGGTAGACCTCGCCCGGGAAGGGGCCAAAGCCGGTCTTGTAGGGCACCACCTTGCCGGTGAGCGCCATCCCCATCATGGTGCGACCGTGAAAGCCCCCCTTGAAGGCGATGGTGCCGCTGCGACCGGTGTGGGCGCGGGCAATCTTGATGGCGTTCTCCACCGCCTCGGCGCCGGTGGAGAGAAACAGGGTGCGTTTCGGGGTCGGGCCGGGCACCAGGGCGTTGAGCTTTTCGGCAAGCTCGATATAGCCCGGGTAGGGGGTGACCTGAAAGCAGGTGTGGCTGAATTTTTCCAGCTGCTCGCGCACCGCCGCCACCACTTTCGGGTGGTTGTGGCCGGTGTTGAGCACGGCGATGCCGGAGGCAAAGTCGATGTAGCGGTTGCCCTCCACATCCCACAGCTCGGCATTTTGCGCACGGTCGATAAAGACCGGCAGCAGGGTGCCAACGCCGTTGACCACGGCCGCTTCGCGGCGCGCTTGCCACGCTTTGTTTGATTCTGACTGACTCATCTTTCCTCCCTGAGGGGCCGCAGCCCCGGATATTCCCTGAAAATGTGGCGGGCGATCTGGCGCCCATCACCGCCAATTAGCCCATCGGGCCAGATCGGCGGCGTGTGGTGTGTGTTGCAGAAGACCTCTTGCGAGGCAGCGCAGGCCAAATTATGCCCCTTGCCGCCTCGGGTGAACGTCTGCATCTATCTGTAAAAGCGATGAATCTTGCGGCTAAAACATCGATTAATACGATGCTTTAGCCCTCTGCTGCCCTAGCGAATGGCGCCAAAGCAGAGGTATTTGGTCTCCAGATACTCCTCCAGCCCCTCGGCTGCCCCCTCCCGACCCAGACCCGACTCCTTGATGCCGCCAAAGGGGGCCAATTCGGTCGAGATGATCCCCTCGTTGATGCCGACCATGCCGTATTCAAGCTGCTCGGCGACGCGCCATACCCGGGCGATGTCGCGGCCATAGAAGTAGGCGGCCAGACCATAGGGGGTATCGTTGGCCAGCGCGATGGCTTCGGCTTCGCTCTCGAAACGCACCAGCGGCGCGACCGGGCCGAAGATCTCCTCCTGCAGGATGGGGTTGTCTTTGGCGACCTTGCCCAGAATGGTGGGGTGGTAGAAGAGGGGGCCGGCGGGGTGGGGCTCGCCACCCAGCAGCACTTCGGCACCGGCGGCAACAGATTGTTGCACCAGTTCGGCGACTTTGCTGGCGGCGGCCGGATTGATGAGCGGGCCGATCTGGGTACCTTCACTCATGCCATCTCCCACCTTGAAGGCGGCGACGGCGGCAGTCAGCTTCTCGGCGAAGGCGTCATAGACGCTGGCCTGCACCAGAATGCGGTTGGCGCAGACGCAGGTCTGCCCGGCGTTGCGGTATTTGGAGGCGAGCGCCCCGGCCACGGCGGCGTCGAGATCGGCATCGTCAAAGACGATAAAGGGGGCGTTGCCGCCCAGCTCCAGCGAGAGGCGCTTCATGGTGTCGGCGCACTGGCGCATCAGCAGCTTGCCGATGCGGGTCGAGCCGGTGAAGGAGAGCTTGCGCACAGTCGGGTTGTTGCACAGCTCGTTGCCCACCGCGCTCGGCTGGTGGCTGGTGACGATATTGATGACCCCGGCGGGGATCCCCGCCTGCTCGGCCAGTACCGCCAGCGCCAGTGCACAGAGCGGTGTTTCGGCGGCCGGCTTGATGACGATAGTGCAACCGGCGGCCAGCGCCGGGCCGGCCTTGCGGGTGATCATGGCAATCGGGAAGTTCCACGGGGTGATGGCGGCGACCACCCCTACCGGCTGCTTGATGGTGGCCAGCCGGCGATCGCCGCTAAAGCCCGGGATGGTGCGGCCATAGGCGCGCTTGCCCTCTTCGGCGAACCACTGGATAAAGCTGGCGCCGTAGGTCACTTCCCCCTTGGCTTCCGCCAGCGGCTTGCCCTGCTCGCAGGTCATGATGCGGGCCAGCTCGTCGCTGTGGGCGGTGATGGCGGCAAACCAGGCGTAGAGCTTGTTGCTGCGCTCCTTGGCGGTGAGGGCAGCCCAGGCGGGTTGCGCCGCATGGGCGGCCGCGATGGCGCGGCGGGTATCCTCTTCATTCATGTCGGGCACCTGAGTGATCACGGCACCGGTAGCCGGATTGGTGACCTCGAAGGTGCGGCCGCTGGCGGCCTCGCACCACTGACCATCTATATAGGCGCGGGATTTGATCAAGCTTTGATTGGAGCTGGTAGCGGACATGGCAAGCCTCAATGGTGAAACCTGGCAGCAAGGTGGCGATGATGCGGCTCATCCTGTGGTGCTGCCGTATAAAATAATAAGCACAGGGAGACCATAAATTGAGCTGAAATGTTTTTCAAGTGTTAAATATATTTGAATTGTTGGTGTGCTGCGTGCTAGAAAATGGGCTGTGTAGCGCAGTTTACCCCGATCCGGTGGCTTGGTGTGATGGTTGGGGTGTGCAAAATAATTAACGATGCGTGTGTAGCATCGCAAACAGCCAGGGATGGTGCTGGTCCGCTATTTTAACCAGAGGGAAGAGGGAGATGACCCATGTTGCGGGAGTGCAGGCAGAAGATGAGAGGGGGCCTGCCATGAGCGGGTCACAGAGCAGTGAGAGCGAGGCTCGTCTGCAGCTGGTGCCGCAGAGTGGTGCCCGTACCATGGGCGAGCGGTTGGCGGCAGTGCGCCACCAGCTGGGGCTCTCCCAGCGGCGGGCGGCGGAGCTGAGCGGCCTGACCCACGGCGCCATCTGCATGATAGAGCAGGACAAGGTGAGCCCCTCGGTGGCGTCGTTGCAAAAGCTGCTCACCGTCTATGGCCTGCCGCTGTCGCGCTTTTTCGCCGAGGAGGAGAGCCGCCCCTGCAGTGTGGTGATCAAGGCTGAACAGCTTATCGAGCTGGGCAGTCAGGGGGTCTCGATGAAGTTGGTGCACAACGGCAACAACCGCCGCCAGCTCGGCTTTATGCTGGAGACCTATCCCCCCGGCACCGACACCGGTGGGCAGGTCAAGCATCAGGGAGAGGAGGTCGGCACTGTGCTGGAGGGGTCGGTAACCCTGACGGTGGCAGGCCAGAGTTATCAACTCGGAGCGGGCGACAGCTATGTGATCGACACCGGCGAGCCCCACAGTTTCAGCAATCCGTCGGGGCAGACCTGCCGCATCGTCAGCGCCCACACCCCGGCGAGCTTTTAATCCTGACAGTAGTTTGGCAACAGAACCGGTAAGGAAACAGGGATCATGACCGAACATGTAAACAGTTACTACGCAGCCAGCGCCAATAAACACGCGCCCTACCCGACATTGACCGAACAGCTGGAGTGCGATGTCTGCGTCATCGGGGCGGGTTATACCGGCCTCTCCAGCGCCCTGCATCTGGTAGAGAAGGGCTACAAGGTGGTGGTGCTGGAGGCCGCGCGGGTCGGCTTTGGCGCCAGCGGCCGCAACGGCGGCCAGATCGTCAACTCCTACAGCCGCGACATTGACACCATAGAAGCGAACTGCCCGCCGGATCAGGCCAGGCTGCTCGGTTCCATGCTGTTTGAGGGGGGGCAGATCATCCGCGAGCGGATCAAGCGCTACAACATCCAGTGCGATCTGCAGGAGGGGGGCGTCTTTGCCGCCGAGACCGAGAAGCAGCTGCACGAGCTCAAGGCGCAGAAGGCGCGCTGGGAGAAGTGGGGCAATGAGCAGCTGGAGCTGCTCGATGCCAAGGGGGTGCGCGAGGTGGTCGCGAGCGATCGCTACGTCGGCGCCCTGCTCGACAAGAGCGGCGGCCATATTCACCCTCTCAATCTGGCGCTGGGGGAGGCGGAAGCGATCCGCATCCAGGGAGGGCAGATCTTCGAACAGTCCGCCGTCACCAGCATTACTCCGGGCCAGCCGGCGCTGGTCAAGACTGCCAAAGGGGCGGTGAAGGCGCGCTTTATCGTGGTGGCCGGCAACGCCTACCTCGGCAATCTGGTGCCGGAACTGGCCAGCAAGAGCATGCCTTGCGGCACCCAGGTGATCGCCACCGAAGTGCTGGGAGAGGAGCGGGCCCGTTCACTCTTGCCGCAGAACTACTGTCTGGAGGATTGCAACTACCTGCTCGACTACTACCGCACCTCCGGCGATCACCGGTTGATCTATGGCGGCGGCGTGGTCTATGGCGCGCGGGATCCGGCGGATATCGAGCGGCTGATCATCCCCAAGATGCTCAAGACCTTCCCGCAGCTGGCCGACGTCAAGGTGGAGTACACCTGGACCGGCAACTTCCTGCTCACCCTGTCGCGCCTGCCGCAGTTTGGCCGCATCGGCCCCAACATCTACTACATGCAGGGCTACAGCGGCCACGGTGTCACCTGCACCCATCTGGCGGGCAAGCTGCTTTCGGAGGTGCTGAGCGGTCAGGCGGAGCGCTTCGATGCCTTTGCCAAACTGCCGCACTACCCCTTCCCGGGTGGTCGGTTGTTCCGCATCCCCTTCACCGCCGCGGGCGCCGCCTGGTACACCCTGCGCGATCGGCTGGGGGTATAAACCCGAGCAGCTTGTCGTCGTGCAGACCGACGCAAACCACAAGGCCACCGCGAGGGTGGCCTTGTTTTTAACCGAAGCGGGCAGCTGCAATTAGCTGTAATAGGCTTCGACGGTGCCCTTGAGCTTGATCAGGATGGGCTGACCGCGGCGATCCAGCGCCTTGGGGGAGGGGATCTTCACCCAGCCTTCGCTGATGCAGTACTCTTCGACGTCGGTGCGCTCTTTGCCGTTCAGGCGAATACCGATCGGATGCTCGAAGCAGGCCGCCACATAGTGGGGGCTGCGGGGATTGCAGGAGAGGTGATCCGGCAGTGCCGGCTTGGTGCTGGTATCGCTCATGGCTATGACCCGAAATGGATATAAAGTGGGGCATTGTAGAGAATGGCGTCATGGCATTCAAGGCAACGCCTGCCTGCCCTGCCGCAGCATGTCAGCAATCAGCCACTGTTTTTGACGTCAGATGCCCCGCTGCCACTGCATGATGATCTCGGCGTGGCCGCTATGCTCGCATATTCTCTGCTCCCCCTCGTGAAAGCCGTTGCGGGTGTAAAAGCGCCGCGCCTGCGCATTCTCGGCGTAGACGGTGAGCTCAAGTTGCTCATGCCGTGACTTGAGGTGGTCTAGCAGCTGTCGACCCAGCCCCTGTGATTGCAAGCTCGGGGCGATGAAGAGGGCGGCAACAGAGCCCTGATGCCAGGAGATAAACCCTGCCAGCAGCCCCTGCTCCTCATAAACCCAGCTCTCGCTGGCAGGCAGATAGATATCCCGCATCGCTGCACGCTGCGCATGCCAGAACTCAGCGGGAATAAAGCCGTGGGCCTTGACCGAGGCCTGATACCAGAGCTCGACTGCGGCATCGAGATCGGATTTGGATAATGGGCGGATCATAAGTCTCTCAATTGTTGAAGGTGGAAAATAGGCGAGGGGCTATGGCTATTCGCCAAGTCCCGTCACGGTATAGTGTCTCTCGACATTGACCGTGATATCCCCCCAGCGGGAGGCTTTGACCCGGGCTTGATGGGCGGCAAAGGCGGCGGGATCGCGAAAGGTCTCGCAGACCTCGAAGCGGCCGGGGTTGAGTCTGCTTTGCGTCACCTCGAACTGCAGGCAGCCATGTTCCTGTCGGGTCAGCTGGATATGGTTATCAAGCTCCTCCATGATGGCTGGTAAATCGGAGGCGGGCACAATGATATAACCGGTTAGCACAACCATATTTATCTCTTTGGTGGGCAACATTGTTGGATGTATTATCGAATCAAGGTCGGATGTTTTTATTTGCTGTGAACTCACCCAACCTCTTTTTATATTTTAAAGGTCTGGCCAGTAACAAATAAATTAAATCCATAAAGCCAGGGGGCTACATGGTGGTTGCCGCGATCTGCTGTATTTTTTGTTGGTGCGGACTGGACTGGCGAATAAAATAACCAATGCACTCTTCATCGCTCTCATCGAGACAGATTAAAAACTGATCTTCCGACGGCGAAAATTTCAGATAGTAGACGTAGTCGGTATCCTCATTCTGGGACATGTCCAGGCAGTCTTTGCCACCATTTTCTTTGAGAATATGCTCTTCCAGTCGGTAAAACCCGGAAGCTGATGGCTCGCGCTCAATAATATAGGATGATTCGATCTGCTGTTGATTTGACGAGGTATAGAGACGACCATCCGCCCTGAAGTCGTACTCTTCATAACAGCTGGTATCGGCAAAATTGAGGCGCCATACCCCGATAACCGGATGAGCATCGCTGTTAATGGTCACAAGGTTCTGGCCAGCATGGAGATTCATGCTGAAGAGAATGGAGAATATAGCCGCTGTCTTGTTCATCTGGTCATCCCTGATATCCATGCGCTGTTATTGAGCCTGGTTTGCCAACGTAGCGTTTATCCAGTTACCGCACTGTTGGCTGCCGTTATCCAGCTTCCATTCTTCCGCTGCCATGCTTTACTCTGACTCCCTTTGTAGCTTTCGGGACCAGTATCGGCCGGAAACACCGCCTATGGCTCTGCTGCAAAGCCCTTATTGTGCGTGTTTGCACGATGAAAAGTTATCAAAAATTATCAAAAATCTTTAAAACCCGCGGCCTGTCACACTGCGCAAAGCCAGAGCTGGCACCGTTGGCGGCGCTCATTGGCCATATCGGCGATTAACGGGGTATTCTCTTTTATATTTTATAATCCTAATTGTCTTGCTGAATATCACAATGTCCAATTATCTTTGTCTGGCCGCAGCAGGTTATGACAAGCGACCAATACCAATACTGATGGTTTTGCTATCGCTTATTTCTGTCTCCTTCGTGCAAAATCAACATAGACGCAGAAGCTGGAGTTTTTATGAACTGGTATTTTCGTGCATTTCAGAAATTTGCTGATTTCAAAGGACGGGCCTCGCGCAAAGAATATTGGATGTTCGTTCTTATCAATACCGTTATTTGTGTCATCCTCTCGCTGCTGACCAAACAGCTGGATTATGGCTACAAACTGATGGGCGTATATGGTCTCTTTATTATTGTGCCCTGCTGGGCATTGAGCGTGCGCCGTCTGCACGACATTGGTCGCAATGGCTGGTTTTTGCTGCTGGGATTAATCCCGATTATCGGCCCGCTGATGGTGCTTTTTTTCAAGGCAAAGCGCGGCAATCCCTATTCAAATCGCTATGGTGCCGTCCCTTTTATCTGAATAAACACCGACAGAAAGCTCTCCCGTGTAGCAAGCAGGCCGGACGAAATGAGATAGTCCGGCCTCTTTTATTGGCCGCTTACCAGCGCTGGATCATTGACCGTTGTTCGCATCCAGCGGGAAGGCGAACAGATCCCGGCGGTAGGTCTCGACCACCAGACTGAACGGCGTGCCATCCTCCCGTGAAAGCAGGGCGCGGTGCTGCAATACCTGCTCGGGGATGGTCAGCGGTGCCTTGCTGGTGGCAATGACGGGCATCTTCATCTCCCAGCCAGCCGGCAGGGGCGACCAGAGCAGGGTGGAGGAGAGTGTCTTGCGGCTGAAGTTGAGCGCCTTGACCGCGAGCCCGAACGGGGTGTCGCTGCTGTCGAGGAGCTGGTTCATCTCCGGAGTGAGGCGGCTTTTGACATACCAGTTGTCCGCTTCCGAGAAGATATGATCGCCGCAAGTTAGCTGCACCCGGCGATAGCCCACCGGCTCATCGGCGCCGATCTTGAACAGCTCGCGGGTGGCGGCATCGGCTGGTTTGCGTGTTGTCTGGTCACGCAGGGCGCGAATGCGCGGTTCGCCCGCCATCTTGTGGTCGGCGCACCAGTTTTGCAGGGTGACGGTAGCACTCGGGTTGCTCAGCAAGGTGGCGTTGAGGGTTTGCAGCAGGGCCTGTGCCTTGAGACGGGTCATGGGGCCATCTTGCCAGCCATCGGGGGCCTTCTCTTGCGCCTGTACGGCGCCGTGGCAGAGCAGGGCGGCCAGCAATAGCATTCGGATCTTCATGTTTTCATTACCTTTCCCGATTTTTTGTGACCGGATTGTAACATCGAGGGACATGAATGCGACCAATATGTGGTCTGATGAGCAAAGGGTTGCGGGCCGCTAAAGGGGCCGCAACGCAGAGGTTTTGCAGGGAGGCTGGCCGGAAGTCAGGGCAAGTCCAGGGTAAAACGGGCACCGCCTAGAGGAGATTCATCCACCCGGATCTGGCCGCCGTAGCTGTGGACGATTTCGGTCACTACCGCCAGACCGATGCCTTGACCGGGGGAGCTGTCGGCGCGCACGCCGCGCTGGAAGATCTGTTCGGATTTGGCCTCATCGATGCCGGGGCCATCATCTTCCACCTCGATACGCAGGCGCTCGAGATGGCGACGCAGGGTCACCCGCACCTCGCTGATGGCAAACTTGCAGGCGTTGTCGAGCAGGTTGCCCATCAACTCCATCAAGTCCCCCTGCTCGCCGTGGAACAGGGCATCATCATCGAACGTGAAGTGGGTTTGCAGCTTCTTGTGACGGTAGACCTTGGTCAGACTGGCGAGCAGCTTCTCGATGAGCGGCACCGGCTCGGTGCCCTTGCTGGCAAGGCGCTGACGGCCGGTGACGGCGCGTCTGAGCTGGTACTGGATCATCTGATCCATGGTAAGGATCTGCTCGTTGATGTTGTCGTGGATCTCCCGGCCCAGCTCCAGCTCGCGGGTGGTCATCTGGATCAGCGCCAGCCGGGTTTTCAGGCTGTGGGCGAGATCGTTCAGGGCGTGCTGGTAGCGCTGGGTTTGCTGGCGTTCGTTCTCCAGCAGCTGGTTGACCGACTCGGTGAGCGGGGTGAGCTCCTGTTCAAAATCGCTGGAGAGAGAGTCGAGCTTGCCGGAGCGAATGTCATCGATCTGGCGGGCTATGGTGCGCAGGGAGCCGAGGCTCCAGTAGGTGGTGAGCAGCAGCAGGCTGGCCAGCAGCATGTAGGCGAGCACCGCCTGCCGGGCGATATGGCCGAGATAGGCGAGGGATTCTGCGTGATAGCGCTTGGCCGAATCGATCATCACCACGTAGTAGGCGGTGGTCCCAGTGCCGGGGTTGCGGATAAAACGCAGGCTGTAGACGAAGTAGCTTTCGCCGTTCTTGATGGTGTGCTTCTTGAAGAAGTAGTCGAGATCCATCCCCCCCAGATACTGCATCAGGTCGCCGCAGATACTCTCTTTGGCCTTGATCACCTCCGGCATGTGCAGGCTCGACCAGATCCGTTCACCATCGGCGCGGCAAATCAGGGTATCGAGGTCGGCATCCCCGGCATTGCGGGAGATGTGGCTGAGATCGGTCGGGCCGCCATTGCTCGGCTCGGTCGATGAGAAGAGCTTGGCCAGGTTCTCCTGCATCCGGGCGCTCGCCTTCTGGGTCTGCTCCTCGACATGGCCGAGGTAGAGGGCATAGACGGCAAAGCCCATGCTGAGGGCGATCACCAGCAGAGAGCTGAGCAGCAGCTTGATGTGCAGCGAGCGGCGCAGCACCCACACCATCCGCAGTAGCGGGCAGAATCGCATCAGTTGCACGACAGGTTGAAGATGTAACCTTGACGGCGGATGGTGGAGATGGGTTGAATTGTCCCCTCCGGATCCAGTTTCTTGCGCAGGCGGCTCACCATGACCTCGATGGTGTTGGGATCCCCTTCACCATCGCCGTAGAGCTGGTCGAGCAGCTGCTGCTTGGAGACCACCTGACGGGCGTTGCGCATCAGGTACTCCAGAATGAGGTATTCGAAGCTGGTCAGCACGGCCACTTCACCGGCGATGGTCAGCTCCTTGCGGGAGAGATCGAGCTCATAGTCGCCCGCTTTTACTCGCGGCGAGATAAAGCCGGCACTGCGGCGCACCAGCGCGTTGAGGCGAGCCAGCAGCTCATCCTTCTGAAACGGTTTGACCAGATAGTCATCGGCACCCGCTTCCAGTCCTTCCACCTTGTCCTGCCAGTTGCCACGGGCAGTGAGGACGATGATGGGGAAGGGGATCTGCTTCTCGCGCAGTTCGCGGATCAGTTGCAGGCCATCCATATCGGGCAGACCCAGATCGATGATGGCCACGTCGATGGGGTAATCCGTTGCATAGTGCTGCGCAATCCCTGCCTGATCGGTGCTGTAGACCTGATTGTCTGCTTCGGTCAGCAGAGAGGAGAGGTGGTGATTGAGCAGCTTGTCGTCTTCGACCAGGAGAATTTTCATGGTGTGTGCGGCGGTCATAGGGATCCAAGCAGTCAATTAGAAGGTGTTCGCTATGCGGAGTCAATCCGTATCCTAATGCCTCCCGCCTGTATCGGGACTGAATCACCCGGGCTTCAGAGTTTCCTCCGATTGGTCGTCTATCCCGAGCATGTTGTTATCGATGGCCATCGCATCGGCGTTTGCTGACTGGCCATGCTGCAAAGGGTGTGGTGATGAGAGAGATGGCCATCAGGTGGCGATGCCACCTGCAGGAGCGGGAGCGTAGCGACCTTCTCTATCTGGTCTGGCTCTGCTGGGGAGCGGCACTGCTGCTCTATGTACTGGGGTCGGATGCCTATTTATGGCCAGTGGCGCCCATGCCGCTGGTTCTGCTTGTCTGGTTGGGGGAGAGATTCGGAATGTTTGGACGAAAAGCCAAGGGCGAGGGCTCTGTGCCGGGAAAGGCAACGGTGATCGCCGCAGGGGCCCGCTTCAAGGGGGAGTTGCAGCTTGAGGGGGATCTGGAGGTGCGTGGAGTGCTGGTCGGCACCATAGTGCTGAGCGACGGGATCCTGCGCATCATGGCGGGTGGCCGTGTCGAGGGAGAGGTGAAGGCTCCCCGCGTCATCATCAATGGCCTGCTGGATGGTACCTGCTCTGCCGCCGAAGTCGAAATACTCGAGAGTGGCCGCATGCAGGGGACGTTCAAGGGCGGCAGTCTCTCCATCAGCAAGGGAGGCAACTTTATCGGTCACTCTCGTCCGGATGAGAGTTCTGCCAGCTCTCCCGCACCGGTACCAGCCAATCAGGAGCTGGAGAGCGTGCCCGTCGAAGGGAAAGGAAATGTGAAGGCGCTGGCCAAAGAGGGTCGTGGCAAAGGCAGCGAGCCGTTGGCCAAGCAGGCGTGATGGATGCCGGATAGCAAGAGGGGGCCATGGTGGCCCCCTCTTTTGTCTGTCTGCAACGTCTTAGCTGCGGCGCGGCGGCAGCATATTGGTCAGGGTGTTGTCCTTGAGCACATGGTGGTGGAAGAGGGCGGCCACAGTGTGCAGGGCGATCAGGGCGTAACCCAGATTGCCCAGGGTTTCGTGCACCTCCTTGATAAACCCTTTGGCGTCAGGGCTAGGCGCTATCAGCGCAGGCAATTCAAACCCGAAGAAGGGGATGGGCTTGCCAGCGGCGCTCAGCAGCAGCCAGCCACACAGCGGGGTCAGAATGAGGAAGCCGTAGAGGGCAATATGGGCCAGCTTGGCCAGCTTGTGCATCAGGGGGGAGAGCTCGGGCACGATACGCGGCGTCGGGCTCATCCAGCGCAGGGCCAGTCTGATAAAGACCAGTGCGAAGATCAGCAGCCCCAGCATGAAGTGCCACTCCTTCATCAGGTCCCGGCCCGGGTCTCCTTTGGGAAAAATGTCGCGAAATTCGATCAGGGCATAGACGGCGATCATGGCCCACAGGGTCAGCCAGTGCAGCCCGAGACTCAGGGTGCCGTAGCGTTGTTCACTGTTCATCAGCATGGTTGGTTTCCTTCAGTCAAAGAGTCACATCCGTGTGGCATCTCCCGATGAGCGAAACGATCGGAGGAGGCCAGTGCCATTGGCGACGCCTGCCGGATGCACACAGGTGCAGGCCGGAGCGCCTGTTAGAGGAAAATCGTCTGTATTTTCCGCATGATACTGCCATGGAGATGGTATCACTGCCGGCTCGTTGAGGAGCTGATCAATACCACACAATTTACAGGTTAATTAAAGCGTGAGCAGTGTGAAGCGCCCGTGAAAAGATCGGCCAGACCCTGATGGTCAGGCCGGTTCGATGGCAATGACCAGACAGGCGGGCTCGCTGATCCGGAAACGCACATTGCAGTTGAACAGCCGCACGCCGTACTCCTTCTCGTCAGGCTTGCCCTTCTTGTAGGCAGGGCGTGGATCCTGTGCCAGCACTTCGCTCACCAGCTGGCGCAGTTCGGGGTAGCGCTGGCTCCACGTTTGCAGCTGCAACTCAGCGTCCGGGCTGAAGCTCACCGCCAGCGGCGGGGTCGGGGCATCGGGGGCAAAGCCGCCACGGGCCTCCGGCAGGCTGTCGGCATAGGGAATATAGGGTTTGATATCGACGATGGGGGTGCCATCGAGCAGATCGACGGCACCCAGCTCCAGCCAGAGTTTGCCGCGCTCGCGGCCCACCCCGTGCAGCTCGACCACCGAGAGGCCGAGCGGATTGGGGCGAAAGGTGGAACGGGTAGCAAAGACCCCGACCCGCTCGTTGCCGCCCAGGCGCGGCGGGCGCACCGTCGGATTCCACCCCTGCTCCATGGTCTGGTGAAAGACGAAGCTGAGCCACAGATGGGAGAACTGCTCGATGCCGCGCAGCACGTCCGGCTGATCGTAGGGAGGGCGCAGCTCGAGGCGGGCACGGGCCGATTTGACCAGGCCGGGCTGGCGCGGAATGGCGAACTTCTCCTTGTAGGGAGAGCGGATAATTCCGAGGGTGTCGATTTCGAACTTCATGGCGGATCCTGGCTGAAAACCCTGGCAATTTAGCACATGCGGCCCCAAAACGCAGGCTTCCCCGTGCGGCGCCCTCGCCGTCGACTGCCGTGATCCCCGTCCCATCCCGGTATACCGAGGGCTGTGCCTTGGCGCCAAGTTGCGTAGGGTGGGACAAACAGGAGGAGCGGTGCTGGCTCGCCACGGTGCGAAGACCGCAACAGTAAGCCGGATGGGGAGGGAGAGGGATGAAACTGCTGATTATCGGTGGTACCGGATTTTTGGGGCGCCACCTGACTGCGCTGGCGCTTGACTGGGGGCACGAGGTGACCCTGTTCAATCGCGGCCATCACCAGCATCCCGACTGGCGGGAGCTGGTACAGCTCATCGGCGATCGCAATGGCGATCTGGGTGCGCTGCAGGGAGAGGGGCGGCAGTGGGATCTCGTTATCGATACCTGCTGCTATCGGCCAGAGCAGGCGGCGAGCCTGTCGGCGGCCCTGCTCGGGCGCTGCGAGCGGCTCATCTTTATCTCCACCATCAGCGTCTATCGCGACTTCGCCCAACCCGGAATGGATGAATCGGCGCCTCTGCATGTCATCGGTGCGGGCGAGCAGCCCGAGGAGTATGGCCCGCTCAAGGTGTTGTGCGAAGAGGTGTATCGCGCCCGCTGGGGGGATCGGCTCTGCATTCTGCGCCCGGGCGTATTGTGCGGCCCCCATGATCACACCGGCCGCATGGCCTGGTGGGTGACGCGGGTGCAGCAGGGCGGGCGCTGGCTGCTGCCGGGGGCGGGGCAGGATCGACTGCAATATCTGGATGTGCGCGACTGCGCCGAGTTTGTGCTGCGGGCTGCCGAGCAGCAGTTGACGGGAGTTTTCAATCTGGTCAAGCCGGGCATTGCGCTGGCAGATTGGGTCGAGCGGCTGGCGGCGAGAGTGGGAGCTGCCTCCCCCATAGAGGCTGATTGGGTGCCCTGGCCGGTACTGCTGGCGGCCGGGGTCGAGCCCTGGCTGAGCTATCCGACCCTGCTGCCCAATATGTTGCCGGAGTATGCCGGTTATGGCCGCATCAGCGCCGAGGCGGCCATCGTGCACGGTCTCAACTTCCGGCCGCTGGAGGAGACGGCCGCCGATCTGGCCGAGTGGCTGGCACGGACGCCGGATGCGGCGGTGGCCGAAGGGATGACCATTGATCAAGAGATGCTGCTGCGCCAGCAGGTGCGATAGCGCATAGCGAACTGGCGCGTTATGCAATACCTGAAAACAGGAGGGCATCGTAATGATGCCCTCCTGTTTTTATTTTTACCCGCATGGCATGCGGGTGCTAGCGGATGTCCGCACCTGCGGCCGCCAGCAACTTCCGCAAAATGGCACGGTGGCAGCGGGACTCCTGCTCGCAGTAGCAACCTACCGACAGGTTGGTGGTGTGGGAGAGGGCGGCCAGCAGCGCCAGATCGTGTTTGGCTGCCGGGGTCGCCAGCTCCGCCTTGTACGCCTTGCCAAAGGCAGCCCACTGGGCCGGGGTCTCCGCGGCCTGCCCCAGCTTCATGGTTTCGCTGCTAGGGGCCAGGTTTGGGAACCAGACGTCATACCAGTTCTGGCTGGCAAACTCGGTTTTTGGCACGCCGCGGGGCGGGCGACGTACCGTGCCGATCCGCAGCCCCTCGTCGGGGAGGCGGGGCGAGCCGAGACGCACGATGGCGAGCGCCATGAGCCGTTACTTCTCTTCAGCCACTTTCAGCGCCTGACCGTAGCAGATGACCTGCTTCAGGCAGCCGGGGGTATCGCTGAATTCGCTGCACTTGTCGAAGGTGACGCCGTTGCCGCCCATGTCGGCAGCGCGGCGGCGAGCCAGGGTGCGCGCTTCACCTGCGTTGGGCACCGGCTGCTTGGCATCGGCCTGGCACGATTCCCCCTCGACGGTGCCGAGGTAGAGGTAGTTGAGATCGGCCAGCTGAGCTTGCTCGTAAATCCGCACGCTACCGGGTTTGAAGTAGTCGTCGAAGTTCTCTTTATCCAGATTGCTGTTGAAGGCGTAGTTGGCACAGCCGGAGGCAATCAGGGGCATCATCAGGATCAGGCGTTTCATCATCTCGTATCTTGTGTCGGTGATGAGGACAGTAGAAAGGCGCAGGCGCTCCATGTCGGCATCTTGTTGAATAATGAGGGGCCATTATAGGGGCCAGTCGCCTGTGGCGGCCAGCCCCGTTTTGACCTCGAATGTCAGGGTGTGACCGCCATCAGGCGGATATCAGACCGGTGCCAGCCGCTGATGCAGGCTGCGATAGTACTCATCCGCCAGCAGCTCATCGTGAGGGGCGCAGAGGCGGATCTGCCCCTCTTCCATCAGGGCGATGCGATCCATCTGCTCCAGTCCCAGCAGACGGTGGGAGATGAGCAGCATGGAGCGGTCGGCCCCCAGGGTGAACAGCAGCGCCATGATCTCCCGCTCCGTCTGGCTGTCGAGCCCCTCGGTCGGCTCATCGAGCAGCCAGAGCGGCGCGTCGTGCAGCAGGGCGCGTGCAATGCCGATACGGCGGCGCTCGCCACCGGAGAGCGGGCGGCCACCATCGCCGAGCCAGGCATCCAGACCCGCCTCATCTTCCAGCAGGGTGGCAAGGCCAACCCGGGTCAGCACCTCGATCAGCTGCTCGTCAGTGGCGGTCGGTGCAGCCAACTTGAGGTTGCCGCGCAGGGTATCGGCAAACAGGTGTACCCGTTGGCTCACCACCGAGATGGAGGCGCGCAGCGCCCCTTCGCTGTAGTCGGCCAGCGGCTTGCCACCCAGCAGGATCTTGCCCGCCTGCGGGCTCCACTCGCGGGTCAGCAGGCCCATCAGGGTCGATTTGCCACAGCCGGTCTGGCCCAGCAGCGCCAGCTTCTCGCCAGCATGCAGTTGCAGGGTGCAGCCGCGCAGCACCGGCTGCGGATTGCCGGGATAACCGAAGTAGAGGTCATTGATCTGCAGCGAACCTTGGCTGGCGTGAGCCTGCTCGCTGCCCCACTCGGGCGCCTTGGCCTCTTGCAGGATCTCGTTCAGGCGGCGTGCCGAGGTGAGGCTGGTGGAGAGGTGCTGGAAGGAGCCTGCCAGCGGCATCAGCGCTTCGAAGCTCGCCAGCGTGGCAAATACCATCAGGGCGGTAACGGGATCGGGCGCAGCTCCCGCAACGCCGTGGCCTGCCATCCAGAGCATCAGGGTCAGGGTCCAGCCGCTCAGCAGTTGCACCGAGAAGTTGGCCTGCCCGCTCACCTTGGCCATGCGGGCCTGGGCAGTGAGCAGTGCCTGCTCGGCCTGTTGCAGTTCACCCAGCGCCTTGGGGGCGGCGGCAAACATCTGCAACTCGGCCTGACCATCCAGATAGTCCACCATGCGGGTGCGCAGGCTGGCCTTTTCGGCGATCAGTGCCTGACCGGGGCGACGGCCGAGGAAGTAGAACACCAGCGGCAGGGCGATCATGCCAAACAGCAGAATGGCGCCAAGGATCAGGGCGAGACGGCTGTCGAACAGGGAGAGGAACAGTACCATGGCACCCGTGCCCAGCAGTGCGGCACCGATGGGGGTGAGCAGGCGCAGGTAGACGTGGTCCATCGCATCGATGTCGGCCACCAGCCGGTTGAGCAGATCCGCCTGACGAAAGCCTGCCAGCGTACCGGTGGAGAGTGGCGAGAGCTTTTGCCAGAACCAGACCCGCAGCCGGGTCAGTACCCGGAAGGTGGCATCGTGGCTCACCACCCGCTCACCCCAGCGACCGGCGGTGCGGATGATGGAGAAGAAGCGCACCCCGCCAGCCGGCGTCATGTAGTTGAAGCTGTCGCGACTGGCGACTGCCATCCCGGCAACGGCGGCGGCAGAGAGGAACCAGCCGGAGAGGGAGAGCAGCCCCATCCCGGCGATCAGGGTGACCAGTGCCAGCAGCAGGCCGAGGGAGAGGCTGAGCCAGTGCTGACGGTAGAGGCGCAAAAACGGCAAGAGATCAGTCATCGAGAGAGCCCTCGGAACGTTGGGAGAGCAGCCGGGCGAAGGGCCCCTCTGCCTGACAAAGTTGCTGGAAGTTGCCCTGTTCCACCAGCTGACCGCGCTCCAGCACCAGGATCTGATCCATCTGGCCGAGCTGGTCGAGGCGGTGGGTGATCATCAGCAGGGTCTGGTTGGCCATCGCCTCTTCAAGGGTGGCCATGATGGCCCGCTCCGAGTGGCGATCCAGACTGGCTGTCGGCTCATCCAGCACCATCAGCTGGGTTGACTTGAGCAGGGTGCGCGCCAGTGCGAGGCGCTGGGCCTGACCGACCGAGAGGCCGCCCGCCTGATCGCCAACCGGATAGTCAAACCCCTTCTCCATGGCAAACTCCCATGCCTGCGCCCGTTTCAGAGCCTCCTCCAGCTCGGCATCACTGGCTGTTGGCTTGGCCAGCAGCAGGTTGTCGCGAAGAGAGGCGTGGAACAGTTGCGGGTTTTGCGAGAGCCAGCCCAGTTGCGGACGCCACTGGCTCATGTCGAGGGTGGCCAGCTCCTGACCATTTACCTTGAGCTCGCCGCGATAGGGGGTAAAGCCGAGCAGGGCGTTGACCAGCGAGCTTTTGCCGGCGCCACTGATGCCGACCAGGGCGGTGCGTGAACCGGCTGCAAGGGTGAAGTCGATGGGGCCGACCAGCACCTTGCCCTCGGCGCTCAGTACTTCCAGACCTTTGGCTTCTACCTTGATGGGGCTGTCGGCGTTGAAAGAGGTGCTGCCTGCGGCTGGCTCGCTCACCTCGGCTTCGAGGAATTCGAGCAGCTGTTCGGCTGCGCCGATGGCCTGTGCCTTGGCATGGTAGTGGGCACCCAGTTCCCGCAGCGGTGCGTAGAACTCGGGGGCAAGGAAGAGCACGAACAGGCCGGTAAAGAGAGTAACTTTGCTGCCATAGTGGCCAAAATCGAGGTGATCGATATAGGAGAAGCCGAAGTAAACGGCGACCAGCGCGACCGAGATGGCGGCGAAGAACTCCAGTACGGCGGTACTGAGGAACGCAAGGCGCAGCACTTCCATGGTGCGCTCGCGAAAATCTTCCGAGGCGTCGCGAATGGCGTCGCCTTCCGCCTGGGTGCGCATGAAGAGTTGCAGGGTTCGCAGCCCCTTCAGGCGATCGAGGAAGTGGCCTGAGAGACGAGCCAGCGCCTGAAAGTTGCGGCGGTTGGCATCGGCGGCGCCGACACCGACCAGGATCATGAAGATGGGGATAAGCGGTGCTGTGCCCAGCAGGATCAGGCCCGCCGCCCAGTTGACCGGGAATACGGCCACCAGAATGACCATCGGAATAAAGACCGCGATGGCCATCTGCGGCAGATAGCGGGAGAAGAAATCCTGCATGTTTTCAATCTGTTCCAGCAGCAGGCTGGCCCAGCTGCCGGCCGGGCGACGCTGGATATAGGCAGGGCCGAGACGGCTTAAGCGAGTGAGTACCAGCTGGCGGATGGTCTGGCGCACCGCGCTGCCAGCCTTGAAGCTGGCCACTTCGCGGCCGTAGGCGAGTGCCGCCTTGCCGAGGGTTACCAGTAGCAGGGTAATAAAGAGGGGGATGGATTGTTCCGGCTGTTTGCCCTCAATGATGAAGCCGTGGAGCAGGGTCGCCAGCAGCCAGGCTTGCGCCACCATCAGAATGCCCTGACCCAAGCCAAAGGCGATGGAAATCGTGATCCAGCGGCGACCGTGACTCGATTGCGTGCGCAACCAGCCATAGAGACGTTTTTGCGTTTTTTTATCCATTACCACCATCCTCGCGTCGAGTGGCGCAAGACTATCCTCGCCGTTTGGCCTTGGCAACCTTGTAAATTATCTGTGTTGAAAATGTTTGCTTGAAAAAGCAACCGACTGTTCAATCCTTGTCCGAACAGATTGATTTATTGAAAAAAGTGGCAAGGACGGCATTGCGCTCACCGGCAAAATGCATATAGTAGGAGCCCTGACGCGGGTGTAGTTCAATGGTAGAACGGTAGCTTCCCAAGCTGCATACGTGGGTTCGATTCCCATCACCCGCTCCAAATTTCAGATGCCAGGCGGGCATCGTATAATGGCTATTACCTCAGCCTTCCAAGCTGATGATGCGGGTTCGATTCCCGCTGCCCGCTCCAGCTTCAAAGCAAAAAGCCCACTCCTGCGAGTGGGCTTTTTGTTTGTCCGCGATTTGCTTCTCTTTGTCACTCTTGATGGCGCATCGGGAGCCAGAAAAAAGAAAAGGCGCCACAGGCGCCTCTTCGGATGGGTAAGCGGTACGGAATTACTCCTGCTCCAGCTCGCCGCAGAAACGGTAACCTTCGCCGTGGATGGTGGCGATGATCTCCGGGGTATCGTTGACGCTTTCGAAGTGCTTGCGGATACGACGGATGGTCACATCGACGGTACGGTCGTGGGGCTTGAGCTCGCGGCCGGTCATCTTCTTCAGCAGTTCGGCACGGGTCTGGATCTGGCCCGGGTTTTCGCAGAAGTGCAGCATGGCACGGAACTCGGAGCGCGGCAGCTTGAACATGTCGCCGGTGGGGCTGACCAGCGCGCGGCTGTTGATATCCAGCGCCCAGCCGTTGAACAGGTAACGTTCAACCAGCTTCTTCTCTTCGCCACCGGCGGCCACATTCATGGTGCGGCTCAGCAGATTGCGGGCACGGATGGTTAGTTCACGGGGGTTGAACGGCTTGGTGATGTAATCATCGGCGCCGATCTCCAGACCCAGGATCTTGTCCACTTCGTTGTCGCGACCGGTCAGGAACATCAGGGCGATGTTGTCGTTCTCGCGCAGCTCGCGGGCCAGCAACAGGCCGTTCTTGCCCGGCAGGTTGATGTCCATGATCACCAGATTGATGGTGTGAGAGGTGAGGGCCTGATGCATCTCGTCGCCGTTGTTGGCCTCGAGTACGATGTAGCCTTCTGCCTCGAAAATGCTTTTCAGGGTATTACGAGTGACCAGTTCGTCTTCGACGATCAGAATGTGTGGTGTTTGCATGAGTATTCCCAGATTCTTATCAGTTAATTATCTTAAATTTAACACTTCTTGGCGTTTCAAGCCGATTTCCTGACTGATCCTGAAAATTAATTACGTCATCCTGGGTATGAAGGTCAGGTCGGCATAGTGTGAATTTGGCATCAGTATCGGCAAATATCCCTGTGCCACTTATAGGTTCCCGAGAAGACTACTCGAGCAAGCCTGGAAAGGTCGTCCATTACGAAGTTGCCGCATTTTATCAGTTAACAGGAGCATAACAACACCCTTTGCCGTCAGATAGCAACTTTTTAACTCTGTTTTGATATAGGTCAAACCGTGGCACAACAGCATCATACTTGGCCTTAACGGGGTTTTCGCCCCTATAAAATGTAATGGAATGTAACATGTGATTGACATGATTTTGTGGGAAAACTACAAGAAAATTTGCTTTTTAGCGCCATTTGGAATGCCTTCCTGGCCCGAATTTGCCATCGTTACAGCCTGGAATCCTGCCAGCCAATGGGTCGGAGAGCGTCGCAACCAGCGTCGCGAGCGGGCACTTTGGCGTCATCTGGCGTCCATGCCAGGCGTCAATATGGCTGGCCCTGTATGGGGAGCCGCACCGGACGAAAGCTGGCGTGAGTCCTCGCTCGCCGTGGCGCTGCCCCTATCAGAGGCTTGCGCACTGGCTGCCCGCTTTGGCCAGAATGCCATCTACTGGATAGAAGGCGGGCAACTCTGGCTGGTGCCGGTATTAAGCGATAAATCAGCAGTTTGTCTGGGAGATATCGCTGCTTTCTGGATTGTCAGAGCCAATTGTTGATGAAAGAATGAACATCTTCATGCATCTGAAAGGAATCAAATCATGCTGGATCTTCTGCCCGACCTCTGCGATCAGCACGGCGATATGCTGCAAGTGGCTGAACCCTGTTTTCACGATTTCGGTGGCAAAGCCATCTTCTACGGTCGCGCCGTGACCCTCTCCTGCTACGAAGACAACAGTCTGGTGCGGGAGTTGGTGAATCGTCCCGGCCAAGGCAAGGTGATGGTGATCGACGGTGGCGGTTCACTGCGCCGGGCACTGCTTGGTGATCAACTGGCCATCAAGGCGGTGGAGCAGGGGTGGGAGGGGATCCTGATCCACGGTGCGGCGCGGGATGTGGGCACTCTGGCGACGCTGGCGCTTGGGGTCAAGGCGCTGGCGGCCTGTCCGGTAAAGACCGAGAAGCGCGGGCAGGGCGAGCTTGGCGCCGTAGTGAACTTCGCCGGCGTGACCATTCATGAAGGGGATTACATCTACGCGGATCGCAACGGCGTGGTGGTGAGTGCCACGCCGCTGATCTGATTCAGAAGTTGAAACCCACCCCCAGGCTCAGCGCCTGATCGGCCGTAGAGGCGCTGACGCCGTAATTGGCGGTCAGGGAGAGTCTGGGGGTCAGCATCAGGCTGGAGTTGAGCTCCAGCAGGGTGCTGCCCTGATTGAGTTCCAGATGGCGGATCTGGCTGCCGACATTGAAGGCGGGGGAGAGTTGATAACGTACCCCCGAGCTCATGTTGAAACCTGATTGGCGGTTCTGATCCGCAACAGCCGGCCCCGCTTCCATAAAGAGGGTCACATCATCCATCACCGGATATTGATAGCCGCTGTTGACCAGCCAGAGATCAAAACTGTCGCTGTGATGGTTCTGACTGTTGAGCAGTACCCCGGAGTAACTTTTGACATAAAGTGCGGGGTCGGCTGGCTGCTTGAAGAGATCCCAGTCGGCAGCCTGAGCGGCCACGCTGGTGCAGGATGCGAGCAGTGTGATGAGAAGCGCCTTGGTCATTCTTTTCCCCTCCCTGGGTCCGGAACTGAGCTTAAGCATGGCACATGCCAGAGCGGAGTTAAGTGAACTCTGATCACAATAAATCGCTTTGGCTGAGGCGCCGACCATGTTAAACAGGCTGCCATATTGATGAGTCCAATCATTAAGAGGTGAATCCATGAACAAGAAACTGACTCTGCTGGCCGCGCTGGCACTGGGAGGCTGCGCCATGGCGACCGGTTCTACCATGACTCAACTGCAGGCATCCGGCTGGCAACTGCAAGGTGCCACTGGCGATACCTTTACCCTGCACATTGCCGACGGCAAGGTGGCGGGAAAAGGTGGCTGCAACCGCTATTTTGGCGGTATCACCAAGCAGGGTGACGGTGTCTTGACGCTGGGGGCCATGGGCTCCACTCGCATGATGTGCATCGGTGACGCCATGAACAAAGAGACTGAGTTCCTGCAAAAGCTGGAGAAGGTGGCCACCTACACCATCAACGGCAACCAGCTGACTCTGAGCGACGCCAACAAGGCGGCCCTGCTTACCTTCAACGCCGTTCCCGTGACCAAGTAAGAGTCTGTTGCAGACCCTTGGCTGACGCCCTCCCTGCCGGAGGGCGTCTCTGTTTTACCCACAGCAATCCCCTCCCGGCTTCTCCTTCCGATTCCTTGCTCTTCCCTCGCATCATTGCAAAATGAGAGTCTGTAAATTGATCATTTCAATAATTCTTGTATAGTTGAAATAAAAGAGCATCCAACGAGAGGCAACTATGAACAAAGAGACGGCCACCAAGGTCTTTGAATCGCTGGCATCCGGCATCCGGCTCGATGTATGGCGGCTGCTGGTGAAGGCCGGGCTGGAGGGGCTGGTCGCCGGTGAACTGGCCAGCGAGCTCGATATTGCCCCCAATACCCTCTCGTTTCACCTCAAGGCGATGCTCAACACCGGTCTGCTGTCGGTGGAGCAGGAGGGGCGCTTTCTGCGCTACCGCGCCAATATTCCCCTGATGCTGGATGTGATCGCCTACCTCACCGAGGAGTGCTGCGCCGGTCATCCCGAGGCGTGCGGCGTGATGCGTGCCGAGTCAGCCTGCTCCCCCCATGTTCTGCCTGCGCAGCCCTGCTGCAACAAGGAGTAATGCCATGTCCTCCATTCAGATTTTTGATCCCGCCCTCTGCTGCTCCAGCGGTGTCTGCGGTACCGAGGTTGATCAGGCACTGGTCACCTTCGCAGCAGACCTCGCCTGGGCCAAGGAGCAGGGCGTTGCCATCGAGCGTTTCAATCTGGCCCAGCAGCCGATGCAGTTTGCCGAGACGCCTGCCGTCAGCTCTTTTCTGACCCACGCCGGGGAGGAGGGGTTGCCGCTGGTGCTGGTAGAGGGGCAGGTGGTGTTGACCGGCCGTTATCCGAGCCGCAGCGAGCTGGCTCGTTATGCCGGGCTGCCTGCGCCGCAAGCGGCCATCAAGGGGATCGTCAAGGGCGGCTGCTGCTCTGGCAGCGGTTGCTGCTGAGTCGTGACGCACCATTCGGGAGAGGCTATGTACCATTTTCTGACCAATCCACCGCCGTTTCTCTTTTTCACCGGCAAGGGCGGGGTGGGCAAGACCTCGCTGGCCTGCGCCAGTGCGGTGGCTCTTTGTGATATTGGCAAGCGCGTACTGCTGGTGAGCACCGACCCTGCCTCCAACGTGGGGCAGGTGTTTGCCACCGAGATCGGCAATCGCGTCACCGCCATCGCCGCTGTGCCCGGTTTGTCGGCGCTGGAGATAGATCCCCCCGCGGCGGCCAAAGCTTATCGGGAGCGGATCGTCGGGCCGGTGCGCGGCAAGTTGCCCGAGAGCGTGGTGCGCAGCATCGAGGAGCAGCTCTCCGGCGCCTGCACCACCGAGATCGCCGCCTTTGACGAATTCACTGCGCTGCTGACCGACCAAACGCTGCTGGCCGAGTATGACCATATCGTCTTTGATACGGCCCCAACCGGCCACACCATCCGGCTGCTGCAATTGCCGGGCGCCTGGAGCGAATTTTTGGAGCAGGGCAAGGGGGATGCCTCCTGCCTCGGCCCACTGGCGGGGTTGGAGAAACAGCGCAGCCAGTATGGCGAGGCGGTCGCTGCCCTGGCTGATGCTGCCCGCACCCGCTTGGTGCTGGTGGCGCGCGCCCAGCAATCCACTCTGCGGGAAGTGGCCCGCACCCACGAGGAGCTGGCCGCCATCGGCTTGTTGAATCAGCAACTGGTGATTAATGGCCTCTTCCCCGAAGGCGCCATTGCCGGAGATCCGCTGGCAATGGCGCTCTGGCAGCGCGAGCAACAGGCTCTCGCCCAGATGCCGCAAGGGATCAAGGGGCTGGCGCAGGATCATATCCCGCTGCTGGGCACCAATCTGGTGGGGGTCGAGAGCCTGCGCCAGCTGCTGCAACCACAGGATGCAGGTGTGCAGGTATCACTGGCAACGTCAGCCCATCTGCCAGCCCAGCCCGAGTTGAGTTCGCTGGTGGACGAGCTGGCCGCCGACGGTCACGGCCTTATCATGCTGATGGGCAAGGGCGGGGTGGGCAAGACCACCTTGGCGGCCGCCGTGGCGGTGGAGCTGGCGAGCCGCGGCCTGCCGGTGCACCTCACCACCTCGGATCCCGCCGCGCACCTGAGCGAGACGCTGGCAGCTAGTTTGCCCCATCTGGAGGTGAGCCGCATCGACCCCCACGCCGAGACCGAGCGTTACCGCGCCCAGGTGCTGGCCACCAAGGGGGCAGCGCTGGACGAGCAGGGGCGAGCACTGCTGGAGGAGGACTTACGCTCCCCCTGTACCGAGGAGATCGCCGTGTTTCAGGCCTTCTCGCGCATTATTCGCGAGGCGGGCAAGCGCTTCGTGGTGATGGATACTGCTCCCACCGGCCACACCCTGCTGCTGCTCGACGCCACCGGCGCCTACCACAGGGAGATCGCTCGCCAGATGGGAAGCAAGGGGCTGCACTTCACCACCCCCATGATGCAGTTGCAGGACCCCAAGCAGACCAAGGTGTTGATTGTGACGCTGCCCGAGCCGACGCCGGTGCAGGAGGCGGCCAATCTGCAGGCCGATCTGCGCCGCGCGGGCATCGAGCCCTGGGGCTGGCTCATCAACCACAGCTTGCAGCAAGCCGCGGTCAGCTCGCCACTGCTGCAACTGCGGGCCGAGCGCCAGTTGCCCTATATCGAGGCGGTCGAGCAGCAACATGCCAGCCGCTACGCCGTGGTGCCGCTACTCGCCGAGGAGCCGGTGGGGCCCGATGCCCTGCGCCGCCTCTGCCAGCACCAGTGAGTCGCCGCCCCGGTCTGCTGCCGGGGGGCTTGAATATGCCGTTACTTGTTATAACCCTTTGTTTTGAAACAATAGAAGATGCGGGATTGCGCCGTATCGGGAGCTGTGATGTCTGCAACATGTGATGCCAAGGCCGTGCCTGCCATCGGCTTTTTTGAACGTTATCTGACCGCCTGGGTCGCCCTCTGCATTCTGGTGGGGATTGGGCTTGGGCAGGGTTTGCCGGATCTCTTCAAGGCCATCGGCGCCATGGAAGTGGCCAAGGTCAACCTGCCGGTGGGGCTGCTGATCTGGGTGATGATTATCCCCATGCTGCTCAAGATCGATTTTGGCGCCCTGCATCAGGTGAAGGGGCACATGAAGGGCATTGGGGTCACCCTCTTTATCAACTGGCTGGTCAAACCCTTCTCCATGGCCTTCCTTGGCTGGCTCTTTATCCGCGTGCTGTTTGCCGACTGGCTGCCGGCGGATCAGCTCGACAGCTATGTGGCGGGGCTGATCCTGCTGGCGGCGGCCCCCTGCACCGCCATGGTGTTTGTCTGGAGTCGGCTGACCAACGGTGATCCCTACTTCACCCTGTCGCAGGTAGCGGTGAACGACCTCATCATGGTGTTTGCCTTCGCTCCGCTGGTGGCGCTGCTGCTCGGGGTCTCCAGCATAGTGGTGCCTTGGGATACCCTGCTCACCTCTGTGGTGCTCTACATTGTCATTCCGGTCATCATCGCCCAGCTGCTGCGCAAGGCCTTGCTGAAAAAGGGGGAGGCCCATTTTGACGGCGTTATGACCCGCATCCAGCCCTGGTCGGTGGCGGCCCTGCTGCTCACTCTGGTGCTGCTGTTCGCCTTCCAAGGCAACGCCATCATTGAACAGCCGCTGGTTATCGCCCTGTTGGCGGTGCCGATCCTGATCCAGGTGCTGTTCAACTCCGGGCTCGCCTACTGGCTTAATCGCAAGGTGGGGGAGAAGCACTCGGTCGCCTGTCCCTCCGCCCTTATCGGCGCCTCCAACTTCTTCGAGCTGGCGGTGGCTGCCGCCATCAGCCTGTTCGGTTTTCATTCCGGCGCGGCGCTTGCCACCGTGGTCGGCGTGTTGATCGAGGTGCCGGTCATGCTGCTGGTGGTGCGCATCGTCAATGCCAGCAAACCCTGGTACGAAGCGGGGCTGAGCAGTTAACAGATGGCCGCTAACAGATGGCCGCGAACTGATGCAATCCATTTTCTATTCACTTGATTAATGAGAGACACGCAAATGAGTGCAATCACCATCTATCACAACCCGGAATGTGGTACCTCCCGCAACACCCTGGAGCTGATCCGCAACAGCGGCGTCGAGCCCACGGTTATCCACTATCTGGAGACTCCCCCCTCCCGTGACCAGCTGGTGGCGCTGATCGCCGCCATGGGCATGCCGGTGCGGGATCTGCTGCGCAAGAACGTGCCGTCTTACGAGGCGCTCGGGCTGGCGGAAGATCGTTTCAGCGATGATGAACTGATCGATGCCATGCTGGCCCACCCCATCCTCATCAACCGGCCTATCGTGGTCACCCCCCTCGGCACCAAGCTGTGCCGCCCGTCGGAACTGGTGCTCGATATATTGCCCGATCAGCAAAAAGGAGCGTTTGCCAAGGAGGATGGCGAGCAGGTGGTGGATGCGAGCGGCAAGCGCCTCAAGTAATCATCTGAGTACTCAAGTACTGATTGAAACAGGGCCAGCATCACGCTGGCTCTGTTTCGTTGTGTGAACAAGTTGAAAAAGTTACTCCGGCCAATCGTTTTACCGCTTTTTCTGTGACGATGATCACTGTACCATCGCCGCCCGACCTGCCACCCGGCCGCATCTCCCCCTGCGACGGCGCTGGCGTCACCCGATACATGCTGTCACCCGGAACGTGAATGACCCCAGGATGGGACCCGCCACTAACCTGTAGGTTTGTGGTCTGCGTGTCGCGTGGGTCGGCACCTCTCCCGCCGGATCGCCCGCGACGCCTGTCTGCAGACTTGCCATATGAAACTCCTCTCTTCATAGGTGCAAGATGACACTGTTATTGAGTCTGGTCGGTATGCTGGCCCTGATGTTTATCGCCTGGCTGGCGAGTGAAAACCGCCGAGCCATCCGCTGGCGAACCGTGCTGGGTGCGCTCGCCCTGCAAACCGGTTTTGCTGCTCTGGTGCTCTATTTCCCCCCCGGACAAATCATGCTCGGTGCCATGAGTAATGGCGTCTCCGCCCTGCTCGGCTTTGCCGACAGCGGCATCCGTTTCGTGTTTGGCGATCTCGCCAGCAACGGCTTTATCTTCGCCGTGCGGGTGCTGCCGCTGGTGATCTTTATCAGCGCGCTGATCGCCGTGCTCTACCACTTCGGCATCATGCAGTGGGTGATCCGGGTATTGGGCGGCGCCATCCATCGCCTGCTCGGCACCAGCCGCGCCGAGTCACTGGTGGCCACCGGCAATATCTTCCTGTCGCAAGGGGAGTCGCCGCTGCTTATTCGCCCCTTCCTCGCCGGTATGACCCGCTCCGAACTCTTCGCAGTGATGACCTGTGGCATGGCCTCGGTGGCGGGCTCGGTACTGGGCGGTTACGCCGGTCTGGGTGTGGATCTGAAATACCTCATCGCCGCCTCCTTTATGGCGGCGCCGGGTGGCCTACTGATGGCCAAACTGCTGGTGCCGGAGCAGCAGCAGGTGAGCGATCAGACCGAGATCACCCTCGACAAGAGCGACTACAGCAACGCCATCGACGCACTGGCGGGCGGCGCCATGGGCGGCATGAAGATCGCTGTGGCCATCGGTACTATCCTGCTGGCCTTTGTCAGCGTCATCACCATGATCAACGCCGGTCTCACCACGGTTGGCGAGTGGTTTGGCTGGGCCGATCTCTCCCTGCAGCAGTTGCTGGGTTATCTCTTCGCTCCGGTGGCCTGGCTGATTGGTGTGCCCGCCAGCGAGATGATGGCGGCAGGATCCCTGATTGGTCAGAAGGTGATCATGAACGAGTTCGTCGCCTATCTGGATTTTGCCAATATCAAGGCTGACCTGAGTGCCCACACCCAGATCATCATCACCTTTGCCCTCTGTGGTTTCGCCAATCTGGGCTCCATTGCGGTGCAGCTTGGCTCCATCGGCACCATGGCGCCGGAACGCCGTCACGATGTGGCCAATATGGGCTTCAAGGCAGTGTTGGCGGCGACCCTGGCCAACCTGATGAGCGCCACCCTGGCCGGGATCTTTGTCTCCCTCTGATGAGATAAAGCCAGGCTGCGCCAGTAAAAAAGCGCCCGCCCCATCTGGGGCGGGCGCTTTGCTTTATGGGCAGGGTGCTAGCGAGAGTTCGCTTCCCCCAACCTTGGGTTGAGGGAGAGGATCCGGGTCTTGCTGACCCGGTGGCGATAAATCTCCCGCAGATAGAGCAGCGCCTTTTTCACCGATTCGCGACTGAGGCGGATATCGTTGATGGAGACGAACTTCTCCTTCTCGCGGATAAGCTCCCGATATTTCTTCTCATACATGGGCTTGATGGCGTACCAGTTGGTGTCGAGGATCTTGGCCGGATTCTCGAACTCGTTGAGCATGCTGTCGAGCAGTGTGTCGTTCCACTCCTCATTGCTGATCATCTCGATCACCGCCTTGTCCAGATGTTCATCGAAGCGATAGTGATCCTTGGCAAAGCAGCGCTTGATAAAGGCCACGATCAGGGTCAGGAAGTCATCGCTCAGGCAGGGACTCTTGACGATCAGGGTGGTGAGGGAGATGTTGGCCGACGCCCCGATGACCAGTGCATAGCGCTTGAGGGTGGTGTTGGGGAAGAGCCCGTTGAGGTGAGACTTGAGCCGGTTGAGATCCATATAGGAGAGCTTGTACTCCTTGGGCAGGGAGATGATCGACACCACAGAGGAGCAGTTCTTGAAGAAGTGCAGCTCGTTGAGGTGGGCCGGGTCATGGCCACTTTTCACATAGTCGTCCAGATACTCCCGATAGTTGCCCGCCTCGATGGGCAGCAGACTGATCCCCTCGATGGCCTGGGTCATCTTGTTGAAGTGAGGCAGCTCGATGGAACGGGTGAAGAGATCGTCCACATTGAGCCCGCCCTCCTTGTCAAACAGGCCGCCGGGGGGCGAGATGGACTCGGCATATGCCACCGCCACCGGCCCCGCCAGACTCATAAAGAGGTCGTTGGCATCGAGCCGAATGGTTTCGCTGATGTCGATGCCCGCCCGGCGAAAGTAGTTCTCATCGTAGTCGGTGGTGACGGCCTGAGCGGTAAGAATGTTGAAGATCTGCTGGGAGATGTACTGGTTGGCGTACTTCTCCATGGTGTTGACATCAACATGCTGGATCTCGCCATCGTCGCTCTCTTCGGCGTAGCGCATGATGTCGTTGGAGATGAGCATCATGGCATTCCAGGGCCTGATCCGCTTGAGCATACTGGCATCGCACGCCTGCTCGTTGTCAAAGTGATAGGAGAAGTCCCACTCCTCGGCCAGATACTTGCACAGCAGGCGCCCGGCGTTGATGTGCAGTGCTTCCGAGATCTCGATACCCCGATCACAGATATTGGGCAGGATGCAGATGCCGCTGGTGAAGATGGGGTCGAACATGAAGTGCTCCCCGAGGGAGAGGTGCTCCTCCTCTTCTGACGGGGGTGAAAAGGTCTTGCTCATGTAGGAGTACTGCTGGGCCAGCCCGAACTCGGAGGCCATGCCGGAACCGGTGCCGCCCCCGGCACTGAAGATGTAGAAATAGAGGCGGGACTGGTTGGCCTTGATGCCGCAGGAGTCCACCAGATAGGTATGAATGGCCTGCCACTCGGAGTTGGCGAAGTAGTGGGGGCTCTTGTTGAGGATGATCTTGGCCAGATACTGGCCAAGGATGGGGGCGTTACCCGCGCCTCCCGCGTGGATCTCTGACAAGTCCATCACCCGCATCTTGGCGTAGTCACGCAAGGAGCCACCTTCGCCGCTGCGATTGGAGTGGCGGATGCGGCCATCGATGTCCTTGTCCAGATCCCCCAGCATCACCATGGGCTCGATCAGAAAGACCGGCCGGGCCCCGTTGTTTGGCAGTCGCAGATTGCGCCGGATCCAGCTCACCGGGCCAAACTCCTTTTCCCGCTTGCGTTGCTCTTCACTGTTGAACTCATTGAGATAAAAGCTGCGGGCGTTGTAGACCAGCGAGGCCACATCTTGCGCGATGTTGGAGCCGCAGCGTCCCAGCCCTACCAGACAGACGGACGGAAAGTTGTGGGGCACGGCGGCGCCCGTTTCGCTCTCTCCGATGGCGGCCGGAAACACCGCATGGCGCAGCTGTTCCAGATTGGCGAGAATGCGGGCCAGATCCCCTTCGGTGTAGTAGAGGTAACGGTTGCCTGCGTCCTGCTCATCATCCGTGCTGATAGGTAGCAGATCGATATGCTCGGTCATGAAAAAAGATCCCTCTTGGCGGCGAATGTATATAAATCAGCAGCTTTGGACTGCCCGCTAACTCTAGATGATAAAAAGCGGGGGCGCGGTGAGAGGAGGGTGAGAGTTGTGACTGTGTGATCATGGGCACAGCAACACCCCGCAAATCTGCCGGTACGCCTCACTTGGCAACGGCGCAGCATTTTCCTTTAAAGGTTGGTCAACGCGTCGTTAGCCGCTCTTTACGCGTTCACACAAGGAGATAACCGCAGGTGCAGGAAGAGTAGTGCTCGCTCCCGGGCGAAAGTTGAGGTAGCGAACCCTTTGTATCGGCTACCCGTTATCTGCCACCGATAAAAAAACCACCGACCTTTTGCAGGTCGGTGGTTTTTTATGGATCGCGGCTGATTGGGTACCCTGACTTCCGGGCCGAGCAATGGGAGCAAATCCAGGGGCGTAGGGATGCGCCTACTTCGAATGGGTAACGGGCTCTTCGGAGAGCAACTCGTTGACGAGTCCAACGGATAAATGAATATTCGACTCCATCTTGTCGCCGCCCACCGCATTCTCTTTCCACGATTCGGGGGCTTCGGGGTGTGGCCCGGAAACGGCCACCTTGCCTTTGCCGTATGAGCTGATCAGCGCGGCAATCTGATGGTTTTGAAAATGGGCGATGACCTTGACCTGCTCGGGGCTTGGCACCGGCGTAAATTGCGGGCCGGCCTGGTAATACATCTGGCGCTCTTCACCAAGCCAGCTGATCGGGAAGATCCTGGCGCTAAAGTCGCCGTCATAATCATCGGATGTCGCAGGAACAAGGCCCAGCGCCGATACAAAGCCCTCTTCTTCAGACCAGCCGGTGGATGCCACAAATGCCCCCCCACAGATCCCGAGGTATCGGCCACCGCTTAGCAAATAGGTTTTTAACGCCGAACGCGCTTGCGGGGTAAACGCCTTGAGGAGCGGCTCCACATCGTCCTCAGTACCGCCAACGATAAACACCCTGGCATTATTGAGCTCTGCAGGCAGCGCCCCGATATTGGAGATATACCTGACCGGCAAGCCCACCTGCTTGACCACATCCGCAATCGCCTTCGTGCTATCCCCATCAGAAACCGGCCCGTTATAGATCAGCGCGTATGGCTCTTGCTGCGGCTGCGCAGAGGCGGCCTCTGCCATGCATCCTGTCATTAACCAAAGGCTGATAACGCTCGCAATCCGCACGAGGCTTTTTGGTACATTCATCGCTGCCACTGTCCCTGTGATGTGAATCGAAGAGACTACTTATCACGATCCCGTTCTGCATGTCAGCCGCTGTTAAATGAACATTTCAAGTTAACGCACCAAGGCTATGGGAGCTGCGTTTAGCTAACAGCGAACCAATACAGTGGGTGCACTTCACCTTCACTTCACCGAGCGGGGGTAGGGTAGGCTCACGTTTTCAGTTGGAGCTTTATCCTATGCCCACTATAGTCACTCACGCCGCTGTCCCTCTCTGTCTTGGACTGGGGCTTGGCAGCCGGATTATCCCGCCACGCCTGCTGCTGGCCGGTGTCGCCATCGCCATGCTGCCCGATGCCGACGTGCTCGCCTTTAAACTGGGGGTCGCCTACGGCCATGTCTTTGGCCACCGCGGCTTTACCCACTCCCTGTTGTTTGCCTTTGCCCTGCCCACACTGGTCACGCTGTTTCACCGCCAGTTTAGGGCCAGCGCCGCCACCGTCTGGTCGTTTCTGCTGGTCTCGCTACTCTCCCACAGCCTGCTCGATTCCCTCACCACCGGCGGCAAGGGGGTTGGCTGGCTCTGGCCGTGGCGGGACGAGCGTTTCTTTGCCCCCTGGCAGGTGATCCGGGTTGCCCCCTTCAAGCTGGAGGCCTATCTCACCGCCCGGGGCGAGGCGGTGATCCTCTCCGAGCTCTACTGGGTCTGGCTGCCGGGGATTGTATTGATGCTGGTGTTGATGGGATGGCGGGTGTGGGGCAGGGGGCGGTAGGCGTGGGATTGGGAAGGGTTCTGGATATATCGTGGTTGAGTAAAAAATCAAAAATTGGACACCCATCTTTTTGATTCTGGCTATGTGACGCCTTGCTCAGAAAGGTGGGTGTCCCAAATTTTTTCCTAAAAGGATATCAGTGATGATTAGAGTACTACAGTTTGAGTGATTTGCTAGGAGGCTTTATCAAGTTCTGCAATCTTGGCCTTAACTTCTTTTAGTCGCTTCAATAACTCATCTTTATCTTGGGAGTGCAAGTCTCTGACTGAATCAACAGCTAGAAATAAATAGTATAGTGAGAACAAGCAACTAATGTGTTTAAACATTTCATTAAAATAGCTTAGAAAATACCCTAAGACTAGAGCAGTGACAGCTTTAAAGAAAAAATTGAGACTAATATAGATTAGTGCAGTTGTTGTGAGGTTCGTAAAGTTCATATCATCAGATGTAATTCCTTGATATCTAAGGCGTTCATTGCTTAGTAACTCTCGTTTTGTCTTTTTGCTGAACAATATAGTGTGCTTGATAGAGTATCGTATAGCTACTGTGAGTATGTAGAGTATTAAAGCAAATAGCCCAGACCCAAGCGCTCCTTGTATGATATTATCAAAATTAAAAATTTGTGTCATATGTTCAGACATATTCATTCCTTTTTTATTCTTGAGGTTTATTGAGTTGAAGGTGCCGTTAATTTTATGAAAATCGCTTTCAATATAACTATATTTTCCCTAAGGTTCACCATGAGAAAATTCAAGTAATAATATTACCGAGCTCCCTTTAATACATAAATATATTCGGTAAATATCCTCTTTTAACACGATCACTACTAATGCTGCTACGCACTACCTAAATAAACAGTGAAGGTATCGGTAATAGTGAGTATTTACAACGCTACCGCCCCTGGGTTTCAGCCCCCAGCCCGCTGCTTTTAACCTGCGAGATAGCAACAATCGCTGTCATGGCGTTCTTCCGAGAGGTTGATTGTCATTCGGGTATCTTAAGGGGGAGGGTGGTGCGTTGAGAAGCGTGTTTTGGCGGGAATCTGTGTTGGATCAATAAATTAGTCATTAAGGCGTGGGTTGAGAGAGCAACTCATTTGGCATGAAATGCAAAGCCGCCCTCACCCCAGCCCTCTCCCGGAGGGAGAGGGGGCAAGACGCCGAGAGCTGCAAGCTGGGACAAGCGATAAAAAGAAAGGGAGCCGGTCAGGCTCCCTTTGATGCGGTGATGCAACGATGGCTGCTATGCGTAATGTGGATACGCAGCCGGATCACTACGGATAATGGCATGTGACCCATGCCGCCACTTATCGGTTGGTCGCAGCCTTCATCCCTTCCACAAACTCTTTCAGACGAGTGAGCATATGTTCCGGGTTCTGGTGGTGGGTCTCGATGATCTTCACCACGGCAGAGCCGGAGATGGCTCCGGCGGCGCCAGCTGCGATCGCTTCACGCACCTGAGCCGGTTCGCTGATGCCAAAGCCGAGCAGGGCGGGGGGGGCGTTGAACTCGCGCAGGGTATTGATCAGCCCCTCCACCGGCATGCCGGCCTTGGTCTCGGCACCGGTGACGCCGGCGCGGCTCACCAGATAGGTGTAACCATTGCCGAGCTCCGCCACCTGTTTCAGGGTCTCGGCGTCGCCATTGGGCGGGGCGATAAAGATGCTGTCGATGCCGAACTTGTCAGCGGCCGCCTTGTAGGGGGCGCACATCTGCACCGGTACGTCGGCAACCAGCACTGAGTCCACGCCCGCCTGCTGGCACTTCTCGTAGAAGCCGTCAATTTTGCGCACATAGACCAGGTTGGCGTAGACCAGGAGGCCAATGGGCAGTTGCGGGTACTTGGCGCGGATGCGGCCGAGCAGCTCGAAGCAGTCGTCCGGAGTGGTGTGGCTGGCAAAGGCGCGCAGGGCGGCGCCCTGAATGGTGGGGCCATCCGCTACCGGATCGGAGAAGGGAATGCCGAGCTCGAGGGCATCGGCACCCCCTGCAACCAGCGCATCGACGATGGCCAGCGAGAGTTCAGGGGTGGGGTCACCCAGCATCACGAACGGCACAAAGGCGCCCTGATTGGCCGCGTCCAGACGGGAGAAGAGTTGTGCGTAACGGTTCATGACAAGGTTCCTTCTTTCTCGATGCTTTCTGTTTCCAAGATGTCAGCCACGGTGAAGATATCTTTGTCGCCACGGCCGGAGAGGTTGACGATGAGCACCTGCTCTTTTTCCGGTTCACTGCGGGCCATCTTGAGGGCGTGGGCCAGCGCGTGGGAGGACTCCAGTGCCGGGATGATGCCTTCGGATTTGGCCAGCTCCTGGAAGGCGTCCAGCGCCTCCTTGTCGGTCACCGAGGGGTACTCGGCGCGGCCGATGGCGGCCAGATGGGCGTGCTGTGGGCCAACGGAGGGGAAATCGAGACCCGCCGAGACGGAGTAGGACTCCTGAATTTGGCCCTGATTGTCCTGCATCAGGTAGGAGTGCATGCCAAAGAAGACCCCCTTGCTGCCGTGACCCAGCGGTGCGCCGTGCTCGCCGCTCTCGATGCCGTGACCACCTGGCTCGACGCCGATGAGGCGCACCGACGGCTCATCGATAAAGTCGGCAAACATGCCGATGGCATTCGAGCCGCCGCCGACGCAGGCGATCACCGCATCGGGCAAGCGCTCTTCTTTCTCGAAGCACTGGGCCTTGGCCTCTTCGCCGATCATCTTCTGGAACTCCCGCACGATAGTGGGGAAGGGGTGCGGGCCGGCGGCGGTGCCGAGCAGGTAGTGGGCCGACTCGTAGTTGGCAGCCCAGTCGCGCAGTGCCTCGTTGCAGGCATCTTTCAGGGTGCTGGAGCCGGAGTGCACCGGAATGACGGTGGCGCCCATCAGCTTCATGCGAAATACGTTCGGTTTCTGGCGCTCGCAATCCTTGGCACCCATATAGACCCGGCACTTGAGGCCGAGCAGGGCGCAGGCCAGCGCAGTCGCCACGCCGTGCTGGCCAGCACCGGTCTCGGCGATGATCTCGCTCTTGCCCATCCGCTTGGCCAGCAGCGCCTGACCCAGCACCTGGTTGGTCTTGTGGGCGCCGCCGTGCAGCAGATCTTCACGCTTCAGATAGAGACGGGTCTTGGTGCCCTTGGTCAGATTGCGGGTCAGGGTGAGCGGAGTCGGGCGACCGGCATACTCGGTCAGCAGGGACTGAAACTCGGCGATAAAGGCCGGATCATCCTTGGCATCGACAAAGGCTTTTTCCAGCTGGAGCAGGGCCGGGATAAGGATTTGGGGCACATACATGCCACCAAATTCACCGAAAAACGGGTTGAGCAGGGTCATAGACTATTCCTTGTATTTATAGGCTTAAGCGATTCATTCATTTGGTGCATGTGTTTAGCGGGTTCGTAGCGCTCTTTCACAGTTGGCGCAGAGCGCCGAAGGCGGCTGCAATCTTGTGCGCATCCTTCTGGCCCGGGGCACTCTCCACCCCGGAGTTGAAATCAAGACCGAGGCAGCCCACTTGCGCCGCCTGCAGGGCGTTGTCGGGATTAAGGCCGCCCGCCAGCATCAGTTTGCTCTTGTCGAGCGTGGCCAGCATGGCCCAGTCAAATGCCTGGCCGGTACCGCCGCTCTGGCTGCCCACTTTGGTATCGAGCAGCAGACGATCGGCCGGATAGTCGAGGGCAGGCAGCGGCTCGCCACTTTCTTTGCCGAGAGAGACGCCTACCGCTTTCCAGATCTGGCAGCCAGCCGGCAGCAGCGCGCGCAGCCCCTCGATATAGGCGGCATCTTCATCCCCGTGCAGCTGCACCGCGGCGAGCCCCAGCGCTTCCACCGTCTTGACGATGGTGGCGGGCTGGGCGTTGCGAAATACCCCGACGTAGGAGAGCGGTGCGCCCGCCATCACGGCGCGAGCGGCGGGAATGTCCACATAGCGCGGGCTTTTGGAAACAAAAATCAGGCCGCCAAACACCGCCCCCGCCTGATGGGCTGCGGCGGCATCCTCGGCGCGGGTCAGGCCGCACACCTTGTTCTGGCCCAGTACCAGCTTGCGCACAGCCGCTTCCAAATCCGGCTCGGCCATCAGGGATGAGCCCACCAGAAAGCCCTTGGCGTGGTGGCGCAGATCCGCCACCTGAGCGCGGTGGTTGATGCCGGACTCGCTGATCACCACCCGATCGCTCGGGATATCTTTAGCCAGCTGTTTGGTGCGGGCGAGATCGACGCTCAAATCGCGCAGATCCCGGTTGTTGATGCCAATCACCGGCGCGCCCAGCGCGATGGCGCGGGTCAGCTCCTCCTCGTTGCTTACCTCGGTCAGCACGCCCAGACCCAGCTCCTTGGCCACCGCGAACAGGGCGCGATACCCCTCGTCGGTAAGCACCGAGAGCATCAGCAGGATGGCGTCTGCCTGATAGTGGCGGGCCAGATAGACCTGATAGGGGTCAATCATGAAATCCTTGCAGAGCACCGGCTGCGATACGCGGCTGCGCACCCGCGGCAAAAAGGCAAAATCCCCCTGAAAGAACTTCTCGTCGGTCAGCACCGAGATGGCGGTGGCGTATTTGCCATAGATGTCGGCGATCGCCTCCGGGCTGAAATCGTCGCGGATCAAACCCTTGGACGGGGAGGCCTTCTTGCACTCCAGAATAAAGCGGGTGGAGCCCGCCTTGAGCGCGCCGACGAAATCCCGATCGCTTGGGGTCAGCGCGCTCTGGAAGCTCTCCAGCGGCTGGGCCAGTTTGCGGGCGGCGACCCACTCCTGCTTGGCCGCCACGATCTTGCCGAGAATGGTCTGGCTGATGGAGGCCATGTTCAGAAAAGCATGGGGGGCAATAAGGTCTGACATCTCGTTATCCTTGCGAAACTGGCTCTTGCCCAGTGGGCGTTCTGAATGACTGTTGTGCAACGTGGTGGCTGACATCATGCCTCCTGATGGCCCGCTTCCTGATGGCTCAGAGTAGCCAGCCGAGCAGCCAGATCCGCTGCCTTGCCGCTCGCCAGCACCGCCAGCACCTCGGCTGCCGCGCTCTTGAGATCCTTCGCCTTGCCCGCCATCAGCAGCAGCGGCGCCACATTGGCTGCGATGGCGGCGTTGTGGGCCGGGGTGCCACGCCCTTCCAGAATGGCGGCGGTGATGGCTCGGTTCTCTTCAGGCTCACCGCCCTGAATGGCGCTGACCGGATAGGTCTCGAGGCCAAAGTCAGCCGGGGTGATCATAAATTCGCGGATCTCGCCGTCACGGATCTGGGCCACCTGGGTCGGGCCGTGGATGGCAATTTCATCCAGCCCGGCACCGTGCACCACCATACCGGTTTTCAGCCCCAGTGCCAGCAGGGTTTCTGCGATGGGGCGCACCAGTTCGGGGGCATAGACCCCCATCAGCTGATAGGTGGGGCGAGCGGGGTTGATAAGCGGCCCCAGCACGTTGAACAGGGTGCGGGTCTTGAGGGCTTGGCGCACCGGCATGGCATGGCGCACCCCGGCGTGGTACTGGGGGGCGAACAGGAAGCAGATGCCGAGCTCATCGAGGCAGCGGCGCGCCTGCGCCGGGCTCATGTCGAGCTTGATGCCCATCTTGTCGAGCAGATCGCTCGACCCCGACTTGCTCGAGACCGAGCGGTTGCCGTGCTTGGCCACTTTCAGGCCGCAGGCGGCGGCGACCAGCGCCGAAGTGGTGGAGACGTTGATGGTGTTGAGGCCATCGCCCCCGGTGCCGACGATGTCGCAGAACTCATAGTCCGGACGCGGGAAGTCGCGCGCTTCAGCCAAGAGGGCCTCGGCGGCACCGGCGATCTCCTCCGGGGTCTCCCCCTTGATCTTGAGAGCGGTCAAGAGACTGGCGAGAACTATGGGGTCCACTTCGCCACGTACCACCTGGCCGAAGGCGTCGCGGGTACTTTCACGGCTCAGAGACTGACCCTGATAGAGGGTGTTGAGATGATGATGCATGTTGGTCTCCTTACCTTACCGCGCGCCGCGTGTCGAAAAAATGCTTTCTGGACGGGTGATATGGGCGAGCGCCTGAGTCAGCAGGCGGGCCCCTTCCGAGGTCATGATGGATTCGGGATGGAACTGGAAGCCCAGCACCCGCTCATCCTGCTGCTCGATGGCCATGGGCATGCCCTGATAGTGGGCAATCACCGTCAGCTCTTCCGGTACATAGGTGGCAACCAGCGAGTGGTAGCGGGCTACCGGCAGCGGGCTCGGCAGACCGGCGAAGGCGCCGTGGCCGTTGTGCTCAATCAGCGAACGCTTGCCGTGGACGATCTCGCCCGCCGCGCCGACGGTGCCGCCGTAGGCTTCGCACAGGGCCTGATGGCCGAGGCAGATACCGAGAATGGGCACCTGACCGCGGGCCAGCTTGATGAGGTCGATGAGGCAGCCCGCCTCGTGGGGGGCGCCCGGGCCCGGCGAGAGCACCAGCACGGCGTCTCCTTCACAGGCAGCGATTTCGCTCATGATGCGGCTGGCCGGCAGGCTGTTGCGGTAGATCCGCACCGGATAGCCGAGGGAGCGAAACTGGTCGACGAGGTTGTAGGTAAAGGAGTCGAAGTTGTCGAGCAGGAAGATGTTAGTCATGGCTCACGTCCTTATGTTGCTCCTGCTGGGCGCTCAGGGCTTGCAGGGAGGTGCCATGGCTGGCGGCGATGGCGGCCAGTACGGCGGCCGCCTTGGCGCGGGTTTCGTCCGCTTCGGCCTGGGGCTTGGAGTCATAGACCACCCCGGCACCGGCCTGTACGTGGGCCACGCCCTCTTTGACAAAGGCGGAGCGGATGACGATGCAGGTATCCATCTCGCCGGCGCCGTTGATGTAGCCGACCGCGCCGCCGTAGCTGCCGCGGCGCTTGCCTTCCACCATGCGAATAAGTTCGCTGGCGCGAATTTTGGGGGCGCCGGTGAGGGTACCCATGTTCATGCAGGCCTGATAGGCGTGCAGGGCGTCAAGGTCGGAACGCAGGGTGCCGACCACCTTGGAGACCAGATGCATCACGTGGCTGTAGCGATCCACTTTCAGCAGCTCCTTGACGTAGCGGGTGCCGGGCTCCGAGATGCGGGCGATGTCGTTGCGGCCCAGATCTACCAGCATCAGGTGCTCGGCCACCTCTTTCTCGTCCTGACGCAGTTCCAGCTCGATGCGGCCATCGAGATCCCGGTTGATGCTGCCATCGGGGTTGAAGCCGCGGCGGCGGGTACCGGCGATGGGGTACATCTCCACATCGCGGCTGGTGGCGCAGAACTTCACTGCGCTCTCGGGGGAGGCGCCAAACAGCGTGAAGCCCTCATCCTGCACGTAGAACATGTAGGGGCTGGGGTTGGTCTGTTTGAGGCGGCGATAGGCGGCGATGGGGCTGGGGCAGGGCAGGGAGAAGCAGCGGGACGGCACCACCTGGAAGATGTCGCCACGGCGGATAAAGCCCTTGAGCTTCTCCACCTCGGCGCAGAACTGCTTGTCACTCTTGTCCACGCTGATGCCGCCACTCAGGGCTGGCGTGACCGGCTCCTGTTGCGGCGCCTGTTGGCAGGCTTGCTTGAACCGGGCGAGACGCTCGCTCAGGCGGTGGTATCTGTCCTCCACCCGGCTCTCGTCGCTGTCGCCGCCAAAGATGCAGGCAATCAGCTGGGTGGTGCGTTCGATATGGTCGATGGTGATCAGGGTTTCGGCCACGTAGAAGCAGTAGTCGGGGCAGTCGTTGCTCCCTTCCGGCACCTCGGGCAGATCTTCAAAAGAGGCGATGAGGTCGTAGGCAAAGCTGCCCGCCATAAACAGCGCCTCTTTGCCGAGCTGGCAATCGATCTCCCGCTGCAGGGTGCGCAGCACGTCCAGCACGCTGACCCCCTTGAGGCGGCTATCTTCATCCTGCTCCCGATCGGAGGCCGGGAAGTCGAGCTGCAGCTCGCTGGCCACCAGGCTCTGGATAACGGCGGCGGGCAGGCGCTCTGTCAGCAGGCTCTGCAACTGGGCGCCGTTGTCATTGAGGCTGCGTACCCGCACGGTGCGGCCGCGGCACTCGATGCGCAGACAGGCATCGACCAGCAGCAGGCTCTGTTTGCCCGCCTTGGAGTCGATCTCGACCGATTCCAGCAGCAGGGTGTTGGGGCGCTGCTGGCAAAACTCGCTGTAGAGTGCCAGCGGATCGGCCACATAGGGGGCGTTGAGTTTGAGGGTATCGAATTCACCCAGAGGAAGGCGGTGCGTGGCTGTCATAGTGCGTTCCCTTGCGTGTGATGCGTGTTACCGATGTTCATGACGTCTAATACCTTGAAAAAGTGCCTTGAAAATGAGGTGGGTTCTGGCGGTTTCAGCAGGGGCGCCATCGCCTGGTCATTACGCTTGTCTGAATTCTCGGTTTCATCACAGCTCCATTTGCCGGATAATAAAAAAGCCCGCTGGGGTCAGCGGGCTTTTTCTTTGGGTTCTTAATTTGCTGTCAGTTTACAGGTACAGCAACGACCACACGCCCGCATGTCAGGGAGTGTGCCACCACCAAATGGTCAGGATGGAAGTCGTTTGCATGATAAAGTCCTGTAAAAAGATGTTTGCAATGAAGTGCCTACAGAAAACGATAAAGCCGCGGCCAAGTCAAGTCGCTTTTTAGCCTTCTTTCACCGATTTTTCATGAATGGTGACCTGACCACGAGAGCGGAATAACCCGATGAGATTCGATCTTCACTGTCATACTACCGCTTCGGATGGCGTGCTGAGCCCCGCAGAGCTGGTGCGCCGCGCCGCCGAGAAAGAGGTCGAAGTGTTAGCGATCACTGACCACGACACCCTTGCCGGCCTTGATGAGGCTCGCAGCACCATCGCCGCCGAGCAACTGCCGCTGCGACTGGTGAGCGGAGTCGAGATCTCCACCGGCTGGGAGCATCACGAGATCCATATCGTGGCGCTGGGAGTGGATGAAAAAAATCCGCAGCTGAGCGACTTTCTGACCGGCCAGCAGGCCCGCCGCGAAGAGCGCGCGCAGGAGATCGGGCGCCGTCTGGAGAAGTGCCTCATCCCCGGCACCTATGAAGAGGCCAAAGCGCTTGCCGGTGATGCGGCCGTGACCCGGGCTCACTTTGCCCGGGTGCTGGTGGCGCGCGGGGTGGCCGACAACATGCAAAAGGTATTCAAGAAGTACCTGAGCCGGGGCAACAAGGGGTATGCTCCTGCCCAGTGGCTCGAGATGGGCGACGCGATCACTGCGATTCACGCCGCGGGCGGGCTGGCGGTGCTGGCCCATCCCAGCCGTTACGATCTCACCGCCAAGTGGATCAAGCGGTTGCTGGTGGCCTTCAAGGCGGCAGGCGGCGATGCCATGGAGGTCTCGTTGCCCCAGCAGAGTCCGCAGGTGCGGGCCAATCTGGGCCAGTGGGCGAACGAATATGGTCTGGCCATTTCGGTGGGGTCCGATTTTCACTTCCCCTCCAACTGGACCGAGCTGGGCCGCCACCTCTGGCTACCCAAAGAGGGGACGCCGCTCTGGCTGGTCTCTCCCGATCACTTCGGGCTGAGTCAGGAAGAGCATGCCGCTCTGGTGGCCAGCCGCTGACCGGCGGCAAGAGACGAATTTTAAAGCAGAATAGTAAGTGAGTGCCGTGGAGCCCGGCTCCATGGCCATCAAGCGGGCAGATGTTGCTGCCCCCATTGCGAGAACAAGGTATGAGTCAGCACTTTTACGTACATCCGGAAAACCCGCAGGCGCGTCTGATCAGCCAGGCGGTGCAGATCATCCAGAACGGCGGCGTTATCGTCTATCCCACCGACTCCGGCTATGCGCTGGGCTGCCACATGGGTGACAAGGGGGCGCTGGAGCGCATCTGCCGCATCCGTCGGCTCGACGCCAACCACGACTTCACTCTGGTATGCCGCGATCTTTCCGAGATCGCCACCTACGCCAAGGTCGATAACGGCGCGTTTCGCCTGATCAAGAACAACACCCCGGGCGCCTACACCTTCATCTTCAAGGCGACCAAAGAGGTGCCGCGTCGCCTGATGAACGAGAAGAAGAAGAGCATCGGGATCCGGGTGCCGGACAACAAGATTGCCCAGGCGCTCTTGGAAGCCCTCGGCGAGCCGCTGCTCTCCACCTCGCTGATCCTGCCGGATTCAGAGATGGCGGAGTTCGACCCGGAGGAGATCTACGACAAGCTGGGCAAGCAGATCGATCTGGTGGTCAACGGTGGTTATCTGGGTGAGCAGCCCACCACTGTCGTGGACTTCTCCGACGACGACCCGGTAGTGCGCCGTCGTGGTGCCGGAGACCCGACCCCGTTTGAGTGATACCGCAGATCCTGTGACGACCAGCACCGGCGATAACGGCGCGGGCGTCACACCTCCCATCGCGAAAGTCCTGGGGCAGCCCTACCACGAGCTGCCCCAGGACTTGTTCATCCCGCCCGATGCGCTGGAGGTGTTCCTCGATACCTTCGAGGGGCCGCTCGATCTGCTGCTCTACCTCATCCGGCGCCAGCAGCTCGATATCCTCAATCTGCCGATCCTGCAGATCACCGCCCAGTACATGGAGTACGTGGAGCTGATGCAGGGGCTCAATCTGGAGCTGGCGGCCGAATATCTGCTGATGGCCGCCTGGCTGGCCGAGATCAAATCCCGCCTGTTGCTGCCCAAGGCCCCCGAGCTGGAGGACGAAGAGGAGGGGGAAGATCCCCGCGTCACCCTTATTCGTCGGCTGCAGGAGTACGAGCGCTACAAGGTAGGGGCGGAGCGGGTCAGCGAGTTGCCACGGGTGGAGCGGGAGATCTTTATCGCCGCCGCCCTGCCGCCCGATTTTGGCGATCTCAAGCCGCTGGCGCCCGATGTTTCGCTGGTTGAGCTCGCCCTTTACATGCAAAGTGTGGTAAAACGCGCGACTCATTTTGAGCATCACCAGATCCGCCGCGAACAGATCCCGACCCGGGTGCGCATGGCGGAGATCCTCGCCATGCTCTCGCTTGGCCAGACCCTGCGTCTTGAGCAGGTGCTGCGTGCCGAAGAGGGGCGCATGGGCGTGCTGGTGACCTTTCTGGCGCTGCTGGAGCTGTGCAAGGAGCAGCTGATCTGGATTTTGCAGGCAGAGCCTCTGGGTCCGATCCATTTTGCCCTGGCCAGCCAGAGCGAGGAGGGGGAGCGTGGTCTTGCCCATTGAGATGGCTTTTGTGAGGAACGCCCAATGGCGCTGCCAGCTGAACGATTAAAGACGCTGATCGAAGCGGCCCTCTTTGTCGCCGGGCGTCCGCTCAACGTCAGCGAGCTCAAAGGCAGCGTGCTGGCCGACTATCCGGTCACCACCCGCTATGTGCAACTGCTGCTGGCGGAGCTCAAACAGGATTACAGCGAACGGGGCGTCGAGCTCAAGGAAGTGGCCTCCGGCTGGCGCTTTCAGGCTCGTCAGGATTATGCCGAAGAGCTCTCGCGGCTCTGGAGCGAGCGGGCGCCCCGCTACTCGCGCGCCGTGATGGAGACGCTGACGCTGATCGCCTATCGTCAACCCATCACCCGGGCCGAGATCGAAGCGATCCGCGGGGTCGCGGTCTCGAGCCAGATAGTGAATACCTTGAAAGATCGTGGCTGGGTGCGCAGCATAGGCCACAAAGAGGTGGCGGGTCGCCCCGAGCTGCTCGCCACCACCAGAGCGTTTCTGGATTACTTTAATCTGCAGAGTCTGGAGCAGCTCCCCGAGCTGGATCCCGAGCTGCAACCCCCGTTGTCCGCCATGTTTACGGGCAGCGATCAACAATCAGGTAACCCCGATGAGTGAAAAACTGCAAAAAGTGTTGGCCCGCGCGGGTCACGGCTCCCGTCGTGAGATGGAGGCCCTGATCACCGCAGGTCGGGTCAGTGTGGATGGCAAGGTCGCCACACTGGGGGATCGCGTCGAAGTGAACGCCGTGATCCGGGTGGATGGTCACCAGGTCAAGACCCGTGCCGCAGAGGAAGTGATCTGCCGCGTGCTGGCTTACCACAAGCCGGAAGGGGAGATGTGTACCCGTCACGATCCGGAAGGTCGTCCTACCGTGTTTGATCGCCTGCCCAAGATGGAAGGGGCCCGCTGGATTGCGGTCGGCCGCCTCGACGTCAACACCTCCGGTCTGCTGCTGTTTACCACCGACGGTGAACTGGCCAACCGCCTGATGCACCCGAGCCACGAAGTGGAGCGGGAATACGCGGTGCGCGTGTTTGGCGAGATCACCGAAGCCATGCTGCAGCGCCTGCGCAAGGGCGTGCAGCTGGAAGACGGCATGGCCAAGTTCAACAAGATCAAGCCGGCTGGCGGCGAGGGTCTGAACCAGTGGTTCAACGTCACCCTGACCGAAGGTCGCAACCGTGAAGTGCGCCGCCTGTGGGAATCCCAGGAAGTGCAGGTGAGCCGCCTGATGCGGATCCGCTACGGCGACGTCAAGCTGGATCGCGCCATCCCGCGCGGCGGCTGGCAGGAGCTGAAACTGCCGGAAGTGAACTACCTGCGCGGTCTGGTCAACCTGCCGCCGGAGACCGAATCCAAGGTCGATCTGCAGCAGGATGGCAAGAGCAGCCGCCACAAGCAGGCCGCCCAGATCCGTCGCGCCGTCAAGCGCCACAAGGAGCTGCAGGGCAAGGAGCCCCGCGCTCGCGCCACCACCGCCCGTCGCAAGCCGCAAGCCTCTACCCGCAACTCAGGTACCGGCAGCAAATAAGCGCCGTTTGCCAGTAACGCACACTGATAGACGTGCAAACTTGCCAAAAAGCCCGCACCAACTGGTGCGGGCTTTTTTATATCCTTAACAATATAACTACCTGGACAAATAAATATTTATTTGGCTTTTTATCAATAAAGGCGCTTATTTGTTGATCTCAATGAGAAAACGTTTTTCTTGTTTCATGGTTATTTTTTGTGGCTCAGTTAACAGATAAACGGTTCTTTTTTATTCACAACACCGGATGGATTGGTGAATAATATGGCCGGGTTCCAAGCGCGACTTTTCATGCCGGATGCATGAGTTTTTCGTTGAAGAGTTCTGCTTGCCAATAGTGATACATGACTCGCGCCGAAGGGTCGTCTTACTGTTATTGGGCTTACAGCAGTGTCGCCGAGCAATTAAATATGCTCAGGGACTGCGGTAGCTATTTGCTAGAATTAGCTCTGCTTGCGGCGTTGTTGCCCAAATCGATACAGCTTGAATGGAACTAACTGATAACTTGGTGGTCTGATCCCGCCATCCTCTTCAAGTCTGCATTATGGGCGCGTCGCTTCACCCCATCACCAACTGGCCTCAATATAACAAGTCTTTGCTCAACAGTGGTTCACTCACCTTCTGGGTTGATACCGAGGCAATGAACAATTGGTTTCACCAAAGCCATTACGGACGACGGGGCCGCAGCCAGCTTGATACTGACCAGACCATCTGTACATTCCTGATGCTCAAGGGGATTTTCAACCTCACTTTGCGGGTCACTCAGGGACTACTCGACTCTCTGCTCCAGTTGATGAATGTGCCGTTGTACGCACAGGACTATAGCTATGCCAGCAAGCGTGCAGGCACGGTGACCGTGGCTTATCGTATCCCCCAAAAAGAACGTATTACCGATTTGGTTATCGACTCGCTTGATTAGACAGGCCGTGCTATTCGGCCCGACAAACGGGGTAATATTCCGGCTCAACTTAGACCCATTCTGGAACGGTTGGGCCTTGATGGTGTTCTCTGGTTGAAACAGGTGGCGCTATTCAGGCGACAAGGGATCAGCGTGGTGGGAGGCAGAGATCAATGTCAGCAGTTTGCCCGCCACTTTGGCCAGCGGCGATGCCATCAACCACAGATTTGATTGCTTTGCGTTTACCCTGCTGATAGCTCCGGGTATTGCACATAGTCCAGTAAATGGTTGTGCAGGGGCCGTTGCTTTCTAAACCTGAAAATTTCTCCTGCCAGCCGAGTTTTACATGCATCAGTTCGAATGCATACACCCTTATAATGCCTGCAAGCAGTTCGATAGTGGCTTGCTACAAAAGGTGGGTGCCCTAATCGTTGTTTTCGTGGTGAGTTTTTTACTGGGTACTCTAATAAGTTGCTTTTAGAGAGAGTTGAAAAAAGAGGTCATGAAATGAAGTATTATCTTGGGTTATGGCTTTACTCATGTTTTTTTGTGTCCTTTTATGTTTTTTAATTGGAGGGACAAACTCCATATTTTTTTATTTTAAAGAAGGCGAGCTTCTTGTTCCTAAAGGAGAGGTTGAACGGGCTGTTATATTTGGCTTTATAGCGGGAACATCGATATTAATATATGTTTTTGTTGTCTCTCTTTTTAAAAAAGTGAAAAAACAGTGAGATAAAGTATATATGAATTTTGAAATAAACAAATAACAAACTGGTTAGATAAGTATGGTAGTGGTGACGCATACACCTGAAGCTGTGCGGGTTGTTAACCAAGAAAAACTAAGAAGTTTTCAAGCTGCAGTAAACACTGCGACCAAAAACAAAATGCCATATGGTGAAAAAATAACTGTTGAGGGTTGGTCGTTGTAAATTAAGCCACCTCGTGCGGAAGGTGAGTCGCCTATAATCATCCATGCTCGCTACCTAGGATCACATTAAATGGACATAGAGATTAAAAATCCGATAAAAATTACGTTTGAACTCATCGGAATTGATGAGCATATTCCATCGTTGAATTTTGATGTCACAATCATAGTGAAAAAATTTGGCTATAGCTCGGAAGTACACTTTCAAATATGGATAGAGTGTCATTTTTTTGATGAGTTTGTTAGATGTCTTGGTAGAGATAAGATCGCTTGCCTGAAAGATATGAATAATTGTTTTGCATTGGTCTTAGATCTGGCGATTGGAAAGTTTGAATGGTCATGTGCAAAAGACGATGTTAATGGTGGCATTATCTCATCAAAGGGTAGTGAAAAATTAAATTTCGATAATAAGGAGGAGATATGCATGGCTTTCAGAAGTTTCCCTAAATGGTGGTGATTTATATGTAAAGAACAGTACCGTATACATGATTCATGTACAGGGAAGGGGAATATTTATTTTCAGGGGTAATGGGAATCTGGGACACCCACCTTTTTGTTTGCTACCTTGCATGATTCATGGATAAATTAATTGCTTTTAATGGTGGGGAAATGAATGTTTAGGAAATATAGGTTCAATTCCCCCTGCGTTACTAATTAAATATAGTGCGTTGTGTGATAAGTAAATCAATATGGTTTAAGGGGCTCAGGATGTTGGTGATCAATAAAGTACTTGTTGTCATGTTTTTTATTTCATTGGATTATCAGGATGTGCTCCATCATATTCAACCTGGGAAGGGGGGTTGAATGAGGTGATTGGAGATGCCTTTGAAAGACATTACAAAAATCCACATAGTCTTTTTTGGGCTCCAATTTACTCTAATAAAGAAAAAAGGTTTGCAGATAAAGTAGTCTATGAAAGTTCATGGAAAAGATATTATCTTACTTGGATGAAAAAGTGTAAATACTCCGTACTGGTTGATGACAAAGGGGTCATTCGCTCTTGGCGTTATGAGACAGACGACAGTGGTAGTTGCTACGTCTGGTAACCACTCTTATGAGCAGGAATAAATCTGGGGCACCCACCTTTTTGACAACAGGTGATATTGGAGGTGGCTTAGGGGCAGAGCTAAGCGGGAAATATATTGAACAAAAATCTTCGAAAAAGGATGGCAAACAATGAGGAAGAACAATACGTTTACGCTTCTGATTTTTTTTGTTGCATTAAGTGCCACCTCTATTTTTTTGACTTCTTTTACTCTATATGTTGCAGGCGAGCTATTGTTTTTTTATTTTAGATGTATACCTGTTAATTTTACAATAGATAATGTTTTTATAATCTGTCAGATTAGTTTTGGTGTTGGGAGCTTTGTTGGTGTGGTGATGTGGGGGGCTCGATTATTAAAGCTAAAGGGATTCTGATATTTGAAGGGGGAATCTGGGACACCCACCTTTTTGACAGAGGCGTAGTGCTATTGAAATCCGGGACACCCACCTTTTTGACAACATTTAAAATCGATGGTGTTGTTACTGAAAGAACCTTTTTAAATGAGGCCGGAAAACCGCCGGGTACATCAAAATGATAACTGAAGACTTTGCTTTGGCTAACAGGCTTTTTACAATTGTTGATGAAGGGATTGTTGATGGGTATGATTTTTTCTCTTATAAGGTTGATATTGGCGATGGATATATAGATGCCGTTTTAACTGTGGAGAATGAAGGGGTGGTAACTACTGATGCAAAGAGGGGTGTTAATAATGCTGAAGTGTTTGGGATAATACTTAAACTTAAAGAGAATTCTATTTCTAGAGGTGAGGATTGGAGAACGTTAATTATGTCTTATAGACATGGTGAACAGGTGAAATTAAATTTCAATCAATAACTAAATTATTATGAAGGAAATCCGGGACACCCACCTTTTTAACAGAGGCGTAGTGCTGTTGTTGCCTTGAGAGGTCACCGTTGAGGGATGTGCCATGACCATTGCCCGTTCACGTCAAATCAGCTTGCAGGATACGCCTTACTACCACGTGGTCAGTCGCTGTGTGCGGCGAGCTTTTCTGTGCGGAGAGGATTCCCACTCCGGCCAGAGTTACGAGCATCGACGCCAATGGGTGGTCGACAAGTTGGGGCTACTGTCGCGGCTGTTTGCTATCGGCATTTGTGCTTACGCGGTGATGAGCAATCACTATCATCTGGTGCTCAAGGTGGAGCCAGATACTGCGGCCAACTGGAGTGAGCGGGAGGTGGCTGAGCGCTGGGCGGCGCTTTTCCAGTGGCCGAATTTGGTCAGGCGTTGGTATCAGGGGGAGATGTTGATCGAGCCTGAACTGGCTGTTGTGCAGCAATTGCTTACCCAATGGCGAGAGCGGCTTCACTCCATCAGCTGGTTTATTCGGCTACTCAATGAAAATCTGGCCCGTCAGGCCAATCAGGAAGATGGTTGCAAGGGCCATTTCTGGGAGGGCCGCTTCAAGAGTCAGGCTTTGCTCACCGAATCTGCCTTGTTGGCCTGTATGGCGTATGTTGACCTCAATCCGATACGAGCCGCGTTGACCGATCGGCCAGAGCAGAGTGACTACACCAGTATCAAACAGCGCCTTGACGAGCCTGCTGCCCCTGAGGTATTGCCACCACTGTTATTGCCGTTTGCCAGCCAGGGGAAGCCTGAAGAACTACCCTATGCCTTCACCGACTACCTGATGCTGGTTGATTGGACAGGCCGTGCTATTCGGCCCGACAAACGGGGTCATATTCCGGCTCAACTTGGACCCATTCTGGAACTGTTGGGCCTTGATGGTGTTCTCTGGTTGAAACAGGTGGTGCTATTCAGGCGACAAGGGATCAGAGTGGTGGGAGGCAGAGATCAATGTCAGCAGTTTGCCCGCCACTGTGGCCAGTGGCGATGCCATCAACCACGGATTTGATTGCTTTGCATTTACCTTGCTGATAGCTCCGGGTATTGCATATAGTCCAGTAAATGGTTGTGCAGGGGGTGTTGCTTTCTAAACCTGAAAATTTCTCCTGCCAGCCGAGTTTTACATGCATCAGTTCGAATGTACACACCCTTATAATGCCTGCAAGCAGTTCGATAGTGGCTTGCTACAAAAGGTGGGTGTCCTAATCGTTTTGAGGAAAAAATTAAAGATGAATTTAAAAAGTAGAATTTTCATTTTTGTTGCAAGGTGTATAGGGGTGATTGCCACTTCGATGTTTTTTACACCTATATTGGCTGGGTTTGCCGGTATCGTTATTGATACTTATATCTATTTTGGATATGGTCACACTTTTAATGTTTTGGATGAGTATTTATTTTTTGCATCCAAGGGCATTGCGCTCGGTGTGATTATTGGGATATCAGGTTGTATAATTCTTTTATTTAGGGTCAGTAGAGCCTAAACCCTTCTTACTGAAGGTGCGAAAAAGTTGCTCGCACCTTCATGCTAATTAATCAGGGGAAATCCAGGACACCCACCTTTTTGTTTGATGGTGCGGAGAAAAAATGAAAAAAATTAACCTCTGGGATCTAATCAGACTTATTATATCAAGTAATGTTTTTATGATTTTTCTTGATGTTTTTGGTAATGCGCTGGTATTAGTTATGGTATATTTTAAAACTGGTGTTTTTATATTTGACTTGGATGTTTTTTTATATGGTTCTTTAGATAAAGCTCTCGCAGGAGGAACCGTGTTGGGTATTGGTCTTTGGCTCAAACACAAATTACAAGAGCGACAAAAACAGAAAGACTAGGGCGTAGTCTCGATTAGGAGGATTATTTTGCGCCCATATTTTTTAATACGTATTAAAAGGAAGGCCAGATGAAGATATTGTTTGCATCAGGAATGATAATTTTTCTTGCTTTGCTGATTTTTTTGTCAGGTGTTTTTTATGTTAGGAATAAATTAAAATTTAATGATTCTAGAGCTGTGCTTTTGTTTATGGATAGCGTGATGTTTAAGTCTTGTTGGCTGACTAATCTGGCATCTATATTCTTTTTTATATCATGTGCTATGGGATTAGCTTTGTCATGGGTTAATGGTGAGCCTCATCAACGAATTATTTCTTATTGTGTCGGCTTTCTTGGTGTCATTTTTTATGCTCTTTTATTATGGTTGTTAACGCGTATTAGCGGGGTGTAAAGACATAGTCATAACCAGATACCGGCCTAGCGCCGGTGTTTTATTTTATCGGCCAGCCATGCTGGCAAGCTGGTCGTTCAACCTGACTCCCATCCGCCAAGATGACTTTTGCATCCATGTAACGAATTTTTGTTGGCCGTATCACCAGTGAAATAATCCGAGACGTGGTGGAAGAGTCGATAGCCTAATGGCGGAGTGGCAACTGCCTCCGATCCTGCGGTATTCGTGATGCCGATGCCGATGCTGCTGATAGTGGGCGGATGTGCTGTGGTGCTTGCTATGCAGGGGGGGAGTCCCAAAAGTGGGTCTCGATATCGCCTCTTATGCCAGACAAGAGGCGATATAGCGATTTGATTACCAGATTAGCGATTTAGCGATCGCCAGACATCCCGAACTCTATTGGCATCAAGGTATAAAACACACTCGTGTTGTGCTTCTTTAGCAGGTCGAAAATGAGGTTTACCTCGTTGTCAGTGACTGAAAACGTCACTTCCAATGGCTGATCTGACAGTTCGAAAAAATGAGCCGAGTGTAGACGCCGGTCATGTCCAAGACCTTCATTGGCAGCCAACAGGGTGGCCCCCTGAATACCGAGCTCTTTAGCCTGTTCGACCAGCCATTGTGCCAAGGGTTGACCCTCGATTGAGCGATCCTGGCGAGTGTAAAATGTTAATTGATAGCCTTGCATAGATACTCCTGTCACATCCGTTGCAGCATTGACATTGACCACATGCCGGCAAGAGTCATAGCCAGCGAACCCAGTACATGGACACAAATCGCCCCCCCTGCCCAGGCCAATCGACCTGCCTGCAGTAATGAAGTGACTTCAGCAGAGAATGTTGAGAAGGTCGTTAACCCGCCGAGAAAACCGGTGATCACCAGCAGCCGCCATTCAGGGGGGAGATTGGGGTTTGCGGAAAAGAAAGCGATAGCGATCCCGATCAGGTAGCCTCCCAGCAGGTTTGCCACGAGAGTGCCCAGCGGGAGGGTAGGAAAGATAGCGTTCAGGGATGTGCCGAGTAGCCAGCGAAATATGGCACCAAACGAGGCGCCAACGCTGATGGCAAGAATCGAATTAAGCATATAAATCGTCCTTTAGTGCAGAGACTCCAGGACAGTGGTGCATATGCTACGCAGCCCTGACCTGGACTGAAACGTAGGCATCATTAGCCACAACGGCGGTTTGTGTGCGTATGCATGTGGAGGAATGCCATCTCCAGTGCATGGATTGTATCTTTCGCAGAGAAAAAGTCGAGCCGCTGTTTGGTGTTGTCGGCCAGCCATGCTGGCAAGAAGGTCGTCCAGCCAAGCTCCCGTCCGATATGATGATTTTTGCATCCATGTAACGAGTTACTGGCGCGCTGTATCACCAGTGAAATAATCCCATAAGTGGTTGCAGAGTGAGTCACCGAATAGTGGGGTGGCAACTGCCTCCGATCCTGCGGTATTTGTGGTGCCGATGCGGCCAGGCTGTGTTCTCAGGTCTGGGGGCGGGGATGTGCGGCGGTGTCTGCGAGCAGGAGGGGCGGTCGGGTCAGTAGGCCTGGGCATTCCATTTGTCGTTGAAGTCGTGGATAAACTTCTCCCCCTCTGCGTTGCGGGAGGTGACCAGATAGAAGGTGACGTTCTGGCGAAACAGCGAGAGGCGGTAGAGGGCTGCGCTGTCCTCTTCGGATAGGTTCTTTTTCGAGGTGTCGTTGATGGGCACCAGATCGACTTTGCCCTTTTTCAGCAGCTCGACGCACTGGTTGAGGCGGTTGGTGGTTCTGACGATCAGCCCTTGATCGTTGATGACCCGTTCGATGGCGTCGGAGAACCACCCCTTGGGCACGCAGGCGGTTTTTTGCTGCCAGGGCGGGGATTCCAGCCCCTTCTTGTCGGGCGTGGTGTACCAGGACTGGATATCGAAGGCGATGGGGGTGCTGAACAGCAGGCTGTTGCTGCGCTCGTTGGTCCAGGTAAAAGGGAAAGCGGCGATGGCGTTGCCCAGCTCGATGTTTTTAAGTCCGCGTGGCCAGGGCTGATAGGATATCTGCAGATCCGGGTGGCCAGCCTCTTTGAGGATGGTGAGCACCTTGCTTGCCAGTTCGCCGCCATTGGCCAGCTCCGCAGAGGAGTAGGGGGGCAGTTCGCCGGTGATGATCACCGCACTCTGCGCCGCGCTGGCGGGGAGCAGCGAGAGCGCAAGGAGAGGGGCAAGCAGCGGATGGCGCAAGCGCAAAAAAGAGGGATGAGCGACAGAGAGGGTGCGTGGATAACGAATGTGCATGGCTGGTGACCTCGCCTCTATCGACTTTTTTCAGATTAACGGTTTCACCGGGGAAAAAACAGATTCGAAGCGCACTGTTTCTGCACCTTCCGGGCGACATGAACGGACGCATGGCGGTTGCTCTGCTCCGGTGAGCTTGTTAGCCTGTGCGGCTCTGACAGAGGAGTGAACAATGAGCAAGGTACTTGATGGGCTGCTGGCGTTGCTGGCGCTGGAAAAAATCGAGGAGGGCCTGTTTCGGGGCCAGAGCCAGGATCTCGGTCTGCGGGCCGTGTTTGGCGGACAGGTAATGGGGCAGGCCTTGTCAGCCGCCAAGCAGACGGTCGAGACCGGCCGTCAGGTTCACAGTTTTCACTCCTACTTCCTGCGTCCGGGGGATGTGACCCGTCCCATCGTCTATGACGTGGAGAATATCCGTGACGGCCAGACCGTCTCCACCCGCCGGGTCAAGGCGATTCAGGGCGGCAAGCCCATCTTCTATCTCAACGCCTCGTTTCAGGTGCCGGCCGATGGTTTCGAGCATCAGGCGCAGATGCCGACCGGCATCACCCCGCCGGAGGAGCTCAAGAGCGAGCTGGAGCTGGTGCGCCCCTACGAGAACCTGATCCCGGCCTCCCTGCGGGACAAGATCCTCTGCGAGCAGCCCATCGAGATGCGCCCGGTGACCCTGGTCGACCCCATTCGGCCGACGGTGCAGGATCCGGTGCGCCACGTCTGGTTCAAGGCCAACGGCCAGATGCCGGACGATCTGCGGGTGCACAAATACCTGCTGGCCTATGCCTCCGACTTCAACTTCCTGCTCACCTCGCTGCAGCCGCACGGGGTGTCGTACTGGGAGCCGGATATGCAGGTAGCCACCATCGATCACTCCATGTGGTTCCACCGGGATTTCCGCTTCGACGACTGGCTGCTCTACGTGGTAGACAGTCCGAGCGCCAGCAGCGGTCGCGGTCTGGTGCGCGGCCAGTTCTTTACCCGCGACGGGGTGCTGGTGGCGAGCACCATGCAGGAGGGGGTGATCCGCCGTCGCGGCAGTTAAGGCGCAAAGCGGATAGCAAAACGGGGTGGCTTGGGCCACCCCGTTTTCGTTGCTGCGATGTGCGCGGGCGCTGCGGGATCAGCCGCCGCGCTGGTACTTGAAGCGTTTCTTGCGCCGATAGGGATAGACATCCTCGAACACCCCCACCTTGATGTTGCTCTGCAGCATCTTCCAGTAGTTGGCGTCGAACATCTCCTTGTGCAACTGCAACATGATCTCCCGCACCTGCGGCTTTTGCAGCAGGAAGGTGGCGAACTCCTCGGGGAAGATGTCGTTGGGGGCCACCGAGTACCAGGGCTCGGCGCTCCACTCATCCTCGGGATAGCGGGGCGGCGGGATCTGGCGGAAGTTGCACTCCGTCATGTAGCAGATCTCGTCGTAGTCGTAGAAGACCACCCGGCCGTGACGGGTGACGCCGAAGTTCTTGAACAGCATGTCCCCCGGGAAGATGTTGGCCGCCGCCAGCTGCTTGATGGCGTTGCCGTACTCCTCCAGCGCGAGCCGGGTCTGCTGCTCGTCCGCCTTGTCCAGATAGAGGTTGAGCGGGATCATCTTGCGCTCGGTGTAGAGGTGCTTGATCACCAGCTTGTCGTCGGTGATGGTGAGGGCCGACGGCGCCACCGTCTTGAGTTCGGCAAGGAGTTCGGGCGAGATGCGATCGAGGGGAAACTCGAAGTTGGTGAACTCCTGGGTATCGGCCATGCGGCCCACCCGATCATGCTGTTTGACCAGCCGGTACTTCTCTTTGACCTGCTCGTGGCTCACCTCCTTGGGCGGAGTGAACTCGTCCTTGATCACCTTGAACACCACGTCGTAGGAGGGGAGGGTAAACACGCTCATCACCATCCCCTTGATGCCCGGCGCGATGATGAACTGATCCCGGCTCTGGGCCAGATGGTGGCGGTAGTGGCGATAGAGCTCGGTCTTGCCGTGCTTCTGGCAGCCGATGGCGTTGTAGATCTCGTAATCGGGCTTGTGGGGCATGATCTGGCGCAGAAAGGTGACAAACAGCGCCGGTTCACGGGCATAGACCATAAAGTAGGCGCGGGCGAAGCCAAACACGATGGAGGCGAGATCCGGCTCGAAGATGACGGTGTCCACATAGATGCTCTGGCCAGTGCTGAGCAGGGGCAGGATGAAGGGGAAGACCTGATCTTTCACCCGAATAAGCCCCACCAGATAGGCCCCCTTGTTGCGGTAGAACACCTCTTTCAATAGCTCGATGGCAAAGGGCTCATCATGGAGGATTTGCGGGCCGTTCTCGGCAAGATGGCGGTGGATGTCGACAATATCCCGCTGCTTGTCCTCATAGGGGAGGGTGAAGCTGTAATCCCCCAGCAGCTGGCTCAGGGTCTGTGGCAAGTGGGCGAGATCGGTGCGATAGATGCGCAGCAATGCGCCGAGATCGGGTTTGTCGCCACGGCTGACGAAGGGGTGGATATAGAGGTTCTCGTCGCGGATATTGCGATGGCGAAAGATGCGGCGATAGACGGAGTTGAAGAAGGACTCCGCCACCTCGAAGTTCTCGCATTTGGGCAGCAGATCGCTGAAAGCCCCTTTCACCCGCTTGAGCAGCTCCTGGGTGGCGTGGTGCTCTCCCATCATCTGGCGGATGGAGCTGGCGGTGGCCCCCACATGGTGATCATAGAGGCGAATGCGCTCGCGCCCCGCCAGCTGCACCCCCAGCCAGTCGCTGTTCTCGAAGCGGCTCTTGCTGCCGCGGGTGATCTCGAGAAACCGGCTGTAAAACGACTCGAACCGTTGCAAGATGGTCTCGGCGACGGCCTGTTCCAATGGCTGCTGCATCTCTCTCTTCCTTGTGATTCTTCGGGCCGAACGCGCCGGAAAACGGGCGCAAAAAAGCGTGCGTCAGGCCACTATGGCAACATTGAAACATCTGTTCAAGTGGCAATTTTCGCGGATAAACGGTAGATTGCGCCCCTGTTTTGGCGATGGTTTGACGACTGTTTGCCGTCTGTTTGAGAGGCCGTCCGGCCTGTGAGGAAACCCGATGAAGCTCTATTTTGTCCTGGTGGCACCTGCCCGCCCCGCCAACGTCGGCGCCGCCGCCCGCGCCATGAAAACCATGGGCTTTGATGCCATGCGACTGGTGGCAAGCCGGGTGCACGAAGAGGATGAAGCGAGCTGGGTGGCCCACGGCGCGCAGGAGATCCTGGCTCAGGCCGAGGCGTTCGATACCCTGCCAGAGGCGCTGGCCGACATGGAGCTGGTGATCGCCACCACCGCCCGCCAGCGTGGTCGCTACCAGCACTATCTCACGCCAGCTGAAATTCGCGACCAGATCCGCGCCAAGCCCTCCCTCAACAAGGTTGCCATCGTCTTTGGCTGCGAGGAGTCGGGCCTCTCCAACGAGCAGCTGGCCGAGGTCGACCTCATCAGCTATCTGCCGCTCAAGGTGAGCTACCCGTCCCTCAATCTGGGGCAGGCGATCATGCTCTACGCCTACGAGTTGAGCCCGCTGCTCGATGAGGCAAGTGTCGCAGCAGAAAATATTGATAACAGCGGACAGGTTCGCGTGCTGAAAAGCAAAACAGCAGAAATTCTGGGTGAACTCGGAGTTTCGCAGGATGAAAAACTGCATCAGTGGGTGATGGACCGGGTACCCATGCTGCCGCAGCGGGATTTGAAAATGCTCCACCTGCTCTGCAAGGACCTTGCCCGCAAACTTGGTAAAGAGGTTTAAGTTGACAGCCCGGCGCCCGGCGCGGTATTGCTAAAAGCCAGTTTCGTTCACGAGTGTTCGTCATGCAGCTATTCACCAACATCATCACCACCACCATTATTACCGGTACCACCACAGGTGGCACTGGGGCCGGTTGATGCGCTGACGAACAAGCACAGAAATCAGAAAAGGCCCGTACCCACCCAGTACGGGCCTTTTTGTTGGATGATTTTCAGACCGGTTTTTCGGTTATACAGCAGGGATTACAGGGAGAGAAAGCGATGAGAGTGTTGAAGTTTGGCGGGTCATCTCTGGCCGACGCAGAGCGTTTTTTACGGGTTGCCGACATTGCGGTGAATACCCATGGCCAGTCTCAGGTAGCCCTGGTGCTGTCTGCTCCTGCCAAGGTAACCAACCATCTGGTGGCGCTGGTGGAGCAGACCAGCCGTGGCATGGATGCCAGCAGTACCCTGTTTGAAGTGAACGGTATCTTCTCCCGCCTGCTGGCCGGGTTGAAGGCGGCTTATCCGGCGCTCGATGACAAGGCGCTGCAGGCTCGTCTCACCAGCGAACTGGATCAGGTGGAGCGGCTGATGCAGGGCATCCGCCTGCTGGGCCTCTGCCCGGACAACGTGCAGGCGCGCATCCTGAGCCGTGGCGAGAACCTCTCCATCGCCTTTATGCACGAACTGCTGCGGGTGCGTGGCCTCGAACTGGGTCTCATCGTACCGGAAGAGCTGCTGGTGACCGATGGCGGCTATCTGGAAGCCCACGTCGATATCGAAGCCTCCCGGGTGCGCTTTGCCGCCAGGGGCTTGCGTCCTGTTGTGGCAGAAAAGCAGCAATGCCTCTATCTGATGCCGGGCTTTACAGGCGGCAGCGACAAGGGTGAAACCGTGCTACTGGGCCGTAACGGCTCCGACTACTCCGCAGCCGTGTTGGCTGCCTGTGTCGATGCCGAGTGCTGCGAGATCTGGACTGATGTTGAGGGCTGCTACAGCTGTGACCCCCGTCTGGTGCCGGATGCCTATCTGCTGAAAACTCTCTCCTACAAGGAGGCGATGGAGCTCTCCTACTTCGGCGCCAAGGTGCTGCACCCGAAAACCATCGCGCCGGTGGCCCAGTTCCACATTCCCTGCCTTATCAAGAACAGCTTCAACCCGCAGGGGCCGGGCACCCTGATCGGCCCCGAGAGCGGCGATGATGACCTGAAAGTGAAGGCCATCTCCGACTTGGCCGGCATGTGCATGTTCAACGTCTCCGGCCCCGGCATGAAGGGGATGGTCGGCATGGCCGGTCGCATCTTCTCTGCCGTCTCCCGCGCCGGGGTCAGCATTGTGCTGATCACTCAATCCTCTTCCGAATACAGCGTCAGCTTCTGTATCCACAGCTACGACAGCGACAAGACCCGCAAGGTGCTGGAGCGCGAATTCGAGCTGGAGTTCAAGAACCAGCTGCTCGACCCGCTCGAGATCATGAATGATCTGGCGATTATCTCCCTGATTGGTGACGGCATGCGCACTGCCAAGGGGATGGCGGCCCGCTTCTTCACCTCGCTGGCACAAGCCTCCATCAACATCGTTGCCATCGCGCAGGGCTCCAGCGAGCGCTCCATCTCGGCGGTGGTGCGCTCCGGCAAGGTGGCGGAAGCCATCAAGGCTTGCCACCAGAACTTCTTTGGCAGCCAGCACTTTATCGACCTGTTCGTGGTCGGGGTGGGCGGCGTCGGCGCCGCGCTGGTGGATCAGATTGCCCGCCAGCAGCCGGTGCTGGCCGAGCAGGGCACCGGCCTGCGGGTGGTCGGCATCGCCAACAGCCGCCAGATGGCGGTCAACAAGGATGGTCTGAACCTCGCCAACTGGCGCGAACAGCTGGTGGAAGCTCGCGACAGCTTCTCGCTGGACGGGGTGAAGAAGCTGGTGGAAGAGAGCCACATCATCAACCCGGTGATCGTTGACTGCACCTCCTCCGAGGCTGTGGCCGTCCAGTACGCCGACTTCCTCGCCGCCGGTTTCCATGTGGTCACTCCCAACAAGAAGGCCAACACCGGCTCGCTCGATTACTACAAGGCGCTGCGCCGCACCGCCCGTCAGACTCGCCGCAAGTTCCTGTACGAGACCAACGTGGGCGCCGGTCTGCCGGTTATCGAGAACTTGCAGAACCTCATCATGGCCGGTGACAAGCTGCGTGCCTTCGATGGCATCCTCTCCGGTTCGCTCTCCTTTATCTTCGGCAAGCTGGACGAGGGGATGGCCTTCTCCGAGGCGACCAAGATCGCCCGTGGCAACGGCTTTACCGAGCCGGATCCCCGCGACGATCTCAACGGCATGGATGTGGCGCGCAAGCTGCTCATTCTGGCTCGCGAGGCCGGCATGGCGCTGGAGCTCTCCGATGTGGAAGTGGAGCAGGCGCTGCCGCCCGGCTTTGACGCCAGCGGCGACGTGGAAGCCTTTATGGCCCGCCTGCCGGAGGCTGACGGCTGGTTCCGCGACCAGTTCGCCGCTGCCCAGCGTGAAGGCAAGGTACTGCGCTATGTGGGCTCTATTGAAGGTGGCAAGTGCAAGGTCGCCATCAAGGCGGTCGGGGCCGACGAGCCGCTGTTCAAGGTCAAAGACGGGGAGAACGCGCTCGCCTTCTTCTCCACCTACTACCAGCCGATCCCGCTGGTGCTGCGCGGCTACGGCGCCGGTACCGAAGTGACTGCGGCGGGCGTCTTTGCCGACGTGCTGCGCACCCAGAACTGGAAGCAGGAGCTATAAGCATGAGTTCAGACATGTACCCCTCTTATATGACGGAAGGCGGCATGGGTAATGACAGAAGTGTGGTTGCCTACGCCCCCGCCTCCAGCGCCAACCTGAGCGTGGGATTCGATGTACTGGGGGCGGCGCTCGCCCCCGTGGATGGCTCTCTGCTCGGCGATCGGGTGCAGGTAAAAGCGGCAGACGTGCCGTTCGCCCTCTCCGCCGTGGGCCGCTACGCCCACAAGCTGCCGGACGATCCGAAAAAGAATATCCTGTTTGATTGCTGGGTCGCCTATGGCGAGGCGCTGGAGAAGCGCGGCCTTGGCCTCAAGCCGCTCGAAATGGTGCTGGAGAAGAACCTGCCGGTCGGCTCGGGTCTGGGTTCCAGCGCCTGTAGCGTGGTGGCGGCGCTGGAGGGGCTCAACGCCTTTCACGGCGAGCCCCTCGACGAGCACGCCCTGCTGCTGCTGATGGGAGAGATGGAGGGGCGCATCTCCGGCTCCGTTCACTACGACAACGTCGCCCCCTGCTATCTGGGTGGCATGCAGCTGGTGGTGGAGGAGGCGGGCGTTATCAGCCAGGGCATTCCGGTGTTTGACGAGTGGTACTGGGTGGTCTGCTACCCGGGCACTGTGGTCTCCACCGCTGCGGCTCGCGCCATTCTGCCGGCCCAATATCGCCGTCAGGATTGCCTCACCTATGGCCGCCGTCTGGCTGCCTTTGTCCACGCCAGCTACACCGGGCAGGAGCCGCTGGCCGCCAGCGTATTGAAAGACGTGATTGCCGAGCCCTACCGCGCGGCGCTGATCGAAGGCTTTGCCGAGGTGCGGGCGCAGGCGGCCCAGAACGGGGCACTCGCTACCGGCATCTCCGGCTCCGGCCCTACCGTGTTTGTGGTGATGAAGGAGCTGGCGCAGGCCGAGCGGATGAAGGATTGGATGGAAGCACATTTCGTGCAGAACGAAGATGGATTTGCCCGGGTCTGCAAACTGGACATGGCCGGGGCACGGGTAACAGGAAGCGAGCTATGAATCTCTACAACATCAAGGACAACAGCGAACAGGTGAGCTTCGCGCAGGCGGTGCGTCAGGGCTTGGGTCGCGAACAGGGGCTCTTCTTCCCCGAACAACTCGAACCGCTCGCCGATGTGGATGCCCTGCTGGATCTGCCGCTGGCCGAACGCTCCGCCCGCATCCTGAGCCACCTGCTGGGGGACGAAGTGCCCGCCGCCAAAGTGAGCGAGCTTGTCAACGCCGCTTTCACCTTCCCGGCGCCGCTGGTGAAATTGAAAGACGGCACCTATGCCCTTGAGTTGTTCCACGGCCCGACCCTGGCATTCAAGGATTTCGGCGGCCGCTTTATGGCCCAGTGCCTCGCAGCGTTTCGCACTAACGACAAAATTACTATCCTCACCGCCACCTCCGGCGACACCGGCGCCGCCGTAGCCCACGCCTTCTACGGGCTGGAGGGGATCGAGGTGGTGATCCTTTATCCCAAGGGCAAGATCAGCCCCTTGCAGGAGAAGCTCTTCTGCACCCTCGGCGGCAATATCCGCACCATCGCCATCGACGGCGACTTCGATGCCTGTCAGGCGCTGGTAAAACAGGCCTTTGACGACGAAGCGCTGAAAAAGGCCATTGGCCTCAACTCCGCCAACTCCATCAATATCAGCCGTCTGCTGGCGCAGGTTTGCTACTACTTCGAAGCGGTAGCCCAGCTGCCGAAAGCCGATCGTGCCAAGGCGGTGATCAGCGTGCCGTCCGGCAACTTTGGCAACCTCACCGCAGGCTTGATTGCCAAGGCGCTGGGGCTGCCGGTGAAGCGCTTTATCGCCGCTACCAACGCCAACGACACCGTGCCGCGCTACCTGAAAACCGGTCAGTGGGAGCCGCACCAGACAGTGGCCACCCTGTCTAACGCCATGGATGTGAGCCGCCCCAACAACTGGCCGCGGGTAGAGGAGCTCTGCCGTCGCAAAGGCTGGGCGCTGGAGACCTTGGGCTCCGGCATGCGTGATGACGCCCAGACTCGCGCTGCCCTTAAACGCCTGCACCAGCTGGATTACCTGTGCGAGCCCCATGGCGCCATTGCCTGGGATCTGCTGGGGGAACAGCTGGCCGAGGACGAAGTGGGGGTGTTCCTCTGCACCGCCCATCCCGCCAAGTTCAAGGAGTCGGTGGACGAGATCCTGCATCTGGATGTACCGCTGCCCGGCCCGCTCGCCAAACACGCCGACCTGCCGCTGCTCTCCCATAACCTGCCAGCGGAATTTGCCCGGTTAAGGGCATTTTTGGTGGGTTAAGCCGCTGAGCTGAGATAACCGATAGAAATAAAAATCCCCCAGTAACGGGGGATTTTTATTTCTTGCGAAAGGAGAATTAAACCAAGCTCAGCTGACTGTATTGGTGCAACAGTAAGGTCTTCTGTTTGTTTTACTAGATCTCAACTTTGTTGTAGGTGTGGGGATTGAAAGGGGTGGATTTGTTGGAGGGGGGCTTAGATGTTGTCTATACGACCAAATCAAAGGGACTATATCGAGATCCGGTGCTTGATGTAGCCTTACTCGACTCATGTGGGATTTTTGAGGAAGAGATCATAAAAAACTCCCCCTGACGACTGATTTTGTAACAGTTTAAGATGTATTGGGGAGAACTAGATGTCTAAAATGCCCCTCTAGTAAAAGAGAGGCATTTAGCCGAATCTATTATGAGGTATTCTTGATGTTTTTCAGGTTAGATTGTGTTTGTAAAAAGTTTGAGGTGTTTGTTTATTGTGCATGACTGCGAAAGTCGCCTTATATTAATTGTATCCTTGCCAAATTTAATTCGGCCATTTAATCTGTCAGCGTAATTATTGTTGATGTGTTTTTTAGCTGATTCAAACCATTCTTGAATGAAAGCGAGTATATACTTACCTCTAATTATTTGTTCATCATTCATTTTTAAGAAATGGTCTATGCAGATGATTTCATTATGATATAGGTGATGATCATGAATTGTTTTCTTTAGATGCTCATTTGTGTCAACCTTGAATATGCATTGATTATATTCAACTCTCTCAATAATTTCACTGAATTTGGGGTAGGCTGTGCCGGAGTTGACCTTTTTGTTGAAGAAAAGAACATATGATATCTTTTTTATTTCATCTGAAAAATTTTTGTATGATGTTCTAAATGACTCTATTAAATGGAGCCGTAAGTCCTCTCTCTCTGCATCTAAATTAAATTCATCTTTCAGAATGCTATCTATTGCTGAATCATCCAATAGCATATTCTCTATGGAGTAACATGGTAAGTTATATATGTTTTTCCCATGGTATGAAAAGTCATCATAGTCTTGGTCAACAAAAAAATAAGTGTTGTCAAGTAACTTTGAATCATTTTTATTTTCTAATAATTGGCGCCAAAGAGTAGTTAATTGCTCCTTTCCTTCTCCATTTATATGCTCGTACTTCTTGCTGAAGTTGCAATGTCTCAAGGCATGTTCATAATATGAGTAGTCATCTTTTCCTTCGAAAATGAAAACTAATTCATTAGTGCGTTTTATTTTTAATAAAGTAAGTCTAAGAACTGAAGGCGATTTTTTACTTAGAACCATATTGTCCAAAAATGAAGAACCATTAGCCATTTAGGTTCTCCCGATGAATGCTTAACATTTTAGCTTTATTATGTAGAGAGTTATCAAAAATAAAAGGTGAGTGAGTAATAGCAAGAAGTTGAATTACGTTTTTACTGTCAATCATATCAGGGATGACTAATCGTTGCCATTCAATTGACAATGATAATTCCGGTTCATCTATAAGAACAATTTTGGGCTTATTGTCAAGGTATAAGTATGACATAAACGATATTATTTGTTTTTCCCCAGAGGAAAGGTCATCTAATTTTATTGGTGTATTCGTAAATTCATCCTTCACAATAACTTGAAGATTTTCAACATCAAAAGTTAGTGTTTTGGTATCAGCAGATAATTCGAAATATTTATTGCACACAGAAACAAATTTCTCGACAGTAGCTTCTTGTTTTTTTGTTGAGTTAATGACATCATTTAACTTTGTTAAGAAGTAGAATAGATATGTATTTTTTTCTATTTCATTAGATTGATATAAATTGGAGATTCTATTTACGATTTCATCGGTTTTCTGTTTTTGTCGGCTACTGATAACTCGACCTAAGAATCTGGATAGATCATTTATTTCTGGAAGTTGATAAGTATTATTTTGATTCGGCTTGGTATTGCCAGTCATTAAATCTTCTAACATCGTCGCACTTAATGAACGATAGTCAATATTTGAAATCCTCTCAATGTCTTCACTGATAGATTTTAGTTTTGTTTCGACATCTGCGAGGCCAAAAGCAATATCTGTTTTTATATTTTCACGTATTCTACCAGAGGACGACATGCGAGATGAGAATGTGAAGTCATCACGTTGATTATATTGCTCTCTAAGATTCGACTTTTCTACTCGACGATATGTTGGTAGAAATAGTATTTCAATGTCACTGAGTTTGGTCTTGATTGTATTTATTTTCTTAAATGTAGTTGTATCTAGATTGCTTATGTATGCTTTAGCCTTTAATGTCAACTCTCTTAACTCCTCATGAGAGTGCGGGCTTTCCATATAGACTGTTCTATACCAATCTAGTTTTTTAATCTCATCGAATTCCATGGTTTTAATTTGATTGGCTATGTTATAAATGTCATAGCCATTTTTTATATAAGCGCTTAACTCTCTGAAATCTGTATTTAATGAAAAGTCATCCTTGATTTCACTACTGTAAATTGAGATATTTTCACCATCTTGAAATAGTATTTCAATACTGTTGAAGCTAATGCTTCTAAGTTCTGAGAATTTACCCGTTAGAATATTATTTAAAGCGCTTAGAATTGTGGTTTTACCCATGCCATTTTCTGCAACAATAATTGTTGTTGGATCGTCGAAGTCAATTGTTACGTTTTTATATCCATACAGTCCATATATTCCGAACTTTTTTATTAATGCATTCATATTAACTCCAAGGTGTTATAAAAAAGGCGAACAGGAATTGGGTCATTGTTTTTAAGTTATAAATGTAAATATTTTAACTTTTCTAAGTAGATATCGTAGCACTTAAAACCAACGCTACCGCCCGTGGATTACAGCTTCCAATATGCTCCATTAACCAGCGAGGGCAGCAGCCCATCACAGATGAATAGGCACCGGATGGCTATGTTAAGCCAATCGAATCTGGCCATACCAGTCAAAAAGTGACGTAAGTGTCAGTAATGACTGATTTTTTGCGCTGGCTCAACAAATCGCCCTGACCGGGCACCGGATTCCCATGGCCCTTGATTTTATTGGGGTTGGCGGGCGTGGCGGGGAAGAGCGGGAGTGGCTTGCTGTTGAGGAAGGACTGGCTGGGGACAATCCCGCTCCGGTAATCGGCGCTATAGTGCGGGCGATGGTTGCCCTCTGCTCCGCTCCCAAGCTGGCGAGGTGGGGGATCTGCGGTAACAATCAGCTGTTGCAATCACAGCCATTTGCAACACATCGTCATGCAAATATGACCATGCAAACACATCACCAGATAGAGAGGAGATCTCCCATGAAGCGTACCATCCTGTTCGGCCTGCTCTGCGGCAGCGTGCTGCTGGCCAATCCGGTCTTTGCCAACGACACAGCCCAGTTGCAGTGCGAGGCGCAGGCCGCAGCCAAAAAGCTTAACGGCGCCGCCAAGACCAGCTTTGTCGGCAAGTGCGTGAAAGATGCCGCCGGTGCCAAGACGGGCGAGTGCGAGAAAGCCGCAGCCGACAAGAAGCTGGCCGGAGCGGCCAAGAACAGCTTTATCCAGAAGTGCGTGAAGACGGGCGCGGCGGTGGATCCGGCGGCCAAGTGCGAGAAGGCGGCAGCCGACAAGAAGCTGGCTGGCGCGGCCAAGAACAGTTTTGTCCAGAAGTGCGTGAAGGATAGCGCCGCCAAGTAAGGCATTTTCTCATCCGGTGTGTTTGCGGGGGGCCATCAGGCCCCCCGCGCTTTTTGGGCGCAGGGGCGTTATCGCTGGGCGGGTGACATGGCCCTTGCCGCAAGGGCTGGGCTGATTAAGAGCCAATAAGCGGTGGTGGAGGGGGGCAAGCGGGGCGGCCATGGAGAAGTTGCCGGAACTGGGATCTCGATCGGGGCAACAGGACTTTTGTCCTGCAAGGGGCGAGGGGGCGGGGGCTAGGATGCCCTCATCCACACGAGTCAAACTGGAGCACAACAATAATGACCGCTCATATCAATGCCAACCCGGGCGATTTCGCCGAGACCGTCATCATGCCGGGGGACCCGCTGCGGGCCCGCTATATCGCCGAGACCTTTCTGACCGATGCGCGCGAGGTGACCAATGTGCGCAATATGCTGGGCTACACCGGCTACTACAACGGCCAGCGCATCTCGGTGATGGGCCACGGCATGGGGATCCCCTCCATGGTGCTCTACGCCCACGAGCTGGTGAACGACTTCGGGGTCAAGCGGATCATCCGCATCGGCAGTCTGGGGGCGACCCAGCGCCACGTGCAGATGCGTGACGTGATTCTGGCGCAGGCGGCGGGCACCGACTCCCCGACCAATGCCAAGCGCAGCGCCGGCTACCAGATGGCCACCTCGGCCGACTTCGCCCTGCTGCACAAGGCGTTTACCAAGGCGCAGGAGAAGGCCATTCCGGTCAAGGTGGGCAATATCTTCACCGGCGACCTCTATTACGATCCGGACGAAAACCTCATTCCGGCGCTGGAGAAGTTTGGCGTGCTCGGCATCGACATGGAGGTGGCCGGTCTCTACGGGCTGGCCCATCAGCAGGGGATCGAGGCGCTCGCCATCCTGACTGTCTCCGACCACTGCCTGACCGGTGAAGAGACCACTGCCGAGGAGCGGCAGCTCTCCTTCAACCAGATGATCGAGCTGGCGCTGCACACTGCGCTGTAAGCGCCGCAGCCCGCCCAACCCTGCACGCACCCTGACCCCAAGAGAGATCCAATATGAACAATAAGCTCTCCCTCACTGCCATCAGCTTCTTGGCCAACTTCGTGATGGCCGGTTTTGCGACCCAGTTCGGCATGCTGATCGACCCCATCGCCGCCAAGTTCGGCGCCGACGTCAATCAGGTGGCCTCTATCTTCTCCCTGCTCAACGGCGGGGCGCTGGCGGGCACCATTGCCGCCTTCTTCCTCATCGAGAAGGTGGGCCTCAAGCGGATGACGCTGCTCTGCTACGGCCTGATCGCGCTGGCGGCGGCTTCGCTCCATCTGACCGGTTCGCTCTATGTGGTGATGGCGGCCATGACGGTGATTGGCCTGTGTGGCGGGGTGGGGCTCTGCATTGCAGGGACCCTGGTGGTGAGCGTCTGGCAGGCGCGGATGCAGAGCACCATGCTGGTGGTGCAGGATGCCACCTTCAACGTGGCCGGGGTGGTCTTCCCGCTTGTCACCACCTACACCCTGACTCACGCCATGGCGTGGAGCTGGAGCTATCTGGCGGTGGGTGTGGTGGCGCTGGCGACCATGCTGGTGGCGGTGCTGACCAACTTCCGCAGCTGCGAGGCGGGCGGCGAGAGCGCTGGTAACGAGCACTCGGAGTGGAACCTCGGCATCATCAGCGGCGGGTTGGGGCTTTTTCTCGGCATGCTGGCGCTCTACACCTTCCTCACCTGGGCGCCCATGTTCGTGAAGAACAAGTTCGGCATCCCCTTCGAGGAGGCGGGCAACATCATCACCCAATACTGGACGGCGGCCCTGCTTGGCGCGCTGGTCTCGACCGCCATCGTGACCCGCGTTGCGATCCGCACCTTCCTGTTGGTGATCATCACGCTGGCGATGGGGATGACGGCGCTTATCGTCACCACCGACAACCTGAGCCAGCTGCCTTATCTCACCTATGGTTACGGCTTTGTTTGCGCCGCGCTCTACAACGCCTTTATCGCCTACGGGGTGTCGTTTGTACGGCAGGCATCGAGCAAGAACGTCTCCTATATCCTTATCAGCGGCAGCGCGGGGGCCATGTTCAGCCCGGCCATCAGCGCCCTGTTCGAGCAGGTGATCGGTCTGCAGGCGGTGATGTACGCCATTCCGCTTATCTACGGCGTGATCCTCGCCATGCTGGTAGCGTCGCTGCGGATGGCCCGGCCGCAGCCTTGTCTGGCCTGAGCGGGAGAGTAAACAGCAAGAGGGGCGGTATAAACCGCCCCTCTTTTTTGTTGCTGTTCCGCTTGTTGCTGTTCAGGCGGCTACTGATACCCGCGACCTATGGCTGCTCCAGAAAGGCCTTGAGCCCCGCCAGATCGCGGATCTGCAACCCCTCCTCGCCACGCTCCACCAGTCCCTTGTCCATCAGCTCTTTCACCGCCCGCCGGTAGACCCTGTCGGTCGTGCCGAAGCGTTCCGCCTCCTGATACCCCTTGCGAAAGCCACTCACCGGGTTGTCGTGGCAGTGGCTGTGATAGAGGTCGAGGGCGATGTTGTAGCTGATGGGGTAGAGCATCCGGCAGGTGAAGATATCCACCGTGTCCTGATAGTCGATGGCAATGGCGGTGGCAAAGAAGAGCGCCACCTTGGGGTGGGCTACCAGCGCCTGCTCCAGCTGCTCGCCGTCGATGCGGGCCACTTCCAGCGGCTCCTCGGCGATGATGTCGAGCTGGCAGCGGTAGCCGGTAAAGAACTCCATCTCGCCAAAGAGCTGGTTGTCGCACTCAAGGGTGCCGAGCTGAAAGCGGCGGCCATTCATGGCGGTGTGGCCCATGGCGATGCGGCCGCCCGGCACCAGCACCAGATCCCGCAATAGCTCCCCCTGACGCATCAGGGGCTCCCCCTCGGGGATCAGACGCCGCTCCGTGATGCAGGAGATGACCACCTGTTCGATCAGATCATGGCTGGCCTGCCAGTGGGGCTGAAAGCGTCCCTTGAGAAGGGGTTTGAGTTGCATGGCGGACTCTTTGACGGACGTGTACAGGCGGCTATTACACATGTTCGCCCCCCGATAAGCCAGCCCCGCTGCGGTGGCGGCCCGCTTGGCGCCAATCCTCTATGTGGGCTTTGCGCAGCAACCGGCTGATAGGGCGGCTGGCAATTGGCCATCACGGAAGCGGAGTGATAAATTAACGCCCTGATTTTCAAGGTTTATCAAGGTAACACCATGTTCAAACGCTCGGCTGCGCTGGTGGCGCTGCTGCTAATCGGGGGCGTTCACGCGGCTCCGGCCGTTTTCTCTCCCGCCGCCAAGGTGGTGTGCGACAAGAAGGGCGGCTATTGCGCCAACCCGCAGGGGATCTCCATCGGCCTGACCCGCGCCCATCTCGGCGAGCAGGCGGCCAGCCGTTTGCAGAAGAACCTGCAGGGGGCCGATCTTGGCAGCTACACCCTGAGCAACGGGGTACATTGCGAGAGCAGTGAGCAGCAGTGCTACAAGGATCGCTACTTCCCGCGCACCAAAGAGAGCCACTTCACCGCCATCCTCTTCAAGCAGGGCAAGTAAGCGGGTCGCTGGTGGCAAGTTGGCGAGACAACAGGAGTTGAACGAGATGATGGAAGGGACGCAGTGGTGCTGGCTCAATGAACCGGCCCGGTGGCACCAGACAGACGATGGTTTACAGGTAGTCACGGACAAGCAGACCGATTTTTGGCGCAGCACCTGGTATGGCTTCGAGCGCCACAGCGGCCATGTCTATGGCTGCGAGGTGGCGGGTGAGTTTACCTTTCAGGTCTGCGTCGAGGGGGAATTCACCACCCTCTACGATCAGGCGGGTCTGATGCTGCTGCAAGACGACGCGCACTGGCTCAAGGCCGGTATCGAGTACAACGACGATCAGCCGATGATCGGCAGCGTGCTGACCAATCCGCGTTCTGACTGGGCCACCGGCATCTTCACCGGCAATCCGCGCCGCTTCTGGCTGCGGCTGACCCGGCTGGCGGACTGTCTGCGCCTGCAATACTCCACCGATGGCAAGGTGTGGCCGCTGCTGCGCCTCGCCCCGTTTCCGCCAGGCGAAAGTTGCTTTATCGGGGTGATGTGCTGCACGCCGGAGCGGCAGGGGCTGGCGGTGCACTTCTCTGACTTGCGCCTCACAGCGCCCCTTGGCAAGGCGCTGCACGACCTTGGCTAGGGTTTTATCGCCGGTAGTTGTTAAACAAAAAGCGCCATCAGGCGCTTTTTGTTTAGTTACGTTGAACGCTATCGGCTCAACGCGCGGCGTGTTTACCCATGGCAGGGTTAGCCAATCAGGCTGGCCCACAGGTCATATTCGTCGGATTCGTCGATCCGCACCTTGACCATGTCGCCCGGCTTGAGGCCGGTTTCGCCGTTGAGGTAGACCAGGCCATCGATCTCCGGCGCATCGGCAAAAGAGCGGCCAGTGGCGCCCTCTTCATCCACCTCGTCGATGATAACGGTCATCTCCTGACCCACTTTACGGGCCAGCTTGCGGATGGAGACCTGCTGTTGCAGCTCCATGAAACGCTGGAAGCGCTCTTCCTGAACCTCTTCCGGCACCGGATCCGGCAGCTCGTTGGCCAGCGCCCCTTCGACCGGGCTGTATTTGAAGCAGCCGACCCGATCCAGCTCCGCCTTGTCGATAAAGTCGAGCAGCATCTGGAAATCTTCCTCGGTCTCGCCCGGGAAGCCGACGATAAAGGTGGAGCGCAGGGTGATCTGCGGGCAGATCTCGCGCCACTTCTGGATCCGCTCCAGCGTACGCTCGACCGAACCCGGACGCTTCATCAGTTTGAGGATGCGCGGGCTGGCATGCTGCAGCGGGATGTCGAGGTAGGGCAGGATCTTGCCATCGCGCATCAACGGGATGACGTCATCCACGTGCGGGTAGGGGTAGACGTAGTGCAGACGTACCCAGATATCGAGCTTGGCCAGCTCTTCGCACAGGGCGACCATGCTGGTCTTGACCGGCATGCCGTCGTAGAAACCGGTGCGGTGCTTCACATCGACGCCGTAGGCGGAGGTGTCCTGGGAGATCACCAGCAGCTCCTTCACGCCGGCCTCTTTCAGGCGCTTGGCTTCGGCCAGCACGTCGCCGATGGGGCGGCTCACCAGATCCCCGCGCATGGAGGGGATGATGCAGAAGGTGCAGCGGTGGTTGCACCCTTCGGAAATCTTCAGATAGGCGTAGTGGCGCGGGGTCAGCTTGACGCCGTGGGCCGGTACCAGACTGGTGAAGGGGTTGTGCTGCGGCTTCTCCACATATTTGTGGACGTGACCCAGCACCTCTTCGTAGGCGTGGGGGCCGGTGATCTCGAGCACCTTGGGGTGGATCTCGCGGATCTGATTCTCTTTGGCGCCAAGGCAGCCGGTGACGATCACCTTGCCGTTCTCGGCCAGCGCTTCGCCGATCGCTTCGAGCGACTCCTGCACGGCACTGTCGATAAAGCCACAGGTGTTGACGACAACCAGCTCGGCATCGTCATAGCTGGGCACCACGTCGTACCCTTCGGTACGCAGCTGGGTCAGGATGCGCTCGGAATCGACCAGGTTTTTCGGGCAACCCAGGGAGACGAATCCTACTTTGGGGGCCTGTTTTGTGTTGGACATCGCTCAATCACTCTTAGGTGGCTTCTCTTTAAGGGCGCGGATTTTACCTAAATGGCTAACCAAAAACTATACAGCGGAGCTGGGAGAACCGAACAATATCTCGGAGTGGGCAGGATTGGGCGGCGTGAATTGCCGCCAAAGGCCTGCCATTAATGGGCTATTGACCCCGCAGAGCGGGGTTGTTATCGGGATCCCGCTTTGTTGATTTTCCTGTCAACAGAGGTGAGGGGGACAGAGGGAGTCACTATAATCCCATCACGGATATCCGGTGGAGAAGGTCATGGAGAGTTCATTTGGCGAAAGGATGCAGAGCGTACACGCCACCCTCAGGGAGCGTTTTGACAAGCTGAGCCGGGTGGCCATCGCGATCTACGACCCTCATACCGATCAGCTCAAGACCTTTGCCCACAGCACCGAAGGCCACTCTCCGCTGGTGCAGTACGAGGTGAAGCTGAGCGATGTCCCCTCCCTGCGCTATCTGGCGGAGCACCACCACGCCCGTGTGCTCGGCAATCTCGATGCCCTGCGTGACTCAGCGTCGGAGCACAGCCGCAAGCTGCTGGAGGCGGGCTATGCCTCCAGCTATACCGAGCCGCTGCTGTTCAACAGCAAGCTGTTTGGCTTTCTGTTTTGCGATGCCATGGAGCCGGACTATTTCAACGAGCCGATCAGAAACGAGCTGTCGGCCTATGCCCAGATGCTCTCGGCGATCATTGCGGTGGAGTTTTTCTCCATTCAGACCCTTGGCGGGGCGCTGACCACTGCGCGGGAGTTCAGCCGCTATCGGGATGAGGAGACCGCCAACCATCTGCACCGGATGTCGGCTTACTCCCGGCTGATCGCCAGAACCCTGGCCCCTGTTACTGGCCTCAGCGATGAGGAGGTGGAGTTTGTCTATCTCTTCTCCGGGCTGCACGACATCGGCAAGATTGCGGTGCCGGACGGTATCCTGCTCAAGCCGGGCAAGCTGACCCCGGAAGAGTTCGAGATCATGAAGAGCCACCCCGGCAAGGGGCAGGAGATGATCAACCTGATGATCAGCGAGTTTGGCCTCGACGGCATTCACCACACCGACATGCTGACCAATATCATCGCCAGCCATCACGAGCGCTTCGACGGCACCGGCTATCCGCTGGGGCTGGCGGGGGAGGAGATCCCGCTGGCGGCGCGCATCGTGGCGGTGGCCGATGTGTTTGATGCCCTGACCAGCGAGCGCCCCTACAAGCAGCCCTGGCCGTTCGAGACGGCCTTTGCCTATCTGGAGGAGCATGCCGGCAGCCAGTTCGATCCCGCCTGTGTCGCTGCGGCCCTGCGCAACAAGGCCGAGTTTTATGCCATCTATCAGCAGTATCAGGATCCGGCCACTACGCCGGAGACGGACGAGGCGAAATCGGCTGAGTGAGATGGGGGCGGCAAAGCCAGCGCAAGGGGGACAAGGGGCAAGCAAGAGGGTCAACGATGCAGAGCAAGAGAAGGGGACGCCAGCGAGCGTCCCCTTTGCATTTGTCAGATTTGATGGCAGCGGTTTTGTGGCTCGTCGCCCGCAGCCCGTTATGGTTTGCGCGGCGACTCGTTTGACTGGTCGAGGTGGTCAGCGCTGGCACCCGAGCAACCGCAGGGGCGGATCTGCTTGTCCGGTCGCTGCTGGGCCAGCCGATACTGACGCCACCAGATGATGGTAGTCATGGCGAGGATCAGCACAAACGAGGCGAGCAGACTCAATAACCAGATGGACATGTTCTCTTCTCCTTGTGGTGTTGGCGGCAGCTAGCTCTGCGATCGGGCGGCTGTGATGCTGGCAGCAAGTATGGCCCCGCGGCGGTTGATGCGCTTGATTGTTATCGTGGGTGAAACAGTCTACTTGGCAACTGTTTCGCTAGAGTAACAATCTGACGAATGCAGCGGGTGGCCCCATGATGCCGATTTGATGGTGTGGGGTGCCGACTTGCGCTGATGCTGCCTGACTGGCTCAGGTCAGATGGCTTAAGGCAGAAACGACACAGGCCCGAACAGAGGTTCGGGCCTGTGGTTTTTGCAGAGGATGGTCGGGCCATCCCGGCGAGCTTACGCCTGTTCGGCCTCGGCCACGGGGGCAGCGCTCTCGCTGCCATTGGCGAAGCGATCGGCCCACAGGGCAATCACGCCGTCACCGGTGACGTTGCAGGCGGTGCCGAAGCTGTCCTGCGCCAGATAGAGGGCGATCATCAGGGCGATAGAGGCTTCACCGAAGCCGAGCATGGAGGTGAGCAGACCCAGTGCCGACATCACGCCACCACCCGGTGCGCCCGGGGCGGCGATCATGATCACACCCAGCATCATGATAAAGGGCAGCATGGTGTCGATGCCCGGAATGGCCAGATGCTCGGAGAGGAACATCACCGCGGTGGCGCAGGTCACCAGGGTAATGGTGGAGCCACAGAGGTGAATGGTGGCGCACAGGGGCACGGTGAAGTTGGCGATGCCATCGCTCACCCCGTTGTTCTTGCTCGACTGCAGGGCAACCGGAATGGTGGCGGCGCTCGACATGGTCCCCAGCGCGGTGAAGTAGGCTGGCAGCATGTTCTTGATGAGCTGGGCCGGTGAACGGCCAAGGGCCAGACCGGTACCGACGAACAATACGGAGAGCCATACCCAGTGCATCAGGATGGCCATCACCAGCACCACGCCAAAGGTCTTCAGGGTGGCAAATACGGTGCCTTCCACCGTCATCTCGACAAAGACACCGGCGATGTAGAACGGCAGCAGCGGAATGATCACCTTGGCCAGCAGGCGGTCGATGATGTCACGGCCCTGATCGGCGACCCGACGCAGATCGGTGGCCTGGGTGGCGCTGATGCCGATGCCGAACACGAAGGCGGCGGCCAGCGCGGACATCACGCCAAACAGCGGCGGGATCTCCAGATTGACGTAGGAGGCGAGCTTGACCGCCTCGGCGGTAGTGGGCTCGGCGGCGGTGGTCAGCTGCGGGATCAGGTGGCTCGCCACGGTAAAGGCGAACAGGCCCGCCAGAATGGTGGAGCAGTAGGAGAGGGCCACGGTTTTGCCCAGCAGCTTGCCGGAGTTTTTCGGCAGGCTGGCGATACCGCTCATGATGAAGAAGAGGATGATGAGCGGAATGGTGAAGGTAATGAGCTGACCTATGACTGTCTTGGCCGTAAACAGCACGCGCGCCACCCACTCAGGGGCGTAGAGACCGAGCAAGAGACCGGCAAGGATGCCAGCAATGAGTTTGAGGACAAGTTTCATAAGGAAATCCGGTGTTGGTTGTATTGTCTGATTTGTTATTAAATTTTGATATTAATCACACTTTCTAACACAGAATCCGCATTATGTCTGTCTTGAATGGGTTAATGCCGAGTTAAATATTGTTAACGGCTATTTTTTCCGACCGGAAAGCGCCCATATTTAAACGCGCAAGATTCGTCATGGTGGACTGCACATGGGGGGGCTGACAGAGGGCGTGCAGGGCCTCGGGGTTAGGGCCTGCACGGGGTAAAAGCTGAGCGCCGTTAAGGGGTTAACCGGCGCCGCCAATCAAGTGGTCGTGCGGGTCAGCAGCAGATAACTCAACGCTGCGGCGGATTGGGCTGGCTGCTCCGCGCAGATCGTCAGCGGGATCTTATCCTCTTTGAGCTGCTCGGCCAGTTGCGCCATGGTGGCCGCGAGAGCGGTTGCAACCGGCAACGCCAGCGGCGCACCCGGTTTGAGCAGGGTAGCGAGATGGCGCAGGGTGTCAGTTGCTTGCGGCACTGCCAAGTCGGCGGGGCGGCTGAGCCAGATGCCGTCATAGGGGAGCACGCTGCGCATCCCCGCGATGGGGCAAACCCGCACCGCCTGACCCGAGCGGCGCGATGCGCTGCGGGCCAGCGCCAGCTCGGGCTCGCAGGCGGTGACCCGAAAACCGCCATCCCGCAGCCAGCAGAGATCCGCCCCGTCACCGCAGTCGAGGTTGAGCAGGTGGGCGCCTGCGGCCAGCCGGGCCGTAAAGGCGGTGTGCGCCGGAGTCGGGCTGGCGGAATGGGCGGTATCTGGGGCGATGGCGTCAGTGGATGTCACAGCGATGGTCTCGGGCCGAAGCGGCTACAGGGGGCGCTACCTTAGCAAATCGGGGGCTGCGCTGGCAAAATAGCCTGCAAGTTGGCGCAGAGGGTGAACTCTAGGAACGAACCGCCGGATTGCGGGGTTGGGTCAGCATGGTGAACATGCAGTCGAGCAGGTACTCCGACTCGGCCGCCAGATCGATCCGCTCCGGAAAGTGGAGCCAGTTGATGATGTAGCCATCGAGAGTACAGTGGAGCAGGGTGGAGGCTCGCCGCAGATCCAGATTGGCGGGCAGCTGTCCACGCCGAATGGCGTTGGTGAGGGTGGTCTCCAGATCCCGAAAGAAGTTGCTGGACTGGCTGCGGATATGCTCGCGCAGGGAGATGGCTTCCCCCTCCAGTGACTCCAGGTTGAAGAGGATGGTGAACATCTGCTGGTGGGCCTGATCCCGGGTGATGCGGGTCAGCACCTCTTTGAGGAAGTCGCGCAGCTTGCCGAGAGGGTCGGGCTCCTCTTCATTGACGCAGGCGTCGAGCTGATGGGCGAGGGGTTGGCAGAGCTCCTCCCAGAGGGAGAAGAAGAGCTCCTCCTTGTTTTTGAAGTGCCAGTAGATGGCCCCGCGCGTGAGGTCAGCGGCTCTGGCGATGTCGGTCAGGCTGGTCTTTGCCAGCCCCTGGCTGCAGAAGAGATCCAGCGCCGTCTTCATGATGGTGCAGCGGGTCTGCTGCGCCTCCTCTTTGGTCCGTCTGGCCATCTACTTCTGCGCCCCTGATTAGTAAGAAAAAGTCACTTACATACATTTATGAATGTATGTATATTGCCTCATCTTTCCGATTTTTACCAACAGGGCCCACGTGGCCCTGATTGTTCATTGACTGGCAAAGGCTCAGGTGTTTCATGCATAAACATATTCTTGCTCGTTCGGTAGGTCTTGCCCTGCTGGCAACAGGCTTGCTGGCAGGTTGTGGCGACAAGGGCGCGCCGCAGGGACAGGGGGGCATGCCTCCCGTCGCGGTTGACGTGGTGACCCTGCAGAGTGCTCCGCTCAAGTTGACCAGCGAGCTGACCGGCCGCAGCGCCCCGTTGCGGGTGGCCGAAGTGCGCCCGCAGGTGGGGGGTATCATCCTCAAGCGCCTCTTTACCGAGGGGAGCGATGTGAAGGCTGGCGATCTGCTCTATCAGATCGATCCGGCTGTCTATCAGGCTGCCGTCGCCAGCGCCAAGGCCAATCTGGCCAAGGCGCAGGCCAACGAGCAGAGCGCCCGCCTCAAGGCCAAGCGCTATCAGGAGCTGCTCAAGGTCAACTCCATCAGCCGTCAGGACTATGATGATGCCGACGCCAGCTGGAAGCAGGCGCAGGCGGAGATCATGGCGAGCAAGGCAGCCCTGCGCACCGCCGAGATCAATCTGGGTTACACCCGCATCACGGCCCCCATCAGCGGCCGCATTGGCACCTCCGCGGTGACCGAAGGGGCGCTGGTAACCGCCCAGCAGGCTGACAGCCTCGCCGTCATCCAGCAGCTCGACCCCATGTATGTCGATGTGCGCCAGTCCACCGCCGATCTGCTGCGTCTCAAGCGGCTGGTGGCCGAGGGCAAGGTGGTGCAGGACGAACACAAGGGCGCCAAGGTGAGCTTCCAGCTGGAAGATGGCACCACTTATGGCGAAGAGGGCTCGTTGCAGTTCTCCGACGTCACCGTGGATGAGACCACCGGCATGGTGGCGCTGCGGGTGATTGTCCCCAACCCAGCGCATCTGCTGCTGCCCGGCATGTTCATGCGCGCCACCCTGCAAGAGGGCGAGCGAGCCAAAGGGCTGCTGGTGCCGCAAACCGCGGTGACCCGTACCCCCAATGGCGGCGCCACCGTGCTGGTAGTGACCGCAGACAACAAGGTGGATCTGCGCAACGTCCAGTTGGGCCGCATTGTCGATACCAGCTGGGTGGTGGAGTCCGGCCTCAATGCCGGCGAGCGGGTGATCGTGGCCGGTTTGCAGAAAGTGCGTCCGGGTGCCGTGGTCAATCCGGCTGAACAGGCTGCGGCGCCGGCAACTGCCGCCACCCCGGCCAACAAGTAGGATGGAGTAGTCGCTTCATGGCTCGATTTTTCATAGACAGACCCATTTTTGCCTGGGTGATCGCGCTGGTGATCATGCTGGCGGGCAGCCTGGCCATCATCAAACTGCCGGTCGCCCAGTATCCGAGCATTGCACCGCCGGCGGTGAGCATCTCCGCCAGCTATCCGGGCGCATCTGCCAAGACGGTAGAGGACTCGGTGACCCAGATCATCGAACAGAACATGACGGGGCTGGATCACCTGCTCTACATGTCCTCCCAGTCCGACTCTGCCGGCCGGGTGTCGGTAACCCTGACCTTCCAGCCGGGAACTGATCCTGATATCGCCCAGGTGCAGGTGCAGAACAAGCTGCAGCAGGCGATGTCGCTGCTGCCGCAAGAAGTTCAGCAGCAGGGCATTCGGGTGCAGAAGACCTCCAGCAGCTTCCTGATGGTAGCCGCCTTCATCTCCAGCGATGGCAGCATGAAGAACGACGACCTGGCGGACTATGTGGTCTCCAACATCAAGGAGCCGCTGAGCCGTCTGGACGGGGTAGGGGATATCACTCTATTCGGCAGTCAGTACTCCATGCGGATCTGGCTCGACCCCAACAAGCTCAACCGAGTGCAGATGACCCCGAGTGATGTGCAGCTGGCGATCAAGGCGCAAAACGCCCAGGTAGCGTTTGGCAAACTGGGGGGAACCCCTTCGGTGGCCGATCAGCAGTTCACCGCTACCATCATGGGCCAGACCCGTCTCTCCACCGTCGAGCAGTTCAACGACATCCTGCTGCGGGTGACTCAGGATGGCGCCAAGGTGCGTCTGAAAGATGTGGCCCGGGTCGAGCTGGCTGGCGAGAGCTACGACGCCGAGGCGCTCTACAACGGTCAGCCCACCGCGGCTGTAGCCATCAAGCTGGCGACCGGTGCCAACGCGCTGGATACCTCCGAGAAGGTGCGTGCCAAGCTCAACGAGCTGTCGGAGTACTTCCCGGCCAACATGAAGATCGTCTACCCCTACGACACCACGCCGTTCGTGAAGATCTCCATCGAGGAGGTGGTGCAGACCCTGATCGAGGCGATCTTCCTGGTGTTCTGCGTCATGTATCTGTTCCTGCAGAACTTCCGGGCGACCCTGATCCCGACTATCGCGGTGCCCGTGGTGCTGCTCGGTACCTTCGGGGTGATGGCTGCATTTGGCTTCTCCATCAACACCCTCACCATGTTCGGTATGGTGCTTGCCATCGGCCTCTTGGTGGATGACGCCATCGTAGTGGTGGAGAACGTGGAGCGGCTGATGAGCGAGGAGGATCTCTCCCCGCTTGAGGCGACCCGCAAGTCGATGGGCCAGATCACCGGCGCGCTGGTGGGAATTGCGCTGGTGCTCTCCGCCGTATTCGTGCCGATGGCCTTCTTCGGTGGCTCGACCGGCGCCATCTATCGCCAGTTCTCGCTGACCATCGTTTCTGCCATGACCTTGTCGGTGCTGGTGGCGCTGATCCTGACGCCGGCCCTCTGTGCCACCCTGCTCAAGCCGATGAAGCACGGCGAGTTTGGTGCCCAGCGCGGCTTCTTTGGCTGGTTCAACCGCGCCTTTGATGCCGGTACCCAGCGCTACCAGCGCGGGGTGGGCAAGGTGATCAAGCAGGGCGTGCGCTACAGCCTCATCTACGGTGCCATGCTAGCGGTGCTGGCTGTGCTCTTTATGCGGATGCCCACCTCCTTCCTGCCGGAGGAGGATCAGGGGGTCATCATGTCCATGGTGCAACTGCCGGTCGGGGCGACCAAGCAGCGCACCGAGGTGGTGCTGGCGGACATGCGCGACTACTTCCTGAAAAACGAGAAGGATAACGTCGATTCCGTACTGACGGTGGCGGGCTTCAGCTTCGCCGGTAGCGGTCAGAACAGCGGTATGGCCTTTATCAAACTCAAAGACTGGAGCGAGCGCAAGAGCCCGGATCGCAGTGCTAATGCCATCATCGGCCGCGCCATGGGCTATCTGTTCAGCATCAAGGAGGCGCAGGTTTTCGCCTTCAACCTGCCTCCCATCCCCGAGCTGGGGACGGCGACCGGTTTTGACTTCTTCCTGCAGGATCGCGGCGGTATCGGCCACGAGAAGCTGATGGCGGCACGCAACCAGCTGCTCGGCATGGCGGCGCAGGATCCCACTCTGGTGCGGGTGCGCCCGAACGGGATGGAAGATACGCCGCAGCTCGATATCAAGATCGACTACGAGAAGGCGCTGGCGCAGGGGCTCTCCATTGCGGAGATCAACAACACGCTGGCAAGCGCCTGGGGTTCTGCTTACGTCAATGATTTCATCGACCGCGGCCGGATCAAGAAGGTCTATATGCAGGCGGATGCCCCCTTCCGGATGAACCCGGAAGACCTGAAACTCTGGTATGTGCGCAACAGTGCCGGCCAGATGGTGCCCTTCTCCGCGTTTGCCAGCACCGAGTGGAGCTTCGGCTCGCCGCGTCTGGAGCGTTATAACGGCGTGCCGGCGATGGAGATCGTCGGGGAAGCGGCGCCCGGCAAGAGTACCGGTGATGCCATGGCTGCCATCGAGCAGATGGTGAAGAAGCTGCCGGAAGGGGTGGGTATCGAGTGGACCGGGCTCTCCTTCCAGGAGCGGCAGGCGGGCTCGCAGGCGCCAGCGCTCTACGCCATCTCCTTGCTGGTGGTGTTCCTCTGTCTGGCGGCCCTCTACGAGAGCTGGAGCATTCCGTTTTCGGTGATGCTGGTGGTGCCGCTCGGGGTTCTGGGGGCCATTTTGGCTGCTACTCTGCGCGGGTTGGAGAACGATGTCTACTTCCAAGTGGGCCTGCTGACCACCATAGGCTTGTCGGCGAAGAACGCGATCCTGATCGTGGAATTTGCCAAAGAGCTCTATGACAAGGGGATGGGGCTGGGTGAGGCGGTGGTGGAGGCGGCGCGCCTGCGTCTGCGCCCGATCCTGATGACCTCGCTCGCCTTTATCCTCGGGGTGCTGCCGCTGGTGATCAGCTCCGGCGCCGGCGCCAGCAGCCGTAATGCCATCGGTACCGGCGTGATGGGGGGGATGATCAGCGCCACCGTGCTGGCTATCTTCTTCGTGCCGCTCTTCTTCGTGTTGGTGATGCGCTACTTCACCAGCCACCAGAGCAAAGAGGCGCGCATGGCTGCAGCAGTTGAGTCAAAAGGTGACTGAGCAAAAGCGTGTCCATCTGTTCTGAGCGACAAATCACAATTTGATAAATGAGTCAGTTAAAGCTGACTATAAAATGGGGCAACACGAGCGGTTGCCCCATTTTTTTCGCCTGAAAAACGGTAACTTGGCTGTGATCTGTTCGATTTTTAAAGGTGATTCGGATGAGTTCATCAAGTGCTGTCGGTTCTCCATCGAATCTTGATTCAAAACCCTTGATGAAGGCACTTTTTGGTGTGCAGGTTTACAGAAAACGAGATAGAATCTGCCCCTTATCGGGCTGGTAGACTATGTGTCGTTTGGTTTGGTACCCCTCTTTTGGCTATAAAATGCGAGCGGGTAACACTGTTATCGACCATCAAAACATAAAAATGCTGGAGGACACGATGACCAACAGCAAACAAAATTCGGTTAAAAGCAGCAAGCTGGGGGCTGTAACCCAGGGGCGGTAGCCATGGTGTTATCCTGATTTTTGTTCAACGTATATGCATAACGGCTGTGTAGTGCAGTCTTGGCAATACACGTTATTTATTGATATTTAGCGCTAATACAGCTGTTTTCTTCTCCATACCACCGATACCCAATTCCGTATTCACTCCTCGCAAGAGAACGCATATCTATGAAAATCCTCGTGACCGGCGGTGCCGGCTTTATCGGCTCTGCCGTGGTGCGCCATATCATCCGTGATACCCAGGATGCCGTTATCAATCTCGATAAACTCACCTATGCCGGCAATCTGGAATCCCTGGCCGATGTATCGAAAAGCGAGCGTTATGCGTTTGAGCAGGTGGATATCTGCAACCGTGCCGAGCTGGATCGGGTATTTGCCCTGCACCAGCCGGATGCGGTGATGCATCTGGCTGCCGAGAGCCATGTTGACCGTTCCATTACAGGGCCTGCCGACTTTATCGAAACCAATATTGTCGGCACCTATATGTTGCTGGAAGCGGTACGCGCCTATTGGAACGGTCTGGACGAGGTGCGCAAGGCGGCTTTCCGCTTCCACCACATATCCACCGACGAGGTGTATGGGGATCTGCCCCATCCGGATGAAGTCGCCGCCGGTGAGCCATTGCCGCTCTTTACCGAAACAACTCCTTACGCCCCCAGCAGCCCCTATTCTGCCTCCAAGGCCTCCAGCGACCATCTGGTTCGCGCCTGGCGCCGTACCTACGGCCTGCCAACCATCGTCACCAACTGCTCCAACAACTACGGCCCGTACCACTTCCCCGAAAAGCTGATCCCGCTGGTGATCCTCAACGCGCTGGATGGCAAACCGCTGCCGGTATACGGCAAGGGCGACCAGATTCGTGACTGGCTCTACGTGGAAGACCACGCGCGCGCGCTCTACAAGGTGGTGACCACGGGCTTGGTGGGGGAAACCTACAACATCGGCGGTCATAACGAGAAGCAGAATCTGGAGGTGGTACACACCATCTGCGATCTGCTGGACGAGATGGTACCTCTGTCTCCCTCGCCCCTTGGGGGAGAGGGCCGGGGTGAGGGGAGAAGCTATCGCGATCAAATCACCTATGTAGCGGATCGTCCCGGTCACGATCGCCGTTATGCCATCGATGCCAGCAAGATGAGCGCCGAGCTCTTTTGGCAACCGCAAGAAACCTTTGAATCTGGTATCCGCAAGACAGTGCTGTGGTATCTGGATAACCAGCAGTGGGTCAACAACGTCAAGAGTGGTGTCTACCAATCCTGGATTGAACAGCAGTACGGGGAAAAAAAGTTATGAAAGGTATTATTCTGGCTGGTGGTTCTGGCTCCCGTCTTTATCCTATCACTATGGGGGTTTCCAAGCAGTTATTGCCCGTTTATGACAAGCCCATGATCTATTACCCTCTCTCAGTATTAATGCTGTCGGGCATTCGTGAAATTCTGATTATTACCACGCCAGAAGATCAATCGTCATTTCAGCGTTTGTTGGGTGATGGCAGCCAGTTTGGTATCACGCTGGAATATGCTGTGCAAGCAAGTCCTGATGGTTTAGCACAGGCTTTTTTGATTGGTGAACAGTTTATCGGTGATTCCAGCGTCTGTTTGGCCTTGGGTGATAATATCTTTTGGGGCCAAGGTTTCTCGCCCATTTTAAAACGCGCAGCACAACGTCAAAGCGGAGCAACCGTATTTGGTTATCAGGTTAAAGATCCTGAGCGTTTTGGCGTGGTGGAGTTTGATGACAACCAAAAAGCGATAAGCATTGAAGAAAAGCCGCTAAATCCCAAGTCCAACTTTGCTGTAACCGGCCTTTATTTCTACGATAACAAGGTTGTCGAGCTGGCCAAACAGGTGCAACCCTCGCACCGTGGCGAGCTGGAAATCACGACCCTCAATGAGATGTATCTCAATGCGGGTGAACTCAATGTTGAGCTGCTCGGTCGTGGTTTTGCCTGGCTCGATACCGGCACCTATGAAAGTTTGCACGATGCCGCATCCTTTGTTGAGACGATAGAAAAACGCCAAGGCTATAAAATCGCTTGTTTAGAAGAGATTGCATGGCGCAATAAGTGGCTAACCGATGACCAACTCAGCGATGCTGCAAATAAAATGGCTAAAAATAGCTATGGCCAATATTTGTTTGATTTATTAAATAAATAATAGGGATTGTCATGACCCTGATTAATATAATTGATTTTGCTGCGCTAGGGGATGAGCGTGGTGCGTTAGTCGCACTAGAAGCAAACCGCCAAATCCCATTTGATATTAAGCGGGTTTATTACATTTATGGCACAGTCCAAGGTGTTGCTCGGGGATTTCATGCCCATAAGGCGCTTAAACAAGTGGCTATTGCAGTGCGCGGGTCTTGCCGTTTTGTATTGGATGATGGTAACGAGCGTGTCGAGGTGTTGCTCGATAATCCGGCCCAAGGCTTGCTGATTGAATCCTTTATGTGGCGGGAAATGCATGACTTTTCTGCTGACTGTGTGCTGATGGTTCTTGCTGATCAGCTGTATGATGAGTCTGATTACATTCGTGATTATGATTATTTTTTGAGTGTGGCTAAAAATGAGTTGTGATCGTTCAGTTGTTGTAGCAGGAAAAAATAATATTGCAGTTGATGTGGTAGATCATATCAGGGGACACTATCCTGGCGTGAGCATCCAAGCGGTTATTAATTCAACCGATAAAGGTGTTGACGGTTTTCAGCGTTCATTTAAAAAATACTGTCAGTCAAATGATGTCAAGATTATTGAACTTTCAGAGGCATACGAGATAGATGACCTGGTTTTTTTATCTTTAGAGTTCGATAAGATAATAAATCCATCTTTATTTAAAAGTACGCAATTATATAACATTCACTTTTCCAAGCTTCCAGCATATAAAGGAATGTATACATCTGCTTGGCCAATAATAAATGGTGAAGCTGAAACAGGGGTAACACTTCACAAGATAGATTCAGGTATTGATACTGGAGATATTATGGCCCAGTCAGTATTCGAGTTATCAGAGGATGAAACTGCAGCTAGTTTGTATCAAAAGTACATTTCATTTGGTACAGACTTAGTTATTTCAAAATTGGATGCTTTGTTTTACGATAATATCGCATGCGTCCGACAGCAAGCTAAAGGTTCCAGCTATTATTCAAAGAAAAGCATAGACTATAGCAATGTTATAATTGATTTAAATAAAACTGCCATTGAAATTAAAAATTCAATTAATGCTTTTACTTTCAGAACATATCAACTTCCCAGGGTTTTTGGGCACCACGTATGTGGTTGTGAAATTTTGGATACAAAATCAGTCCCAAAAGCCGGAATTATTTTAGAAGAGACAGAACAATACATCATATTAAGCAGTGTAGATTTTGATGTAAAAGTATATAAAGATACATTTTCTCTATTAATGCAGTCTTGTTCGAAAAATGATGTAGAGTTAGTACGAGCTTATCTTAACAAGTTCAATGTTAATGAAAAAAATGACAAAGGATGGTCGCCAATAATTGTAGCGGCCTATAATGGCCAGCTTAATGTTATTCGCCAGCTGTTAGAGTGTGGTGCAAATATAAATGATACTAATTATAATGGTACCACCGTTTTTATGTATGCCAAAGATTATGCAATTGAACATAACTCCGTTAAGTATCTTGAAGAGTTGAAATCTCTCGGTGCCGATTTAAGTCTGTCTGACTATAGAGGTATGACTGTATTTGATTATCTTAAAAATCAAAAAAACGAATATTGGTTGAGTGTTTTGTCATCATTGTAGTGTAATTTATTCATAGAACATCGTAGGTGTAAAGTGATTAATTTTCTCGATTTGAAATCCATAAATTGCAAATACCAACAAGAGCTCAAAGATGCCTGTGCTCGTGTAATAGACTCTGGTTGGTATATCATGGGTAATGAGCTTGCTGCCTTTGAAGAAGAGTTCGCCATATACTGTAGAACTAAACATGCGATTGGGGTCGCCAATGGACTGGATGCGTTAATCCTAACTCTGCGTGCTTGGAAAGAGCTTGGAAAAATAAGCGCGGGTGATGAAGTTATTGTACAGGCTAATACTTATATCGCATCAGTGCTTGCCATTACCGAAAATGATTTGGTCCCGATATTGGTTGAGCCGCATCCTGGCACTTATAACCTAGACCCTGTAGCTGTACAGGCTGCAATAACCCCTAAAACTAAAGCTATTTTGCCTGTGCACTTATACGGCCAGCTTTCTCCCATGCTAGAGCTTATGGCCATAGCCAAGCAACATAATTTACTGGTGCTGGAGGATTGTGCTCAGGCTCATGGTGCGGAAGTGAATGGCCAGCGCGCTGGTAGCTGGGGAGATGCGGCCGGTTTTAGCTTCTATCCGGGCAAAAACCTTGGCGCTTTGGGAGATGCTGGTGCAATTACTACAAACGATGATGAGTTGGCTAAAACGTTAAAAGCATTACGTAACTATGGCTCTCACAAAAAGTATGAGAATATTTACCAAGGTGTAAATAGTCGCCTCGATGAAATTCAGGCTGCCATGCTACGAGTTAAACTAACATATCTGGAAGATGAAACTTTGCGACGTCAACAGATTTCAATGATATATCGTGAAAATATTAATAACCCGTTGATTGTTTTGCCACAAGTAGAAGTTGAAAGTGGACATGTATGGCATTTATTTGTTGTTCGCTCTGCCAAAAGGGCAGAGTTACAGCAGTGGCTGAATGAGCAAGGAGTTCAAACTCTTATCCACTACCCTGTTCCTCCCCATAAACAGCAAGCATATCAGGAATGGAATGGCATTTCTTTGCCATTGACCGAGAACATTCACCAAGAGGTTTTATCTCTCCCTCTCGATCCTACAATGAGTAATGACGCTATTTCTCATGTTATCAATTCAGTAAACGGTTTTGTTGCATGAAGCGTTTGCTTAAAGTTACTGCAATGTCAGGGTTATTAACCTTGTTGCGTATGGGGATGGGGTTTGTCATTGCTAAAGTTGTTGCCATATATACTGGTCCAACAGGTATGGCTATGCTGGGACAAATTCAAAGCCTGGTTGCAACACTAAACGGAATTATTAATTCACCTGTAGGTAGTGGTATAGTTCGCTATACAGCGGAAAAAAAAGATTCCGGATACGATGAATGCGCCCGTTGGTGGAAAGCATCACTACAATGGGTTTTGATTATTCTTACAATAGTTTTACCGTTGACGATTTTATTTTCAAATAATATATCACAATGGTTATTTAATGACACCCAGTTTTACTGGGTTATTATTGTTACAGTAATTGCATTACCTTTAGCAGCAGTGGGTACTTTTTTAAACTCAGTGATTAATGGTTTGCAAAACTATCGTCGATATATCGTTTTGGGCATGATGTCTTCGATAGTATCTGGTTTAGTTATGCTATACATGATTATGGAGGCAAATCTTAATGGCGCTTTGTTTGCGGCATCAGTACAAAGTGCTTTAATTGGCAGTGTTATGCTTGCTGGGAATTTAAGGCAACCGTGGTTTAAGATGCGATATTTGTGGGGGAAGACAGAAAAAGAAGCAAGAATAGCTATTGGCCATTATATGTTAATGGCCTTGACCAGTTCTTTAACTATGCCTATATCATTGATCTTGGTCAGGAACATATTGGTAAGTAATGTGGGTTGGGAGGCTGCCGGGAATTGGCAAGCTGTATGGAAAATATCAGAGGTATACCTAGGTGTTATTACTATTGCTCTAAGCACTTATTACTTACCTCGTTTGTCATCATTGAATTGTGGTAAACTTATTTTAAAAGAAATAAGTAACACGGCACTGATAATTGTTCCTGTTGTTTCATTGCTTGCTCTCTTGGTATATGTGTTACGTGATTTTGCTATATTAACTCTTTTTACAAGAGAATTTTATGATGCTAGGGAGCTATTTCTTGTTCAATTATGTGGTGATATAGTCAAAATAGCATCATGGTTATATGCATATCCGATGATATCAAGAGGGAAAACGAAATGGTTTATCTCTACTGAAATACTTTTTTCTGTATCCTTTGTCATACTTTCCCAAATGCTAGTTCATCATCATGGTGTTGATGGTGTTAATTTTGCGTATTTATTTAGCTATGTCATTTATTTCATTGTTATATTCTTTAATAAAAACAAAATTGTTAGTTAAATATTTTTATGCCAGAAGGTTTATATGTGCAAAGTCTCAGTGATTATCCCTGTCTATAACCATGAAAAATACGTTGAAGATGCAATCAAGAGTGTCTTGTCTCAGAGTTACAATAATATTGAGTTGATAGTAGTTAATGATGGTTCTAGCGATTCCTCCCATGAAGTTATAACAAGGTTAATAAAAGAAAATGAGTTTATATATGTAAACCAGAATAACAAAGGTTTATCTAAAACATTAAAAGAGAGCTTGAAGTTGTGCCATGGTAAATATATAGCGATAGTTGCGTCTGATGATATATGGCTAGAGCATAAAATTCAGACTCAAGTTGACTACATGGAGCAAAATAATCTTGCTGTTGCATGTTGTGCCAATGTTAATGTTATAAATGAATATAATGTAATAACACAAAATAAAAATCCTATGAACCTCATAGAGTCGTACGACTTTGCACGCGTTATGACTTCTGGTTTTAATATACCTCCAGCTACAATATTATTCAGAGCGGACATTGTAGATAAAACGTTTTTTGATGAAAGTCTTAAGGTGGAAGATCTGTATTTGTGGTTAAAGTTAACTGTTAATGGTGGGACTATTGATGTCCTTCCAAATATTCTAGCGAAATATAGAATTCATTCATCTAATACAACTGGTAATTTAGCATTGATTGCTAAATATCATCATATTATTTTAGACAGATTTAAAAGCTATAAAATATATGAAGATGCAAAGATTATCTGGTCGCTTTTTTCATTCAGACAGTTGAGTAGGGATTATAAAAAGGAAGCAATGAAGTATTTATGTCTACATCATAAGTTTTTTATGACAAAAGATTTTATAATTGGATTTACCAAGTTAATTTTCTGTTGGCAAAAAAATAATACTCATGGCAACTCATCTTCCTGAAACTAGCCTAACATCTCGACATAATTTAGCTTGTTTATTCTTTTTTATGGGATGTTGCGCCGCCAATTCGATTGGTGGCTATGGGCAAGCGGTATTTTATATTTTTTCATTAGTCTTGATATTTTTACGAGGCAAGGTCTTTTATCCAAAAAGAATTCGTGTCGCTTTGTTTTTTTTACTCTTTTTATTATTGCTTTCTAATGGTTGGGATAACTCGGCTGGAGTGATTAGGGTAATAATAGAGAGTTTTATAATTGCAAATGTGTTGATTTATACTTTTAGAGTTAATAAGTACAAGGAATTATTGCTTCTATTAAAATCACTTATTTTATTTCAGACCGTCTTTGCTATTATAATGTTCTGCTTCCCTCAAATAAGGGAGTCGTTGCTAAGCTACATCTATGAGGGGGTTGCTTATCAAGGGGAGGCGTTTAAAAATGCTATTATTTACCGAGGGTTTGGTGTTAGTAAGCATCATTTATATGGTCTTCCTTTAGCTATAGCGCTTTGTGTCGCATTGATTATTACTGAGCGATATGAAAAACCTACGGTTAAAGCATTTTATTTTATCCTGGGTGTTTTACTCATCTCTTTAAATGCGAGAGTTGGCCTTGCAGTATTGCTTTTGGCTCTTTTCTGGATGCTAGTTACATGCTCAAAGAATAATATTAAGCATCTATTTGTACTTTTTTTTATAACCTCAATTTCTCTATTTTTATTTTTTGGGTTATTTTCTTTCAGTGATAATGCTACCTTGGATTGGCTGAAAGAAGGAGTTAACCAGTTTTCAAATTCAAGTAATAACCAAGCTACAACATTAAGTGATCTGGAAGGTATGATACATATTCCAACTTCAAGTTGGGATGCTTTATTTGGTCGTTCATACAGTTGTAATGCTGAGTCAGATTGTTATTCAGATATAGGTTTCGTTCGGTTGATTAATTCGGGTGGTCTGGTATCTTTATGCGCCATCATATTTTTATATTTTTATATTTCATGCTCTCTATACGATAAGAGCGAATGGAGTTATAGTGTTTCAAGATGTATGTTGGTGTTTTTTATTTTTTTTGTAGCGATGCTTAAAGGTGAGGCATATTCTGCATCTGATTATAGTCGTGTGTTTATGGTGACATGCCTTGTCATTATGAGAATTAAAAAGGAGAATGCTAGTAATGTGGCGTCATCTGGTTAGACTAATATTAGGTATTCTTCCTGTTACTCGTCTCTTCGCATTACGCAGAGTTTTATTAAAGTTGGCAAAGGTTGATATTGGCCACAATGTATCTTTCTGTGGTGGTGGTGGAATTTATGGTAATGGGAAAGTGATAATTGGTGATAGCACTTGGTTAAGTCCAGGGTGTATTATCTATAGCCACAAAGATATCACTATTGAGATAGGGGCGAAATGTGATATCGGACCGCTAGTGAAATTTGTACCAGGATCTCATTGTCTTGGTGATCCAAGCAGACGAGCTGGTGAGGGGGTTGCATTACCTATATCAATAGGTGATGGGTGTTGGATAGGTGCAGATGTACTTATCATAGGTGGCGTCACTATAGGGAAAGGGGTTGTTGTCGCAGCTGGTTCAGTTGTCACACGAGATATTCCCGATAATGTCCTAGTCGCAGGGGTACCCGCAGTCATAAAGAGAAGGTTGGCATGAAGTCATGTGTTATTGTTTCTAATGCTGTTAGTGACAAACTCAGGAATGAGAGGGAAATATCTTCTGATAGCCCAGCAGCAACACGTAAAGTCTTAATGTGGGCAAATACTATTAAATCTCGTCGTGTTAGAAGCTATATCCTTAGTTTAGGGCGTGGTAAAGGAAATGGTAGTTTGCAGTTCTATAAGGCAAAAGTTGAACGCAAGGATGGTGTGGCTGTTATATATCTTCCTTTTTGTCATATTTCAGTAGTTTCTGAGCTTATAACATTGTTTGCTTTGCCTTATTTTATCTGGAAATTATGGAAAAGAAATAAAAGTTCATTTATTTATTATAATCGGATGCCTGCCTATATATTCGGTGTGATCTTTGGTTACTATCTCGGCGCAAAACAATTCATAGACCTTGAAGATGGTGAGGTTGATGATGGGCGGAGATCAATAAAGCGTAAATTGGAAAGGGCGATACCATTTTTATTTGATAAATGTTGTCATCATGGTGCATTTCTGGCTTGCTCAGCATTATCTATTTACACGAAAGTCAGACCAGTAAAAAACTATTATGGTGTGATAGATGAACATCTTGAGTCATCTAAGTTTTTCTGCGCAAAAAACAAGGTCTATGTACTGCTCTCTGGCACTTTGATTGCTGATACAGGCGCTAATAGATTGATTGCTGCTATACATAAGATGCGGGAAAACTATGATGATTGGATGGATAGTCTCGAGTTTTCAATTTGTGGGATGGGTGATAGCATTTGCGATTTCCGTGAACTGGAGTCCAGTTCTCAGGCTCCAGCGGTTAGAGTTTATGGTCGACTAAATAATGTTGAGTATAGTAAGTTGCTTGCGACTTCCGATATCGGGTTGTCTCTGAAACCCGTTGGCGGTATTTATGCAGATACAACCTTTCCATCCAAAGTAGTCGAGTATTCTAGCAATAAACTATTGGTCATTGCGACAGATATTAGCGATGTAAAAAGTGTTCTGGGCCAAGATGGTGCTTGTTATTTAAAAGGTAATGATGCTGATGAATTAATTAATTGCTTGAAGAAGTTGATGGACAAAAGAGAGTTGATTGATAGCATTGCGATGAACGGCACTTTATCTTTGAGAGAAAACATGGGGAAAACTTCTGTCAGAAGAGAGATGGAACGTTTTATCTTTGGGGAGTACTAATGGGACATTATGAACTGGTGTTTGTAACTCACTTGCCGGCTTTTTACAAAATAAACCTATATAATGAGCTTGCAAAGAAAAAAAAGATACTGGTCCTGTTTATATCTGATACATCTGCGATAAGAAATAAAGATTTTACTAGCGCAACTATTAACTTTAAATACAAAATCATCAACGCTGGGTCATTCGAAAAAAGAAATGTTATTACATCTTGTTTGAAACTAGCCAATGTATTATTTTCCTTGTCCATTGATAAGCTAGTTGTCGGAGGGTGGGATTTACCTGAGTTCTGGTTAAGTATGTTTTTGCACAGACGTGCAGGTAATGCCGTTGTTGTTGAATCAACAATTTACGAAAGCAAGATTGGGCTTCTGAAGAAAATAATTAAGCAGATTTTCCTTTCTAGGATTTCTACTGCATATTGCAGTGGCTCTCCACATCATGAGCTGCTCAAGGCTCTAGATTTCAAAGGGGATGTGCACCTCACTAAAGGCGTTGGGATAATTAATATCACTGATTCCGATTGTGAAAAAGAGTGCACGAAACTAAGAAGCATTAAAACACCAGTTAATTTTTTGTATGTCGGGCGGCTAGCGCCAGAGAAAGGATTGTTTTTTGCTATTAAATATTTCAAAGAACATCCTGAACTAAATTTGACCATTGTTGGTGATGGACCATTAAGAGAACAACTCGCAAAGATATCGCCCCATAATGTGACTTTAGTCGGTTCCGTTAACAATAAAGATCTTGCGGACATCTATCAGTCGCACGATGTATTTTTGTTACCATCACACAGCGAGCCTTGGGGACTGGTAGTTGAGGAGGCACTTTATTTTGGCCTTCCTATTATTTGCTCATCTTATGTTGGCTGCAATATCGAGTTGGTTGAAAATCCTTGTACTGGAATCATTTATTCTGATTCATCTATTTCATCGCTATCTAATGCAATAGATGAAATGACAGAAAAATATTCGTTCTTTTTAAATAACGTTGAGAACTTCAGCGTTGGAGAAAAAGACCTTGCTCAGGTAAATATATATTTATCATGAAAAAAGTAAATGTTGTCTCCTTTTCACTATCAAAAGGCGGGGCTGCTATTGCTGCAAGAAAATTTACCGATATTCTTGCTAGCATTAGAGATGTTAATACAATAAATCAAGATGATGCAAATGTAATGCAATTTATAAAGCGTGTATTATCATGGGGGGGGGGGCTATTTCAAATTAACCAAAATCCGATAAAGCATTCATTGAATCTATTTTCATATCGCCCCGTAATTACTGCATTTGAAAATAAAAAGGAAGAGATTTTTCATTTGCACTGGTTTAATAATGACACGATAAGTATTTTTGATTTGGATAAAATACCTCAAGGCTCTATTGTAACAATGCATGATGAGTGGCTATATTGCGGAAGTGAACATTGTTATGATGTAAATACTAATGAGCTAGCATTTGTCAATGGTTATAAATTTTTCTCTCCTGGCTCTTGTGGATTTGGTTGGCGCTATATTGTCTGGAAAACCAAACTGGCTAAGTTAAGAGACAGACATGATATTATATACACCGTACCTTCAAATTGGATGTTGGAAAGGGCAAAAAAAAGTCTTATCTTGAAAAATGCCAAGGTTTTTTTATTGCCAAACCCTATCGATGTCAATGTATTTCATCCTAAAGTTAATCGTAATAAAATAAGGTCTGATTTAGGATTTAAAAATGATGATTTTGTAATATGTTTTGGTGCGATAGGAGGCAAAAAAAACCCACTTAAAGGTGGTGGTATTTTGGAATGTGCATTAAAAATTGTGGCTGAAAGGTTAAGGTATAATGATAAAACAATAAGATGTGTAGTCTTTGGTCAATCAGGTAAAGAAAGGATTATGCATGGATTTCATACATCATATGCTGGGCACATTAGAGATCAGAATATTCTAGCCGATCTTTTTTGTGCATCAGATTGTGTTGTTGTCCCCTCAATTGTTGAGTCATTTGGCCAGGTAGCTGCAGAATCGATGGCGTGTGGTACTCCTGCTGTTGCTTTTAGGACGTCAGGGCTAACTGATATAATTATTGATGGGGTTAATGGGCTCCTGGCAGAGCCTTTTGAACCGACTTCACTTGCAGATAAGCTGATTCAGCTAGCTTCTCTTTCTGGTGAAGAAAAAAACAATTATGCACTCAGAGCAAGAAAACATATCAAAGATAATTTTTCATATGAAGTGATTTCGCGAAAATATCTTGATATAATTTCTCTCTCTGAACGAAGTTCATGTCAATAAATTATTATGGTAGCGTATTTATGAAAAAGGCATTTATTACAGGTATTACCGGCCAAGATGGATCTTACTTAGCCGAGTTATTGGTGGAAAAGGGTTATGAAGTACATGGGTTAATTCGTCGAGCCTCGTCTTACAATACAACAAGGATCGATAATCTGTGCAATAGCTCTAATAATATTAAACTTCACTATGGTGATTTGTCTGATAGCTCTAATCTTAATCGCTTGATTAAAGAAATCGCTCCCGATGAGGTATATAATCTCGGGGCTATGTCACATGTGGCTGTTTCTTTTGACTCTCCAGAATATGCTGCGGATGTCGATGCTCTTGGCACTTTGCGAATTTTGGAAGCTATTCGGGTCAATGGATTTGCGGAAAAAACCCGTTTCTATCAGGCTTCTACCTCTGAGTTATATGGCTTGGTTCAAGAGATTCCACAACGGGAGACCACGCCTTTCTACCCCCGTTCTCCTTATGCAGTAGCCAAGATGTATGCCTACTGGATCACGGTAAACTACCGCGAGTCTTATGGCATGTATGCCTGCAACGGAATTCTGTTTAACCACGAGTCACCGCGCCGTGGTGAAACCTTTGTGACCCGCAAGATCACTCGGGCGATTGCCAATATAGCTCAGGGCATTGAGCAGTGCCTCTACTTGGGCAATATGGACTCCCTGCGAGATTGGGGTCATGCCAAGGATTATGTGCGGATGCAGTGGATGATGCTGCAACAAGACGCGGCAGAGGATTTTGTCATTGCCACTGGCAAGCAGATTTCTGTTCGCGAATTCGTGCGTATGTCTGCAAAAGAGGCAGGGATTGAACTTGCGTTCAGTGGTGAAGGGGTTGATGAAATCGCCACTGTAACGGCTGTGAGAGGTGATAATGCACCGGCAGTTAACGTTGGGGATGTCATTGTTCGGGTGGATCCGCGTTATTTCCGTCCCGCTGAGGTTGAAACCTTGCTGGGCGATCCTGCCAAGGCTAAGGCCAAGCTGGGTTGGGTACCTGAGATCACTGTCGAAGAGATGTGTGCCGAAATGGTTGCCAACGATATGCAACAAGCCAAACAGCATGCCTTGCTCAAGGCCAACGGTTTTGATGTGGCTATCTCACTGGAGAATTAAGAGATGACCAAGCAGAACACCCATAAAAAGCGCGTGTTTGTCGCCGGCCATCGGGGGATGGTCGGTTCGGCTATCTGCCGCCAGTTGGCTCTTCGCAATGATGTGGAACTGGTCGTGCGGTCGCGTAAGGAGCTTGATCTCACTCGCCAAGATGCGGTCGAGCGTTTCTTTGCCGCTGAAGCGATCGATGAGGTTTATCTTGCAGCAGCCAAGGTGGGCGGTATCCATGCCAATAACACGTATCCAGCCGAGTTCATTTATGAAAACCTGGTAATGGAGTGCAATATCATTCATGCCGCACATCAGGCTGGCGTGCAGAAGTTATTGTTTTTGGGCTCTTCCTGTATTTATCCCAAGTTGGCCGCGCAGCCAATGACCGAGGCTGCATTGCTGACAGGAACTTTGGAGACTACGAACGAACCTTATGCCATCGCCAAGATCGCCGGAATCAAGTTGTGTGAGTCGTATAATCGTCAATATGGTCGCGACTATCGCAGCGTAATGCCCACCAACCTGTATGGCGAGAATGACAATTTCCACCCTGAAAACTCCCATGTGATCCCTGCTTTGTTGCGGCGCTTCCATGAAGCCAAATTGCAGGAGGCTAGTGAAGTGGTGGTGTGGGGAAGTGGTACGCCGATGCGTGAGTTCTTGCATGTAGATGATATGGCGGCCGCCAGCATTCATGTTATGGAACTGGCGAACGAGGTATATCAGGCCAATACCCAGCCAATGCTCTCCCATATCAATGTGGGAACCGGTGTTGATTGTACGATCCGCGAGTTGGCAGAGACGATGGCCAAGGTGGTGGGTTTTGCCGGTGAGGTGGTATTTGATGCCACTAAACCTGATGGCACTCCACGCAAGCTGATGGATGTGAGCCGTTTGGCTAACCTGGGTTGGCGTTACACCCACTCGTTAGAGGCAGGTTTGACTCTGACTTATCAGTGGTTCATGGAGCACCAAGATGAGTTTCGCAAATAAGCCAAATCACTGGTTGGATAAGACACAATTTCAACAGATAGTGGCGGTAACGCCACTTATCTCAATTGATTTGATTGTACGCAATGAGCTTGGGCAGGTACTGCTTGGGCGAAGGTTAAATCGCCCGGCGCAAGGTTTTTGGTTTGTTCCAGGTGGTCGAGTGCGTAAAGATGAACGGTTAAATGATGCTTTTTGGCGTTTAACCGAGGAGGAGTTAGGGATTGCAGCTAGTCGTGAAAATGCTCGCTTTCTCGGCCCCTATGAGCACTTTTATGCCGATAATTTCTCAGGTGAAGATTTTTCAACCCATTACGTAGTGCTGGGATATGAAGTGCTGTGGCAGGGTCATCATAATGAGCTGCCAGTAAGCCAGCACGATCAATATCACTGGTTTTATGTGAATGAATTGTTGCAAGATCCTGGCGTGCATCAGCATACCAAAGATTATTTTTTAGAAAGGACGTAACGCCATGTTATTGCCAGTTGTAATGGCCGGAGGATCTGGTACTCGTCTGTGGCCTTTGTCGCGCACTCTGTTCCCCAAGCAGTTCTTATCCCTGACTAGTGATGTCACTCTGCTGCAAGAGACTTTGCTGCGCCTGAGCCCGTTAGCACATCAGCCGGCTTTCATCATCTGCAATCAAGAGCACCGGTTCATTGTGGCCGAGCAGTTGCGCAAAGGGCATTTGCAACACAGCGGGATTGCGCTGGAGCCGTTTGGCCGCAACACGGCTCCGGCAGTGGCTATTGCTGCCCTGCATGCCTGCGCACAAGGGGACGATCCCATATTGCTGGTGCTGGCCGCCGACCATGTGATCGCCAAACCTGCCGCCTTTTGCCAAGCGGTGCAAGCGGCGATTCCCCTAGCTGAGCAGAATAAGTTGGTGACGTTTGGCATAGTACCCACCGCGCCAGAAACCGGTTATGGCTATATCCAGCAGGCTAGTGAAGTGGGCTATGGTGCCAGCACGGTCGCAGCATTTGTCGAGAAACCTGATTTAACCACCGCTCAGCAATATCTGACCGATGGCCGTTATTTGTGGAACAGCGGCATGTTCTTGTTTAAGGCCTCTGTCTACCTGCAAGAGCTTAAACAGCATAACCCCGCTATAATGGCTGCCTGTGAGCAAGCTTTGGCCTTAGCGCAAGATGATCTGGATTTTATCCGCCTAGATCCAGATGCCTTTGCCGCTTGCCCAGACGATTCCATCGACTATACGGTGATGGAAAAAACCGCCAACGCTGTGGTGATGCCGCTAGATGCCAATTGGAGCGATGTCGGCTCTTGGTCGGCACTGTGGGAAGTGAGCGACAAAGACGCGCAAGGCAATGTGCTGCATGGTGATGTGTTAACCGAGCAGACTCACAACAGCCTTATCTATGCTCAGCACCGTTTAACTGCTACGGTTGGTATTGATGATGTGGTGGTGGTCGAGACCAAAGATGCGGTGTTGGTGGCCCATAAAGATCGAGTCCAAGAGATCAAAGGTATTGTCAATCAATTAAAAGCCGCCAATCGCCCCGAACAATTGCAACACCGCGAAGTATTTCGCCCTTGGGGCAGCCACGATGCGATTGCCGATGGGCTGCGTTATCACGTTAAACAGGTGATGGTGAAGCCAGGGCAAAAAACGGCGCTGCAAATGCATTATCACCGCGCTGAACACTGGATTATTGTCTCTGGTACCGCGCGGGTAACCCGAGGGGATGAAACCTTTTTGATTTCAGAAAATGAATCGACCTATATTCCGGTTGGAGTAGCCCATGCTATCGAAAACCCCGGTAAAATTCCGTTGGAAATGATCGAAGTACGTAGCGGTGTGTATCTTGAGGAAGATGATATTGTGCGTATTCCATCTGCTGGAGTGGGTTATTGATGAAGGTCAGTATTATCACGGCAACGTTTAACAGTGCTGCCACCATTCATGACACTCTTGCTTCATTAGAGAGCCAGACTTACTCTGATATTGAATATATTATTGTTGATGGTGCTTCTAAGGATAATACGCTTGAGGTGATAAGACAGAATTGTTCTCGGGTAAGCCAGCTCATATCTGAGCCAGATAATGGGATTTATGATGCCCTCAACAAGGGTATTTCAAAAGCGACTGGAGATATAGTTGGTTTTTTGCATTCGGATGATCTACTTGCCTATCCTGAGGCTATTCAGGACCTCGTGGATATTTTTAAATCAGGAAACCATGATGCAGTTTATGCTGACCTCGAGTATGTTCAGCAAGAGAATATAAATAAAATCGTTCGTCACTGGAAAAGTGGTCACTACAATAGAAATAAATTACAGTATGGTTGGATGCCTGCGCATCCTACATTTTATATGAAGCGTAGTTTGTACAAAGAAATGAACTGCTTTGATCTGAATTATAAAATTGCGGCTGATTATGATTCAGTTCTTCGCTATCTGTGGCGTGGAAAAATCAGTGCCGGGTATTTACCTAAAGTTTTAATAAAAATGCGAGTAGGTGGGGTCAGTAATCGTTCGTTGGATAATATTCTCCAGAAAACTCACGAGGATATTAAAGCGATGCGTAATAATGGTATATTTTGGCCATTGGCTGTCACGTTGAAAAATTTATCGAAAATCCCACAGTTTCTGGTAAAAAAATAATGAGAAATTCCAAAGATATTATTACTCAGAGCGGCATCTCCTTTGGTACAAGTGGTGCCCGTGGCTTAGTCATCGATTTTACCCCTGATGTCTGTGCTGCATTTACCCATGCTTTTGTCGCTGTATTGCGCCATGAGTTTTCCACCAACCAACTGGCATTGGCGGTCGATAATCGCCCCAGTAGTTATGCAATGGCGCAGGCGTGTGCTGCTGCTTTGTTACAGGCGGGTGTAGAGCCTGTTTATTATGGTGTGATCCCCACACCTGCATTAGCCTATCAAGCAATGCAAGATAATATACCTTGTATTATGGTTACGGGAAGCCATATCCCTTTTGATCGTAATGGTCTTAAGTTTTATCGCCCCGATGGTGAAATTACTAAAGCTGATGAGTTGTCTATCCTTCAAGTACAGGTTGAATTTGAACCATTACTTTCATTGCCTATATTGAAGCCTGATTCACGGGCTGCAGATAGTTATTGTGCTCGTTATTCTTCCTTGTTTTCTGCCGATCTGTTGATAGGTAAAAGAATTGGCATTTATGAGCACTCCAGTGCAGGGCGTGAACTCTATGCTCCGTTATTTGAATCATTGGGTGCTGAGGTGGTTTGCATAGAGCGTAGTGATCAGTTCGTGCCTATTGATACTGAAGCTGTGGGTGAAGAAGATAAAGCTAAAGCGCGGTTGTGGTCTGAACAATACCAGTTGAATGCGATTTTCTCGACCGATGGTGATGGGGATCGCCCTTTGGTTGCGGATGAAAATGGTGAATGGCTCCGTGGTGATATTCTGGGCTTACTTTGTGCTGATGAGTTAAATATAGAAGCATTGGCGATTCCTGTAAGTTGTAATACATCAGTTATGAATTGCGGGCGATTTTCGCATGTTACTTGTACCAAAATTGGCTCTCCATATGTTATTGCAGAGTTTTTGAGGTTGCGTAGTGAATATCGACGTGTAGCTGGGTTTGAAGCTAATGGGGGATTTATTCTTGGTAGTGATATCGAGATTAGAGGAAAAGTGCTAAAGGCTCTCCCTACTCGCGATGCAGTATTGCCATTTTTGATGTTACTTGCAGCAGCAGATAGTAATAATATATCCACTTTGGTATCTACTCTTCCACAGCGTTTTACTCATTCCGACCGTATCAAAAATTTCCCTATAACTCTTAGTAATGAACTAATTGCTTTAGGGAAAGGTGACCCTCAATCTCTGCTTATGACATTGGGCTTGAACGATAGATGTGTTTCTTATACAGATTGTACAGATGGACTACGTTTATTTTTGACAGATAACAGCATAGTTCATCTTCGACCATCTGGAAATGCACCAGAACTGAGATGTTATGCTGAAGCTGACACATTTGATGTGGCAAAAAAACTGGTTGATGATTCACTAAAATCTATATCTTTCCTGTCAGTATAAACATTTTCTCTCAGTTGAGTTATAGGTTGGTAGTAATAATCTATACATGGTGGTCTATGGCGTATTCGTTTTTTTTTATCATCGCATTTGTTGTATTGTTTATCTTTAGGAAAATAGCAAAAAAGATCAACCTAGTTGATCGGCCTAATGAGCGTAAGCTGCATCAAGGGGTCATACCATTAGTGGGAGGGATATCAATATATGTTACCCTAATGTTGGCTTTATGGTATAAACCTGAGTTACTAGTCGGTTCTGATATTTATGTTCTATGCGCATCAGTGCTTGTACTTATGGGGGCTATCGATGATAAGTATGATGTTGATTATAGAATTCGTCTTGTTATTCAAATTCTTATTTCTTGTGCAATGATTTTCGGTGCAGGATTATCTCTTAAAAGCTTAGGTGGGCTCGCATTTGGTCATGAGTTAGTATTGGGGCCTTTGGGTTATATTGTAACTATTTTTGCTGTGCTGGGGGCTATTAATGCCTTTAACATGGTCGATGGCATTGATGGACTTCTAGGTGGTCTCACGATCGCCACCTTTGGAGGTTTGGCCTATATCAATTATATTGATGAGCAGATATGGCTTGCACGATTTTGCCTGCTTATGATGATCGTTGTGGTACCATACATTATTCTTAATTTAGGTTTTCTATTTGGCGTACACCGTAAGGTATTTATGGGAGACGCTGGTAGCATGTTGATCGGCTTTACTGTGATATGGGTTTTGTTGCAAGGTACTCAAGGGCCAAAAGCCCAGATGTATCCAGTGACGGCACTTTGGCTTATCGCCATTCCGTTAATGGATATGGTAACCATAATGGTTCGCCGGGTACGAAAAGGACATTCTCCGTTTAAACCAGATCGTGAGCATTTACACCATATATGTTTACGAGCCGGTCTATCCTCTCGCTATACACTTTGTCTTATCTGTATATTAGCAATGTTACTTGCTGCAATTGGTATTTCACTCGAAGCGATAAATACACCTGAACTAGTTAGCCTATTATTGTTTTTGGTCGTATTCTCTCTCTATTTTTGGGTGGTTAACTCTATATGGCGTGTGTTAGCTTGGCTTCGTAAACGTGGTATTCTTTCATCTCATGAGTCAGCTTAACATTTATCTTTATGGTTCTACTGGTCAACTTGGGCAAGCCCTATGCTCGCGACTTAGAACTGCTTCTTGGCGATATACTGCGGTCCCCAGATGCTCAACTTTTAGTGGTTCCATTGAGCAAGTATTGTCTCATATAAAACCTTCGATTATCCTAAATGCTGCGGCTTTTACTGATGTTACTCGTGCTGAAAAAGAGCCAATATTAGCTATGGAGGTTAATCGTGATGGTGTTGCTCGGTTAGCAGAGATAGCCAAACAACATAATGCCTTATTTGTTCATTTTTCAACTGACTATGTCTTTGATGGTAAAATGGATAAACCCTGGAGGGAGTCAGATCAACCTGCACCATTAAATTTATATGGTCAGAGTAAATTGTCTGGAGAGCGGGCAATTATTACCAGCGGTTGTCGTCATCTGATCATTCGTACTAGTTGGTTACACAGTCCTTGGCGAGATAATTTTCTCAAAACTATGCTTCACTTGGGAAAAGTTCATAATGAGTTACAAGTGGTATGCGATCAGGTTGGCACACCTACTTCAGCTTTGATGTTGGCAGAGGTGACGCTACGGGCCATACAGAGAGTTCTGGCAGAGCCAAAGTTAGAGGGGTTATATCATGTGGCTGCTTCTGGCTCAGTCAACTGGTTTGACTACGCTTGTTTTATTTTTAAAGAAGCGCAAAACATCGGACTGATTTCTGGTATCCCCACAGTCATTCCTATCAAAAGTGATGCTTATCCAAGCAAAGTCGCCCGTCCATTAAACTCCCAACTCGATAGCCGTCTTTTTTCTCATAAGTTTGACATGGTGTTGCCAGATTGGCGTGACGGTGTTCGTGATACTCTGCTTCGTTTGGCAAAAGTTGTTTGAGTTCTGTTGTTTTTGTTAGTTAATCAACTCAAACTCAGACAGCTCCATATTAATTGATGTTTAATTTAATTGATCTTTGACTATGATAAATTGTCGAACAACCGTGTTGGATGAGATAAAAATATTGACCCCTACAACCTACATCGATGTGAGAGGGGGGTTTAGGGAATGTTTTCGTCAGTCGGAGTTTGAGAGATTTTGTGGTAACCATCAATTTGTGCAGGATAATCTGAGTCACTCGGTAAAGGGGACTCTACGTGGGTTACACTATCAACGTACTAGACCACAAGGAAAATTGGTTCAAGTCGTTCAAGGATGTATTTTCGATGTTGCTGTCGATATTCGCCCCACATCTTCAACCTATGGAAAATGGGTTGGGCATATACTGGATGCGCAGTTAGGTGAACTTATGTGGATTCCTCAAGGTTTTGCTCATGGCTTCTATGTGATCAGTGATAGTGCTGATGTTTTTTATAAATGCACTGATTATTACCAGCCAGGTGATGAGGCGTGCATACGTTGGGATTGTCCCATGTTGGCAATAGATTGGCCGTTATCTGATCAATATCCTTTGATACTATCTGATAAAGATCGATTTGCACCAAAATTGGTTGAGTTAGCTTAATTGTAAAGAAAAGCGTTACAAAATTCTTATATTAATAATCAAGAGAAAAATATGAAAAAAAAAGCATCTGTTATTCCTAACCAGTGGGTGCAGATACCACAATCGGATGATATTGACTTGCGTGAATTAATGTTGACATTGTGGCATCAGAGGGTGTTAATTTTGTTAATAACTCTGTTTTTTTCCATTATGGGAATCGGCTATGCTATGACTTCACGCCAAGTATGGACCAGTCAAGCTACTATCTCAGAACCTTCAGTATCCCAAATCGCTGAACTGCAATTGGCTGTGGATAAAATACAAGCTATAAAAGCTAGCAGCAACAGCAAAAACAGCAGTGATGATGCCACCTTATCAAATTCTGTTTTTGCATCACTTGAACAATCTGCGATTTATCAAAGTTTTATTTCAGCCTTTAATAGCATGAATAATAAACGAGCGTTTCTGATGCGAGAAGGTATTTATGCAGTGGAGATGGAGAAAGCAGGGGTCTCGGATAAACGTAGTGAGCGAGCACTAATAAGTACACTAGCTGATTCGATATCTGCTAGGGTCATGGATAAAACAAGTCAAGATATGACATTAAATTTCTCTGCTGAAACACCTGAACTTGCTCAACAGCGATTGGTGAAGTACATCAACTTTGTCCAGCAGCAGCAACTCAAAAACAAAAATACAGAACTGCAATCTATATGGCACAACAGAATAAAGGCTCTGACCGCACAATACGACAGTGTCAAGGCTGATACTTTGTTGAAAAGACAGGAAGAACTTCAGCGGGTTAGATATAGTCTGCGCATTAGCAAAGCCGCCGGGGTGGATGCACCTCTTGAGAGAATTGATAGCCAAGAGCTTTTCAACATTCAGCTAGGTGCGAAAGGTTTAGCTGAAAAATTGAACATATTGAATGAGATTAAAGACCCTGAACTGCTTAACCCTGAATTAGGAAAGATTCGTCTACAGTTAAGCAGTTTAAAAGCTTTGAATCTTCAAGATGTAGAGTTTACATCGTTTAATATGATCGATTCACCGGAAGAGCCTTTTACCCGTGACAAGCCAAAGCGTCCTCTAATTGTTGTATTGGCTACCCTGCTAGGTGGTATGCTGGGGGTGGCAATTGTGCTGGTACGTCATGCTTTTCGTCGGCCAGAAGCAGCATAATGTGAGTGGTTGATTGAGTGGAGGGGGCTATTTGCCCCTTTCTTTTTATCTATCTTTTCGGTGCCCTTTCAGTTTTGGGTCTGCTTCAGGAACTGGGCTATGACGTTAACGCGAATCATGATGATTTTAAGCGTGCTCTACTGGCTGATGGGCATGCATTTTTTTATACACAACCCTGGAGGTGCCGGGCTGTATCTGCCCTTTAATGCATGGGGGTGGGTGTTTGCCTCGCTGGCTATTGGATTGGGACTGTGGCAGGTGACGCTACGCCAGCGCCTGGTATTTTCTTCATTACAGGCTAGGTTATGGATAGGGGCATTTTTACTGCTGTTCCCTATGCTTTATCCGGGATTTGCTCTCAAGGATTATGCCATCCCCAGATTGCTGGGGCTGTTTGCTGGTCTGCTGTTTTTGTTAGGTCTCTATCAATGGCGATTTAATCGGTTGCTGCGTGACCGATTGCTCTATCTTGTCTTGATTGCGATCGCGATAGAGGCTGTGATTGGTCTGGTGCAGTTTTATCTACTGACCCCGGGCAACTGGATTGGCTATGACACCAAGGCCAATCGCCCATATGGAATATTCCAGCAGCCCAATGTGATGGCAACCTTTATGGCAACAGGGGTAGCTCTTGCTATCTGGCTGGAATTACGTAGTGAGGGGAGTCGCTTGCTGATGACTCTGCGCTATGGTGTCATTCTATCTGCAACACTGTTGCTAGTTGTTTTGCAATCCCGGGTGGGCCAATTGGGTGGCCTTTTAGCCCTGTTTTTATTGCTGCCGCAACTCTATCGTCACCAATTGCTCTGGCGCGTATTGGCTCTGATTATATCGGCGGTAGTGATTGGCCTGCTATCACAATACTGGATGGCAGGAGCCAAGCGTGGGTTGGAGATCTACCAGTCCGGCGGCATGCGTTCCATTTATTGGCCATATGCGATAAAGCTGATTTTGCAGGCCCCTTGGACAGGGTGGGGGTATGGCAGTTTTGAGTCTGTATTTCTGCATCACTACATGGCAGATAAAGCGCTGAATCCTGACATGATTCAGATCGAATACAACCTGGATCATCCACATAATGAATTTCTCTACTGGGCTGTTGAAGGTGGCATTGCCCCTATGCTCGGAATGGTGATCATGGGTGGCGCACTATTGTGGCGGCTAAGCAAGACTAGATTGAGTCATGGAATGGCGTTGTTGGCGCTGGTTACACCCATCTTGTTGCATACCCAGACTGAATATCCTCTCTATCATGCTATCGCATTGTGGTGGCTGCTTCTGACGCTTATTTACGTCATTGATGCTGAGATTGAAGAGGCCAACCTTGCCTATGATGGGCGTACCACATGGTGGGAATTTGAGTATCGCCCCTGGTTGTTATTACGTTTTATGGCAATTGCGATTCCTCTGGTCGTGGTTCCTTTTATGCTGACTGCGATCCATACCGCCTGGGTAGTTACCAAATATGAGCGAGGTGGCTATAAGGAGCCGACCTTGTTGCTGGATATAGTCAATCCAATGGCATGGTTGACCAGAGTTGAGTTCGATGTGAACTCGGTTCGTCTTATGGTTGGTTTGCAGACCCATAACAAAGGTGAACTTGAAGCTTATCTTGATTGGGGTAAAGAGTTTGTTCGCCATACGCCAAGAGCCAATATATACGCCAATATGGTCATAGCTCTTAATGCACTGGGGCGGATTGAGGAGGCCAATGCACTGCGCCGTGAGGCATTGGTGCTATACCCAACCGAGCCTTTATTGAAAGGCTCTGTAGCCACCTCAGTGATCAATAGCGTTGATCAGCGAGCCAATAGTGAAGCAAAGGAAGCCAAGGGACAGTAATCTCACGGGAAAGCCAGTTCTTAAAGTGCTGCCTTTCCTATTGGTTACTACCTTTGCCGCTGTAGAAATCAAGAACCAGCTATCAGGGTCATCATAACATGATGATTTATATGGATAAGATAATTGTTTGATGGCAATTTATTCGAGGGTTTAATAGGGGAAGGGGTATATCATTAACCACTGAGTTTGCAGACCTACTCTCCTGATTTGATATAGTGGATCGTGTTGCGCTGTGCTTTTTACTGAGATATCTCTCATGACTATCAAACATAGACTTGGCCGATTCGGAGTGGGTTTATTGGCACAATGTGGTAATTATGAGTCTATCTTTGTCGTTTATTTAGCCTTTTTTCAGAATGGCAGCCTAGCATAAGCGTTTTTCATCTATATCTGTGTTCTCTTTTGCGAACACAGACAACCACCACTGACTTGACTGCGAATAAAAAGCTTGAAGTAAATAAAAACTGTATGTTGTCGTGAATTGTCCATGCTATTCTAAAACCGTTATCTCTGTGACCGATTTTTGTGAGGAAATAATGAACGAGTTTCTGAAGGTTCTGCTGAACATTCGCAGTCTGCGTGCGGCTATTCGTGAGCTGCCGTTTGAGCAATTGCTGGAAGCTAAAGAAAAGTTTGATCTGGTTTATCAAGAGCGCGCTGATTCTGTTGAGCAGGAGCGTGCTGAACAGGAAGAGCGTCAGCGCAAGCTGAGCGAATTCACCGAAATGCTGCAGCAGGCTGGTATTGATCCTCGTGAGCTGCTGGCTAGTGCCGCTGCTCCGGCTGCTGCGACTGGTGCTGCCAAGAGCAAGCGTGCTCCGCGTCCGGCTAAATACAAGTACGAAGAAGATGGTCAGGAAAAAACCTGGACCGGTCAAGGCCGTATGCCGAAAGCCATTGCTGCTCAGGTAGCGTTGGGCAAAGACCTGAACGATTTCCTGATCTGATTTCGTCAGTTTGGATATTCGATAATGCCGCCTCTGTGCGGCATTATTTTTGCCTGCTGCATATTCTCACTGGATTATTCAATCCGCTCACCACTATTTTTCGTCCCTCTTTGTGAACTGGTTCTCCGTAAACACCTTATCTCTAGCATTTTATGAACTGCGGTAAATGCAGGTAGTGCGTGGCTCGATCCCGACAAGGGTTGTTTGCCTTGTATGTCTTTGCTTCAAAATGATGGGAGGGGATATGACAACAGAAACACAAGTGCATCAAGCGTTATCTCTCATCCTGCATATTTCTGGACAATGGAGATCCTTGGAGTGGGGAAGTAAAAAGAAAGAAGAAAATGGGAGTAATCTACAAGGCCCCACCCGCTTTCACGAGGTGGGGCATGCTGATTATTGGGTCAGGTTATCGCTGCCGCCGATGGCACGATAGATTTTCGCTGTAGTGTTGAGCTGTTCCTTCTGCTGAGCCAGCAGGCTCTGCTCGGCATCCCACAGGCGGTTCTGCTCGTCGAGCCAGGCCTGAACTCCGGTAGCCCCAGCTTCAAAGCGCGCCTTGGCCAATCGCTCCGACTCTTTGGCATACCCGAGTTGTTCCTGCAGGTAGCTGAGCCGCTGTTGGCCGTAGCTTCGTGCTGCCAGATTGTCTTCCACCTCGACCAGCGCGGTATAGAGCTGCTTGCGAAACTCGGTTTCGGCAATCTGGTAATCCACTTGTGAACTCGCAATAGCAAGACGGGTGTGGTTGTACTCAAGGAAGGGGAGGGCAAGGGTTGCCCCCAGAGAGCCGACCGGATTTTGCAGCACCTGTGCCAATTTATCCGATGCCGTGCTGGCACTGCCGGTCAGGGTGAGGCCCGGATAAAAACCGGTGCGGATCTCATCCCCTCTGGCCAGGGTTTTGCGCAGCCGCAGTTCCGCCGCTTTCACATCGGGGCGACGGGCCAGCAGATCGGCGGGAATGCCGACAGCCAATTCAGGAATGGGCTGGGTTGTCAGCGAAGTCGGTGCATACTCCAGCTGTCCGTGGCTGCGGCCAAGCAGCAGGCGCAGGGCATTACGGGCCTGCTCCTGCTGCGCCTTGAGAGAGGCGAGCTCAGCCTGTTTGCCCGCTTGCTGCTGGCGGGCCTGTGCCAGATCGAGTCGGGTGATGGCTCCGGCCTTGTATTTGGCCTGTGTCAGCTGCTCGGTGCGGGCCAGGTTGGCCAGCTGTTGCTCGCTCAAGGTAATGGCCGAGGCGAGATAGCCAAGCTGCCAATATTGCTCGAGGCTATTGCCGATAAGCATCAGACGCGTGCTGGCCAGATCCTGCTCGCTGGCAGCAGCTTCCCAGCTCGCCTGATCTCTCGCCGATGCCAGCTTGCCCCACAGATCCACTTCATAGCTCAGGCCAAGTGATGGCCCCATACTGCTGGTTGATTTACCGCTCTTCAGATCCTTGTTGCTACTCGCGCCCAGGCTGCCATTGACCGAGGGGGTGAGATTGGTATCGGCCTGATCAGCACCCAGCCGGGCGCTCTTGAGCTTGAGGGCGGCAATGCGCATGTCCGGGTTGGCGGCCAGCACCGCCTCGACCAGCTGGTTGAGCTGCGGGTCGTGAAAGGCTTGCCACCAAGGGCCAGCCTGGGTGGCAAGCTGTTCGCTGTTCGCCTGCTGCCAGACGGGAACGATGGCGAGATCTTGCCGGTGATAGGTGCTCTGCTGGCTGCAGCCACCAAGGGCGATAGAGAGGGCCAGCCAGGATAATTTGTACATGTTATTCCCTCGCCAGTGCGACCACGGGGTCGAGCCTTGCCGCGTTGCGCGCTGGCAGATAACCAAACAGGATCCCGATGAGTGACGAGCAGCCAAACGCCATCAGGATAGAGAAGAGCGAGAACTGCATCTTGATGCTGTCGACCAGCAGGGAGAAGAGCATGCCGATCCCGAGGGAGAGGCCAACCCCGCAAATCCCGCCGAGCAGGCTTACCATCACCGCTTCAATCAGGAATTGCTGCAATATGTCGGACTGACGGGCACCGACCGCCATGCGGATGCCGATCTCACGGGTTCGCTCCACCACTGACACCAGCATGATGTTCATTACCCCGACGCCGCCGACGATCAGCGAGATCAGCGCGATGGCCGAGACCATCAGGGTCATGGTGGCGGTCGTTTTCTCCACTGACTTGATGATGCTGTCGCTGCTGAAGGTGAAGAAGTCCTTCACGCCGTGGCGTTTGGTCAACAGCTCGATCACCGCCTGCTCCGCCAGTGCCGGCTGTATGCCATCCTTGACCCGGATGGTGAGCTGGCTGAAGTGATGCTGCGAAATCAGGCGGCTCATCACCGCACTGTAGGGGAGCCAGACATTGACCGACTGGCTGGAGGGGCCAAAACCAGTCTCCTGCGAGACAACCCCGATAATGCGCACCGGCAGCGTGCCGACCATCACCACCTTGCCAACGGGATCATCCTTGCCAAGCAGGCTGCCAATACTCTTCTTGTCCACCACGGCGACGGCAGCACGCTGCTGGATGTCTTGCCACTCGAGCAGGCGTCCGCTCACCAGCGTCATTCCTTTCACCTTGAAGTAGTCGTTGCTCACCCCGGTCACGCTGCCACTGCTGGTCTTGTTGCGGTAACGCAGCTGGCCCGGGCTGGCAATCTCGGGACTGGCGCCGGCCAGATAGGGCTGCCCGAGCAGGGCATCGAGATCCCCCTTGTTGAGGGTCTGGATGCTCGCCATCTTCTCATCACCCCACCCCTTGCCCGGGAATATCTCGATGGTGTTGGTGCCCATCGCATTGATCTGGTCGATCACCTTGGTTCTCGCCCCTTGTCCCAGCGCGACCACGCTCACCACTGCGGCGATGCCGATGATGATGCCGAGCATGGTGAGGAAGGTGCGCATCCGGTGGGCCAGCATGGCGTGAACCGCCATACGCCCCGCTTCCCGATAGCGATCCCAGTCATAACTGGCCCCTTCGCCAGCGGCTGGTGGTACGTTGAGCACCGGTTGATTGCCGGCAACCTTGCGTCCGCTATCCTCCTGCACCCGACCATCCTTGAGGGTGATGATCCGGTCGGCGTGGCTGGCCACCTCCATGTCGTGGGTCACCAGAATGATGGTGTGCCCCTGCTGATGGAGCTCTTTGAGGATCGCCATCACCTCCTTGCCGCTCTGGCTGTCCAGCGCGCCGGTCGGTTCGTCCGCCAGGATCACCTCGCCACCATTGGCCAGCGCCCGGGCAATACTGACCCGTTGCTGCTGGCCGCCGGAGAGTTGTCCCGGTGTATGGTGACTGCGCTCAGCGAGCCCGAGACGACCGAGCAGCTGACGTGCCCGTGCTTGTCGGTCATGGCGGCTGGTTCCGGCATAGATCGCCGGGATCTCGACGTTGGCGGCCGCATCGAGATGGGGCAGCAGATGATAGCGCTGGAAGATAAAGCCGAAGTGGTGGCAGCGCAGGCGGGCGAGCGCCAGCGCATCGAGCGTCGCGGTATCCTCTCCCCGGAACAGATACTGGCCACCGCTGGGACGATCGAGGCAGCCCAGCAGGTTCATCAGAGTCGATTTACCGGAGCCGGAGGCGCCAACGATGGCGATCATCTCTCCGGCTTCGATAACGAGATCGAGGGGATGGAGGACGGTCACCTCCTGCTCGCCGCTCTGGTAGCGCCGCTCGATCCCTTTTAGCTGGATCAGGGGCTCACTCATAGCATGACCGCCACATCATCCTGAGCGGCAGGTGCGCCGTGATTGAGCTGCACCTGCTCTTTTTCGTCCAGACCGCTCACGACTTCGATCCGGATTTCATCTTTCATGCCGGTCTTGATATGGCGGGTTTCGGTCGTCTCATCGTCCTTGATCACGGTGACTTCATACTCGTTCTCTCCCAGCGACTTGCCGAGGGCAGTTTGCGGTACAGTGAGTACCTGCTTGCGCTCGCCGAGCACTATGGTCACCTGGGTGGTCATTGCCACCCGCAGGGTATGGTCTGGATTTGGCACATCGAACAGGGCGTAGTAGTAGACGGCCGCATTGCTGGTGGTGGTACCGGTTGCAGCCTGATCGTTAATGTTGGTGGGCGCTAACTCCACGGCGCGCAATTTCCCCTGATAGCGGGTGTCCGGATCGCCAATCAGGGTGAAATATACCGGCATGCCCGCCTTCACCTTGGTGACATCCGCTTCGGAGATCTGTGCCTTGACCGTCATGGTATCGAGGTCGGCCAGCTTGAGCACGGTTGGTACCGTCTGGCTAGCTGCCAGTGTCTGGCCCTGGCGGGTGACAATGGTAATCACGGTGCCATCCATCGGCGCCAGGATCTTGGTGTAGCCGAGCTCGGTTTTGGCCCGCTCCACCTTGATGATGGCGTTGTCGATGTTGGCCTGGCTGCTTTGCAGATCAGCCCGGGTGACGGCCAGCTGCGCTTCGGCGCTCTCCAGATCGGCGCGCGAACTAGCCTCCTGCTTGAACATCTGTAACTGGCGCTGCCATGCCAGCTGATACTGCTTGAGCTGAGCCTGCTTGATCTTGAGCTGGGCGCGGTTGCTTGCCAGCTCGGCCTCGGCGGTTTTCAGGTTGTTCTGGGCGATGAGCGGATCAATCTCCGCCAGTAAATCCCCCTTCTTGACCCGATCGCCTGCTTCGACGGCAAGCTTGGTGACCTGGCCGGAAACCTGAGCGCCGACATCAACCTGTTCAACGGCTTGCAGCACGCCGCTGGCCAGCACGGTCTGGGCAATATCTTCCCGGGTAACCGGCGCTTTGAGGATCGCTTTGGGAGGATCGCTTGGCCATACCAGCCAGCCGATCAGTGCCAGCCCGAGCAGAGTGAAGAGCGCTCGGGTTCTCAGCTTGGAGCTTATTTTCATTGAACACCTGAATGAAATCAGAACACGAAAGGGTTACAGGGCGACAATCGTGCAGCAAAGCCATGGTAAATAACAGCCGAAAATATGTAAGCAAAGTTATGGTGTTACCTGTCAATTGGGGGGCAAGTCACGACTCTAGCTGTGGTGAAATAAAAAAGCCCCGCACAGAGGCGGGGCTTTTGCTGAGGCTTGGTGATAGGCGTGCTTAAGCCTTGGCCAGCAACTCCATCACCCAGGGCAGACCCTGCTTCTTGCGGCTGACAAAGCCCGGGTGGTAGCTGGACTCTGCCGGTACTTTGGCGTGGCGGGTAAAGTAGATGCGGCTGGCGGCGGCGGTCAGGTCGGTCACCATCAGGACGAAAAAGTCGAGCCCTTCGCCTTCAACACGGTGTGCCATCTCTTGCTGCAGAGTGTCGATCTGGTCGGCAAGCTGTTGTTCGCTGCCCACTTCAATCTGGCTCATGATGAAGTTCAGACCTTCGGCCTGGAATGCTTTCTCATCCTGCTGCAGCAACTGCGCAGGAGTGAGACCGCTCAGATCGGTTTTTGCCATCAGCAGCTGTTGACCAAACTCGGCCAGCGACACCTCGGCCAGCGGCGCAAGACGCTCGCAGGCGATCTTGTCCTGCTCGGTGGTGGTTGGCGAGGTGAGACAGAGGGTGTCGCTCATGATGGCACCCAGCATCAGGCGAGCCTGGCTGCGGGTCACGGTACCTTGCTGGCTCAGCAGATCAAAAGCGATGGTGCAGGTGCAGCCGACGGCCCGGATCCAGGCATCCAGCGGAGACTGGGTGATCAGGGAGCCGAGACGGTGGTGATCCACCAGTCCCAGTACATTGGCCTGGGAGAGGGTGGCTGGGCCCTGCTCCAGATCACTGAAGTCGACCAGCCAGACATCTTTATCGGTCAGATCCTGAGTCAGCAGCTCGGGCTCGGCAACACCAGCCTGCTCCAGAATGAAGCGGGTCTCGGTACGCAGATCGCCGAGGCGCCATGGGGTGGCCTGACGGCCTTGTGCATTGAGCCAGTCAGCGATCACCAGAGCGCTGCAGATACTGTCACTGTCGGGATTCTTGTGGCCAAAAACGTGGATCATAGACAAAGCCTCACAATTGGATACCCATAAAGGGGGCAACACTATGCGAAATCCCCCTCGTCAAGGCAACCCGATCCCGGCAGATGTTGCTGCCTGCTTGGCCAAATCCACCATTTTATTGATCTGGGTCGGTGATCTCACCGCTCTGACAAATGGCTGGGGAGGCATTTGCCCTACTGACTCAGGATGCTTTTCCAGAGCCAGAGCCTGCCGGTGGTTATGTTGCCATCAGGCTGGCCAGGGAATTAATGGTGCAGCAGCTCGCGGGCATTGGCCAGGGTAATGTCGGTGATCTGATCGCCCCCCAGCAGGCGGGCCAGCTCGTTGAGCCGGGCGCTCTGATCGAGCGCATCCATCCGGGTTTCGGTAGTCTTGCCGTCGGTGTGCTTGCTCACCACCATGTGCTGGTGGCCATTGCCCGCTACCTGCGGCAAGTGAGTGACCACCATCACTTGAGTCGACTCGCCAAGCTGACGTAGCAGGCGACCCACCACGGCGGCGGTCGGGCCGCTGATCCCCACATCCACTTCATCGAAAATCAGGGTCGGAGTGGAGACCTTGCGAGCGCTGATCACCACGATGGCAAGGCTGATACGCGACAGTTCACCGCCCGAAGCCACCTTGCCAAGCGGTTGGATGGGCTGACCCGGGTTGGTGGTGACCATAAATTCGACCCGATCTATACCCAGCGGAGAGAGGCTGCTCTGGGCATCGGGGCGCACCTCGATGGCAAAGCGACCATCGGGCATCGCCAGTTCGTGCATGCTGCTGGTCACCTTGGCACCCAACTCCTGGGCGTAACGCTGGCGGCTCAGGCTCAGGGCCTCGGCGGCCTGAACAAACGCCTGACGGGCCTCGGCCAGCTCGTCTTCCATGCCCTCTAGCCGTTCCTCGTCTGAGTTGAGGCGGGCGAGATCAGAGGCCAGCTCCTGATGATGCTGGGCCAGATCTGCCGGTTTGACATGGTGCTTGCGGGCCAGATTGATCGCCTTGGAGAGGCGGGCCTCAAGCTCGTTAAAACGCTCGGGATCCAGTTCCAGCCGATCGAGGTAGCTACGCAGTTCGCTGTGGCTCTCCTGTACCCCGATCAGCGCTTCGTTCAGCATCTCCAGTACCGGGGTGAGGCGGCTGTCCATGCTGACCAGCCCCTCGGCCCGATCGACGGCTGATTGCAGCAACCCTGCGATAGTGGTCTCTTCGTTGTCATAGAGCAGATCGAGGCAAGCCCCGCACTCCTGCATCAGCTCTGTGCCGTTGGCCAGACGCTGGTGCTCCTCTTCTATCTCTTCGAACTCCCCCGGTTGCAGGGCAAATTCGTCCAGCTCCTGCACCTGGTACTCGATCAGCTGGCGGCGGGCCTCCCGCTGTTGCTGCTCGGCCTTGAGCCGGTTCAGCTCGTTTTGCAGTTGGCGCCACTGCTGATAGTGCTGGCGAACCTCGTCGAGCAGCAGATGGTGACCGGCATAGCCATCGAGCAGGGCGAGCTGGTTGTCGGGTTTGAGCAGCATCTGGTGGGCATGCTGACCGTGTACGTTGACCAGCAGCTGGCCCAGATTCTTGAGCTGGGTGAGAGGGACGGGCACACCGTTGATATAGCTGCGCGAACGCCCCTCGGCAGAGATGACTCTCCGCACGATGCACTCACCTTCGTTCTCCAGCTCGTTGGTGGCGAGCCAGGCACGGGCGGCCGGGTTGTTGTCGAGCAGGAAGCGGGCGCTGACCTCGCTTTTGTCGCTATCGGGTCGCACCATGCCGGCTTCGGCCCGCTCACCCAGACAGAGACCGAGAGCGTCGATGGCGATGGATTTACCGGCACCGGTCTCACCTGTGATGCAGGTCATCCCCGGTTGCAGATCGAGTTCGAGAAACTTGACGATGGCGAAGTTGTTGACGGTCAGCTGGGTCAGCATGGTCTCATCCTGTATAGGTCAACATTACTGTGTATGTATCCAGTATATACTGGTCTTATATACAGTAAAGAGGGTTCCGTCATTTTTAACGAATGCAGGCCACCAGATTGGTGGCCTGCGGGAGCACAACAAGGTGAGCGTCAGTGAAAAACTGACATCAGATCCGGATGGGCTGCGATCACCTCGTCCAGAGCCTGTTCCAGCTTGCTGCCGCTGGTGATGAGGGGGTTGAGCACCAGAGCGCGCCAGGCTGTATGGCGGTTGCCGGTGATGGCTGCCTCGATGGTGAGCTGTTCGAACTCCTTCATTAATTGCAGCAGGCGCAGGGTATCTTGCGGGAAAGGCGCCACGTTGAGCGGCAGCGGGCCCGACTTGGTGATGAGGGAGCTAACTTCCACTGCACATTCGTCCGGCAGGCCGTTGATGGCACCATTGTTGCGGGTGTTGACGTGCATGATGATGCGCTTGTCGTTGTGGATAGCACTCATCAGTTCGCAAGCCGCTTCGGAATAATATTGGCCACCTCGCCCCTCCAGTGCTTTCGGTTTCTCTGCGAGATCCGGGTTGCGATAGAGATCGAACAGCTGCTGTTCGATGGCCTTGACCACTTCGCCCCTGGTTCCTTCGCCACTGGCCTCACCGAGTTCCTGCTTGAGGATATCGTCGCTCATGTAGTAGTAACGCAGATAGGCACAAGGGATCATGCCCAGATGGGTCAGCAAATCCTTGGGCCAGACAAAGGGGGGAATATTGCGCGGAACCAGTGGATCGTGTCCTTGTGCGAGTCGGGCAATCACTTCGCCGAGTTTATTCTTGCCTTGATGCTGGATCTGGCGCACGAAGATAAAGTGGTTGAGTCCGGCCACCTGCATGATGAACTCCTGCTCATCGTGGCTCTCCAGCAGGGTAGCGACCCCTTTTTGCATGATCACCGGCACGTTGCACAAGCCCACCGCCTTGATCTTGCTGTGGCGCATGACGGCTTCGGTCACCATGCCTGACGGATTGGTGAAGTTGAGCAACCAGGCATCGGGGCAGAGGCGCTCCATGTCGGCGGCGATCTGCAAGGCGATGGGGATGGTCCGGCATGCGTTGGCAAAGCCGCCCAGTCCGTTGGTCTCTTGCCCTATCAGGCCATATTTCAACGAGATCCGCTCATCGCTGATGCGGGCTTCCAGGCACCCGGCGCGAAACTGGGAGCAGACGTAGTCGGCACCGCGCAGCGCTTCTTCCCGATCCAGCCTTGTTTCAACCCGTACCCCCAGTCCGACTTTGGCCAGCATGCGGCGGGTGAGGGCAGCGATGATTTCCATCTTTTCGCGGCCATCGTCGATATCGACCAGCCAGAGTTCGCGCAGCGGCAACTCGTGCTGGCGCTGGATTAACCCCTCGATCAGCTCCGGTGTGTAGCTGGAGCCGGCACCGATGACTACAATCTTGAGTCCGTTTTTCATTGTCCACCTCATTAGCAGGGATAGGGTTTGACCCTATTAAAGAGAGGCTAGGGCGGGCCGACAAACGAAATATGGGGTAGCATGGATTAGCCTGTTTCATGCATGAGGGGAAATGGCATACTGATGCCCTGCACCGCAACGCGCGTCATCATGAGGTTATCCATGCTGGTTCAACAGAACACTCTTGCCCTGCTGCACACCTTCGAGAGCACGGCCCGCCACCTCAGCTTCACCCGCGCTGCCGAGGAGATGAATCTTACCCAGGGGGCCATCAGTCACCGTATTCGCCATCTGGAGGGGTTATTGGGGTTTCGCCTCTTTATTCGCCTGACCCGTAAGCTCGCATTGACGGAAGAGGGGGCACGACTGCTGGCGACCCTGAGCCACTCCCTGCGCCAGATCAATGAGGAGATTGAAGATATCCGTGCTCAGGATCTGCGCGGCACACTCCATGTGGGGGTTGCGCCGACGCTGGGGCTCAACTGGCTGATACCCAGATTACCGCGCTTCCAGCAGCGCTGGCCCGGGTTGAATGTGATGATGCGGGTTCGTGCCGGGGCGGTGGATTTCAACGAGGAGCGGGTAGATCTGGCCATCTACTACGGTGCCACCCGCTGCAGTGATCTGCACCGTGAGCTGTTGATGGAGGAGCGCCTGGTTCCTGTCTGCTCCCCCGCCTATGCCGAGCGGCTGGGGTTGCTGAGAGAGCCGGCCCGGTTGGCGGAGGCCTGTTTTATCCATGCCTCTGAATCGACCGATGTGCAGCAACTCTTCTCGGAGTGGCGGCTCTGGTGTGATGGCGCTGGCATGACACTGCCCCATGAACAGCGCCACTATGGTTTCAATCACTATCAGATGGCTCTGCAGGCGGCACAAGGGGGGATGGGGGTCGCGATGGGGCGGCAGGTGCTGGTTCGCAGCTTGCTGGAACAGGGCTCGCTGGTGGCAGTTGGTGGCCCGGCGGTGGCGGCCGGGCGCAACTACGAGTTGATCTCGCCGCGGGAGAACCGCGAGCGGCCGCGTTTTCGCGCCTTCAGCGACTGGCTTCGCAGCGAGGTGGCACTCAGTCAGAGCACTGCTGCGCAGCCTGATCCGGCAGCTTAAAACAGCTTGCTGCCCCAGCCAAGCTTGTTGCGCAGCACGTGGAAGTAGCTGTAGTCGAGCGGATGCACCAGATGAAGCTGATGGTGGCTCTTCTTGATGAGGATCTCGTCCCCCGGGTGGACCGCCAGGGTCACCTGACCGTCACAGCTGACCTGCATGGCATCATCCTGATTGTCCGGCGAGACCAGCAGCCGCACTTCGCTGTCGGCATCGAGCACGATGGGGCGACTGCTCAGGGTATGCGGGAACATGGGCACCAGCGTGATGGCGTTGAGCTTGGGGGTGAGGATGGCGCCACCTGCCGACAGGGAGTAGGCGGTTGAGCCGGTCGGAGTGGCCACTATGATGCCGTCCGAGCGCTGGCTATACATAAAGCTGCCATCGATATAGACCTCGAACTCGATCATGTGGGCGATCTTGCCCGGGTGCAGTACCGCCTCGTTGACCGCCAGATTGCTCGATTTGCGCTCGCCGTGGCGATAGACCGAGGCTTCCAGCAGGAAGCGGTGTTCACTCTTGTAGTGGCCGGAGAGCACCTGCTCTAGCGGCAGCAGGTAATCCTGCGGCGAGAGATCGGTCAGAAAGCCAAGGTTGCCCCGGTTGACCCCGATCACCGCCACATCGAAACGCGACAGTACCCGCGCCGCCCCCAGCATGTTGCCGTCACCGCCGACCACGATGGCCAGATCAGCCTGTTGGCCGAGCTGAACCAGATCCATGACGTTTTCATCGAGGATGCTCAGGGTCTGGGCAACCCGGCTCTCCACCAGTACCCGGAAACCGCGTGAGGTCAGGTATTGATGCAGGCCGGTCAGCGTCTGGTTGGCCCCCTCATGGTGGGGTTTGCCAATCAGGGCGATGGTTTTGAACGGAGAATCCATAGTCTGTCGGGTCTGGGTGAGTATTGGGGGCAGTATACAGCGGTTTGTCACGCTTGTGACGTCCTCCCGCGCGCTTCCCTTGCAGAGGTGGGAGGGCTATCTCCTTGACGCTGCTGGTTAAAAGCTGAGCTGGATTGCCAGAGATGCAGCAAGGAAAGTGCCAATAGTCCTGTTTGCGTGACCCGGATTGCCCTTTTTCCCCTTGAAAGACAGGGATCCATCCCCATAATAGCGCCAACATAGTCGGTCTGATGTCACTGGTCGCTCAGCCAGACGTCAAGGCCCTCGTAAGTAACCCCGGAATCTGGAGATGTCATGAACCACGAAGAGCAAAAGGTTGAAGCGATGGAGCAAGTTGAAGCCCAGCCAATCGAGCCGACCGATGTAGACAGTGAAGTGACAGCCGAGCAGGCCCGTATCGCCGAACTGGAAGAGCAGCTGGAGACCGCCATCCAGAAGGCGGCGGAAGAGCGCGAACGCGCCCTGCGTACCGCTGCCGAAATGGAGAATCTGCGTCGTCGTACCGAGCTGGACGTGGAGAAGGCGCACAAGTTCGCGCTGGAGAAGTTCGCTGCCGAGCTGCTGCCGGTACTGGACAACCTGGAGCGCGCCATCGAGCTCGCCGACAAGGAGAACGACGCCCTCAAGCCGATGGTGGAAGGTGTCGAGCTGACCCTCAAATCCATGCAGAGCGGTGTGGCCAAGTTCGGTCTGGTTGCGCTGGATCCGACCAACCAGCCGTTTGACCCCAATGCTCATCAGGCGATGAGCATGGTGCCGAGTGCCGATGTCGCGCCGAACACCGTCATCGCAGTGATGCAGAAAGGCTATGAGCTGAACGGTCGGGTGATCCGTCCGGCCATGGTCATGGTATCCAAGGCCGCCGACTGAGTCGGCACTTGATGCCCAGGCCCGCCGCTTGGCGGGCTTTTTGTTTATCTGTCTGGTCTGTCATGGACTGATCACGACAAAAGGTAGGGTTTTTGCGGGGCAGGGCTTGAAGTGGCCGCTTGCGACCCCATATAGGATGCAAGGCCACGGCGGCACAAAAATTTTGATGCCGGGAGCTTGAAAGCCAGATTGGCAGGCCCCACCTAGCCGTTAACGCATTAAGGCGAGTTCCTCGCCAGTTTATTCAAAGTATTTGGAGATTTCTCAAATGGGTAAAATCATCGGTATTGACCTGGGTACTACCAACTCCTGCGTTGCCATTCTGGACGGCGACACTGCTCGCGTGATCGAGAACGCAGAAGGCGATCGTACTACTCCGTCCATCATTGCCTATGCCGATGATGGCGAGATCCTGGTTGGTCAGCCGGCCAAGCGTCAGGCCATCACCAACCCGAAAAACACCCTGTTCGCCATCAAGCGTCTGATCGGCCGTCGTTTTGAAGATGACGAAGTACAGCGTGACCTGAAAATCATGCCGTACGCCATCGCCAAGGCCGACAACGGTGACGCCTGGGTTGAGGTGAAGGGCAAGAAAATGGCACCGCCGCAGATCTCTGCCGAAGTGCTGAAAAAGATGAAAAAGACCGCCGAAGACTACCTGGGCGAGCCGGTAACCGAAGCAGTTATCACTGTTCCGGCCTACTTCAACGACGCCCAGCGTCAGGCTACCAAGGATGCCGGTCGCATCGCCGGTCTGGATGTTAAACGCATCATCAACGAACCGACCGCAGCTGCTTTCGCTTACGGCGTGAACAAGGTCAAGGGCGAGCGCAAGGTTGCCGTATATGACCTGGGTGGCGGTACTTTCGATATCTCCATCATCGAGATCGACGAAGTTGAAGGCGAAACCACCTTCGAAGTACTGGCGACCAACGGTAACACCCACCTGGGTGGTGAAGACTTCGACAACCGCGTCATCAACTATCTGGTAGACGAGTTCAAGCGTGAGCAGGGCATCGACCTGCGCAACGACCAGCTGGCTCTGCAGCGTCTGAAAGATGCCGCCGAGAAAGCCAAGATCGAGCTCTCTTCTGCCCAGCAGACCGACGTCAACCTGCCGTACATCACTGCCGATGCCACTGGTCCGAAGCACATGAACATCAAGGTGACCCGCGCCAAGCTGGAATCCCTGGTAGAAGACATGGTGAAAGATTCTCTGGAGCCGGTTCGTGTCGCCCTGAAAGACTCCGGTCTGGCAGTTGGCGAGATCGACGACGTGATTCTGGTGGGTGGTCAGACCCGTATGCCGCTGGTTCAGAAGACCGTTGCCGAGTTCTTTGGCAAAGAGCCGCGTAAAGACGTCAACCCGGACGAAGCCGTGGCCATGGGTGCTGCCATCCAGGGTGCCGTACTGTCCGGTGACAAGACCGACGTACTGCTGCTGGACGTTACCCCGCTCTCTCTGGGTATCGAAACCATGGGCAGCGTGATGACTGCGCTGATCGAGAAGAACACCACCATCCCGACCAAGAAGTCCCAGGTGTTCTCCACTGCCGAAGACAACCAGTCTGCCGTGACCATTCACGTGCTGCAGGGTGAGCGCAAGCGCGCCAGCGACAACAAGTCTCTGGGCCAGTTCAACCTGGAAGGCATCCGTCCGGCTCCGCGTGGTCTGCCGCAGATCGAAGTGACCTTCGACATCGATGCCAACGGTATCCTGCACGTCTCTGCGAAAGACAAAGAGACCAACAAAGAGCAGAAGATCACCATCCAGGCTTCCTCTGGTCTGTCTGATGACGAGATCGAGCGCATGGTACGCGAAGCCGAAGCCAACGCGGCCGAGGACAAGAAGTTCGAAGAGCTGGTGCATGCCCGCAACCAGGCTGATGGTCTGGTCCACTCCGTACGCAAGCAGATCACCGAAGCCGGTGAAGCCCTGCCTGCCGACGACAAGACCAAGATCGAAGCCGCTCTGAGCGAGCTGGAAACCGCCATCAAGGGTGACGATAAGGCTGCCATCGAGGCCAAACAGCAGGCTCTGCTGGAAGCGTCCCAGAAGCTGATGGAGATTGCCCAGCAGCAGGCTCAGGCACAAGGTGCCGCCGGTGCTGACGCCGGTCAGTCCTCCTCTTCTGCCAAGGCTGACGACGACGTAGTCGACGCCGAGTTCGAAGAAGTGAAAGACGACAAGAAGTAAGCCCGACCCAGATGGGCGAAGCAGGCTTCGCCCATCGGTTTAGTTTATGAATTCACGGGCGTTGGGTGACCAACGCCCGTCTGCGTAACCACAGGATGAGTATGTCGAAGCGCGATTTCTACGAGGTGCTGGGGGTATCGAAAGATGCCGACGAGCGCGAGATCAAGAAGGCGTACAAGCGTCTGGCCATGAAGTATCACCCTGACCGTAATCAGGGCGATGCCGGTGCCGAAGAGAAGTTCAAAGAGGTCAAGGAAGCCTACGAGATCCTGACCGATGCCAACCTGCGCGCCCGTTATGACCAGTATGGTCATGCCGGTGTCGACCCGAGCCAGGGTGGCGGTGGCCACGGTGGTTTCGGCGGTGGTGCCGACTTTGGCGACATCTTTGGCGATGTGTTCGGTGACATCTTCGGTGGCAGCCGTGGCGGTGGTCGTCGTGGCCCGGCTCGTGGTTCCGACCTGCGCTACACCATGGAGCTGACGCTGGAAGAGGCGGTACGCGGGGTCTCCAAGGAGATCAAGGTGCCGACCCTGGTTCACTGTGAAGTCTGTAACGGCTCCGGTGCCCATACCGGCAGCAGCGCCCAGACCTGCCCGACCTGCCACGGCTCCGGTCAGGTGCAGATGCGTCAGGGCTTCTTCGCGGTGCAGCAGGCGTGCCCGCACTGTCACGGTCGCGGCAAGATCATCAAGGATCCGTGCCGCAAGTGCCACGGTGAAGGTCGCTACCAGCGCACCAAGACCCTGTCGGTCAAGATCCCGGCAGGTGTTGATACCGGCGATCGCATCCGTCTCTCCGGTGAAGGGGAAGCGGGTGAAGCGGGGGCTCCGGCAGGGGATCTCTACGTACAGGTACACGTCAAAGAGCACGAGATCTTCGTGCGTGACGGCAACAACCTCTATTGCGAAGTGCCCATCAGCTTCACCGCTGCAGCTTTGGGCGGCGAGATCGAAGTACCGACCCTGGATGGCCGGGTCAAGCTCAAGGTCACTCCGGAGACCCAGACCGGCAAGATGTTCCGCATGCGTGGCAAGGGCGTGAAGTCAGTGCGCTCCGGCCAGGTGGGAGATCTGATGTGCAAGGTGGTGATCGAGACTCCGGTCAACCTCACCGAGCAGCAGAAAGAGCTGCTGCGCCAGCTGGACGAGTCGTTCAGCGGTGCTGCTGCCAAGACCCACAAGCCGAAATCGGAAGGCTTCTTCGAAGGGGTGAAACGCTTCTTCGACGATCTGACCAGCTGATTTCAGCGACCCGAATAAACAGAGCCGGCCTTGTGCCGGCTCTTTTTTTGGCCTTTTTCGGTCAATCCGTGGTGCTGGCGCGCCAGAAGACCTGTTTGATATGCGGGTGAATACCCAGTTTGCCCATCAGGGCATCGAGCTCGTCGCCATCGATAGAGGTGGCGAGCAGCACCGCCGAGATCTCCAGATCCCGTTCGCCAAAGGGCTCGATATCGAGCTCGCTCAGGGGGTAGTTGGCCTGCTCCAGCATCTCTTCGAGCCAGTGCAGCACCTCTTTCTGGTGCTCGCGCGGAGTGAGCGCCGTCACCTTGTAGGTCACCTCGGTGTCGAGATTGTCCACCGGACGCCGGTTGATCTGATTGACCAGCGGCCGCAGCAGGGTATTGGCGGCGAGCACGAACAGGGCGCCCAGAATCGCCTCGATGGCGAGCCCGGCACCACAGGCGGCACCGACGGCGGCCACCCCCCACAGGGTGGCGGCGGTGTTGATGCCGCGGATATTGCCCGACTCGCGCATGATGACACCGGCGCCGAGAAAGCCGATACCGGAGACGATATAAGCCACTACGTGGACCACGCTGTAGCTGCCGCCATGGAGGTCATAGATACGCTGGGCCAGATTGACAAACAGCGCGGCACCCACGGCGACCAGCACGTTGGTACGCAGGCCGGCGGTACGCTGGCGGTACTGACGCTCCAGCCCGACCAGCGCCCCCAGCACGAAGGCCAGCAGCAGGCTGGCGAGGGTATCGATCAGGGAGATCAGATCAAGTTGTTGCCACATTTTCATGGCCTGTTCCTTCTTGGTTGCCGATGGCCTTCGGGATGAGCGGGCTGTCAGATATAACCCGGGCAGATGAGTAGACGCGCGTGGTGAAGGCCATCACAAAGGGGATGAGCACGCACGTCAAATGGGCCTGCCTCTCCCGTTTGCACGGAGAAGCAGGCACTTTTTCACTCGGATTGAACGGGGCTGGCAAGCCCCGAGGTTAACGGGTTGGCTCAGTTGAGCTGGGGATTGCCATCACTGCGTGGCCGCAACTCCCAGCGCACCGGATGTGCAACGCCCACCTGATGGACAAACTGCACCAGATAGCGGCGCTGGGGCGGTGTGCAGTGCACATTGAGCACCAGCTCCCGGCCACCGCTGCGTCCCGGCCGCATCGACTGCATGGGCTGCAGGCCGGCGGGTTGCAGCGTGTGGTTCACCATCTCCAGCACCTGCTCCATATCGGCGCGATCCTCGCAGCGGATCTGCAGCCGGTAGTGGTGCTGGCGCTGTTTGCCGCGCAGCCAGAGTGGCAGCCAGCCACGACCCAGCTTGCTCAGCAGGGGATGAGCCTGTGTTGCCATCATCGGGTTGGCAACGGACTTGGTTGATACAAAACGCATAGCAGCCTCCTTGTGGGAAGCAGAAACTATGCAGGCATGACGGCCACGGCTTTTGGCCAATGGTCGCCAGACGTCAAGTGTAAAAAGAGAAGAGGGGAGTGGATTTCCGCTTCTCGCAGGGCTGCGAGCATGCGGCAGAGAAAGACCTGCGGCTAGCTCGCGACCTTGGTACCGGCTGACAGGGCCGGTCTACAACTGTCACTTGATGAGTTGCCCACTGATGGTCTCCGCTATTGATAAGAGGCTCGAATGATAGCCGAGCTGACGCAGAGGGTAAACCCCGAGCCAGTGGCGGAAACATCCTGAAACAAATTTGAGCTCTCACTTCGCCGCGACCGCTTGACGGCCCTGCGAGGTTGGCAGGGCCGCCCTTTGCGGCTTACTCCGTCTTGTCGATGCCAAGGTATTTGAGCATCAGTTTTTCATAGATGGGCTCGGTATCGCCCACCTGCATTTTGTGCAGGAAGTATTTCTCGAAGGCGATCTTGGCCAGATGGACCCACTTCCCTTTCTTGAACCAGGCGACGTTGCGCGGCGGGATCTGCGGCATTGCGACGAAGGCGGCGCCGGTGTCCCCCATGTCCGCCAGACAGATGGCATTCCACACCGCCTTGGTCACCGGCGGCTGGCCACTGAGCTCCGCCTTGATGTTGTGGCTAAGGGTGCGAACCATCGCCTCAATCATGTAGCCAGTCTTGGGTACGCCGGTTGGCACCGGGGTTTTATGCTGGGGCGGGATGGCGATGCAGACCCCGGCGGCGTAAATCTGCGGGAAGGCGGGATTGCGCTGGTGTTCGTCGACGATGACAAAACCGCGGGGATTGACCAGCCCCTCGATGCCTCGCAGCGGCGCAATGCCGACAAAGGCGGGCAGCATCATGGCGTGTTTGTAGGGCAGAGTGTGGGTGCGCTTGATGTTGCCCTCATCGTCCAGCTCCTCCACCGTCATCTTGCCATCCTTTGCTGCCACGGTGCGGGCATTGCAGATCCACTGCACATCGCGCATCCGCAATTCGCTCTCCAGCATTCCCTTGGAGTCGCCTACGCCGTTCAGACCCAGATGGCCGATGTAGGGCTCGCTGGTGACAAAGGTCATGGGCACATTTTTTCTCACCTTTTTGTCGCGCAGGTGGCGATCGAGGATGAAGGCGTACTCGTAGGCCGGGCCAAAGCAGGAGGCCCCCGGCATGGCGCCGACAATCACCGAGCCGGGCTCATCGACCAGTGAGCTGACGCTGTGACGGCACTCTTCGGCGTGGGAGAGGGTGCAGACGCTGGTGGTGCCACCGGATTCGGGGCCAGCCCCCGCTACCTCGTCAAAGGCGAGCGCCGGGCCGGTGCAGAGCACCAGAAAGTCGTAACTCAGGGTCTGGCCATCGGAGAGGGCAATCTGCTGTTCGCCAGGTTGCAATCCTGTCAAGGCCGCATGAATAAAGTGGATTCCCTTTTTCTTCACATGGGGTTCGATGGGGATCGAGGTCTCCTTGCGCTCCCGCCACTGGACGGCAATCCACGGATTGGATGGGGTGAATTCAAAGTCCGGCTTGTCGTTGATGAGGATCACCTCATGCTGCTTGCCCAGTTCGGCCTTGAGTTCGTAGGCGGCGGACATGCCCCCCAGACCCGCGCCTATGACGATTACCGTTGCCATGTTCAGCCTCCTGCGTTTATTACACGCTCATGTGAGCAGGGTCATCCGACCCGGTTATTTCAATCCCATCCTTTTGAGGATCATCGCTGCCGGGCAGAAACCGGTGAAGGCGCTCTGGATCAGGTTGACCCCGACAAAGGCGCTCAACCAGACAAAACCCGGATGAACCCAGGTGGTAAGGATCAAAGAGAGCAGCAACATGCAACCCGCGACGATTCTGACTCCGTTATCTACTGTCATAGCCTTTCTCCCTATCTGTTTTAGATATTGCTAATTTAGTGTTGTTTTATACAATAGAACAAATATCAGCAATTGCTAATTTACTTCTATGAGCCAATTCGACGAGATGAACAGACATGCGACAGCCGCCGCCTCCCTGCTCAAGGCGTTGGCTCACCCTGAACGCCTGATGGTGCTCTGCCAGCTGGTGGAGGGGGAGAAGGGGGTCGGGGAGCTGCTGGCCCACAGCCAGTTGGGGCAGTCGGCCTTCTCCCAGCAACTTTCGGTATTGAAGCGCTACGGCCTGATCCGTTCGCGCAAGGTCTCCCAGCAGATCTACTACTCGCTGGTGAGCGAGGCGGCCGCCGATGTGCTGGGGGCGCTGCAAACCCATTTTTGTCACTCAGAAAATAAGGAATCTTGATGATGGAAAGCCAATGGCTGCTCTCTTTGGGCGGCGGCATGCTGGCGGGGCTGTCAGCCCTGATCCTGATGTTGTTCAACGGCCGGGTTGCCGGGATCAGCGGCATTCTGGCCGGTGCGCTGCAACACCGTGCGCCCTGGCGGGTGCTGTTTCTGCTGGGGCTGGGGGCGGGCGCCTGGTTGGCTCTGACTCTGGGTTGGGCCAGTATGCCTGCATTCACCACCTTGCCCGGCTGGCCCGTTGTGCTGCTGGCCGGTCTGCTGGTTGGCATCGGTACCCGTGTCGGCAATGGCTGCACCAGTGGCCACGGCATCTGCGGCATGGGGCGGCTCTCCCTGCGTTCCATCGTCGCCACCCTGACCTTTATGGCGGTTGGCTTTATCACCGTCTTCGTCACTCATCATCTGCTGTAAAGGACTGATCGCCATGAAATTGCTGACAAGTTTGTTTGCGGGCCTGCTGTTTGGACTGGGGATGGCCATCTCCGGCATGGTGGATCCCGCCCGGGTCACCGGTTTTCTCGATCTGGCCGGGGCTTGGGATCCCAGCCTCGCCTTCGTGATGGGGGGCGCCCTGCTGGTCTTTATGCCGGGTTACTTTCTGCTGGTGAAACCTCGTCGTCAGAGTGTGTTGGGCGAGCCCATCGCGGCCGTACCTGCCCCAAAGCTGGATCGCAATCTGGTTGGTGGTGCTGCGCTGTTTGGCATCGGCTGGGGATTGGTGGGTATCTGCCCGGGGCCTGCCTTGAGTCTCATTTCCAGTGGCCAGCCCATGATACTGTTGTTTATCGCGGCCATGGTGGCCGGGATTTTGCTTGTTGATCGGGTCTTGGTGAAGGTGCGGGAGAAGCGCTGCCACCCCCGCTCTGCCTGAATGGATTGCCCCTGATGTCGGGAAAGGAGGAATATCATGGAACAGATCCGCTTGTTGGGGGCCGCCATGCTGGCCGTGACCTCCGCTCTTGTCTCTCCGATGACATGGTCTGCCGAGGCGAATGGTGATGCCACCCTGACTCTGGTTCCCCATCAGGTGACCGACTGGCTGACGCTGGATGGCACCGTCAGTGCCATCCATCAGGGAACGGTGGCGGCCCAGACCAGCGGCCGGGTCTCCCGTATGCTGGTGGATGTGAACGATCAGGTGCAGGCGGGACAGCCGCTGCTCGAGATCAGCGGCAAGGAGCAGTTTGCCGCCGTCACGGGTGCCGAGGCGCGGTTGGCCAGAGCCAAGGCCCAGCAGGTGGAGGCAGAGCGCCAGCTTGCCCGCTTTCAGGCACTTATCGCCAAGGGAGTGATCACCCGCGCCCAGCTCGACAATGCCCAGGCGACTGATCGCGCTGCCCGCGCCGAGGTCAATGCGGCCGATGCGGCTCTCACTCAGGCCCGCGAGGCCTACGGCTATACCCGCATTCTGGCTCCCTACGCCGGGGTGGTGACCAAGCGGTTGGTGGAGCTGGGGGAGACTGTCGCCCCCAGTACCCCGTTGCTCTCCGGCTTCTCCCTCGACACCTTGCGAGTAGAAGTGGAGTTGCCCCAATCCGCCCTGACGCTAGCTCGTGAGCCTGCGGATGTGCAGGTGCTGCTGCCCGATGGCAGGGCCGTTGCCCCGGTCAAATTGACCCGCTTCAACTATGCCGACAGCCAGAGCCACGCCTTCAGGTTGCGCCTCGACTTGCCGCCGCAAACCACCGGGGTATTGCCCGGCATGTGGCTCAAGGTGCAGCTCAAACAGGGTGAGCGTCAGGTGCTGCAAGTACCGGATCGCGCTCTGCTGAAGCAAGGGGAGTTCAACGGCGTCTATCTGCAGCAACCCTCTGGCTGGGCCCTGACGCCGGTGCGGGTCGGCCATTGCTTGGCGGGGCAGTGCGAGATCCTGGCCGGGCTGCAAGCCGGTGACAAGCTGGCCCCCGATGGCTGGGCGCAGCAGCAGGAGGTGGCTCATGAGTAGCGAGCTGAACGGCAACAAGGAGAGGCTGGGGCCTGCCGGTCGGCTGGCTGCGCTGTTTCAGGGCTCGGCCATCACCCCGCTGCTGGCGCTGGTGGGGTTGCTGCTCGGTCTGTTTGCGGTGCTGGTGACCCCCAAGGAGGAGGAGCCGCAGATTGATGTCACCTTCGCCGATGTCTATATCCCTTTCCCGGGAGCCACGCCGGCAGAGGTGGAGTCTCTCGTCACCACCCCTGCCGAGCAGGTGGTCTCCCAGATAAAGGGTATTGATACCCTCTACTCTTTCTCTCGCCCTGATGGCGCCCTGTTGGTGGTGGTGTTCAAGGTGGGGGTGAGCCGCGAGCAGGCTATTGTCGATCTCAACAACCAGCTCGACTCCAACCGTGACTGGTTGCCACAGGGGAGCGGGGTCGGTCAGCCACTGGTGAAACCCCGGGGGATCGATGATGTCCCCATCGTCAGTCTCACCTTATGGAGCAAAGAGGGGAGCAAGCGACTGGGGGCTCCCGAGCTGACCCGAGTCGCCCATGAGCTGGAGACCGAGCTCAAGCGCATTCCCGGTACCCGCGATATCTACACGCTGGGCAGCCAGAGTGCCGTGTTGCGGGTGATGCCGGATCCGGTGGCCCTCAGCGCCCACGGCATCAGCTGGGGCGAGCTGAGCCAGCGCCTTGCGGCCGCCAATCAGGTGGGCCCGACACAGGCCATCGAGCAAGATAACCGGGAGATCAAGGTGCAGGTGGGGCAGTTCCTGCAAAGCGAGCAGGAGGCCAGCGAGCTGGTGGTGGGGCTGCACGACGGCAAGCCGGTCTATCTGGGGGATGTGGCCAAGGTCTCTCTGGGTCAGGAGACCCCGACCAAACGCAGCTGGATGGGGCAGGGGCAAGCCAGTTATCCGGCGGTGACCCTGGCCATCGGCAAGCAGCCGGGCCAGAACGCGGTCGAGGTGGCCAAGCGGGTGGAGGCGCGGGTGGAGAGTCTCAAGAATCGGCTTATCCCTGCCGGGGTCGAGGTGACGGTGACTCGAGACTACGGCGTCACCGCCGAGACCAAATCCAACACCCTCATCGGCAAGCTGATTTTTGCCACCACGGCGGTGGTGCTGCTGGTACTGGTGAGCATGGGTTGGCGCGAGGCGCTGGTAGTTGGCGTTGCCATCGTCATCACCCTGGCACTGACTCTCTTCGCCAGCTGGGCCTGGGGCTTTACCCTCAACCGGGTGTCGCTGTTTGCGCTGATCTTCTCCATCGGCATTCTGGTGGATGACGCCATTGTGGTGGTGGAGAACATCCACCGCCATCGCGGTTTGGGCAAGGGGGCGCTCAAGGATCTGATACCGGGGGCGGTGGACGAGGTGGGGGGGCCGACCATACTGGCGACCCTGACAGTCATTGCGGCCCTGCTGCCGATGGCCTTTGTCAGCGGGCTGATGGGCCCTTACATGAGCCCCATTCCCATCAATGCCAGCATGGGGATGCTCATCTCCCTGCTGGTGGCCTTTATCTTCTCACCCTGGCTGGCGAGCCATTTGCTCAAGGATTCGGTGCACGGTACCGACGGCGAGGCCAAGGCCGGCCTCTTCCAGCGGTTGATGACCCCTTTCCTGATTGGCGCTGGCGCCAGGAGAGCGAGACACAAGCTCTGGCTGGCCATCCTGCTGTTGGTGGCGGGAGCCGCCGCCATGCCCATGGTGCAGTGGGTGGTGCTCAAGATGCTTCCCTTTGACAACAAGTCGGAATTCCAGCTGGTGCTCGATATGCCGGAGGGGGCGACCTTGGAGCAGACCGAGCGCACTTTGCTGGCGGTCGGGCGGGAGCTTGCCAAGGTGGAGGAAGTAAAGGATTACCAGATCTACGCCGGTACCGCAGCCCCCATCAATTTCAACGGGCTGGTGCGTCACTATTTTATCCGCAGCGGTGCCAACGTGGGGGATATTCAGGTCAACCTGGTGGACAAGCATGAGCGCCATCGCAGCAGTCACCAGATCGCCCAATCGGTGCGGGCACCGCTACAGGCCATCGCCAGTGCGGTGGGTGGCAACCTGAAAGTCGTTGAGGTGCCGCCCGGCCCGCCGGTCTGGTCACCCATCGTTGCCGAGATCTATGGCCCGACTCAGGCTGCCCGCGAAGCGGCGGCGCGCGCCGTACAGGCCCGTTTTGTGGCCACGCCGGATCTGGTGGACGTGGATATCTATCTGACCGACCCGCAGCCCAAGTGGCGGCTGGTGGTGGACCGCAGCAAGGCGGCCCTGCTCGGGGTCGATCTCGGGGAGCTGGTGAACACCCTCAATGGCGGGGTGGGTTATCAGGATGCCAGCTGGCTGCAGGGGCATGGCGCCAAGTATCCGGTGCCGATCCGCATCGAGCTCGCTCCAGGTGACAAACGGGATCTGGCGGGCGTACTGGCCCTCAAGGTGCGCAGCCAGAGCGGCCAGCTGGTGCGGGTCTCCGAGCTGGTGAGTCGCCGCGATGAGCTGGCCCCCGGGTATATCATGCACAAGAACATGCAGCCCATGGTGATGGTGGTGGCCGACATGGGCGGCCATACCGACAGCCCGCTCTACGGCATGTTTGCCGCCGGTGCCGATATCGACCTGCCCCAATATTACGTGCGGCAGCCCGACAAGCTGGGGGAGGTGGCGCTGTTGTGGGACGGGGAGTGGAAGATCACCTACGAGACCTTCCGCGACATGGGGCTAGCCTACGGGGTGGGGATGATCCTCATCTACCTGCTGGTGGTGGCCCAGTTTCGCTCCTATCTGGTGCCGCTCATCATCATGGCCCCCATTCCGCTCACCCTCATCGGGGTGATGCCGGGCCACGCCCTGCTGGGGGCCCAGTTTACCGCTACCTCGATGATCGGGATGATCGCGCTGGCCGGCATCATAGTGCGCAACAGCATCCTGCTGGTGGACTTTATCGAACAGCAGCGGGCGAGTGGCGTGGCGTTCGAGCAGGCGGTGATTGCGGCGGCGCAGGTGCGGGCCAAACCCATCATGCTGACGGCGCTGGCCGCCATGATTGGAGCCCTGTTTATCCTCGATGATCCCATCTTCAACGGGCTGGCCATCAGCCTGATTTTCGGGATCCTGGTCTCTACTTTGCTCACTCTGGTGGTGATCCCGCTGCTCTACTACAGCCTGATGTCGCGCCGTGGGGTCGCGATCACGGCAAACGAGCCGGGCGCACAATGACAGAAGGGCCACCTCGGTGGCCCTTCTCGTTTCACACATTCAGGTGGCTGGGGCGCTGAGTCAGCGTCCCTTCAGCAGCGGGAAGTAGCGCCGGTCAGCCTGACTCATATGGCCGACAACCAGCTCCTGAATGATGAAGTTGAGCAACTCGTCGTTGCCGAGGGTGCCTGCGCGGGCGGCGTTCATCAGCTGGGCCGCTTTTTGCAGCAGTTGCTGATGGTCCTGACGGTGGGTCTCTAGCTCGGCGTAATCGAGCTCGGCCAGCAGGCTCTCCTCGAAGGTGAAATGGTGGTGTGCCATCTCGAACAGGTTCTCCAGACTCTCCAGATAGAGAGCGGGATGGGCCTCGTGATCCTTCATCCGCTCCAGCAGCCGGTTGGTGAGCACAAAGAGCTGGCGATGTTCGGCATCGATACGGGGATGGCCGCACTCGTGGCTACCTTGCCACACCAGCGAGCCCTGCGCGGGGTCGAGCCCGGCGGTATAGAGACAGACCCGGCCACGGCCGCGGTTTTTCGCCTGATACATCGCCTGATCCGCGTGGTGCATCAGGGTTTTGGCATCCTCGCCGTGCTCCGGATAGAGAGCAATCCCGATACTGCTGGAGATGCGCAGCTCCTGCTCGTCGCTCATCCTGAAGGGGTGGCGCAGGCTGTGATGGAGATGGTCGGCGATGGTCAGTGCCTCGTCGCTGGTGTCTGGCAGCAGGATAACAAATTCGTCGCCGCCAAGGCGTGCCACCAGATCATGCTCCCGCACGCAGTAGCGCATCCGCTTGGCCACCATATTGAGCAGCACATCGCCGGTCTCGTGGCCGAAGGTATCGTTGATCGGCTTGAAGTGATCGAGATCGATGAACATCAGTGCCAATGGCTGGTCGGCGTTGTGCTCCAGCGCCTCTTTCAGCCGTTGCTGCAGCAGGCGGCGGTTGGGCAGACCGGTCAGGGGATCGTAGAAGGCGAGGCGGCGCATCATCTCCTCGCGGGCCGCCCGCTCGGTGATGTCGCGGGTTACCCCCAGAATGGCCTCTGGTTCCCCTTGCTCGTTGCCATGCAGGGTGGTGATGGTCTCGGTGGCGACCAGATGGCCATCCTTGTGGCGCAGATCGGTGCGAATGACGCTGCGAGTCTGCTCATGTTCACCGCGATACCAGGCTGCGAGGGTGGCGGTGATCTCCTCCTTGAGTTTTATGCGTGCGGCATCGGGCAGCAGCTTCTTGAACGGCAGGGCGAACAGCTCGCTCGCGTTGTAACCGCTCAGCGGCTGAATGGCCGGGCTGATGTAGCGAAAGCGCAGGCTGGCAGTATCCATGGTCCAGATCACGTCGGCGCTGTTCTCCGCCACGAAGCGGTAGTGCTGCTCGCTCTGGGCCAGCTCGCGGGTGAGGCGCTGGCGGTCGCGCGACTCCTGACGCAGACGCAGGTAAAGGTGTAGGAAGATGCCGAGCAGGATCAACAGGGTAAAGGTGATCAGCATGGCGATGGCCACGCTCTTGTCGAGCAGCTGCCGCTGCTGGCGCAGCCGCTCTGTGGCCGGATTGTAGAGAAAGCGATCGAGGCTGATGTCGGAGGCGAGCAGGCCCGCCTCCCGATAGATATTGGCGATCTGCTGCCAGCGCTCTGGCTGCATGTATCCCGGCTCGACAAAGTCGGGTTGCATCAGCGAGCGGGTCTCGCGCGCTTCAAAGGTGAGTTGCTCCCGTCCAGCCCCGCTAGGGTAGTGCTCCATGATCCAGTCGATCATCTCCTCCGGATTATCCATGGCATAGCGCCAGCCGCGCAGGCTCGCCTGACGAAAGGCAAAGACCCGGCCGGGGCGGGTCGCCAGCTCCCGTTCGGAGGTAAAGAGGTTGTCGGCGTAAAAGTCGTTGTTGGCGCTGCGGGGACTGAAGACCCGATAGGGGATCTCCTTTTGCTGCAGGTAGAAGGGCTCCGTGGTGCTATAGGCACTGATGGCATCCACCTTGCCTGAGAGCAGCGCTTCGACACCGTTGTCGTAGGGGAGGATCTGCCACGTCCGGGCGGGAATATGTTTGCTGAGATAGGTGAGCAGCTCGCCGGAGCCGGGTTCCAGCATCAGCCGCTTGCCGGCGAGATCGGCGGCATTGCGGATATCGGGGCGATCGAGCGTCAGCAGCAGCAGGGGAGAGTGCTGCAACATGGCTGCCAGCACCACCACCGGCTTGCCGGCGGCGCGGGCCAGCAGCAAGTCGCTGCCGCTGATGCCAAACTGCGCCTGGCCACTGGTCACTGCTTTGACCACATCGGTGCGGGGCGTGGCTTCGCGCAGGGTGACGTTGATCCCGGCTTCTCGGTAGTAGCCCTTGGCGATGGCGGCGTAGTAACCGGCAAACTGGAACTGATGCTGCCAGGAGAGCTGGAGTGTGACTTGCTCTTCGGCCTTCAGTGGCACGCTTGCAAGCGCAGAGAACATCCAGCTGGCCAGCATGGGCAGGAACCAGAACGTACAGCGTGGGGAGGGTTCGAGCTCCGTCATACAGGGTGTCTCTCGGGAGGCGGTATCAGAGCTAGAGTCAAACAATTTTTTGTAACCTGCAATAGGGGAAAAAGGCTAGCGGAGCAGGGCAGTAGCGGTATAAGAATTTGTTTTTGTGTTTTTCATCACACTAATTGCCTGCGAAGTCTGTTTTCACAACTTGCCTGCCCCATCCCGGAGTCATATGGCTTGCGAAAATGGCTGCATTTTAGCCATTATCATGCCGTTTTTTCCTCCGAATCTTCGTTTAAATTGCCGCTTTTTGTCGGGAAAGCGTCAGCCTGTGTCGTCATATCACGCGATACTTCTGCGATGTTTTCCACATGAGGGAAATATGTATTCCGGTTGTTTGTTGATGGTTAAATCAGCCTCGTCGCCCGGTTGGCGAGCTCTGGTGTTATGATGTTCCCCCCTGTTCCGGATAAGGCTGTTTCATGTCCCGCTTGCGTCTGCTTGTCTCCGATTCTCACGACCCCCTCTTCAACCTCGCCGTCGAGGAGTGCATCTTCCGCCAGATGGATCCCCGTCAACGGGTGCTGTTCCTCTGGCGCAACGCCAATACCGTGGTGATTGGCCGTGCCCAGAACCCGTGGAAGGAGTGCAATACCCGCCGAATGGAAGAGGACGGGGTGACGCTGGCTCGCCGCAGCAGCGGTGGTGGCGCCGTGTTTCACGACCTTGGCAACAGCTGCTTCACCTTCATGGCGGGCAAGCCGGAGTATGACAAGAGCGTCTCCACCGCCATCGTGCTGGACGGGCTCAAGCGATTGGGGATTGAGGCCTTTGCCTCCGGTCGCAACGACTTGCTGGTGGCGACCCCGGACGGGGAGCGCAAGGTATCGGGTTCGGCTTACAGGGAGACCCTGGATCGCGGATTTCACCACGGCACCCTGCTGCTGGACGCCGATCTCGGTCGGCTCGCCAACTACCTCAACCCCGACCCCAAGAAGCTGGCGGCCAAGGGGATCAGCTCGGTACGCGGTCGGGTGGCCAATCTGTGCGAACTGCTGCCGGGGATTGACCACCATCAGGTGAGCGACGCGCTGGCTGCCGCCTTTTTTGAGCACTATGGCGAGCGGGTGCAGCCCGAGCACATCTCCCCGGAGCAGATGCCCGATCTGCCCGGTTTTGCCGAGACTTTCGCCCGCCAGCGCAGCTGGGAGTGGAACTTTGGCCACGCGCCCGCCTTCACCCATCTGCTGGAAGAGCGCTTTGGCTGGGGCGGGGTGGAGCTGCATTTTGATGTGGAGAAGGGGAGCATAGTGCGGGCGCAGATTTTCAGCGACACCCTGGATCCGGCACCCTTCGATCGGCTGGCCCAACTGCTGGTGAGTTGTCCCTATCGCTCTGATGCGATCGCCAGCTGTTTGCAAGGGTGGCAGGGGGAGTTCCCGGCCAGTGGTGAGGCGTTGAGCGAGTTTGCCGACTGGCTGCTGGCGGCGCTGCGCTGAAGGCACAACTGCTGAAGTGATCGGGATCACGAAATATAAAGAGGCGCATAAAAAGCGCCTTTTTTCTGCCCCTTGCCATGGCTAAAACATAACAAAAAGTATGGCAGGCCATTAGTTATTGTCTCTGTTGATGCGCCTGGCCCGGGAGTATAAGGGCCGCACATTTGCTGTACTAATGGTATAAAAATGAGTGACTTAGTTTTTCTTCAAGACCAAGGCGTCAACGCAGTCTCCCCCCTGTTTGCCAACCGGTTTGCCAGCGTTAAAGCCAATTTTTTCTCACGTAATCCCAATCTCTGGCCAGTTTTTCGCGAGCCCGGATTCGCCTCCCTCAATGAATTTCGGGCCCGTGGCCTGGCGCCCGATGCCCGTTTGAATGCCTGGCCAGATGGCCGCGCCCGCCTGGCCGATCTCTGCGAGACCATGCCGGTGCCCGCCACCATGCGCACTCCGGGCGAGCCGATGGCCGAGTTGCTGTTTGCCGCCGCGCTGTCGAAGGATTGGGAGAACCCCTCCAGCGTCGAGAACGTCATCACCATGTCAGCTGATCCCGCCATTTACGGGGCCCAGCTGGGCATTCTGGCCAACCCCAATCTGGTCTACTCCGAATACGCCGGGGTCGCCGAGGAGCTGGAGAAGAAGGTGGTGCGCCAGATTGCCCTGCTGGCAGGCTATGACCCCGAGCGGGCCACCGGCATCTTCACCCAGGGGGGGACCTTCTGTAACCTCTATGGCTACCTGCTCGGCATTCGCAAAAGCTTGCCGGAAGCCAAGCACAAGGGGCTCGGCCACTATCAGGATTACCGCATCATCAACTCCCAGGGCGGTCACTACTCCAACATCACCAACCTCTCCCTGCTTGGGGTCGACATCGAGAACAAGACCATCCGCATTCAGGTCGGCGAGAACAACGACATCGATCTCGACCACCTCGAACGCACCCTGACAGCCTGTTTTGCCCTGAAACACGTGGTGCCCGCCATCATGCTCACCATGGGTACCACCGACACCTTCGGGGTGGATCAGGTGAAACCCGTGTTCGAGCTGCGCAATCGCCTCTGCGAGCAGTTCGAAGTGGCAGTCAAACCGCACATTCACGTCGATGCCGCCATCGGCTGGTCGATGATCTTCTTCCTCGATTACGACTTTGCCGCCAACCCGCTTGGCATCAATGCCGCGACCCTGGCCGGGATCGAGCGCAACGTGGCGCGCTTTGCCGAGCTCAAATATGCCGACTCCTTTACCGTCGACTTCCAGAAGTGGGGCTATGTGCCCTACACCTCCAGTCTGGTGATGCTCAAGGAGCAGGATGACCTCAAGGCGATGGAGAACGACCCGGAGAACTTCTCCTACTTCGAGCGGGACATTCAGGGTCAGACCCACCTGCAATCCACCATCGAGTGCTCCCGCGGCGCGAGCGGCCTGTTCGGTGCCTATGCGGCGCTCAACTACATGGGAGTGGAGGGGTATCGCATCGTGCTGGCCCACTGCCTGCAAAATGCCAACTACTTCCGCTATCGCCTGAGTCAGCTTGGCAACGTCAAGTTGGTGGCGCAGGAGAATCAGGGGCCGAGCGTCGGCTTCAAGATCTACAACCCCGAGTGGGTGAGCGATCCGGAGGCCGAGTTCGCCTTCGAGCTGGCCCGCTCCAGCGATCCTGCCTACAAGGCGCGGCTGCAGCGCAATACCGACTATCACCGCAGCCTGTTCAAGGGGCGTGGCAAAGTCGGGCTCTACACCAACTGGGTGGAGGCGGTGGCCCACTCCGACTATGACGCCCGCGGCAAATACTCCTACATCGCCGGGGAGAAGGCGGTCTTTATGAACCCCGCCTGCACTCGCGAGCAGATCGACGCCTTTATCGACCATATCCGCGGTTAACGGCTGTGCGATCACGAACTGACCAGCCTTGAGTCGATACCAGACAGGCCGGTATCAAAAGGGCAAGCCAATCGGCTTGCCCTTGTTGTTGATGAGTGGTCGGGATGGCTTGTTCAGAGGCGCAGCAGCTGCTCGTTCTCGACAATCTCGCATCCGGCGGGTTGCCGGGAGAGGGTAATCATGGCGTGGGCCACCTGACTGGCCTCGATGGCGCGCCAGCGGGCGAGCTTGCCAACCAGCAGCGGTCGAAACAGCGGATAGATGGCCTGAAAGATCTGCTCCGAGCGGCGCAGCGGTTGTCTATCCCCCAGCAACATGGCTGGCCGCACGATGGCAAGCCGCGGCCAGGATTGGGCCAGCAGGGCCTGTTCCATCTCCCCCTTGGTACGTGGATAGAGGGCCGGTGAGCTGGCACTGGCCCCCATGCTCGAGACCACGATAAGGCGCTGACAGCCGTGGCGGCGGGCCAGTTCGGCAAAGGCGATCACATAGTCGAGATCGACCCGGCGAAACGCCTCGGCTGAACCGGCATCCTTGCGGGTGGTGCCGAGGGCGCAGAAGGCGATATCGACCGGTCGGGGCAGGGTGACGCTGGCCAGATCATCAAAATCGACCGGCAGCCAGTGGTGCGCCTCCTTGCCCGGTTTGCGACAGAGCAGGGTCAGCTCATGTTCGGCGGGCAACTGTTTGATCAGCTCGCGGCCAATCAGGCCGCTGGCTCCGGCAATCAGGATCCGGCTCATGATTCTCTTCCTGTGTCGCTCCGGTAGGAAGTGTCAGCATCGGGCAAACGGCAGCTCTCTGCAATCTGCACTTGCTTGCCGGGGGATAAAACAAAACCGGCGCGAGGCCGGTTTTGCGAGATCTCAGAGCGGGGTGTGGAATGCCGCTGGCAGCGGGAAGTCACCCGTTACCGTGGTGAGCCTGTCGTTGGCGAAGGTGACGGTGAGCTCTTTGCGCTCCTTGTCACCGTGGCCTGGCTGGAATTCATAGAGATAGTACCAGGTGTTGGGGTCAAAGCCGTCACGCAGCATGGGGGTCCCCAGTACATAGCTGACCTGCTCGCGGGTCATCCCCTGGCGCAGTTTGTCGACCTGTTTTTGTTCCACATAGTTGCCTTGTGGAATATCGATACGATAGACCAGGCTGCAACCGGAGAGGGTGAGGGCGGTCAGGGCCGCGGCAATCAGGTGTTTCATCCGCATAACGAGTTCAGATCATCCATACAGTCTTTTTTGGCTCGGCAAATCATACCGACTCCCTCCACGGAAGTAAAAAGCCATTGATCCATCAGCCAATAAAAAGGGCCGCACTGCGACCCTTTCTGGCAATCCGGCGGCCGTTACATGGCGGCGCGGAAGATGGCGACGATCTCTTCGTGGCTCGCCTGTTTCGGGTTGGTGAAGCCGCAGGCATCTTTCAGGGCGTTGCTGGCCAGGGTATCGAAGTCATCGGCCTTGACGCCGAGCTGCTCCAGACCGGCCGGGATCTTCACATCCAGTGCCAGCTGCTTGATGGCGGCAATGGCCGCGGCAGCGCCCTGTTCGTCGCTCATGGCGCTCACGTCAACACCCATATAGCGGGCCACATCCTTCAGACGAGCCGCGCTCACCTGGGCGTTGAATGCCTGAACGTGGGGCAGCAGCACGGCGTTGCAGACGCCATGGGGCAGGTCATAGAAACCACCCAGCTGGTGGGCCATGGCGTGCACATAGCCCAGGCTTGCGTTGTTGAAGGCCATGCCGGCCAGGAACTGGGCATAGGCCATCTGCTCGCGGGCATGCAGGTCATCGCCGTGGTTGACTGCGGTGCGCAGGTGCTTGGCGATCAGCTCGATGGCCATCACGGCGCTGGCATCGGTCACCGGGGTGGCGATGGTGGAGACATAGGCCTCGATGGCATGGGTCAGGGCATCCATACCGGTGGCGGCGGTCAGACCGGCCGGCTTGGCCAGCATCAGTTCGGGATCGTTGACCGACATCAGCGGAGTAACGTGCTTGTCGATGATGGCCATTTTCACGTGGCGCGCTTCGTCGGTGATGATGCAGAAGCGGGTCATCTCGGAGGCGGTACCGGCGGTGGTGTTGATGGCGATAAGCGGCAGTTGCGGCTTGGCAGAGCGATCCACCCCTTCGTAATCCTTGATGTTGCCACCGTTGGCGGCAACCAGGGCGATGCCCTTGGCACAGTCGTGGGGCGAGCCGCCACCCAGCGAGATGACGCAGTCGCAGCCGTTGGCCTTGATCATTGCCAGACCTGCTTCGACGTTGCTGGTGGTGGGGTTGGGTTTGGTCTCATCGAAAACTGCGCTTTCAATGCCATGTTCAGCCAGCAGGGTGGTGAGCTTGGCGACCACGCCGATCTGGTTGAGAATTTTGTCGGTGACGATCAGCGCCTTGCGGTAGCCGTAACCCTTGATATCGGCGGCAGCCTCTTGCAGACAGCCGGCACCCATCAGGTTGATTGCAGGAATATAGAACTTGAATGTAGCCATGATGGACTCCCTATAGTTAGCCATTAAGTGGTAATTGGCTGCCACGTTACCATCTTGCGGGGGATGCAAAAGCATCTGTTTTGCAACTTTACGGGGGCGATCACGGGACATTAATTAAGCGTTGAACCGGGCTTGACTTTCCCTGTTACATCCCGATTTCCTGAAAAACGTTTTTCAATTAATTCATCAGGTTAGAAAACGTTTTGCCTGCTCTTTGATGTTGTCAATGCGTGGAAGTGTGAGGCGCTTCAAGGAATTGGAAAGCGCTTTCGACCATAGTTGGCGCCTCCCCGAAGAGGGGGGTAAAGGCTTGAAAGTATCATAAAGAATCATCTTAATTTGCGTCCTGACCATGCTGGCAGGGGGCAACCAGGAGTCCAATATGTCTGATGTATTTCACTTGGGTTTGAAGAAAGCGGATCTGCAAGGCGCCACCCTGGCGATCGTCCCCGGTGACCCCGAGCGTGTAAAGCGTATCGCAGAGCTGTTGGATAACCCGGTACACCTGGCCAGCCATCGTGAATTCACTACCTGGCGTGGCGAGATGGACGGCAAGGCCGTGATCATCTGCTCTACCGGTATCGGTGGCCCGTCCACCTCTATCGCAGTAGAAGAGCTGGCCCAGCTGGGTATCCGCACCTTCCTGCGCATCGGCACCACCGGCGCCATCCAGCCGCACCTGAACGTGGGTGACGTGATCGTGACCACCGGCTCCGTGCGTCTCGACGGTGCCAGCCTGCACTTCGCACCGATGGAGTTCCCGGCTGTTGCCGATTTCGACTGCACCACCGCGCTGGTCAACACCGCCAAAGAGATGGGCTCCAAGCTGCACATCGGTGTGACTGCCTCCTCCGACACCTTCTACCCGGGTCAGGAGCGTTACGACACCGTATCCGGCCGCGTAGTGAGCCGTTTCCAGGGTTCCATGAAAGAGTGGCAAGCCATGGGCGTGCTGAACTATGAGATGGAGTCCGCAACCCTGCTGACCATGTGCTCCAGCCAGGGCCTGCGTGCCGGTATGGTGGCTGGCGTTATCGTCAACCGTACCCAGCAAGAGATCCCGAACGCCGAGACCATGGCGAAGACCGAATCTGATGCCATCAAGATCGTACTGGGCGCTGCCCGCAAGTTGATCTGATAGCACCACAAAGAGTGGGGGGTGGGGGCCGTTGCGAAAGCGCGGCCCCTATCTTTATCCGCCGTTTACCGCTTTTCCTCTCCCGTCACGCCTTCCACTGCTCCCGTCGTACTCGCACTTGTTGTCTCTACCCATTGCTTCTAAAACGCAGGTGCACAGCGGATCTGCATCGGTTCGCCGCTCACCGGATGAGCAAAATCCAGCTCGCTGGCATGGAGCATCAGCCGCGGTGCCTGTTCGCAGCCGGGTGGCAGCAGGCCACCATAGAGATCGCAACCGAGGATGGGGTGGCCCAGCAGCTGGCTGTGGATGCGCAGCTGATGGGTGCGGCCGGTCTCCGGCTCCAGTCGTACCCGGGTCAAAGGCACGGTTTGTCCCTGCATCTGCTGCTCCAGCCGCTCAATCACCTGATAGCGGGAGCGGGCGGGTTTGCCACTGGCGGCGCAGATCTTCATCAGCGGGAAAATGGTCGGATCCTTGGCGATGGGGGCATCGATAAGCCCTTCGTCGTCAATCAGATGGCCACAGAGCAGGGCGCTGTAGGCCTTGCTCACCGCCCGCTGGCTGAATTGCTGGCAGAGCAGGGCATTGATGGCCTTGTTTCTGGCCACCACCATGATGCCAGAAGTGCCGAAGTCGAGGCGATGCACCAGGGTACAGCCGGGGTAATCCTGCACCAGGCGATAGTGCACCGAGTCGAGGTTTTGCGGATTCTTGCCAGAGAGGCTCAGCAGGCCGCTCGGCTTGTTGATGAGCAGCAGGTGTTCATCCTCGAACAGGATCTCGATGGCGGCCTTGCAGGGCGGGGCGATAAAGGTGTCGACGATAACAGACATAGGGCGCACGGGCTGGAAACGGGGGGCCATCATACCCAAGTGGCGGGTAAGGCGCGAATCGGCGTAGCGGATGCGCTCGCCACACCATCCCCTCATTGCGGCCTGCTGCTGGTCGGCTGTGACAGTACGAAGGTAACTGATTGAAAAAAATCAGGAACCGTTTTGTGACCCCCTCCCGAGTTCAGCCGCCGCGAGCTTGCTAAGGTAGGGCTCCCTTTGATGTTGTAAGGAGTCTCTCCATGGCACTGCCCGTTATTCTTGATTGTGATCCCGGCCACGACGACGCCATCGCCCTGATTCTGGCGCTGGCCAGTCCTGAACTGAAGGTGCTGGCGGTCACCACCAGCGCGGGCAACCAGACACCGGACAAGACCCTCAACAATGCCCTGCGCATCCTCACCTTGCTGGGGCGGGACGATATTCCGGTAGCGGCCGGGGCGCCGAAACCGCTGGCCCGCGAGCTGATTATCGCCGACAACGTCCATGGCGAATCGGGTCTCGATGGCCCCAAACTGCCGGATCCCGCCTTTGCCCCGCAAGCGATGACGGGGATCGAGCTGATGGCCAGATCTCTGCGCGAGAGCGCGGAGCCCGTGACTTTGGTGCCGACCGGCCCGCTCACCAATATCGCCCTGCTGCTGGCGGCTCACCCCGAGTTAAAGAGCAAGATTGCCCGCATCGTGCTGATGGGGGGCGCCGCAGGGGCCGGTAACTGGACACCAGCGGCGGAATTCAATATTTATGTGGACCCGGAAGCGGCCGATATGGTCTTCAAGTCGGGCATCCCCATCACCATGTGCGGCCTCGATGTGACCCACGAGGCGCAGGTAATGGACGAGGATATCGAACGGGTACGCGCCATCACCAATCCGGTGGCCCAGTGTGTGGCCGGCCTGCTCGATTTTTTCATGATCTACCATCGGGATCCCAAGTGGGGATTTGCTGGCGCGCCGCTGCACGACCCCTGTACCATTGCCTGGTTGCTCAATCCCGCCCTGTTCCATGGCGTGGAGTGCCGGGTCGATATCGAGACCCGGGGCGAGCATACCGTGGGGATGACGGTGGTGGACCGCTATGGTCTCTCCGGCAAACCAGCCAATGCGCTGGTGTTGCTGGGGCTGGATCGGGCAGGTTTTATTGATCTGCTGGTCGAGCGGCTGCGGGCCTTTGGCTGAGCGCCGATTCACTTTTTGCAAGAAGGGGCAGGGAATGTGGAAGACAGGGTTGGCGCTGCTGGCCGGGTTGCAACTGACGGGCTGCGCGACGCCATTCGAGCGGATGTGGCAGGGGCTGGCGACCTGTGATTTTAACGATCTCTACATCGACGGTGAGACGGAACGGCCGGCCAATCTGCAGCTCAACAACTACACCCCCTACAAGGTGAGCGACGGCTTTGCCTGGTACAAGGTGCACGAGGAGCTGCACGGCTTGCCGGTGGTCGGTTTTATCGTGCCGGCCTCCAGCTTCGAAGTGCACGCCCTCTTTGTCGATACCCCCATCGCCAATGCCCGCCGGCTGACCCACAACGCCTACGGCAGCGAGTTTAGCGACGAGCAGAAGCACAACGAGGGCTCTGCCCCCCTGCTTTTGCGCGATCCCAATAACCCCAAGCGCTCCATCATCGACTGCACCCGCGGCGAGTCTGACGGGGAGCTTGAGGATTCGGCCATGCCCGAGTAGGGCGACCTGTCACGCCATCGGCCTGAATAAAGAGGGGCCAGCCTTGCCGGCTGGCCCCTCTTTTTCCATGAAGACAATGAGTTAACAAGGCTTACATGATTGCATTCAGTAAGGCTATCTTCTTCCCCTCACCAAGTGGTAACCAATAAAGCAAAGAAATAGTCCCACTCCTGACCACAGGCCGAAGGCAAACAGTTTGGCAACTGCTTGGCCAAATGCTTCGGATGCTAACAAGATGATCCCGCACATAGCACGACATGTATCGCTGCCATTAGGTAGAGGTTGATATCCGCTGAGAATGCTCATGCCGTAGATCATGGCAAACACACCAGACAAGATCAGAACCATTCCCATTGGTTTGACACTTAACCTATGGTCAGGGCTTAAGCGGTTTTCCGTGTGCTCTTTTAGTACCAGCGTCAGAGCAAGGAGAAGTGCCACAAAGCCAAGTAAAACGACAATGGCCGTGAAGTCTGGTGCGGGCCCAGCAAAGAGAGCAGCAAGCATGATACTCCCGGTGGCAAGAATCACGAGTTGCAAAATGATGCGTATAGCCTTCATTAGTGCCACCTGATGTGGGCCGGAAGGGGCCTTGTTTGTCGATGCATAGCCGCTCTCATGAAGGATCAGGGGTAGCTCAGCGTCTCCTTGATAAGAGGCAGCTGGGCCTTGATCCACGCCGGATTGATGGGGCCCCAGTCGCTGATGCGGTAGTGCCCCTGCAGGTGGCGAGCCCCCTCGGTCTGCTCGAAGGCGCAGCTGATATCGAGTTCGGCCAGCGCCGTCAGGGTATCCTGCGCGGTGCGGCGCGGCATGCCGGTCGCCTCCATGATGGCCGGCACCGTATCCGTGCCCTGGCTGATCAGCCAGGCCACGTAGAGGCGGCGGTAGAAGCTGGTGCGGGTCTTGCTCGGCTCACTCATAGCTCGTCCTCGAGACGATCGAAGTAGCGCCAGGTTGCGATGGCGGCTTTGCCCATCACCAGTGCCCAGAGGCCGAACCAGAACCAGCGGAAGAAGCTCCAGGTGGAGGCGTCAGGCTCGGTGCTCTCAATTTTGGTGACGTTGGGAAACATGGAGAACATGTTGATGCGCCAGCCGTAGGAGGTGATGATGGCGAGCCGTTTTTCAAACTCCATCGACTTGGCCTTTGCCTGTACGTCGGCGGCGTTGAACTTGAAGTAGAAGGGCCAGCCCCACTCGGTATCTTCGTTGCGGAACACCCGGATCTTCTCGCCGGGGCGCTCGGTGTAGATGTAGTAGACATCGGTAGTGGGGCCGTCAGCCGGGTTCTTCTGGCTGATGGGGCCATCCTTGTCGGTGCGCTTCACCTCCACCCCGGTAATGGTAGCGATGGTGTGCTCCGGCAGGTAGTAGTCGAGCCAGGTGGCGGAAACGAGGGCAATGAGCCCCAGGGCGATAAAAGCGGGTTTCTTGAATCTCAGGCTCATGATGGTCTCACGTGAGGGGGAGTGACGTGCCTCTACCATACTCACATTTGCCCCCACAGCCCAGCCCCTTATGGCACCAACTGCCAAAAAATGGCGTTTAAAACAACTGCCTCCTGCACCACACATCGTGGTTAAACCTGTCGTAATGCGTTGTTCGGACGGTTATCGGAGGAGGGGAAAAACGTGTTGATTGACACTGTATGGAGGCGTAAGGGGCGTGTGTGAAGGGATATGTGGCCGAATAAATAAAGCCCCTTCTTTATAAAATAAGGGGCTTTATTGTTATCCAGAGACCTGTGAAGGCCTCTTGTTATCTTTCCGGCCGCGTATCAGAGCTGGAAGTGAGAGAGCTGCTTGCGCTGCTGCTCGGCCAGCTCCGAAAGCTCATGGCTGGCGCTGGCGCTCTGGCTGATGCCGGCGGAGCTCTGGCTCACGATCTCGTGGATGTTGGTGATGTTGCGGTTGATGTCGGCAGTGACGCAGGACTGCTCCTCGGCGGCGGTAGCCACCTGGGCGTTGGCATCGTTGATCTGGCGCACCGCCCCCGTGATACCGCTCAACAGATCCTGTACCTGTGCGGAGAGGCGCTGGTTGTTTTCGAGGATCTCCAGCGTCTCCTGAACCCCCTGATTGGCGGATTGGGACTGGCTCTGCAACTGCTCGATGATGGCCTGGATCTCCTTGGTGGAGTCCTGGGTTCGGGCCGCCAGCATCCGCACCTCGTCGGCGACGACGGCAAAGCCGCGTCCGGTTTCGCCGGCACGGGCCGCCTCGATGGCTGCGTTGAGGGCCAGCAGGTTGGTCTGCTCGGAGATCCCCTGGATCACTTCAATCACCTTGCCGATCTGCTCGGACTGGGTCTTGAGGCGAGCGACGATGGCGGCGGCATCTTCCAGACTGCCCGCCATCCGGCTGTTGGCGGCAATGCTCTCGCCAAACAGGGCGAGCCCCTGTTCAACCCGGCTGTTGGCATCGCGCGCCAGCTCGTCGGCCACGGCGGCGTTGTGGTTGACGTTGTCGGCGGTGCTGGAGAGCTCGGTCACCGCCGAGGCAACCTGCTCAATCTCGCCGCGCTGCTGCTGGGCGTTGGCTTCGGCCTGGGTCATCACCGCGGCCAGCTCGGTGGCGGCGGAGGCGACGTTGTTGCTGATGCCGGTCAGGGTTTCGATGGTGCTGCCAAGCTGCCCCAGAGTGAGGTTGATATCCTTGGCCAGCTGGGCCAGCTCGTTGTCACCCTCGACCTTGGCGCGGACGTTGAAGCGACCCTGCGCGACGGCATGCATCACGCTCTGCAGCTGGCCGATGGGGCTGACGATGCGGCCGGAGAGCCACCAGCCACACAGCAGTGCCGCCAGCAGGGCGACGGCCGTGAGCAGCAGGGTGCGCAGCAGGGTGGCATGGTAGTGGGCCTGCTCCTGTGCCAGCTCGCTCTGGGTCAGCTGGTTGATGTGGGCCGACATGGTGTCGATCTCTTTGATGAGCTGTTCGCCCAGCTCGCGGAACTGGAGGCGGGCGGCCTCATACGCCGCGGCATCGCCACCCCCCTGATGCTTTTGAGTCAGCAGCGGCAGCATGTTGTTGCGGGTGTGGCCAAGGTAGGCCTGCAGGGCAGCCGCCACCTGACGGTTATCCTGCTCAGCGCCCGGGATCACCAGACGGCCGAGGATGGTGGTGATCTCCTGCTCGGCACTGTTGAGGTTGGCGGGCAGGGCGGCAAACTGGGCCGCGTCGTAGAGGCCGTAGATGGCGCTGGTGCGCAGCCGGTAGGTGGCGTGGATCAGTTTGGCAATGTCGTCCTTGTTGCGCACCACGCTCTGGGTCGTCTCATCTATGTCACTAATGGCTTCGTCCAGACCCTGTTTGCTGATGGTAATCATCACCATCATCAGCAGACTGGCCAGCAGCAGCGGTATCAGTACCTGAATTCTTATTGATAGATTATTCAATGACATATGAGACGTAACCCCGAAAATGAAGGAGGCGTTATCTTACACAGCCGCGACAGGGGGTGTCACAGCCTTTTGTTGCTGAAATATGCTGAAAGCAAAGGTTTTTTCTTGTCTGAAAAGCGCGGGATGGGCAAGATGACAGGCTTGCTCAAATAACAATCCGGCGCTGTTTACGGCTGCCAGATCCTCGTTTGCTACCCTGTTTTGCCATGGAGGTTTGTCGTGTCCAGCTGGATTGATCCGGCCATTCTGGCGCTCTTTATCCCCACCTTCTTCTTTGTCTCCGTCACCCCGGGCATGTGCATGACTCTGGCGATGACGCTGGGGATGAGTCTTGGCGTGCGCCGCACCCTGCACATGATGTGGGGGGAGCTGATCGGCGTCGGGCTGGTGTCGGTGCTCTCGGTGATCGGGGTCGCGGCCATCATGCTTAACTACCCGGCTATCTTCGCCGCCTTCAAATATGTGGGCGGTGCCTATCTCATCTGGCTCGGTATCCAGATGTGGCAGGCCAAGGGGAAGATGGCCATTCCGGCCGATCTCGCGGCCGGGCAGCAGAGCAGCCCCATGGGGCTGGCGCTGCAGGGCTTTGTCACCGCCATCGCCAACCCCAAAGGGTGGGCCTTCATGATCTCCCTGCTGCCTCCTTTTATCTCGGCCAGCCGACCGATGGCGCCGCAGATCACCGCGCTGGTGGCGCTGATTTTGGTCATCGAGTTCTCCTGCCTGCTGCTCTACGCCAGTGGTGGCCGTACTCTGCGCCACTTCCTCGCCAAGAGCGGCAACGTCACCCTGATGAACCGCATTGCCGGTACCCTGATGCTGGGAGTGGGAGTCTGGCTGGCGCTCGGGTAAGAGCCATCAGTGGCACACGCCACCAAAGAAAAATGCCACCGCGAGGTGGCATTTTTTATGGGCGCCGGGTGGCTCAGCGCGGTTTGAAGCGCTCGACCCAGGGGTTGGCGGTGAGGCCATGCAGGATGACGCTCAATATGATGGTGCAGAGCACGGTGGCGATGATGGGGCGCTGGCCGATAATGGCCGGCTCGTTTTGCAGCACCATCACCGCAAAGACGATGCTGGCAAGGCCCCGCGGCCCGAACCAGCCGATAAAGAGCTTGAGTTCCGGTTTGAGGCCGGTACCGATGAGGCTCAGCCAGACCGGCACCATCCGCAGCAGGGTGAGGCTGGCTGCCGCATAGAGCCAGAACTGCCAGTGCAGCAGCTCCGGCAGGATGGGCATCAGGGTGGCGCCAAACACCATCCAGATCACCACCGAGAGCAGGTCGCCATACCCTTCGCAGCTATCCATATAGGCGTGCTTGTGCTCGCCAAGGCGCCGTCCCATCAGCAGGCCACCGACGAAGGCGGCGATAAAACCGCTGCCACCGAGAGTCTGTGCCAGCGCAAAGCAGAGCAGCGCCAGCCCCGGCATGGTGAGCTGACGCCAGAGCGGCAGTTGCCAGCCGTTGAGATAGGAGACTTTCAGCAGCCGGACGGTGAGGGCGGTCAGCACGAAGGCGACCAAAAGACCGATACCGATCTCCTCCAGCATCAGGGTGATGGCCAGCGCTGCGGTGCCGGTGTGCTCCTCGGTGGGGGCGATAAGAGCGAGCAGCAGGAGCAGCACAGGCACGCAGATGCCGTCGTTGAGGCCACTCTCCTGATTGAGCCCTTCGCGCAGTGGTGCCGGTACCGCCGGATTGCTCACCACCGCCTTGCCGAGCGCCGCATCGGTCGGGGCGAGAATGGTGGAGAGGATGGCCATCTCCAGGAGCGGCAGGTCGGGGAAGATCCAGTGGCCAAACAGGGCGCCACAGAGCAGGGTGAGGGGGAGGCCGATCAGCAGCAGCCGGATGGGGAGCTGGCGGTTGGCCAGCAGCACCTGCCAGTTGGTGTTGGCGGCATCGTTGAACAGCACGATCACCAGAGTCAGCTCTGCCAGCAGCTTGATGCCGGCGCTGTCGATGGAGAGGGAGAGCAGCTCCAGCCCTCCCGGCCCCAGCAGCCAGCCGGTCAGCAGAAAGAGCAGGGGGCCGTTGACCAGTTTTGACTCGAAGCGCCCCGCGATCAGGCTGTAGAGCAGTAAAAAGGCGGCGATCACCGCCAGATTCTGATAAAGCAGGTGTGCATCCATACAACCTCCTTCCAGCCCCGCGGGGCGGTTTAATCGGTCAGGCAGTCCGGGTCGAACACATACTCGCCGTCCAGCCAGCGCACGATTTCATCGACGCAAGCCTGATCGCGAAACGGCAGGTAGCGCGCCTTGAGGGCGGCAATCTGCTCGGGAGTGAGTCGGGCCAGCCCCAGATCCTGAAACAGCGGCAGGTCGGCCTCAATCATCGCCGAGATCTGCGGGCCGCAGGTGGCGTTGAGGGAGGCGTGCAGCGCCTTGTCGGGATCATACTGCTTGCCGAGCTTGTAGCTCATCGGCAAGGTTGCGAGTGGCAGGGCGGAGAGTGCCGCCTGCTTCATCGGGTTGACCGCATGGCCGGAGAGCAGCTCCGCCAGCTCGGCGGGGCGGTTCTCGAAGGCGCGCAGATAGAGGTAGCTGCTTGCCTTGCTGCCATCGTTGACCGGGTAGTTGTCCCACAGGAAGGGCTTGCGGCCGAGCAGCTCGGTCACCTGCTTGAGGTGTACCGCCGGATACTCGGTCGAGCAGACCTTGGGGCCGGTCCAGAAGATCTCGAAACGGCGGTCGAGCTGTTCGCCAATCTCCTCCAGATAGCGCGGTGGCATGGCGCCGAACACCTTCTCCAGCACCGGATCGGTCGAGTAGTAGCTGGGGCAGAAAATGAGGCGGCTCGCCTTGCTGTGGGCCGCAATGTCGTGGGCGATGGTGAGCTGGTGCCGGGCCAGGTCCGGGGTATCCCCCTTCATGTCGTCAAACAGTACCGCCAGAATGTCGGGCTGCAGCACTTCATCGATAAGGCGCACCTTCTCGAGCAGCGCCGGGCGCTTGCGATCATAGTCGTGATGCGCCCCCATGGGGCTCAAGCCCACCCCGAAGGCGAGGCCGTTGGCGCGGCACTGGCGCGCCAGTTCGGCGAGATCCGCCAGCTGCTGCTCGGGCCAGGGGAGGGCCCAGTGCTTGCGCAGATAGCCATCCTCTTTCGGAGCGTAGATATAGAAGCCGTAGCCGTGGCGCGGCAGCCACTGGGCGTAGCGGGCACGGGCCTGCCAGCTCCATCCCTTGCCAAAAAAGCCCTCGATCACCCCCAGATTGGCAGAGGGGGGCAGCAGACCGGACTGCAAACTCTGATATGGCATAACTCTCTCCCTTCTTGCTGGGGGACTTGATACGGGCCGGTCGTCTAGACCGGATCCTCTTCCTGAAAACGAACCCCGATCTTGACGGGAATGCTCTCATCCATTTCGGCCACGGTCCAGATCAGGCCCTGCCACTCGATGTTGTCACCGACTACCAGATTATCGCCAAGCTGGCTGGCAATAAAATCGCCCAGTGTCTGATCCGCCACCTCGCTCACATCCAGCCCGTAGATAGGGGCGAGATCCACCAGTCGCGCCGCGGCATCCAGCTGGAAGTCACCGAAGAAGCGCGGGCCAAGATCCTGCTCTGGCGCCTGGCTAAAGAGCTGGCCAAGGGCGGGCAGATCGCGCTCGTGGCCGATGACGCAGAGGATATCGTCCGCCTGCAGGCAGGTACTGCCCGAGGGGTGGAGCAGCTCGCGGCCGCGAAACAGGGCGCTGACCCTAGTACCGGCAGGCATGCGCAGATCCCGCAGCGGCGAGCCGATGCACCACTTCTCTTCCCCCAGTTGGTAGACGAAGGTCTCCCACTGGCTGTCGAGATCGATCTCGAGCCCGGAGCGATTGATGGGCGACGGTGGGGCAGGTACTTCCACCCGCGCCAGTTTTGAGGCCAGCGGCAGCGAGCTGCCCTGCAAAATCAGCGAGACCAGCACCACGAAGAAGGCGACGTTGAAGTAGAGCTGGGCGTTGGGCAGCCCCGCCATCATGGGGAAGACCGCCAGAATGATGGGCACCGCGCCGCGCAGGCCAACCCAGGAGATAAACCAGCGTTCGCGCGGGGCAAAGTTCTTGAACGGCAGCAGCCCGATCCAGACCGAGATGGGGCGGGCAAAGAGGATCATCCACATCGCCAGTGCCAGCGCCGGCAGGGCGATGGGCAGCAGCTTGTGGGGCGAGGCGAGCAGCCCCAGCACCAGAAACATGCCGATCTGGCTGAGCCAGGTCAGGCCATCCAGCACCGACAAGGTGGTGCTGCGACTGCGCAGGGAGAGGTTGCCGAGCAAGAGACCTGTGAGATAGATGGCGAGGATACCGCTGCCACCCACCGCCGTGGTGAGGGCGAAGATGAGCAGGCCGCCGCTCACGGTGAGTAGCGGATAGAGCCCCGGTGCCAGGCGGGCGGTGTTGATCAGCCGCCACAGCAGCCAGCCACCGGCAAGGCCGATCCCGGCACCAAGGCCGAACTGTTTGATGAGCTGCAGCAGCAGAAAACCGGCGTTGAGATCCTGCTGGCTGCTGGCCAGCACCTCGATCAGGGTGACGGTGAGAAAGACCGCCATGGGGTCGTTGCTGCCCGATTCTATCTCCAGCGTCGCGCTCACCCGCTCGTTGAGGCTGCGCCCGCCGAGCAGGGAGAAGACTGCTGCGGCATCGGTGGAGCCGACGATGGCGCCGATCAGCATCCCCTGCATCAGGTTGAGGTCAAACAGCCAAGCGGCGGCGAGCCCCGTCAGGCCGGTGGTGATGGCTACCCCGACCGTCGCCAGCGACAGGGCTGGCCAGAGCGCCACCCGGAACGAGGAGACCCGGGTGCGCATGCCGCCGTCGAGCAGGATGATGGCAAGCGCCAGGTTGCCCACCAGATAGGCGATGGAGTAGTCGGCAAAGTGGATGCCGCCGGGGCCATCTTCCCCCGCCAGCATACCGACGGCGAGGAAGATGACCAGAATGGGAATACCGAGACGGGAAGAGAGCGCACTTAGCAGGACACTGGCTCCAACCAACAGGGCACCGACAAAAAAGAAACTGTTGATGGTCACTGCATCCAAGGGCGAACTCCTTTCTGACTAACGGCAAAGTAGGCACATTATATGCAGTTAAGACCCCCTTGTGTGGTTTAATCGTGCATTAATTTGCATCTTTTGACATTTTTTCACCACTCGCGCGCCATCTTCTGACCCCGCAGAGTGGGTGAGAGGGGATGTTGGCGGTGATGGTCATATGGAAACCTGACGCCGGGGGCGTAGAGGCAAGGGGAGAAGATAAACAGCAGAAAAAGAGAAGGGAGCACACTGGTGCTCCCCGGATGGCACGACTCAGTCGTCGTCATCGTCCTTCACTTCACGGATCTTGTCCTTGTATTTGGGCAACTGCTTCTCCAGCCGTTTCATGTCTTTGATGGCGTTGAGAAACAGCCCGAGCAGAAAGAGCAGTGGCAGCCCTATCCAGAGCCAGAGATTCATGTGCTACTCCTTTCATCGCAGGGCAATTCAGTGGATGGCAAGGTGACGTAACGAGCCAGGATCTTGTCCAGATTGGCCAGAATGGTCGCCTTGCCTTCAATATCCGCCTGTTGCAGGCAAAGTGCCAGCGCCGCCGGGTCGAGCTGCTGCTCGCCCGCTTCGGGGGCGAAGCTGATGTGCCACGGCTCGTAGGCGACGCCGCTGCCTGCACCGACCGGTTTGGCATAGGGCAGGAAGAAACCGAAATCCCCCATATGGTCGGTGAGCCACTCGCTCAAGTCGGCAAACCAGCCTCCGGCTTCATACTCCCAGGGCTCCAGCGCCAGTTTGGTGTCGGCGGGCAGGCAGTCAGGGTCATAGATGTCGAGATCGGTGCCCCAGTGGTGGCGACTGGTGCCGGGCAGAGCGCTCCAGCGCAAAATGGCGTGCAGCCGCTCCTCATCGTTCAGCTGCAAGGCATCGATGGGCTGGCAGTTGGCATCGAGCAGCGGCCGCTCACCGCGCCACTTGCCATTCCAGATGGCGAGCTGGCGATCAAAACCGCGCCAGCTGGACGCCGGTTGCAGGTTGAAACCGGCGTGGGCGGCTGCCACCTGCATGTCGTTGAAGGAGGCTGCCGCCGCCGGGGTCAGGCGGTGGGGGCCGCGCCCCACCACAATAAGGTGGCTCTCGTCGAGCCCCATCAGTTGTTCCTGCGTCATGCCAGCAGTCGCTCCAGCACCCCTTGGTACATATCGGCCAGCAGATCCAGATCGTCCGCCTTCACGCACTCGTTCACCTTGTGGATGGTGGCGTTGACCGGGCCGAGCTCGATCACTTCGGCACCGGTGGGGGCGATAAAGCGCCCGTCCGAGGTGCCGCCGGTGGTGAGCAGGGCTGGCTGCTGGCCATTGACCGCCTCGATGGCGGAGACTGCCGCCGCCAGCAGTTTGCCGGTGTCGGTGAGGAACGGCTGGCCGGAGAGGGTCCAGTTCAGCTGGTAATCGAGACCATGTCTATCCAGCAACGCCTCGACCCGCTCGCGGATATCCAGGTCGGTCAGTTGGGTGCTGAAGCGGAAGTTGAACTGGACGTGCAGTTCGCCCGGAATGACGTTGGAAGCGCCGGTGCCCGCCTGAATGTTGGCAATCTGGAAGCTGGTGGGCGGGAAGTAGGCGTTGCCCTCATCCCACACGGTCGCGGCCAGTTCAGCCAGTGCTGGCGCTGCTTTATGAATGGGGTTGTCCGCCAGATGGGGGTAGGCGACATGCCCCTGCACCCCGCGCACCAGCAGATCGCCGGTGATGGAGCCGCGGCGGCCATTTTTCACCACATCCCCGACCACGGCGGTGGAGGAGGGCTCGCCGACGATGCACCAGGTGATCTTCTCGTGGCGCGCTTCCAGGGTATCGATCACCCGGGTGGTGCCATTGATAAAGGGCCCCTCCTCATCGGAGGTGATAAGGAAGGCGATGGACCCGGCGTGATCCGGATGCTCGGCCACGAAGCGCTCGACCGCCACCACCATGGCAGCCAGCGAGCCCTTCATGTCGGCGGCACCACGGCCGTAGAGCACGCCATCCCTGATGGTCGGCTCGAACGGCGGGGTGTGCCATTTGTCCAGCGGGCCGGCGGGCACCACGTCGGTGTGACCGGCGAAGCAGAAGAGCGGCCCCTCGCTGCCGCGGCGGGCCCAGAGGTTGGTGGTGTCTTCGAACACCATGGGCTCGATAACAAAGCCGAGTTTGGCGAGGCGCTCCGCCATCAGGGTCTGGCACCCTTCATCCAGCGGGGTAACGGAGGGGCGGCGGATCAGATCCTTGGCCAGTGCGATGACATCCGACATCAGTTGTCCTTAGTTGTCCTTAACGGGAGAAGAGGGATTGGTAGTGATCGGCCTTGAAACCCAGGGTCAGCTCGCCGTCACGATCCAGCAGCGGGCGCTTGATCATCGCCGGGTGCTCCAGCAGCAGGGCGCGCGCCTTGGCGGTGTCGAGCCCCTGTTTGGCCTCATCCGGCAGGGCGCGGAAGGTGGTGCCGCGGCTGTTGAGCAGCGCCTCCCAGCCGAGCTTGGCCAGCCAGCGGTCGAGATCGTCCGGGCTCAGGCCATCGGCGCGATGGTCGTGAAAGCGGTAATCGATGCCGGCCTCATCCAGCCACTTGCGGGCTTTCTTGATGGTGTCGCAGTTTTTAATCCCGTAGAGGATGGCCTCGGGCGCTTGAATGTTATCCATGGATATTCAGCCTGTTCCGTACATTGGTCAGTAGCATACAGGTGAACATCATTTATGAAAACGAGAGGGGATTTTCGGAGTTCATGCGGGTTGGTCCGTCGCGTTCGGAACAAAAGCACTTGTTGGAGATCACAGACTAGCTACACGTCAAAGGGGTAACATTGCAAATTCAGAATCAGGGCATCGATACGGCTACCCCGACAGGTAAGCTGATGTTGAGCATGATCGGAGCCATCGCCACGTTCGAGCGGGAAATCATGCTAGAGCGTCAGGCAGAAGGGATCGCCTTGGCGAAGGCAAAAGGGGTCTACAAGGGCCGCAAGCCGACAGCGATGGAGAAGCGGGAGGAGGTGCTGCATCTTCTATCACAAGGCATCGCTAAGGCATCAGTGGCAAAGCGGCTAGGTATCAGTGTGTCGAGTATCCATCGGATTGCTGTTACAAAACCGACTCAATAGCTTGACTTGGTTGAACAGCATGTCACTTCTTAGTCATATAGCTGATAAGGAGGTTGGTTTTGAAAGAACAAACAAAAGACATTGGATTTTCAAAGGTTTATCAAAAAATAAAATCCCTTGGAGCTAAAGATATTTGTGAAATCAAAACTGGTAATAGGCGAGCTATAGTCTTTACCTCTGATAATGGCAGAGTGTACCGTGTTACGACTAGAGCTAAGATGCGTGGAACATGGCAAACTTCGATTACTTATGGCGAAGTATGTTGTGAAAATAAAAATGAGGATGAGTATTGGGTTTTTGTTGATATATCAAACGATGACTCTGACTTCTATGTTGTACCAATGTGGTGGATGAAGAACGACATCGCCTATCATCATGGAAAATATTTAAATGGGCATGATGGTAGGCGGCCTAACAATGTCTTTTCAAAACACCATGCAATCGCTAAGAAAAGAATTGTACAGTGGGAGAATAAATGGCAGCAAATTGGATTGTAAATAGTCGAGCCATATTGGCAATATTGTATGCACTGTTTACTCAAGGGTGTGCATCTGGGTTTGTTGATTCATATGTAAAGGGGGCTACGGAAGGTGTCCTAGGTAAGGATTATATTTCTTCCCCTGAGTCAGCAGCTGCATTGGGGCAATATGCAAAAACGTTGGAGATATGCAAAGAATACTTATCGCCACAACAGTTCGGATTATACACGTCAGATATATCTTGGTATGTGAAATATATTGATAACGCTTTGGAACAAGAGGCATATACAAAAGCTTTTAATACAACCGAACCTAAAAAAGATGAATGTCAAAAAATATCGTATGATGCTGAAGTTATTCACAATATTCGCCTAGATCAACAAAGGGAGAGTGTTGAGGCTCAAAAAAATCGACGTACATCTCAAACTAATTGTGTTGAGAGGAACGGGGGGGTTAGTTGCACCACCTCAGAATGATTCGCTGAACGAAATAGTTTCTACAAATACTGTTTGTGAAGCTCAAGGGTAACTTGAGCTTTTTTTTGGTTCTTTCATAAAAAACTGCTCGCAGTTCTTGATGCCATAGAGGGTGGTGGCCATAGGGAGTCCTTCTCTTGTGGGCGCTAGCCATGGGCTACGCCCGAAAATCCGAATCAACAGAGTGCAAGGGCCCGATTCTGGCATTGTGGCGATCCCATGGCAACGCTGATGGCGCTGTCGGAAGGGGGCGAGAGGAGGAAAAGCGGGGAGCCAGATAGCCAGAACGCGCCGGGTGGCGCGCTCTGGAGAGGCAGAAGAGTGTCTCTTCTGTGCTGCCGGGGGCAGCCGGGATCAGTGCAGCGGATGCCAGGGGTGATCAAAAACCCGGGCGCGCTCCCAGGGGGCGTCGGGCAGACTGGAGGAGAGGCCGCTGTATTTGCCCACATCGTCCACCACGATGGCGGAGAGGATTGGCAGATGGTTTTCGGTGCAGTACATGCGAACGCGCTGCAGCAGGGTGCGCAGTTCGTCCTGACGCTGCTCCAGTCCGGCCAGTTTGGCCAGTTTGGAGTAACGAATGGTGGTGCGTTCCTTTGCAGACTCGACGAGGATATCCCACAGCTGATAATCGCAGGTCGAGACACCTGCGGTGGCTTGGTTTGTCATAACTCTCTCCGGCGCGAAATGGTCGCTCTTGTCGATGCGCATCTTGGCCGCTTCGGGGGCGGCTTATGTTGATCCAACGCAAAAAAGAGGGGAGTCGCGTTACACAATTCCCGATTAAACCGTGTAAAACGGTTCTCGGTAGTGTGAATGATGAAAAAGTGTTACCTGCTCGACATATTATGCTGTCTGATGACGGTGATGGCCCCTTTATTGATGGGGATCAAAGGCAAGTTCTGGTCAGATCACTAGATTTCGCTCTTCGATAAATTTATCAGGAGTGAATATTGGAACTCGTCTTCGTCTTGCTCGTACTGGTGGCCGTGGTCTACGGCATCATCAAGGATTACAACCCGCAGGCGGTGCTGGCATTGGCCGGTATGGCCATTTTCACCCTGGCCTACTGGCTGGGATTGCACCCCATTCTGCCCGCTGACAAGAGCACCGGCTTCGCCCTATTCGATCTGTTCGAAGTGTTCAAGGGGATCTTCTCCTACCGTGCGGCGGGCCTCGGCCTCACCATCATGGCGGTGGCCGGTTTTGCCACCTACATGTCCCATATCGGTGCCTCCCAGGCGCTGGTGCGGGTGGCGGTCAAACCGGTGGCAGGCATTCAGTCCAGCTACCTGATGCTCTCCATCTGCTATCTGGTGGCGGTCTTTGTCTCCCTGTTCGTCACCTCCGCCACCGGCCTTGGTCTGCTGTTGATGGTCACCATGTATCCGGTGATGCGCAACCTCGGTATCAGCCCGGCCTCCGCCTGCGGCGTCATCGCCACCTCCCAGGCGTTCGAGATTAGCCCGACCCAGACCAACGCTATCTTCTCCGCCGGCCAATCCGGCATGGATCCCACCAGCTATTTCGTTGACTACCAGATCTGGCTGGTGGCTCCCATGCTGCTGGTGACCATGGTGCTGCACTTCTTCTGGCAGCGGCACTGTGACCGCAAGGATGGTTGGGATCCGGCCCTGCATCGCGGCGAACACGCCGAGCTGGATGAGAAGGGCACCGACGCGGTAGCGGCGCCCACCTGGTATGCCCTGCTGCCCATCATCCCCTTCGTACTGATGATGACCTTCTCCAAACTGCTGGTGACCACCATCAGCGTCAGTGTGGAAGTGGCCATGCTGCTGTCGGTCTTTATCGGCATGCTGTGTGAGCTGCTGCGTACCCGCTCGGTGCGCACCACTTTTGCCGGGCTGTCGAGCTTCCTCGACGGCATGGGCAAGGTGTTTGGCCCTGTGGTGGCGCTGATCGTCTGTGCCGAGCTGTTTGCCGAATCTCTCAAAGCCATCGGCGCCATCGATACCCTGCTGCACTCAGCCAGCAATGCCGGTATCGGCAGCGGCCTGATGACCCTGGTGATGGTGGGCCTCATCATGGTGGCAGCGGTGATCATGGGCTCCGGCAACGCGGCGTTCCTCAGCTTCTCGACTCTGGCTCCTGCCGTGGCAGCCAAGTTCGGCGTACCGGCGGTGACCATGCTGCTGCCGATGCAGCTCGCCTCCAGTATCGGCCGCACCGTCTCCCCGATTGCGGCAGTGCTGATCGCCTGTGCGGGCATCGCCAAGGTCTCCCCCTTCGTGGTGGTCAAGCGCACCTGCGTGCCCATGGCGGGGGCGCTGGTGACGGCATTGACCCTCAACTATCTGCTGTTCATGTAAAAGCTGTGGTTTACAGGGCGGTCGGCCACCCGGTTCGGGCTGGTGTCGACCGCTGTTGGCAAGGCGGGTGTAACAGCCCGCCGTTCCGCATTGTTGCAAAAACAAGCTGCTTTTATCGCAGATTGTTTCATGGAGAAGATAATGACCAACCTCACGGGCCCGTTTTCCCTCGATACCTATCTGGCCGATCTGGCCCCGCTCATCAATCTCGATTGCGGTACACGCACCCCGGCCGGGGTGGCCAAAGTGGCCGACATCATGACCGAGAAATATGAGGCCATCGGCTGGCAGGTGACTCGTCACCAGTTCGCCGCCGAGTGCGGCCCCTGCCTTGAGGCAACCAATGCCCCGGGGGCCGATCACTACGATGTGATGCTGGTGGGCCACATGGACACCGTCTTCCCCGAGGGGACGGCGGCCAAGCGCCCGCTCAAGATTGAAGGCAATCAGGCTTTTGGCCCCGGCGTCTCGGACATGAAGAGCGGCCTGCTCTCCACCTGGTATGCCCTGAAAGAGATGGATCCGGCGCAGCTGGCCAAGCTCAAGGTGCTGGTCTGCTGCAACTGCGACGAGGAGATTGGTTCCCCCTGGTCCAAAGATTGGCTGGTGGAAAAAGCCAGGCAGAGCGGCTGCGTGCTGGTGGCCGAAGCGGCGCGCCCGAGCGGCGATCTCATCAGCGCCCGCAAGGGCAATGCCAAGTACCGTATTACTTTCCACGGCAAGGCCTCTCACGCCGGTTCGGCGCTGACCGAAGGGGTCTCCGCCATCACGGAGCTCGCTCATTGGGTGCTGGCCATCAACGAACAGGTCAATATGGAGACCGGCACCACCATGAACGTGGGGGTGGTGCAGGGCGGCACCGGCGTCAACGTGGTGCCCGACTTTGCCGAGGCGATCGTCGATCTGCGCTTCTGGAGCAACGAAGAGGCCGCAGCGGTGCACGAGCGGCTCACCTTTATGGCCAATAACCCCTTCCTTGCGGGCTGTCGGGTCGAGGTGGATCGCCAGACCTTCAAGCCGGCGATGCGCCCGAGTGGCGACACCGAGGCCGTGATGGCGCTGGTGGAGGCGGCAGCCAAGGAGGAGGGGATCACCTTCAACTGGCTGGAGGCCGGTGGCGGCTCGGATGCCAACTTTACCGCAGCGGCGGGTGTGCCGTCGCTGGATGGCTTCGGCCCCATGGGCGGCGGTTTCCACTCGGAGGCGGAGTTCCTGCTGCTCGACAGCATCGAGCCGCGCATCCGCCTGCTGAAGCGGGTGCTGGGCAAGCTGGCCAAATAGGTCGGCGTTAAGGACAAGCAAAACGGGAGGCCATTGCCTCCCGTTTTTTATCTGCCGTGCCTGCGAAGATTCATCCCGCAGAGCAGTTTTTCTTGCACCCTCAACCCTCATCCTCCAGCAGATAGGCAAGCTGCTCCTGACGGGCAAGCTGCCAGTGGCCGAGTTTCAGCGGCGCCGCAAAGCCCGGGCCGTCGGTCACCATGGTGTGGTATTCCCCCTGCTCGCCGCAGGCATCGAAGCCCTGGCTTGTCGCCAGCTGCTGCAACTCGGCGAGGGTAGTGGCATCGAGCGTGCGTCCCACCCACTCGGGGGCCAGCTCCCGGGTATCGACGCAGGAGAGATGGGCGACGATGCCGCGGGCCAGCAGATCCGCCAGCAGCGCCTCGCGGGATAGCTGCCAGAGCGGCGTATGCACGGTGAGACCAAGCGGGCGGCAGCGCTCGCGGATCCAGTTAGGCGCGCCGCCCACGCTGTCGATATCGCCGGTGACTACCCCATCGAGTTGCCACTCCTCCTTAAGCTTGGCCAGCGCCCGCTCATAGCCGAGATCGAACGGCGCCTCTATGGTGACCAGCAGATGGGGCAGCGCGAGGGCTGCCGCCTGCCGACGTACTTGCGACAGGGGATGGGCCAGAAAGCGGGGGGCAGGGGGGGCAAAGGTAGCCAGTGCCACCACCTGATGGCCCGCTTCACGGGCATGGCAGAGGGCCTGCATGGCATCCTTGCCGCCGCTCCAGAGCACGATGACGCGAGACATGGGGAAGATTCCGCAAAGAAAAGAGGGGTCATGCTACCCAGAGTGCGGGCGGTTGGCAAAGCAGTATGGTGTGCGCCACAAAAGCACAGGCCCCCGTGCGGGGGCCTGTGGCAGTGATTGATCAGCGATCGCCGGTCAGAGCAGGATGCTGGTCAGGATAAAGCCCAGCGAGCAGGAGGTCACCACCCCGATCAGCCCCGGAATGATGAAGCTGTGGTTGATGATGAACTTGCCGATGCGGGTAGTACCGGAGCGGTCAAAGCCGATACAGGCCAGGTCGCTCGGGTAGGTCGGCAGCACGAAGTAGCCGTAGCTTGCCGGCAGGAAGGCGATCAGCAGTTTCGGCTCCACACCCAGTGCCAGACCCATGGGGGCGATGGCGGTGAGGGCGGCGGCCTGGCTGTTCACCAGCTTGGAGATAAGGAACAGCACCAGCGCGTAGGTCCAGGGCTGGGCCTGTACCACGTGGGCCAGGGTCTCTTTGAGCAGCGGCATGTGGGCCTGGAAGAAGGTTTCGCTCATCCAGGCAACCCCGAATACGGAGAAGATGGCGACCATGCCGGCCTTGAAGACGGCGCCGTTGGCGATCTCGCCCGGCTTGACCTTACAGCGCATCAGGATGATGGCACCGGCGATCAGCATCATCATCTGGATCACCAGGTTCATGGAGAGCGGGCCAGTCTTGTCCTTGATGGTGAAGACGGGACGCAGCGCCTCATCGGCACCCAGCAGCACCACGGCAGCGATGGCGGCGAAGAAGATCCAGGTAGACCAGTAGGCCTCTTTCGGGAACTTGGTGTTGAGCAGGGTCTCGCCACCACCGTAGATGAAGGCGCGCTGCTCCGGATCCTGGATCTTGGCCTGGAACTCCTCATCCTTGTCCAGATCCTTGCCGCGACGCAGGCTCCACAGGGCTGCCACGATGACACCGGTCAGGGAGGAGGGGATGGCGACCATCAGGATGTCGAGCAGACCATAGGCCTGACCGATACCGTGGCCAGCCGCCAGAATGGAGACCATGGAGACCACGGCAACCGATACCGGTGAAGCGCAGATGGCCATCTGGGAAGCAACGGAGGCGACAGCCATCGGGCGCTCGGGACGGATGTTCTTCTGCAGCGCGATGTCGGCGATGATGGGGAACATGGTGTAGACCACGTGGCCGGTACCACACAGGAAGGTGAGGGTCCAGGTGGTGAGCGGTGCCAGGATAGTGATGTATTGCGGGTGACGGCGCAGCAGACGCTCGGCTACCTGCATCATCAGGTTGAGACCGCCGGCGGTCTGCAGGGTGGCGGCACAACCGATCACCGCCAGAATGGTCAGCATTACCTGCACCGGCGGTTCGCCCGGAACCAGACCGAAAACGAAGGTCAGCAGGAAGAGACCAATACCACTGATGAGACCAAGCCCCATGCCACCAAAGCGGGTACCGAGCAGCAAGCAGCCGAGTACCACCAAAAATTCCATCAAGATCATTCCATTACCTCGTGTGATTCAACCCATGTTGCCGCGGGTAGCCTGAACCATGAATTGTCATTGTCTGTTTTTAATTAGCCCAAAAGGGTTAGTTATTATTTTGCTCCCCTGCAAAAGTGAAAAAATTGAGTTACTTCAATAACTCGATGAATTTTTGATTAAACCACTTAAAAACCACCTAATAACAAATCCATCATTTTTCATCCGGTTGCCATCCCTTAAGCAGGGGCAGCTTGCCCGATGGGGTGGTGTAAAAGCATGGAAGAAGGGAGACAAATGAAAACGGGTTGCAGATGGTTGGCAGGAGGACAAGAGGGGTAAAAAGGGGGCTCTTCGGATGTTTTTTTCGGCAGTGGCGGCCTTTTGCCGCTCATTCCGAAAGAGTCCTTATTTATCGGCTAGATAGCGGCGCTGGTACTCCTCGCTCAGTTTCAGGATATCGAGTCTGGCCAGTGCCTTGTCCACCCGCTGTTGCAATGCCTGCTGATCGGGGCGGAACATGATGTGCAGGCTCTTGTGCTCGAGGATCTTCGGATTGAACTGGAGCTGCTCGGGATGGAGCTTGTCATCGTGGCGGATCAGCCAATAGAAGACATCCCGGTCGATGACGGCGAGATCGAGCCGGTCGCGCTGCAGCTTGCGCAGGTTGAGATGATCGCCATCCACGGCAAAGGTGTGGAGCTGCTGGCTCGCCATCATGGCGTCAAATTCCCGGGTGTTGACGTAGCCCGCCACCACGCCGATCCGGTAGGGCACCAGATCCTCAAGCCGTTGCCAGGGGATGGGCTTGCCCGCCTTCTGCGCCAGCCCCAGCACGCTGTCCCCCACGCTGGCGGAGATGCGCCACTTGTCGCTCTGGTTGTCGGCCAGATACTCGGGGAAGTAGCCGATATAGCCGTGGGCCGGATCGGAGGCGAGCCACACCGTCCGCTGCCAGGAGAAAAAATCGAACTCCACCTCCAGCCCCGCCTCGGCAAAGACGCGCTTGACGATATGACCGGTGAGGCCGCCATCGGGCAGGCTTTGGGTGGTAAACGGGGGCCACTCCAGCGTGGTCAGACGGACGGTTTCGGCCATAAGCCGCAGGGGAGAGAGCAGTAACAGTAACAGAAGCAGACGATATCCCATGGGCTACAGATCCCTTGTGCCGATTGATCCTGAGTATCGCCATAAAGCGGGCAATAAAAAAGCCGACCCGAAGGTCGGCTTTTCAGATCTGTGCGACAGGTTGTCGTTATCAGAACTCGGCGGTACGCGGGGTACGCGGGAAGGGGATCACGTCGCGGACGTTGCCCATACCGGTCACGTAGACCACCAGACGCTCGAAGCCCAGACCGAAACCGGAGTGCGGCACGGTGCCGTAGCGACGCAGGTCGCGATACCACCAGTAATCTTCCTGCTTCAGGCCCATCTCGGCCAAGCGGGCATCCAGCACCTCCAGACGCTCTTCACGCTGGGAGCCACCGATGATCTCGCCGATCCCCGGAGCCAGTACGTCCATCGCGGCAACGGTCTTGCCGTCGTCGTTGAGGCGCATGTAGAAGGCCTTGATATCTTTCGGGTAGTTTTTCACGACTACCGGAGACTTGAAGTGCTCCTCGGCCAGATAGCGCTCGTGCTCGGAGGAGAGGTCGATACCCCAGGAGACCGGGAACTCGAACTTCTTGCCGCAGTTCTGCAGCACTTCGATGGCGTCGGTGTAGTCGATCTGGGCGAAGTCGGAGGAGACGAAACGCTCCAGACGGCCGATGGCATCCTTGTCCACGTGCTGGGCAAAGAACTCCAGATCGTCGCGGCGCTCGGTCAGTACGGCGTTGAAGACGTACTTCAGCATGGCTTCGGCCAGCGCGGCGTTATCTTCCAGATTGTTGAAAGCCACTTCCGGCTCCACCATCCAGAACTCGGCCAGGTGACGGCTGGTGTTTGAGTTTTCGGCGCGGAAGGTCGGGCCGAAGGTGTAGACCTTGGAGAGGGCACAGGCATAGGTTTCGGCGTTCAGCTGGCCGGATACGGTCAGGAAGGCCTCTTTGCCGAAGAAATCTTCGTTGTAGTCCACCTTGCCGGCGTCGGTGCGCGGCAGGTTTTCCATGTCCAAGGTAGAGACGCGGAACATCTCGCCGGCACCTTCGGTGTCAGAGGCGGTGATGAGCGGGGTCGCTACCCAGACAAAACCCTCTTCGTGGAAGAAGCGGTGGATGGCCTGAGCCAGGCAGTGACGAACCCGGGTCACGGCGCCAACGATGTTGGTGCGCGGGCGCAGGTGAGCCTGTTCACGCAGGTACTCGATGCTGTGGCGCTTGGCGGCCATCGGGTAGGTGTCCGGATCTTCGACCCAGCCGACAACCTTGACTTCGGTGGCCTGCAGTTCGAACGCCTGGCCGCTGCCCTGAGATTCGGTCACGACGCCAGTCACTTCCACGGAGCAAGCTGTGGTCAGACGCTGCACTTCATTCTCGTAATTGGCCAGGGTATTGGGGACGACGGCCTGTACCGGATGGAAACAGGAGCCATCGGAAATGGCCAAAAATGAGATCCCCGCCTTGGAATCACGGCGAGTCCGGATCCACCCTCGTACAGTCAGGGTGGTGCCAACCGCATGTTTACCGGTCAGCACATCAACTACGGATGCGTGCGTCATCGAAATATTGTCTCCAGCTTGTTCTTTGCAGCGCTATGGGTCTGGCCCGGGCAATCATTGGCCCATGATGGCAGACTAAGCCGTTAATCTTACCCGCGCGGGTTTGATAAACAAGCAAAAATGTCGGACTCTGGTGGGGTTTTCGGCATGGTTCACCCGATATGGGGTCGCGGGGCAGGAGAGGCGAGTGAAAGATCGGCGGCAGGGGCCCGATTGGCTGACACGGCTGTTGCAGGGGCTGGTACTGCTCTGCTGGGGTGGCTTTATCGTGCTGCTCTCTATCTATCACCACGCCCGCCCCGAGCGAGCCTACGGTTTTCTGGTCTATGGCGGCGAGAGCGTGCGGGCCGGATGGGATCCGGTTTTTACCCCCTGGCTGCTGCACGGGCTGTGGGGTTGCTGCCTGCTGACCCTGGTTGCGCTATTTGTTGGCCGCAAGCGCCATCGCCGCCGGGAGGATGCCCGGCACGTCCATCTGGCGATCCTCCTGCTTATCCTTATCGCCAGCCTGCTCTTCTACTATCTCTAGTCTTCTGGTTGGCCCGTAGTTCGGGTCTGTTCATGATCCCGTTTGCTGCAAGCGGGACGCTTGCCAAGCTGGCGCTCCACGCTGTCGAGCATCTGGTTGTAGGCCAGCGCCAGCCGGCCAATCTCGTCGCCATCGTCTCCCTCCAGCCGGTGGCCGAAGTCATGCATGTCGGTGGCTTCTTCCATCGAGCGGGTCAGCTGGTTGAGGGGGCGGACGATCCAGGTGCGGATGACCCAGAGGGTCAGCAGCAGTCCCAGCCCGAAGATACCGGTGAGGATCAGCGCCGAGGTGAGGATATTCTGCTCGACCCGGGTAAAGAGGGAGTCGAGAGAGTAATCAAAACGGACTGCGCCGAGCACGGTATTCTCCGGTACCAGATGGCAGCTGGTGCAGTCGGTGCCGCGAAAATCCTTCTTGGCCAGCAGCGGACGGGTCACTACCAGCCGGCTGTGCATGCCGTTGTGCACCACCTCCAGGCTCCCTTTACCCGCCAGCGCCAGCTGGTCATAGTCATCCTTGCCCTGCTCTGCGGGGCGTCCCGGCCCGAACTGTTTGCTTACCGCGTCGCCACGGACGATGCGGGCATCCTCCACATGAGCGTGCTCGAGAAACTTGGCGCGCAGGGTGTCGCGGGCATCCATCTTACCGGTCAGCATCAGCATGTTGAGGCCGTCGAAGTAGGCTTCGGTCTGCTCCTGACTCTGCTCCTTGATGAGGCTCAGGATGAGATCGCGCTCGCGCACCGCCTGATAGGCGGCGGAGAAGACCAGTACCATGGAGAAGATGAAGAGCAGGAAAAAGTTGATTTTGGCAGCAATGGAGAGGCGCATGGGCAATCTTTCTTGATGGTAAAACCGCAGCAGTCTACCCCTCTTGGCGCCTCAGGTCTGGTGTTTTGCTCACATTCCGGCAAGTGAACGGGATGTGAGGTGCATAAACTTGCCCTCTTTATATATCAAATGGGGATGCCACTGACGGGCGACCGGTGAGGCCGCCCGCGATGATGTTTAAAACTCGCCCTCGGCAATCGCCTGGCTGATGGCACCGGTCAATACCCGCAGCTCTTCGGGGGTGATAACGAAGGGAGGCATCAGGTAGACCAGTTTGCCAAAGGGGCGGATCCAGGCGCCCAGTTCGACAAACTTGCGCTGGATGCGCGCCACGTCAACCCGCTTCTTCATCTCCACCACCCCGATGGCACCGAGCACCCGCACATCCGCGACCGCCGGGTTGAGGGTCAGCTCCACCAGTTCGGTACGCAGTTGATGTTCGATGGCGCGCACCCGCTCTTGCCACGGCGAGGCGAGCAGCAACTCGATGGAGGCGTTGGCCACCGCGCAGGCGAGCGGATTGCCCATAAAGGTGGGGCCGTGCATAAAGACTCCTGCCTTGCCGTCACAGATAGTGCGGGCGACATGCTCGGTGGTGAGGGTCGCCGAGAGGGTGAGATAGCCGCCGGTCAGCGCCTTGCCCAGACACATGATGTCGGGAGTGATGCCGGCCCAGTCGCAGGCAAACAGCTGGCCGGTGCGGCCAAAGCCGGTGGCAATTTCGTCGGCGATGAGCAGCACGCCGAATTCGTCGCACAGGGCGCGTACCCACTGCAGATAGCGGGGATGGTAGAAGCGCATGCCGCCAGCCCCTTGCACGATGGGCTCAAGCACGATGGCGGCGATCTCCTCGTGGTTATCGGCCATGAGTGTGGCCAGCTCCACCACGCACTGCTCGTCCCACTCGGCGTGGAAGCGACAGCTCGGCGCTTCGACAAAATGATGTTCGGGCAGGAATCCCTTGTAGAGCTCGTGCATGCCGCCATCCGGGTCGCAGACGCTCATGGCGCCGAAGGTGTCGCCGTGATAACCGCTGCGCAGGGCGACAAATTTGGCCTTGGGCGTCCCTTTGGCGTGCCAGTACTGCTGCGCCATCTTGAGCGCCACTTCCACCGCTACCGAGCCGGAATCCGCCAGAAAGACCCGATCCAGCCCCTTCGGAGTGATCTCCACCAGCTTGCGGCAGAGCTCGACCGCCGGGGCGTGGGTGAGGCCGCCAAACATCACGTGGGACATCTTGCCGAGCTGGGTGGTGGCGGCGGCGTCCAGTTCCGGCACCTGATAGCCGTGCACGCAAGCCCACCAGGAGCTCATGCCATCCACCAGTTCACGGCCATCGCTGAGGGTGATCTTCACCCCCTTGGCGCTGGCCACTTCATAGCAGGGCAGGGGGTGAGTGAGAGATGTGTAGGGGTGCCACACATGGTGCAGGTCGAATTCTTGGTTGGTCATTTGTTGTTCTATTGTCAATTCGTTTGATCTGGTCGGTGTTGACAGTCTACGCGGGCTCTCTACACTAGCCAACAATTTCAGCCACTTGGCTCTGCGCAGATCACTATTCGCACGAGCTCGGCAGCGGGTTTTGCGCTCACGCTCTTGCAAGGACCTCTTGCAAAGACCTTTTGCAAGGAACGCGGGCGCAGGATCCCACCAATAACAACCGGAAGCCATGTATGAATGCTCTCACTACGGGCGGTCACGCCCTTCGTCATGACTGGACGCTCGCCGAGGTTCAGGCCCTGTTTGCCCTGCCATTCAACGATCTGCTGTTTCAGGCTCAGAGTGTCCACCGCGCCCACTTTGACCCGAACGAAGTGCAGGTGAGCACCTTGCTCTCCATCAAGACCGGTGCCTGCCCGGAAGATTGCAAATACTGCCCCCAGAGCGCCCGTTATCACACTGGTCTTGAGGCCGAACGGCTGATGGAGGTGGAGAAGGTGCTGGAGCGGGCCCGCGAAGCCAAGGCCAACGGCTCGTCCCGTTTCTGCATGGGGGCCGCCTGGCGCAACCCCAAAGAGAAGGACATGCCCTACATCATCCGGATGATCGAGGAGGTGCGCGGGCTGGGGATGGAGACCTGCATGACGCTCGGGATGCTCACCGCCGATCAGGCGGCGCGTCTGGGGGCCGCGGGGCTTGATTACTACAACCACAACCTCGACACCTCGCCGGAGTTTTACGGCGAGATCATCTCCACCCGCACCTATCAGGATCGGCTCGATACGCTGGAACATGTGCGCAGCGCCGGCATGAAGGTCTGCTCCGGCGGCATCGTCGGCATGGGTGAGCAGGCGAAAGATCGGGCGGGCCTCTTGATGGCGCTGGCCAACCTGCCGCGCCACCCCGAGAGTGTGCCCATCAACATGCTGGTCAAGGTGAAGGGGACGCCGCTGGAGGATCAGGAGAACCTCGACCCGTTCGAATTTATCCGCACCATCGCCGTGGCGCGGATCATGATGCCGACCTCCCATGTGCGCCTCTCCGCCGGGCGGGAGAAGATGAACGAGCAGATGCAGGCCATGTGCTTTATGGCGGGCGCCAACTCCATCTTCTATGGCTGCAAACTGCTGACCACCCCCAACCCGGACGAAAACAGCGATATGCAGCTGTTCAAGCGGCTCGGCATTCGTCCCGCCCAGCGGGCCCAGAAGCCGGATCAGGTTCAAGAAGAGGAGTTGCTGGCCGAGGTGAGCCGCCAGAGCGAACCAAGCGATCTCTTTTATGACGCTACCCGCCCTCGAGCCGGGGCCGCGCAGTCATGAACGGCCCTGCAGTAACGGGCCCCTTTGGGTTGGGCGTTGCGCTGGCCGAGCGCGAACAGGCGGGTCTGCTGCGCAACCGCATCGCGACCGACGGGGCGAGTTGCGGGCGGCTCAGGGTGGCGGGGTGCGACTACCTCAACTTTTCCGCCAACGACTATCTGGGGCTTGCGGATCATCCCGCCATCAAGACCGCCTTCAAAGAGGGGATTGAGCGCTATGGCGCGGGCTCCGGCGCCTCGCCGCTGGTGACCGGGTACAGCCGTGCCCACCAAGAGCTTGAGGAAACCCTGGACGAGTGGTTGGGGGTGGAGGCGGTGCTGCTCTTCAACTGCGGTTTTTCAGCCAATCAGGCGGTGCTCAAAGCGCTGCTTGGCAAGGAACACCTGCTGTGGCAGGACAAACTCAACCACGCCTCCCTGCAGGAGATGGGCAGCCAGCTCCCCTGCAAGATGAAGCGCTTTGCCCACAACGATATGGCGGCCCTTGAACGGCAGCTTGAGCCAAATCGCGGACTGATTGTTTCGGAAGGGGTGTTCAGCATGGACGGGGATCAGGCCCCCTGGGGTGAACTCGTGGCATTGGCAGCCCGGAGCGGCAACTGGCTGATGATCGACGACGCCCATGGTCTCGGCGTGCTGGGGCCCGAGGGGCGCGGCACGCTGGCCGCACAAGGGGTTAACCCGGCCTGCGTACACATTCAGATGGGCACTTTCGGCAAGGCGCTTGGCGTCGCCGGTGCCTTTGTCGGCGGCAGCCGCGAGCTGGTGGAGTATCTGGTCAATTTTGCCCGCCACTATGTCTACAGCACCCATATGCCGGCGGCGCAGGCTTGCGCGGTCAGCAAGAGCATCGAATTGGTACGCGCCGCCGATGAGGTCCGCGCCCATCTTGGTAAGCTGATCGCCCGCTTCCGGCAAGGGGCGCAGGCGCTGGGTTGGCAACTCGGGGCCAGCAATACCCCCATCCAGCCGCTGCTGGTGGGGGAGAGCTCTGCTGCTTTGCAACTGGCCAAGCGACTGCGGGATCGCGGCGTCTGGGCTGGCGCCATCCGCCCGCCCACGGTGCCGGTCGGTACGGCCCGGCTGCGCATTACGCTGAGTGCAGCCCACCGCGAGCAGGATGTGGATCGCCTGCTTGATGCCTTGGGTGCCAGCCCTGCTGCAACAACGGTTGGGGAGGCTTGCCATGGCTGAGCGTTTTCAAACGGTGGACAAGGCGCAGCTCGCCCGTCGTTTCGGGGCGGCGGCTCGTCACTACGACGCCCACGCCCGCTTCCAGCAGGAGGTGGGGCTGGCGCTGCTCGAGCTGATGAGCGCGGCTGGTGTATGTGAGGAGCGTCGGGGCTGTGGGCTCGATTTGGGCTGCGGCACCGGCTTCTTCCTGCCTCATCTTGCCACCCGCTGCGCCGGGCTGACCGGGCTGGATCTCGCTCCCGGCATGCTGGAGCAGGCGGCCTTGCGTGGCAGCGGCGCCCGACTGGTATGCGGCGATGCCGAGCAGCTCCCCTTTGCCGACAACGCCTTTGACTGGGTATTCTCCAGCCTCGCGCTGCAGTGGTGCGAGCGACCGGCGCAGGCCTTCGCCGAGCTGCTGCGAGTGGTCAAACCCGGTGGCCAGATCTTCTTTTCCACCCTGCTCGATGAATCGCTCTGGCAACTACGCGCAGCCTGGCAGCAAGTAGATGGCCGAGCCCATGTCAACCGCTTCCTTGGCCTGCCACAATTGGAGCAGGCGTTGTTATCGGCGGGCGCCATTGCCCCGGGGCTTGAGTGCAGAAACTGGGATCTTGCCTATCTTGAATTGCCGCAGTTGTTGCGCGATCTCAAGGGGATCGGGGCAAATCAGATCAATGATGAGTGTGCCCGCTGTGCACCGGCTGGACTGAGCGGTCGCGCCAGATTGCAGCGGCTGGCTCAGGCGTATGAAGCATTTCGTCAGCCCGATGGCCAGCTGGTGGCCAGTTACCGGGTCTGTCTGGGCCGGCTCGGCAAACCTTGCTGAACCAGCCAGAGTATGAGGGGGAGGGGCGCGTTGGGCCCTCTCCTGCCAAGGAGAGAGCATTATGAAGTCATTCTTTATCACCGGCACCGACACGGACGCAGGCAAGACGCTGGTGGCGCGCACCCTGCTGCGGGAATTCAGCGCACAGGGAATCAAGTGTGCGGGTTACAAGCCGGTCTCGGCCGGATGTGCCCGCACGCCCGAGGGGCTGCGCAACCTCGACGCCGTCCTGTTGCAGGAGGCGGCGAGCTTGCCGCTGCCCTACGAGACGGTCAACCCCTATGCCTACGAGCCGCCGATTGCGCCGCACATCGCGGCCAGCGAGGCGCGCCAGCCCATCAGCCTGCAGGGGCTGAGCGAGGGGCTGCGCAAGATTGAACAAACGGGGGCCGAGCTTGCCATCGTCGAGGGGGCGGGGGGCTGGTATCTGCCGCTGGATCGCAAGCACCTGCTGTCAGACTGGGTGAAGCAGGAGAACATGCCGGTGATTCTGGTGGTGGGGGCCAAGCTTGGCTGCCTCAACCATGCGCTGCTCACCTTTGCCGCCATCCGCAACGATCAGCTGCCGGTCGCAGGCTGGGTTATTAATCGGCTGCACAGCTCGATGAGCCACTATCAGGAAAATCTGGACACCCTCAGGGGCTTGTTGCCGGCGCCCTTTCTGGGGGAAATTCCCTTTATAAACAATCCGTTTGAAGCTAACCTGCAGGGCCGACTCGATATCTCGCCACTGCTGTGACGGCATATTCAGCGAACATTCATCGAATCTCCCTAAAATGCCATCCATAACATGGTGATAGGGAGGTTCAATGAACCCCGGCCATGTCCGTTATTCTCACAAGGAGTCAATATGAAGCGAATAATACTATTCCTGGTGACCAACCTGGCCGTCATGCTGGTGCTGGGGGTGGTACTCAATATCCTGTTCTCGGTTCTGGGTATCAACAAGTCCAGCATTTCCGGCCTGTTGGTCTTCTGTGCCGTGTTCGGTTTTGGCGGTTCCTTTATCTCCTTGCTGATGTCCAAGTGGATGGCCAAGCGCAGCTATGGCGTCCAGGTGATCGAGCAGCCCCGCAACGAGACCGAGCACTGGCTGGTGAGCACTGTGGCCCGTCAGGCCCGTGAAGCCGGGATCCAGATGCCGGAAGTGGGGATCTACGACTCTCCCGAGATGAACGCGTTTGCTACCGGTGCTCGCCGCGATGATTCGCTGGTGGCTGTCTCCTCCGGCCTGCTCTACAGCATGAGCCGCGACGAGGCCGAAGCGGTGCTGGCCCACGAGGTGAGTCACGTGGCCAACGGCGACATGGTGACCCTGACCCTGATCCAGGGGGTGGTGAACACCTTCGTGATGTTCTTCGCCCGCATCGTGGCTGGCGTTATCAGCAACTTCTTCAGCTCCAACAACGATGAAGAGAGCAGCAGCACTGGCGGTTTTGCCTACATGATCACCGTGTTCGTGCTGGAGATGGTGTTTGGCGTGCTCGCCTCCATCATCGTCATGTGGTTCAGCCGTCAGCGTGAGTTCCGCGCCGATGCCGGTGCCGCCAAGCTGGCCGGTCGTGACAAGATGATCGCCGCCCTTGAGCGCCTCTCCCGCGGTGCCGAGCCGCAGCTGGAAGGCTCCATGATGGCCTTTGGCATCAACGGCAAGCGCTCCATGAGCGAGCTGTTTATGAGCCACCCGCCCATCGAGCAGCGGATCGCCGCTCTGCGCGGTTAATCTCGCCAGTTTCTACCAAGCAAAACGGCTGCCTCGGCAGCCGTTTTTTATTGTCCGCGCATTATCGCGGCTCGATCACCTTATTTGATGACGAGGTCGGTCAGCGGCACTGCGCAGCAGGTGAGGATCTTGCCCTCGGCCCGCTCGGCGGCGCTGATGGCGGGGGCGTCGGGATGTTCCACCTCGCCCGAGACCAGCGTTTGCTTGCAGCTGCCGCAGATGCCGGCGCGGCAGCTCCAGGGGAGATCTACCCCCTGCTTGCTGGCCTGATCGAGGATGGTGCCCTGATTGTTGCCGGCAAACTCCCGCTCGCCGATGCGCAGTTGCACTGGCTGATGAGCGCGGGCAACCGAGAGAATGGCGCCGCCAAAGCTCTCCTGTCTGATGCGTGCAGCGGGTACGCCGCGCGCTGCCACTTTTGCCGCCGCATCGGCCATAAAGCCGTGGGGGCCGCAGATAAACACCTCCCGTCCGGCCAACCCTTTGACCAGCGCGAGATGCTCATCGCCGAGCCGCCCTTTCTGCCCCTGCCAGTGACTGTCCGGCTGGCTCAGGATAATGGTAAGGGTCATCCCCTGCTGCGCCATGGCGTGCAGCTCGCTGGCGGCGGGAATATCCGCTTCGCTGCGGCACAGGTGCATAAAGTGCACGTCGCCGAGCTCGCCGCGCAAGGCCAGAGTACGGGCCATCGCCAGCATGGGGGTGACGCCGGAGCCTGCCGAGAGCAGCAGAAGCGAGCGCTCGGCACCAAGGTGAAACTCGCCAGCCGGCGCAGCGGCCAGCAGGGTGTTGCCCACCTGCATCTGCTGGTGCAGCCAGTGGGAGATGCGGCCGCCCCCCACCTTCTTGACGCTGATGCTGTAGCGCTCCGGCCGATCCGGTGTGGAGCTCAGGGTATAGCGGCGCTGAACCCGCTCGTTTTTGATATCGAGGCTGATGGGCAGATGCTGGCCCGGCAGGTAGTCGGGCAGCGGCTCGCCATCGGCGGCTTCGAACCAGAAGGTTTCCAGATCCCGCGCCAGCGGTTCGCGGGCCACGCAGATCAGCTCGCGTTTTTTCGGTGCGCCGTCAGGGTAGGGGGCTGGGCGCTTGCGCTCCAGTACCTCGATCTCGCTACCCGCTTCAATCCACCCCTCGTTCAGGGCGATCAGGTTCTGGCCGAAGTAGACCTCGCCATCCTCGCCTCGCCGGTAACGGGTAAGGGTCGCCAGCGGCTCTTTGAGGGCATTGAAGCGATCGGTGCCCGCTTCCACTGTGGTCATGATGCAGCGGCTGCAGGGCTTGGCGACCTGAAACTCCACCTCGCCGATGCGGATGCGTACCCAGCTGTCCTCCTCGAAGGGGCGGGTGCCGCTCGCCACCAGATTGGTGCGAAACTGGCTCATCTGGTGCAGTGCATCGGAGCGCAGATTGAGATCATCCAGCGAAGCCTGACTTATCAGCAGCAGCGGATAACCGTCGGCAAAGCTGACCCGGGTGCCGGTCTTCTCGCGAAAGCGGTTGGACTCTGTGCCGAGCCAAAGCAGCGCTACCGGTTCGCCAGCGACTCGGCTCAGCCAGCTGTCGGCGATGGGGGTGGTATGCAGGGCGGTGAAGCGATCGCCCCAGACCCCTGTCGCTTGCTGGGCTCGGCTGAAGTCGGACTCTTGCAGGGCGAGCGGCTCGAACCCCGGATAGTTCAGTTGCAGGCCGCCTGCAACTGGAGTTGCAACCACCTGCTGCAATTGGGGGTGGGTACGGGCGGTGATGAAGGTGCCATCAGGCTTGACCACCATGTAGCGGCGATCCCCTGCGAGCCCCTCCTGGGTGACCCGGGCGCGCGCCTGAGACATGCCGGCGGTCGATTTGATGGGGTAGAGGTGAATGCTGTCTAGCCTTGGCATCTTCGTATCCTTGTGAAGCGGCGCTTTCGCCTGGAAAAAGGGGAACATAACGGTTCCCACTGCGAGGGGCAATCTCTTTGCGGGGCGCAGAGATGCGGGTTCGATAGATGCAGTTTTTTTTGCAAAAAAACGCAGAGGGACAACCGGGCTATCCGGTTTTTGCCCGCTTGGCCGCAACCGTTGCGAGGTAAGGAGTGGAGTCAAGCGGGAAAGATGTTATCCCGGTCACGTTCTGTTTAAAACCACCCATTAAATGCAACATTTTTTGATCCTGATTCGCTAATCAGTACAAAAAAGCCGCCATTATCGACTCAGTTCCCAGTTTCTAACGCTTTCGCTTCTTCCTCATCCGGCCACCGTCCGCCTCGGCTACACGGTATCAAGCGCCATCGGGTGGGGCCTGTCACACAAAAAGAAGAAAGCAATGTATGAGCAAACAACTGGACATGACCCCCTTGCCGGATCTCTCCCTGAAAACGGGAACAGGCCCGGTGCGTACCCGGCTACCCGTCTGGCGGCCGGCCCTGCCACCCTGCAATCACGCCTGCCCGGCCGGAGAAAATATCCAGGCCTGGCTCTCTTTGGCGCAGGCCGGTCGCTTTGAAGCGGCCTGGCAGACCCTGATCGAAGAGAACCCCTTGCCCGCCATTCATGGCCGGGTCTGCTATCACCCCTGCGAGAGCGCCTGCAACCGCGGTCAGGTGGATGAATCCGTCTCTATCCATGCCATCGAACGCTTCCTCGGCGACGAAGCGCTGGCCCGCGGTTGGCAGCCAGCGCCACCAGCCCCTGCCAGCGGCAAGAAGGTGCTGGTGATCGGCGCCGGCCCCTCCGGCCTCTCCTGCGCCTGGCACCTCAACCGGCTCGGTCATCAGGTGGAGATCCGCGAAGCCGGGCCGCTGGCGGGCGGCATGCTGCGCTTTGGTATTCCCGCTTACCGTCTGCCTCGCGATGTGCTGGATCGGGAGGTGGCCCGCATCGTGGCGGCCGGAGTGACCCTGACCCTCAACCACAAGGTGGAGGATGTGCTGCGTGAGCGCGACGAGGGGGGCTTTGATGCCGTCTTTATGGCCATCGGCGCCCATCTGGCCAAGCGGGTCGATATTCCGGCCCGGGAGGCGGGCAAGATCCTCGATGCGGTGAGTTTCCTCGAGCAGGCCAGTCTGGCCGAAGAGAAAGGACTGCCACCGCCCAAACTGGGACGGCGGGTAGCCATCTACGGCGGCGGCAACACCGCCATGGACGCGGCCCGTACCGCCCGCCGCCTCGGGGTCGAGGAGGCGATGATCATCTACCGCCGCGACCGGGACCATATGCCAGCCCACGCTTTTGAAGCCGACGAGGCCGAAGAGGAGGGGATCAAGATCAACTGGCTGCGCACCATCCGCCAGCTCGATAGCACCAATATTGAAGTGGAGGTGATGGCGCTGGATGCCGAGGGCAAACCGGTACCCACCGGCAAGTTTGAAACCCTCGAAGCGGATTCCCTTATTCTGGCGCTCGGTCAGGAGGTCGATCTTTCGGTGCTGGAGAGCATCCCCGGCGTGCGGGTCAACAAAGAGGGGGTAGTACAGGTTGGCGAGAACCTGATGACGGATGTGCCGGGTCTGTTTGCCGGCGGCGACATGGTGCCCTCCGAGCGCACCGTCACCATCGCCACCGGTCACGGCAAGAAGGCGGCACGCCATATGGATGCCTGGCTGCGTGGTCGCCACTATCACAAACCGCTCTCCTACCCGCTGGTGGGGCCGGAGCAGTTGCAACTCTGGTTCCAGACCCATGCCCCGGCCAGCAGTCAGCCGGTCAAACCGCCCTCGGCGCGGGACGACTTTGGCGAGATCATCGGCGGGCTGGATGAGGTGGCCGCCCGCTACGAGGCGGCGCGCTGCTACTCCTGCGGCAACTGCTTCGAGTGCGACGGCTGCTATGGCAGCTGCCCCGAGCAGGCCATCGCCAAGCTGGGGCCGGGAAAAGGCTATCAGGTGGATGCCGAGCGCTGCACCGGCTGCGGTGCCTGCCACGACCAGTGTCCCTGCCACGCCATCGAGCTGCGCCAACCGGAGGAGTCCCAATGAAACATGAACTGATCATGGTTGACGGCAACGAAGCCGCGGCCCGGGTGGCCTACCAGCTGAGCGAAGTGTGTGCCATCTACCCCATCACCCCGAGCTCGACCATGGCCGAACTGGCCGATGCCTGGGCGGCGGAGGGGCAGACCAACCTGTGGGGCAACATCCCCACCGTGGTAGAGATGCAGAGTGAAGGGGGGGCTGCTGGCACGGTACACGGCGCCCTGCAGGCGGGGGCGCTCGCCACCACCTTCACCGCCAGCCAGGGGCTGATGCTGATGCTGCCCAATATGTACAAGATCGCCGGTGAACTGACTTCGGCGGTGTTCCATGTGGCGGCCCGCTCGCTGGCGGCGCAGGGGCTGTCGATTTTTGGCGACCATCAGGATGTGATGGCGGCGCGTAGCACCGGCTTTGCCATGCTTGCCTCCGGCTCGGTGCAGGAGGCGCAGGACTTGGCCTTGGTCGCCCACAGTGTCACCCTGCAGTGCCGGGTGCCCTTTATCCACTTCTTCGACGGGTTCCGTACCTCCCACGAGGTGAACAAGATCACCGCGCTGCATAAAGATGAAATTCGCGCGCTGATCGACAACGACTGGGTACGCGCCCACCGTGCGCGGGCCCTCAACCCGGATCATCCGGTGATGCGTGGCACCGCCCAGAACCCGGATACCTATTTCCAGTCCCGCGAAAGCGTCAACCCCTTCTACGAGGCGGTACCGGCGCGGGTGCAGCAGTGCATGGACAACTTGGGCGAGCTGACCGGTCGTCACTACCGGCTGGTGGAGTATCACGGCGCGCCCGATGCCACCGATGTCATCGTGCTGATGGGCTCGGGAGCGGCCACCGCCCGCACGACTGTGGATTGGCTCAATCGGCAGGATCGCAAGACCGGGGTGCTGGTCATTCGCCTCTATCGCCCCTTCCCGGTACAGGCGCTGCTCGATGCGCTACCGCAGAGCGTGCGGCGCATCGCAGTGCTGGATCGTACCAAGGAGCCGGGGGCAGGCGGTGAGCCGCTGCTGCTGGATGTGCAGAGCGCCCTTATCGACGGCTTGCAGCGCGGCCTTATCAAGCGGCTACCCTGGCTCAGTGGCGGCCGCTATGGCCTCTCTTCCAAAGAGTTCACCCCCGCCATGTGCGCTGCCGTGTTCGAGGAGCTGGCATCCGATGCGCCGCGCCCGCGCTTTACCGTGGGGATAGTGGACGATGTGTCGGGCCTCAGTCTGGCATGGCACCCCATAGGCGATCTGGAGCCTGCCAGCCGGGTACGGGCGCTCTTCTTCGGCCTCGGTGCCGACGGCACAGTCGGCGCCAACAAGAACAGCATCAAGATCATCGGCGAGCTGGAGGGCTTCCACGCCCAGGGCTACTTCGTCTACGACTCCAAGAAGTCGGGCTCGCGCACCGTCTCCCACCTGCGCTTTGGCCCCGAGCCCATCGATGCCCCCTGGCTTATCGAGCAGGCGAGCTTTATCGGCTGCCACCAGTGGGGTTTTGTCGAGTCGGTCGATCTGCTGGAGCACGCCGCCGAAGGGGCGACCCTGCTGCTCAATGCTCCCTATGAGCCTGAGCAGGTCTGGGCCGAGCTGCCCGAGCGGCTGCGTGCCCGCATCCGCGCCCTCGATATCCGCCTCTACTGCATCGATGGGGATCGGGTGGCCGAGCGCAACGGCATGGGCAATCGCATCAACACCATCATGCAGACCTGTTTCTTCGCGCTGGCTGGCATCTTGCCGCGGGATGAGGCGATTGCGCTGATCAAGGAGAGCATCGAGAAGAGCTATGCCCGCAAGGGGCCCGAAGTGGTCGAGCGCAACTTCGCGGCGGTGGACGACACCCTGGCCCACCTCCATCAGGTGGCCATCCCGGTCGGTGAGGAGCAGATCAGCGACTATCCGCTGCCACTGGCGCCGGGTGGCAGCGAGTTTGTCCAGCGGGTCACTGGCGAGATGCTGGCGGGGCGCGGCGATCTGATCCCTGTCTCCATGCTGCCGGTGGATGGCACTTACCCCACCGCCACCAGCCGCTTCGAGAAGCGGGATATCGCCCGCGAGATCCCGATCTGGCACTCCGATATCTGCATCCAGTGCGGCAACTGCGTCTTTGTCTGCCCCCACGCGGCGCTGCGGGCCAAGTTCTACCATCAGGATTGGCTGGCGACCGCCCCCGAGGCGGCGCAGTCGGTGCCCGTCACCGCCAAGGGCTTCCCCGACAGCCGCTACACTTTGCAGCTCTACCCGGAAGATTGCACCGGCTGTGGCCAGTGCGTGCAGGCTTGTCCGGTGCGGGCAGGAGCGGATGAGAGCCATGAAGGCGAGCGCGCCATCGCCATGATGGACAAGGCCCCCCATCTGGCTGGTCAGAAGCAGGCACTGCGCTGGTTCGAGAGCCTGCCCTGGCCTGCTCGCGAGCGGGTGGATTTCTCCACGGTGCGCGGCACCCAGTTCCTCGAACCCCTGTTCGAGTTCTCCGGTGCCTGCGCTGGTTGTGGCGAGACCCCGTACCTCAAGCTGCTGACCCAGTTGTTTGGCGACCGCATGCTGGTGGCCAACGCCACCGGCTGCTCCTCCATCTACGGCGGCAACCTGCCGACCACCCCGTGGGCCAAGAACGGTGAAGGGAAGGGGCCGGCCTGGTCGAACTCCCTGTTTGAGGACAACGCCGAGTTTGGCTTTGGCTTTCGTCTCACCGCCGATCAACATCACGGTCAGGCGGTGGCGGCCCTTGAAGCGATGAAGGGGGAGCTGGGCGCCGAGCTGGTCGATACCCTGATTAGCGCGCCGCAGCGGCTGGAGTCGGAGATCCGTGCCCAGCGCACCCGGGTCGCGCAAGTGCGGGAGCGGCTGGAAGAGGTGAAATCCGGCAAGGCCCGCGAGCTGCTGTCGCTTATCGATCAGCTGGTGCGCCGCTCGGTCTGGATTATCGGCGGCGATGGCTGGGCCTATGACATCGGCTCATCGGGGCTCGATCATGTGCTCGCCTCCGGCCGCGATGTGAACGTGCTGGTGATGGATACCGAGGTCTACTCCAACACCGGCGGCCAGATGTCGAAATCGACCCCGCTCGGCGCCGTCGCCAAGTTCGCGGCGGGAGGCAAGACGCTGGCCAAGAAGGATGTGGCGTTGCAGGCCATCTCCTACGGCAACGTCTATGTTGCCCGTATCGCCTTTGGTGCCAACCCGCAGCAGGCGCTGCAGGCCTTGCGTGAGGCCGAAGCCTATCCGGGCCCGTCGCTTATCATCGCCTACAGCCACTGTATCGCCCACGGTATCGATATGGAGTTTGGCCTGACCCAGCAAAAACGCGCCGTGGCCTCCGGTCACTGGCCGCTGATGCGCTACAACCCGGTATTGCGCAGTGCGGGGCAGAACCCCTTCAGTCTTGACAGCCTGCGCCCCTCCATCCCCCTCGCTGAATACCGGCAGGAGGAGACCCGTTATCGGGTATTGGCCCAGAGCCATCCGGAGGAGGCCGAACGGCTGATGCAGGTGGCGCAAAAAGTGGCGTGGCAGAAGTGGGCCACTTACGAGGAGATGGCCACCCGCGAAGCCAGCCATTTCCATCCGCCGGTGTGAGGATTGGATGAGTGAAATATAACCAAGCGGGCCGTTGGCCCGCTATTTTTATATTGATAGCAAAGGGTTCTTGGCTTACGAATATATGCACCACCTACAATGTTGTAAATTTATAAAACTTGGTTGGGAGTGATACAATAGATTGTCTATAAAGGGAGAGCTTCCATTTATCCGATAGTAAGGGTAGGGCTATCTTGAAGATGCCGACAGTAAAATATTGAAAAGACATGTCATTTTTATTGAACTGTCTGACAGAACTGGGCACGATATACGAAGCAATATGTTTTCTGTAGATAATTGAGGTTTTAAATTGAAAGAACAACGTAGTACTAATATCATTTTTAGTAATGAAGCTATAGCAGGACTAGTTATAACCGCAATGTCCTATTTGGTGGCATATATTTTTGAGAGAAGCTATCTCTCATATTTTGAAGTTCCAGAAGGGTTACTACAGGTTGAGGTTAAGTCAATAATTTTAGCATGTTTGTCTATTGTAGGTCTGACGGGATTGGTTTATCAAGTTTTAGATCTGGTTACTACGGTTATTAATGATAAGTATGCGGATAAACCAATAGCTAAAGTTTTTGACTCATATGGGGTTATTTTTATTCCTGCGGTGATATTATGTCTTTTGATTGATGCAGAGTGGTATAAGAAGGTTTTCTTTCTGACTATCCCTTTTATGAATATGTGGTTTCAGATAATAATGCCATTTTTTGAAATAAAAAATTATGGTTCGTATAGTGATGCTCAAAGTAAAGTTATTGAGTGGTCCAGGGGTTATGGTGGTTTAACTCAGAGATATAAAGTATTTGGTGAGGCATCGATTGGGCGTGTTGTATTAATATGTTTTTACCTAGCTGTCGCTGCGCATGCTGCTGGTAATGTTTCAGCATCAAACCAAAAAGAATATTTTTCGGATGAATTAGGTCGAGTGCTTATTCGAGCTTACTCAGGAAATGCCATAATGGCTTATTCTAATGAAAACAAACTGACTGGTATGTTTGTTTTAACGCCTATAAATGGTCTCAAGCTTAAAAAAATTGAATCTGAGAAAAATATATTTAACAAGGAAGGGGTTGACAGCAAAATGTATGGGTTGTTTGATAGAGTGTTTAATTTAATTAAAAATGGTTTGTCATAATGTATATAACAAAGGCTTCAAGAATAACTATCAACGTTTGGCGCTTCTAATTCCAAGAAACTGCGGTAGTTGTAGTTGTGTTATTGCGTTATAAGTCCTTTGGCCGGGAGTTATGTTTCCCCTAGCAACAGGTTATACCCTCTCGAGATAACTGAGAAGTTACATATTCAGTTTTTAATTCGCATCGATGGCGCAGGGAAAGAAGGTTGAGTGATCGAGGGAAAGAGAGTTGGAAAAAATATGACGCCCGATATGACTTACGACATCACTCACTAATAGAAACGATATGCCGCAACTATTGGCGGCATTTGTCTATCTGCAGGTCAAAGCTTTCTTTTTATGCCAAGGCAGGTAAGCTGCGGGGCACATAGCGTCAAGCAGGAGAAGGGACGATGACAGAGCAACATTTCGCCGGGACGATCGGCATTCTGGGGGCGGGGTGGCTCGGGCTGCCGCTGGCGCGAGCCCTGTTGGCGGCTGGCAAGCAGGTGGCGGTGACGGTCAGCAGCACCGAAAAAGCGGCCCGTTTGCAGGGGGAGGGGATCAACGCCTATCCGCTGACCATCTCTGCCAACATGGGCTCTGCCGAGATGTCCGTTGCTGATCAACAAGCGCCGTGGCCCATCCCCTGCGAATCGCTGGTTATCTGCGTACCGCCCAGCAAGACCGATGATTATTCGCAGGCGGTGGCAAAGGCCTGCGCGTTGGCCAAAGCGCACGGCACCCGGCGGGTGCTGTTTGTCAGTGCCACCTCGGTATGGGGGGCGGGCCAAGAAGAGGGTGAGCAGCCCAAACCGCGTCATGCCCGTGGCGAGCGGATGCTGGCGGCGGAGCAGGCGGTACTGGCGGCCGGTTTCGAGGCGGTGATGATAGTGCGCCCCTCCGGCCTTTATGGCCCGGATCGCCATCCCGGCCGTTTCCTGGCGGGCAAGACCCTGGATGGCGGCGCCCAGTCGGTCAATCTGGTTCATCTGGACGATGTGGTGGCGGCCTGCATCTTGCTGCTGGAGCGGGGCAAGGACGGGGATGTCTTCAACCTGAGTGCGCCGGTGCATCCGCGCCGCGAGCAGTTCTACCCCTTTGCGGCGCGCCAGCAGGGGCTGCCCGTGCCGGTCTTTATCGAGCCTGCCGGTGAATTTCAGCCCATCGACGGTCAGCTGATTTGTCAGCAGATGGGATTCAACTATCGCTGGCCCGATCCGGCCCACTGGTTTGCCGAGCTCGCCGCCTCGGGCAATTGAGGTTTGCCAAGGGGGTGATCGCCCCCTATCATGCCGCCATCCATGAGAGAGAGGCGGTAATGATGGTAGATACAAAACGTCACCCCGATGGGGAGTTGTTGCTGAGAACCCTGGCAATGCCAGCCGATACCAACCCCAATGGCGACATCTTTGGTGGCTGGATCATGTCCCAGATGGATATAGGTGGGGGCATTATGGCCAAGGAGCTGGCAAAAGGACGTATTTGTACCGTATCCGTCGAAGGCATGACCTTCCACAGTCCGGTCAAGGTGGGTGATGTGGTCTGCTGCTACGGCCGCTGCATGAAGATCGGCCGCAGCTCCATGAAGCTCAAGCTGGAGGTGTGGGTCAAGCCGGTACTGCGGGAAAACGACGCCCAACGTTACTGTGTGACCGAGGGGATCTTCACCTATGTCGCCATCGACGAACACGGCAAATCCCGCCCGGTTCCGGTGAGTGCCTGATCAAATAAGCCGGGCGTTGATGATGGATATTTCCTGCTCAAGCCCGGTTTTTTGCCGTATCATGCGTTCCAGCATCTCCTCTGACCCTACATACTGAAGGGTGTCGAACAGACAGAGATCGCACTGCGGGTCACGTCTTATCTGGTAGACGGTGGCCAGCTCCACTTGATGACAGTTTCCTTGTTGATCATAAAACGTCACGTTGTACCGAAGTTCTTTCGCCATGAGACAGCGTCCTTCTGGTTGAGTGGAACAGGGACTATCAGCTTAGTCGGCGTTGATGACGTTTGTGATGGTCAAGATACAAAGCAAAGGCGGGCGGTTTAGCCGATGAAAAATAGTTATCGCATTCTTGGCACCTCCCTGCTGACCCTGGGGTTGGTAGGCTGTTTCGAGGTGCCGGATCAGAACCATCTGGTCACGGCCGATGGGATTGTGCCGGGTATCGACTGCCAGCGTCCGCCGCTGGTGGCGCTGGCGACCACGGCGCTGCCCCGTGAATTTGGCATCACGGTCTGGAACCTCTACAAGGGACAGCGCAAGAACTGGCGCGAGGGGATGGACAGCTACGCCAAGGGGCAGGATCTGGTGCTGCTGCAAGAGTCGGCCACCCGCCCCGAGATGCTCGACTGGCTGCGCGCCGGTGATTTCCAGTGGCAACAGCTGCAGGCCTTCACCCAGGGCGGCGTGTCGTTCGGGGTGATGACGGTAGCCAAGACCCCGCAGGCGTTCGTCTGTGGCGTGCGCTCCCCCGAGCCCTTGCTGCGCATCCCCAAATCCGGGCTGGTGAGCCTCTATCCGCTGCAGGGCGATCCTGACGGCGTGCTGGTGATCAACCTCCATGCGGTCAACTTCGAACTGGGGATGGCCACCTTCCGCGAGCAGCTCAACGATCTGACCGCGCTGGTGCGCCGCCATCAGGGGCCGGTGATCCTGGCCGGTGATTTCAACACCTGGAGCGACAAGCGCCAGTTCTGGCTGAGCAAGCTGGTTGAAGAGCTGGGTCTGCAGGAGGCCGTGCCGGTGCCTGACTTGCGCCGCACCGCTTTCGGTCGTCCGCTGGATCATCTCTACTACCGCAATCTGGATCTGGTCGAGGTGAGTTCACCGGCGACCGACTCCTCCGATCACAATCCCATCATTGCGCGCTTTGCCGCCCAGTCGCTGACGCCGTAATCTTGTGATTGCCCCATAAAAAAATCCGGCGCCAATGGCGCCGGATTTTTTTGCGCTGTTGCCAGCGACAGAGGCATTACTGCTGATAGAGGCCCAGATGCTCTTTGGCGTAGGCTTCAAAATCGGTGCAGCCACCGATGTGCTGCTCGTCCAGGAAGATCTGGGGCACTGTGTTGACCGGCTTGCCGGCGCTCTTGGCCAGATCTTCTTTGGTGATGCCTTCGGCGTGGATATCGACGTAGCGGAATTTGAAATCATCGCGCTGTTCAACCAGCTGCTCGGCAATCTGCTTGGCACGAACGCAATAGGGGCAGCCGGGGCGACCAAAAATCACTGCAAACATCTTTTCTCTCCGTTGGTGAGGCCGTTGTGTGAAACCGTCAGGTCAGGCCATTGATAAGAGGCAGGGGACAGCATATCCCCCCCTCGTCACGACTTAAAGTTTAAATTGTCGATACCGTGATTCGAGTGATTCTATTGCCTCAGTTCTCGTCGGCAATCTGGATCGGCTGCTGCTGGTAGATGCTCTCCAGCACCCCCTTCTCGAACACGGTCCAGGGCCAGGGAGCCTTGCTGGCGCGGTAGCGATCATGGGTCGCCGGGTCTTGCGACAGGCCGCGCTGGAACATCACGAACGCCTTGCGCTGGCCACCGGCGGTATCGATAAAGCCCACCAGGTTGGAGGTGCCGGTGATGGTGCCGGTCTTGGCATGCACCTTGTTTTTCATCATGGGGGCGGTGACGCTGCGCCGCCACGCCAGGGTGCCATCCACCTGCGAGCTTGGCAGCAGCTTGATAAGGCCAAGCTCGGCATCATTTTTCTGGATGAAGTTCAGCACCGACAGCATCTGGCGGGCGCTGATGAGATTGTGAGCGGAGAGGCCGGAGCCGTCGGCCAGAGTGGCGTTGCCCAGATCGATACCGTTCTTGGTCAGGATGGCGCGCACCGCCATGGTGCCGCTGCGATAGCTGCCCGGCTTGTTGTAGTAGTGGCGGCCCACGGTCTTGAGGAAGGTATCGGCATAGAGGTTGTCCGATTTCTTCAGCATCTTGGCCAGCATTACCGGCAGGGAGACCGAGTAGTGGGTGCCCAGCGTCTCGGCGTTGTCCGGCGCCTTGTGGGTGACCCGCAGCAGGCCGTCATGCTTGATGCCTGCACGGTCCATCGCCCAGCGGATGTTGTCCCAGCCCCAGGCTTCCACGTCGTGGATGGCGAAGCGCAGACCCTGCGGATCCTTGTTCGGGGTGATGCAGCCCTTGAGCTCGTAGAAGTTGCCCTTGGCCATGTCCACTTCCAGTGCGCAGAACTGGCGCGCCATGTCGGCGTAGCTCATCACTTCCACGTTGTCGGCACCGATGCCGATGGGCACGCCGGTGGCCACGTTGCCGACCGCCGGTTTGCCGATCTGGGTGGCGGTAATGGTGCCGTAGGCGCAGTTCTTGTCGATGATGACTGAGGAGACGGGAGCGGCGAAGCAGAGGGTCTGATCCCCCCACGACCAGCCGTTGCCGCGCTCATAGCCGTTGTAGGCGCCGGTGTTGACGTAGACGTTGCCCTTGATCTGGTTGACGCCAAGCTGCTTGAACAGGGCCAGCAGATCCATCCGTGACAGAGTGGGGTCGCCGACGAAGTTGATCCAGATATCGCCATTGATGACGTTGCCCTGCTTGGCGCCGGGCTGGGCCTGAATGTCGGTGGCAAAACGGAAGTCGGCACCCAGCTCAAGGCGGGCCGCCAGCGCGGTGAGCACCTTCATGGTGGAGGCGGGGGCGATCATCTGATCCGCATGACGGGCAAATTCAACGCCGTTGTTGCCCTGCACTATGATGGCGTACTGGCCACCCTGAGGGGGCGTCAGCGGGGCGGCGTGAGCCGCCAGAGAGAAAAGAGCACAAAAACCAAACAACAGCCGCTGCATAACATCCTCTAATGTGACGAAGGGGCCAGACTGATAGCACTGGCCCTGATAATTCAACCTTGTTTCACCCGCCGATGCAGGATCGGCCGTGGCAAAGCAATTCATACGATTTATGCCGGTCGCCACTGGCCATCACGCCAGCGAGTTGGCGGTGCGATAGCGACCCTCATAATCAAAAATTTTCTCTTTTATCTGCCAGAAGCGCCCCGATTTGCGGGCGATGACGAAATCGGGATGGCGAAACTGGCTTTCTGCCGCCAGCACGCTCGCCAGGGTGGCAAATTCGGGCTCCAGACCCGGGGCGGGCCAATGATGACGCACAAAGTGCTGTTGAAACAAGCGCCGCGCGCCCTCGGAGTGAAATCCGAAGTACTCATTGAGGGTGAGACCATCCTCATCGTGATAGATCACCTCCAGCCGCTCCCCCTGTTTGCCGCGCCCTGCGGTGAAGGTGAGACCGGCGCAGCGGATCACCATGCAATCCTTGAGATTGAGCGCCTCTTTAAGCTTGTCGTCAGGGTCCACAAGCAGCTGATCGCAGCTCTGGCAGCGGCGGGCGGCGATGTCGTTATCGCTGCCGCAAGCGGGGCAGATCTTGGCGCGAAAGCGGTAGTCGCACTCTTCGCGGTTGCCCTCGTCATCTTCAAACAGTCCCTGACAGCGGCGGCCGTAGTGCTCGATCACCTTGCCATCCTCGTCGGTCTTGCCCCAGAAGGTGTTGGCAAAGCCGCAGGCGGGGCAGGGCACCTGCACCGGCTCGGTACCGGCGTGGGGGCGAGGCTCCCCCACTTCGGGGGCAAACAGGTTGAAGTTGTTGCCGGCGTAGTCGAGCACCAGACAATCCTCCTTGCCCGGCGAGAGACGCAAGCCCCGCCCGACGATCTGCTGATAGAGCGAGACCGACTCGGTGGGCCTGAGCATCACGATAAGATCGACATGGGGGGCATCGAAGCCGGTGGTGAGCACCGCCACGTTGACCAGAAACTTGAGCTCGCGCGCCTTGAAGGCGTTGATGAGGGCATCGCGCTCCGGCCCCGGCGTCTCACCGGTGATAAGGGCTGCCTGCTGGCCTCGGGCACCAAGCAGGCCGTGGATTTCACGGGCGTGTTCGACGGTGGCGGCAAAGATCATTACCCCCTGCCGGTCGGCGGCATACTCCAGTACCTGACTCAGGATATGGGGTGTAACCCGCTCCTGCCGCTTGAGCTCGCCGTTGAGCTCCGCCTCGCTGAAGAGGCCATTCTCCCGCGGCACCAGCTTGCTGAAGTCGTAGTGAACGATGGGGGCATCCACCATGCGCGGCGGCGTCAGATAGCCGTTCTTGACCATAAAGCGCAGCGGCAGCTCGAACACGCAGTCGCCGAACAGCCGCTCGCCGTGGCTTTTGACCATGCCGTGGTAGTGGCGCCGGTAGATCCAGCCTAACCCGAGGCGATAGGGGGTCGCGGTGAGGCCGAGGATCTTGAGGGCCGGATTGGCAGCCTTGAGATGGTCGATCACCTGATGGTACTGGCTGTCGTCATCCAGCGAGACCCGATGGCACTCGTCGATGATGAGCAGCGAAAACGCCCCGTCGAAGGCAGCCAGATTGCGCGCTACCGACTGCACCGAGCCAAACACCACCTGTGCGCTTGCCTCCTTGCGATCCAGCCCGGCGGCGAAGATGTCGGCCTTGAGCCCCCACGCCTCGTACTTGGCGTGGTTCTGCTCCACCAGCTCCTTGACGTGGGCCAGCACCAGCACCCGACCACGTGCCTTGCGGGCCAGTTCGGCGATCACCAGACTCTTGCCGGCCCCGGTGGGCAGCACTACCACGGCGGGATCCGGGTGTTTGCGAAAGTGGCTGATAACGGCGTTGACGGCGTCGGTCTGGTAGGGTCTGAGAACGAACATGCAGGTTTGGCGCGGGGCAGGGCAGGATGGCGCCATTATAGGGATCTTGCCGCCACAAAAACAGCGGGCCGGCATGATGCCGGCCCGCTGAATAGATTGTGTGCTTAGTGGAAGGGGAAGATGTAGTTCATCCAGCTTGCCATGCGCAGCAGTACCTTGCGCATCACCGAGACGTGGTGGAAGTACTCGGTATAGACAGCGGCCTGTCCGCTGGCACCGGCAATCACCTGATACTTGGCCCACTCGGGGTCGGTGATGGAGATGAGCACCGGCATGCGGCCCGGGCGGATAGCGCTGGTCTGATCCAGCAGCATGGCGTTGGCCTGCACGTTGCCGGCGGCAATGGCCGGGATCACGGCGGTTACCTTGCCCTTGAAGATCTTGCCGGGGATACCGTCGATCACCACTTCGGCCTCGTCACCCACCGCCAGACGCTGCATGCTGTTCTGCCAGAACCAGCCGACATAGGCGGTCTCATCCTTGTGGATGAAGGTCATCACCGGACGATACATGAAGGGGGTGGCGATCATGCCGGGACGCAGGGCGAGCTGCACCACATGGCCATCGCTCGGGGCATAGACCACGGTCTGGGCCAGCTGGTATTTGGCTTCATCGAGCTGGGCCTGCAGATCTTCCAGCATGGCGCGTTGCTGATCCATCTGGGCGGCGATCTCGTCCACGCTCGCTTGGGTTACGTCGAGGTCGCGCTGCTTGCCGACGCCACGGCGCATCAGGTCGCTGGCGCGATCCCGATCCAGCTTGGCGGAGCGCAGTCTGGCATCGATCGACTTGAGTTGATCCTTGTTGGCATTGAGCCGGGCAGTCAGGCTTTCCACCTTCAGCTTGAAGGGCTCGTCATCAAGGCGAAACAGCACGTCACCCTTTTTCACCGGCTGGTTGGCTTGTACCGGCACCTCGACCACCCGGCCCTTGACCAGCGGCACAATGGGGGTGGAAAGGTAGTAGTTACGTGCCATCTCGGAGTAGGGGTGGTTGTAGTTCATCAGCATGATGAGGGTGCCGATGAGGATCACGCCACCCAGCGCTGCGGTGGGAACAGTCCACTTGTTGAGCGGGATCCGGAAGATTTTGAAGATGGCCACGCAGAGTGCCGTGTAGGTCAGGATCAGTAGCAGGTCCATGATTTATCCCTGTTGCTCTTGCTGTTCGATATGGTTGAGACGGCCTTTCAGCTCAGCCAGCTCCTCTCTGAGGGCCGCGATATCATCTTCATCTTTTTGCAGGCGCTGGTTAAAGCCCCAGCCCCGATCCGGGCGGTAGAGGGTGGCCCAGATCCAGAGGAACGGCCACAACACGTGCAGCGTAAACAGGCTGACCCAGCCGGCAACATGGATGGCATCCTGATGAGGGTGATTCCGATGTTTGGCGATTTCGTAAGGAATATCGTGGATCACGATGACTCCGTAGAAGATGACCAGCGCGACAAAGACGAGCAGGCCAAGGGCAAAGTAATCAAGGAACATGCATAACCTCCACTGGCTTCAAGCACAGCTTTATCATTGATTCATATATTCGGGAAAGCAATTGAAAATCACATATTTATCGTCAGGCCGCACGGAATCTTAAGGGCTTGTGCTGTATAGGAGCTTAAGGGAATAACGAGTTGTTTTATTGGCTTTTTTGTCAATGTGAAAGGGGCCAGCTGGCCCCTTTTTTACAACCGGATACCGGCATCACCCTTCGCTGGGGTTGCTGACCAGCGGTTGACGGAATTTCACCAGGAAGGCCACGGTAATCACGGTAGTGGCGGCCAGACCAATGATGGTCGAGATCCCCATCTCCAGCCCGAACCCGATGGGGGCGTTGGCCAGGTAGGTAAACACCACGGCGGTCATGAACATGGCTGGGATGGTGCAGACCCAGTGCAGCTTGCCCTCTTTGATGAGGAAGGCGGCTGCGGCCCACAGCATGATGACGGCGGTGGTCTGGTTGGCCCAGCCGAAGTAGCGCCAGATCACCCCGAACTCGGCCTTGGAAATGATGAAACCAAGGATGAACATGGGGATGGCGATCAGCAGACGCTTGGCCATCGGTTTCTGGGTCAACTTCAGGAAGTCCGCCACGATGAGGCGTGCACTGCGAAACGCGGTGTCGCCGGAGGTGATAGGCAGGATCACCACACCGAGAATGGCCAGAATTCCGCCCACGGTGCCGAGCAGGCTGGTGGAGACTTCGTGCACTACGGCAGCCGGGCCGCCGTTGGCCATGGTGGCGTTGAGCGCTTCGGTGCTGTCGTAGAAGGAGAGACCCAGGGTGCACCAGATAAGGGCGATGATCCCTTCACCGATCATGGCGCCGTAGAAGATGAAACGGCCGGACTTCTCGTTCTGCATGCAGCGCGCCATCAGCGGTGACTGGGTGGCGTGGAAGCCGGATACCGCGCCACAGGCGATGGTGATGAACAGCAGCGGCCAGAGCGGCAGCTCGGTCGGGTGCAGGTTGGAGAAGTCCATCCCGGTGTTGTAGAAGCCTTTGCCGGAGACAATCAGGCCGATTATAAGGCCGACCGACATGAAGACCAGCAGGGCGCCGAAGATGGGGTAGAAACGGCCGATGATCTTGTCGATGGGGACTATGGTCGCGAGGATGTAGTAGGCAAAAATCGCCATGATCCAGTAGACCAGATCGGTGGAGGTGAGGTTGGCGAGCAGCCCTGCCGGGCTCAGCACGAACACCACGCCCACCAGCATTAGCAGCACCACGGCGAACAGGTTCATGAAGTGTTTGGCGGCATTGCCCAGATGCTCACCGACTACGGTCGGTACCGAGGCACCTCTGGCGCGCACCGACAGCATGCCGGAGAAGTAGTCGTGAACCGCACCGGCGAAGATGCAGCCGAAGACGATCCAGAGCATGGCGACCGGGCCATAGAGGGCACCCAGAATGGGGCCGAAGATGGGGCCGACGCCGGCGATGTTGAGCAGTTGAACCAGATAGACTTTCTTGTCCGACATGGGGACATAGTCCACCCCGTCAGCCATGGTGATGGCGGGGGTTTTCAGCTCCGGTTTCGGGCCGAATATCCGTTCGATGAATTTGCCGTATATGAAGTAGCCGGCCACAAGTAAGCCGACACAGAGGAAGAACCAGATCATTGCTACGCTCCTGCATTGTTATTTTTAGGTGTGCGCAGCCACTCTAGGACGTTGGGCTGTTAATGGCAGGTGAAAAAAGATGAGCGGCGCCATGGCGTGCCGAGCGGTCGGCGGCTGTGATCAGGCGCACACTCCACGGTTCACTCCAGCCCTAGTCGCTCCTTCAGCTCTTTCAGGTAGCGGCGGCTGACCGGCACCCGGGCGCCGCTCGGGGTGACTATCTCCGCCAGCTGGTTATCGAGCAGCCGGATCTCGAAGATGGCGTCGGGGGCGATGAGATACTGACGGTGGCAGCGCAGCAGCGGGCTCTTCTCCTCCAGGGATTTGAGGGTGAGCTGGGTGTGGAACAGTTCGCCCTGACAGGCGACATGGACGCCGCCCAGATCGGAGAAGGCATACTCCACCTGCTCGATGGGCAGCAGCCGTACCCGGTTGTGCAGATAGCCGGGAATATGGCGGATGGCGGGGGCCAGCGCTTCAACCGGTTGCGGGGAGATATCCTGCTTGAGACGGGTGAGGGTCTTAGCCAGCCGGGCCGGTTCTACCGGCTTGAGCAGGTAGTCGAAGGCGTTCTCCTCGAAGGCCTGAATGGCGTACTCGTCAAAGGCGGTGACAAAGACGATGCGGGGCAGGGGGTCAAGCATGGCGACCAACTCCATACCGCTCAGCTTGGGCATCTGGATATCGAGAAAGACCACGTCTGGCTTGAGGCGCTGAATAAGCGGCAGCGCCTCGATGGCATTGCCTGCTTCCCCCACTATCTCGATGGCGGGATCACAGGCAAGGTGCTGTTTCAGCTCTTCGCGGGCGTAGTGTTCATCATCGACAATCAGGGTCCGGATCATGGTTGCTCCTTGGGCAAGGTGACGGAGACGCGCGTCCACTGTTCCGGCTCGCAGCTCACGGTCACCCCGTAGCGTTCGCCAAAGGCGCTCTTGAGACGCCGATCAACTATGGTCATTCCCAGTCCATCCCCGGCCGGTCGTGGCTGCCAGGCACCGGCGTTGTCCTCCACATGGATGGTTACTGTCTCCTGTGTCTCTTCCGTGTAGAGATGCAGGCACCCCTTATCCAGCAGGGTGGATATGCCGTACTTGATGGCATTTTCGATAAGGGGCTGCAGGGTGAAACTTGGCAACTGCAGCGTGGCCAGATGGGCCGGAATATCGTTTTGCACCGTCAGTCGATCGCCAAAGCGGGCCAGCTCGATCTCCAGATAGGAGCGGCAGTGTTCCTGCTCCTCCTGCAGGGTGGTAAGGCCGCTCTGGCGCTTGAGATTCTTGCGGAAAAATCGCGACAAATGCAGCAGCAGATCCCTCGCCTTGCCCGGATCCTGTCGGGTGATGGCGCTGATGGTGTTGAGGGTATTGAACAGAAAATGGGGATTGATCTGGGCCTGGATCAGTTTGAGTTCGGACTGCACCAGCAGCCGCTGCTGCTGCTCCAGCCGACCGGCCAGCAACTGCTGTGACAGCAGGTTGGCGATCCCTTCTCCCAGGGTGTGGTTGATCTTGAGAAAGAGCCGCTTCTTGGGCTCGTAGAGCTTGATGGTGCCGATCACCCCTTTGTGCCCCTGCAGCGGGATCACCAGTACCGAGCCCAACTGGCATTGAGGCGAAAGGCTGCAGCGATAGGGCTGAGCATTGCCATCGGCGAACAACACCTTGTTGCGCTCTATGGCGCGCATGGTGATGGCTGAGGTGATGGGCGTGCCCGGTAAGTGGTGATCTTCGCCGGTGCCGATAAAGGCGAGGATCTTGTCGGTATCCGTAATGGCCACTGCGCCGACGCCTGTCTCCTCCTGAATGATGCGGGCTATCTTGTGACTTGCCTCGGGGGTAAAGCCCTGACTCATGATCCCCACGGTGCGGTTGGCGATATTGAGCGCCTTGGCGGAGAAGACCCGGGAGAACTTCTCATACATCTGCTGCTGATCGCGGATCATGCTGATAAAGAGCGCTGCACCGCAGGAGTTGGCCAAAATCATCGGGGTGGCGATGGTGCGCACCAACAGCAGGGATTTGTCGAACGGGGTCGCCACCAGCAGGATGATGACCATCTGCAGGATTTCGGCATAGAGGGTGGTAAAGAAGGCGATGCGCGGCTCGAACAGTGCATCCATCTTGCCGGCCCGCATCAGACGCCAATGCACTATGCCGCCCAAGAGCCCTTCGCAAGTGGTGGAGATGGCGCAGGCGAGATCGGTAAATCCTCCCAGGGTATAACGGTGCAAACCCCCGGTCAGCCCGACCAGAAATCCCACCAGCGGACCACCCAGCAAACCGCCCAGTACGGCACCGACGGCCCGGGTATTGGCGATGGCGTCATCAATGTCTAGGCCGACATAGGTGCCAAGGATGCAAAAGCTGGAAAAAATAATGTATATCAGTACCTTGTGAGGTAGTCTGACAGAATAGTTGGCAAGCGGGCGCAGCAGCGGGCTTTTGGAAAAGAGGTAGGCGATCACCAGACTGACGCTCATCTGTTGCAGCAAGGAGAGAACCAACTGCATAAAAAACGCTCCTCATAAGTCGGGTGAAATAATCGCCAGTCCGTGCATAAGTGTGATCAGGATCTTGTTCTGGCTGCCGAACGGGGCAGCACGGTCTGCCAGTTTGCCAGAACGGCTGGATAAAACCATATTAAATCAGCAAGTTAAATTGATATTTGTGTAAGCGCACCGGGGTTGGTATTGGTGGATGGAGCATGAATGTATCCGCTGGATACGCCACACGGAGGTGGCATGCTCCGCCCGGCCCAATGGCTGGGCGTTTTTTATACATGGTCAGATGACAACCTTTCGGCGGGTCTTCGAGCAATTATTCCGGTTTGTCCAATGAGTTATCCCCAGCTTCTGGGGATAACTCAAAACGCAAAGTAGTAACAGAAGCGACGGGTCAGATTGAAGAAGAGCCGTTGCCCCTCATCCAGCTCTTCCTGCTTGATAAAGGCGGTGATGGTGCGCTCATCTTCGCGCAGATCGATCATCGGTACGGCTTCCGGGCGCTGCCCCTTGATATAGGTGAGAATTTTCGGTTTGAGCGGCATGGTCGGTTCGGTGGACAACACCAGCGCCACCGTTTCGTCCGAGAGTTTCACCAGCGATCCCGGTGGATAAACCCCCAGCACCTTGACCAGCAGCTTGACCAGCGTCTGATCGAACTTCTTCTGGGAAAGTTTGTAGAGCTGGCTGATGGCCTGGCTGGGCGCCGCCGGATTGGCGCTGCTGCGCGGATGCAGCAGCTCGTCATAAAAGTCCACCAGTCCGATCAGACGTGCCAGCGGTGGTATCTCCCCTCCCTTGATCCCCAGCGGATAGCCGCTGCCGTCGAGCCGTTCATGATGCAGATGTGCCACCTGACGGATCTTGGGCTCGAAGGCATTGAGCTGGGTCAGCATGTCTAGACCGTATTGCGGGTGCATATTGAGAAAATTCTGCTCTGCCTTGCTGAGCTCCCCACGCTTCTGGATGATCTGACTCGGTATCTTGAGCTCGCCGATATCGTGGATAAGTCCGGCCAGACCGGTCTCTTCCAGTTCAATGGGGTTCATGCCCAGCTCGCGTGCCATCAGCATGGCGATAAAGGCCACGTTGAGGCTGTGTTGCAGCAAAATGTCGGTGTGGGGGTTGCGGATCAGGTGCAGTCCAAGCGGCCCTTCATGCTGACTGAGCTGGAGGGCGGCATTGCGAACAATCTGGGCGGTATTGGCCAGCCCCTCGTCCGGTTTCAGGTTGAGGGAGCCCAATGCATCGCGCAACTCGCTCATCGACTGGCCAAATGCCTTGTCGGCGGCACGCATGGAGCGGCGGAAGGCTTTTTCGTCAAAGGGGGGCGGGCCCGAGGCGATCAGCTCTTCCAGCTCTTCTAGGTCGGGGCCGGCATCGGGCACATCGCCGCGCAACAGCGGCTCGATCGGTAGATCGCTCTTGTCGGGGTCTACCATCATGAGGTTCAGATCAAGGTGGCGAATGATGTCCAGCTGTTGCTGATCCTTGATCTTGAAGGCATTGAACATAAAAGGATGGTTTGTCCATCCGGTGGGAAGATGGATAAAGTGGCCAACCCTCAGCTGTTCTATAGAGGCTTCGATCAGTGCCATTGATCAACTCGCATTTCTTGAATGCCTACCCAACAAGCTAGCAAAATCCGATGGATAGACAACAAAAAAACCAAGGTAACGGCTGACTGGACGCGAGGCTGTGATGATGCGCACGGAGCGCTGCGTTATCTCTTAATTCGCGCTTAATTTTTGCCTTCTACGCTGGCGGCACTGTTTCTGGTAGTGTTGCCCCGCCATTTATTGTGTCGTCCGGCATTCAGGAGTCTTCTATGCGCATCACGCTCGGTGTGATGAAGGTGAATTTGTTGCTGGTGCTCTTTTTCGCACTGGTGCTGAACTGGCCTTTCTTTCTTCGTTTTTATTCTGTCATCAGTGGTCTGGAGCATGTCCGGGCCGGTTTCGTTATCTCGGTTCCTCTGGTGCTGCTTGCCGCACTCAACGCCGTCTTTATCCCCTTTACCTTCCGCTGGTTGCTCAAACCCTTCTTTTCGCTGTTGATCCTGACGGGCTCCATCGTCAGTTACGCCATGCTCAAGTACGGCGTCATCTTCGATGCCAGTATGATCCAGAACATAGTGGAGACCAACAACAGCGAGGCGACCTCCTACCTGAATGTGCCGGTCGTGCTCTGGTTCCTGCTGACCGGTGTGTTGCCCATGGTGGTGCTCTGGTCGCTGAAGGTGCGCTATCCAGCAAACTGGTACAAGGGGCTGGCCATCAGGGCTGGCACACTGGTCCTCTCGCTGTTGTTCGTGGGAGGCGTGGCGGCTCTTTACTATCAGGATTACGTCTCGATCGGCCGCAATCACCGGATCCTGGGCAAGCAGATCGTGCCGGCCAACTATGTCAACGGCATCTACAAATATGCCCGCGACGTGGTATTTGCTACCCCCATTCCTTATCAACCGTTGGGGACTGATGCCAAAGTCATCGCCAAAGGGGATAAACCGACCCTGATGTTTCTGGTGGTGGGGGAGACGGCGCGCAGCAAAAACTACTCCCTCAACGGTTATGGCAAACCGACCAACAGCTTTACCGACAAAGAGGAAGGGATCGTCTCGTTTCGGGATGTGCGCTCCTGCGGCACCGCCACCGCGGTTTCGGTGCCCTGCATGTTCTCCAACCTGACTCGCCGTGGCTATGACGAGCAGCAGGCGAACGCTCAGGATGGCTTGCTCGATGTGCTGCAGCATGCCGGTATCTCGGTGCTCTGGAAGGACAACGATGCCGGCTGCAAGGGGGTATGCCGCAATGTGCCGACCATCGATATATCGCCAAAGGATTATCCGGCCTTCTGCAAGGGGGGGGCCTGTTATGACGAGGTACTGCTGGAGGGGCTGGATCAGCAGATCGCCCGAATGAAGGGCAACAAGCTGGTGGTTTTTCACCTGATGGGGAGTCACGGCCCGACCTACTATCGCCGCTATCCAGCCAGTGATCGGGTATTCGTGCCCGACTGCCCGCGCAGCGACATTGAAAACTGCAGCGACGAGGAGCTGGTCAACACCTATGACAACACTATCCGCTATACCGACAAGGTGGTGGCGCAGCTTATCGACAAGCTCAAGGCTCTGGAGAGCAAGTACAATACCGGCCTGCTCTACCTCTCGGATCACGGCGAATCGCTGGGTGCCATGGGACTTTACCTGCACGGCACACCCTACAAGTTCGCGCCGGACGATCAGACCAAGGTCCCCCTGCTGACCTGGCTCTCTCCGCAAATGGTGGCCGCCCGTCAGCTGGATATGAGCTGCCTGGCCGGGGAGGCAAGCAGCAAGCGCTTCTCCCACGACAACCTGTTCCACTCGATGCTGGGGATTATGGATGTGCAGACCAAGGTCTACGATGGGGATCTGGATCTTTTCAAAGCCTGCAGAAGTCAGTGATAAGGGGGCGAGATTCGCCCAATAAAAAACGGCAGCCACTGGCTGCCGTTTTTTATTGCAAAAGATAACTTACTTCTGCTCCATGATGATCTGCAGCAGGTCTCCCTCCAGCAGGGCACGTTTGACCAAGGCAAATCCGCCATAGGTTGGCTGGTTCTGGAAGCGCGCTTTCACTATGGGCAGGCCACGGTGGAAGCTAGGCAGGGACTGGTGCTCAACGCAGCGGCGGATAGCCGGGAAGAGGATCTCTTCGGCAGCGGTGATTTCGCCGGCGATCAGCACCTTTTGCGGGTTGAACAGGTTGACCGTGATGGCTACCGCCCGTCCCAGATGTTCGCCGACGTTCTCGATGACGCTGCGAGCCAGTTCGTCGCCCGCCAGCGCCGCCTTGCACACCTCCTGAATGGTGATGTGCTTCTCCTGCAGCGAGCTCTGGTGGCCGCGGCTGATAAGCTCCTTCACCTTGTCGATGATCGCTTCGTTGGAGGCGATGGTCTCAAGGCAGCCAAAATTGCCGCAGTGGCAGCGTTTGCCGAGCGGCTCGACCTGGATATGGCCGATCTCGCCGACGTTGCGGTTCTGGCCGAGGAACACCTGACCCTTGGTGATGATCCCGGAGCCGGTGCCCTGGTGGACGCTCACCAGAATGGAGTCCATGCAGTCGCGGGACTCGCCGAAGAAGTGTTCGGCCAGCGCCAGCGAGCGGGTGTCGTTGCCAACATAGCAGGGGAGGTTAAAGTGGTTCTCAAGCAGCTTGGCCAGTCCCAGATTGCGGATCTGGTACTTGGGGGTATAGATGACCATGCCGGATTCCGGATTGACCAGACCCGGCATGGTGAGGGCGATGCTGATGAGATTGCGGCTGCGCTCGGCGTTGGTGTCGATGAAGGCTCCAATTTCCCGCAGCAGCATGTCGACCACGGGCTGCTGGTCGATCTCGGTCACCTGAATGACGTGCTGGTCGAGCTCCTTGCCGTCGAGATCATAGAGACTCAGCTGCAGGTAGCCACGGCCCAGCTTGGCGGAGACAAACTGAAAGCGATGCTTGATGGTGGTCAGCGAGATGGCTCGCCGCCCGCCGGTGGAGGCTTGCGGAGAGGTCTCCTTGATCAGGCCATGCTCGATCAGTTGCCGGGTTATCTTGGTCACGCTGGCCGGGGCCAGCTGACTCAACTCGGCAATTTTGACCCGCGAGATGGGGCCTTGCAGGTCGATGAGCCGATATACGGCTGCACTGTTGACCTGCTTGATAAGATCTACGTTTGCTATTTGTCCGCCAGTCATGATGTCACTGTTGTGTGTAGTGTCCGTTAACCACGGTCCCACGGACCGTGAAGTCCTGATCGAAGACAGTGAGGTTGGCTACTTTACCGACCTGGATACTACCGAGACGTGAGTCCCATCCAATGGCGCGCGCGGGATAGAGGCTGGCCATTCTCAGTGCTTCATCGAGCGGTAATCCGACCTGCTTGACCAGATTCTCCACCCCTTTAATCATGGTGAGGGAGGAGCCGCCGAGTGTACCATTCTCGTCAATGCACTGACCATCGCGCAAAAAGACGGTGGTGCCACAAAAATCAAATTTCTCAAACCCTTCCGGCGCCCCTGCCGCAGCAGTGGCATCGGTAACCAGCACCAGTCGCTCACCAAGGATCTTGTGTGCCAGACGCACGTTGGCCCAGTGCACATGGTGGCCATCGACGATGACGCCGGCGTAGACATCCTTGCGGTCATAAATGGCGCCCACGACACCCGGCTCGCGACCGTTGAGGGTTGGGGTCATGGCGTTGTAGAGGTGGGTGGCAAAGCGAATGCCGTTGTCAAAGCCAGTCATCGCCTGGTCATAACTGGCGGCTGTGTGGCCGGCAGAGACAAGGATTCCCGCATCCACCAGACGACGAACGTGGGCCGGATCGTTGCGCTCCGGTGCCAGAGTGATCTTGGCGATGGCGTCCGCGTTGGCGCAGAAGAAGTCGATCATCTCGTCCGCTGGCTGGCGGATTTGCGCGGCAGGGTGGATACCCTTGCGCTTGAGGTTGGTGTAGGGGCCTTCCAGATGGACGCCCAGTACCTCGTTGGGGTGCGCCGCCATGTAGTCGCGGGTGACGGCGACGGCCTGCTTCATGTCCGCATCCGGACTGGTGATCAGGGTCGGCAGGAAGCTGGTGGTACCGGATTTCAGGTTGGCCGCCTGCATGGTGGCCAGGGTTTCTGTGGTGATGTCGGTATTGAACATCACGCCGCCACAGCCGTTGAGCTGCACGTCGATGAAACCGGCGGTCAGATTGGCGCCTTTGAGGTCAATCTGTTCGGTACCCGCAGGCAGCTCGGCCTCGCGGGAGATGGCGACAATCTTGTCGCCCTCGATAAGCACCCCGTAACCGGTCAGCACGCAGCTGCCGGTATAGAGAGTGCAGTTGGTCAATGCGTACATGGGCGCTCCTTACAGACGGCCGATGTTGGCGGCTTCCAGCTGCTGGAAGTAGCGAACGGTCTTGACCTTGAGCTCCATGGTGGAGGGCTCGTCGCACACCATCATTCCCTTCGGATGCAGTTGCAGAGTGGAGATGGTCCACATGTGGTTAACGCTGCCTTCTACGGCGGCCTGCAGAGCCAGTGCCTTGCCGTGGCCGGTCACCAGGATCATGATCTCTTCCGCATCCATCAGGGTGCCGACACCCACGGTCAGCGCCAGCTTGGGCACCAGCTCCATGTCGCCACCGAAGAAGCGGGAGTTGGCGATGCGGGTATCCTCGGTCAGGGTCTTGACCCGGGTACGGGAGGAGAGGGAAGAGGCCGGTTCGTTGAACGCGATGTGGCCGTCATTGCCGACGCCGCCCATGAACAGGTTGATCTTGCCGTAGGACTTGATCTTGTCTTCGTAGCGCTTGCACTCGGCCACCAGATCTTCGGCATTGCCGTTGAGAATGTTGATGTTCTCGGGACGGATGTCGATGTGGCTGAAGAAGTTGTTGTGCATGAAGCTGTGGTAGCTCTCCGGGTGATCTTCCGGCAGGCCGACGTACTCGTCCATGTTGAAGGTGACCACGTTCTGGAAGCTCACTTCGCCAGCCTTGTGCAACTCGATCAGACGCTTGTAGGTATTGAGCGGAGTGCCACCGGTGGGCAGGCCCAGTACGAAGGGGCGGTCTGCTGTCGGCTTGAACGCATTGATACGGTCAACGATGTAACGGGCAGACCACAGGCCTACTTGGCTGGCGGACTTCAACGGGATTAGGCGCATATGGATACCTCTGTGTCGGGTTGCGACCGGCTTGACGGTGGCAATGGGCTAAGACGAATTTAAGTTGTTTTATAGCGTAAATAAAGATTGCGAACTAAGCCACATCTATCCACCACCTTTATCTTGTTTGGGTGATAACGATCACGATTATCGGTTTATTAATTTGCGCAGCGAAATAAAAGCCCTAGACTGCAAATCAAGCCTTGATGGCTTATGCGTCAAACGTGATAAGCACTTAATTTCTAGAAAAACATTAACTAAGGAGAGGAACCGTGAACATTCTCGGTTATTTGCAAAAGATCGGCCGTGCCCTGATGGTGCCGGTAGCGGTATTGCCTGCCGCCGCGATCCTGATGGGGGTTGGCTACTGGATTGACCCGAATGGTTGGGGTGGTGAGAGCGCGTTGGCCGCCTTCCTGATTAAAGCGGGCGCAGCCATTATCGATAACATGTCCGTACTGTTCGCAGTCGGTGTTGCTTACGGTATGTCCAAGGATAAAGACGGTTCTGCCGCGCTGGCCGGTCTGGTCGGCTTCCTGGTCGTTACCACCCTGCTGAGCCCGGGCGCTGTGGCCCAGATCAAGAGCATCCCGGTGGAGCAGGTTCCTGCCGCGTTTGCCAAGATCAGCAACCAGTTCGTGGGTATCCTGTGTGGTGTTATCGCCGCTGAGCTGTACAACCGCTTCAGCAGTGTAGAACTGCACAAGGCACTCTCCTTCTTCTCCGGTCGTCGTCTGGTACCGATCGTAACCTCCGTCGTGATGATCGTCGTATCTTTCATCCTGATGGCAGTATGGCCGGCAATCTACGGTGGTCTGGTCTCCTTCGGTGAGTCCATCGTGAGCCTGGGCTCCACCGGCGCCGGTATCTACGCCTTCTTCAACCGTCTGCTGATCCCGATTGGTCTGCACCACGCCCTGAACTCCGTGTTCTGGTTCAACGTGGCCGGTATCAACGACATCCCGAACTTCCTGGGTGGTCAGGCTACCATCGATGCCGCTCTGGCCGCTGGCAAGAGCCTGGATCAGGTGAAAGGCGTGGTCGGTATGTACCAGGCTGGCTTCTTCCCCATCATGATGTTCGGTCTGCCGGGTGCCGCTCTGGCCATCTACCACTCCGCCAAGAAAGAGAACAAAGAGAAAGTTGCGTCCATCATGATCGCTGCTGCCTTTGCCTCCTTCTTCACCGGTGTAACCGAGCCGCTCGAATTCTCCTTCATGTTCGTAGCTCCGGTACTGTATGTCATCCACGCCGTGCTGACCGGTATCTCCGTGTTCATCGCTGCCTCCATGCACTGGATGGCCGGTTTCGGTTTCAGTGCCGGTCTGGTGGATATGGTGCTCTCCAGCCGCAACCCGCTGGCAACCAACTGGTACATGCTGATCCCTCAGGGTCTGGTCTTCTTCGGCCTCTACTACACAGTGTTCCGCGTAGTCATTGCCAAGCTGAACCTGAAAACTCCGGGTCGTGAAGATGATGAAGCTGCTGCTCCGGCTGCTGCCCAGTCCACCAACCGTACCGAGCTGGCCAAGCAGTATCTGGAAGTGTTGGGCGGTCAGGACAACCTGGTTACCATCGATGCCTGCATCACCCGTCTGCGTCTGACCCTGAAAGACCGCAGCATCGTCGATGAGCGCAAGCTGAAAGCCCTGGGTGCGGCCGGTGTGGTCAAGCTCGGTGAGCAGAACCTGCAGGTGATTCTGGGCCCATTGGCCGAAATCATCGCCGGTGAGATGAAAGCCCTGCGTTAATCGAGCGACTCGCTCACCTCAAGTCTAAGTCCATTGTTGACATAACTAAGGGCCCCGCCTCGGGGCCCCATATAAAAAAAGCCAAGAAAATCCAACCTTTACTTCAAATGAGAGCAGCAGTTATGAACTTGAAACATTCTCTGTTAGCCATTGCCATGTCTACCGTTTTCGTCAGCCAGGTCCAGGCAGCCGATGCCGCCAAGCAAGCCGTGGTCGACTCCCTCGCCAACAACCTGGTGGTCAAGTATGAAGTGGTCACCAACGATGGCGCCGGTGCCGGTCTCGATTGCCAGGCGCTGGGCTCCGAGTGGGCGAGCTGTGGCGTTGCCAAGCTGCACCTGACCAACACCGGTGCTGACGTCACCTCCAAGGATTGGAGCATCTATGTCTCCTCCATCCGCCGCATCCAGCGTGTGGACAACGACCAGTTCACCATCACTCACCTGACCGGCGACCTCTATCGTTTGACGCCAACCGAGAAGTTCCAGGGGTTCGCCAAGGATGCCACCGTCGAAGTACCGCTGGTGGTCGAGTATTGGGTACTGTTCGAATCTGACATCATGCCGAACTGGTATGTCGCCAGCGAAGGTGCCGAGCCGAAAGTGCTGGCCAGCATGAGCAACATCGATGATGCCACCACCTACGAGAAGCCGATGCCGGCTGATGGCTGGAAGCGCATCAAGGATGACAAGAACATCCTGATGAACAGCGAGACCCGTTTCGCTGCCAACCAGACCAGCACCCTGCTGCCGGCTGGCAAGGTCGACAACCAGATCCTGCCGACCCCGATGAAGCAGGTGGTCAAGGCTGGCCCGCAGGTTGACTTCTCTACCATCAAGCTCAATGCCCTGGATCTGCCGAGCGATCGCGCCGAAGCCCTGAAAGCACAACTGACCAAGCTGGGCGTTACCCTCTCCGACACCGGCTACCCGGTCACCATCAAGCTGGGCAGCAAGCTCAAGCAGGCCGAAGGTTATGACATGACCATCGGCAAGAAAGGCACTGTTATCCAGGGTCACGACATCGAAGGCGCCTACTGGGGTGCTCAGTCCCTGATCTCCCTCCTGGGGGTCAACGACAAGCTGGTTAGCCAGATGACCGTTGAAGATGCGCCGCGCTTTGAATACCGTGGTATGCAGACCGACGTGGCTCGTCACTTCCGCAGCCTGGACACCATGAAGAAGCTGGTTGACCAGATGTCTGCCATGAAGCTCAACGTGCTGCACCTGGGCCTGACCAACGATGAAGGCTGGCGTCTCGAGATCCCGGGCCTGCCGGAGCTGACTCAGGTCGGTAGCCAGCGTTGCCACGATCTCTCCGAAACCAAGTGCCTGCTGCCGCAACTGGGCTCCGGCCCGACCAGCGACAACCAGGGCTCCGGCTTCTACAGCAAGTCCGACTATATCGACCTGGTGCGTTATGCCAGAGCGCGCGGTGTGACCGTCATCCCCGAGATCAACATGCCGGCCCACGCCCGTGCCGCCGTGGTCTCCATGGAAGCGCGTTACAAGCGTCTGATGGCTGAGGGCAAAGAAGCCGAAGCCAACCAGTTCCGCCTGACTGACCCGGCTGATACCTCCAACGTTACCTCAGTCCAGTTCTACGACAAGATGTCCTTCATCAACCCTTGCCAGCCGGGTGCTGCCACCTTCGTGGCCAAGGTAATGGATGAAGTTGCCCAGATGCACCAGGCCGCCGGCCAGCCGCTGACCGCATGGCACTACGGTGGTGACGAAGCGAAGAACATCATGCAGGGCGGTGGTTATCAGGATCCGGCTGTCACCAAGAAAGAAGAGCTGGTGGCATGGAAAGGCAACGTCGACTCCAGCAAGCAGGACAAGCCGTTTGGCAAGTCCCCGATGTGCCAGAAGATGATCGACGATGGCAAGATCAAGGACGTAGCCGAGCTGCCGGTTTACTTCGCCAAGGAAGTGGGCGAGATGGTCAAGGGCCACGGCTTCTCCACCCTGCAGGCGTGGGAAGATGGTCTGAAGTACGCCAACAGCGCCAAGGACTTCGCCACCGACAACACCCGTGTCAACTTCTGGGAAACCCTCTACTGGGGTGGCTTCAACGAAGCGATGAAGTGGGCACACAAGGGTTACGAAGTGGTCCTCTCCAACCCGGATTACCTCTACTTCGACTTCCCGAACGAGGTGCACCCGGCTGAGCGTGGCTACTACTGGGCAACCCGTTTCAACGACACCCGCAAGGTGTTCGCCTTCGCCCCGGAAAACCTGCCGCAGAACGCCGAGACCTCGGTTGACCGCGATGGCAACGCCTTCGTGGCCAAGGGTGACCAGGATCCGGTCAAGTTCAAGGGGATCTCCGGTCAGCAGTGGAGTGAAACCGTACGTACCGACGCTCAGTACGAGTACATGGTTTACCCGCGTATCTTCTCCATGGCCGAGCGCGCATGGCACAAGGGTGGCTTCGAGCTGAACTATGTGAAAGGTCGCGAGTTCTCCGGCGAGACCAAGCATGTCAACAAGGCCACTCTGAACAAAGAGTGGAACCAGTTCGCCAACGTGCTGGGTCAGCGCGTCCTGCCGAAACTGGATCAGGCCGGTGTTGAATACCGCCTCTCCGTACCGGGTGCCAAAGTGGTGAACGGTGTGCTGGAAGCGAACGTGGATCTGCCGGGCCTGCCTATCCAGTACAGCCTGGATGGCAAGAGCTGGAGCGCCTACGACGCTGCCGCCAAGCCGACCGTGGATGGCAAGGTCTACCTGCGTACCACCAGCTTCGATGGCAAGCGCACCAGCCGCGTCACCGAGCTGAACTGATAGTACAGATGTCGTAACGCAAGGTGGGTCGCAAGACCCGCCTTTCCCAAGGGCGATGGTCTATCGGATTTGGGAAAGGTTGACTGTGCGTGTGAGCCTTTGTTGTGTGTGTATTGTCTGTTTTGTTTTTCATCACTTTCAGCCCCGCCCAGTGCGGGGCTTTTTTATACATCCGGCATGACGAGGCTGCTTTGACCCGCTTTTTAGCACGCCAATAGCCCGGAACTGCCAAATTCAGGTTGAGGCAGGGCGCGTAATGAGGGATCATATCCGGCTTGACGGCGGGGGGATGAGGGTGCCAGCCGGCACAACTTCCGCCAGTGACGCTTTTTTGAGGTGAGCCATGAGTCAGGCGAACAGCCCAACTAACTTTATTCGTCAGATCATTGATGAAGATCTGGCCAGCGGTAAGCACAGCAGCGTGCATACCCGTTTTCCGCCCGAGCCGAACGGTTATCTCCATATCGGCCACGCCAAATCCATCTGCCTGAACTTCGGCATCGCCCGCGACTATCAGGGCCAGTGCAACCTGCGCTTTGACGATACCAACCCGGCGAAGGAAGATATCGAGTACGTTGAGTCCATCAAGCAGGACGTGCAGTGGCTCGGCTTCCAGTGGAACGGCGAGATCTGCTACTCCTCCGACTATTTCGACAAGCTGCACGGCTACGCCGTTGAACTGATCGAAAAGGGTCTGGCCTATGTGGACGAGCTCTCCCCCGAGCAGATGCGCGAGTACCGCGGCACCCTGACCGAGCCGGGCAAGAACAGCCCGTTCCGTGACCGCAGCGTGGCAGAGAACCTGGCCCTGTTCGAGAAGATGAAGAACGGCGAGTTTGCCGAGGGCTCCGTCTGCCTGCGCGCCAAGATCGACATGGCTTCTCCCTTCATGGTGATGCGCGATCCGGTTATCTATCGCATCAAGTTTGCCCACCACCACCAGACCGGTGACAAGTGGTGCATCTACCCGATGTATGACTTCACTCACTGCATCTCGGACGCCCTGGAAGGGATCACCCACTCCATCTGTACTCTGGAGTTCCAGGACAACCGTCGTCTGTACGACTGGGTGCTGGACAACATCACCATCGACTGCCACCCGCGTCAGTACGAGTTCTCTCGTCTGAACCTCGAATACACCGTCATGTCCAAGCGCAAGCTGAACCTGCTGGTGACCGAGAAGCACGTCGATGGCTGGGACGACCCGCGCATGCTGACCGTCTCCGGTCTGCGTCGTCGTGGGTACACTCCGGCCTCCATCCGCGAGTTCTGCAAGCGCATCGGCGTGACCAAGCAGGACAACATCGTCGAGATGAGCATGCTGGAAGCCTGCATCCGTGAAGACCTCAACGAGAATGCGCCGCGCGCCATGGCCGTGCTGCACCCGGTGAAGGTGGTGATCGAGAACCTGGCTGCCGATGAAGTGCTGACCGCCCCGGCTCACCCGAGCAACGCCGAGATGGGTACTCGCGAGCTGAACTTTACCCGCGAGATCTTTATCGACGAAGCGGACTTCAAAGAAGAGGCGAACAAGCAGTTCAAGCGTCTGGTGCTGGGCAAGGAAGTGCGTCTGCGCAATGCCTACGTCATCAAGGCCGAGCGCATCGAGAAGGATGCCGACGGCAAGGTTACCTGCATCTACTGCAGCTACGACCCCGAGACCCTGGGCAAGGATCCGGCCGATGGCCGCAAGGTGAAAGGGGTGATCCACTGGGTCAGCGCCACTCACTCCCTGCCGGCAGAAGTACGTCTCTATGACCGTCTGTTCAAGGTGCCGAACCCGGGCGCCGAAGAGGACTTCGAAGCGGCCCTGAACCCGGAATCCCTGGTGATCATCGAGGGTGCCCGTGTCGAGGCCTCCCTGAAGAACGCCAAGCCGGAGCAGGCTTACCAGTTCGAGCGCGAAGGCTACTTCTGCGCCGACAACAAGCTCTCCAGCCCGGAGCATCTGGTATTCAACCGCACTGTTGCCCTGCGCGACTCCTGGGGCAAGGTAGAAGGCTGATACCGTGGGGCAGGGGAGACTCTGCCCTCCGTTGTGCTTCTATCCTGTTTCGGACAATAAAAAAGCCAGCTGATGCTGGCTTTTTTATTGTCCGTGATCTGATGTTGCAGCCGACTTAGTCGTCGTGCTTGCACTCACCGCTGGCACAGTGACCGTAGAGGTAGAGACTGTGGTTGGTGAGACGGATATTGTGCTTTTTGGCGATCTCGCTCTGGCGCTGCTCAATCACCTCGTCGGAGAACTCGATCACCTTGCCGCAGTCCAGGCAAACCAGATGGTCGTGGTGCTCCTGAGTCGCCAGTTCGAATACCGACTTGCCCCCTTCGAAGTGATGGCGGGTCACGATACCGGCATCGTCAAACTGGTTGAGAACGCGGTAGACGGTGGCGAGGCCAATCTCTTCACCCAGATCGATCAGGCGTTTATAGAGATCTTCGGCACTGGTGTGTTGGCAGTCCGGCTGTTGCAGGATTTCCAGGATCTTGACCCGGGGCAAGGTGATCTTGAGCCCGGCCTTTTTTAACGCTTGGTTGTTGTCTGCCATATTCTACTTATTCGCATTCTCGAAGGTGGGGTTTATTCTGATGGACTGCCGCGGGAATGGCAACCTTCAACTCGCTTGGCCTGTCATTATAGGTCGTAGCCTCCCTAAAAATAAACCCGCAAATTCAAAGGGTTTAGCCACTCATCCGGGTCTGGATTGAAATAATCAATCACCTTGATCGACTTGCCGGGATGGCAGATGTTGATAAGATGTAACTTTCACATGTCTGGTCGGATGAGATCCATGGATTGGCTTTTTGACAACGCGGCCTGGGTGCGCCGCGCCCTCAATGCCTGGCCCCCTTTCTGGGGCGCCGGCATCAAGATAGAGACCCTGAGCGATGATTTTCGCTACTGCCGGGTCACCCTCAAATCCCGCTGGTGGAACAAGAATGCCAACCGCACCCAGTTTGGCGGCAGCATGTTTGCCATGACAGATCCCATCTATCCGCTGATGCTGATGGGCTACTTCAAGAACCGTTATTACGTCTGGGACAAGGCGGGCAGCATCAACTACATCAAACCGGGCAAGGGCAAGCTGGTGGCGGAATTCAACCTGAGCGACGGCAAGCTGGCCGAAATCGTGGCGGCGACCGAGGGGGGTATCAAGTACTTTCCCGAATTCGAGGTGACGGTGCAGGACGGTCAGGGGGAGCTGGTGGCGCAGGTCAAGCGCACCCTCTATGTACGGGCCAAGCCCGAGCACAGGGGAGAGTGAACGAGCGCAAATTGCAGATAGAACAAGGGCCCCGACGGGGCCCTTGTTGCTTCAAGCAGGGGGAGGAGATTACTCCAGCTCGCCCAGGCACATCTCTTCGTGCAGCTGCTTGCACCAGCCTTTGACGCGCTCAGCGGTCAATTCAGGCTGACGATCTTCGTCGATGCCCAGACCGACGAAATGCTTGTCATCTACCAGCGCCTTGGAGGCTTCGAATTCGTAACCGGCAGTCGGCCAGTGACCGATGATGATGGCGCCTTTGGCTTCAACGATGTCGCGCAGGGTACCCATGGCGTCGAGGAAGTACTCGGCGTAGTCTTCCTGATCGCCACAACCGAAGATAGCAACCAGCTTGTTGGTGAAGTCGATTTCGCCCAGATCGGGGAAGAAGTCGTCCCAGTCGGCCTGTGCTTCGCCGTAGTACCAGGTCGGGATGCCGAACATCAGCAGATCGAAGCTCTCGATGTCGGCCTTGCTGCTCTTGGCGATGTCACGGACTTCAATCAGATTTTTGCCCAGCTCTTTCTGGATCATCTTGGCGACAGCTTCGGTGTTACCGGTATCGCTGCCAAAAAACAGACCTACACTTGCCATAGTGTTTAGTTACCCGTATTTGGTGTTAATGCTTGACGCTCAGACTGCAATATCCACCGCAAAGGCGGACTCAATCTGTTGCTTCAGGATAGATTGGATCAGCTCGGCTCGGCTGATGTTCTGTTGCAACGCAAGTTGGTTCAGGCGCTCCAGCAACTCGGCCTCCACCTTTAACTCTACCCGCTTCAGCCCATTCTCCCGATCGCGCTTAAGCTGGTTACGCTTGTTGATCTTGAGTTGGGTCTCGCGGGGGAGTGGGTTGGTCTTTGGCCTGCCGGGGCGCTTCTCGTTTGCGAACAGATCCAGTGTTGTTCGATCAGTTTGCTGTTTGGCCATACATCACAGATGAAAATTGTTAGCCTAGTCCTGAGCCTTCCCAGCCCAGTTCGATCAGCCCCTTGGCGACAAAACCTGCACAACCCAGAAACAGTACCAACCAGACGATGAAACGACCGAAACGGGGCACGTTGCCGCGTTTGAGAACGTCCTGAATGGCCAGGCCAATCAATATGAAAATGGCCACAAAGAATAACTTGAGGCCCAAACTTTCGATCAGGTCGATATGTTCACTTAGCATGGATTGCGCACACTCCTTATGACGGGCGCACTATATCACAAAGGATTTGGAACTGTTAACCGCCTGTGGACAGGAAATCCACAACCAGTTTGTTGAACAACATCGGTTTTTCCGCATGCAGCCAGTGGCCGGTTCCGGCGATGACGCGCACCTTTGCTGCCGGGAATTGGGCCAGTGCCGCCTCGCTGTATTGCGGCTGCATGTAATCGGAATCCCCCCCCTTGATAAAGAGCACTGGCCCCTCGAAGCGGCGCTCATCCTCGGGCCAGCCCATGATGTTGGCGTAGTGCTCCTCAAGAGCAGGCACATTGAAGCGCCACTGCCAGCCATCGTCACCTTTGGCGAAGGATTTGAGCAGAAACTGGCGCACCCCGGCGATCTCGATATGTTCGGCCAGAATGCGCTCTGCATCGCTGCGGCTCTGGGGCTGTGCCGCCAGAGTGGCGTTGAGGCCGGCGAACACATTCTGGTGGCGGGAGTGGGGATAGGCGACCGGCGCCATGTCGGCCACCACCAGCCGGCTCACCCGCGCGGGCGCCAGCTTGGCAAGCTGCATCCCGACCTTGCCTCCCATGGAGTGGCCGACTAGCGCCGCCTGATCCAGCCCAAGGTGATCCATCAGCGCGAGTATGTCGGCGGCCTGCGCCGGATAGCTCATGTCGTCGCTGCGAAACGAGGTGCCGTGGTTGCGCAGATCGACGCTGATGACCCGATAGTGCTCGCCGAGGGCGCGGGCCAGCAGGCCCAGGTTATCGAGGCTGCCGAACAGCCCGTGGATCAGAATGACGGCCGGACCCTGACCCTGCTCTTTGAAGTTCACTACGCTCTTTTGTTGCAAAATGACACCTTGTTCGGTCATGAGTGCGTTGCCGATATGATTTAACGCACTGGAAAGAAAAGGATTTCGTGTGATGAAGGGGAAATTTGTGTGGTTTTTTTTCTAAAAAATCCCGTTCAGATCGGCTATCAGTGCGGCCGATCACACACTTGGGCCGCTATTATGCCGTATTCTCGATGAGATTCATGTACATCTGCCAGCCCCTCCCTTGGGCTGTCGGGTTTGCCTATGTATAATCGCCGCATCCGAATTTCGACGAGTCCAGCGCATCCCTATGAAAACCATCGAGCTTGATGACGATCTCTACTTCTATATCGCCAGCCAGACCCGGCACATCGGTGAGAGTGCCTCCGACATCCTGCGCCGTCTGCTGGAACAGCCTGCTCAGGGGGCAGCGTCAGCCGCCGTTGCCGAGCCAGCCTTGGCGGCACCACACCGTGCCGTTGCCGCGCCGCAGGGGCTGCAAGCCCTGCTCGACTCAGGCGAGTTGCAGCAGGAAGAGAAGTCCATCAACCGTTTCATGCAGGTGCTGAGTACCCTCTACCGGGATGATCCGGTCGGGTTTACCCAGGCCACCGAAATCAAGGGGCGCAAGCGCGTCTATTTCTCGCGGGATCCCGAGGCTCTGCGCGCCAGTGGCAGCACCACCAAGCCCAAGCCGGTACCGGAAACCCCGTTCTGGGTGATCACCAACACCAATACCAGTCGCAAGCAGAACATGGTGGCCCAGCTGATGAGCAGCATGGGCTACGGCGACGAGGTGATTGCGCAGGTGTGCGGCGCAATCTAACGGTTTTTCAAGACTCAGGCCTTGCTAGGCAAGGCCGCCATTACGCAAGGAAAACGCCATGGCTCAGCATTCCCACGCCGGTCAGCCGGCCCGTTTAAGCGACCTGACCAACATTCCCCGTCTGGTCAGCGCCTACTACCTCAACAAGCCGGACATGAGCCGCCCCGAGCAGCGAGTTGCCTTCGGTACCTCCGGCCACCGCGGCAGCGCCCTGCACAGCGCCTTTACCGAATCCCATATTCTGGCGGTGACCCAGGCCCTGGTAGAGTATCGCCAGCAGGCCGGCATCACTGGCCCGCTGTTTGTCGGCATGGATACTCACGCTCTGTCCGAATCCGCCTTTGCCAGCGCCGTCGAAGTGCTGGCGGCCAACGGCGTTGAAACCCGCATTCAGGCCGGCCTCGGTTTTACCCCGACCCCGGTCATCTCTCACGCCATCCTGCGCCACAATGCCGGCAAACCGGCTGCCCGTGCCGACGGCGTGGTGATCACCCCGTCCCACAACCCGCCGGAAGATGGTGGCTTCAAGTACAACCCGCCCCATGGTGGCCCCGCTGAAGGGGAGATCACCAAGTGGGTCGAGGACCGTGCCAACGCCATTCTGGAGGCGGGTCTGGCCGGCGTGAAACGGATGCCGTTCGCCGAGGCGCTCAAGAGCCCGTTCGTGGCCTTGCACGACTATGTCACCCCCTATGTGGATGATCTGAAGAACGTGCTGGACATGGATGCCATCAAGAATGCGGGCATCAAGATCGGTGTCGACCCGCTGGGTGGCTCCGGCGTCGCCTACTGGGACGTCATCGCCAAGACCTATGGCCTGAATATCGAGGTGGTGAACTACAAGGTCGACCCGACCTTCTCCTTCATGACCCTGGATAAAGACGGCAAGATCCGGATGGACTGCTCCAGCCCGTTCGCCATGGCCAGCCTGATCGCCCTCAAGGACAAGTTCGACATCGCCCTTGGCAACGACCCTGACTACGACCGTCACGGTATCGTTACCAAGTCTGGCCTGATGAACCCGAACCACTATCTGGCGGTGGCAATCCAGTATCTGTTTACCCATCGCACCGGCTGGTCTGCGGATGCAGCCGTCGGCAAGACGCTGGTCTCTTCCTCCATGATCGACCGGGTTGCCGGCGAGATTGGCCGTACTCTGAAAGAGGTTCCGGTCGGCTTCAAGTGGTTCGTGGATGGCCTCTACAGCGGCGAGTTCGGCTTTGGTGGCGAGGAGAGCGCGGGCGCCTCTTTCCTGCGCAAAGATGGCACCGTCTGGACCACCGACAAGGATGGTTTCATTCTGGCGCTGCTGGCGGCGGAAATTCTGGCGGTCACCGGCAAGGATCCGCAGGCTCATTACGACGCACTGGAAGCCAAATTTGGCCGCTCCAGCTACCGCCGTATCGACGCCCCGGCCAACAGTGCCCAGAAGGCGGTGCTCTCCAAGCTGGATCCGGCGCTGGTGGAAGCCTCCACTCTGGCCGGTGAGCCCATCATCGCCAAGCTGACCAAGGCGCCGGGCAACGATGCCGCCATTGGTGGCCTCAAGGTGGTGACCGAGAACGGCTGGTTCGCGGCGCGCCCCTCCGGCACCGAGTCTATCTACAAGATCTACATGGAGAGTTTCAAGGGCGACGCGCACCTCGACCTCATCCAGCAGGAGGCCCAGCAGATCGTCTCCGCGGCACTAGCCAAGGCCGGGGTCTGATTTCCGGTCAATCTGCCGTGAATAAATAAAGTAATTGATATAAAAAAGGAGCCGTTAAGGCTCCTTTTTTATCTGCTGATCGCGGTTTGTCAGCGCGCCGCCTTCACCGCCAGCCCCAGCTGCCACACCGCCATGGCGTAGTGGGTGCTGTGGTTGTAGCGGGTGATGGCGTAGAAGTTGGGCAGACCGTACCAGTATTGGTAGCCGGTGCCGACATCGAGGCGCAGCAGGCTCGCCTCGCTGTGGTTGCCAAGGCTGCTGGTGGGGGTCAGCCCGGCGCGACGCAGGGAAGCCACCGGGTAGCGGGTCTGGAAGCCGTGCTCATAGCCGGGCAGCTGGCCCTGACCACGCACCGCCACCGGTTGCCCCTTCTCCCAGCCGTGGGCCTTGAAGTAGTTGGCGACGCTGCCGATGGCATCCACCGGATCCCACAGGTTGGTGTGGCCGTTGCCGTCAAAATCCACCGCATAGCGCTGGAAGCTGGAGGGCATGAACTGGCCGTAGCCCATGGCACCGGCGTAGGAGCCCTTGGGTTCGGTGGGATCCATCCCCTCATCGCGGGTCATCACCAAGAAGGCTTCCAGTTCGCTGGTGAAGAACTCGGCTCTGCGCGGGTAATCAAACGCCAGGGTGGCCAGCGCATCCAGAATGCGGGTCTTGCCCATCACCCGGCCCCAGCGGGTCTCGACCCCGATAATGCCGACGATGATCTCGGGCGGCACTCCGTAGATCTGCTCCGCCCGATTGAGTTCGCTCGCGTATTCGCGCCAGAAGTTGACGCCGTTCTGTACGTTGTCCGGGGTGATGAACTTGGCGCGGTAGCGGTTCCAGGCGCCGGTCGGGCCGGTGGGCTTGGCGGTGGTCGGCGCTTGGGCATCCATCAGACGGATGATCCAGTCGTAGCGCTCTGCCTGCGCCAGCACCTGATGCAGCTGGGCGCTGTCAAAACCGTGCTTCTCGACCATCTTCTGGACGAATCTGTCCACATTGGTGCGATTGGCGAAGTCCCCTTTGCTCACCCCCTGGCTGTAAACGGGGCTGCGCGACGGCGTCTGGTTGATGAAGGCGCTCTTGGGTTGGGGGACGACCACGGGCTTGGCAGCCGGCGTGCTGCTGCAGCCACCGAGCAGAGGAAACAACGACAGAGTGAGAAGAGAGGCAAGGCGACGCATAGGGTTCTCAAGGAGACTGATAAAAGTGCCGCCATGGTAAAACATTGTCATCCGGGCGCAAGTGTTCCGTGCGCTGCACCCATCGCCAATTCATCGCGTGATGGATTAGCCCTCCGGTGAGGGCGGCACTGGTTAGCGCCGGGGGGAACGTAGCGTGTGGTAGCCGCTCCAGAGCCGGGTCAGGGTGGTGATGGCGCAGAGCAGGGCAAAGCCGTAGGCGAGCGGGGCGAAGGCGGCGGGCCACAGGCACATCAGCACGAACAGGGCGATGGTCTCGCTCCCCTCGGTGAGGCCGCCCAGATAGTAGAGGGATTTGTGGTGGTAGACCGGATTGTCGATGCCCCGCTTGCCCGCCATGATGGCAAACGCCAGAAAGCTCGAGCCGGTGCCCATAAAGGCAAACAGCAGGGTGGCGGCGGGCAGCGCATTGGCGGGGGCGGCGAGGGCAAAGCCCAGCACCACGGCGGCGTAGAAGATGAAATCCAGCGTGATGTCGAGAAAGCCACCGCAGTCGGTGATGCCGGTCTCCCGCGCCACGGCGCCGTCGAGCCCGTCCAGCAGCCGGTTGAACAGGATCGCCGCCAGCGCCCACTGATAGCAGCCAAAGGCCAGCAGCGGCAGCGCCAGCATGCCGATGGCAAAGCCGGTGAGGCTTATCTGGTTGGCGCTGACCCCGGCGCGGCAGAGCGGTTTGGCGAGCCGGGTGAGGGGGCTGCGGATAACGGGGATCAGGTGGCGGTCAAACAAGGTGAACTCCTCGGTCAAAAACGGGATTCGGTGAGCTGAAGTATGGTGCCCGGCGCGTCCTCTTCGTCGTGGGTCACCAGAATGGCGGGGATGGCCAGCGCCTTGATCTGCGCGAACACCAGTTCGCGAAAGGCGGCCCGCAGCGGCTTGTCGAGGCGGGAGAAGGGTTCGTCCAACAACAATGCCTCGGGCTCGGCCAGCAGGGCCCGCAACAGGCTGACGCGAGCCTTCTGGCCGCCTGAGAGCGCCCCCGGCAGCTTGTCCGCCTGACTTGTCAGATCCACCTGCGCCAGCGTAGCCACCGCCTTTTCTCGCCTCGCCCTGTGCCCTTTCACGCTGGCCGGCATGCCAAACATCAGGTTCTCCGCCACCGTCAGGTGGTCGAACAGCAGATCATCCTGAAACAGCATGCCGATGCGCCGCGCCTGGGGCGGCAGATGGGTGAGCCGGCGCTCGCCAAGGATCACGTCCCCCTCCAGCCGGATCGGGCCGCTTGCTGGCAGTACCCCCGCCAGCGCCGCCAACAGTGAGCTCTTGCCACAGCCGCTGGGGCCCATCAGGGTCAGCACCTCACCCGGCGCCACCTGCAGGGCGGGCAGCGAAAACAGCAGGTTTTCCTCCAGATAGAGGCGAAGAGGCGTGGTGCTCAGCATGGGGCTGTTGTCATGGTTGTTGTTCATCGTGAGCCGCCCCCCTTGAGCGCCGGATTGAGTTGCGCCGGCAGCCAGAGCGCCAGCAGATAGATAACGAGCGGCAGCAGCAGTTGCAGCAGGCCGTAGAGGCCCGCCAACCGCCGGTTGAGGCCGCTGCCGATGGCCACTGCCTCGGTGGTGATGGTGATCACCCGGCCTGCGCCAAACAGCAGGGTCGGCAGGTATTGGGCGAGGCTTACTGCAGCCCCCACCGCAAAAGCAAACAATAGCGGACGGGCCAGCAGCGGCCCTTTCACCTGCCACCAGGCTCGCCACGGGGTTGCCCCAAGCAGCAGGGCGCTCTGGGTGATCCGCGGGTCGAACTGGCGATAGGGGCCGTGCAGGCAGAGATAGACATAGGGAGAGACAAACAGCAGCTGGCTCCAGAGCACCCAGCCCCAGCCGATGCCATCGCCCCCCCATCCGAGACTGAACCAGTCCACCCCGAGCCGGATGCCGAACAGCAGGCTGGCCTGCGGCAGCAGCAGTGGCAGGCAGATGAGCCAGAGCGGCCAGGGGCGGCGGCGCGCCTGTGCCTCCAGACTCAGCACCGCCATCGCCAGCGCAATAGCACCGCTCGCCAGCGCCAGCAGGATGCTGGTGGCCAGCAGCGGCGACAGGGTCGGCAGCAGGTCGAGCCAATAACGGCCGCTCCACTGGCTCGGCCAGAGGGCGGGAAAAGGCCAGCGCCGGGCCAGCGACCAGATCAGCTGCGCCCCCAATACCGCAAGATTGATGGCGCACAGGGTCACCACGCTACCCGTGGCAAGGGTGCGGCCAAGAGCGCTTGGTTTTGAACGTCTGCCATCGAGCCAGCCGGGTTTGCCAAAGGTTCGATGGGCCAGCTCCAGCAGCCGCAGCAGGGCCAGCAGCAGCGCCGTAATGGCGAGCAGCAGCAGAGCGCCGCTGGCTGTGGCGCCGCGCCAGAGAAGATCAGGATCCTGATACCAGAGCCACAGGCGCACGGCCAGCGGGGCGGGGAGATCGGGCCCGAGCAGCTGGGCCAGATCCACTACGGCTACCCCGTAGGCGGCCACCGCGTAGAGGGGCAGACGCAGGGCTGGCCAGAGCGCCGGCAGCAGCAGGCGCCACCAGATCTGTGGGGCACTGAAACCCAGACTCGCCCCCAGCCACTGCTGGCGCGCCACCCTGGCGGGGTCTTGCACACCGAGCGCCATCAGCAGCAGGAAGGGGGTCTCCTTGAGGGTCAAGGCGAGAATGAGCCCAAGCCCGGCGGGATCGCGCAGGGTTTGCCAGTCGGGGGGCAGTTCAAACCCGGTGAGGGTCGGCGAGAGCAGGCGCAGCAACCAGCCGGAGGGGGCGAGCAGAAAGGCAAAGCCGATGGCAAAGGCGACGTGGGGCAGCGCCAGCAAGGGCGAGAGCAACCGACGCAGCCAGCCGAAGGCCCGGCTGTCACTGTGGGCCAGCAGCAGGGCGGTCAGCAGCAGGCTGGTGAGGGTCGAGGCGGCGCCAATCCACAGGCTCAGCAGTGCCGAGTGCCACAGGCCCGGTTGGGCCAGCAGCAATTGCAGATGGGGTTGGGTCAGCCCCTCAGCCTGCAGCAGCCAACCCCCCGCCAGCAATGGAAGGCCAAAAACCAGAGCACACCCTGCGGTGAACAGGGGGCGCCAACCGAGGGGAGCGTAGCCAAACCGGCTCATCAGTGGCCGTAGCGCTCGGCCCAGGCGGCTTCGAGCTTGAGCTGCCAGCTGGGGTGGGGCTCTGCCACGGCCTTGAAGCGCAGAGCCGGTTGTCCCTTGGCGGAGTCCGGCAGGGCATCGCTGCGCAGCACGCTGGGATCACCCCAGTACGCCGGATCAGCCTTGCGCGCCTGAGCGGCTGGGCTTAGCAGGAAGTTGGCGACCACCTTGGCCCCCGCGCGGGCGTTGGCGTTGAAGGGGATGGCGAGAAAATGGCTGTTGGTGAGCGACCCCTTTGCCATGGCGACCGCCTCGACGCTGGGGGGCAGGGCGCCAATCTGGGCGGCGCTCTGCGCCTCCTGCGGGTTGAAGCTGATGGCCATCGCCAGCTCGCCATCATCGAGCAGCTGGCGGGTTTCGGCGGCGCTGGCCGGAAACAGCTTGCCCTTGCGCCAGAGTGCCGGGTGCAGCTCATCGAGCCAGGCCCAGAGTGGAGCTGTGACCCTGATGAACTCGGCATCGGTCGCCTCCCGATAGAGAGGGGCGGGATCCGGCGTCAGCTCCAGCAAGATCTGCTTGAGAAAGCTGGAGCCGTGAAACTGGGGCGGCTTGGGATAGGTGAAGCGGCCGGGGTGGGCCTTGGCCCACGCAAGCAGGGCTGCAGCCGAGGTGGGGGGGCTGGTGACCTCTTCGGTGTCGACCATCAGATTGAGCTGGCCTATGCCCCAGGGGGCTTCCAGCCCGTCCACCGGCAGGGTGAAGTCCTCACTCACCGGCAGGCTGTTGTCTACCAGCACCATGTTGGGGAGCTCCCAGGTAAAGGGGGCTCCGAGCAGCCCCTGCTCCTTGAGCGCCTTGAAGTTCTCGCCGTTGACCCAGAGCAGGTCGATGGGGCCGCCAGTTTGCTTGCCCGCCTGCTTGTTGGCCAGCAGCTGGCTGACGCTCTGGGCTATGTCATCCACCTTCACCTGCACCAGCTTGACCTGATAGTCGCGCGCCAGCTCCTGCCCGGCCCACACCAGATAGGCGTTGATCTCCGGGCTGCCGCCCCAGGCATTGAAGTAGACGGTCTGCCCTTTGGCCTCATCAAGGGTCTGCTGCCACAGCGGGTTGCCGGCGGCGTTGGCCTGAGTGACGAGAAGAGTGCCTGCCAGCAGGGGCAGGGCGCACAACAGCTGTTTGAACGAGGGCAATGAGTGTCGCATCCGGGTTACCTGGAGTTGGGTCTGGCGCCGCGGCGCCAGCGGTGATAACGGGTCAGCAGAGCCAGCAGGGTGGCGGGCTGACGGGCCCGTCGCCACTCGCCCGCCAGATACTTGTTCCCCTCCATAAGGGTGGGGTAGGCGTGAATGGTGGCGAGGATCTTGCCAAGGCCGAGGCGGTGGCGCATGGCGAGTACGAACTCGGCGATCCGCTCGCCGGCGTGAGTGCCCACTATGGTGGCACCCAGGATCTGATCCTTGCCGGGTACGGTGAGCACCTCGATAAAGCCCTGACGCTCGCCATCGGCGATGGCTCTGTCCAGCTCGGCCAGCTCGAAGCGGGTCAGCTCGAAGGGGATGCCCTGCACCCTGGCCTCTTTCTGGTTGAGGCCGACCCGGGCGATTTCTGGCGTGGTGTAGATGGCGGCCGGCATGACCCGATAGTCAGCCCGAAAGCGCTTGAACGGGCTGAACAGGGCGTTGACCGCCGCATACCAGCCCTGATGGGCGGCGGCATGGGTGAGCTGGTAAGGGCCCGCTACGTCCCCCACCGCCAGAATGCTGGGGTAGTTGGTGGCAAGGAAATCATCAACCGCCACCGTGCCGCGCGGGGTCAGCTCCACCCCCAGCTCTTCGAGCCCGAAGCCGCTGACGTTGGCGACCCGACCCAGTGCCAGCAGCAGCTGATCCCCTGCAATGGTTTGCATCTCGTCGCCCCGGCGCAGTTGCAGCCGGATGGGGAGATCCCCCTCAGCCGCAGGCAGATAGTCGGCTCGCTCGGCGCGCCAGCCGGTGAGCACCCGTACGCCGTCGTGGGCCAGCTGTTCCGTCAGCAGCTCGGCCACCTCCCGCTCTTCGCGGGGCAGCAGCTGATCCGAGAGTTCTACCAGGGTCACGGGCACCCCAAGCAGGGCAAAACTCTGGGCCAGCTCGCAGCCGATGGGGCCGCCGCCCAGCACCAGCAACTGGCGCGGCGCAGTGCGCAGTTGCCAGAGGGTGTCGGAGGTGAGCCAAGGCACCTGCTCAAGGCCCGGCAGCTTGGGCACCAGCGGCCGGGCGCCGGTGGCGATAACGATATGACGGCTGGCAAGGCGTTGGCCGTTAACCTCCACCTCCCAGGGGGAGACCAGGCTTGCCTCCCCTTGGATACACTCCACCCCCAGCCCCTGATAGCGCTCGATGGAGTCGTGGGGTTCGACCTCCTTGATGACGCGGGCGACCCGTTCCATGACGGCGGCGAAATCGGCGCTGGCTAGGCTTGGGCCAAAGCCCAGTTCACTGGCTCGTCGCTGTTCGGCGGCAAAGCGGGCACTTCGGATCAGCGCCTTGGAGGGGACGCAGCCGCTGTTGAGGCAATCGCCGCCCATCTTGTGCTTCTCGATGAGCGCCACCTTGGCCTTCACCGCTGCGGCGATATAGCTGGTCACAAGACCGCCGGCCCCGGCGCCAATCACCAGCAGGTTGTAGTCATAGCGGGTCGGTTTGCGGTAGGGGGCGTGCAGCCGATGCAGGGCGAGACGCCGCTGCAGGCCCTTGAGCAACATCGGCATCAGGCCGAGCAGGGTCAGTGCCACCATCAGGCCGGGGGAGAGGATATTGCCGGTGCTGGTGAGGTTGGCAAGCTCGCTGCCTGCCAGCACATAGACGAAGGTGCCGGGCAGCATGCCAAGCTGGCTCACCCAGTAGTAGGTGCTGACTCTGATAGGGGTGAGCCCCATCAGCAGGTTGACCAGAAAGAAGGGGAAGATGGGGATGAGGCGCAGGCTCAGCAGATAAAGCGCCCCTTCCTTCTGCATGCCGGCCTGCAAGTTGGCCAGCTTGTCACCAAAGCGCCGCTCGACCCAGTCGCGCAGCAGAAAGCGGGCGATGAGAAAGGCCAGGGTCGCGCCAATGCTGCTGGCAAAGGAGACCAACAGCAGCCCCCAGGCAACGCCAAACACGGCGCTGCCGGCCAGAGTGAGCAGGCTGGCGCCGGGCAGGGAGAGGGCTGTGCTCACCACATAGACGGCGACGAACAGCAGGGTGGCGCTGACGAAATGGCGGTCGACCAGGGCGGCCAGCTCGGCCTGACGGGCCTGCAGCTGGGGCAGGCTCAGGTAGTGACCAAGGTCGAAGGCGAAAAAGGCGCCGATGAGGCAGCCCATCATCAGCACCAGCAGCAGGCGGGCTCCTCTCATCAGGCGTCCTTGCTATCCGGTTGCGGACGCACTGGCTGCACAGGCAGTTGGCAGAATCCCTGCGGGGCGATATCGAGGGCGGCGTTGAACTTGGCCGACATGTTCTGGAAGGCGATGAGGCCGGTCAGTTCCACCATGGCGTCGTCGTCGAACCAGGGCTTGAGACGGGCGGCCTGCTCATCGCTGACCCCATCGAGGCCAGTCATCGCCTCGGTGTAGTCGAGCACGGCCCGCTCCCGCTCGTCGAACAGCGGGCTTTCGCGCCAGTTGGCGAGCGCCTCCACCTTCTCGCTGGAGCCTGCGCGCTTGATGAGGGTCATGGCATTGATGTCGACGCAAAAGCGGCACCAGTTGAGCTGGGAGACCCGCACCGTCACCAGAGAGCGCAGCACGGGATCGATGGGAGAGCGCTTGCGGTTGATGACGCCATAGAGGGTGGCGACGGCGGCAAACAGGCGTGGCGATCGGCCCCAGCACTTGCCCGGAATCAGCACCTGACCGTAGTTGCGCTGTTGCAGCCAGAAAAAGGGGCGGATAAACCAGGCATATTCCCGATCGGGTTTCACCTCGACGCGCATTGATGACCTTCTTATTGCTTCAAATTGGGTTTGTAGGCCTGACCCAGCCGCTCGTTGAGGCGGATCAGAAAATCTTCGATCCGTGCCCGGTTGGTACCCAGGTCGCTCTGGCCCTGACGGGAGGCTGAGCGCATGTCGATGCGGGTTTCGCTGGGGCCGACAAAGACTCGCAGCGCCACATCATCCTGAAAACCGAACCAGCCGGTGGTGGCCACCGCATCGAGGCCATCAGGGCTTGGCCGCACCTGCCAGCCGAGCTGCTCCATCAGGGCGTGGGCCTCGGTGATCACCTCGGCCGGGGAGGCCTTGGTATAGAGAGGACCGGGTTTACCCTCAAATGCTTTCAACGGAGCCGGATTAATCGGCAGATCCTGCGCCGTTCTGAGCTCGCTGGCCCAGCGCAACAGGGGTGGGTTGTAAGGATCCGTACTGACATCGTTGACCAGCGGTACGCGCAGCGCCTGTACCACAAAGGCCAGAGGCAACAGCAGCGGCACGGCGCCCCAGCCATTGGCGTGTCGGCTGCGGCACCAGGGCAGGCGCACCAGCAACACCAGAGAGATGATGGCGCCAAGCAGGCAGAGGGTAAACCCGAGCCACCAGGGCCAGAGATGAAAGCGGCTGCCAAGAGCCCCTGCCAAAGGGAGCAACCAGGCCAGCAGTGGCCACCTGTATAAGCTGGGCATAGCGCGGGATCCATCCTCGAAGTGCGGAACGTGCCGAGAAGAATAAACTTAATAGCCTGATAACGTTAGTAAATTCGTATGGGCTCAGGGGGCTTTTGGCCCATGAGTCAAGGGAGACGGTAAAACAGCGCGAGGCCCGTTGCAAACGGGCCTCGCTGGAAGGGGATTGGGTCGCGCTGACGGGATTGATCAGTTGCGATAGAGCACCTTGATAAGGTGGAAGCCGAACTTGGTGCGCACTGGCCCCAGTACCTTGAGCAGCTCGCCCTTGAATACCGCATCGTCAAAGGGCTTGACCATATCCCCTTTGTTGAACTCCCCCAAATCGCCGCAGCGTTTGGCAGAGGCACAGGTGGAGAAGCGCTTGGCCATCTGGCCGAAGTCGGCGCCCTTTTCGATCTTCTCCTTGATCTCCAGACACTGTTTTTCGGTCTTGACCAGAATGTGCTGGGCACAGGCTTTTTTCATCGGGCGCTCCTCGGGTATTGGGGTTGGCAAATCGGGGGCGCAAGGTTACCTCAATTGGCCGCGTCCGTCAGCCGCCAGTGCAGCTTTGGGCCGTGCCTGCCAGATTATCTCCAGCCCGAGCAGGGCGTAGAGGCTCCAGATGGCCAGCGGATTGAGCCACTTGCCGCCCAGTTGCAGGGTCATCAGGGCGCCGGCTGCCAGCAGCAGGGTGATCCCCGGCAGGCGCCAGTAAGCGGGCAGCGGTGCCAGCAGAGCCATGGCTAGCAGGATCCCGAGGCCAAACGGCAGGTTGAGGGCGGTAAAGGCCAGCGCCTGCTGGCCACTCATGCCGGTCAGCAGGGCCAGCAGGGCGCTGCAACAGGCGAGAAAGGTAATGAACTCGAGACGATCGGCAATATAGTCAGCCATCTGTTCGCTACGTGCATGCATGATGTGTCTCCTTTAAATTGCTGACTTCAAGTGTGGGGCAGGGGGGGCGACAAGGGGAGCGGGATAATTCGATTGCCCTGAACGAGCATTTCTTAACCGAAATGGGTTGTGTGCTCCGGGGCACACCCATTCGACGAGATTCTGCCGCAAAAGCGCGCTATGGAACCCGGCTGCCGACAAACCCTGTCGCATGTTGTTTTACGTTCCATTGCTGGCGGGAATCCGGACGTAGCGGGTATGTGGAACTGGTAAGCGCGGCATTGGGGTGAAATGAAGGCTGGGGTCGGCGTTTTTTAACCCGGCGATGTGCGCCAGAGCGGATGATTTGTAGCCAACGCCTTCAAAGATATGGTGAATTTGCCACGGATGCCGCACTGTTGCCAGCCGGTGCCTATGTTAGGATAGGGCTCGCAATTTGCTGGGGCGCTCCGTTTCTCTGCTTCCGATGTGCCGTGAGCCGCTCCGCCATCTTAACCAATTTTCAGGAATATTGACCTTTGACAGGATGCAATCCGTCCCTGCTGACAGGGAGTTCGCTCTTTGGCTCAGCCCTTCGACGTAGCCTCCTGGTGCTCGGGTTGGGCCTTATGCTGTCGTTGATGGCCACCCCCGCACTGGCTGCCAAGCTCACCTATCAGGTCAAGGGGCTGAAAGGGGAGAACAAGGATAACGTTGAAGCCTACCTCAACGCCTTGCCCGTCTATCAGGAGCGGCAATACCGCCCGGCTCGCGCCAAAATCACCGAGAGCGTGCAAAAGGCGCTGCAGGTGTATGGCTACTACCAGCCCAAGATCACCCTGAGCCGCGACAAGAAAGCCCCGTCCAAAGTGATGATTGAGGTGGACAAGGGGGAACCGGTCATCGTCTCGCGCCTCGATATTCTGCTGGAGGGGGATGCCGGCAGCGACGAGGTCTACAGCGCCCTGCTCGATCAGTTGCCGCTCAAAGAGGGTGACCCCCTCAACCATGCCAAATATGAGTCGATCAAGGCGGATCTGGGCAGCCTCGGGCTGGCCCGCGGTTACTTCGATGCCAAGCTGGGCAAGAGTCAGGTCAAGGTGTTCCCGGACAAGGGGACGGCGGAGATCTACATCCTCTTCCAGTCAGGCCATCGCTACCACTTTGGCGAGATCCGCTACGACGCCACCCCCGAGGCGCTCCATCTTATTCGGCCGCTTATCAACATCAAGAGCGGTGACCCCTATCTCGCCATTCGTCTGGCCGAGATGTCGCAGGATGTCTCCTCCACCAAGCTGTTCCGTCAGGTCGATATCAAGCCGGTGCTGAGCGAGGCGAGCAACTATCGGGTGCCTATCTCGGTGACGCTGGACAACCGGGTCGATCACGAGATCGAGACCGGTATCGGCTACGCCACCGACGTGGGGCCGCGGATGAGCGCCACCTGGGAGAAGCCCTGGGTCAACCGCTATGGCCACCGCCTCTTTGCCACCGCCAAGGTCTCCCAGCCGGAGGCCGAGCTCAGCTTCGACTACCAGATCCCGGTGGGCAACCCGCTGCGGGACTACTACTCGATCCAGACCGGTTACCAGTACAAGGACAACAACGATACCCGCTCTGACCTGACGACCGTCGGTGTGCACCGCTGGACGCGGCGGCCGGAGAGCTGGGACCGTGACGTCTTTATCCGGCTGGAAAACGAAATCTATACCCAGGGTGCCGACGAGGGGAACAGCTTGCTGCTGATCCCCGGAGTCTCCTGGTCGCGGCTGCGGGTGCGTGGCGGTCTGGTGCCCGACTGGGGGGATCGCCAGCAGCTGACGCTGGAGTTCTCCGACCCCACCTGGGGCTCCGACATCAGCTTTATGCGGGTGTGGGGGCGCAGCAAATGGCTGCGTACTCTGGGGGATAACCACAGATTCCTGATGCGTGCCGAGCAGGGGGCCATCATAGGCGACAGCTTCTCGCTGGTGCCGCCGTCGTTGCGTTTCTTTACCGGTGGTGATCAGACGGTGCGCGGCTTTGGCTACGAGACCATCTCGCCGACCGGCTCGGACGGCAAGCTGACCGGTGGCCGCTACACCAGCGTCGCCAGCATGGAGTACAACTACCGCTTCAGCGACAAATGGCTGGGAGCCCTGTTTGTGGATGGCGGTACCGCCACCAACGACTACAGCGAGCCGTGGAAGATTGGTACCGGTGTCGGTGTGCGCTGGGTGACCCCTATCGGTCAGGTCAGGCTGGATCTGGCGGTCGGGGTATCGGAAGAGGACAAGCCCTTGCGGCTGCATTTCGCATTGGGGCCTGAATTATGATCTGGGTAAAACGCATCTTTCTCTGGCTGATGGGGCTGATTTTCCTGCTGCTCATCGGCGTCAGCCTGCTGGGATTCACCCATCAGGGCAACAAGTGGTTGTGGCAGCAGGCCCGGGCGGCGCTGCCCTCTCTCAAGGGGGAGCTGGTCGCGGGCCAGCTTGGCTATGGCTGGACTCTGGAAGGGGTGGGTTGGCAGGATGAGCTGGTGGATGTCACCGTCGATCGCGCCGTGCTCGACTGGGATCTTGGCAAACTGCTGCAGGGCAAACTCTGGATCAAATCGCTTGAAGTGACCCATCCGGTGGTGAAGGTGGCTGACTCGGAGCCTGCCCCGGAAGAGCCGTCGGAGCCTTTTGTCTGGCATCCGCTTCCCCTCAAAATTCAGGTCGACAGCCTCAAGGTGGCTGACCTCGATCTGGCGGTACCCGGTGTTGCCGTGACGCTGGGATCCCTCGATATCGGCGCCACCCTCAATCGCAAGGGGTTGATCGTGCGCGGGCCGGTGCTCGACAAGCTGAGCGTGACCATTGCTGATGCCCCTGCCAGCACCTCAGCCAGGGCGCCGGCTCAGGCCAGCGGCAAGGTCGCAAGTTCCCCGGTAGCAAAGAGCGAAGCCAAGGGTGATAGCGATAAGGCGCCCAAGATAGCGAAAGCTAGCAACGACAAGGCAGCGAAGGCAGAACCCATAGTGCTGCCCGCCATCCATCTGCCATTCCCCATCCAGCTTGAAGGGGTGAGTGCTACCCAGGTGCAATACAAGCAGGGCGAGCTGATCGAAGGGATCGACAAGTTGCAGCTCTCAGCCAGTGCCATCGGCGAGCGTATCGAGGTGCGCGAGCTGTCGCTGCGCCACGCCATGGCGGATCTGGCGCTCAAGGGCAATATCCGACTGGGAGATGACTATCCGCTGGCGGTGACGCTGGATGCCAAGGCTCGCAAGGGGCTGCTTGATGGTGAGCTGCAGGGTGAGCAGGCGACCCTGACCTTGGGTGGCTCGGTTGGCAAGTTGGCACTGACGCTGGCCGCCAAGGGGCCGGTTGCTGCCAACCTCAAGGGATCTCTGGCCGCGCTCGACCCGGATCTGCCCTTCGATCTGGCTCTCGACTGGAAGAGCCTCGGCTGGCCGTTGCACAAGCCTGCCAAAGATGAGCCGAACTATCGGCTGGATAAAGGGAGCCTGACCGCCAAGGGCAAGCTCTCCGGCTATCAATTTGCTCTTAATACCTCCGGCAAGGGCGCCGATGTCCCTCCCTTCAAGGTTGCGCTGGAAGGTAAGGGGGATCTGGATCGGCTCAGCAAGATCGCCTTGCAGCTCAACGCCCTCAAGGGGGAGCTCAAACTCGATGGCAAGCTCGCCTGGAACAAGGGGATCGAATGGCAGGGGACGACCCTGTTCAAGGGGATCAATCCGGCCGAATTGTTGCCCGAGCTCAAGGGGACTCTGGCGGGAGAGCTGGAGAGCCGATTTGCGATGAACGAGGCGGGCCACTGGGAGCTCAACCTGCCCAAGCTCAAGATCGATGGCAAGCTCAACCAGTATCCGCTGGCCCTCAAGGGTGAGCTGCGCGGCAACGACAAGATGGAGTGGCAGATCCCGACCCTCTCGCTGCAAAGTGGCCCGAACCAGCTGCAGGCCAAGGGGAGCATAGCCCCCGCTCGCTGGCAGCTGGATGCGGCACTGGATGCGCCCCAGCTTGGCGGCATCTATCCCGGTCTGAAGGGGGATATCAAAGGGCAGGTTAAGGTAAGCGGTAACCAGCAGACCCCCAGAGTGGCAGCCGACTTGACCGCCGGCCGTCTCTACTACGCGGGAACCAATCTCGGTGGCATTACCCTCAAGGGCAACGGCGCGCTGGGGGCCAAGCCCGCTGGCGAGCTGTCACTCTCGGTTGCCGAGTTGACCCAGGGTGCCACCAAGCTGAGCCAGCTGCAGCTCAATCTGAACGGTGATTTCAACCAGCATCAGCTGACCCTGACCATGAAGGGTGACCCTGTTGCGGCCAACTTCAAACTGGCGGGCGGTATGCGCGGGGATCACTGGCGTGGCGCTCTCTCCGAGCTCAAGCTCAAAACCCCGCTGCGCCGCTGGGATCTCACCTCGCCCTGGGATCTGGACGTGGATCTGCCGCGCCAGCGCGTGGCGATGGGGGATCTCTGCCTTGGTTCGCAAGGGGCCAGCCTCTGCGTGAAACGAAGCCAGGTGTCGGCAGCACAAGGCTCGCTGGAGTTTGCACTGGCCGGGTTTGACCTCAAGCGGTTGCGTCCCTGGTTGCCGGACAACTTTAGCTGGCAGGCGGTGCTCTCTGCCGACGGCCGGGCCAGCTGGCGCGGCAATCAGCCGACCCTGCATGCGGTGGTGCGCACCACGCCTGGCACCTTTGTCACCGATGATCTCAAAACCGACTACCAGCAGCTGGCGCTGGGCCTTGATTTCGAGCGGCAGCAGGCGGCCATTCGTCTCGACTTTGCCTCCAGGCAGATCGGCAATATCGATACCGAACTGTTGATCAGGGAGCCTGCCGGTCGCGGTCTGCTCGGCGGCCAGCTCAAGTTTGATGATCTCAAACTCGACACCTTTGCCCCGCTCATTCCGGAGGTGCGCTCCCTGCACGGGGTCATCTCGGCCAATGCCCGTTTTGATGGCACTTTGGCGGCGCCGCTGCTGTTTGGTCAGCTCAACCTGATCGATGGCGAGGTGCAGACCCACTCCGACATGGTGACCCTGACCAAGCTGGTGACCCGCCTCAAGATCGAAGGCAACCGGGCCGAGCTGGATGGTTCCATGCTGGTTGGCAAGGGGCCGCTGGCGCTGGGGGGCTGGCTCAGCTGGGCCAAGATGCCGGTGACCGGCAGCCTCACCATTCAGGGCAAGGAGCTGGAGGCGCAGTATCCGGGGATGGGGCGGGTGAAGGTTTCCCCCGATATCGCCGTCTCACTGGGTGACGAAACCCGGGTGACCGGTCAGGTGGATATCCCCTGGGCACGCATTCTGGTCAAGAGCCTGCCTGACTCTGCGGTCGCCGTCTCTGACGATGTCACCGTGGTTTATGACGACCTGCCCCCACCACCCAAGCAGACCAGCCTGCCGCTGGCGATGAAGGTGGCAATCCGTCTTGGCAACGATGTGAAGCTGGAGGCGATGGGGCTCAAGACCGATGTATCGGGCGGCCTCAATATTCGTCAGGATCCGGGCAAGCCGCTGGCAGGCAATGGTCAGCTGGTGCTCACCAATGGTCGCTTCAAGGCCTATGGCCAGAACCTGATCATCAAGGAGGGGCGGATCCTCTTCTCCGGCCCGCTCGATCGCCCCTTCCTCAATATCGAGGCGTACCGTGATCCCGATACCATCGAGGGGCAGGTGACGGTCGGGGTGCGGGTGACCGGCCCGGCCAGCAAGCCGGCGATCAACGTCTACTCCGAGCCGCAGATGGCGCAGTCGGAACAGCTCTCCTACCTGCTGCGCGGTAAAGGGTTGCAAACTACCGGGGAAGATGGCGGTTTCAACGGTCTGCTGGTGGCGGGGGCGGTCAGTCAGGCCAATGGGGTGGTGTCCAGTATTGGCGAGTCGCTCGGGATGAGCGATGTTTCCCTCGATACGGCAGGCAGTGGCGACAACACCCAGGTGACCCTGTCGGCCTATCTGCTGCCGGGCCTGCAGTTCCAGTACGGGGTCGGGGTGTTCAGCCCCATCGCCGAGTTCAAGCTGCGCTACGAACTGCTGCCACGCCTCTATCTGCAGGCGATGAGCGGGGTGGCACAGGCGGTGGATATTTTCTATCGCTTCACTCTCTGATGGCGGTGAGAACTGAACAACGGGAGGCTCTGGCCTCCCGTTTTTATGGCTTGCTCGCCAACAGGCAAATGGCGCTAAAGGTTGGGAGTGCAGAGGGATAACGGGTTGGACGGGCCAGAAAAGCGAAAACCCGGCGCTAGGCCGGGTTTTCTGAATGATGGTGGAGGGAGAAGGATTCGAACCTTCGAAGGCAGAGCCGTCAGATTTACAGTCTGATCCCTTTGGCCGCTCGGG
>NZ_JANFNW010000003.1:0-333743 GCF_024436135.1 Aeromonas sp. SG16
CGTCAGATTTACAGTCTGATCCCTTTGGCCGCTCGGGAACCCCTCCCCAAGTGCGAGGCGCATACTAACAGATCTTCGCTCTTTGTGAACCCCTTGAAGCGTTTCTGGCAGCAAAAAATGACTGTTCGTCGATTTTTTGATACATCGTGCTCAAAATTCAGACTTATCAGCAAGTTGTGCGCTGCTTTTCTATGCAGTCCCGTTGCGGGCTCAGGTCGAAAAATTCAGAATTTGTTGAGAGACAGACAAAAAGACCGCCTGACATGGCGGTCTTTTGCTGAATTGAGCTTGAGCTCTGGTGCGATGATTAGCGCTGGAACGGGTAGATGGACCCCAGTTTCAGGATCTGGGTCAGTTCGTCCAGTGCACTGCGAGACTCCTGTACCAGGGTCGGATCACGCAGATCGTCGAGGGTCAGGCGGTCACGATAGTGGCGATCGACCCAGCCATCGAGACGGGTGAACTGGCTTTCATCGATAAGGCAGGCCTGATTGACCGCCGCGAGTTCGGCATCGTTCATGGCGACCCGTAGCCGTAGACAGGCGGGGCCGCCGCCATTACGCATGCTCTGCTTGACGTCCATGTAGTGAACGGCCTTGATAGGCGTGTTCATAGTCAGCAGTTTGTTCAGGTACGCCGACACCGCCGGATTGTCGCGGCATTCGGTAGGGGCGATGATCGCCATTTCGCCATTGGGCAGGGTGAGGATCTGGGTGTTGAACAGATAGGACTTCACCGCATCCAGCACCGATACCTCGGCGGTCGGCACCTCGATAAAGTGCAGCTCCCCTTCGCCAAACTTGGTTTGCACCTCAGCCAGCGCCTGTTCGGTGTTGAGAAATGCCTGCTGGTGGAAGAAGAGCACATTCTGGTTACCCACAGCGATCACGTCGTTGTGGAATACCCCCTGATCGATCACCTCCGGATTTTGCTGGATAAAGACCACGCTCTCCTCATCAAGACCATGCAGGCGGGCGATGGCCTGACTCGCCTCCAGAGTCTGGCGGGCCGGATAGCGCTTTGGTGCCGGGCGGGAGAGATCAAAGGAGCTGCGGCCATAGACGAACAGCTCGACACCCGCTTCGCCATAGGCGCGGCAGAGCCGGGTGTGGTTGGCCGCCCCTTCGTCGCCGAAGTGGTCGTTCTCCGGCAGGTGGAGGTGGTGACTGAAGTGGCGCTCGTTATTGAACACGGCGCGCAGGATCCGGCCAGTGACATCCGGCTCGAGTGAACGGTGAAACTTGTTGGTCAGGTTGGCGGGGGTGAAGTGAATGCGGCCATCCTGAGTATCGGCACTCGGGGAGACGGTGGCGGCGTTGGCAGTCCACATGCTGGAGGCTGAATAGCAGGCTGCCAGTACGGCAGGAGCCTGTTTGGCGGCCTGCTCCAGCACCCGGGCATCGCTGCCGGTGAAGCCGAGGCGGCGCAGGGTGGCAAGGTCAGGGCGCTCTTGTGGCGCCAGCACCCCCTGGGTCATGCCGAGCTCGGTCAGCGCCTTCATCTTGCGCAGCCCCTGCTTGGCCGCCTCTTTCGGGTTGGAGGCTTCCTGGGCGTTGTTCTGGGAGGCAACGTTGCCGTAGGAGAGACCGGCGTAGTTGTGGGTCGGGCCGACCAGTCCGTCGAAATTGACCTCGAAGTGCTTCATTGAGTACATCCTTTCGATTTTTATGATGGGTAGCGGATTCCTTCCGCGCACAATGCGTCGGGGTGGGGCCATTATAAAGAGATTTTATGTTTTTGTAACAAGCCGGTAACCAGCAGACGTTTTTATGTCGTTTCAGATATAAAAAGAGGGGCCGTATGGCAGAAAAATGAAAAAGCGGTTGCACCCGACGCTGACCCTTCGCATTAATAAATAAAGAAGCAGCGCGGTAGGGGCTGGTCAGGCAAATTGAGTCACAAGATTGCTTTTTCCCGTCAAATCTCTTATACAGCCCCACAAAACCGCACACCAACCCCGTCGGGTGCAATGAGGATAATAGTTACAGCATGGGCAAATCACTGGTCATAGTGGAGTCTCCGGCCAAGGCCAAGACCATCAACAAATATCTGGGCAAGGACTACGTGGTGAAATCCAGCGTGGGTCATGTTCGCGATCTGCCCACCAGCGGCAGCGCCAGCACCGAGCCCAAGAAACCCGTCATTCGCGGCATCAAGTTGAGCGAAACCGAAAAGGCAGCCAAGGAGCGCAAAGCCCTGTTTGCCCGGATGGGGATCAACCCGACTGCGGGCTGGCAGGCCAACTACCAGATTTTGCCCGGCAAGGAGAAGGTGGTCAGCGAGTTGCAGAGTCTGGCCGAGAAGGCTGACACCATCTATCTCGCAACCGACTTGGATAGAGAAGGGGAAGCGATCGCCTGGCACCTGCGCGAGATCATCGGTGGCGACGAGAGCCGCTACAAGCGCGTGGTGTTCAACGAGATCACCAAAACCGCCATCAAGGAGGCGTTTGCCCAGCCCTCCGAGCTCAACATTGACCGCGTCAACGCCCAGCAGGCCCGTCGTTTCCTCGACCGCGTCGTGGGCTACATGGTCTCTCCGCTGCTGTGGAAAAAGCTGGCTCGCGGCCTCTCTGCCGGTCGGGTGCAGTCCGTCGCGGTGCGCTTGATCGTCGATAAAGAGCGCGAAATCAAGGCATTCGTGCCGGTCGAGTTCTGGGATCTCAACGCTGACCTGCTGACTGGTGACAAGGCTGATCTGCGGATGGAAGTGGTCAGCCGCAACGGCGCCGACTTCAAGCCGGTCACCCAGGCCGAGACCTTCGCTGCTGTCGCCGCCCTGGAAGGAGTCGACTACAAGGTAGTGAACCGGGAAGACAAGCCGACCGGCTCCAAGCCGTCCGCGCCCTTCATCACCTCCACTCTGCAGCAGGCGGCCTCTACCCGTCTAAGCTTCGGGGTCAAGAAGACCATGATGATGGCCCAGCGTCTCTATGAAGCGGGTTACATCACCTATATGCGTACCGACTCCACCAACCTCAGCAAAGAGGCCGTGGACGCGGTGCGGGAATACATCGGCGAGCAGTATGGCGCAGCCTACCTGCCGGCCGAGCCGAATTTGTATGGCGCCAAGGCCAATGCCCAGGAGGCACACGAGGCGATCCGCCCCTCCAGCGTGCAGGTGACCGCCGAGATGCTGGAAGGGATGGAGCCGGATGCAATGCGTCTGTACGACCTCATCTGGCGTCAGTTTGTTGCTTGCCAGATGACCCCGGCTCAGTACGACTCCTCTACTCTGACCGTCAAGGCGGGCGAGTTCGAGCTCAAGGCCCGTGGCCGTACCCTGCGCTTCGCCGGTTGGACCAAGGCGCTGCCGCCGATGGGTCGCAAGGGCGAAGATAGCCAGCTGCCGGCAGTGACTGTCGGCGAGGTTCTGAAGCTGGTCAAGCTGGATCCGCGCCAGCACTTCACCAAGCCGCCTGCACGCTTCACCGAAGCAGCGCTGGTACGTGAGCTGGAAAAACGCGGCATTGGCCGTCCGTCTACCTATGCCTCCATCATCTCCACCATCGTCGATCGCGGGTATGTGCGGGTCGATAGCCGCCGTTTCTTCGCCGAGAAGATGGGCGAGATTGTCACCGACCGTCTGGTTGAGAACTTCGTCGAGCTGATGAACTACGAGTTCACCGCCAAGATGGAAGACAAGCTCGATGGCATCGCCGAAGGGAGCCTGGAGTGGAAGAAGGTGCTGGATGCCTTCTACGCCGAGTTTACCCATGAGCTGGAGAAAGCGGACAAGGCGCCGGAAGAGGGTGGCATGCGTGCCAACCAGATGGTGCTGACCGATATCGATTGCCCTGATTGCGGTCGCAAGATGGGTATCCGTACCGCTACCACAGGTGTCTTCCTTGGCTGCTCCGGTTATGCCCTGCCGCCGAAAGAGCGCTGCAAGAAGACCATCAACCTGGTCTCTGCCGACGAGTTTGTCTCCGCCACCGATGGCGAAGAGGCGGAAACCGAAGCGCTGCGCGCCAAGCACCGCTGCGGCGTGTGCGGCACCGCGATGGATGCCTACATCATCGACGACAGCCGCAAGCTGCACGTCTGTGGTCGCAACCCCGATTGTGATGGCTACGAAATTGAAAAAGGTCAGTTCAAGCTCAAGGGCTACGAAGGGCCGAGCATCGAGTGTGACCGCTGCGGCAGCGAGATGCAGCTCAAGAACGGTCGTTTCGGCAAGTACATGGGCTGCACCAACGAGACCTGCAAGAACACCCGCAAGATCCTGAAAAACGGTGACATCGCGCCGCCGAAAGAGGATCCGGTACCACTGCCCGAGCTCAAGTGCACCCAATCCGACGCCCACTTTGTGCTGCGTGACGGGGCTGCCGGTCTGTTCCTGGCGGCCAGCAACTTCCCCAAATCGCGCGAGACCCGCGCGCCGCTGGTTGAGGAGCTCAAGCGCTTCAAGGATCGCATCTCGGCCAAGCACAAGTATCTGGCGGGAGCCCCGCTCACCGATCCGGATGGCAACCCGGCCATCGTGCGCTTCAGTCGCAAGACCAAGGAGCAGTACGTGATGACCGAGGTCAACGGCAAGGCGACCGGCTGGACCGCTCACTACGATAACGGCACTTGGCAAGAGAGTTTGCCAAAGGCGAAGAAAGCCTGATGAGAAAGAGGCCCCGACAAGGGGCCTCTTTGCTTGTTGAGCAGCATATACTGAGTACCAGCTGCAAGGAGTGCAGCGTTGTAACAGGGAGGTGGTGATGGAGATACACGAGATCCGGCCGGGCATGAGCTGCATGACCCGTGAAGGGGCGGCCTATGTGCTGGAAGTAGACCGGCAGAGCTTGCTGGTGCTGCTGCAGCGCGAAGATGAGACCATTCCGGTGCAGGTACGCAGTGACGAGATCCTGGCTCCGCTGGAGTAAGCGTCAGCCCAACAATCACCACTTCAGGTGAAGAACAATATCAAAATGGCAGTAAAAACAGCAGCTCGGCCAGGTCGGGCTGCCACTGCCAATCCCGCATTCTGACTCGCCCGCCAATCACGGCAACCCCCTCTTCCTGCAACAAGCCGACCTGGGTGGCAAATCCTTCAGACCCTTTGGGTAACGAAATGGTACCAACAGCGCCCAGCACCCGATGCCATGGCAGCACCTTGTCGGTCTCCCGCAGCACCTTGCCCACCAGCCTTGCCCGCCCGGGCAGACCCGCAAGATCGGCCACCTGACCGTAGCTGGCCACCTTGCCTGCAGGAATAAGCGCGATAATCGCCTCGATTCTGGCCATTTTTTCATGGGAGGGGTGATACATGGAGAGTCTGCTGTTGCCGTTGGGTGGATGGGTCATTGTGGCTTCTCGGCAGGGCCGGGAGCAAGGCGTGGCAGAGGGTGGAATATCTGATATCAGGGGATGGGGGGGCTGAATGAAAAAAGGCGGCCTGAGGGCCGCCAAAGTAAAGACAACATTACCTCTGTGGCATCCGGTAGCGCACCTGCAGCTGGTCGAGGATCTGCAGCTGGCCGGGCAGACGGGCGGCGAAGTGCTCCCATCCCTTGCGGGCGGGATCGCTCCAGGCCACCTCGGCCGTGGCCAGCATGCGCGGGAACAACATGTAGTCGAGACGATCGCGCGAGGTGATCAATTCTGACCACAAGGGGCTCAGCACCCCGAGGATGTTATCGCTGGCATGGAAATCGGCTGGAGCAGGGTCGCACGAGTAGATCTGCTCCAGATTGAGGGTGCCCGCCCAGTAGAGGCCGGGTTCGTGAATATCGGCGCTCCAGGCGAGATCCAGATAGAGGTACTGGGCGGGCGCCATCACCACCGGATAACCGGCCGCGGCCGCGTCCAGCCCCGCCTGAAAGCTGGTCCAGGCGCAGATGGCCGCTTTGCGACTCACCTTGTCCCCATGCAGGATCTCCTCCCAGCCGATCATCTGTTTGCCTCTGGCGGCCAGATAGCGCTGGCAGTGGCGCAACAGATGGCCCTGCAGTTCGCGGCAGTCTGCGTAGCCCTGCTCGGTCATCAGCTGCTGGCAGGCGGGACTGTCGGTCCAGACGCCGCTTGGAACTTCATCTCCCCCCATGTGGATCTGGGAGCCGGGGAAGAGCTCGCACACCTCGTCCAGCACCGCCTCCAGAAAGCGGTAGGTGCCGGGGAGGGCGGGGTTGAGCACATTGTCGTCAAAGTGCTGCACCGAGCGGTAGCGGGAGCGATCAGCCTCCTCCACCAGCAGCTCCGGCAGCGCCTTGATGGCGGCGTGGCAGTGACCCGGGATGTCGATTTCGGGGATGATGGTGATACCAAGTCCGGCGGCATAGGCCACCAGCTCGCGCACCTCGCTCTGGGTGTAGTAGCCACCGTAGGGGTTGGGGCCGCCGCTCAGCTGCGGATCTATGGCCAGATCATGGCCGCGCCAGGCACCCACGGTGGTGAGCTCGGGGAAGGCATTGATCTCGAGGCGCCACCCCTCATCATCGGTCAGATGCCAGTGGAAGCGGTTGAACTTGTAGAGGCTCATCAGCTTGAGCAGTCGCTTGATGGTCGCCGTGCTGTGAAAGTGGCGGGCGCAGTCGAGAAAGATGGCGCGAAAGCCAAAGCGCGGGCTGTCCTCCAGCGTCAGGCAGGGCAGGCTCTCGCCGTGCTGCAGATACCACTGGGCCAGCGTGACCAGAGCGTGACGCCAGCCGCTCTCGCCCGCAGCGGCAATCACTATCTCCTCTTCGGTGATGGTGAGCCGGTAGGCTTCGGGGGCCAGCGCTGTCTCAACCAGCCTGATCTCTGCGTCGTGATCCTGCTCCAGCGCAAGCGATGTGAGCTCGTTGAAGTGGCCAAGCAAACCGCTGATATCGCGAACGGCGCTCACGTGGGCCCGCTCGGCGAGGCGAAAATATCCCTCCTGCAGTGTCAGATGTGCGGGCTGCGGCACTATGCCGGGCAGCGGTTCGACGTCCGGCAGGTCTGGCTTGCGGGTGAGCGGATTTTCCAGCCCCAGCTCCTCTGCGGCCAGGGTCACCGGCAGCAGCTGGGGACCTGTGGTGGCGTCGGGCAGGCTCAGGAAGAAGCCCTGTGGCATGTCGGAGATCTTCTTGATGGGGGTCTGGCGGCAGCAAAACAGGATCTCGTTGCTGCCAGCCTGCGGGATCAGCACCTTGTAGCTACCGCTCTGGCGCTCAAGCTCGCCCCCTTGCAGTGATTCCGGGTCGATATGGCGTGCCAGACAGAAGTGCAGCTTCCAAGCCTCTGCCGGCAAGTTGGACAGGGTGAAGGCAAACCAGACATCCTCGCCGTCACGTCGGGTGACCCGGGAGTGGATCAGGGGTGTAGACATGGATAATCCTCTGATTGGGCAAACAGGATGGCCCCGTCGAGTGCATCGCTTCTGGGGGCCACAAGGTTCAGCTCGCCAAGGCGAGGGGCGAGGCGGGCGCCGATACCACCCAGCAGGGCGATCTCGGTGGCACCCAGCAACTTCATTCCCTCCAGCAGGGTGGTGAGTTGGGTGCAAGTCTCATCCAGCAACTGGTTGGCGAGGTCATCGCCATCGCTGGCCGCATCGAACACCCAGGGGGCGAAGCGGCCGTAGTCGGCTGGGATGGCGCGAGCAGCCCAGCGCACTACCTCGGCCTGATCCCGCTTGAAGTGATCGAGCAAACGGATGGCCAGGGTGCTGGGGGGCAGGATGCCGTCGTGGCAGAGCAGGGATTGCTGGATGGCGCGTAGCCCCAGCCAGGCGCCGCTGCCTATGTCTGAAATGGGGAAACCGCGGCCGGAGCAGGTGCGGATCTGGTGATTCTGATAAACCAGCCCGACCGAACCTGTGCCGGCGATCAGGATGGCTCCCTCCCGGCCACCAAAGGCGCCGAGGCAGGCGCCGAAGGCATCGGAGGTGAGCTTGACGCTGGCAAAGGGGAAGGGCATCTCGAGCAGGGCGTGATAGCAGTCGGCCAGTTCGGCGGAGGCGAGCGCCAGCCCGACCCCCATCTGTTGTTCGCACTCGATGCCGAGTCCGGCCGTAAGGCGGGCGCTGGCGATGGCGGCCAGCACATTGGCATGAGCGTGAGGGATCCCCAGCTCCAGATTGGAGCCGGCGGCGCGCCCTTCGCCGAGCAGCTTGCCGGCCCGATCCCGAATGCGGGCGCGGGTGTGGGTGCCACCGCCATCGACCCCGACCCAGTACTCAATCATGGCGACCTCCCTGTTCATTTCGATCGCTCAGGGCGTTTTGCCAGCTGATGGCAAGGGCAAACCAGGCTGCGTGGGGGATCCACTGCTCACCCCAGCGCCAGTTCTGATCCAGCCGTTCCCTGTACTCCTGTGGAATAAAGGCCACCTCATTTTCGTCATCAAACCCTGAGGTGATGCCGTTGCAGATGCCCCCCTGCGCATTGGGATAACCGGCGGTATAGGCGGGATTGTTGATGCCGTGACCGGCCAGCATGCAGGTGTTGAAGGGGTTTTGCCCGAGGATCCAGTCGAGCTGGTGCTGACCGAAAGTGCGCAGCAACCTGCTCTGCTGGGGCAACTGTGCAGCGGCGGCAAAGGCCATGGCGGCCAGCGAGGCCAGGCGAGCGTTCTCCCCCTGCCACCAGTAACCGGACTCGTTGTGGTGGGGCATAAAGAAGCTGACGCGCGGCGCTTCATCCACCCCTTTGACATATTGGCGGGCGAGGGAGAAGGGGTTACCCGCCCGTGCGCAGAGCGCCTGCTCGGCGGCCAGTGCCTGCTCCACCACAGTTTGTACCCGAGCCTTGTTCTCCTGATCCGGCTCTACGCCCAGGTATTCCAGCAGTGCCAGCACCGGAAGCCCCGCTTCGGCGGCGTGGTAGTAGGGGCGCGAGCCATCCTCGTTGGCCGACCAGTAGTGACCCAGCTCCGGATGAATGCGCTGACGGGCGCAGAGCTTGCTGGCACGGACTCTCGCCTCGGCCAGCCACTCGGAGCCGAAGGTGCGGGTCAGCTCCACCGCCGCCAGCAGGGCGCAGTAGTCGTCGATGATGTTTTCGACCCCGTCGTCCAGATAGGCAAGGTTGTGCTCACGCAGATGCAGGTAGCCGCGTTTGGCCGCCTCGGCGTAATGGTTGGTATCGAAGTCACCGCCGATGTGCTCGCGGGCAGCGCGGGCCAGTGCGGCAATGGCCATACCGCCCCCCTGGCGGAAACCGGCCTGCCAGTTGGCGGATTTGATCCCCTGCTGGGTGGCATAGGCGCACAGCTCGCGCTGGGCGGGATCCTTGCTCCACTTGTCGAACAGGGTCATGAAGAAGAAGCCCGATTCATCCTGCATCCGGCAGAGGAAATCGGCGCCGTGCAGCGCCTCGTCATTGAGCCGTTTGCAGAGGTTCACTCCGTCGATATCGCGGCGCGGGGCCAGCAGTTCCCGGCACTTGAGCAGGGACCAGACCACCATGGGGGTCTGCTGGGGGTTGAGGTAGTTGGCGTAGGAGAGGTGGCTCAGGTATTTGCTCATGTCGCCGCTGGCATCGAACCAGCCGCCATGTACATCTCTGTGCTGGTCGGTGCCAAACAGGCGGGCGCTGCAGTCAGCCCGATCAAAGGTGCCACTGGCGCGCTGCCCCTTGAAGTAGTGAATGACATCGGAGAGGCAGCGGCTGGCCAGCAGATCCTGGCCGATGGCAAAGCGGGTCGAGCGGACAATGCCTTGGGCAGTGATCGCCTCCAGCCGGTAGTGGCCGGGCTCCTTGAAGGCCGAGAAGTCGGCGCGCCAGTAAGCGCGCCCCTGCCAGCCGGGGACGCTGCCAGCCGCTTGCAGCGGGGTTTCAAACAGGATCTGGCCATCATCGAGGCGTTGCAGCCTGACGTAGCCGCCGAGATCATGGGCGGGGGAGGCTTGTAGCAGGGCGACCTTGTGCCCGTCGCACTCGTAACCCACCTGATTGATCAAGAGTTCCATCAAGGTATTACTCCTGTGGTTCACCGCCGGGCGGTGAGGCACATCACGGGGCTGTGGCCGCCCCGTATTGAGGCATGGCCGGACTCTGCAGTCCGGCCGGTCTAATGCTCACCATCACTCGTAGAGGTAGCAACGCACGAAGTGGTTGTCGGCAAGCTTGGTGATGGCAGGCAGACTCTCCTTGCAGCGGGGCATCGCCTGATTGCAGCGCCCGGCAAAGGGGCAACCGCAGGACTCTGGCGTCCAGAGCGGGATCTCCCCCTTGCGGCCACCCTCAAGCTCGGCGTGGATGCTCTTCTCGGGGTCGGGCACCGCCGAGATGAGCAGCTGGGTGTAGGGGTGCTGCGGGTGGTGCAGGATCTCGTCCACCTCCCCCCACTCCACCATGTGGCCCACGTACATCACCGCCAGATCTTCCGCCACGTAGCGAGCGGTGGCGATGTCGTGGGTGATGTAGAGCATGGAGACGCCAAGCTCATCCTTCATCTGCTCCATCAGGTTGAGGATGCCGATGCGAATGGAGACGTCGAGCATGGAGGTGGGCTCGTCCGCCAGCACCACTTCCGCCTCCACCGCCAGATTGCGGGCGATGTTGACCCGCTGGCGCTGGCCGCCGGAGAGCTGGTGCGGGTACTTGGCCGCGGTCGCCTTGGCGGGGGTGAGGCCGACCTTCTCCAGCAGGGCGTAGACCATGTCGGGCAGATCTCTCTTGTCGATCACCTTGCTGTGCAGCAGCAGGGGGCGGGCGATGTGGTGGTAGATGGTGTGGGTCGGGTTGAGCGAACCAAATGGATCTTGCCACACCATCTGCACGCTCTGGCGATAGTCCAGCAGGGCGGTGCCCTTGTTGAACTCCTCCAGATCGTGACCGCGATAGAGAATGCGCCCGGCACTGAGCTTGTACATCTTGGCGATGATCTTGGCGATGGTGCTCTTGCCGGAGCCTGACTCCCCCACTACCGCCAGGGCACGGCCCCGGTGCAGGTTGAAGGTGATGTCGGAGAGTGCCCGCATCTTGCCACTCTTGATGGCATTGGAGTTGACGGGGAAGTCCTTGTAGAGATGCTGGACTTCGATGATGGGTGCATCGGTTTTGGCGATTTGCATGACAGACATCCTTAACAGCCAGCGGCCTTGTCCAGATAGATCAGGGGATCTTGTTGTTCATCCTGCACGTCATAGAGATGGCAGGCGGTCTGTTGCCCGGGGCGGATCTCGGCCAATCTGGTGTACTCCTGACGGCAGCGATCGTGCACCTTGCCGCAGCGGGCCTGAAAGCGGCAGCCGACCGGCACCTCCAGCAGGTTGAGCGGGGTGCCCGGGATCCCCTCCAGCACCTTTTTCGGCCCGTGCAGAGGCGGGAAGGAGTTGCCGAGCCCTTTGGTATAGGGGTGCAGCGGCGCGGTCAGGATCGCCTTGGAGGGGGCAACCTCCACCAGTTCACCGGCATACATGATGCCGATGCGATCGCAGAACTCCACCATCAGGGAGAGGTCGTGGGTGATGAACAGAATGGAGAAGTTGAACTTCTCTTTGAGGGCATAAACCTTCTGCAGGATCTCCCGCTGCACCACCACATCGAGCGCCGTGGTCGGCTCATCCATGATGAGCAGCTCGGGGTTGAGCGCCATGGCGATGGCAATCACCAGCCGCTGGCGCATGCCGCCGGAGAACTGGTGCGGGTAATCCTTGAGCCGGCTCGGGTGAATATCGACGATGGTAAGCAGCTCCTGGGCGCGCTTGATCGCCTCGTAGCGGGTCATGCCGGGGTTGTGGGCCAGCAGCACGTCGCAGAACTGCTCCTCCATCCGCAGCACAGGGTTCAGGGCGTTCATGGCGGACTGGAATACCACCGACACCTGTTGCCAGCGATAGGAGCGCAGCCGCTCCTCGTTGTAGTGGAGGATGTTCTCCCCCTTGAACAGGATTTCGCCACCGCTGATGTAGGCGGGCGGCTTGTGCAGTCGGGCCACCGAGAAGGCGACGGTGGATTTGCCGCAGCCCGACTCGCCGGCGAGACCGAAGATCTCACCCTGTTTGATATCGAAGCTCACCGAGTTGACGGCGCGCACGTCGCCATTTTCGGTGATGTAGTCGACGCAAAGGTTGCGTACTGACAGCAGGGGTTGCTTGTTCATGCGGTCTTCTCCTGTACAGCTGATACCGCAGAAGGGGTTGGCGCGGCGAGTTTTTTCCAGCGGTTGAGCCCTTTGTGGGAGCGCAGCTGCGGGTTGGCGATCTCGTCGATGGCGAAGTTGAGCAGGGCCAGACCGGCACCCAGGGTGGCGATGGCGAAGCAGGGGGCCAGGATCTCCCACCAGGCGCCGACCAGAATGGCACTGGAGGTCTGAGCGTTGTAGAGCATGATGCCCCAGCTCACCACGGTCGGGTCGCCAAGGCCGAGGAACTCCAGAGTCGCTTCGGTGACGATGGCGTAGATGATGGAGCCGATAAAGCTCACCCCGATGATGGAGATGAGGTTGGGCAGGATCTCCACCAGAATGATGCGCCAGGCCGGCTCGCCCAGCACTTCGGCGGCGATGACGAACTCCTTCTCCCGCAGCGCCAGAGTCTGGGCGCGGATGACCCGTGCGCCATAGGCCCACGAGGTCAACCCTATTATCACCGCAATGACCGCCGGCGACGCCTCCCCGATAAAGCTCGCCAGCACCAGTAGCAAGGGGAGGTTGGGGATCACCAGCACCACGTTCATCAGGAAGGTGAGGCACTCATCCACCAGACCGCCAAAGTAGCCTGCGGTGATGCCGATGGCGACGGCCAGGGTGCAGACCAGCAGGCCTGCACTAAAGCCCACCAGCAAGGAGATACGGGCGCCGTTGGTGAACTGGGACCAGATATCGTGGCCCATGCGGGTGGTGCCCATCACGAACTCGGCGCTGGGCGGCTGGTGGGGGCGGGCAACCCGTTTGGTCGGCTCGTTGCTGGCCAGCAGGGGGGCAAACAGCGCCATCAGCACGAAGGTAACGACGATGACGAGGCCGCAGGCAGCCTTCTTGTTGCCCAGCAGGATTTTGAGAATGGTCGGCATACGCATCTTATTTGCCTCCTGTACGCAGACGGGGATCCAGGAAGACGTAGAGCACGTCGGCCAGGAAGTTGAAGCTGAGCATGGTGATGGTCATGATGAGCAGCTGCCCCTGAATGAGCGGGTAGTCGCGGGCCAGAATGCCCTGATAGAGGGTCAGGCCCAGGCCGGGATAGTTGAAGATCACCTCGGTGATGAGGGAGCCACCGATGACGAAACCGAGCGCCATGGAGAGGGCGGTGACACTCGGCAGAATGGCGTTGCGGGCGCCGTAGTTGAAGATCACCCGGTTGCTGGAGAGCCCCTTGGCCTTGGCCATGGTGATGTAATCCTCACCCAGCAGGTTGATCATGTTGTTGCGCATGGTGATGAGAAAGCCCCCCACCTGCACCATGGCCAGAGTGCCGACCGGCATGATGGCGTGGGTCAGGATGCTCTTGATGTGCTCCCAGCCCCAGTCCGGCGTGATCTCCGGGCTGTAGGCGTAGCCAATCGGCAGCCATTCAAGACTTACCCCGAACAGGAACAGGGCAAGCAGGGAAACCACCACCGGCGGAATCGCCTGCATCACCAGAGTGAGCGGGGAGAGGATGCTGTCCATCCTGCCGCCGCGATACCAGGCGGCGAAGATGCCGACGATGGATCCGACGGAGAAACTCAGAATGGTGGAGGTGCCCACCAGAAACAGGGTCCAGCCGATGGCGCGTCCCAGCACGTCGGAGACCTGCTGTGGATAGAAGCGCACCGAGGTGCCGAGATCCCAGGTGAAGACACTCTTCACATAGGTAAGAAACTGGGTGCCGATGGGGCCGTCGACAAAGCCGAAGGTGGCCTTGAGTGCTTCCAGTGCGGCGGGTTCCATCATGGCGCCAGCACGGGCAAACATCACGGAGACAGGATCGCCTGGCATGGCTCGGGGTAACAGGAAGTTGATGGTGGCGGCTACCAGAAAGGCAACCAGATAGAAGGAAAAGCGTCTCAGTATGAATCCCATGATGATACCTTTTACTGCAAGTCCGCCCCGCGTCGGGCATGGCTACCCCAACCCCGGCAGATGCGGGCAGAGGGGGGGATCAACGGGGAAGATGGCCCCCCGCAGGGGGCCGGGATTGTTTAGCTGTTTGGCTTGAGTGCCAGGATGTGCAGCAGACGCTCGGGGGTGTCCGGGTGGAGCTGCGGCTTGGCAACCGGGTTGTCAGCGCTGAACCAGCCATGGAAACGCTTGGTGCTGTACTCATACCAGGTCGGGTTGTTGAAGACCGGGATGATGGTCTGGTTGGCACCGACCCGCTCCTGAATCGCAAACATGATGTCCTTCTGCTTGGCTGCATCGGCGGTCTGGGTGAAGTCGTCGATCAGTTTGTCCAGCTCGGGATCCTTGTAGCGGGGAGCCGCAAAGCGGTTGCCACGCTCACCCATGTTGCGGGAGTGGAAGGCGGTCTCGAAGTACTTGTGCGGGTTGGCACCGGCAAAGTAGCCCTGCAGCGCCACATCAAAGTCGCCAGTGATGAGGTTCTCGGTCCAGACGGTCGCTTCCGGGGTGGCGGTCTTGGCATTCAGACCCAGTGCCTGCAGCCCTTCCACGCCAATCTGTACTGTGTTGACCCAGTCGGTCCAGCCGTTTGGCACCAGTACCTTGAACTCGATCTTTTTGCAGCTCGGGGTGTCGAGGAACTTGTCGCCGTCACAATCCTTGTAGCCAGCCTGTTTCAACAGGGCCTTGGCGCCTTCCAGATCGTACTTGTTGAACTTGCCGTATTTCTTGTCCACATCCGGGTTGTTCCAGGAGGCGAACGCCTTGCCAAGCCCTGACGGGTATTCGTTGACGGTCGGGTAGCCGTAGCCCGCGATATCCACCATGGACTGGCGATCCATCGCCATGGAGAAGGCGCGGCGGAAGTTGACGTCGTTGAAGGCTTCGTGGTTGCCCGGGTTTTTGGTCTGGAAGTTGACGTTGAACGCCACGGTACCGGAGGCCGGGAACCAGTACTTGTTGTTCTTCGGATCGTTACCGACGTAGAGACGTTCGATATCCGGTACGAAAGAGCCGAACCAGTCGATGTCGCCCTTCATCACAGCAGCCAGCACCTGATCGTTGGTGGCCATCTGCGGCATGCGGATACAGTCGATGGAGAGGTTGGCGTTATCCCAGTAGTGCGGGTTGCGGCACTGGGTGTAGAGCTGGGCGGAGAAGTTCTCCACTTCGGTGAAGGGGCCGGTACCGACCGGTTTGTCGTTGGTAAAGGCAACCGGGTCTTTCACCGACTTCCACTGATGCTCCGGTACGATGGGCACCAGTACCAGATCGTTCACCACGTTGGTGTTGACCTCGGTCAGGTCGAACTTGACCTTGTTCGGGGCCAGCTTCTCGACGCTCTTGATCTGGGTCCAGATCGAGCGCTCATCCAGTGCCTTGTTGGCTTTGACCAGATTGAAGGAGAACAGGATGTCATCAGCGGTAAAGGGCTGACCATCTGACCACTTCACGCCGTCACGCAGATCGAAGGTGACGGATTTCAGGTCTTTGCTGAACTCGTAGTTGGTGGCCAGACGATAGACGGGTTTACCACCCTGCATATCGTTGAAGATCACCAGCGGTTCATAGATGAAGTGACGGGTAGTGTGCAGCAAGCCTGCTTGCAGGAAGGGGTTGAAGTTCTTGACCCAGGCGGTTTCCTGCTGTGCAACCATGGTCAGCACAGTCTTGTTTTCGGCAGCCATGGCATTGCCGGCAGCACCGGCAAGCATCATGGTTCCCAGCATTACAGCGGTAGAGATTTTGGATACTTTGGCAAGCATATGTTTTCCTTTCTTATTTTTTTGGCATTCCCGAGGGTTCGCCTTGTTTGTGTGAGCACCGGTTTCGCATGCTGATGAGACCGGCCCTCGTTGTTGGTTGGGTGTCTGCACCCTTGTCGTTTTGTTTTCCAACGTCCTTAGCAAAACAGAGTTAACAGGAAAACAACAACTGTTGATTTCGTTGTTTTCGTAAAAATCCCGAGTCTTACGTCAATTTCGTCAAAATGGGTTTTTATCTGTTGTAAATCATATCGTTAAGTTACTTCTCTCTGCGCTAAAAGTCGCCTTGAAAACAACGTGCATGACAAATATGTGACGTGGATCGGCTCGGATTTGAGGGGGGATATCGGGCTTTGTTTTGCTGGAAAAAGAAACCGGTTTGCCAAGTGTGAGCCAGCGCGCATCCTGCGCCGGCTCACACCTTGCGGTTGGCAAGCTGACGCAGGGTCTGGGCACTCTGTTGCAACTGCTGGCGCTGTTGCTCGTTGAGCGGGCAGTGGCCCAGCACATACTCGGTGGTGGCAACGACCGTCTTCCAGCGCGGCGATTTGGGCAGGGTGTCCAGATTGAGGTACTTGTCGAGGGTGCGGGTCTGCGGGCTGGATCTGTCCATATAGACGCGCCACAGCTTGCTCTTCTCCGCCAGCACGATTTTGCCCTTGCCGGTGCCCTGCTGCCAGGCATCCAGGGTGAGCTGCATGGTCTCCACCAAGGCGCGGCGCAGGGGCTCGTCATCCTGCTGGCGAATGAGGTTGTCGGCCAGCGAGCGGAATTCGCCGCCCAGTCGGCTCAGCTCGCCCAGCAGCTGCTCATCTTCGATGATGGCTTGCCGGGAGAGGTTTTTGAGGGCGTTCTCCAGCGCCACGATACGGCTCTCATCCTGGCGCTGTTCAGTGGTAAAGGTAAGGGCAAAGGCCGCTTGCCCCCCGAGGGTGATGGGCAGGGCGCGGGCATTGAGTTCATCTTTCTGGCCTGCCACCAGAAATTCCACAATATGCTCCCGCTGGCCAGCCAGATCGGGCCACTGCTCTTTCAGCGGCTCGGCCAGCCACTCGTCGATAGTTTGTCCCTCCATGTTTTCCGGCTCCTGACCCAGCAAGCGAGCCAGTACCCGGGAGGCGAACAGCACTGTGCCCTGCTCGTCGATAAAGAGCATGGGGTCGGCCCCTTCGCCGAGCAGGGCCAGCAGGCGCATCTGATCCTGATGGAGTCGCTCTTGCAGGGTGAGGCGGTGCTCTATCTCCTGTTTGAGCAAGCGATTCTCAACCAGAGAGGCTCGCCCCGCCTTGGCCTCCAGCAAGGCTTTGACCCGGGCGAACAACTCCTCTTTGCAGAAGGGTTTGACCAGATAGTCGTTGGCGCCGGAGTTGAATCCCTCCTCGATATCCTTGGGCTGGTTGAGGGCGGTGAGCAGCAGCACCGGCAGCTTCTCTTTGGGATGATGCTCCCGGAGCCGGCGGCAGACATCGAAGCCGGAGAGGGTCGGCATCATCACATCGAGCAGGATGAGATCCACCGCCTCCTGGGTGAGCTTGGCCAACGCATCGTGGCCATCGCTGCTGGGCAGAATGCGATAGCCGCAGGGCTGCAAGAGGTGACGCAGGATGTGCAGATTGATGGGCTCGTCATCCACCACCAGGATGAGGGGGGCCCCTTCGGGCGGCGGAGGCAGATCCTCGCTCTCCCAGTCGGGCAGGATGAGCGGCTGCTGGCGCACCAGTTGCAGCTCTATCTGACGGCTGCCCTGAGTCAGCGGGGCGCTCTTGCCGGTCGCGAGCGGCAGGGTGAAGGCAAAGGTGGAGCCGACGCTCGGCTCGCTCTGCACGCTTAGCTCGCCACCCATCAAGTGCACCAGCTGCCGAGTGATGGAGAGGCCAAGGCCGGCTCCCTGCTTGCTTACCTCCGGGCTCATCTGCACCAGCGGTTCGAAGATATGCTCCAGATGCTCGGGGGAGATGCCAATGCCGGTATCGGTCACCTTGATGCGCAGGAAGTTGCCCTCCACCATGGCGCTCAGCACTACCTTGCCCTGCGGCGTGTACTTGATGGCGTTGCCGACCAGATTGTAGAGCACCTGTTCGAGGCGCTGTTCGTCGGCCAGCACGGGGGGCAGCTCGGCCGGGCTTATATCCACCAGAGTAAGCGGTTTGGCCTGCACCAGATGCTGACAGAGGTCGAGCACCAGCCGGATGACCCCCTTGGAGGAGACGGGCTGAGGGTGGATCTCCAGCTGGCCGTAGCGCATCTGGTGGTAGTCGAGCAGATCGTCCACCAGACGGGCCAGACCGTCGGCGCTCTTGATGATGAGGCCAAGCTGTTTCTGCTGTCCTTCAGTCAAATCTTGCTGGCTGGCGAGCATCGACTCGGCCATCCCCTTGATGCCGTGGATAGGCGTGCGCAGCTCATGGGAGGTATTGGCCAGCAGTTCATCCTTGAGCTTGTCAGCCTGCTGCAGGCTGAGGTTCTGCTTGTGGGTCAGCTTGACCTGCTGCTGCAGCTCTATGGTCTGCTGCTCGATGAGTTCGATCTTCTCCTTCACCGAGCGCTGCATATGGCGAAACGCCTGCGCCAGCCGGTCGATGTCATCGCCGGTGCGCTCGATGGCGATGGGGTGATCCAGCGCGCCATCGGCAACCTGCTCGGCCGCTTCGGTCAGGGAGCGCAGCGGCGCCGTGATGGAGTGGGAGAGCCAGCGGGAGAAGAGGATCAGCAGCAGCAGGGAGCCAGCCCCCAGCACGATGACCAGCGTCTCCAGCTGGCGGATCGGGGCATAGGCCTCGCGGGTGGAGATCTCGGCGATAAAGGCCCACTCGGTATCGAATACCTTCACCTGGGTGTAGGCGGCGAGTACATCGTCATCCTGATAGGAGCGAAACAGCCCGACCCCTTGCTCGCCAGAGAGGGTCTTGGTGACGAGAGGGGTCTGCAGCAGGCGGAAATTCTGGCTGAAACTGTTCTCGACGCTGTACTCCGGCGCCAGCCAGGCATCGGCCCGCATCCGTTTGTCGGGGCCGATGAGAATGGTCTCGCCGGTTTTTCCGAGCCCCTCCCGCTCCGCCATGATCTGGTTGAGCTTGTCTGGCAGCAGCTCGAAGATGACCACCCCGCGCACATAGTCGTACTGCATCACGGGGGCGGCCATGTAGGCGACCACCTGACCGGTCAGCTCGTTGCGGCCAAAGTCGGTGAATTCGAAGATCTGTTGTGGTTTCTGGCCGCCATCGAGGCGCCGCTTGATCTTGGCGAAGGTCTGACCGAGGCCACTGCCCTGATAAGGGCCGGAGAGCAGGTTGGTGGCAAAGTTGGGGTGTTTGGTGACCGAATAGACCACATCACCGTTGAGGTCGACCAGAAAGATGTCGCTGTAGTTGGATTTGCGCACCATGTCGGCATAGCCGCGATGAAAGCGCTGATGCACCCGGCCATACATCTCGTCAGCCAGAATGAGGGCACTGATGGAGGGTTCGATTTCGACCTCGGGATCCGGCTTTTGCAGCTGATCCCAGGAGCCCGGCACATAGCGGGCCTGTGCCCGGGCACGGGCCTCTTGCGGCGTGGTGCCCAGTTTTTCAAAGGCACCGGCAAAACCGTAGAAGCGACCGATACTGTTGCCCGCAAAGTCCTGCTGGGAGAAGTTGGTGATCTGCTCCTTGAGGTTGTTGAAGTAATCCTCAAGCTGGCTCTTTTTGATGTTGCGAACGGAGACCAGATGGTTGGAAGTCTGGGTGGTAAGGTCTTTACCGTGGCTGTAGAGGAAGAAGAGGGTGACGACCAGGAATGGCACCATTCCCAACATGAAAAAAGCCAGCATTAGTTGCGGCCTGAGTCCACGAAGCCTGAAGATCCATTTCATCTTGTGAATTTCAATTGAGAATCCGGTTATTAAGCGGCTCAAGTTTCGAACTAAAGCGTAATCATTTCAACGACTTTATCCCAAATTCGCTTGGTTGGTCACAGCTGGGCGGCTGATTTTGCAGCAACCCGTCTAAAGGGTGAGCAAACGATCCGGTTGCGGCGCTTAAATGCGAAAAAAGGGTTGTGCTGTCGCTCGGGGTACGTATAATGCGCCTCGTTGTCAGGCAACTGGCACGAAAGCAGTAATGCGGGAATAGCTCAGTTGGTAGAGCACGACCTTGCCAAGGTCGGGGTCGCGAGTTCGAGTCTCGTTTCCCGCTCCAATTTTCCATCGCACCAACGATGGATATCACTTTCAAGACAATCAGTCTTGTCAGCATGGCGCGTTAGCAAAGCGGTTATGCAGCGGATTGCAAATCCGTTTAGTCCGGTTCGACTCCGGAACGTGCCTCCATCTCTCTTCTTCCGTTTCAAGAAATCATCTCAAACCGAATTTATCAGTAGCTCTGTTGCAGCATCAGCCGTTCGCAGCCCGCTTCTCGCCACTGTCGCTCAAGATAGTGATTCACTTCGTCCACGTTTTGGCCCCGGTTCTGAAACTGGCTTTCTGCACTGTATTGGGTGAGATCCGCCATCTGTTGTTTCAGTGTGCCGCACTGCCACAGACTCACGGTGGTTGGTCCTTGTCGGGCAAGCACAATGGCATCCCCCTGATTGAGCTGCCACTCATCGATTTGCGCCTTGGTCAAGGCGAGCATCAGCACCAGCAGAGCAACTTCTGAAAGCTTCATACGCATCTCCATACGGCACGTTTCCGCACTCATAACTGTGGCAGAGCGCACGGTTTTCGCAAATGTGTTAATTGTTGGTTAATGACGTTGCTCAATTTCACTTATCCCGCTAATTTGCCGTTTTTATGAAAAAATATGGCTGAGGATGTAGTAATCCTACAGATAGTGGAGTAATCTTTGCTCAGTGGTCGTACCAGTAAGGAGTTGCATCATGTTTCATCCCTTTTCTCTGACTCAGATTATTCTTCGTCGCATTTATGTATTGCTGGTGGGCATTCTGGCGTTTCCAGTGATGCTGTTTCGTAGTGATCGCGCCCGCTTTTATAGCTATCTGCACCGCATCTGGAACAAGACCAGTACCAAACCGGTCTGGCTCAAGATGAGCGAACGTGGCGAGCGGATCTTCTACTAAGACCCTCTTCGATAAAAAAGACAGCTTCGGCTGTCTTTTTTTATGTGTTTAAAAACAGATGGTTAATGCTCAGTTCTGTTACTATCGCTGGTGCAAAAAGGGGGATGTCACAATGTGGCAGCAGCTGCACTTTTCCCCCTGTTGGTTGCTCATTTTATGGATCCCGATGACGCAAGGAGCTGCGATGCTGATCCGTCAGGCCACCGAGGCCGATATTCCGATGCTGGTTGCCATGCGAATGGCGCTCTTCTGTGAAGTGGGGGAGTTATCACACCCCACAGCCGACCCCGCCCTGATACAGGCAACCGAACGTTATTTTACCAACGCATTTTTGAGCGGATCTGCTTTATCTTGGCTTGCCGAGGTCGATAAACAGGTTGTCGCGGCAGGTACTCTGGCGATGTTCGTACGGCCACCCTATCCCGGCAATCTGGCGGGAAGAGAGGCCTATCTGCTCAACATGTATACCTTGCCCGATTATCGCAAGCAGGGTACAGCCAGTGCACTGCTCGATGTCATGGCGGCAGAGGCCATAGCTCGCGGGTTTGGCAAGGTATGGCTCCATGCCAGCGAGGCTGGCCGGCCTATCTATGAGCGGATCGGTTTTGTCGCCAATCCGGCTTATATGGAGTGGCAACCAACTGCCCCGTGAGCCGTGACATGTCAGCCATCAGCCCGTCGTGTGATGGGTGACAATAAATAGCTTGTCAAAAGGGAGTCTGATGGCCCAGCCAGCTATGCTGAGGGTACACGCCGTCATTATCTTGTTGATCCACCATGTGGTTTGGCCATGGCGGGTGCCTGTCTGGAGGATATGTTTCGATGTTCAATAACAAATTGAAAGCCGAGTTGCAGCAGTGTCAGGAGCAGCTTCTGGAGCAACAGGGATTTTACGATGCAGTGCATGGCAGCGTCGCGACCATCACTTTCAGCCCTGATGGCACCGTGCTGGCCGCCAACGATCTCTTTCTCAACGTGGTGGGATTCAGCGCATCCGAGGTCGTGGGCCAGCATCACAGGATCTTTTGCGACAAGCAGTATGCCCAGAGCAGCGCCTACCAGCAGTTTTGGGCCGACCTGAAACAGGGGCGTTCCCGTACCGGGGTCTTTCAGCGCTTTAATCGCCGTGGTGAGCCAATCTGGCTGGAGGCCACCTACTTCCCGGTCAAATTGCGCGGCGTAGTGACCAAGGTGATCAAGATTGCCGCCGACATCACCGAGCATCATCTGCAGCTGCTGAGCCAGCAGGCGGTGGTAAAGGCCCTTGATCGTTCTTTGGCCGTCATCGAATTCACGCCGACTGGAGAAGTGCTCACTGCCAACGCCAACTTCCTTAACACCATGGGCTACACCCTGGCTCAGGTGCAGGGCAAGCACCACCGCATCTTCTGCGATGACCACTTCTATCAGGAAAATCCCCACTTCTGGGAAGAGCTTGGGCGCGGCCAGTTCAAATCCGGCCTCTTCTGCCGTTTCAACAGCCACGGCAGCAAGGTGTGGCTGGAGGCAACCTACAACCCGATCGTGGATGACAACCGCCGGGTGGTGAAGGTGATCAAGTTTGCCAGCGACATCACGGAGCGGATCAACAAGAGCGATGCGGTGCGTGAGGCGGCCATGCTGGCTCACGACGCGGCGCGGGAGACCCTGAGCTGCGCCGAACGCGGGGCTGGGCTGCTCGCCTCGGTGGTCGATACCTCCAGCCTGATTGCCAGCCAGCTGACCCACAGCATCGGCCTTATCAATCAGCTGAACGAGCAGTCGCGCAGCATAGAGGCGATTGTCTCCACCATCAGCAGCATTGCCGACCAGACCAACCTGCTCGCCCTCAACGCGGCCATCGAAGCGGCCCGGGCCGGGGATCAGGGGCGTGGCTTTGCAGTGGTGGCTGACGAGGTTCGCCAGCTGGCGGCACGCACCTCGCTCTCTACCGACGAGATTGCCAAGGTGGTGCAGAACAACCGTGAACTGACCGCCAAGGTGACTGCCGAGATGTCTGATGTGGCGGGCAGTGCCGAGCTGGGCAAGCAGCAGGTTGGCGAGGTCAACGAGGTGATGAGCGAGATCCGCCGCGAGGCAAACAATGTCTCCGCCACGGTTTCGGGTCTGGCCATGTGACTCATCCGATCACAATCAAACCGGGGCACTGATGCACTTCTGACCAGTCAGTGTCCCAATCTGAACTCTTCCTGTATCACCCCGCCATTGTGAATTGTCCCCATCCCCTCTCTTGCTTAGGCTTGCCGCCTCATTCATAACCGAGCAGGAAAAGAACAAGATGGTACGACAACAGAAGGGGCGGGCGGCCGCGTTGCTGATGATGGTTGCGAGCATGGGGCTGAGTGGCTGCATGGGGCAGATGGGGCTATCCGGCATGGTGACCAAGGGCAATCTGAGCGTAGTGGATAACCGCTACGGCCGGGCTGGCGTCTTTATGCTGCTCTCCCCGATTTATGGTCTGGCGGCGACTGCCGACCTGTTCGTCTTCAATACCATCGAATTCTGGACTGGCAAGAATCCCATCACCGGCAAGTCACCGGCTGTGGTGGATATGAAAGTCGACCCGGTGATCAAGGTGAACCAGCACCTCGACCCCTCTCTTCACAAAGTGCCGCTGGCCATGCTGCCGCAAGGGGTGCGTGAGGTGGAGATCAGCTATCCCGACGAGCATACCGCCCAGATGGAGGTGCACTATCTGGATGGTCGCAGCAGCATGATGCGTGGCGAGAAGCGCGGCGAGCTGATGGATATCTACTTCGACGGTCGCTTCGTCTCTACCCTGAGCCGTGCTGAGCTGGAAGAGCGGGTGAATCAGGGCAAGGCTGCTGCCTAAATTCAACTGGATCCAGATCTATCCGGCACCAGATGGGGTATACATAAGCAGCTGGCAAAATCGCCATGATGTCTGAGGGAGTAGACTATGACGGTGAATGGATTGCGATTGGCGGAGTTGATTGGTTCCCTCAGTCATGCGCTCGACATGACCGAGGGGCAACCAAGAGGACATTGCATTCGCTGCTGCTGGATAGGTTCCCGTCTGGGGGAGCGGCTGGGACTGGATGCCCGGCTGCGCCATGATCTCTACTACACGCTCCTGCTCAAGGATCTTGGGTGCAGCAGCAATGCTGCCCGCATCTGCGAGCTCTATCTCACCGACGATCTTCACTTCAAACGCGATTTCAAACTGGTGGATGGCTCCCTCTCCGAGGTAGTCAACTTCGTGCTGGGCCATACCGGCTTGCAGGCGGATCTGCTGGGACGTTTTCGCAGCCTGTTTCATATCTTTCGCAACGGCGACCAGATTGCCAACGAACTGATCCAGACCCGCTGTCATCGGGGGGCGGATATCGCTCGCCAACTCCGTTTCAGTGATGATGTAGCCAATGGAATCCTCTCCCTTGATGAACACTGGAATGGCAAAGGTCGCCCCCTGCAACTGGCAGGGGAGGCGATCCCGCTCTTCTCCCGTATTGCCCTGCTCTGCCAGGTGGTGGATGTGTTTCATGCGGCCGCCGGCCCGGATGCAGCGCTCAAGGAGCTGCGCGAGCGCAGCGGCAGCTGGTTTGATCCGGCGCTGGTTCGCGAATTTGAAGCACTGGCGGACGATGCTTTCTGGCAAGGACTGGCCGATCCCCGACTGACCGAGTGGGTGCTGGTCCACCCGGCCGGACAGGGCGAAGTAGCGCTGGATGAGGATTATCTGGACGAAATCGCGGCGGCCTTCGGGCAGGTGGTGGACTCCAAAAGTCCCTACACCGCGGGTCATAGCGGCAGGGTTGCGCTCTATACCGACATTCTTGCCACCCAGATGGGGTTGTCCGAACAGCGCCGACGCTGGCTCAAGCGGGGCGCCCTGCTCCATGATGTGGGCAAGCTCGGGGTGAGCAACGCCATTCTCGACAAGCCGGGCAAGCTCGATGCGCAGGAGTGGGCGGCGGTGCAGATGCATGCCGCCTATACCGAGGAGATCCTGAGCCGCATCGGCGCCTTCGAGGAGCTGGCACAAGTAGCGGGCGCCCACCATGAGCGACTCGATGGCAAAGGCTACCCCAAGGGCTTGAAGGGGGACGAGATTACCCTTGAGACGCGCATCATCACCACGGCAGATATCTTCGATGCCATCACCGCCAAGCGCCCTTACCGCGGTGCTATCCCTGTACCGCAGGCGCTGGAGATGATGGCGGAGAATCTGGGCTCCGCCATCGATCCCGACTGCTTTGCCGCCCTGCAGGCGGGTATTCAGGATTTCTCCCTCTACCTCACCCCCGAACAGCCGCTGGCCAATGCCAGTTAAGGTTTATAGCCATGACAGCCCAAGCGGCCAGTCAGATAGCAAAACGCCCCGCAGCTGCGGGGCGTTTTTTATGGCGCTCAGGCTGGCTGTTTGCGATGAGGCACGGTGAGGATCAGCCCCAGCAGGCGGCGAAGGTGGGTGAGCTGCTCGGTCAGCTGCACGTTGAGCCAGAGATAGCCGATGATGGCCGTCTCCGTATTGGCGGGCAGGTTGACCCGGGTTGCCAGCTCGTGCAGACGGGTGATGGCGGCCTCGGCGCCGCGCCCGTCGCCGGTTTGCAGCATCCGGGCAAGCTGGTTTATCGCCTCTTCGGTCGCCTGATGGCACTCGTGCAGCTCGCGGGTGCTCTGCATCAGGAAGTGGCTCTCCCGATCGTTCCAGTAGGTGTTGGCCAGCATCTCTAGGGTGCAGAGGGTATTGCGCATGGTGACCTGCACCGCATCAAACAGGGCGATGCTGTGGCGGGTCTCCTTGGCGGCCGGTGCCAGCAGGGCCCGCAGTTTGCCGGTCTGGGCCAGCAGCTGGGAGAGATTGTGTTTGAGCTGCGGCCGCTCCAGCACGTTGGGGGAGAGGTGGGTGTGATAGAGCCGCCCCGACTGCTGCAAGATCTGGTGCAGCTGCAGCCGCCAGTGACTGTAAGCCCGTTGGGGATAGATGCTGCAAAAGAGCAGTGCCAGCAGGGAGCCCAGCACCACGTCGCCGCTACGCCAGAGGGCGGTATGGATATCCCCCGGCTGGGCTCCCATGGTGACGCCGAGGGTGATGCCGATCAGCAGTCCCACATAGGGGCGCTTGCCGAGCGCCAGATAGCCACACAGGAACATGATGCAGCCGCACCAGATCAGGGTGAGCGGCAGGGAGTAGATCTCGAGATAGAGCGCCACTATCCCGCAGCTGGCGCCGAAGATGGTGCCCACCACCCGTTGCAGGGCACGGGAGAGCACATTGCCCCAAAACGAGATGGGGCCCATCACCACCACCAGCGTGATCAGCGGCCAGGTGCTCTCCGGCAGTTGCAGCTGGCGGGTGAGCAGAAAGGTGAGCATAAAGGCGAGCGCAATGCGCAGGCCATGGACGATGCGATAGTGGCCGTAGACCAGCAGATCGAGCCGGGATAAGGGGGCATCAAGACGCACAGTGAGCCTCGTGTAAAGTGACCTGGGGCGCATTGCATCCGGCCTGCGCCCCGTCGGGATTCAGGCCAATCGTCCTTGCAGGGGGTGGATCCAGACCCGCTCGCCAACGGCGATGCCGCTCTGAGCGGGGACGATTTCAATAAGACAGTTGGCATCGGCCATGGAGCTCAGGATGCCGGAGCCCTGTGGCCCCGTGGTGCGCACCCGCAGCTGGCCGTTGCCATCCTGATGGAAGATGCCGCGCAGGAACTCGGTGCGACCCGGGCGGCTCTTCATCTTCTGGTCTGCCAGTGCCGACAGGCGCAGCGGCTGCCACAGCTTGCCCTGCAGGCGGGCGATGGCGGGCTCGACAAATTGCAGGAAGCAGACCATGGCGGCCACCGGATTGCCGGGCAGGCCGAAGAAGGGGGTCTGCCCCAGCTGGCCAAAGGCGAGCGGGCGGCCCGGTCGCATCTGGATGCGCCAGAAATCGATCTGGCCAAGCTCTGCCAGCACCAGCTTGATAAAGTCGGCGTTGCCCACCGAGACCCCGCCGGAGCTCAGCACCAGATCGGCGCTGGAGGCAGCCTGCTCCAGCTGCTGGCGCAGGATGGTCTTGTCATCTGGGATGATATCAAGGTCCATCACCTCGCAACCGGCGGCGCGAATAAGGGCCATCAGGGTGAAGCGGTTGCTGTCGAAGATATGGCCGGGGGCGAGCAGTTCGCCCGGTGCCTGCACCTCGTCGCCGGTGCTGAACAGTGCCACTTTCAGCGGCGTGCGTACCGGCAGGCTGCCCAGCCCGAGCGATGCCGCCAGCCCCAGCTGGGGTGCTGCGAGTCGGGTACCGGCCGGGATGGCGACCGCACCTTTGGCCAGATCTTCACCGGCCTGACGCACGTTCTGCCCTGCGCGAACGGGGACGGTGACCGTGACCCACTCACCCTCAATACGGGTCTCTTCCCGCATCACCACGGTATCGACCCCGGGGGGGAGCGGGGCGCCGGTCATGATCTGCACCGCCTGACCGGCCAGCACCGGCTCATGGCGCTGCTGGCCCGCCAGCACTTCCCCCACCAGTTGCCAGCGACCGGCGGCGAGATCGTCGCTGCGCAGGCCAATCCCGTCCATCGCCGAGTTGGCGTGGGGTGGCACATTGATGGGGCTGATCAGATCGGTCGCCAGCACGGCGCCGTGGCACTCGGCCAGCGGTTTGTCGCTGCAGGCGGTGCTTGGGGTGAGGGCCGCCAGAATGGCGTTGCGGGCCGCTTCGACCGACAAAAAACCGCTGCCAGCCTCCTGCTCGCGAGTCTGGCAGCCGTCAAGCCAGCTACAGACGAAGTCGGCGATAGCCTCAAGGTTGTTGATATCGAGCTGCGGCAGGGTGGTCTCTGCCGGCTGATCGCTGGCCAGCGCTATGATGTCCCGGTCTTCGGGGAAGAGCAGCGGCTTGCCAATCTCGGCGCGGTGCAGCTCGATTTTCGGGAAGTGTTCGTGCTTGAACCCCTCTACCAGCAGCAGGTCGAGCTCTGTCTGATCGAAGCTTGCCAGCAGCTGGCGAAAATCGGCTTCGGCCAGCTCGGTTTCAATGATGCGGGCATGGCGACGGCGGGAGGCCACCATCATCTGCCGGGCTCCCGCCTTGCGCAGGCGGTAGCTGTCCTTGCCCGGCTGGTCGATATCAAAGTCGTGATGGGCGTGCTTGAGCACCCCGATGCGCAGGCCGCGCCCTGTCAGCAGCGGGATGAGCTGCTCGAGCAGGGTGGTTTTGCCGGTACCGCTCCAGGCGGCGAAGCCGAGCAGGGGAAGAGTGGGGGCCGGGGTCATGAGGTGGCTCCTTGTCCGGTGGCGTCTTGCAGGCGCGCCTCGTAGGCGGCCAGCTCGTCCGGGCTGTTGAGATTGATGAAAGCATCCGGCTGATCGGCAAAACTCACCACCGCCATGTTGTGGCGGGCAAACCAGATATCGATTTTGCGCTCCCCCCCGGCCAGTGCGGCGCTGAGGGAGGGGAGCAGGGATGTGTGCAGCAGAGCCACCACGGGTTGCAGCCAGTCGCCATCGTGGGCAACTACCAGCTCGGTATCCGGGGTCAGGGCGGCGCGAAAGCGGCTCATCAGATCCGGGGGGAGGGCGGGGCCATCACAGGGGACGAACAGCACCCAGTCGTGGCGGGCGGCGGCAAGGCCAGCCTGCATGCCCGCCAGCGGGCCGAGGTAGTCGCGATTGTCATCGCTGATGACGGGAGCCAGCGCCTGATAGCGGTCGTGGCTGCGATTGGCATTGATGAGGATCTCGTCCACCTGGGGGCGCAGCCGCTCCAGTACATGGACGATCAGCGGGCGTCCTGCCAGCTCCACCCATCCCTTGTCTTCGCCCCCCATCCGGGTGGCGCGGCCGCCGGCGAGGATCACTGCCGACACGGGAAAAGGGCTAGAGGGGGATTCGCTTCTTGAAGTCATGTCGCTCGATGATTTTTAAAGGGGTCGTCTCTTGCAGCTGGCCACGGGCGAGCGTCCATTGCCGCTCGCACAGGTCGGTCAGGGCGTTGTGCTGGTGACTGATCACCACCAGGCCGCTGCCATGTTCCCGCAGATCTTGCGCCAATGCGGCCATCAGGGCAACCGAATGTGCATCCAGATTGGCGGTGGGCTCGTCCATCAGCAGAAAAGCGGGTTGCAGTGCCCAGGCTCGGGCCATGGCCAGCCGTTGCCGTTCGCCACCCGAGAGAATGCTGATGTGCTCCCGAGCCAGCCCCTCCAGCTCGACCCGGCGCAGCGCCTCGAACACCCGCACCTCGCTGCCAAGCTGTTTGTCCAGCGCCCAGGCGACATTGTCGTGCACCGTGCGATCAAACAGATAGGGGGTCTGGTGCAGATAGGTGACCCGGCCCGGCCCCAGATCCCGTTTGAGCAGGCGGTTGAGCCGCCGTTGCCAGCGCCCTGGCAGGTTGGTGTAGCCGCGGGTCGGGGGGAGCAGCCCCGCCAGGATCTTGAGCAAGGTGGTCTTGCCCACCCCGTTGGCCCCGTGCAGCCAGATGGTGTCTCCCGCCGCGATGGAGAGGCGCTCAATCTCGAACAGCTGACGATCGCCAAAGCGCATCGTCAGCTGGTGGGCGGTCAGAGCCATGGGGTACTCCTGTGGGTTGCGGGCATGATCAATTCTTCAGATAGCTCTGGCCGCGACAGGCGGTGAGCAGCAAGTTGAGCAGCAAGGCGAGGGTGAGCAGCACAATGCCGAGGGCCACCCCCTGAGTGAAGGCCCCTTTCTGGGTCTCCAGCGCGATGGCGGTGGGGATGTTGCGGGTAAAGTGCAGGATGTTGCCCCCCACCATCATGGAGCAACCCACCTCGGTGACGATGCGGCTGAAGGCGCCGATCACCGCCGCCAGCAGGCCAAAGCGGCACTCGTGCATCAACCCGAGCAGCGCCTTGGGCCAGGAGACGCCCAGGGTCAGGGCGGTCTCCCAGGCGCGCCGGTCACTCTGGACAAAGGCGGCGTGAGCCATGGTGGCGATGACCGGAAAGGCGATCAGCATCTGCCCCACCACCATCGCCTGCTGGGTAAAGAGCAGCTTCCAGTCACCAAAAGGGCCGGCCCGCGACAGCAGCATGTAGAGCAAAAGACCGATCACCACGGTCGGCACCGACTGCAGGGTGTTGATGCAGGAGAGCCAGAGCCAGCGGCCGGGCAGCGGCAGGTAGGCCAGCGCAAAGCCCAGCAGCAGTGCCGGCAGCAGCACCAGCAGCAGGGCGATGCCGGAGACGGAGAAGGAGACCCCCACCACCTGCCACAGCTCGGTATCGCCGTTGAACAGCAGGGCGAGGGCCGCCAGGGTCGTGTCGAGCAGCGTCATCAGGCGCCTCCCCCGTCAGCATGCAGGGGGAGGGCCAGCTGCGCCGCCATGTCGGTCGGTGCGGGCATTACTTGGTGTTGGCGTCGGCCACGAACAGCGCCTGACCAGCCACCTTGAAGTCGCCGATCAGCTTCTGGCCATGCTCGGAGACCAGCCAGTTCTTCAGGGTGCGTGCCCCTTCGGTGTTGAGATCCGGGTAGCGCTTGGGGTTGACCAGGATCACCTGATAGGGGTTGAACAGGCGCTTGTCACCCTCCAGCAGCACGGCGAGATCCAGCTTGCTCTGGTAGGCGAGCCAGGTGCCGCGGTCGGTCAGGGTGTAGGCTCCGAGCTCGGAGGCCATGGTCAGGGTCGGGCCCATTCCCTGGCCGATGGATTTGTAACCGGCAAACTCGGGTTTGACGTCGGCTGCCTGCCACAGGGTCTTCTCCTTGATGTGGGTACCGGACTCGTCACCGCGGGAGATAAAGGTCTGGCCCTTATCCTTGATGGCTTGCAGCGCTTTGGCCGCGTCGTGCAGCTTGGCCAGACCCGCCGGGTCTTTGGCCGGGCCGACGATGACGAAGTCGTTGTACATCAGGTGCACCGGCTCGATGCCAAAGCCCGCGTCGACGAACTTCTTCTCGGCAGAGGGGGCGTGGGTCATCACCAGATCCGCGTCGCCATTCTCGCCCATCTTCAGGCTCTGGCCGGTACCGGCCGCCATCACCTGCACCGGATAGCCGGTCTCCTTGGTGAACTGGGGCAGCAGCCAGCCCAGCAGACCGGACTGTTCGGTACTGGTGGTGGTGGCGAGGCGGATTGGCGCCTTGGTAGTGTCAGCATGGGCCGCACCGGCGATCAGCAGGCTGGCGGCGAGAGAGAGGGCAAAACGTTTGAGGTTGGTTTTTATCGTCATCGTGATGCAACTTTCAGGGGCGGTGAGAGAGGAAACAGCCAAGCAAGCGGGGTGCCAAACTGTTTCATACCACTGTGATTAGCTCTTTACCCTTTAAAAACAGATGGTTAATTGCGGCAATTAGGTGAGCCGGTTATCGCTTTTAATAATTGGGGTTGGTGATTTTGATACGGGAAGGACAAAATGTCCCACTAAAGTTCCGGTTATCGGGACATTCTCCGACCTTACCTGTATTCGAGGTACTTTTTTTCATGACAGTCTCTTCCGGCCACTGGTCTGCCCTCTCCCTGCTCATCGTTGATGATGAGCCCGGCATGCGCAGTTTTCTGGCCAAGGCGCTGGCCAGGCGCTTCGCCCAGATAGAGACCGCCGCCAGCGTGGAGGAGGCGGAAGCCCTGCGCTGCCGCCTCCATTTTGATCTCATCATCGCCGACATCCGGCTGCCGGGACGCTCCGGCATCGAGTGGCACGAGGCCATCGAACCCGGCACCCGCCGCAGCGACATCATCTTCATGACCGGTTTTGGCGACATGGAGACCGCCCTCAAAGCGCTGCGTCTGGGGGCCAGCGACTTTATTCTCAAACCATTCAATCTCGATCAGATGGTGCAGGCGGTGGACAGGGTCATCGAGCGCCGCCAGATGGAGCGGGAGAACCTGCTGCTGCGCCGGGAGGTGAGCAAGCTCTTCCCGCCGACCCTGATTGGTGACAGCGCCAAGACCAGCGAGCTCAAGACGCTCATCGCCAGAGTGGCGCCCTCCAACGCCGCCGTGCTGGTGGAGGGGGAGTCCGGCACCGGCAAGGAGCTGGTGGCCCGCGCCCTGCACCAGCTCTCCGGGCGGGTCGGGGCCTTCGTGCCCCTCAACTGCGCCTCCATCGCGCCGGAGCTTTTGGAAAGCGAGCTGTTTGGCCATGTGCAGGGGGCCTTTACCGGCGCCCGCAAGGGGCGTGACGGCCTGTTTCGGGTCGCCCATCAGGGCACGCTCTTTTTGGACGAGATCGGCGAGATGCCGCTCGCCATGCAGGCCTCGTTGCTGCGGGCGCTGGAGCAGAAGGCCATTCGCCCGGTTGGCGCCGAGCGCGAGCTGGCGGTGGATGTGCGCATCGTCGCCGCCACCAACCGCAATCTCAAAGCCGAGGTGGAGGCGGGTCGCTTTCGCGAGGATCTCTTCTATCGTCTCAACGTGGTGGCGCTGCCGGTCGCCCCGCTGCGCGAGCGGATCGACGACATCCCCGCGCTGGTGCACCACTTTACCCGCCAGCTCACCGCCGAGATGGGGATGGGCTCCTTGAGCTGGACCCACGAGGATGTGGTGGCGATGCAGGCTTACCCCTGGCCCGGCAACGTGCGCGAGCTGCGCAACCTTATCGAGCGCTGCCTGCTGCTCGGCAAGCCCCCCGCCGACTACTGGCAGAGCAGCCAGCCGGCGCCGCAAAGCGATGGCGGCGACGGTTATCCGCTGGAGTGGCCGCTGGCCGAGGTGGAGAAGGCCCACATCCTGCAAGTGGTGGCGAATCACGATGGCAACAAGTCGGCTGCCTCCCGGGTGCTCGGGGTGGCGCGCAAGACGCTGGATCGCAAGTTCAAGGAGTGGGCCATCGAATGAGGTCTGCCGATGCCAAGGGAGTGGCGATGAAAAAGAGCCTGTTGTCACGCTGTATCCGAATTCTGTTGCCGCGCTGCGTGCGCACCAAGGTGCGCTGGCGCCTGCTGCTGCTCACCTCCATGCCCATCATGCTGAGTCTGGCGGGCATGGTGGCGCTCACCCTCTACTGGACGCTCACCTACAGCTGGCAGAACCTGCTCACCACGGTCAGAAGTGATCTGGCCGGCGCCCACCACGCGGTGAGCGTGCAGCAGACACGCCAGAGCGAGCACCTCGAGCACCTGCGCGATGCCTGGGCCTTTCAGCTGCGGCTGCGGGAATCGCCCGATCAGCTGCAGGATTGGGTGATGCCGCTGGCATCCAACTACGGCCTCGATTTTCTGCGTCTGCGCCGCGGCGCCGAGCTGGACACCCTGACGGCGCAGGAGCTGACGGCCCTGCGTGCCGGGCACAGCGTCAGCCACTTCGTGGTCTGGTCGCAGCAGGAGATGCGCGCCCTCTCGCCGCTGTTGGCCAAGCGGGCCGTGCTGTGGCAACGGGATGGCACCAAAGTGGTGGAGAACCGGGGGCTGATCAGCCTCTCGCTGACGCCGGTGATGGCCCGCGACGGCTCCCTCTGGGCGGTGCTGGAGGGGGGCGAGCTGATTAACGGCAGCACCCGGCTGGTGGACGAGATCAAGGGGCAGGTGTTTGCCAAGAACACATTGCCGGATGGCAGCGTCGGCACTGTTACCCTGTTTCTCGACGATCTGCGGGTGAGCACCAACGTCCCGATCAGCAGCAGCCATCAGGTGGGCCGGGCGGTGGGCACCCGGGTCTCGCCACCGGTGCGCGAGCAGGTGCTGAAGCGGGGCGAGCTCTGGATTGACCGCGCCTTCGTCCATGACGCCTGGTATGTCTCGGGCTACGAGCCGCTTTTGGGCGCCAAAGGCGAGCGGATCGGCATGCTCTACGTCGGTTTCCTCGAGTGGCCCATCATTCGCACCTACCTCACCAATCTGGTGGAGCTCGGCTCCGGCGTGGTGGTATTGCTGCTTATCTCGGGTCTGCTGGTCTATCGCAGTGCACGGGATCTCTTCACCCCCATCGAGCGGATGCACAAGGTGGTGCGGCAGGTGCAGGCGGGGCAGTCGGCCCGCATCGGCGAGCTGGCCCTCGACCCCGACCACGAGCTGGCCCAGCTTGGCCGCCAGTTCGACGCCATGCTGGACCGGCAGGAGGCGCACCAGCAGCAGATGGCCCGCAGCGCCGACGAGCTGGAGCAGAAGGTGGCCGAGCGCACCCAAAGCCTCAAGCAGAAAACCGCCGAGCTGGAGGAGCATATCCAGATGCTGACCGAGGCGCGCCAGCAGCTGCTCATCAGCGAGAAGCTGGCGGCCCTTGGCGAGCTCTGTGCCGGGGTGGCCCACGAGATCAATAACCCCCTGGCGGTGATCCTCGGCAACGTGGAGCTGATGAAGCTGGAGCTGGGGGAGGCGGCCGAGCCGGTCAGCGAGGAGCTGGCGCTGGTGCTGACCCAGATCGAGCGCATTCGCGCCATCACCCGCAGCCTGCTGCAATACTCCCGCCCCGGCGACTACGAGACGGCGCCGGTGTGGCAGCACCTCAACCCCATCATCGAGGAGAGCCTGACTCTGGTGCGTTCCGCCCTGCGCCAGCAGCAGGTGGCGCTGGTGGCCGATCTCAAGGCCCAGCAACCCATCGAGGCGGATCGTCAGCAGCTGCTGCAGGTGCTGATCAACCTCTTGGTCAACGCCAGCCACGCACTGGGTGAGCAGGGGGAGATCCGGGTCGAGAGCTGCGACTGGTTCGATGAGGCGGGCGTGTTGCAGGGGGCGCTGGTGCGGGTCATCGACAACGGCAGCGGCATCGAGGCTGCCATCATGGACAAGATCTTCGACCCCTTCTTCACCACCCGCGCCACCGGCACCGGGCTGGGGCTGGCGTTGAGTCACCGCATCATCAGCCGCTGGGGCGGCGAGCTCTTGGTGGACTCCACCCCGGGGCAGGGGAGCTGCTTTACCGTGCGGCTGCGCAGCCATGCCCTGCTGCCAAGCGGCGGCGAGCCGGCCCAGCTCGAAGGGTGGCGCATCGCCCTCAATGCCGAGGGGGTTGATTCCGGCGGCGAGTGGGGTCAGTAACCCTTCACCTTCGCGCAACGGCAAAGATCCCCAAGCAAGCCTTGGGGATTTTTTTATGGCGGCTCTGGCTACTTTGGCGGATCGGAGGAGGCTGCTGCGGGGTTGGCTAGGACGACCTTGATAGCCTCTCTGGAGCAAAACTAGCGGTATAAATTAAATTTATGGGTTTTGCCAAAATGACCCGATTTTAACTTATACCGATCGCTAACCCGTTCTGAGCGCCTGTTACAGGTGGATGGAGGTCGCCAGCGCACTCCCTCCGATCTGGGGGGAGTTGATGAAGAGGTGTAGTGGCAAGAGCATCAGGCAGAGGCAGGCAAACCGTCTCGCTGGCCGGGCGGCCAGCGAGACGGGAAATGCGGGAGAGGGGGAAGGGTTAGGTCGTGCCGGGCCGCTTACTGCGGGCTCCACACCAGCTTGCCGCTCTGGCTCAGGTCATAGCCGCCGAGGCGGGCCGCCAGCTCGCGCCCCTCGGGGGATTGCAGCCAGCCGATCAGCTGTTGCAGCAGGGTGCGAAAGAAGACCCCCTGCGGCATCACCAGATCGAAGCACTCCTGCGACAACGGCATAAAGCCGAGGCCAAACTCGGTGGCGGTGCTCTGGGCGCCGGGCCCGACGTCGGCATCGCCGCGACTGATGGCGGCAGCCAGCTCCCGCTCGCTGTTGACCTCGAGGGTGCGCTCCAGCCGGGTCAGCGACTCCCCCTGGGTTTGCAGCCACTCCTGCAGGGCGCGCTGGCTGCCAGCCCCCTCCTGACGCATGGCCCAGCGCCAGTCGAGCGCCTCTTTCGCCTCCTTGGGTTGCAGCCCTTGCCGCAGCACCAGCCCCTGCACCCGGCGAAATCCATGAACGATCACCCATTGCCGGTGACCCTGATACTGCTGCACCAGCGCCGGATGGCGCAGGTGGGCCTCCTCGGCCTGCCCCCAGTGGATGGCGCACAGATCCACATGGCCGCGGGCCAGCATCGCCAGCCCCTGACGGGTGCCGCACGGGGTGTAGCCCACCAGCGCCTGGGTGCCGAGCTGCCGGGCTAGTCGGCTGCTGGCGTAGTGGAGCAGTACATCGTCCGAGCCCGCCAGCAGCAGGCGGTCGTTCATCACCCCCTCGTGGCAGCTGCCGAGCAGCCAGCGATCGAGCAGGGATCGCGGAAACAGCCACTTGCCGGTCGCCTTGGTGGCGGGGATGCGCGCCTCGTTGGCGAGCTGGTAGACCTTCTTCTCGTTGAGATCGAGGTATTCGGCCACCTGCTTCACATTCATAAACTCGTTCATGGTTTAATCTCGCATCCCGCGACCGGCCGAACCGGGCGCCAGTACCGGCGGCTTCTCGTCCAGCACCAGCTGGTCGTGGCCGCTAAAGACCTCGAAGTGGCGCCCCTTGGCGCGGGCAATCATGGTGATGCCGAGCTGGCGGGCCAGATCCAGCCCCATCTGGGTGACGCCGGAGCGCGACAGCAGCACCGGAATACCCATCTGCGCCACCTTGATCACCATCTCCGAGGTGAGTCGCCCGGTGGTGTAGAAGATCTTGTCGTGGCCAGCCTCGCCGCGCATCCAGAGTTCGCCCGCCAGGGTATCCACCGCATTGTGGCGCCCCACGTCCTCGACAAAGGAGAGGATTTCGCTGCCGCGACAGATGGCGCAGCCATGCACAGCCCCCGCCATCTTGTAGGTTTCGTTATGGGCCGACAGCGCCTTGAGCAGGGCGTAGAGGGTGCTCTGTTTAAGCTCGGGCGCCGCCAAGACCACCCCTTCGAGCTTCTTCATCACGCTGCCATACATGGTGCCCTGACCGCAGCCGGAGGTGACAGTCTTCTTCTCCAGCGACTGGTCGAGATCGGCGGCCTGCTGGCTGCTCACCACGGCGGCGGCCTCGCTCTCCCAGTCGACGATGACTGACTCGATGGCTGCAATGTCCTCGATAAAGCCCTGATTTTTCAGATAACCCAGCACCAGCGCTTCGGGGCGGGCCCCCAGCGTCATCAGGGTTACTATCTCCTTCCAGTTGAGGTAGACCGTCAGTGGCCGCTCACAGGCGATTTGGCGGGTTTGCAGCGTGCCCTGCTCATCCATCACCTCGACGGCCATGGTGAGCTGGGCGGCGGCATTGCTTTTGATAAAGGTCGGTGTCATGGGCCCCTCGCGACCGGTTGCCGGGATCTAAGGGGAGGGGCACAGCAAGTTTTGTTCCAGATTACTTTTGGGTGAGGTTCTCTTTTTATGGAGTTGAGTAGGTTCGAATAGCGGAGCGTACTCGGACGATCGCGAGACTTCCAGCCTTGAACTTAAGCAAAAATATCCGAGTCGTGACGCTATGCTTGGTTATTCGGCCGCAAAAAGGGAAAGGGGATGGCCCATTGGCGACGGACATGGTGGCCCGGAGGGACTTGGTTCTTTACCGTCGGCATGGCAACCGGTTGCTGGTAGAGCAGATCGACCTGCTACGCGACACCGTTGCAAAGGTGCAACAGGTTCACCCTTTGACCATTCACGCATGGGTGGTATTACCCGATCATCTTACTTGCATTCTCTCCCTGCCTGAGGGGGACACTGATATTCCATTACGTTGGCGCTTGATAACTAGAACTGCACACAAAAGCATTAAGATTTAACTGTTTACGATGACAGTCTCAGAAATTAGCATATCTTTTTTAAAGGCCTCAACATATAAGTTAATCTAAAGTGATAGATGCAACTCATTATTAAAGGTAAATGCAGCGCATCACAAAAATGCTACGCGCTGCTAATAATCTATAGACGCATTTATTGTTTTTTCTCTTTTTCTGAATCTTGTGGTTTCCGAACAACAATTATTGGTTTCATTTTCGATGCACCTTCTGCGCTACTAACAGCAAGGCTTGGCTCATGATGTTTTATCGGCTTTTGAACTGAACTATCATTTTTTTTCTTCATTAGCGTTCTCCTTGGTGCTTTTTGAAGTACTTTGAGTTGAGGACGTTGGTTTTATCGGCTTGAGCATTGAAACTCCACCATAACTTTCACCGATTACCTTAAGATTTTTGAAATCAGTATTTTCTTTATTTTCTTCCGCCACGATATTTTCCACCTTTAATTGTGATTGAAATGATGTGATTACACCTAATGCCAGAGATAAGATAATCCCAATATAGAATGAATTAATTGCTCTTTTATCATATTTTTTTAGTTGTGTCTCAATCTCCTCTTCTTTACCTGAGTCAGTCGTTATCTCAATAATATATTTGGCGTTCTCCCCAAAAATCGTAATTATGTTATATATGCTATATAAATAAGCTAGTGCCGCTATAATAAAAGCAGCATAAGCTACACACCCTAGCTTTACATTTAAGTTAGCAAAGGTAATTAAAAACCCAAGCCCTGCCACTGATAATGTTAATATGCTTTTATCTTTCTCAAGCGTAGTGTTATAAAAAGACGCATATGCCTGGCTATAATATTCAATGTGTTTTGAAATGTTGATTTTGCTTTCTTCCAGTAGAGAAAAATCTTCCTCAATTTTAATTTTTTGCTTGCTCAGCTCATCTAGTTGGCGCTCAACCTCCCTTCTAATAAGAAATAGTTCAGACTTATTTCTGGAAGACCTTAGTTTCTCTATTATATCTTGCACTAGAAATGCCGCCTCTATAAAAATAAAACTGTCTCTTCTTATGCGGTCGAGTTTTCCTGACGTAGTTACCTCTGACCGGATTTATAGAACCATGACTTGTGGTCCACTATCTGCGGTTTTGGCCGATTTAAAATCGGCAGATCATCACGCACCTCAACATAATTGCCAGCGTAACGTCTTGGATAAGTAGGGTATCAAATGCGGATACTCTTGGTGAGAAAAAATGTTCAGCTTTCGTCCATTTTTTGACAAGGATCAGCATCATCAAGATACACGGAGTATAAGCAGCACAAGTAAACAAGTATCTCTGCTTGACTATATCAAAACCAAGGGCATTACTCATCTTGCATGTTGGGCTTCGCTGCGCTCTGCACCAACCTACACCCGCGCCAACTCATATCCCGCACGACGACCCAACCCGCATCAAAGCCCCATCAACCACCAAACCGGCCTTGGCCCCACTCTTGCTAAGTCTTATCCCATTGATGGCCGTGGCCGCCCTTAATCTCCTGCTCTGATCCGCCCCAAACGGGGTGGATCACGGGGAAGGGCGGCCCGGCTGAGACCTTCTGATGGGAGCCGTGACAGTGCAAGAGACAACCAATACCTTGCCCCCGCAGCGCTGGCTGCAACTGGAGTTAAAGGCCATCGACAGCCAGGTTGGCCGCTGGCAGAGCCGCCGTTTCGAGATTGCGGCGCTCCACCCCGCCGAGCCCGAGGCTGCCGGTGCCTTGCCCCTCACCCTGTTTCGCGATGAGCGGGGGGATTATCGCTTCAATCTGAGCTCCGGCTCGCCCCGCCTCTTTGTCACCGGAAGCCGCGTAGACAGCGGCTTTGTGGCCGATGGCCTCACCCTGAGCCAGACCGTGGCCGCCGCCTATATGGATGGCGAGCGGCAGGTGCTCTCCTGCCCGCTGCCCGAAGCGCTGCAAGCCTGGGTGGAGGCCTTTATCGGCCGTCACGGCGAGCTGCTGGAGGCCCGCCGCAAGGGCAAGAAAGGCAAGGGACGGGCGCAGGATCAGCTCGGTGTCGATGCGGTAGATCAAGCCAGCTGTGGCGCAGTTAAAGCCACCGGCCCTGATGGTCGTGAGCGTGGCATTGACAGCGGAAACAGCGCCCATGAGTGAGTTCCTCAAACGCTGGTCGTCTCGCAAGAGTGAGGCGCGCAAGCATCAGGCATTGCAGCCGAGGGAAGAGGTTATCCCCGAGGCAGTTGCCGCCCCCATCGAAGGCAGTGGTGAAGCTGAAAATCCAGATATTGCGCTGGATAGCCACGTAGTCAGCACTGACAAGGGGGGCTGTGAGCCGCTTGTCATTGAGGGGGCTGAGAGTGGCGAACCGCCGCTGAAAACGGCCCAGCCGGGCAAGGCCAAACTCCCCGACAGGGAGGCACTGCGGGCCATGTTTCGCAGCCATAAACCGGATGGGCTCGACGACTACACCCAGGATTTCAGCCAGCCCGAATTGCTGCCTGCGGCCCTGACCGCCGGGCTGCGCAACTGGCTGGTAGAGCAGGTAACCGCCCCGGAGAGCGAATCGGCCAATCCGGCCAGCGGTTCAGCTGAACCGGTGGCGCTTGCCAGCGAACCTGCCGGCGAGCCGCCCGCGCTGGCTGATAACCATTCTCAAACCCACACCGATGATCGGGACATTTTGGTTTCCTCTGGTGGACAAAATGTCCCAACCAAAGGTGGGGAAATGGAACCCTCAGGATCCTGACTCCCTGTCAGTCACTTTTTTTCCGGGGGAGTTGGCTCACCTCTTGCTCTCTCGGCTTACCAACAAGCGCCCATCCCATGAGGTGGCGCGCGCAGGAGTGTATGTGAGCACTGAACAAACATTGCCAAATCTGACCCCAAATCTGGCCCACGGGGCGGCCGCGCATAACACGCGCGCTCGCGCCTATGCCCTGCAGCATACGGTCAAGACCGACAACCTGATCCCGGCCACTGTCTCTTACCAGAGTCAGGGGCGCCTGCTGCTGGTCGGCCCGGAAGATCGCATTCGCCGCGCGGCCAGCCAGCTGCCCGCCGGGGTGAAGCCCACTCTGCTGGTGACCGAAGCGGTCCACGATGCCGAGGCGGCCGATCTCGAAACCATTTTCGATGCCACCGCATCCCTCGCGGCCTTGACCCTGCGCGAACCGAGCCTGACAGGGTATCTGGGGCAGTTCCAGCTCACCGGCCTTAATGGTCAGGGTGAGCGGGTTAACCTGGCGGCGCTCTGCTTCCCCCAGCAAACGGCTGCTATCAGTGAACAGCCGCGCTTTGATCTGGTGGCCGATCTGGGCCGCGCCCCGCTCTTTGCGCTGGAGCGTCCTCCGGTCGGTTATCTGCATCAGGCTGATGACGATGGGCTGGCCGAACGGCTTGCCGAACTCTGTGCGCTGACCGGTATTTTCGACAAGCCGCGCTATTTTCGCCTCGACCCCGAGGCTTGCGCCTTTACCGCCCGCGGCGTGCCCGGTTGCAGCCGTTGTCTCGATGTCTGCCCGACCGATGCCCTCAAGCCCATCAATGGTCGCATCCAGATCGATCCCCATCTCTGTCAGGGCTTCGGTAGCTGCGCCTCGGCCTGTCCGACCGGGGCGATTGCCTATCATCAGCCCGATGCCAACACCAGCGGCGACTATCTGTTCCGATTGCTCAAGCACTACCGCGAGGCGGGCGGTGAAGCGCCCCAGTTGCTGATTGCCGGTGAAAACGAGCGCGAATGGGTAGAAGCCGAACTTAGCCGTTTGCCTGCCAACTGGCTGCCGGTCTGGGTGGAGGAGAGCGCGAGTTTAGGCATCGAGAGCTGGTTCGCCGCCCTTGCCTATGGCGCCAGCGCGGTGCGCATTGTGCTGGGTGATGATGCCCCCGAGAGCGTGCGGGCGCTGGTTGAGCGGGAGCTGGCGAGCACCGCCGTGCTGCTGGCGGGCGCCGGTCTCTCTGCCGATCGCATCGCTCTGTTTGACGCAGATGCTGGTGAGCCTGTTTCCGGCCAGCCAGCCCTTGCCCTGCTGGATAAACCGCTCAAAGGGGACAAACGGGAGAACCTGTTTGCCGCCTTCGATGCCCTCTGGCAGGCCAACGAGGGGAGCCGCGAGCCGCTGGCGGTGCCCCACGGCGCCCCTTACGGCAGCGTGGAATTGAAAGAAGCTGACTGCACCCTCTGCATGGGTTGCGTGGCGGTCTGCCCGAGCCGCGCCCTGCATGCGGTTGGGCACACGCCTGGCCTCAACTTTATCGAGCAGGACTGCATCCAGTGCGGCATGTGCGAAAAGGCGTGCCCCGAGCAGGCCATCGTGCTCACGCCCCGCCTGCAGCCGTTGCCCGAAGCGCGCCGCGCCGTGCAGAGCCTCAAAGCCGAAGAAGCAGCCTGCTGCATTCGCTGCTCCAAGCCGTTCGCGCCCGCCTCGATGATCCGTCGCATCCAGCAAAAACTGGCCGGTCACTCCCACTTCCAGAACGAGGCCGCCCAGCGGTTGCTGATGTGCGAGGAGTGCCGGGTCAAGGATGTGTTTGCGGCGCTGGCGGCGGATCCCGTCTCCCAGCTCAAGGTGTGAGGGCCAGTGATGAGTGAACAACATAACGAAAAGGCTGGCGAACTGACCATGACCGAACTGGAACAGAGCAGCGCCGATCTCTACGCCCTGCTGGCAAGCCTCTGGCGCGCCGCCCCCTGTGGTGAACAGCTCGCCTGGCTGCAAGGGTTGCAGGCTATGCCGGGCCCCTTTGCCAGAGGGTTGGGGCTGGTGCAGCTGGCAGCCAGCAGCCACCACGAAAACGAGCTTGCCGAGGAGTATCAGGATCTCTTTATCGGGCTGGGGCGCGGGGAGATTGTGCCGTTTGCCTCCTGGTATCTCACCGGCTCTTTGATGGAGCTGCCGCTGGCGGTACTGCGCGCAGATCTGCAGTCCCTCGGCTTCGAGCGCCAGAGCGGAGTGTGCGAGCCGGAAGATCATCTCGCCGCCCTCTGCGAGGTGATGGCGGTACTGATTGGTGAGCAACACCCGGATCGCAACCGCTTCTATGAGCGCCACCTTGCCCCCTGGGTACTCGCCTGCTGCCGCGATCAGCAACAGGCGAAAGGGGGCTGCTTCTACCGGGCGGTCGGGGCCCTTGCCGAAGATTTCTTCAAGCTGGAAAACGAATTGCGCCTGCCGTTTGGCGCCTGCGTGGTGACGGGCTGAATGCCTCTATCCACTCACAACAAAACGAGCAGACGAGATATCCCATTGGACGCGAAGCTGGCGCGCAGGCGCCAGCAAGAACAACAACAGAGGTCACAAGAATGAGCGATGAACAGCTGAAAGACCCGTCCCGCCGCAATCTGATCAAGGGGGTGGGCGTGGTCGCCACCATAGGCGTACTGGCCGGTGCTGCCGGTCGGGTGGTGAGCAAAGAGGCGCTGACCCACGATACCAAGCCTGATCAGGGCTATCGGGAGACCCCCCATGTTCACGACTTTTATCGCACCCTGCGCGGCACCGACTGAGCCGGATCAGTGAAGGAGAACTCATGAAACTGACAAAACGTGCCGAGCAGCCCCGCGCGGGTGAGCCGAGCAATGAGGCCATTCGCGGTCAGGGGCTGACCCGCCGTGCCTTTATGGTCAATTCCGGTCTGGTGGCCGGCGGCGCCGTGGCCGCCGGCTGGCTGGCACCTGCCATGATGCAGCGGGCCGAGGCCAAAACCGTGGCGGCCGAGGTGCCGGTCGAGGTGAAGCGCACCATCTGTTCCCACTGCTCGGTGGGCTGCGGCGTCTATGCCGAGGTGCAGAACGGCGTCTGGACCGGTCAGGAGCCGGCGTTTGATCACCCCTTCAACCTTGGCGGTCACTGCGCCAAGGGGGCGGCCCTGCGCGAGCACGGCCACGGTGAGCGTCGCCTCAAGTACCCGATGAAGCTGGTGGGCGGCAAGTGGCAGCGCATCAGTTGGGATCAGGCTATCGAAGAGGTGGGCAACGAGGTGCTGCGCCTGCGCAAGGAGTCCGGCCCTGACAGCGTCTACTGGCTCGGCTCTGCCAAGCACTCCAACGAGCAGGCCTACCTGTTTCGCAAGATGGCGTCCCTGTGGGGCACCAACAACGTGGATCATCAGGCGCGCATCTGCCACTCCACGACTGTGGCCGGGGTAGCCAACACCTGGGGCTACGGCGCCATGACCAACAGCCTGAACGACATGCACAACAGCAAGTCGATCATGTTTATCGGCTCCAACCCGGCAGAGGCCCACCCGGTCGCCATGCAGCACATCCTGCTGGCGAAAGAGCGCAACGGCTGCAAGATCCTGGTGGTCGACCCGCGCCGCACCCGCACCGCTGCCAAGGCGGACATGTACCTCTCCCTGCGTCCGGGCACTGACGTCGCCTTTATCTGGGGCATGCTCTGGCACATCTTCAAGAACGGCTGGGAAGACAAGGAGTTCATCCGCACCCGCGTCTTCGGTATGGACGAGGTGCAAAAAGAGGTGGCGCGCTGGACCCCGGCCGAAGTGGAACGGGTGACCGGCCTTAACGAACAGCAGGTCTATGGTGCCGCCAAGCTGCTGGCCGACAACCGCCCCGGCTGCGTGGTCTGGTGTATGGGCGGTACCCAGCACACCACAGGCAACAACAATACCCGTGCCTACTGCATCCTCGAACTGGCCCTCGGCAACGTGGGCAAGAGCGGGGCGGGCACCAACATCTTCCGCGGTCACGATAACGTGCAGGGCGCCACCGACTTTGGCGTTACCTCCGACTCATTGCCCGGCTACTACGGCCTGGAAGAGGGCTCCTGGAAGCACTGGGCCCGGGTATGGGACGTCGATTACGAGTGGATCAAGGCCCGTTTTGACAACAAGGCCTACAACGGCAAGCTGCCGATGAACAACAACGGCATTCCTGTCTCCCGCTGGGTGGACGGGGTGCTGGAGAATGCCGATCTCATCGAGCAGGGCTCCAACATCCGCGCCATGTTCTACTGGGGCCATGCGGTCAACTCCCAGACCCGCGGCCCGGAAATGAAGAAGGCGATGCAAAAGCTCGACATGATGGTGATTGTCGATCCGTACCCCACCGTCGCCTCGGTGATGAACGATCGCACCGACGGCGTCTACCTGCTGCCGGCCACCACCCAGTTCGAGACCTATGGTTCCGTCACCGCCACCAACCGCTCCATGCAGTGGCGTGACAAGGTGATCGAGCCCCTTTTCGAATCCAAGGTCGACCACGAGATCATGTATCTGCTGAGCAAAAAGCTCGGCTTTGCCGACCAGCTGTTCAAGCACATCAAGGTAGAGAACAACCAGCCACTGCTGGAAGACATCACCCGCGAATACAACCGCGGCATGTGGAGTGTGGGTTACACCGGCCAGAGCCCGGAGCGGCTCAAGGCGCACCAGCAGAACTGGCACACCTTCCACAAGACCAACCTCAAGGCCGAGGGCGGCCCGGTCAGTGGCGAAGTGTACGGTCTGCCCTGGCCCTGCTGGGGCACCCCGGAGATGAAGCACCCGGGCAGCCATATCCTCTACGACACCAGCATTCCGGTGTCGGAAGGGGGCGGTGGTTTCCGCGCCCGTTTCGGCATCGAGTATCAGGGCGTCTCGCTGCTCGCCGAAGACTCCTGGCCGAAGGGAAGTGAAGTAGAAGACGGCTATCCCGAGATCACTGCCGACCTGATGAAACAGCTCGGCTGGTGGGATGAGCTGACCGAGGCTGAGAAGAAGGAGGCCGAGGGCAAGAACTGGAAGACCGATCTCTCTGGCGGTATCCAGCGGGTCGCCATCAAGCACGGCTTCGTCCCCTACGGCAACGCCAAGGCGCGCTGCGTGGTGTGGACCTTCCCGGATCAGGTGCCCAAGCACCGCGAGCCGCTCTATACCCCGCGCCGCGACTTGCTGGCCGACTACGCCACCTGGCCCGATGCCAAGAGCCTGTGGCGCCTGCCGACCCAGTACGCATCGGTGCAGGAGAAGGACGTCAGCAAGGAGTTCCCGATCATCCTCACCTCCGGCCGTCTGGTGGAGTACGAGGGGGGCGGCGACGAGACTCGCTCCAACCCCTGGCTGGCTGAATTGCAGCAGGAGATGTTCGTCGAGATGAACCCGGCGGATGCCAACGACGTCGGCGTGCGCGACGGTCAGGACGTGTGGGTCGAGGGGCCGGAAGGGGGCCGGGTCAAGGTGAAGGCGCTGGTGACCCCGCGGGTCAAAACGGGGCTCGCCTTTATGCCGTTCCACTTCGGTGGCCACTTCGAGGGCAAGGATCTGCGATCCAAATATCCGGAAGGGTCTGATCCCTATGTGCTGGGGGAGTCGGTCAACATAGTCACCACTTATGGTTATGACCCGGTCACCCAGATGCAGGAGACCAAGGTCACCCTGTGCCGTTTTCGCAAAGTAGGAGCCTGATCCCATGGCCAGAATGAAATTCATGTGTGACACCAAGCGCTGCATCGAGTGCAACGGCTGTGTGACGGCGTGCAAGAACGAGAACGACGATGCCCTCGAGTGGGGCATCCAGCGCCGCCGGGTGGTGACTCTCAACGACGGCCTGCCGGGGGAGACCTCCATCTCGGTCGCCTGTATGCACTGCACCGACGCCCCCTGCATGGCGGTCTGCCCGGCCGACTGCTTCTATCACACCGACGACGGCATAGTGCTGCACAACAAGGATCTCTGTATCGGTTGCGGCTACTGTCTGTTCGCCTGCCCGTTCGGAGCCCCCCAGTTCCCGAAAACCGCCGCCTTTGGCGATCGGGGCAAGATGGACAAGTGCACCTTCTGCGCCGGCGGCCCGGAAGAGGATCACAGCGAGGCGGAGCGTCAGAAGTACGGTGCCAACCGTATCGCCGAGGGCAAGCTGCCGATGTGTGCCGAGCTCTGCTCTACCAAGGCACTGCTGGCAGGGGATGCGCAGGTGATCTCCGATATCTTCCGTGAGCGGGTCGCCTATCGCGGCGCCAAGGATGCAGCCTGGGGTAATGGCGATGAGCTGTTTCACGATGCCAGCAAGCTGAACAAGCAGGGAGGGGCGGCATGAAAACCTGGCTAATGGCCCTGTTTGCTGCCCTGCTGCTGGTGAGTACCGCAAGTTTCGCCGATGCCGAAAAAGAGGCGGTCGGCTTTGCCGGCGCCGATTACTGGCGGGCGGTGAAGGATGGGCAGGAGGGGTACACCACCTCCCGCTCGCCGGAGCACGGGGTGCTTATCTCGGTGCCGGGCCAGCTCTGGTTCGAGGTGAAGACCAAGTGGGTGTCGCCGCTCGGTGCCATCGCCATTTTCGGGTCGCTCGCCATGTGCGGCCTGATGTACTGGGTGGTGGGGCCGACCAAGCTCTCCAAACCGCGCACCGGGCGCAAGCTCAAGCGCTGGAGCCGGCTCGATCGGGCGCTGCACTGGACCACGGCGGGCATGTTCCTGACCCTCTCCGGGTCGGGGCTGGCCATCATCTACGGCAAGCACTTCATCAAGCCGGTGGTGAGCCTCGGGGTGTGGGAGAACTGGATCTGGTTCGCCAAGGTGTTCCACAACTACGTGGGGCCGCTCTTCTTCCTCTGCCTGATGGGAGTGCTCATCAAGTGGTTCCGCCACAACATCGTCAACATGGTGGACGTGCAGTGGTTTATGAAGGCTGGCGGCATGCTGGGGCCCCACAAGGGAAGTCACCCCTCGGCGGGCTTCTCCAACGGTGGCGAGAAGGCGATCTTCTGGCTGCTGATCTGGTTTGGCGGCATCGTCGTGGCGACCGGGCTGTTCCTCGATTTCCCCATCTTCGGCCAGCTGCGCCGCCAGATGGAGTGGGCCAGCTTTATCCATATCGTAGGCGCCTTGATCCTTATCTGCGGCTTTATCTTCCATATCTACATGGGCCTGTTCCAGTTGGAAGGGGCGCTGGAGGGGATGGTGACCGGCGAGGTGGACGAGACCTGGGCCAAGGAGCACCACGACCTCTGGTATGAGGAGGTGAAACACACCCTCGATAAGCCCAAGGCAGGCAAATCAAGCTGATGGTCGATAAAGAGTAAAGAGAAGGGGCGCTGAGGCGCCCCTTTTTATGTTCAATTTTCTCCGAATGCTGGCTCAGGCCACCGGCTTGAGCGGCAGGTGGATCTCGTAGCGCAATCCCTCGCCCGGCGGGCTGGTGACGTTGACCGAACCGCGCAAGTTGTTCTCCACCAGATTGTGGATGCGGCAGGCGCTAAGCCCGCAGTGGCTGGTGTTGCCGCGCAGGGTGGTGAAGAAGGGTTCAAACAGACGGGGCAGTTTCTCTGGCGGCATGCCGGGGCCCGAATCCTGATAGGTGAGCAGCAGCGACTCCTCATCCTGGGCGACGTGGATGGTGAAGCTGTGCTCCCCGTTGCCGTGAAAGGCGTGGTCCATGCTGTTTTTCACCAGCTCCTGCAGCAGGTCGACGAAGAGCGTCTCGGGGGCGGTCAAAGTGACTTCGTTCCCCTCAAGGCGGGGGGTGACTCTGGCAATCTGCAGCTCGGCGGCAAATGCCTGCAGCATATGCTCGGCACACTTTTTCACTGCGAAAGGGCGCGCCTCCTGTTCGTTCTGATCGCGGGTCAGCTCCTTGAAGCGGGTGATGAGCAGGGCGACCCGGCGCAGGCTGGACTCCACCAGCTCGGTGCCCTCCTTGATATCGGTCAGCTGCTGGTTGAGCAGGCGCTGACCCAGTACCCCGTTTTTTACTGCATTGGCCAGCAGATCGCCGGCGCCCTGAATCAGGCTGGAGGCGGTGATGCCAACTCCGACTGGCGTGTTGATCTCGTGGGCGATGCCGGCGGTGAGCTGAAACAGGCTCTGATAGAGCTGTACCTTGGCCTGCTGGCGACCAAGCTCGCGCAGGCGCAACTGGTTCTGCACCCGGGCCAGTACCTCGAGCTGATGGAACGGCTTGGAGACATAGTCGCAGCCGCCCGCCTGAAAGGCCTGTTCAAGGGCACTGATCTCGCTGTTGGCGCTGATGAAGATGACGGGCAAGCCCCAGTGCCCCTGTTGTTGTTTGATACGGCGGCACGCCTCGTAGCCATCCATCACCGGCATGTTGATGTCCATCAGGATAAGGTCGGGAGTGGCTTGCGCAACCGCAGCAACCGCCTGCTGGCCATCTTCCGCTTCCCGCACCTGATAGCCCTCCTCTTCGAGCAGGCTGCGCAGGATATAGCGGTTGGAGGCCATATCATCGACGACAAGAATGTTGTGTATGGTGTTGGTGCTTGGCATACCGGTTGGCGCTTCCGTGCAATGGGTCTGATGTTCAGCATAGTTCTTCATCAACCGCAGCGTGGTCTGATGCCGTCGCCATTGGTGCGGAAAATGGATGTGTTTGAGCCACGTTTGGACATCTTTTTGGCCGCAGGGTATGGCCAAGCTCACAAAACCGAACGACTAAACGTCATATGATTGATTTCATTATGAGTCTTGCTCTCCTGCCGAACGGCAACTTCACGTAAATCAAAGAGAATGACTATGGCTACCGGACAATATCTGCTGTGGAAAGATGCACAGGGACAGGATTTTCGCCCCGTTGCACTGACAGGCACTGATCTGCTCAACAATCGTTATCTCAACAAGGGCACTGCCTTTACCGAACAGGAGCGGGCCGATTTCGATCTCGATGGCTTGCTGCCTCCTCAGGTGCAAACCTTCGAAGCCCAGCTGGATCGGGTTTATGAAGGGTTCAAGAGTGCTGGCAGTGACATCGAAAAGTACCAGAACCTGCGCGCGCTGCAGGATCGCAACGAGACCCTCTTCTATGCCTTGTTGTCTCGTCATGTGGAGGAGATGACTCCCTATATCTATACCCCGACCGTCGGCAAGGCGTGTCAGGAGTTCAGCCATCGCTTCCAGAAGCCGCGCGGCCTCTACATTACCCCGGACAACGTGGATGACATGGGCAGTCAGGCCCGTCACTTCGATGCCAAATCGATCCGCATCATAGTCGTCACCGACAGCCAGGGCATTCTGGGGATCGGCGACCAGGGTGTTGGCGGCATGGGTATTCCCATCGGCAAGCTGGCGCTCTATACCCTGGGGGCGGGCATCCATCCGGCCTGCTGCATGCCGATTGCGCTGGATGTGGGCACCGACAACCAGAAACTGCTGGATGATCCCATGTACCTCGGTCGCCCGCACAAGCGGATCCGCGGCAAGGAGTATGAGGAGTTCATCGACAAGTTTGTGCAGGGGGTCAAGCGCCACTTCCCCAATGCAGTGCTGCAGTGGGAGGATTTCAGCAAATCCAACGCTTTCAACAATCTGGCCCGCTATCAACAGTCACTGCCATCGTTCAACGACGATATTCAGGGTACGGGGGCCGTGGTGCTGGCGGGTATCATAGGGGCTGTCAAGGTCAAGGGGGAGACGCTGGGCCAGCAGAACTATCTGGTCTATGGCGCTGGCGCCGGTGGGGTCGGCGTGGCGGATCAAATTTGCGCGGGTATGATCCGCGAGGGAATGGATCCGCAGGCCGCGCGGGATCGCATCTACATCCTGGATACTCAGGGACTGGTGTGTGACAACCGCGAGGGGCTCGACGAGTACAAGCGCCGCTACGCCAAGCCGGGCCTGCTGCTGGCTGGCTGGGACACCGAAGTGCCCGGCAAGGCCAGTCTGACCGATGTGTTGCGTCATGTGCCCATCACTGTTTTGTTGGGAACCAGTGGTTCAGGTGGCGCCTTCAAGGAAGAGCACATCCAGCTGATGCAAAAGCACTGCGAACGCCCCATGGTGTTCCCGCTCTCCAACCCGACCGCCAACTGCGAAGCCTTGCCGGAAGATATTTACAACTGGAGCCAAGGCAAGGCCATCGTCGCGACCGGCAGTCCGTTCAAGGATGTGAATTATGACGGGCAGGATTTCCGGGTCGGGCAGGGCAACAACGTCTTTATCTTCCCCGGTGTGGGGTTGGCGGCGATTGTCAGCCAGATCCGCGAGATCACACCCGATATCTTCACCACCGCAGCCTTTGCGCTGGCCGAGTGCGTGAGCGAGGTCGATTTGGCGAAAGGGGCTGTCTATCCGCGTATTCGCGAGCTGCGCAGCATCTCGGTGCATGTGGCGACCGCAGTGCTCAAGGATATAGTGCGCAAGGATCCGTCCCACCCGCTGATTGGCCAGGATCTGCAGCAGCATATCCTCAACCACATGTGGGAGCCGGCCTACCTGCCCTATCGTCGGGTATAACCGCGTATCCACCACCTGGATAACGGGTCGGCCAAGATGACAAGGGGGTAGCACTGCTACCCCCTTCGTTTATCCCGTCACGCACTAAGTGCGTAGTGGCCGCCAGCTCCCTTGCTGATTGCGGCAGGCGGTATCCTGCCACTGCTGGCTGGCCTTGCCGATATAGAGTTGCTCGCGATAGTCGCGACACCACTCCCCGCTGGTATGGCGGAAGGTGCGCAGCGGGGTGACGCTACCCGAGTGACGGTTGGCCGGATTGAACCAGGTGAGGCTCTGCCCTTTGGTGCGGGTTTCCAGCGCCTTGGCAAGTGCCTGATTGGCCAGTTGAACATCTGCCTTATCCATTTGATGGTAAAGCGGCTGTGTGTCGACCGTGGCGCAGCCTGCGAGGCCGAGCAGGAGGAGTGTTAGCAGATAACGCATTATGGTTGCCCCTGTTGGCGAAAACCGTTGTTGAGCAGCGCACGCTCCTGCTCATCGGTAAGCACTTGCTGGCGATCATCGACGGTGCCATCGCCCCTGAGTTTGTTGCCATTGGCATCGACGGCATCCACACCGTTATCATCGACCGTGCCATCGCCTCTGAGTTTGTTGCCGTTGGCATCGACGGTGTCTACGCCATTATCATCGACCGTGCCATCACCTCTGAGTTTGTTGCCGTTGGCATCGACGGCGTCTACGCCATTATCATCGACCGTTCCATCACCTCTGAGTTTGTTGCCGTTGGCATCGACGGCGTCTACGCCGTTGTCATCAAGCCCGTTGCCAAGGCCACGACCACCGGCATGAAGGTCTCCTCCAGCGTGTTCATCACCTCCATGTTCACTGCCACCGCCGTTATTGTCGCTACCACCTCCTCCATGTTCACTGCCACCGCCGTTATTGTCGCTACCACCTCCTCCGTGGTCGCTGCCACCGCCGCTATTGTCGCTACCACCGCCCCCGTGGTCACCGCCACCGCCGCTATTGTCGCTACCACCGCCCCCGTGGTCACCGCCACCGCCGCTATTGTCGCTACCACCGCCTCCGTGGCCACTGCCACCGCCGCTATTGTCGCTACCACCGCCCCCGTGGTCACTGCCACCGCCGCTATTGTCGCTACCACCGCCCCCGTGGTCACTGCCACCACCACTATGGTCGCTACCACCCCCATTACCATCCTTGTTATGCACGATTAATGAATTGGCTATATAGCTGTGGGTACCATTAAGAACCAGGTTGAACAGCTCTGTGGTAGGTGGAGCATCAATCCAATAGAGGGATTCCACCAGCCGCTCAACCGGTTGCGGTGCCAAAGCCAGGTTGCCAGTGTTAGCGGCGGCCGACCATCCCAGAAGCCGCATGCCGGTAAATAGGGGCAATACAATCAATGTCGGGTTTTCGACACGAGTCATGGCTGGTGAGATAGCAGCCCAACCGCGAGTGGTCAGGAATGGGTGTTCGCCGGTAAAGAAAGGAGGCAGTTGGTTGATGCCATAGAGTCTGCGATCACCCAAGAGCACACGCTCTACCGCCAAGATCTGGTTGGTATGGCCATATTGATCCAGAACTCGTTCACCTGCTTGCAATGTCTCTATGAGACGTTCGCTTCCATCGGCCATGGTGATGCGGGTGCCAGCAACGAAGCAGGACTCGGCAAATGCCTTGGTCACCTGCCACTCTTGATGGGCAAAGTCATAGCTAAACGGGTTGGCAAATAGGGCTAATGCAATGGCAGAACCAATCAGGAGCCTGCGTTGTGTCGGTTTGAAAGGGGGTTTTGGCATGGAGGACTCCTTGTCCATTTTGAACCATGTGGTCAAGTATAGAGCTGTGCTCGGCGACCTTGAGCGGAGACCTGTAAAGCAAACATGATGGAAAAACGATTGGCGTTTGTCACAAAAGCACGTAAAATCGCATACTCGATGCTTGTAGCAACGAATCCCGCCTAAAAAGCCTGTTTCATGCCCTCCCCAAGCAGTAAAACGTAATTTGTGATGCCAAGATGCTCACTTTTTACCTTGAAAGCGTCTTTCGATAACTGAAAAGTGTCAAATATCCCTATCAGTTATCAAAAAATTAAGGACATCCATGTTTTCCCTAGTCAAGCAAAGTGTCGCCGGGCTGCAGATCCTGTTTGTTGCCTTCGGTGCCATGGTTCTGGTGCCTCTGCTCACCGGACTGAACCCCTCCATGGCCCTGCTTGGCGCCGGTGTGGGCACCCTGTTGTTCCAGCTCTGTACCCGCCGCCAAGTGCCCATTTTTCTGGGCTCCAGCTTCGCTTTCATTGCTCCCATCATCTATGCCACCCAGACCTGGGGCTTGCCGTCCACCATGTTCGGTCTGTTTGCTGCCGGTTTCATGTATTTCATTCTGGCTGCGCTGATCCGGGCGAAAGGGATGGGATTTGTCCATAAATTGCTGCCGCCGGTGGTGATTGGCCCGGTGATCATGGTGATTGGTCTCTCCGTGGCACAGGTGGCCTGCAATATGGCGATGGGGCGTGCCGGTGGCGAGCAGGTTGTTCCTGCATCAACCGCGCTGACTCTGGCCGGTATTTCGCTGGCGGTTACCCTTATTGCTGCCGTGTTCTGCAAGGGGTGGATCAAGCTGATCCCCATCCTGTGTGGCGTGATTGCCGGTTATGTCTCTGCCGTACTGATGGGACAGGTTAACTTCGAGGGTCTGATCAACACCCCTTGGCTGGCGTTGCCTCACTTTGAAACCCCTGAGGTCAACTGGGCCGCAGCGCTGTTCATGCTGCCGGTGGCGATTGCTCCCTGTATCGAGCATATCGGTGGCGTGCTCGCCATTGGTGGTGTGACTGGTCAGGACTACACCAAAAATCCGGGTCTGCACCGTACTCTGGCCGGTGACGGTATCGGCGTCTGCTTCGCTGGTCTGATCGGTGGCCCTCCCGTCACTACCTATGCAGAAGTAACCGGCGCAGTAATGATCACCCGCAACTTCAATCCGGTTACCATGACCTGGGCTGCGGTATTCGCCATCATTCTGGCCTTCTTTGGCAAGTTCAATGCGCTGCTCACCTCCATCCCGATGCCGGTGATGGGTGGGATCATGCTGCTGCTGTTCGGATCCATCGCTGCCATCGGTCTCAAGACGCTGGTCGAATCCAAAGTGGATCTGGGATTGTCGCGCAATATCGCCATCGTGGCCGTAACCCTGACCGTGGGTGTAGGTGCGCTGGAGATGAAGATCGGTGACTTCGCTTTGGCTGGTGTTGGTCTGGCTTCTGTTGCCGCTATCCTGCTCAACCTGATCCTGCCAGCCCACTCCGAAGAGGGGGTTATGGACTCCGCCAAGGATTGATTTTTGCCAGACGTCTCAAGCGGATAAGCATAAAGCCACCTCGCGGTGGCTTTATGCTTTCTCTTTTTTGTCATGGATCAAGGATTGCCTCGCCAGCGACTTTATGTCGCTGCACCTATTTGACGGATCTCTCTTCGTGGCCTTAGCTAAAGGACAGGTTTGGCTCTTAGGCAGTCTTGAGCAGGGACGAGAAAATGGATGTTGGTGTTCTCACTCATTCTTTCCTGATCACGTGTTGGCACCTTATCAAGGTGCCTTCGTATATCACATCAAGGTTGGATGCATTTCACGTTGTAACTCATCCACGGTTACTTGCCCCTATCTCTTTCATTGCCATTTGGCCACAGATTTTGTTCGAGCCACATTTCTCCAAATGGTGGCTTGCTAACACCATTCGAATCTGTTTGCTGCTGCGTATCTGATTTGCGGGTAGCGAGCCGTGAAAACCGGCACGGCCCGAGTTCGGGTCATACAGCCCAGCCATTGATGACGGCGGGGGTTTAGGGATGAATGGCAAGCAAAGCGAGGTCGCAATGAACTATCAATTGTTGTGGAAAGGTGCCCTGTTTTCAGTCTCTTCCGTGCTGGCGTTGGGAGCGGCACAGGCTGCGCCGCTAAACGTGATGACTGAGGATTACCCACCGTTCAATATGCAAGGAGAAGGGGGCAAGATTGTAGGCCTCTCTACCGAGGTTGTTGAAGAGCTGTTCAAGCGCGCGGGAGTTGAATACAAGATTACCCTGATGCCCTGGAAACGGGCTTATGAAGATACCCTCAGTACCCCCAACACCGCGCTTTATTCCACGACTCGCACGCCGGAGCGTGAAACTCTGTTCAAATGGGTTGGCCCCTTAGTCAACAATAACTGGGTCTTCTTCTCCAGCTCCACTGCCAATATTTCGATCAAGTCGCTGGACGATGCCAAACAGTATTCGGTCGGCGGCTATAACGGCGATGCTGCTGCCGAGTATCTGAAAGCACAGGGTTTTTCCAAGTTGCAGCTAGCCGCCAACGATACGGCAAACGTGAAAAAACTGGAGGCTGGACGTATCGATCTGTGGGCAACTGGTCAGTATCTGGCTCCCTATCTGGCGAACAAGGAGAAGGCAGCCAATCCCAAACCGGTGTTCGTGTTCAAGGAAACCCAGATGAGTTTGGCGTTCAACAAAGATACCCCTGATGAGCTTATTAAAAAGTTGAATGAAATCCTGGCTGCCATGAAAGCAGATGGCACCATCGAGAAGATCAACGCCAAGTACCAGTAAGTCTTACTGCTCGGGCTGCCGTTAATACCGGGAGGAAGCCATGGATTGGAAAAGTCTGAAATTCAGGATCGCCGTGCTGACCTCCCTGTCGGTGAGTCTGCTGTTGGTGTTGTTTGGGGGGTACAATTACAGTGCCTCCAGGGCGGAGAGCTACAGCAAACAAGCGCAGCTGGTGGACCAGGCCATCAGCCGGCTGCAGCTCTCTTTGCCCGGACCTTTGTGGAACTACGAATCTTCATTTATCGAGGCATCGCTCAAGTCTGAGCTGGCTGCCGACATGCTGAGTGCTTTGCTGGTGGTCAGCAAGGACAAGTTGGTAGCCGGTTTCTCTCGTGATGAGGCGGGGTCGATTGCACCGATCAGTACAATCCCCGCTGATATCAGCACATACAGTGGTCATGATCTGGTTTATGACGACAGCGGCCAAAAGACGACGGTTGCCCGCTTGTTGGTGCATACCAGCGATGCCGCTATTCAGGCACACCTGCGGCAGCAACTGATTACCACTGTTTGGCAGATTGTGGTGCTTGATATCTGCATCATCGCCTTGCTGATGGTTCTGATACATCGCAATGTGCTGCGACCGCTCAACCAGATGAATCAAGCCGTGTTCGATTTGGCCCAAGGAGATGGTGACCTGACCCAGCGTTTGAAAATCAGCCGTCAGGATGAGATGGGTACGCTTGCTATCAACATCAACCACTTTATTGCCAAGCTGCAGGAGATGGTGGCGGAGATTAACGAGTTGTCGGCCGGGGTACTGCAAACGGCAGAGCGGTGTGACAATTTGTCTGCTGATACCCGCAGTGGTAGCGATGCCCAGCAATCCGAACTGGATCAGGTTGCAACGGCTATCACCGAGATGAGCCAGGCAGTGCAGGAAGTAGCAGGTAATGCAGTGAAAACCTCTACGGCGACCGATGAGGCCAATCTTTATGTAGAGCAGGGATATAGTCTGGCAGGTCATGCCAATGAGGCGATCAGACAGCTGGTGGGTGAAGTGGAACGGGTTGCGACACTGATGCGTTCGTTGTCTACCGAGAGCAACAGCATCGGCAATATTATCGAAGTGATCAACGGCATTGCCGAACAGACCAATCTTCTCGCGCTTAATGCTGCTATCGAGGCTGCGAGAGCCGGAGACCAAGGGCGAGGTTTTGCCGTTGTGGCCGATGAGGTGAGGACGTTGTCTGGGCGTACTCGCCAGTCAACGGAAGAGATCAGCGCCAGCATTAAGCGTTTGCAGCAGGCTACCCAGAATGTGGGGGCCGGGATGCAACAGAGTCAGGATAGAGCGTCACAGGCTGGCGCTGAAGCAGCTGATGTGCAGATGTCGGTTGAGAAGATAAAGAATCAGGTCAGCCTGATCCGCGAGATGAACATGTATATTGCGCAGGCTTCGGAGGAGCAGCACTCGGTTGCCGAGGCGGTGAGCCACAGCGTCAACCGGATTGCGACACTCAATAGTGAAAATGCTGGAAGAGTTGCTCAGGTTGCCGAAGCGAGCAGCGATCTGCGTCAGTTATCAGCCCAGCTGGACACATTGTTGAAGCAGTTTAGGGTCTGAAACGGTTGTCTTTATGACATACCAAACAACGGATTCATCCTGCCTGTTCCCCCGGTCTGGCCGGGGGAACCTTTGAAAGGTGATACAGTTAGATACTGCCCTGATTTTCCCGTCGTACACTTCTCTCGCTCCTATTGTGAAGCAGATCCTTACCCATTAGAATTTCCCGCGATGGCAGGCCGTTTTCGGAGCTGTTTGATTCTATCTGGATGTGGATTCCGGTTTGCTTGACGATGAAGAAAATAGCAAGGGGTTGATATGACAGGCGTTGCGACGGGCAATAACATATCAACCTACCATTTCGGTGATTGTGTTTTTGATGTTAAAAGGCGGGAGCTGGTTTTTGGTGCGGATTCAGAGGCTGCACAAACCAGCAAGACAGCCCGGTTTTCATCGGCTGAGTCTCTCATCTTTTGCTATTTACTGGATCATCCCGATGAAGTGTGTGACAAGGATTTACTGCTGGATATTGGTTGGCAAGGGCGTCCTATCAGCCCCAATTCATTGAACGTAGCTATTGCCAATATCCGTCGCCACTTCGTCCAGACGCCTCAGATTCTCGATATAAAAAGTACGCCTAAAAAGGGTTATTCCTTGCATCTGAATTGCAAGGTCATCGCGGGATATGGCTATCAGGAACCCGAAAATGTGGTCACTGACGTATATCCCATATCGGATGAGATCATTGCTACATCCTCCCATCTTACGTCTCCTGAAACAGCCTCTTCATCCGGTGATAAGGTAGTTGCCCCCACAACAGCCGAGGCAACATCCCTCATGCAACGTATCAAGTTTGCAATGCTGCGTCGTTTGGGGCGGCCGATGTTGGCAAAAACCTTGACCTATATAAATATTGCTTTGGTCTTGTTATTGCTTTCTGTTGCCAGTTATTTGCATTTTGAATGGCTCCACGTCAGCTGTGGCGAGGGCGCTTTGGGACTTGTCTGCCGTATGGAAGCCAAAAGCGAAGTACCTGTCACCAAGCCTGATTCTCTGGTTCTGATCTCGGGCCATCAGGTGCGTATTTTTTCCTACCAAGAGTTAGAACAAACGCCTTAAGGGATGGCTGATGAAACGAACGTTGAAAAATGCCTTGATGTTTCTACCGCTGTCCTTGGTACTGTTTTTTGTCGCGGGGATGTTCATTAACAGCCTAGGATGTCATTACGAACTTCGAATGTCTGCGAATGGCGTCAATTATCATGGGGTATGTCGTTGGGGCAAGATCACCGTGATTGAGGAGGAAGAGTCCACCAAGGAGAAATGGCGGATAACCGGATTTCAACTGACGTTGTTTGACCAGCTGGTATATCTCATCGACAGCAGGGTACAGCTCCACGAGTCTGGCAAGGACGACTCTTATCTGAACGAATACAATCTCATCCAGTCCCAGTACGCATTGGTTAACTATGCTTGGGTGCCGTTGACGGAAAACAAGGTGGCGATTTTTCAGCGAGATCCGGTACACGAGGTTGTGATTGCAGAGCGTGATGGGTGGTTTGATCTCTACCGCTGGTTCTTTCCTCCAGCACCGCTATTGCCAACCAAAGGGCAGAGTGAAGGTTAAGCCTTGATTAGTGTGCACCAGGGGCCAGTAAGATCGCAGTGACCTCTCTCCTCGGTCTCTATCCAGCCAAGCCGGTGATAAAACGCAACTGCTGCAGTATTGCGTGTGGCGACTTTAAGTGAGCCCGGGCCTGTAGCAAGGCCCTGTTCAATCAGGGCTCGTCCAATCCCGTGGCCATGCCAGTCTGTCGAAACATAAAGATGGTGGATAAAATTATCGGGTTTCCAGATTGCAATAAAGCCGCAGATATTTCCTCCGTGTTCGGCAATCCATATTTCCTCTCCTGCTGTTTGCTGCTCAAAATCATCGAGCTGGAACCTGGCTGGTTCTACCCAATGAAACGTATCTCTGCGACTTTTCAGGAAGAGCTGGGCTAGTTGGGGAATATCTTTTGGTTCCATTATGCGGATCATTGTGACCTCCCTGGTCAGGCTGTGGCACATCATATTTGCCTGGTTTTTTGTTGTTCAGAAGTAAATGACAAGGACGTGATTAAGCTCTGTCTATTGTCATGAGCATGGGGCTATACTGCCGAAGTCCCCTGTATGGATGGCTTGAGGCTCGCTGATTTATGGACAATAAACAGATTGAAGGCAACATCTTTGTTCCGGCTCATATAGACGATGTCTGGCATGCCTGGACAACAGAGAGTGGCCTGCGCAGTTTTCTGGCGCCCGAGTGTTTGATGGTGGCTGAACCGAATGGCCCGTTCGAGATCTACTTCAGACCGGATGCTCCGCTTGGGGAGCGAGGAAGTGAAGGATGCCGGGTGATGGCTGTGATGCCCTATGACCTGCTCAGTTTCAGCTGGAATTTCCCTCCCTCTTTCCCGCACATCCGCCAGCAAAAGACTCAGGTTTGTCTTCGCTTTGTACCGGAAGGGCAGGGTACCCGTCTCTATTTCCTGCAAACCGGTTGGGCCAATGACCCAGACTGGGATCAGGGCTACGCCTATTTCCGGGAAGAGTGGCTGGAGACCAGCTTGCCGCGGCTGCAGTACCGTTTTACTCACGGCCCTATCGACTGGAGTAATCCACCTGACAAGGCGCAGTTGAAGTCGCTGGCGCAGTAATTTGAATATAAAAAAAACCGGCCAGAGGGCCGGTTGAAACAGTTCAGGCTTGTCAGGTGACAAACGTATCCAGTGGATGAAAGTGGTTTCCACTCCTTGTGAATTCCAGCTCTCTTGGTTACGTGCCGACACTATATGTCCAGATCACTGAATTGAGGCTGAACCATGGATCATTCAGCCCCATTCCCGCCTTGGATCAGATGGCCATACCCATCGATTGACGCAAGTAGGCGCCAGCGCCAAGCAGTCCCGGGCCCTCATGGGTGATGAGGAAAACCGGGATCTCCTTGAGATAGGATTTGAAGCGGCCTTTATCTTCAAACGCCACTCGAAAACCCGAGTTGATAAAGAACTCCTTGAAACGCGGCACTATGCCGCCGGCGATATAGACGCCGCCGAACGTGCCCATATTGAGGGCCAGGTTACCTGCAAAGCGACCCATCAACACGCAGAAGAGGCTCAGGGTACGGCGGCAATCGAGGCAGGATCCGGCCAGCGCCCGTTCGGTGATCGCTTTGGGTTCAAGTGCTTCTGGTTCACGCCCGTCTGATTTGACCAGCCCGCGATAGAGATTGACCAAGCCCGGACCAGAGAGAAAGCGTTCGGCCGAGACATGCCCCAACTCGCCGCGCATCACCTGCAAAACGGCATCTTCTTCTTCATTGTTGGCTGCAAAATCGACATGACCGCCTTCACCCGGCAGGCTGAGCCACTGCTCGCCTGCTTTCACCAGATGTGCCACACCAAGTCCGGTGCCAGCACCATAGATGGCGATAGGTTTTCCGGCAACGGGGGCTGCACCACCCAGCTGGATACGCTCTTCCTCAGCCAGTACCGGTACTGCCATGGAGACTGCGGTGAAGTCGTTGATCACCTGCAGACGGCCAAGGCCAAGGTTTACCTGCATCTCGCTGATGGAAAATTCCCAACTGTGGTTGGTCATGGCGACCCAGTCACCGTTAATGGGACAGGCAATCGCGATACAGGCTTCATTGACTTGAGCCTTGTGCTCTTCCAGATAAAGGCGGACGACCGCTTCCAGAGATGGGTGCTCCAGACCTGAGTAAGTCTTGGCTTGAGAGATTGCGCCGGTGGCCAGTTCGCACAAGGCCAGGCGAGCATTGGTTCCGCCGACATCGCCGACCAGTGCATGGGTATGCTGCATAACAACTCCTTCGTTACAAGGTGTGGACGACCAGTGGCGCCCCGACATTATTATTTGCCGCCAATTCTAACCGAGCCAAAGCGATGGTCGTCTGTTGGAGACGCACAAACGTGCGCCCGCTCACAGTGTTGTTGCTTTGCAACATTTGTAAGCGGTTTCAATCGGCAGTGACATTTTGTAACGAAAAGAACGAAATAATTAGAGATGAGTCATACTTTGTATTGTGGGTGTTAGTTGCGTTAACCGCTTGTCTTGTATAGTCATCAGGTTGATTGGAAACCTGCTTAGCCGTAAATTGAGTGCAAAGACACTGAAGCTAAATTACAAAATGCCTGGTGGTGATGATGAATACCCTTGATAAAATTACAAACAACTTGGAAAGTTTCAGTAAATCAGAGCGCAAGGTCGCCGAAGTGATTTTGGCATCCCCACAGACGGCTATTCACTCCAGTATCGCCGCCCTGGCCAAGATGGCCGATGTCAGCGAGCCGACCGTCAACCGCTTTTGCCGTCGCCTTGACACCAAAGGATTTCCTGATTTCAAACTGCATCTGGCCCAGAGCCTGGCCAATGGCACCCCTTATGTGAATCGTCATGTGGAAGCGGAAGATGGTCCGGATACCTATACCGCCAAGATCTTCGAATCCACCATGGCTTGTCTTGATGCAGCCAAAAACAGTCTGGATATTTCCGCCATCAATCGTTGTGTCGATATTCTGACCCAGTCCAAGAAGATCAGCTTCTTTGGCCTTGGCGCCTCCTCCGCAGTGGCCCGCGATGCTCAGAACAAGTTTTTCCGCTTCAACATTCCGGTAGTGAGCTTTGACGACATCGTCATGATGCGGATGAGCTGCATCAACAGCAGCGAAGGGGATGTGGTTGTGCTGATCTCCCACACAGGTCGCACCAAGGCGCTGGTGGAAATTGCAGCGCTGGCCCGTGAGAACGATGCCACCGTCATCGGCATGACTGCCAAAGACTCTCCGCTGGCGCGCGAGTGCAATCTGGTGCTCTCCATGGATGTGCCGGAAGATACCGACGTCTACATGCCGATGGCATCCCGCATCGCCCAGCTGGCGTTGGTTGATGTGCTGGCAACCGGTTTTACCCTGCGCCGGGGAATGAAATTTCGCGAAAACCTGAAGAAGGTTAAAGAGGGACTGCGCGAATCCCGCTTCGAAACCCCGCACTCTTCCTGAATGGTTGGGGGCTTTGCCCCCGACTGTCTATGCCACCCGCCTTGGTGTAGTATTGTAATTTAGTAACAAAAGCCACCCAGAGGGCTTGCAAACGGGTGCATTGAGCCATTGGCTTGATGGGGCAGAATCTCAACTCGTATCAACTTCATATCGGAGTCTTTCATGCCTAGACGTACAAAGATTGTAACCACACTCGGTCCTGCTACCGACCGCGAAGGGATCCTCGAAGGGATCATCCGCGCCGGTGCCGACATGGTGCGGATGAACTTCTCTCACGGCACTCCTGAAGATCACATCCTGCGCGCCAATCAGGTGCGTGAAATTGCTGCCAAGCTGGGCCGTCACGTTGCCATCATGGGTGACCTGCAGGGACCGAAAATCCGCGTTTCCACTTTCAAAGACGGCAAGATCTATCTGGCAATCGGTGACAAATTCGTGCTGGATGCGGCCCTTGGCAAAGGGGAAGGTTGTCAGGAGCAGGTTGGTATCGACTACAAGAACCTGCCAAACGATGTCGTGCCGGGCGATATCCTGTTGCTGGATGATGGCCGTGTGCAGCTGAAAGTAGAGAGCGTCGAAGGCACCCGTATTCTGACCACTGTCACCGTGGCTGGCCCGCTCTCCAATAACAAGGGCATCAACAAGAAAGGGGGCGGTCTCTCCGCGCCGGCGCTGACCGAGAAGGACAAGGAAGATATCAAGACTGCTGCCCGTATGAACGTGGACTATCTGGCGGTCTCCTTCCCCCGTTGTGGCGATGACCTGCGTTATGCCCGCGAGCTGGCCCGCGAAGCCGGCTCCAACGCCAAGATCGTGGCCAAGGTTGAGCGTGCCGAAACCGTCGCCACCGATGAAGCGATGGAAGACATCATCCTCGGCTCCGACGCCGTCATGGTTGCCCGTGGCGATCTGGGTGTCGAGATCGGTGACCCCGAGCTGGTTGGCGTACAGAAGAAGCTGATCCGCTTCTCCCGTCGTCTGAACCGGGTGGTGATCACCGCGACTCAAATGATGGAGTCTATGATCAATGCGCCGCTGCCGACCCGTGCCGAAGTGATGGACGTGGCCAACGCGGTGCTGGATGGTACCGATGCCGTGATGCTCTCTGCCGAGACCGCTGCCGGTCAGTTCCCCATCGAGACCGTGACCTCCATGGCCAGCGTCTGTGTCGGTGCCGAGAAGCATCCGAGCCTGAACGTCTCCAACCACCGCATGAACTACACCTTCACCTCTGTCGAAGAAGCGGTAGCCATGTCGACCATGTATGCGGCCAACCATCTGGAAGGGGTCAAGGCGATTGTGGCGCTGACCGAATCCGGTACCACCCCGCTGCTGATGTCCCGTATCAGCTCAGGTTTGCCGATCTTTGCCATGTCTCCGCACAACAAGACCCTGGCCTGGACCAACCTCTACCGCGGCGTCACCCCTGTGCTGTTTGACGGTGACGAGACCAAGCCGGTCTATGAAGTGTGCCGCGATGCGCTGGATGTCCTGAAAGCCAAAGGTCTGCTGCAGAGCGGTGACATGGTGTTGCTGACCCACGGTGACAAGATGGAGACCGTCGGCAGTACCAACACCTGCAAGGTGATGATGGTCGAATAAGCGATTTGATTTGCTGACTATCAAGGCTGCCCACCTTCGGTGGGCAGCCTTTTTTATGTCGGTTTGGCACATATCTCACTTATGGGCATGGACTCGAAGATTGCTTATGGCGGAGCCCATCCCGATAATGCGCAAGATTGTCCAAGGTGTTTGCCCTGACCCGCGCGGATAGGTGAATGCCATGAAGCCGAAGCATATGGGAGCAAAAGGATGAAGAATCACAAGTGGTTGCTGGGTCTGGCTGTGAGTCTGGCCATCTCCCCCTGCTATGCCGACTGGGCGAAGCTCAAGGCTGCGGCATCTGATCTCGGAAGTGCGTTGAGCGAAACCGGCAAGGAGGTGTGGCAGGATGTCAGCGATTTCTCCAAGAAGAGCTGGGCCTCTATTTCGACCTGGGGTGAGGAGGCGTTCAATACCGCCGGTGTCTGGACTGACAAGAGCATAGCGACCGGTAAGGAGTGGTTGGTTGTCGCCGACAAAAAACTCACGGAAATGGTCAACCCCAAGACTGCACAAGAGGCAAGGATTGCGCTCAACACCATGTCCGATACTGCGCTGATACATCTCTTCAATGAACAACCATCAGCCAAGTTGTTGTTTGACAAGGCTTATGGTTACGCCGTCTTCGACTCGCGCAAGTTCTCCCTGATGCTTCACACCAATCAGGGGGCCGGTGTGGCTGTTAATCGGAAAACCGGCAAACACACCTATATGAGGATGTTTGGTGCGGGTCTTGCAGCCGGGATCGGTGGCAAGTTTTATCAGCAGGTGATCCTGTTTGAAGACAAGGCCAGATTCGATGCATTCGTGACCCAGGGTTGGGAGGCCACCTCCGAAGTGGGCGTGGTGGCCGGCAAGGAGAGCGCCGAGCTGACCGCCAAATACAACGGCGGCATGGCCATCTATCAGATTGGCGAGAAGGGGCTGCTGCTCGATGCCAATATCTCCGGATCCAAATACTGGATCGACAAGGATCTGACCCAATAAGGTCGCCTCAGAAAGGGTTCACCCTCTCTTCGCTCTGGCGTTATCCCTTCATCGGCTTGCAGTGCTTTCCCCTCGCTGCAACTCTTGTCCAGACTTGGATCTGTTGTTTGGCATCATAATTGCTTGTTGGCTGTCAGCGTCAATGATTTGTCTGGGGATGGAAAAATGGAAATTAGTGCAAGCAGCCTGATGCAAGAGATGCAGGCACTCAAGGTAGAGGCCGGTGCAACCCCGCTGGCACAGCCGGGCCGTCAGGTCAGTTCCGACTTTGGCCTGCTGCTGCAACAGGCATTGGGCAACGTCAACGAATTGCAAGGCGCCGCCAACGATCTGCGCACCCGCTTCGATATGGGTGACAAGTCAGTGGATCTGGCCGAAGTGATGATTGCCGGGCAGAAATCCTCCATCGCGTTCGAGGCCACGGTACAGGTACGCAACAAGATGGTCGATGCCTACAAGACCATCATGAACATGCCGGTATAAAGGATTTCAACGAATCATGACGACCGGGCATCATGAACATGTCAGCAATAAGGACATAAATCGTGGCTACTGACCAAAACGGCGATCTGCTGCTAAACGATGAGGGTACTGCCGCCCTCGATGAGAATGAGCAGAAGAGTTCGGCACTGGGCTTTCTGTCCAATACCGATGTACTGCGCCAGATCACCCTGATCCTGGGGCTTGCCATCTGTCTGGCCATAGCCGTGTTTATCCTGCTCTGGGGCAAGGAGCCGGACATGCGTCCCCTCGGCACCTATACCACCCAGGAGCTGGTCAAAACTCTCGATTTCCTCGATCAGCAGAAGATCCCCTACGAGGTGGATGGCAAGAGCGTGCTGGTCAGTGCCGAGAACTACCCCAATATCAAGCTGGCGCTGACCCGTGCCGGTCTGGCCAATGTGACCGACGCCAGCAGTGACGGCGAAGATATCCTGCTGAAGGACTCCAGCTTCGGTGTGAGCCAGCGGATGGAGGCGGAGCGCCTCAAGCTGAGCCGCGAGCGCCAGCTGGCCAGCGCTATCGAGCAGTTCCAGAATGTCGCCAAGGCGCAAGTGCTGCTGGCCATCCCGAAAGACAACGTCTTTGCCCGCAACGAACGTAAACCCAGTGCGACCGTGGTCGTTAATCTGAAAGGGGCTGCTCTTGGTCAGGGCGAGGTGGACTCCATCGTCGATATGGTTGCCTCGGCAGTCCACGGCCTCGAACCGACTCGTGTCACCGTCACCGACCAGAACGGCCGTCTGCTCAACTCCGGCTCGCAAGATCCTCTTGCTGCCCAGACTCGCAAAGAGTTCGCGATGCAGCAGAAGCAGGAGCTCGAATACAAACAAAAAATTGACGCCATTCTGATCCCGGTACTGGGGGCTGACAACTATACGGCGGAAGTGGATCTCTCCCTCGACTTCTCCCAGCAGGAGCAGACCCGCAAAACCTACAACCCGGATCTGCCGGCGGTGCGCTCCGAAATGACGCTGGAAGAGAACAGCTCCGGCAGCAGCAACGGTGGTGTCCCTGGGGCGCTCAGCAACCAGCCGCCAGCAGCATCCACCATTCCCGAGCAGGCGACTGCCGGCGAGAGTGGCTCCGCTGCCAATGGCCGTTCACGCAAAGAGGCCACCCGCAACTTCGAGCTGGATACCACCGTCAGCCATACCCGTCGCCAGATGGGGGGGATCCGCCGCATGACCGTCTCCGTGGCGGTAGATTACAAGTCGATGACTGCCGCTGATGGCAAGGTGACTCGCGAGGCGCGCAGCCAGGCTGAGCTCGATACCCTGCGTCGTCTGTTGAGCGGTGGTCTGGGGTTTGATGTGACCCGTGGTGACACTCTGGAAGTGGTTGCCATCCCGTTCAACCGTCCCGAGCTTGAAGCCGTGGCGGCCACCCCTGTCTATGATGAACCCTGGTTCTGGCGTGCGGTGCGTATCGCAGCCTCCGTGCTGGTCATTATCGTCTTGATCGTGACCGTGGTTCGCCCCATGCTCAAGCGGCTGCTCTATCCGGACGCCAAGCCGGAAGGCGAATTGGATTTCGACAACCACACTGTGCTGGGTGGTGACGACGAGTTGAGTCTGCTGGCGGCTCAGGCCGAAGCAGAGCCGGTGTTCGGATTGCGCGATGGTCAGCTCAAGCTGCCTGATCTGCACCGGGATGAAGATTTGCTCAAGGCCGTGCGTGCCCTGGTGGCGAACGAGCCGGATCTGGCCGCTCAGGTCATTAAAGAGTGGGTAACCAAAGATGCCTGAAGAGAATAAGAGCCAGGTAACTGGCAACGACATCACCGACAGTCAGCGCCAGCTTCTGGAGCAGATGTCCGGGATGGAGATGGCGGCAGTGCTGATGCTGAGCCTCAATGAAGAGGATGCGGCCCAGATCTTCCGTCATCTCGAGCCCAAGCAGGTGCAGCGGCTCGGTATGTCGATGGCCTCGATGTCGGATTTCAGTCACGACCGGGTAGCGGCGGTACACCGTCAATTCATCGACGATATCCAGAAGTACACCAACATCGGTATCGGCAGCGAAGATTTCGTGCGCAAGGCGTTGGTGGCCGCCCTTGGCGAAGACAAGGCGAGCAACCTGGTGGACCAGATCATTCTGGGTTCCGGCGCCCGCGGCCTCGATTCGCTCAAGTGGATGGATGCCCGTCAGGTGGCCAGCATCATCCAGAACGAACACCCGCAGATCCAGACCATCGTGCTCTCCTATCTGGAGCCGGAGCAGTCAGCCGAGATCCTGAGCCAGTTCCCCGAGCAGGTGCGCCTCGATCTGGTGATGCGTATCGCCAACCTGGAAGAGGTACAACCGGCGGCGCTGCAAGAGCTGAACGACATCATGGAGAAACAGTTCGCCGGTGCGGCGGGTGCCCAGGCAGCCAAGATGGGCGGCCTGAAGGCTGCGGCCAACATCATGAACTACCTCGACACCAACATCGAAGGTCAGCTGATGGACTCCATCCGCGAGTCGGACGAGGAGATGAGCCAGCAGATCCAGGATTTGATGTTCGTGTTCGAGAACCTCATCGATGTGGACGACCGCGGCATCCAGACCATGTTGCGGGAAGTGCCGGGCGATCTGCTGCAACGGGCCCTCAAGGGCTCGGACGATCAGATGCGCGAGAAGATCTTCAAGAACATGTCCAAGCGTGCCGCCGAGATGCTGGCAGACGATCTGGAGGCAATGGGGCCGATCCGGGTTTCCGAAGTGGAAGCCGCCCAGAAGGAGATCCTCTCCATTGCCCGTCGTCTGGCGGATGCCGGCGAGATCATGCTGGGTGCCGGTGGCGGCGAGGAGTTCCTCTAAGCCATGGGCCATACACTCTACGGTTTTGCCGGGGCTGTATCCGGCGGTGGCGAGGAGCTGCGCTAATCCATGAACAACAAACTGCGTGGCTATGTGCGGCCTGACGGGGACGAGGCCCGGATCGAAACCTGGGGTTGGCCCGAGATGGAGGTCGAGGCCGAGGTCGAGACCAACGCTCTCGGCCTGGCTCCCGACTGGTATCAGCAGGAAGAAGAGGTCGTCGAGCCGGAACCCGAACAGGAGCCGACCCCCTCCATCACCGCCGAGGAGCTGGAGGCAATTCGCCAGGCTGCCTGGGAAGAGGGGATGGCTGAAGGGCGTGAGGCCGGTTATGCCAAGGGGCTGGAAGAGGGCAAGCTGGAAGGGCTGCAACAGGGCCATTCCGCCGGTCTCGAGCAGGGGCGCGAAGAGGGGCTGGCCATGGGGCGCGAGCTGGTGGAGCAGGAGATGGCTCACTGGCAAGCACTGGTAGCCCGGTTGGCCAATCCTCTCAACGAGCTGGATCAGGCGGTGGAGCAGCAGCTGCTCTCGCTGGTGTTGCAACTGGCTCGGGCCCTCATCCGCCATGAGGCCGAAACCTCTCCCCGTATTTTGCTGGAGGCGCTCAAGCAGGGGATTGCCCTGCTGCCTGCCGCCGAACAGGGGGTGACGCTGATGCTGCATCCCGACGATATTGCCCGGGTCGAGCAGGCGTTCGGTGCCGAGGAGTGTGTCAAGCGCCAGTGGCGGCTGCAGAGCGATCCCACCCTCTCTCCCGGCGATCTGCAACTGGCGACCGAGCTCTCCAGTATCGACCTGACTCTTTCCGGACGTATTGATCAGCTGCTGCGCAACTTCTTGCGAGACAATGCGACGCCCAATAACTCCTCGCCGGATCCGCACCCGTAATCAACGCCGGACACTGCTGTCCGGTTGACAGTTTTCTAGATCAGGAGGCCAGATGAGCGGCTCGCTACTGAACCGGTTGCAAGGGTACAAGGTGCGCGATAGCGCCCCCAAACCACCGGTTGCCGGCAAATTGACCCGGGTGGTGGGGCTGACCCTCGAAGCCATAGGCTGCCGTGCTGCCATCGGTGCGCTCTGCCGTATCGATACCCTTGATGGGACGCTGGAGGCTGAAGTGGTCGGCTTCTCTGGCGATCGCCTCTATCTGATGCCGAGCGAGCAGCTCAAGGGGGTCATTCCCGGTGCCCGGGTGGTGCCCATCACTGAAGAACACGGTATTCCCGTCGGCATGAATCTTCTCGGCCGGGTGATCGACGGTATCGGTCAGCCGCTGGATGGCCTCGGCCCCATTCTCTCCTCCCAGATGGTGCAGTTTGCCCAGCACCGCATCAATCCACTTGCGCGTCGCCCCATTCATCAGCCGATGGATGTCGGGGTGCGTGCCATCAATGCGGTGCTGACCGTCGGTCAGGGCCAGCGGATGGGGCTTTTTGCCGGCTCCGGCGTTGGTAAATCCGTGCTGCTCGGCATGATGACCCGCGGCTCGGTAGCCGATGTGGTTGTGGTTGGGCTTATCGGCGAACGGGGCCGTGAGGTGAAGGAGTTCATCGAGGATATCCTGGGCGAGGAGGGGCGTGCCCGCTCCGTGGTGGTGGCAGCTCCCGCCGATGCTTCGCCGCTGATGCGTCTCAAGGGGTGCGAAACCGCACTGGCCATCGCCGAGTATTTCCGCGATCAGGGGCTCAACGTGCTGCTCTTGATGGACTCTCTTACCCGTTATGCCCAGGCACAGCGCGAGATTGCGCTGGCCGTGGGCGAGCCGCCGGCCACCAAGGGTTATCCGCCCTCGGTGTTTGCCAAATTGCCGGCGCTGGTTGAGCGGGCCGGTAACGGCAGCGATGGGCAGGGATCCATCACCGCTTTTTTCACCGTACTGACCGAGGGGGACGATCTGCAGGATCCCATCGCAGACGCTGCGCGGGCGATCCTCGATGGCCACATCGTGCTGTCACGCGAGCTGGCCGATGCGGGCCACTATCCCGCCATCGACATCGAGAAGTCCATCAGCCGGGTCATGCCCATGGTGACTTCGCCGGAACACATGGATCTGGCGCGTACCCTCAAGCAGTTCTACTCCCTCTATCAGCAGAACCGGGATCTCATCACCATAGGTGCCTACAGCCAGGGTTCTGATCCCCGTATCGACCGTGCCATCATCCAGAAACCCTATCTGGATCAGTTCTTGCAGCAGGGGATGCGCGAGGTTATCCCTTATGACGATGGCCTGCAGGCCTTGCAGATGGTGGCGATGCCACTGATGCGTTGATGAGTCGCTGGATGGTGGAGCTGATCCATGAGTAAAGGGTTGATATTGTTGTCGGAACGGCTGGTGGAGGCGGAGCAGCAGTGTGCGCTCGCGCTGGCGAAGGCCCAGCAGGATCTCAAGCTGTTCATGGAGCAGCAAAATGCCCTCAACCAGTATCGCCAGATCTATCACCAGCAGTGGACCGATCGCGGCTTGCAGGGGATCTCTCCGCAGCAGAACGCCCAGTATCACGCCTTTATCAACAAGCTCGAGCAGGCGGCAACCCAGCAGTACGAAGGGGTGTTGCAGGTGCGGCAGGCGCTGGAGCAGCGCCGCGAAGAGTGGCTGGCAGCTCAGCAGCGGCGCAAGGCGGTGGAGTTGCTGCTGGAAAAACAGGCAAGCCGCGAACAGCAGAAGGCCCAGCGTCAGGAGCAGAAGATGCTGGATGAGTACGCTATCTTGAGGCGCTTCCATCAATCTGGCCTGTAACTTGCTTTGAACTGAACATGGTCGGAGGTCATCCCGCAGGGAACCTCCATAATTCAGGGACTCCATCATGATGCAGACAGTGTTGACACAAGCGCCTTCGGCTCAGACGAACGGGTTGGACAAAGCCGCCCTGAACGGTACACCCGAAACTGCAAATATGGATAGCGCCGGAGCCCTCGATAGCAAGGGGGACTTCGCCTCTCTGATTGCAAAGGCGCAGAGCAAGGATAAGGGGCCAGCAGATAAAGGGTCCGCAGAGAAGGGAGTTGCAGAGAGTGCCGTCAACAAATCCGGCAGCAGCGACCGATCAGCCAAATCTTTGGCGACCGAGAGCGATAGCAGCATCAAAGAAGATGGCGAGAAGAAGGGGGACGAGCTGCCTCCCAACGATTTTCTGCTGCGTCTGCAAGACTCCCTCAAACTCGACACCTCTTTGGTAACGCCTGCCATCGTTGCCGCGGCTCCTGCTGACGGCAATCTGTTGCCGCAACAGGGTGAGCCGCATGCGCTTGAGGCTGGTGATGACGTCAAACCGAGCGCGACTGACAAGCCGGCGCTGCCGTCCTCGGTAGCCGCTGGAACCATGCTGGAGAAGCTTGCTGCGGCGTCCGCACAAGCTGTGTCCACCGCTCAGAATAGTGAATCCTCTCAGGCTGTAGTTGAAGAAGAGGTAGTTGAAGAAGAGGTAGTTGAGAATACCGGCGAAGGGCAGAGCGCCAGCACACTCAAGGGAGAAACTGAACTCAAGGGGCAGGGGGAACCAGTACCTGCCTCCAAGGGGGATAAACCTCTCTCCGGAGCCGAACGTGTTGCCCAGTTGGCCAAACTGATGCCAACTGGCGAGTCTGCCCCGGTTAGCAAACCTGAGACGGCTTCTGGTTCGCAAGTCGGGCCTGAGAGTGAAATGGATAGTGCTGTGCCGCTGAACAAGGGACAAGCAGCCCAGACTACCGCTCCTCAGGGACAGGGTGAGGCGCTCAAGACTTTCCACGAAGGGCTCAAGCAAGCCGATGGTACGGCCCAGAATGGGTCACAAGGTGGCGCACAAGGGGATGGCAAGAGTGCCGGGCAGCAGACAACGGCAGATAGCAATCCGGCCCCGACGGCCCAGAGTGCTCGCGAAGGGGCTGCAACTGCTCCTGTCTCTGTCACGACCCAGAGCGCTCAGGCACCTGCTCCTGCCAGCGCGGAACCAGTGATGGTTGCGCCACAGCAGGTGTTGGCACAGGTTGAATCGCAAGGGCCACAGGCCCCCTTGTCGACCATCTCCGCAGGCATTCAGCAGATGGAGGCGGCTGGAGCGGCTCCGCTTCGCAAATCAGCCCAACTCGATGTAAAACCCAAAGTGGATAGTGCCAACCAAAGTGTGGTGGTGACCGAGACGGCCAGCGAGAGCAACCAGAGTCAGCCGGTGCAACATAGCCAGAACAGCCAGCCGCAGGTGCAGGTTGCCGAAAACCGTACCCCGTCAGCCGCCGAGGGCGCACAGCGCCGCGAGCCGCAGAATTTGCCTCACCTCAAGCTGGCTGGCCAGGAAGCCCCTGCCGAGTTGCACCAGAAGGTCAACCTGATGCTGGCGGACAAGTTGCAGCAGGCGGAGATCCAGCTCGACCCCATCGGCCTTGGCAAGATGAAAATCCAGATCCAGATCGATGCTTCCAGTCAGGCCAGCGTCCATTTCGTGGTACAACATGGACAGACTCGTGAGATGCTGGAGCAGGCGATGCCGCGTCTGCGCGACATGCTGGCGGGGCAGGGGATCCAGCTTGGTCAAACCCAGGTGCAGCATCAGTCCCAACAGCAGCAACAGCAAGGTCAGGCAACCTCTGGTGGTCAGGGGCAGCAGGGCCAGAGTGGCGGTCAATCAGGCTCCGGCAGAGGGCAGGAACCGAGGGATGTGACTACATCTACCCTCAATGTGCTGGTGGAATCGACAAACGGTTCCGGAATTGATTTCTATGCTTGATGCAATCCCGAGTAAGTTTATGATATCGAACAAGTTTGATATGAGGGTGGACAAGGGATGGCAGACGATAACGAATTAACCCTGAAAGACCCGGCCGCGGGCAAGAAAAAGAAGCTGATCATTATCATCGCCCTTGCCGTAATCCTGCTGGGTGGTGGCGGTGCTGGCGCCTTTCTGATGCTCTCCGGCTCGGAGAAACCGGCCGCCGAAGCTGCCGAGGGAAAAGAGGCCAAACCTAAGGAGGAGGCGCCCCAGCCTTCACTTTATGTATCGATGCCGCGTCCCTTTGTCTTCAACGTAGCTGGCGTACAGCGAGATCGTCTGGTGCAGATCAAGATCCAGTTGCAGGTACGCGGTACCGCTGATGAGACGCTGGCCAAGCAGAATATCCCCCTGATTGAAGGCACCTTGCTGCGGGTGTTCAGCGCAGCAACGGCCGAACAGCTGATGACCTTCGAAGGCAAGGAGAAGCTGCGCAAGGATTCACTGGAAGAGTGTCGCCGGGTGCTCAAGGATCTGGTCTCTTCCCCCGTTATCGAACAAGTGCTGTTTACCGGCTTTGTAATGCAGTAGGTGAAGCGTGAGCGATCTGTTAAGTCAGGACGAAATTGATGCCCTCTTGCACGGTGTCGATGATGTCGAAGAGGAGGAGATAGGCTCGGCGGGGGATCCCGGCGTAGCCCAGTTTGACTTCTCCTCCCAGGACCGCATCGTCCGTGGCCGCATGCCGACGCTGGAGCTGGTGAACGAGCGTTTTGCCCGCCACATGCGGATCAGCCTGTTCAACATGATGCGCCGTACCGCCGAGGTATCCATCAACGGCGTACAGATGCTCAAGTTTGGCGAGTATGTTCATACCCTGTTTGTGCCAACCAGTCTCAACATGGTGCGTTTCCGCCCTTTGAAAGGGACTGCGCTAATCACCATGGAGGCTCGGCTGGTATTCATCCTGGTGGAGAACTTCTTTGGTGGCGATGGTCGCTACCACGCCAAAATTGAAGGGCGCGAATTTACCCCCACCGAGCGACGCATCATCCAGATGCTGCTCAAGCTGGTGTTTGAAGATTACAAGGATGCCTGGGCTCCGGTGATGGATGTGGGCTTCGAGTATCTCGACTCCGAAGTGAACCCGGCGATGGCCAACATAGTGAGCCCGACCGAAGTGATCGTGGTCAGCTCGTTCCACATCGAACTGGATGGTGGTGGTGGTGACTTCCATGTGGCCATGCCTTACTCCATGCTCGAGCCCATTCGCGAACTGCTGGATGCCGGTGTACAGAGTGACAAGGGTGATACCGATGTGCGCTGGAGCAAGGCCTTGCGCGACGAGATCATGGACGTCAAGGTCGAGTTGCGGGCCAAACTGCTGGAGACCGAGCTCACCCTGCGCGAGCTGATGGAGCTGCAACCCGGTGATATCATCCCGGTCGAGATGCCGGAAAATCTGCTGGTTTTTGTGGAAGATCTGCCGACTTTCCACGCCAAGATGGGGCGCACCAAGGATAACGTTGCACTCAAAATCACCGACAAACTCAAGCGCCCGGAAGGGGTCAAGACAGAGATGCATCTGGTGACCCGGGGCGGTGTACGTATCGATGGCGAGGCCGAGCTGGAAGAGCTGGAGCGCAGCATCGAGGATCAACAGAGATAATCGACGGTTTATTGCGATAAACGGTCATGAAGTAGCGATAAGGAAGCAAGATGAGCGGAACTGAGGAAGAGGATCTGATGGCGGACGCATGGGCTGCCGCTCTGGAAGAGCAGGTGACGGCGGAAGCCAAGCCAGCCCCGCTGGAAGAGTTGAAAGATGACGCCCCCATCAGTGCCGAGGAGCGCCGCAAGCTCGATACCATTCTGGATATTCCTGTCACCATCGCCATGGAAGTGGGCCGCAGCCAGATTAGCATCCGCAACCTGTTGCAACTGAACCAGGGCTCCGTCGTGGAGCTGGATCGGGTGGCAGGTGAGCCGCTGGATGTGCTGGTCAACGGCACCCTGATTGCCCACGGTGAGGTAGTAGTGGTAAACGACAAGTTCGGTATCCGTCTGACCGATGTCATCAGCCAGATTGAGCGGATCAAGAAACTCAAATGATGCGAATGCTGCTGTTACTACTGCTGCCCTTGCCGGCACTGGCCGATGTCGGGGCGGCAGTCAATGCCCCCAGCCTGAGCTCTTGGTTGCTCTCCAGCCTGATGGTGATCGGTCTTATTCTGGTTCTGGGTTTTCTGCTCAAGAAGAGCAAGATTGCCACCGCCATGGGAGGCGGCCAGATGAGGGTGATCGCCAGCCTGCCGGTGGGCTACAAAGAGAAGTTGCTGGTGGTCAAGGTGGGTGAACAGCAGTTGCTGGTCGGGGTCACGCCACAGCAGGTCAACTTCCTCTATCGTCTGGAAGAGCCGCTCGATGAAAATCAGCCTCAGGTTTTCTCCCAGCAGCTTGGCAAATTGATGGGCAAGCATGAAAAAAGCTAACTGGATCTGGCTGTCGATCAGCCTGATGACCCCGCTGCTCTTCTCCTCGCTGGCCGTGGCACAGGATGCAATGTCAGCTGTGACCGTCAAAACCATGGCTGATGGTAGTCAGGAGTACAGCCTGACCCTGCAAGTACTGGCTTTGATGACGGCGCTCTCGTTCTTGCCCTCCATGGTGATTATGATGACGTCGTTTACCCGAATCATCATAGTGCTGGGAATTTTGCGTCAGGCGATCGGATTGCAGCAGAGCCCTTCCAACCAGGTGCTGATCGGCATCGCTCTCTTCATGTCGTTTTTCATCATGTCGCCAGTACTCGATCGCATCAACAATGAAGCGTTGCAGCCCTATTTGGCAGAGACCATTCAGGCTAAAGAGGCACTGGAGCGGGCCGAATTACCCATCCATCAGTTCATGCTGGCGCAAACTCGCATCAAGGATCTCAATACCTTTATGGAGATCGCCAACGTGCAGGTGGAGAAACCTGCCGATGTGCCGCTGCGGGTGTTGATCCCGGCTTTTGTAACCAGCGAACTGAAAACTGCTTTCCAGATTGGCTTCATGCTGTTTCTGCCGTTTCTTGTTATCGACCTGGTGGTGGCGAGTATCTTGATGGCGATGGGGATGATGATGCTCTCGCCGATGATCGTTTCACTGCCATTCAAGCTGATGCTGTTTGTCATGGTGGATGGCTGGAACCTGATTCTGGGTTCTCTGGCCAACAGTTTCGGACTGGGTACCGGCTAAGCCGGGCCGAAGGAGCAGGCAGCATGAGCCCTGAAACCTTTGTCGACGTATTTCGCGAGGCGCTCTGGTTAGTCACAATCATGGTCTGTGCCGTGATACTGCCCAGCCTCTTCGTTGGCTTGCTGGTAGCTATTTTTCAGGCGGCCACTTCCATCAACGAACAGACCTTGAGCTTTCTGCCTCGTCTGATTGTGACGCTTTTAGCTTTGGGGGTTGGTGCTCACTGGGGCTTGCAGAGTTTGATGGACTTCTTTCAGCTAATGGTGAGTCAGATCCCCGAGGTGGTGGGATGACCTACACAACCGCTCTTATCATGGAGTGGTTGTCTTCCATCCTCTGGCCACTGGCTCGGGTGAGTAGCCTGCTGATGGTGATGGCGGTATTTGGCAGCCGCCTTGCCCCGGCCCGGATCCGGATTGGCTTGGCCCTTGCCATTACCTTTCTGATTGCGCCTCTTCTCCCCAAGATGCCTCCCATCGAGCTTTTTTCCGTCGGCAGTTTTCTGGTGTTGGCCCAGCAGTTGCTTATAGGTATTGCGCTGGGCCTGATGACCCAGTTTCTGATGGAAAGCTTCGTCATGGCGGGTCAGGTAATCGCCATGCAGACCAGTCTGGGTTTTGCCACCCTAGTTGACCCCATGAATGGTCAGGCTACACCTGTGGTCGGCCAGTTTTATCTGATGCTGGCGACGCTGGTTTTTCTGGCGCTCGATGGTCATCTGGTGATGCTGCGACTGGTCATCCTCAGCTTTGAGACGCTCCCGGTCTCCGATAGCGGTCTTTCGGTTTCCTCCATGCAAACCTTGAGCGCATTCCTGGGGGTTATGTATCAGGCTGCGCTGGTCATGTCGCTCTCTGCCATAGTGGCGCTGCTGCTGATCAACTTCGCATTTGGCGTGATGACCCGGGCTGCTCCCCAGCTCAATATTTTCAGTATCGGTTTTGCCGTCAGTATGATGTCGGGTCTGCTCATCCTCTGGCTCACTATCGGTGGTTTTCTCGGCCATTTTGATAGTCTGTGGGAGCGGGTGCAGGAGGTCAGCTGCGAGCTGATTGACACCCAGTGCCAAGGGGGCGCCCATGGCTGATACCGATCAGGAACGTACCGAACAGCCCACGGGCAAACGACTGCAACAAGCCCGTGAAAAAGGGCAGATTGCTCGTTCAAAAGAGCTGGGTACCGCCAGTGTCTTGTTGTCAGCCGTGTTCGGGCTGCTGATGCTCAAGGGGTCGCTCGCCAGCGCCATGATCAAGGTGTTGACGACCGGTTTTACTCTGAACAGGGAGCAGGTCTTTGACCCCAACGCCATGATCGCCATGGTGCCTGCATTGCTTGGGGAATTGATCCTTCCGCTGGGCCTGCTTTTTGCGCTGGTTACCATTGCCGCTTTTATCGGCAATACCCTGATGGGGGGGATGAACTTCTCCACCGAGGCGATGATGCCCAAGTTCAGCAAGCTGAGCCCGCTCAACGGGTTGAAGCGGATGTTCGGGGTGCAATCGTTGGTCGAGCTGGTCAAGTCGATTGCCAAGGTTGTGTTTATTTCCCTGTTTGCATGGTGGATGCTTTCCAGCCAGTTTAACCATCTGCTCAATCTCTCGATGGAGGGATACCCCGGTGGCATCATTGATGCACTAGAACTCTTTCTCTGGATGCTGATCATCCTCTGTTGTGCCCTTATCCCTATTGTGGCCATAGACGTGCCGTTCCAGCAGTGGAATCACATGCGTCAGCTCAAGATGACCAAGCAGGAGATAAAAGACGAATTCAGGGATAGCGAAGGTAAGCCAGAGGTCAAAGGGCGGATCCGTCGTCTGCAAATGGAGATGGCTGCGCGCCGGATGATGGGGGAAGTACCCAAGGCGGATGTGGTTATCACCAACCCGACCCATTACTCTGTTGCCCTCAAATATGAGGCGGGCAAGCCTGGTGCCGCACCCAAGGTCATCGCCAAGGGGACTGATGAGGTAGCGATGAAGATCAGGGAGATCGCCCGTGAGTACAATATTCCCATCATGCCTTCTCCCGAGTTGACCCGCGCCATCTATCACTCCACCGAGCTGGGTAGAGAAATACCGGAAGGGCTATTTGCTGCCGTGGCCCAGGTGCTGGCCTATGTGTTCCAGCTCAAGAAGTTCCGCCGTGGACACGGCCGTCGCCCGCAGCCGCTGGCTAAAGATCTTCCTATTCCGCCTGAATATCGCAAATGACAAAGTTCTGACACAGTCAAAATAAAATCATTTAAAATCAATGCATTGAATTTTTGGCTTGATGTTTGCTTTAATCTGGAACCAGCGAGTAAAGATCGAGAAAAGCGATGGAATTCAAGGCATCATTGGGCCGCTTAAAAGAGTACAGATGGCTGCTTGGCAAAGGGGTCGGTACCCCGCTGCTGGTACTGGCGTCCATGGGAATGGTGGTTCTGCCCATTCCGCCTATGATGCTGGATATCCTCTTCTCCTTCAACATCGCGCTCTCCATCGTGGTACTGCTGGTTGCCGTCTACACCCGCCGCCCTCTGGAATTTGCCGCTTTTCCTACCGTACTGCTTATCGCGACTCTGCTTCGTCTGGCGCTTAACGTGGCTTCTACCCGAGTTGTTTTGCTGGAAGGCCACAATGGCAGTGCTGCTGCGGGGCATGTAATTGAGGCCTTCGGTAACGTAGTGATCGGCGGTAACTACGCGGTCGGCATCATCGTCTTCATGATCCTGATGATCATCAACTTTGTGGTGGTCACCAAGGGTGCAGGGCGCATCTCCGAGGTGAGTGCCCGCTTCACTCTTGATGCGATGCCAGGCAAACAGATGGCCATCGATGCCGATTTGAACGCCGGCCTTATCAATCAGGAAGAGGCCAAAAAGCGTCGCCAGGATGTGACTCAGGAGGCCGATTTCTACGGTTCCATGGACGGTGCGTCCAAATTTGTTAAAGGGGATGCGATTGCGGGCATCATGATCCTCTTTATCAACATACTGGGGGGGTTCATTATCGGCATGGCCCAACACCAGCTCACCTTCAGCGAATCGGCCCAGATCTACACCTTGCTGGCTATCGGTGATGGCCTGGTTGCCCAGATCCCCTCCCTGCTGCTCTCTATCGCAGCAGCCATCATAGTCACCCGGCAAAATACCGATCAGGATATGGGGACTGCGGTATTGGGACAGCTGTTCGATAATCCCAAGGCGCTAGTCATTTCTGCCGGCATCTTGCTGATGATGGGCAGTGTGCCCGGTATGCCGCATGTGGCATTTCTGAGTCTGGGTGGCGTAGCTGCGGTCGGAGCCTGGTGGCTGCTGCGCCGCGAGAAACTGCTTGCAGCCAAGGCAGCCAAAGGGGAGTTGATGCCGGCAAGTGCCGACCAACCTGCTCACGAGCAGAAAGAGCTGAGCTGGGACGACGTGATGCCAGTCGATATCATCGGTCTGGAAGTGGGCTATCAGCTCATTCCGCTGGTGGATCGCAGTCAGGGAGGCGAGTTGCTCAACCGGATTAAAGGGGTACGCAAGAAACTGTCCCAAGAGCTGGGTTTTCTTATCCCTGCCGTGCACATTCGTGACAACCTGGAGCTGGCTCCCAACCAATATCGCATCACCTTGATGGGGGTCAGTACCGGCGAGGCCAATGTTTACCATGATAAGGAGATGGCTATTAACCCGGGTCAGGTCTTTGGTCAGGTGCAAGGCATTGCCGCGCGGGACCCAGCCTTTGGGCTGGAAGCCGTCTGGGTTGCCAAGGAGCAGGTTTCTCATGCTCAAACACTGGGCTATACGGTGGTTGACACTGCTACTGTGGTTGCCACCCATCTTAGCCAGATCCTCACCAACCATGCCTCATTGCTGCTCGGTCACGATGAAGTGCAACAGCTGCTCGATATGATCGGCAAGCACCAGAGCAAATTGGTTGAAGGGCTGGTGCCTGAAGTCATCAGCATGGGTAACCTTGTGAAGGTATTGCAGAATTTGCTCAATGAAGGCGTGCCAATTCGCGATATGCGCACTATTCTGCAGACCCTGGTCGAGTACGCACCACGTAGCCCGGATCCGGAAGTGCTGACAGCCGCCTGCCGGATTGCCCTGCGCCGTCTGATCGTGCAGGAGATTGCCGGCCCGGATCCCGAGCTACCGGTGATTACCTTGGCACCAGAACTGGAACGTATATTGCATCAATCCTTGCAGGCGGGTGGCGGTGATGGTGCCGGTATTGAGCCGGGTTTGGCGGAGCGGATGCAGCGCTCACTGGTAGAAGCCACACAGCGGCAAGAGTTGGAAGGTCAACCTGCCGTGCTGCTGACATCAGGGATCTTGCGCAATACCCTAGCCAAATTTGTGAAGAATGCCATTCCAGGATTGCGCGTTCTGTCGTATCAGGAAGTGCCTGATGACAAGCAGATTCGTATCGTCAGTGCAGTCGGACAGAACTAGTTAGCGGAGATGACGGGTGAAGATTAAGCGGTTTTTTGCCAAGGACATGCGAACGGCTCTGGCCGAGGTCAAGGAGACTCTCGGGCCGGATGCCGTCATCATGTCCAACAAGAAGGTGACCGGAGGGGTCGAGATAGTCGCCGCTGTTGACTATCAATCCCAGGTTCCGGGGCCGAGAGATACGCCGGTTCGCCGTCAGCTGAACGATGAGAGCGTCAATATTTCGTCTGCCGCGCGGCAGATGGGGCGCCCTGAACCAGCACCCAACCAGAACGAACACTATGCCGATACGCTGGCAGCCTTGCTTGCTCGCCAGCAAAAACTCCAACCGGGCAATGGTGCCGGGATGGGGGGGGCTCAGCCAGCCGCAATAGCTGCCACGACTTCTGCGCCGAAAACCCTTGCCGAACAGGGACAGTGGGGGGCCGCCCCCGAACCAGCCAAACCTCGGGCTCGTGCCGCATCAACTTCTCCTCGCGCCCCTCAATCCAATCAACGTGATCAGGAGATGGAGGGGATGCGCAAGGAGATGGCCAGCATCCGCAAGCTGCTGGAGCACCAGATCTCCGGTCTGATGTGGCAGGAGGTGGAGCGTCGGGAGCCGATGCGAGCGCTGCTCATCAAGGAACTCAAGAAGATGGGTTTTGACGATGCTTTTGCCGATCAGCTTGCCGGCATGATCCCGGAAGATATGTCGATCCATCAGGGAATGGCGCAACTGGCAGAAGTGCTTACTGCCCAGCTCAAGATCAGCGAAGACGAAATTATGCGGCAGGGGGGGGCAGTAGCCCTGCTCGGTCCGACGGGGGTTGGCAAAACCACCACCATCGCCAAACTGGCAGCGCGGTTTGCCATGAAATATGGCGCCGAGCAGGTAGCTCTCATTACTACGGATAACTATCGGATCGGTGCCCATGAGCAGTTGCAGACCTATGGTCGCATCATGGGATGTCCGGTTCGCCAGGTGCGCGATGCCGAGGAGCTGGCCAGCGCGCTTTATCAGTTCCGCCATCGTCGGTTGGTATTGATCGATACGGCAGGGGTTGGTCAGCGGGATATTCGCTTGACCGAGCAGCTCGATACCTTGGTCAAGAATGCCAAGGTGCGGATCCGCAGTTATCTGGTGATGTCCGCAACCTCCCAGCGTCGGGTGATGCAGGAGGCGGTCGACCATTTCCGGCGTATTCCGCTTAGCGGCTGCATACTTACCAAATTGGATGAAAGTCTGAATCTGGGCGAAGTGATTAACGTGTGTATCCAGAATTCATTGCCCATCAGCTATATCACTGACGGACAAAGGGTTCCGGAAGATATTCAGGTTGCCAATGCGGCGCAGCTCGTTGGAGCCGCCATGGGGTCGCTGGAGCGAGAAACAGAAGAGCCCTATTTCTGGGGTGCAGGCTTTGGCGAGGCCGAAGATTCGGAGTTTTATGAGTAACATGTATATGGATCAGGCGAGTGGTCTGCGCAAAATGCGTCAAAACAATCGAGTTAAAGTAATCGCCGTTTCCGGAGGCAAGGGGGGCGTTGGCAAGACCAACGTCACTCTGAACGTGGCAGGTGCCATGGCTGCGCAGGGCAAACGGGTGATGGTACTGGATGCTGACCTCGGTCTGGCAAACGTGGATGTCATGCTGGGGCTGCGGGTACATCGCAACCTATCCCACGTACTGGCCGGTGAATGCACGATCGACGACATCATTGTCGAGGGGCCGTACGGCATGATGATTGTGCCGGCAACCTCCGGTACTCAGTCGATGGTCGAGCTATCGCCCGTACAGCATGCCGAGCTTATCCGAGCTTTTAGCGAAATGAAGACTCAGGTCGATATTTTGCTGGTAGATACCGCAGCCGGTATCTCCGACATGGTGCTGAGCTTCACCCGCGCAGCGCAAGACATCATGGTCGTGGTGTGCGATGAGCCGACCTCCATTACCGATGCTTACGCTCTCATCAAGATCCTCTCCAAGGAGCACGGCGTGTTCCGCTTCAAGGTAGTGGCCAATATGGTACGCAGCCTGCGTGAGGGCCAGGAGCTCTTTGCCAAGCTGACTCGGGTAACTGATCGTTTCCTGGATACTTCTCTTGAGCTGGTAGCCTGCGTGCCTTACGACACCAATTTGCGGGCATCAGTGCGCAAACAGAAGCTGATTGTCGAAGCATTCCCCAAATCTCCTGCTGCGCTGGCGTTCCGTGCGCTGGCCAACAAGGCGGCAAGCTGGCCAGTTCCCAATCAGCCGGGTGGTCATCTGGAGTTTTTCCTGGAGAATTTGCTGCAAAAGCCGGCCACAACACAGGAAGGTTCCCGTGAATAAAGCCCAAGCGTACTTGCGTCATCAGGATTCCTATGTGCTGGTGGAGCGACATGCTCCGCTGGTCAAGCGAATAGCCCAGCATCTGCTGGCTCGTCTGCCCAGCAGTGTCTTGCTGGATGACCTGATCCAGGCAGGTATGATTGGGCTGCTGGAGGCCTCTCGCAACTTTGACGGCAGCAAGGGGGCCAGTTTCGAGACTTACGCAGGGATCCGCATTCGTGGTGCCATGCTCGATGAGATTAGGCGTGGTGACTGGGTGCCTCGTTCCGTGCATCGCAACAGCCGTGCAATATCTGAAGCCATCGAAAATGTTGAACAAGCCAATGGTCGAGATGCGCGTGATACGGAAGTCGCGGCTCAGATGGGGGTCTCGATTGCTGATTATCATGTCATGCTGCAGGATGTTTCCTGCGGAAAAATTATCGGGATTGAGGATCTGGGGGTCAGTGAGGATGTGATTGGTCATCCTGATGACGCTCCCTCTGGGTCAGGTTTCGATGATTTGGCAGCAGAACGATTTCAGATTGCATTAGCCGAGCAAATTGGTCGCTTACCAGAGAGGGAAGCTCTGGTTCTCTCTCTTTACTACGATGAAGAGCTGAATTTGCGCGAAATCGGCGAGGTTTTGAATGTCAGTGAGTCACGGGTGAGTCAGATCCACAGTCAGGCAATGCACAGATTACGTGCTCGTTTGCGAGATTGGCATCTATAAGTGTTTGTACTGGCTACACTGAGACTAAACTCTAAGGCATAATCCGCACGACACAACCCGTTTTTAGCATCATGTAAGTGAGCCGCCGAGGCGGCTATTTAGGAGGGAATTTTGGACAAGAACATGAAAATCCTCATTGTTGATGACTTTTCAACGATGCGCCGGATTATCAAGAACTTGCTGCGCGACTTGGGATTCAACAACACCCATGAGGCGGATGATGGCAATACAGCATTGCCGATGCTGAAAAATGGTGATTTCCAGTTTGTAGTAACTGACTGGAACATGCCCGGCATGCAAGGTATTGACCTGCTCAAGGCCATTCGGGTTGATGACAAACTCAAACATCTTCCGGTTTTGATGGTTACAGCTGAAGCCAAACGCGAACAGATCATTGAGGCCGCACAGGCTGGCGTTAATGGCTACATCGTCAAGCCTTTCACTGCAGCGACGCTCAAAGAAAAACTGGACAAGATTTTTGAACGAATCGGCTAAGGAGCTGCAGGGATGATGGCCAAAACGAGAGCAATGATTTCGCTCGACCAGGCAAGGATGCTTGTTGCTCATCTTGAGCAAGGTGAATTTGAGCTGGCCGATGATCTGCTTGCCGAAGTATGTGCCCCCAACGCCTCCGATCTGTTTGACAAGGTCGGTCAGCTGACAAGACAACTGCATAATTCACTACAAGAGTTTCGCCTTGATCCGCGGATTCCCGATCTGGCCACTCATGATATCCCCGATGCTCGGGAACGCCTTAGCTACGTTATCGATATGACTGACAAGGCTGCAAATCGCACCATGGATGCGGTAGAAGCCAGCCTGCCGATTGCAGATCGTCTTAATGACAATATCCAGCTGGTTATGCCGAACTGGAATGCCTTGATGTCCCGCGACATGAATGTTGGGCAATTCAAATCGCTATGTCACCAACTCGATGATTTTATTAAGGCTTCAGAGTCTGATGCCGATAAATTACGGCAACTGCTGACAGAGATCCTGATGGCGCAAGATTTTCAGGATCTGACCGGGCAGATGATCCGCAAGGTCATCAAACTTGTGCAGGAAGTAGAAACAAAATTAATAGAAATGCTGACTATGTTTGGTGAGGCTTCTGCAGAGCATTCAACTCGCAGCCTTCCTGTCAACGGGATTGAAGCTGAAGGCCCCATCATGAACCCCGAGGCCCGTGCCGATGTGGTCAATGGTCAGGATGATGTGGACGATCTGCTGTCTAGCTTGGGATTCTAATGGAGTGACGCATGGCCTTCGAAGTTGATGAAGACATACTGCAAGACTTTCTGGTCGAAGCATCCGAAATATTGGAACAGTTGTCTGAACAACTGGTCGACTTGGAAAAGCGGCCCGATGACAAGAACCTGTTGAATGCCATCTTTCGCGGTTTCCATACCGTGAAGGGGGGGGCAGGTTTTCTGTCGCTCGGTGAACTGGTTGACGTATGCCACGGGGCGGAAAATGTGTTCGATATCTTGCGTAACGGCAAGCGAACCGTTACTGCTGAGCTGATGGATGTGATCCTGCAAGCGCTGGATGCCATCAATGTCATGTTCGCCCAGGTTCAAAATCGCGAAGCGCCAAGCCCTGCATCAGATGATTTGCTTCATGATCTCCATGAGTTGTGCAAGCCGGAAGGTGAAGAACAACTGCGCACAGCCACTAGTGCGACTGCTGCTGAGCCGGAGCCTGTTGCGCCGATAGTCGAGGCTGTTTCCGAGGTTGTTGAACCTGTTGCCGTCAGCAGCGACCCTGCTCCGGTCAATGGTGGTGGTTCCATTGACGAGATTTCTGCAGATGAATTTGAGCGTCTGCTGGATGAGTTGCACGGGGTGGGTGGCGCGCCCACCAAGACTACTGCAACCGCCCCGATAGTGGGTGGCTCCGGTGACATCACCGATGATGAGTTTGAGGCCTTGCTGGATCAGCTTCATGGTCAGGGTCAGCACATGGGGGCGCCAGAGGTCAACCCCTTGAAGTCTGTGCAAAAAGAGGTGGACGAGCTTATCGATGATGATGAGTTCGAACGCTTGCTTGACGAACTTCATGGGCGTGGGCAAGGGCCGCAGAGTACAATGGCACCTGCCGCACCTGCCGCACCTGCCGCACCTGCCGCACCTGCCGCGGTGCCAGCCCAGTCGAAACCTGCAGTGCCTACTCCTGCAGCCAAGCCAGTTACGAGTACCTCAGCAAAACCTGCAGAGTCGCCATCCAAGCCCGCAGCGCCTGCAGCTGCTAAGTCTACAGCTCCAGCTCCGGCTGAAAACAGTGCCGTACAAAGTGATACTACTGTTCGGGTGGATACCAAGACGCTCGATGTCATCATGAATATGGTGGGCGAGTTAGTATTGGTGCGTAACCGATTGGTTAGTCTTGGTATTGCCAGCAACGATGAAGAGATGTCAAAGGCTGTTGCCAACCTGGATGTTGTGACTGCGGACCTGCAAGGAGCGGTCATGAAGACCCGGATGCAGCCGATCAAGAAGGTCTTTGGTCGATTCCCGCGCGTTGTTCGTGATTTGGCTCGTACTCTCAAAAAAGAAATCGAATTGGTCATGGTCGGTGAAGAGACCGATCTTGATAAAAACCTGGTTGAGGCATTGGCTGACCCCCTTGTTCACTTGGTTCGTAACTCCTGTGACCATGGGGTTGAGTTGCCCGAGATCCGTGAAAAAGCGGGTAAACCACGTCAGGGAACAATCACCCTGAGTGCTTCTCAGCAAGGTGATCATATCCTGCTCTGTATCGAAGATGATGGTGCTGGTATGGATCCCGAAAAACTCAAGTCTATAGCAATCAGCCGTGGTGTACTTGATGCAGATACTGCTGCTCGCATGAGTGACAATGATGCCTACAACCTGATTTTTGCTCCGGGTTTCTCTACCAAGTCAGAGATTTCGGATATATCTGGCCGTGGTGTCGGTATGGATGTGGTGAAAACCAGTATTGTTGGCCTCAATGGCTCAGTACATATTGATTCGACATGGGGTAAAGGTACGCGTCTTGAAATCAAGGTGCCACTGACTCTGGCGATTTTGCCGACCCTGATGGTAGAGGTGGGGGAGCAAACTTTTGCCCTGCCGCTTGGTTGCGTGAATGAGATTTTCCACCTGGATTTGAAAAAGGCCAATATGGTGGATGGTCAGCTCACCATCATTGTTCGTGAGAAGGCAATTCCGCTCTTTTATCTGCATAAATGGCTGGTGCGTGGTCCCAACAAGCGCTCCCGTCAAGATACAGGTCATGTGGTTATTGTGCAGATAGGGACACAGCAAATTGGTTTTGTTGTTGATAGCCTGATTGGCCAGGAAGAGGTGGTTATCAAGCCACTTGATAGCTTGCTGCAAGGAACGCCAGGTATGGCGGGTGCAACAATTACCAGTGATGGTGGAATAGCCCTGATTTTGGATGTGCCGAGTCTGCTCAAAGCATATGCGCGTAGACATTAATAGCTCAGGCCCAAGGAGTTAGAAAAATAACAATGGCAGTCAAGGTATTAGTTGTCGACGATTCGAGTTTCTTCCGCCGTCGGGTAAGTGAAATCATTAGTCAGGATCCCATGCTGACAGTGATTGATACCGCTCAAAACGGACGTGAGGCCGTGGACAAGGCGATGTCGCTGCGCCCTGATGTAATCACCATGGACATCGAAATGCCCGTGCTCGACGGTATCAGCGCTGTGCGCGAGATTATGGCCAAATGTCCAACACCTATTTTAATGTTCTCCTCTCTGACCCACGAAGGAGCAAAGGCGACGCTGGATGCTCTGGATGCCGGGGCCCTAGATTTCTTACCTAAAAAGTTTGAAGACATCGCCAGAGACAAAGATGAAGCAGTCAGATTGCTGCAGCAGCGGGTGAAGGAGATTTCCCGCAAGCGCTTTTTGATGAGCTCTGCTCGCCCTAAAGCTCCTGAGCCGATGGCCAGATCGCCACTGAGTTCTTCAGCTGCATCGCGAACTGCTGAGCGTGTGCCAGAAACACCGCGCATAACACCTGCTCCGGCATTCAAGCGTAGTGGTAAAACTTATCAATTGGTTGCTATTGGTACCTCCACTGGGGGACCGGTTGCATTGCAAAATGTGTTGACCAAGCTGCCAGGTGATTTCCCTCACCCGATTTTGCTGATCCAGCATATGCCGGCAACCTTTACTGCGGCATTTGCGGCTCGTCTCAATGGCTTGTGCCAGATCGGTGTAAAGGAAGCTGAGGATGGTGACGTGCTCAAACCTGGCCATGCCTATCTGGCTCCGGGTGGCAAACAGATGTTGCTTGAAGGGCGTGGCGTTGGTGCTCGTATCCGGATAATTGATGGCAATGACAAAGTTAACTACAAACCCTGTGTTGATATTACCTTTGCTTCTGCAGCTAAAACCTATGCCGACAAGGTGCTTGCGATTGTCTTGACGGGCATGGGCGCAGATGGCCGAGATGGAGCCAAGCTGCTGAAAGAGCAAGGCTCTACTATCTGGGCTCAGGATGAAGCATCTTGTGTGGTATATGGGATGCCTCAGGCTGTTGCCAAGGCAGGTATCGCCAGTGAATCACTTCCTTTGGACAAAGTGGCACAGCGTATCCTGGTTGAGTTGGGGCGCTGATCATGGGCTTGTTTGGCCTGCTCCTGGCTTTGGGAGCCATTGCCATTGCCCAATTGTGGCATGGTGGTTCCCTGCTGACTCTGGTTGATGGCCCCGCTTTTCTGATCGTATTGGGCGGCACCTTCGGTGCCGTTACTCTGCAAACTCCCGTCAGATATATCTTGCTTGCGCTCAGGCAGGTTCTTTGGATTTTTGTTCCCCCACGTCAGGAGCTGATGCTTCAGGCTGAGCGTTTACAATCCTGGGCTGTGTTTGCCCGGCAGCAAGGGCTGCTGGCTTTGGAAGATCAGGCGGAGCAAGAGGAAGATGAATTTACCCGCCAAGGGTTGAACATGATTGTTGATGGTGTGTCGACAGAAGATATCCGCATGTTGCTGGAGGCCGACATCGACATCGAGCAAGAGCGCAATGAGCATGCAGCCAGGGTATTTGAATCCATGGGGGGTTATAGCCCAACCATCGGGATCATTGGCGCCGTGATGGGGCTTATCCAGGCAATGTTCCATCTCGAAGACCCTGCCGCGCTGGGCGCGGGAATTGCGGTAGCCTTTGTTGCAACCATTTATGGAGTGGGGTTTGCCAACCTGATTTATCTGCCAGTTGCCAATCGGTTAAGGGCTTTCCATTACCATTCTGCGCTTTTCCAGGAGATGACGCTGGAGGGGCTCATTGCGATTGCCCATGGTGAAAATGGTTTGCAGGTAGAACGGCGGCTCAAGGCATATCTGAAGGGAGAGTAGCCATGCGTAAGCGTTATCGGTTGCACTTGCAAGGGCGTGAGCATCTGGAGCGCTGGCTGGTCTCCTACGCCGATTACATGACTCTCATCTTTGCCCTGTTTGTGGTGCTCTATTCCGTAGCCTTGGTTAACAAGGACAAGTATCGTGCAGTCATTGACGGTATGAGTCAGGCTTTCAGTGTTATTCAGCCGCACAGCGACGGTTTGCTGGATGGTCAAGGTCATTCGCTATTGGAAAATTCGGCCTCTTCCGCACCTTCAATACTTGATGGGACAAGCGGACCTGCTCCCTCTCTTGCACCTATTTCCGGTGTCCCTATTTTGCAAAATGGCACAACACTTGCGACGCTTGGTACACAGCTGCAGGCAAGCATGGGATCATTGGTTGAGTCCGGGATAGTCAAACTGACCCAAGATGAGAACTGGCTGACAATCGAGTTGAGTTCAGGACTGTTATTTGGCAGTGGAAGTGCATTTATGGGGCCCAATGCAGCACCGGTTATCAATACTCTTTCAAGTATTCTCAAACCGGTCGATAACTATGTAAGGGTCAGGGGTTATACCGATAACCAACAGATTAATAATGAAATTTATCGCTCAAACTGGGCTCTGTCTGCGGCTCGGGCTGAGGCAGTGCTAAACGGTTTGATTGCCAATGGTATTGCACCTCAGCGCTTGGCATTCGAGGCATATGGTGAGTTTTCTCCTTTTGCAGACAATGGTAGCGAAGAGGGGCGGCTACAGAACCGTAAAGTGGTGGTCGCTATCTCCAAGTTTGCCTGGGTACCTGCAAGACCTGTAGTCAAAACTCCGCCAGCCACAGAGGCTGTGCCGGAAGTGCAAAAAGCGGCGGATGCTGGTGAGGTCAAGGTGATCTCGCTACCCGGTGGTGGCATGCGTATAACAACAAGGCAGGATTGATACAGTGATTGTTTGGACGGTTGCCAACCAGAAAGGCGGTGTCGGTAAAACCACCACAGTGGTCTCTCTCGCCGGGATCCTGGCTCAGCGTGGCCAACGAGTGCTGCTGATTGATACGGATCCACATGCCTCGTTGACCGCTTATCTCGATTACGATTCGGATCGTCTTGATGGCACGCTCTATGAGCTTTTTCAAGCAGTCAAGCCGACCACCGAGCTTGTCAATAAACTGACGCTCAAAACCAAGTTCGACAATATCAATCTGCTGCCGGCATCTATCACGCTGGCTACGCTCGATCGGGTCATGGGGAACCGGGAAGGGATGGGGCTGGTGCTCAAACGCGCGTTGCTGCGTATTCAGGATCAGTACGACTACGTGCTAATTGACTGTCCACCAGTATTGGGAGTGATGATGGTCAATGCGCTTGCTGCATGTGACCGCATTCTGGTGCCTGTTCAGACCGAATTCTTGGCGCTGAAAGGGCTTGAGCGGATGATGAAGACGTTTGAAATCATGCAGCGTTCAAAACGGGATAAATTCCGTTTTACCGTCATTCCGACCATGTTTGACAAGCGTACCCGAGCATCGTTGATGACGTTGAAATCAATCAAGGAACAGTACGGTGATGCGGTGTGGAACGCGGTGATCCCCATCGATACCAAATTCCGAGACGCCAGTTTGCTGCATATTCCCCCCTCCATTTATTCACCCGGGAGTCGTGGAACCTATGCCTACGAAACTCTGCTCAAATATCTTGACGCGCTTGAGCGGCAGCGGACTCATGAGGTGACGGCATGAGAGATACCATTCAAGTTCGGGCAATGGATGATTATTTCCATTCGCTGCTCCTTGATGACCCGTCAGGGCTTGATGAAATCGAAGAAGCTTCTGCTGCGCCAGTAGTGCAGTTGCAGCGACAACCTCAAAGTGTGCCGGAGGTAGTTGCTCCTCCCTACATGGAGAGTGACCCGCGTCTTACCCAACTGAGTGAATTGCTGGCTCAAGTGGGGCAGGTGCAATTTGAGAATGACGCGTTTACCAATGAGCTAACAGTGTCAGAGCCACTGCAAATTGTGGCTGAAGAGTCTCTGTCACCAGTAGAGCCTGAGTGGCCTGCTGAGGTATTGAGCCATCAGATTGCAGAACCGATTACGACGGTCGTAACCGAGACTGCAGTAGAAGTTGCACCGGAAGTAGCAGAGTCTCCCGTCAGTTGGGAAAATATCGAGACGGGCAAGGAGTTCCAGGCTCTCTTCTTTGAAGTATCTGGCGTGACGTTTGCGGTGCCCTTGACCGATCTTGGCGGGATTCATCAGTTGGGAGAGGTGACCTCTCTTTTTGGTCAGCCAGGCTGGTACAAAGGGATCATGACCTCTCGCGAGCAAAAGATGAATGTAGTGGATACAACCCAGTGGGTGATGCCTGGGCAGCATTTGGAGATGGATCCTTACAAATATCTGATTATGCTTGGAGAGTCACCTTGGGGACTGGCGTGTCATCACCTAAAAGGAACTGAATTGTTGCACCGCGATCAGGTCAAGTGGCGCCACCAGGAGGGCAAGCGCCCTTGGCTCGCGGGCATGGTTAAAGAAAAAATGTGTGCCCTGTTGCATGTTCGGGAATTGCTCCTTTTATTGGAGCGTGGGGTCAACATAGAAGGTCGCTGATAACTTCTGCAATCGAGCTGTTTTATTGCTAGTTTTAGCAGTAGACGTTTTCATAAAAGGAATAAAAACATGACAGAAAAGCGCAATATTGCACAGAATCTGGCTGAAGATGAAGTGCTGCAATGGGTAACCTTCCAACTGGAAAATGAGACCTATGGCATCAACGTGATGCAGGTGCAGGAGGTATTGCGCTACACCGAAATCGCGCCTGTGCCGGGTGCTCCCGAATATGTACTCGGGATCATCAACTTGCGTGGTAATGTGGTGACTGTCATCGATACCCGTTCCCGTTTCGGCCTGCCTTCCGGTGATGTGAGTGAAAACTCCCGCATCGTCATCATCGAAGCCGAGAAGCAGGTGATTGGCATCATGGTTGATAGTGTTGCCGAGGTTGTTTATCTGCGCTCCTCCGAGATCGATGCCGCTCCCGCAGTGGGTACCGAAGAGAGCGCCAAGTTCATCCAGGGTGTTAGCAACCGCGATGGTCAACTGCTGATCCTGGTTGACCTGAACAAGTTGCTCTCTGATGAAGAGTGGGACGAAATTGGTTCTCTCTAACAATAAGGTGATGTTTTGATCATTGAGATAGTTGCCTTGGTGGTGTCCCTGATTGCACTGGCGTTTGCTTTTTATGTCTGGTCAAGAAGCAAGCGCAGCAAGCAGGAGTCCGAGGCGCACGTGACCACTTTGCAGGGGCAACTTGAAAGCTTGCGCAAACAGATGATGGAGCTGCATACCGGCGCCATTGGTATGGGGCAACGCCTGCAAGCTGTGGAGGGGGCGATGCAACAGATCAATGATCGCCAGCAAGAGCTGACCATGCAGGATCCAGAGCGCAAGCTCTACAGCCGTGCTGCCAAGATGGTTGAATTGGGTGCCGATCTGGATGAAGTCATGAGCGAGTGCGAGTTGCCAAAGGCAGAAGCCGAGCTCTTGATATCCTTGCGAAAAGGTCGTTCTTGATTTCTTGATAGTGAAGGAAGGCTCATGCCTTCCTTTATTTTATATGTAGTGACGGGAACAGATCAGAGCCATATCGACATCCCCTTTACCTCTTTTCGCGATCACCATCGCGACTTGCGCCAATTGTTGCATCTATGAAACGACGTATCCCAATACTGTGTTAAGATGCAGGCCGCTTAATTCTATTTGATAACATCCTCATGCTGCTTCAAGTCAACAATCTGAGCTGCGTGCGTGAAGATCGCACTCTGTTTGAACATCTCTCCTTTACGGTTTCACCCGGCGATCTGGTGCAAATAGAAGGCCCCAACGGGGTTGGCAAAACCAGTCTGTTGCGTTTGCTGACTGGCCTCTCACAACCCTTTTCTGGTGAAGTGCTCTGGAATGGGGAGAATATTCGCACTTGCCGCGACGAGTATCACGCCAGTTTGCTCTATCTGGGTCATCAACCCGGGGTAAAAGCAGCCCTGACCCCCTTTGAAAATCTGACTTTTTATCAGCAACTTCATCATTCAGCGCAGACTGAGAGCGACTTGTGGCAGATTTTGGCTCGAGTTGGTCTGGCCGGTTTTGAGGATAACCCCACCGGTCAGCTCTCAGCAGGTCAGCAGCGACGCGTAGCACTCGCCCGCTTGTGGCTCTGCAACCAGCCTTCGCTCTGGATCCTGGATGAGCCCTTCACCGCTATCGATAAACAGGGGGTCAAGGTGCTGGAGCAACTCTTTCTGGCCCATGCCGATCGGGGTGGCATGGTGATCCTCACTACCCATCAGGATCTCACCCTGATGCAGGGGCGCCTCAAGACCCTGTCACTGACCCCCATGATGCAGGAGTGACACCATGCTGCGTGCCGTCATTCATCTCATTCGACGTGAACTGTTGATCGCGCTGCGCCAGCGTTCCGACATTCTCAACCCGCTCTGGTTTTTCCTGATTGTCATCACGCTCTTCCCGCTGGGAATTGGCCCTGAGCCGAAACTGCTGGCTCGTATCGCTCCCGGCATCATCTGGGTTGCCGCTTTGCTGGCGGCCATGTTGTCGCTGGAGCGGCTATTTCGCGATGACTTTAGCGATGGCTCGCTGGAGCAGATGATGTTGATGCCTCACCCTCTGGGTCTGCTGGCGCTGGCGAAAGTGGTCGCTCACTGGCTGCTGACCGGTTTGCCGCTGTTGCTCATCTCGCCGCTTATCGCGATTTTGCTCTCCCTCGATATGCAGAGTTATTTGGCGGTGGTGGCGACACTGGCGCTGGGGACACCGGTATTGAGCCTGCTCGGTGCCATCGGCGTCGCCCTGACTGTTGGCTTGCGCAAAGGAGGGGTATTGCTCAGTCTGCTGATCCTGCCGCTTTATATCCCGGTGCTGATTTTTGCGACCTCGGCAATCGATGCGGCCGGGATTGGGCTGCCTTACGGGGGTCAGCTTGCCATTCTGGCAGCCATGCTGGTCGGAGCATTGACACTGACCCCGCTGGCGGTGTCGGCGGCTTTGCGAGTCAGCCTCAACTGATGGTGTTGGCGCAAGAGTAACAAGCCTCGTATGGGGCAATGTTGGGAAAATTAAGTTGCGATGGATCAAGGAGTGCGCCGCTTATTGCTTTCGGGGTATTTGATGAAGCCCTGCGGTCGGTATGGTAGGCCTCGCCAAATGATTAATAACAAAAAGGTTTTGTGAGCTATGTGGAAATGGTTGCACCCTTATGCCAAACCGGAGCGGGCCTATCAGTTGGCTGGTACCCTGCTTCCCTGGTTTGCGGTGATTAGTCTGCTTTCGTTCATCATCGGTTCTGTCTGGGGGTTGGCCTTTGCCCCGGCAGATTATCAGCAGGGTGACTCCTTCCGGATCATCTATATCCACGTCCCTGCTGCCATCCTCTCCATGGGGGCTTATTCCACCATGGCGATTGCTGCGTTTATCGGACTGGTATGGCAGCTGCGGATGGCGGACATGACGGTAGCAGCCATTGCTCCGGTCGGTGCCATCTTTACCTTTATCGCTCTTTTTACCGGTGCGGCCTGGGGCAAGCCCATGTGGGGAACCTGGTGGGTCTGGGATGCCCGTCTCACCTCCGAGCTGATTTTGCTGTTCCTCTACCTCGGCGTCATTGCCCTCTACAACGCCTTTAGCGACAAGGTGCTGGCTGGTCGTGCGGCCGGTATTCTGGCGCTGGTCGGGGTGATCAATCTGCCCATCATTCACTACTCGGTGGAGTGGTGGAACACCCTGCATCAGGGGGCCACCATCACCAAGTTTGCCAAACCCTCCATCTCTTCCGACATGTTGTGGCCGCTGCTCGTCATGATCCTGGCGTTTGCCACTTTCCTCGGTGCGTTGACCCTGATGCGCTTTAGAAACGAACTCTTGATGCGGGAGTGGCACCGTCCCTGGGTCAAAGAGATAGCCGAGCAGGAGAAGTAAGCATGCACTTTGCCTCTTTCAGTGACTTCCTGGCGATGGGCGGATACGCCTTCTATGTCTGGCTCTCCTTTGGCCTGACTCTGGTCTGCCTCATCGGTATCGTCATTTCCACCCGTATGAAAACCCGCAGCCTGCTGGGCGAATTGCGCAGCAAGCAGGCACGCGAGGCTCGTCGCAAGGCGGCCCAGCAGATGGAGAACACCCTATGAATCCGAGACGTAAAAAACGCCTCACCATTATCCTGGCCATCACGCTGGGGCTCGCAACCGTCTGTGGGCTGGTGCTCTATGCCCTGAGTCAGAACATCGATCTCTTCTACACACCGAGCGAGTTGGTGGAAGGGAAAGGGCCGGACAAGATCAAGCCGGAAGAGGGACAGCGTCTGCGCATCGGTGGGCTGGTTGTGCCCGGCTCGGTTCAACGGGATCCCCAGAGCCTCAAGGTAGCCTTCAAGCTGGTGGATAACGGCGGTCATCTGGTGACGGTGGAGTATGACGGCATCCTGCCGGATCTGTTCCGCGAAGGGCAGGGCATCGTGGCACAAGGCACCCTGAAGGATGCCACTACAGTCGAGGCCTTCGAGGTGCTGGCCAAGCACGATGAGAAGTACATGCCGCCGGAAGTGGCCGATGCCACCAACGGCATGCACTTCAAGCCGCAATATACCGAGGCGCAGTTGAAGGGGAGCAAGCAATGATCCCGGAATTAGGACAGTTTGCACTGATCCTGGCCTTTGCCACCGCCATATTACTGGGCAGCTACCCGCTGCTTGGCGCCAGCTGGGGGCGCCTTGGCATGATGTCGGCGGCCCGTCCGCTTGCTTATGCCCAGTTCCTGTTGTTGTTGCTGTCGTTCCTCTGCCTGACCTGGGCATTTATCGACAACGACTTCACCGTGCAGTATGTGGCCACCAACTCCAACAGCCTGCTGCCACTCGCTTATCGTATCTCTGCCGTATGGGGGGCCCATGAGGGCTCTCTGCTGCTGTGGGTGCTGACGCTGGGGGGCTGGACTGCGGCCGTCGCCATGTTCAGCCGTCGTCTGCCGCTCGACGCGGTAGCGCGGGTACTCGGCGTACTGGGCCTCATCTCGGTCGGTTTTACCGCCTTCGTGCTGTTTACTTCCGACCCCTTCATTCGCACCTTGCCTTACTTCCCGGTAGATGGCCGCGACCTCAACCCGTTGTTGCAGGATCCGGGTCTCATCTTCCACCCGCCGATGCTCTACATGGGGTATGTGGGCTTCTCGGTTGCATTTGCTTTTGCCATCGCGTCCCTGATGACCGGCCGCCTCGATGCGACCTGGGCGCGCTGGTCCCGTCCATGGACCATGGCTGCCTGGGTATTCCTGACGCTGGGGATCGTGCTGGGCTCTTGGTGGGCCTATTACGAGCTCGGCTGGGGTGGCTGGTGGTTCTGGGATCCGGTAGAAAACGCCTCCTTCATGCCCTGGCTGGCGGGTACCGCCCTGCTGCACTCACTGGCGGTGAGTGAAAAGCGCGCCACCTTCAAGGCGTGGACCGTGCTGCTGGCGCTCTCCGCTTTCTCCCTGAGCCTGCTCGGCACCTTCCTTGTGCGCTCAGGCGTGCTGGTCTCGGTGCATGCGTTTGCCTCCGACCCGACCCGAGGTTTGTTCATTCTGGGCTTCCTGCTGGCGGTAATCGGCTCATCCTTGCTGCTGTTTGCCTTCAAGGGCTCGCAAGTGAAGAGCCATGGCAAGCATGAGCTGTGGAGCCGCGAGACCCTGCTGCTTTGCAACAACATCATGCTGGTGGCGGGTCTGTTGACCGTGCTGCTTGGCACCCTGCTGCCGCTGGTACACAAGGAGCTAGGGCTGGGCAGTATCTCCATCGGTACTCCCTTCTTCAACCACATCTACAGCTGGCTGATCATTCCGTTTGCCCTGCTGCTGGGGATTGGCCCGCTGTTTCGCTGGCGCCGCCAGGAGCTGGGCGAGCTCAAGAGCAAGGTCGTGATTGCGCTGCTCCTGAGTCTGGCTGCGGCCTTCCTGCTGCCGCTGACCCTTGCCGAGACATTCAAGCCGTGGGCGGCATTGGGGGTCGGTCTTGGCGCCTGGATTATCGTCACCAGTGCGCAGGAGACCTGGGCGCGCGCTACCCACAAGCACAGCTTTGCCATCGGAGTTCGCAAGCTGGGCAATAGCCACTGGGCCATGATCCTGGGGCACGTTGGGTTGGCAGTCAGCATCATCGGCATCGCCTGTACCCAGAACTACAGCATCGAGAAAGATTTGCGGATGCAGGCGGGGGATCGAATCCATTTTGCCGATTACGAGTTTGTCTTCACCGGCATCAAGGAGAAGAACGGCCCCAACTACGACGGTTTCAAAGGCGTGCTGGAAGTGCACAAGGATGGCAAGCAGGTGGCCCTGCTCAAGCCGGAGAAGCGGATGTACAAGGTGACCCGAATGCCGATGACCGAGGCGGCCATCGATGCCGGCATTACCCGTGACCTTTACGCCGCCCTTGGCGAACAACTCGACAACGGTGCCTGGGCGGTGCGGATTTACTACAAGCCTTTTGTGCGCTGGATCTGGTTTGGCGGCGTCTTTATGGCTATCGGCGGCGTGCTGGCGATGCTGGACAAGCGCTACCGTTTTGGCCGTCGTGAGGAGGAGAGCAAGGCATGAATCGCAAGACCTGGCTGTTTTTAATTCCCTTTATCGTCTTTGTGCTGGGCGCTGTCTTTCTGTTCAAGGGGCTGTACTCTGACCCCACCAAACTCGAATCCGTGATGGTGGGCAAAGAGGTGCCGGTGTTCACCCTGCAGGACATTTACGAGCTGAACAAACAGCACGATCGCAGCATCCTGACCGGTCGTCCCATGCTGCTCAACGTCTGGGCTACCTGGTGCCCGACCTGCTATGGCGAACACACCTATCTCAAGGAGCTGGCGGGGCAGGGGATCTACATCGTCGGCATGAACTACAAGGATGAGCGCAACAAGGCGATCAAGTGGCTGGCGGAGCTGGGCAATCCCTACCAGATCAATCTCTATGATCCGGACGGCATGCTGGGGCTGGATTTGGGGGTATACGGCGCGCCGGAGACCTTCTTCATCGACAGCAAGGGGATCATCCGTTATCGCCACGTCGGGGATATCAACCCCGAAAACTGGGCATCGACCCTCAAACCCATCTTTGATGCCATGAAGTGAGGGGCGTTCTGATGAGAGTGTTAATTGCTTCCCTGCTGCTGTTGCTGGGATGGGTGGTGCAAGTGCCGGCCATGGCCGCCATCGATGTCTATACCTTCGACAATGACAATCAGGAGCAGGTCTTTCGCGAGCTGACCAGGGAGCTGCGTTGCCCCAAGTGTCAGAACCAGGATATCGCCGACTCCAATGCGGGGCTGGCCAAGGATCTGCGCGACAAGACCTACCAGATGGTGCGTCAGGGCAAGGACAAGGATGAAATAGTGGATTACATGGTGGCCCGCTACGGCAACTTTATCCTCTATAACCCGCCGTTGATGGCATCCACCCTGATCCTCTGGCTTGGCCCGCTGCTGGTCATCGTCATCGGCCTGGGTGTGGTGGTGATGCGCAGCCGGCGACCAGTGGCTGCAGCCAAGCCCGTGGATAGCGCCCTGAGCGAAGAGGAGCAGCGCCGGCTCGCCGAGCTGCTCAAAGAGGAAGAGAAACAATGACCGCTTTTTGGATTGTGATTGCGGCCCTGCTGGTATTGGTGAGTCTGGCGCTGGTCGTACCGTTGTGGCGTGGTGAAGGCAAGCAGAGCATCAGCCGTTCGGCCCTCAACAAGCAGCTCTATCGCCAGCGTCTGCTGGAGATCGGCGAGGAGCGCGAACAGGGGGTGCTTGCCGAGGAGCCCGATTCGCTTATCGAGTTGCAGCGCAGCCTGTTGGACGACATTCCCGATGTGGAGCAGACCGCCCGCAGCGGCAAGAGTCTGATCTGGATCCCGGGTGTGGTGGTGCTGGTGGTGGTGAGTCTGGGCCTCTACTTCAAGCTGGGCAGCTGGCAGGAGGTGAGCCGCTGGCAGGATGCCAACAGTCGTCTTGGCGAGCTGAGTAACCGTATTCTGGTGGAGCGCGATGCCAAGGTGACCGAACAGGATCTGCTCGACTTTACATTGGGGCTGCGTACCCGTCTCAAGGACGAACCGAACGACTACCGTGGCTGGCTGCTGTTGGGGCGCTTGGCGCTGGATGGCAACGATCCCGAGATGGCCAACGACGCGCTGGAGCGAGCGTACAAGCTGGCCCCGCAAAAATCGCTGGTGGCTGTTCCCTACGCCCAAGCGCTGATGATGACGGGGGATGAGGCACAAGCCGATGCTTTGTTGCAGGCTGCCATCGCTCAGGAGCCGGGCAACATCGAGGCGCGCTCTGTCTACGCGTTCATGGCGCTGCAAAAAGAGGACTTCCAGACCGCCCTTGATCGCTGGCAGGCGATGCTGCCGCTGATGGAGAAGGGCTCTCCCCGCTATGTGATGGTCGAGCGCTCCATGGATTATGCCAGGGCGCAGCTCAAGCAACGTGGTATGGCGGTGACGCCTTCTGGCGCAGTGGATGCTAGGGATAACCAGCAAACTCAGCTTGAGGTGAAGCAGGGCGAGTTCCCGATCCATATCTCGCTGGCGGCTGGTATTCAGATGCCGGAAGATGCCTATCTCTTCGTGTTTGCCGTGGTGCCCAACGGGCCGCCCATGCCGATTGCCGTCAAGCGTATTGCAGGGCCCACTCTGCCTGTGACGCTCTCGCTGGGTGATGGCGATGCCATGATGGCAGGGAGCAAGCTGGCTTCCTATCCCGAGCTGCAATTCAAGGCTCGTCTCTCCCGTGGCGGCAACGTCATGAACAAGGAGGGAGCCTTTGAAGGGGTATCAGCACCGATCAAGAGTGCAGATATTCCAAGCGCTCCGATTGACATCCGTATCGATCACGCCCTCTAATATGTCCTTTGATAACCCGGCCACCGGAGGGCGGCCGGGTTATCTATACTTCTGATAAATCAAAATAAAACGTCGGGACTTCCATATGTATCTTCGTGCAGGGGCCTTGCTGTCAGCCCTGTTGCTGGCTGGCTGCGCCGGTGGCCCACCCAAACCGGGGCCAGAGAGCCTTGATCTCAATCCTGGAATGAATCATCCGGGAGCAACCAGTACGGCAGCAGATCCTCGTGACCCCTTCCAGGGGCCAAACCGGGCCATGTGGGCAGTTAACTACGATGTGCTGGAGCCCTATGTCGCCCGGCCCGTGGTGCACGGCTATGCCCGTTACGTACCGCAGGGGATGAAGGATGGCATCGAAAATCTGGTGGAGAACTTCAACGAACCGAGCAGCATGGTCAACCACCTTATCACCGGTGATTTGAAGGGGGCAGGGGTCAACCTGGGTCGTTTTACCCTCAACACCACGGTCGGCCTGCTGGGTATTTTCGATGTAGCCAAACATGCCGGTCTTGAGCGCGACAAGCTGGAGATGGATACCGTACTGGGCAAGGCGGATATTGGCGAAGGTGCCTACCTGATGGTGCCGGTCTATGGCCCGACCACGACCCGCAAGCTGGTAGGTGATACGGTCGATACCATCTACTTCCCCTACGCCTTATTGACCTTGCCACTGCGAGTGGTGCACTGGGCGCTCGATGGCCTTGGCTCCCGCTCCAAGCTGATCGATCAGGAACGGATCATCGACAACTCGCTCGATCCTTATGCATTGACCAAAGATTTCTACTTGCAGTACAACCAGAGCAAGGTGACGGGCAAGAAAGCCGAGCTCAAGGAGACGAAGCAGGAGCAGTCTGATGATGCCAATCTCGACCAGTATATGGACGAGATAGATGACCAGTAGACTGGTTGTCTGATGACCTGAAAAAGGCGCCTTATGGCGCCTTTTTCATCTCTGTTGTGCTGCTACACAGATATAAAAAACGCCTCGCAGGTGCGAGGCGTTTTGGCAAGAAGAGGAGCCGTTATCAGGCCGCCAGGTTCTTGGCCACGAATTCCCAGTTAACCAGAGCCCAGAAGGTTTCCATGTACTTCGGACGCAGGTTGCGGAAGTCGATGTAGTAGGCGTGCTCCCACAGATCAACAGTCAGCAGCGGGGTGGTACCGGCTTCAGTCAGCGGGCAGCCAGCGTTGGAAGTGTTGACGATGGCCAGAGAGCCGTCAGCCTTCTTCACCAGCCAGGTCCAGCTTGAACCGAAGTTGCCGATGGCAGACTTGGTGAAGGCATCCTTGAACTCTGCGAAGGAGCCGAATGCTTTGTTGATGGCTTCAGCCAGTGCGCCAGTCGGTTCGCCACCGCCGTTCGGGGAGAGGCAGTGCCAGTAGAAAGTGTGGTTCCAGATTTGGGCTGCGTTGTTGAAGACACCACCAGTGGAGGTCTTGATGATCTCTTCCAGAGACTTGCCTTCAAACTCGGTACCCGGCACCAGATTGTTCAGATTGACCACGTAGGTGTTGTGGTGCTTGCCGTGGTGGTATTCCAGGGTCTCTTGGGAGATGTGCGGTTCCAGAGCATTGATTGCATAGGGCAGAGCGGGAAGTTCGAATGCCATTTTCTACTCTCCATTGGCTGGACCGTGCGAGCGCGACGGTTGCAAGACATTGCGTACTCTTTTCCAATGTGAAAAGAGTTGTTTTTAAAATGGTGGGACAGGAAAGTCCAAAGCCAAGGGATTGTAGCAGTATCAAAGATGGGCTAACAACCCTTGATTGGCGCCATGATCAGGATCAATCATCTGTCTATTCTGGCAGCGATTCGTGCCGTTCTTGCCCTTTGTCCGGTTGTGATCGGGCCAGATTGCAGTAGAATGGCCGCCATCATTGCTCTAGTGAGGCATCTATGGAAACTATCGAAAAGATCAAGCAGCAGCTGGCTGACAACCCCATCATCATCTACATGAAGGGCTCTCCCAAGCTACCCAGCTGTGGCTTCTCTGCCCAGGCCTCCCAGGCGCTGATGTCCTGCGGTGAGCCGTTTGCATATGTTGATATCCTGCAAAACCCGGATATCCGCGCTGAATTGCCGAAATTTGCCAACTGGCCGACCTTCCCGCAGCTGTGGGTTGAGGGCGAGCTGATTGGTGGCTGCGACATCATGATCGAGATGTTCCAGGCTGGCGAGCTGCAGGCTCTGATCAAAGAGACTGCTGCCAAGTACAAGAAAGATGATGCTGCAGCCGAGTAATCGGTCCGGTGTTGTCGAGAGGGAGCCACACAGGCTCCCTTTTTTATTGTCCCGGTTCTGGCAGGCAAGCAACTGATTGCCGGTTGCAAAAAGCAACGCAATTGCCCTGAAAAATCTAATCTTTGCTGCTTTGTGTTGAAGTTGTTAATTATATTGTTCGCCAATCTCTGATTACTTTTTTTAATCCATTTGGATTCAAGTGTTGCTGCCATCACATTTTTTGATAATTTCACCGTAACGCAGTCTCTTTGTAGATTTTTTTGTGTTTATGCTCACATTAATTGCAAGTGATAGAACCTAGTATCGCTTCGCCCAGTGAAATAAAACCCTACAAATTAATAAATAAAAAGAGATTTGCGATGAAGATGTATAGCAATCTGCCCATTGGTCTTCATGATATTACCGAAGCCAAAAAAAGACTGACCAACCATATATACAAGACCGCGCAATTACCCTCTAACTACATCAGCGAACGTTGCCATGGCGAGGTTTACCTCAAGCTTGAAAACATGCAACGTACAGGCTCTTTTAAAATTCGCGGTGCCTTCAACAAACTCAGTTCATTAAGTCTGGAGGATCGTCAAAAAGGTGTTGTCGCCTGCTCTGCCGGTAATCACGCGCAGGGGGTATCTTTGTCCAGTGCCATGCTGGGAATTGATGCCAAGGTGGTCATGCCTTGCTGTGCACCAAAATCAAAAATTGCTGCAACCAGCGATTATTCGGCGGAAGTTATTCTGCATGGCAATAGTTTCAATGACACCATTGCCAAAGTCAGTGAAATCGTGGAAATGGAAGGCCGCGTATTTATCCCCCCCTTCGACGATGCAAAAGTGATTGCCGGTCAGGGCACCATTGGTCTGGAAATCATCGAGGATCTCTATGATGTGGACAACATCATAGTGCCGATTGGCGGCGGTGGTCTGATTGCCGGTGTTGCCATGGCCATCAAATCCATCAACCCGACTATCCGTGTGATTGGAGTGCAGTCGGAGAATGTCCACGGCATGGCGGCTTCATACTACGCAGGTACCATTACCAATCACAGAACCAGCAGCACGCTGGCTGATGGCTGTGACGTGGCAAGACCCGGCACCCTGACCTATGAAATTGTCAAAGAGCTGGTCGATGACATCGTTTTGGTCACTGAAGATGATATTCGCCACAGCATGGTGGACCTGATTCAGCGCAACAAGGTGATTACCGAAGGGGCGGGAGCTCTGGCCTCGGCAGCGCTACTGAGCGGCAAACTGAAACATTATGTCGAAGGCAAAAAGACCGTCAGCATTATTTCGGGTGGCAATATTGACCTGACCCGGATCGCCGAAATTATCGAACAGAACAATATCCGTCAATTTAGCCTGTAAGGAATACAGTCATGATATTGGATAGTGTCGTTAGCAGCAGTAAAGAGAGTGTCAAAGCATGGCGTAAGTCGGATACAACCTGGGGACTCGGTCTATTTGGTACAGCGATCGGTGCAGGTGTTCTATTTTTCCCCATTCGAGCCGGATATGGTGGCCTGATACCAATATTAATCATGCTGGTGCTGGCTTACCCTATTGCATTTTATTGCCACAGAGCGTTGGCCAGATTATGTCTTTCTGGCAGCAATCCATCGGCAAATATTACCGAGACCGTTGAAGAGCATTTTGGCAAAATGGGTGGGGTAGTGATTACCTTCCTCTATTTCTTTGCCATCTGCCCACTGCTGTGGATATATGGTGTGACGATCACCAATACCTTCATGGCATTCTGGGAGCATCAACTGCAAATGGCGCCGCTCAATCGGGGTGTTGTCGCCCTTGGGCTGCTGCTGTTGATGGCCTTCGTGATCTATTTCGGCAAGGATCTGATGGTTCGTGTGATGAGCTATCTGGTATTTCCTTTCATCGCCAGCCTGGTGGTCATCTCTCTCTCCCTCGTTCCTTACTGGAACAGTGCCGTCTTTGATCAGGTCAATCTGAGCGAGATATCGATGTTCGGTCACGACGGTATTCTGGTCACCGTCTGGTTGGGGATCTCCATCATGGTCTTCTCCTTCAACTTCTCACCGATTGTCTCCTCTTTCATCGTCTCCAAACGGGAAGAGTATGAGCAGGAGTTCGGTCGTGATTTTACCGAGAAGCGCTGCTCGAAGATTATCTCCGGTGCCAGCATGCTGATGGTGGCCGTGGTGATGTTCTTTGCCTTCAGCTGCCTCTTTACCCTGTCGCCGCAAAATATGGCGGAAGCCAAGGCCCAGAATATTCCGGTGCTCTCCTATCTGGCCAACCACTTCTCCTCGCTGGCTGGTAGCAAGTCTGCATTTGCCACCACCCTGGAGTATGCGGCTTCCATCATTGCGCTGGTTGCCATCTTCAAATCCTTCTTCGGCCACTATCTGGGGACGCTGGAAGGGTTGAACGGCCTCATCCTCCGCTTTGGCTACCAGGGCGACAAGAGCAAGGTTTCCAGTAAAAAACTCAACATGGTCAGTATGTTGTTCATCATGGGCTCGACCTGGCTGGTCGCTTATGTGAACCCCAACATCCTCGACCTGATTGAGGCAATGGGGGCGCCGATCATCGCTTCCCTGCTCTGTCTGCTGCCGATGTATGCCGTCAACAAAACACCTGCGCTGGCCAAATATAAAGGCCAGGCCAGCAACGTGTTTGTCACCATCATCGGTGTGCTGACCATCCTGAATATTGTTTCCAAGTTGTTCTGAAAACCTTTTCTGCAAGTCACCAGCCATTCAGACCCTGACCCTTTGGCGGGGTCTGCATGGCGTAGTCAGAAGCGCGTAATAACCGGTTCTTGGTTGGTCCAATTATTTGGGCCCAGGGCAAGGCTATCCGTTATTTGGCCACCACACAGTGGTAAATATGTTCTGACAGCAGTGACTCGACATCATAAATATCGAGGCGATGTAATGAAGTTTGATTCGTTGGTTCTGGTTATCAATTGCGGCTCTTCGTCGGTCAAATTCTCGGTACTGGATAGTAAAACCTGCGAGGTGGTGATCTCCGGCATGGCCGATGGTATCGAGACCGAACATCCCCAGCTGAAAATTGATAAAAACCCGGCCACTCCCTTGCCGGAAAACAACCATAGCTGCGCATTGGCGGCGATTGCAGAAGAGCTGAAACTGCGCGGTTTGCTCGATGCCATCACCCTAGTGGGCCATCGCATTGCCCATGGCGGCAATGAGTTCAGCGAAGCGGCCATCATTGACGAGCGGGTACTGGCCAAAATCAGGCAGGTCTCGCCACTGGCCCCGCTGCACAACCACGCCAATTTGAGCGGCGTGATGGCCGCCCGCCAGCTATTTCCCGACCAGCCCCAGATTGCGGTATTTGATACCGGCTTTCACCAGACCCTGAAGCCGGAAGCCTATATCTATGCGCTGCCTTATCAATATCTGCAGGATTACGGCGTGCGCCGCTATGGCTTCCATGGCACCTCCCATCGCTATGTGGCCGAGCAGGCCTGCGTATTCATGGGGCTGGATGAGCAGCATGCCGGTCTGGTCATCGCCCATCTGGGCAATGGCGCCTCTATTTGTGCGGTACAGGATGGCAAGAGCGTCGATACCTCGATGGGGATGACGCCGCTGGAGGGGCTGATCATGGGCAGCCGCAGCGGTGATATCGATTTTGGCGCGCTGGCCTATATCGCCAGCAAGACGGGTCAATCCATCGAGGATATCGAGCGGGTATTGAACAAGCAGTCCGGCCTGCTGGGTATTTCGGGGCTCTCCTCGGATATGCGGGTATTGGAAGCTGCCTATCACGAAGGACATCCCGGGGCAAAATTGGCCATTCACGCTTTTGTCCATCGTATTGCCCGCCATATCGGCGGCCATGCCACCTCATTGCGCCGGCTGGATGCCGTTATCTTCACCGGCGGGATCGGCGAGAACTCGGCCTTTATCAGAAAGCTGGTATGCGAACGACTTCAGGTATTTGGCGTAGCGATCAGCGAGCCGTTTAACCAGCGTCCCAATAGCGAGGGCTGCCGGGTAATTTCGGCGGCAGAGTCCATGGTGCTGGCGGCGGTTATTCCCACCAATGAAGAGAAAATGATCGCGCTGGATGCCATTCGTCTGGGGCAGCAGGTTCGTCAGGCCGAGTGCGTCTGACATTTTCCACTGTAGTGTCATGAGTAGTGAATGAGGTTTATTTGATGAAAGTTGATATGCAATTGGATCAGGATAAATTCCGTCAGGCATGGCAAGGGTTTGCCGGTGAGAACTGGAAGCATGAGATTAACGTCCGTGATTTTATCCAGCAGAACTATACCCCCTATGAAGGTGACGAACAGTTTTTAGCTGATGCGACCGAAGCGACCACTACCTTGTGGAACAAGGTGATGGAGGGGATCCGCATCGAGAATGCCACCCACGCGCCTGTTGATTTTGATACCAATATTGCCACCACAATCACCGCCCACGGGCCGGGTTATATCGAGCAGGGGCTGGAAAAAATCGTTGGCCTGCAAACCGACAAGCCCCTTAAAAGAGCGCTGCACCCGTTTGGCGGCGTAAATATGATCAGAAGCTCTTTTGAAGCATATGGCCGGGAGATGGATCCCGAATTTGAATACACCTTCAGCGAATTGCGAAAAACCCATAATCAGGGAGTGTTCGACGTCTACTCTCCCGAGATGTTGCGCTGCCGAAAATCAGGGATTTTGACCGGATTGCCGGATGGTTACGGCCGTGGTCGCATTATCGGAGATTATCGTCGGGTAGCGCTCTATGGCATAGATTATCTAATCCGTGAGCGTGAGCTGCAGTTTGCCGATCTGCAACCGGCTCTTGAGCGGGGGGAGCAGCTGGAGCAGGTGATCCGCCAGCGCGAGGAGCTGGCCGAGCACAAGCGGGCACTGGTGCAGATCAAGCAGATGGCGGCCAACTACGGCTTTGACATCTCCGGGCCGGCACGCACTGCCCAGCAGGCAGTCCAGTGGCTCTACTTTGCCTATCTGGCGGCGGTGAAGTCGCAAAACGGTGGTGCTATGTCCCTCGGTCGTACCGCCACCTTCCTCGACATCTATATCGAGCGGGATCTGAAGGCGGGGCTCATCAGTGAGCAGGATGCCCAGGAGCTGGTCGATCACTTCATCATGAAGATCCGCATGGTACGCTTCCTGCGTACTCCCGAGTTTGACTCCCTCTTCTCCGGTGACCCCATCTGGGCGACCGAGGTGATCGGTGGTATGGGGCTGGACGGCCGTACTCTGGTGACCAAAAACTCCTTCCGCTACCTCCACACCCTCAAGACCATGGGGCCGGCGCCCGAGCCCAACCTCACCATCCTCTGGGCGGAAGGGCTGCCGCGGGCCTTCAAGACCTATGCGGCTCGCGTCTCCATCGATACCTCATCCCTGCAGTATGAGAATGATGACCTGATGCGCACCGATTTCGAGAGCGATGATTACGCCATCGCCTGCTGCGTGAGTCCCATGGTGATCGGCAAGCAGATGCAGTTCTTCGGTGCCCGCGCCAACCTGGCCAAGACCCTGCTCTATTGCATCAACGGTGGGGTGGACGAGAAGCTGAAGATCCAGGTCGGCCCGAAAGTGGCGCCCATCATGGACGAGGTGCTGGATTACGACACTGTCATGGCCAGCCTCGACAGCTTTATGGACTGGCTGGCGGTGCAGTACATCAGCGCGCTCAACCTTATCCACTACATGCACGACAAGTACAGCTACGAGGCCTCCCTGATGGCGCTGCACGATCGCGACGTCTATCGCACCATGGCCTGTGGCATTGCCGGTCTGTCGGTAGCGGTCGATTCGCTGGCGGCCATCAAGTACGCCCGGGTCCAGCCGGTGCGCGATGCTGACGGGCTGGCGGTCGATTTCGTGATTGAGGGGGAGTATCCCCAGTATGGCAACAACGACGAGCGGGCCGACTCTATCGCCTGCGATCTGGTCGAGCGCTTCATGAAGAAGATCCAGGCGCTGCCGACCTACCGCAATGCGGTGCCGACCCAGTCGATCCTGACCATCACCTCCAACGTGGTCTATGGCCAGAAGACCGGCAACACCCCGGATGGCCGCCGCGCCGGTGCGCCGTTTGCACCGGGAGCCAACCCGATGCACGGTCGGGATCGCAAGGGGGCGGTCGCTTCGCTCGCCTCGGTAGCCAAGCTGCCGTTCAAATATGCCAAGGACGGGATCTCCTACACCTTCTCCATCGTGCCGGGGGCGCTCGGCAAGGAGCCCGCCAATCGCGAGAACAATCTGGTGGGGCTGATGGATGGCTACTTCCACCATGAGCGGGATGTGGAAGGGGGTCAGCACCTCAACGTCAACGTGATGAACCGCGAGATGCTGCTGGATGCCATCGAGAATCCGGACAAATACCCCAGCCTGACCATCCGGGTCTCCGGCTATGCGGTGCGCTTCAACGCCCTGACCCGCGAGCAGCAGCAGGACGTCATCTCCAGAACTTTCACCAACATGATGTAACTCTGATGCCCGGGGTGAGCAGGCTTGCTCCGGGCCTACTTTTTGTTTGTCAGCACGAGGAAGTAACAGATGCGACAGGTTATCACTACCAAAACGGCGCCGGGCGCCATCGGCCCCTATGTGCAGGCCACCCGGATTGGCAATATCCTCTACACCTCCGGCCAGATCCCGCTGGACCCGGTGAGCGGTGATATTGCAGAGGGTATCGAAGCGCAAACCCTGCGCTCCCTGCAAAACGTCAAGGCGATTGTCGAGGCGGCAGGCGGCGAGGTGCGCAATATCTTCAAGACCACGGTGTTTGTCTCGGATTTGAACAACTTTGCCGCGGTCAACCGGGTCTACAACGACTTCTTCACCGAGCACGATGCCATGTATCCGGCACGATCCTGCGTGGAGGTGGCCCGCCTGCCGAAGGATGTGAAGATCGAGATAGAGGCGATTGCTGCGCTGGAGTCCTGACGCGGCGATCCTTATCAATAAAAAGAGCGGCAGCCCGAGGGCTGCCGCTCTTTTTTCATCGAACCCGCCGTGCGCGATAAGGGCGCAAGGAGCAGGTCATTCTGGATTAGGCGATCCGTTCGATGCGCGCCAGATAGAAACCGTCGAAACCGGTAGCCGCCGGGCTCACGGTGTGATCACCGAGCAGGCGGAAGTTTTCGTTGGCGGCGAGGAACTTGTCCACCTGCTGGCGGTTCTCCTCGGGCAGGATGGAGCAGGTAGCGTAAACCAGCATGCCGCCCACTTTCACCATCTGGCTGTAGCGCTGCAGGATCTCTTCCTGCAGAGCGACCAGCACCGGCAGACGCTCGGCGGTATCGCGCCACTTGGCATCCGGATTGCGCTTGAGCACGCCAAGACCGGAGCAGGGGACGTCCAGCAGCAGGCGATCTGCGCTCTCTTTGAGGCGCTTGACGGTCTTGCTGCTGGTGATGACCCGGGTCTCCACGTTGTGGGCACCGGCGCGGCGGGCTCGCTGCTTGAGGTTCTCCAGCTTCCACTCTTCCACATCCATCGCCAGAAGGCGGCCTTTGCCTTTCATCATGGCGGCCAGATGCAGGGTCTTGCCACCGGCACCGGCGCAGGCGTCGATCACCCGCATGCCGGGCGCGACGTCGAGTGCGGCAGCGATGTGCTGGGAGCCGGCATCCTGTTGCTCGAACCAGCCGTCGGCAAAGGCGTTGGTGCGAAACAGGGCGGCATCGGAAGTGACTTCGAGTGCGCTCTCAACCCCTGCTACCGGCACGGTGTTGACCTGCTCTTTGGCCAGAGCGGCTTGCAGCTCCTCGCGGGTGCACTTGAGGGTGTTGACCCGCAGGTAGCGCTTGGGCATGGCGGTCAGGGCTGCGCGCTCGGCCGGCCAGGCTTCGCCCAGCTGCTCGCTGCCGAGTTTTTCCAGCCAGGTCGGGCAGCCATCCATCAGCACCGGGTTCTTTTTGGCTTCGTTCAGGCGGCGACGGAACGCCTCTTCGTTGAAGCGATCAAGGGTCGGGTGGTTGGGCTGGGGGATCTTGTGGAAAGCGTGCCAGCTGTGCAGCAGCGGCCATACGTTCTTCTCGGCCTGACGAACCTGAATACCGGTCAGTGCGCAGTAGAGGCTCAGGCGACGCAGCAGGTCGCCGGTGACCAGGGCAATCCTTGCCTGTTCTTGCGGTTTGAGTTCGATGCCGGAGAAGTGACGGGCATAGGCGCGATCCAGGGTGAGACCCTGGCCCAGCACGTCATCAACAATGGCAACGACCAGATCCCCGAAACGGGGCAACAGTGGGGATTTGAGCATGAGATTAACCTTGGCCAGATAAAGATGAATCACCCCGGTTGCGGGATGATTCTGAAACAGACAAACGGCGCAATGATAGGTGGAAGGGGGATGCGGTGCAAGGTGGATATTCGGAGAGTCATGCAGTATCTGGCTCGGTTGCTCCATATAAATGAGCAGCAGCTGACCGGCCGCGATTCCTGATTTCAGGGAAATTTACGGTAGTGCGACTTGCCAACTGTATTGGCATGGGAAATGACTCGGAAATATGAGCGAAAGAGGCACCCGATGGCCAAGGCAGGGGAAATGTTGTCCCTGATACCTGGTTTACAAGGCCGCTTTATCGGGCGCACAATGCCTGCAATCATTCTCTTGATGGTCGTGGAACCATTATTTATTTGAAGGAAAATCAAGATGATGGATGTTGCTGAACTGCGCCGGGAGTATACCCGTGGCGGGCTGCATCGGGCCGATCTGCCCGCCGAGCCTCTTGAGCTGTTCGAGAAGTGGTTGGCACAGGCCTGCGAAGCCAAACTGACCGATCCCACCGCCATGGTGGTTGCCACCGTGGATGCCGATGGCCAGCCGTGGCAGCGTACCGTGCTGCTCAAACACTACGACACCCAGGGGATGGTCTTCTACACCAACATGGGCAGTCGCAAGGCGCATCAGCTGGAGGGGAATCCCCGCATCAGCCTGCTCTTCCCCTGGCACACCCTCGACCGTCAGGTGCATGTGACCGGTCGGGTGGAGAAGATGAGCACCTTCGAGGTGATGAAGTACTTCCACAGTCGTCCCAAGGATAGCCAGATCGCCGCCTGGGTCTCCAAACAGTCGACCCGCATCTCGGCGCGCGGCGTACTGGAGGCCAAGTTTCTCGAGCTCAAACAGAAGTTTGCCAACGGCGAAGTGCCGCTGCCGAGCTTCTGGGGCGGCTTTCGGGTGGTGATCGAGACGGTCGAATTCTGGCAGGGGGGTGAACACCGTCTGCACGACCGTTTCTACTACACCCGTGAAGGGGATGGCTGGCATATCGAGCGTCTGGCTCCCTGACCGGTTTCTCAAATCCGTTTTTCACAAGGAGTGTGCATGCGTCTGCATGGTGATCTGCGCTCCGGCAACTGCTACAAGGCGTGGTTGCTGGCGCGCTGGCTTGAACTGCCCCTCGAGTGGGTGGCGGTCGATATCGCGGCGGGGGAGACTCAAACCCCCGATTTTCTGGCGATGAACCCCAACGGCAAGATCCCGGTACTGGAGCTTGCTCCCGGCGATCTGCTGGCCGAATCCAATGCCATCCTCTTCTATCTGGCGCAGGGCTCGTCTTTGTGGCCGATCGATCCGCGTCTGCAGGCCGACGTGCTCAAATGGATGTTCTTCGAGCAGTACAGCCATGAGCCCTATATTGCGGTGGCCCGTTTTATCGTTCGTTATCTGGGGCGGCCCGAGTCGCAGGAGGCGCGGCTCGACGGGCTGAAGGCCGGTGGCGAGAAGGCGCTGGCGGTGATGGAGCAGCAACTGAAAAAGAGCCCCTATCTGTGCGGCGAGGCGCCGACCATCGCCGATATCGCTCTCTACGCCTACACCCATGTGGTGGAGGAGGGGATCTTCTCCCTGCAGGGGTGGCCCGCCATTCGTGACTGGATTGCCCGCATCGAGGCGCATCCTCATCACATGAGCCTGCCTGCGGCCTGTCAGGCGGGCTGATGGAGCTGTTGATCGAGGGGAGCCTGTGGCAACCCCACTGGAACGAGGTGGTGGGCCACTGGCAGCAGCAGGGCCATCGCTGGCAGCTGCTCTTGGGTAAGGAGGCTGCCACCACCCTCGAGCACCAGAGCGCCCCCTGGGCAGGTCTGACCCCTGATGGCGTGATCTGTCCCGGTGCCCTGCTGGCCACCTGGCTTGATGGGGATTTGTTGCCGCAACACCACGCCGATCCTACCCAGCAGATCCTTCTCAGTGGTTCAGCTTCCTTGCTGACGCTGGCCCGGGAGCAGGGACTGCTCACGCTGGGGACGGTTGGCGCCGATCTGACGCTGGATGCACACGCGGATCTGGGTGCTCTGCTCAATCGTCTGCTTGCGCGTCGCCTGCGGATACCCTCTTTACGGGAACAAGATTGCGATGCTCCACTGCAACTGCGGGCACTGTGCGCCGAGGATGAACAAGAGATCGTGCGCTATTGCAGCGATGAGGCGATCGCCCGCTACACCCTCAATATTCCCCACCCCTATCCACCGGAGGGGGCCCGCGACTGGCTGGCCCTATGCTGGCGCAGAGCGGCGCTTGGCCTTGGCTGGAGCTGGGCCATCACCTTGCCGCAAGGGGAGGCAGAAGCGCCCCTTGTCGGCGTCATCTCGCTGCACTGGAATGGCGAGCTGGCCTGGTGGGTCGGTGTCCCCTGGCAGGGATGCGGCATTGCCACCCGGGCGGCCAGACTGGTCAAGGCATTCGCCTTTGACCAGCTGCATCTGCCCGCCATCACGGCTCGCCATATGCCGCAGAATCTGGCTTCCGGCCGGGTGATGGCCAAGCTTGGCATGGTTGAGCAGGGGCTGCGTCTGATTGACGGCCATCAGCCGTGCGAGGTGCGCTACTGGCGGCTGGATCGCCGTCCAGCCATTACTGGTGCGTTGCAGCAGGCGCTGGTCAGATGGCAACGGGATGAGCGGATCGCGGTAGTGATCCTCTGCGATCCGGCTGTGTGCGAAGCGAAGCTGCCCGTCATCTCCCTCTTTCTGGCCGACATGGATGCTGACGAGGCTCGGCTATTTGCTGATCCGCAGCTGAAGGCCGAGGGATATCAGTTGCACTGCTATCCCCTCTCACGGCTTGAGGCAGCAGAGCCCGAGCTGTTCCACCATGCCGGTGGTCTGCTGCTAAAGGATGAGGGTGATATAGGGCTGGAGTGGTTGCTGCAATTCGCGGCACTGCTGCGCCAAGGGCCCACTTCGCTGACGCTGACAGAACGGCGCGAGCGGCTTGGCTGGATCAGTCGGCTACTTGCCGATGGGGATGGATTGACGGCTGAGAGCGCGCTCCCCCTGCGCCATCGCCTGATGAGGTTGCTGGTGGAGTTGCCGGAGCTGATGGATGAGCTGGATGGCCGCTGGCATCCGGGGCCGGAGCGGACGTTTGCGCGGCTGGCGCGGAATTCCCCCTCCTTGCTGAGTGCCTATCAGAGGGTGCTGGCCCAGCCCGCACCGGACAACTGGCGAGCCTTGCGAGAGCAGTTTGCCGAACGTTTTCCTGAGTGCACCCTCCCATTTCTGGACAAAGGTGCTCAGGAGCGGAGGCAGTTTGTGGAATAATGGCCGCTCTGCTGTACGAGGAGTAATACCTGATGTTGAGAACCGAGCGCCCCGGTGACATGCTGCCGGTCTATGAGCTGGTCACTGCCGCTTTTGGCCGCACCGATGAGGCCGAGCTGGTCAACCGTCTGCGCGAGTGTGGTGCCGCCGTGGTGACCATGGTCGAAGAGGAAGAGTACGAGTTCATGGGCCACCTGATGCTAAGCCCGATCACCATTAACGGTGTCGAGGGGCCCTGGCTTGGGCTGGCACCGGTTGCGGTGCATCCTGATTGGCAGGGGCAGGGGATTGGCTCCGATCTCATCCGTGAAGGGCTTGATACGGCGCTCGAGATGGACTGGAAAGGGGTGGTGGTGCTCGGCGATCCGGCCTACTACAGTCGCTTCGGTTTCCGTCCCGCCAGCGAATTTGGCCTGCACTGCATCTACGAGGTGCCGGCAGAGTGCTTTATGGCGATGGAGCTGCAGCCGGGTGGCCTTGCCAATGTGGCGGGCGAGGTGCTCTACCATCCTCTCTTTGACGAGCTGCCCGACGAAGTGGCGGAAGGATCTCACTGATAGCAAAAAGCCCTCATGAAGAGGGCTTTTTCATTAGCGGATGTTGGTCTGTCAGGCAGTGATATCGAGCAGGGAGCCCTTGGGCTTCTCTTCACCGACCATACTGCCCATCTGCTGGCCGAGCGGGCTCTGCTGGAATTGCAGGTAGTCACTCAGGTTCTGCTGGCGCTGGTAGCGGTTGGCCGCCTGATAGACGTCACTGGCGCTCGGGCCGCTATTTTCGTTGCTCTCTGTATCGCTGGCTTCCATATAGCGTTCGACTACCGCCTTGTTCTGCTGCGCAGCCGAGTAGGAGACCGCCATGGTGCGGCGGGCAGTTGCCTGATCCTCACGCTGAGTTTCAACCTCGTCTTTCTTGTCCAGCACCTTGTTTTGAGCCTGATTGATCTGCTCCGGTGTGACCTCGGGATAAGAGGGATATTTGCCGTAATCGGGGCGCATGATGGGCATGGAGGCTGAGTTGATTTGCATGATCGCTTCTCTGACTGATCGGGAACCTGCTCATAATACTAGCTCTCCTCTGGTCAATAAAACACCAAGTGAAGTGCCGTCAAGATCCGGTTCAGTTTCGCAAATCGTCTGTGACAGAGGGGTTGGGTGAACAGTGTGGGGGAAGTGGTTGCTGCCATTGAAAAAATGCCCGCTTCGGTGGTGCCGGAGCGGGCCAAAGCGATCACGCAGCGGTGATCACAGGCAAGTCGTAATTGACCAGTTCAGCGCGGGTTGGTGCACCATCGGCGCCGGGACGGCTGACCACGATGGCGGCCACCAGATTGCCGAGGCGAACAGCCTCTGCCAACGGCAGGCCGCTGGCGAGCCCCATCAGGGTGCCGCCGCCGTGGGCATCGCCCGCCCCGACGGTATCGCAGAGGGTCACCGCAACGGGATGTACCCGCAGGCATTGACCATCCGGGGTGCCTACCAGTGCTCCCTCTTTATCTTCCCGCACGATAAGAGCAGCCCTGTGTTGCCGGCAGAAGCTGGCCACGGTTGCTGTGCTGGCGGGGGCCCCCAGCAGCACGGCCGCCTCTTCACGATTGAGGGAGAAGAGGGCGCCACGGGCCAGCAGAGCGGCAATCTCGTCAGCGGTCAGAGCACCGATGCGGGGGCCCGGATCGATGAACGGTGTGATGCGCTCGGGCAGCTGTAGCAACCACTCCAGCAGCGGCGCCCCCTGGGTGCCGGTCAGCTCGTAGCCGGAGGCATAGACCCACCCTGTGCCAGCTGGTAGCAGACGACTCAGTGCCGCGGTATCCCAGTACTGCTCGCACCCTTCCACCGTGATGAAGGTGCGCTCGCCATCGGGCTCGACCAGTGCCAGACACCAGCCATTGTCGTGAGCCGGATCGCGCAACTGGACTGGCAGCGACTCCGCTGCCATCGCTGCTTCCACCGCCGTTCCCCAGCTGCCTTGGCCGACGGTAATGCCGTTGATCACCGGGGCGCCGAGCCGGGCGAGGGCGCGAGCCACGTTGAAGGCACAGCCACCGATCTGGCGGCCGCTCTCGCGGGCTACTTCATCGCCGCCTGAGACGGGGAGGCGGTTCATCTCCAGCATCACGTCGCCAAAGGCGGCGCCAATCACCATGACCGGCATGGTCGGAACGGGCGGAGTCATCTCAGAGACTCCTCATGCGGGGCAGCAGCAGGGCATAGAGCACCAGACTGACGGCAAACGAGACAAACAGGCCGAGGCTGGAGTCGGCAAAGACGCCGATGGCCAGCGGGCCGTCGATAAAGCCGGTCTTGGTGACCATCAGGCCGCTGATGGAGCCGGCGAGCCAGCAGAGCAGCGGCCCCTTGCGCACCCCGGTATCACCGTAGAGGGCCAGATAGTCGTAACCCTGATGACGGCGCAGCGCCAGATAATCGAGGATGAAGATGGCAGCCCAGGAGGCCAGGAAGAGGCCGCAGAAGATCAGGAAGGCGATAAAGGGGCCAAGGAAGTCGCCGGAGACAAACAGCACGTAGAGCGCGACGCCGACGACCAGCACGGCATCCAGCATGACGGCGTGGGACTGGCGCAGCTTGACCCCCATGCTCAGCAGGTTGAGGCTGGCGGAGTAGAGGCTCAGCACGGCGATGGTGACGATGCCGGCGACCGCGGCGGCCAGATAGGGGATCGCCATCCAGGCCGGCAGCAGCTTGCCGATTGCCGCGATGGGGTTCTCGGTAGAGGCGAGATCGGGGATCTGGGCAGTGAGCAGAATGCCGGCGAACATCAGCAGGATGAGGGGCAGGGAGGCGCCCACCACCACGGATGAGAAGATGGTGCCGGGGCGTGATTTTTCGCTCTGGTCGCGGCTGTAGTCGGCGCCGGCGATGGCCCAGCTGATGCCGGTACCGGCGGCAATCACCGACACGGCGGGCAGAAAGCCGGTCAGCCAGTCACCGGAGGGGAGCGCCATGATCACCTGCCAGTTGGCGTTGGCCATCAGATAGAGCACCACGATCAGGGTCATCACCCCGAAGGTGCGGGTGATCCACTTCTGCATCATCAGCACGGTATTTTGCCCCAGCAGCGAGACCACCACGGTCAGGCCGCCAAAGAGCAGCAGGGAGAGGGCAGTGATCCAGTGGGACTCCGCCAGCCCCATGGCGGAAAACAGCGCCGCCAGCGTCAGGGTACCGGTGACCAGATTGACTGCTTCCCAGCCCATCAGGTTGATCCAGCAGAAGGCGGTGGGGGCGATATTGCCCCGCTTGCCAAAGCAGATGCGGGAGAGGGTGAGGGTGGTGGTGCGGCCGCGCTTGCCCGCCATGCTGGTGATCCCCACCAGCGCGAAAGAGGCGACCCCGGCAACCGCCGCCAGCAGCGATTGCCAGAAGGAGAGGCCAAAGGAGACCACCACGGCGCCGTAGACGACCCCCAGAATGCCGATATTGGCGGCACACCAGACGAAGAAGAGCTCCGCCGGTTGCTTGGTTCGCTCGTGGGGAGGGATGAGATCGATGCCGCTGGAAGTCTGTTCCGGCTGCATCTCGGTTGCTTGCTGGCTCATAGTCATACGTCCTGTTGCCGATAGTGAGCAAGGGCTTCGGCATAGGGGCCGAAGTCAATCCGGTTTGCTTGATCAATCAGTTGGCGCGCTGCCAGCGGCAGGGCCGAGATGCCGCTGAGGGCACCGCAGATGGCGGTGGCCATGGCACCTATGGTGTCGGTATCGCCGCCAAGGTTGGCGCACAGCTGGGCGCAGAGCATGGGATCCCCTTCGGAGAGCTCCACTATGCCCAGCGCGGCGGGGATAGATTCAATCACATCCATGCCGGAACCGATCAGGTCATAGATATCGTCCAGACCCGATTCGATGGTCGGTGCTTTGTCGACAGCGGTGAAGGCGAGTTCGATGCGGCGGCCAAGGGAGGCGCTGAAGGTGGAGGCGAAACGGCTCTGCACCTCTTGCGCGAGGGGGGGCAGTTCGGTACGAATGGTTGCCCACTTGGCCCCTTCAATGGCGCGGCTGATGGCCCAGGCGATCACTACGGAGCCAGCGATGGCGATATCCGACTTGTGGGTCGGCACGCAGGCAAGGCGCACGGCCTCGATAAAGGCCTCCTTGTCACTGGTCGGCATCAGGCAGCCGATGGGGGCGATACGCATCGGGGCGCCGTTGGTCACGCCGTTGGCCTGGATCTCCTCAAGGGGGATCCCCTGCTGCAGGGCGATCAGGGCTCCCTTGGAGGTAGGGCCCAGAATATTTTTGCTAAAGGCGTCGATCCCCTCGGCCCACTTCATGATGTGGCGGGCGATGGTCAGTGGTTTGATCTCCCCCTGCTCCTCGATGATGGCATCCATCAGGGCAACCATCTGGCTGGTATCATCGGTAAACTGGCCGCGCACGAATTCGTTGGCGGCGATGTTCTCCTCGGGGCCGTCGAGGAAGTCATGGATCCAGCCGAAGAAGGCACGCACCTTCTCGCGGGACCAGAGCTCCGATGGCATGCCAAAGGCATCGCCCACCGCTTGTCCATAGAGACAACCCAGAATACGCTGCTGTTGAAGTGAGGTAGAGCTTGATGGGGTCATGACGATATCGATCACCTTTTTGTGTAGTCCAGTTGCAGTCCAATGGGTATTATACACATCCAGTGTCAGTCCAGTGTGAACCATAACGCATTTTAAAGTAAAGTGGACTGGACCCATTTGTTTATGTTTTTGCATCTTTAGACGAGAGCGCTATGCAGAGAGAGAGTGCTGAACACCTGTTTGACGAGTTGAAACAACGGCTGGCCTGTGCAGGGGATGAGCCGCTCTATCTCATTCTGGCGCAGGGGCTGCAGCAGGCTATCGGGCGCAAACTGCTGCCCCACGGCTGCGTGCTCCCCTCCGAGCGTCAGCTCTCCGACAGTCTCGCCCTCTCCCGGGCCACCGTGGTCAAGGGGATCTCCCTGCTGGCGGAGCAGGGGCTGGTGATCAAGCAGCAGGGCAAGGGCACCGTCGTGCACGCTCCGTTTACCTATAACCTCGCCGGTGGCAGTTTTACCGCCCAGTTGAGCCAGCTCGGGGCGCTGAGCGATCGCTGGCTGGCGCGCGAGCTGGTGGCCGCCAGCGCCGAGCAGGCTGCCCTGATGGGGGTGGCTGAGGGCACAGAAATCGCCAAGATCCGCCGGGTGCGCTGCGTCAACGATGACCCCACCTCCATCGAGACCACCTATATCCCTCGCCAGTTCCTGCCCCGCCCCGATCTGCTGGAGGGCTCGCTCTACGCCCACTGGCGAGAGGAGGGGATTGAGCCTGTCGCCCAGCAGTACCAGATCCACCAGCAGGTGCCGAGCCAGACCGAGAGCGCCATGCTGGGATTGCCGGTCGGCATGCCGGTGCTGGCCGTGATGCAGCGCAGCTACACGGCTCAGGGTGAGCTGCTGGAGGTGAGCCAGAGCCTCTGCCGTGGCGATAGCTACAGCTTTACCTTCAACAGCGGCGCCATTCCTGGCTGAACCGTTGGGCACATAGCAATAAAAAAGGCGCCATAAGGCGCCTTTTGTCGTACAGGTTTTCACATAGGGCAGTAGTGATGGTGAAACGAGCCATCTGTCATGTTCAATCATGCATTACTATTGATTTTAAATAGTATTTTTCCTCTGCCCCTGTCTGTATCCCCATCATATTCACTGCATGGATGCGGCTGTTTGCTGGATGGCTCATCCCCATTCTTCTCACTGCATGATTCAAGAAACAGCGTTTGATAGTGATGTTGCTATTGACTTGTAGCAAGCCCTTACAGTAGTTTTGAGCGGTCGCTCAAAAAGAGTGAATGTTGTCTGAAATGTTTCACCGGTTGCAGTGACAATATTGCCTCTAACCAATCGGTTTACTGGCAACTTGGTCATAGGAGAGGAGACGCTAATACCATGGGCGAGTTGAATTCTGCGGTTACCGATAGATGGCAAGTCATAGTGATTGGCGCCGGTGTGGCAGGTCTTGTCGCGGCTAAAAAATTGCGTGATGCCGGATACCACGTATTGGTACTTGAAGCCCGGGATCGTATTGGGGGGCGTTTGCATACCTCTTCGCAGTGGGCGGGGCCTGCTATCGATCTTGGGGCAACATGGATTCACGGTGCCGGGCCACAAAATCCTGTTTCAAGATTGGTTGATGAGCTGGGTATCAAGCACTTTTCCACCGATTCGGAGAGCGCAGATATTTTTTATGGCGGTTCTCATAAACTGAGTTCATCCCAGTATGCACGCCTTACTTTGATTGAAGATGAAATATCTGCTGCAATAATGATTTTGCAGGATGCGGAACGTGATGTCTCATTGCGGGATGGCATTTACTCCCATCTTTCCTACTCCTCACGCTCTGAAGAAGAACAACGAATTATCGATTTTGTTTTAAGTAGCACCATAGAGCATGAGTATGGCGGATCCATAGAACAGCTCTCTTCATATTGGTTTGATAGTGATGAAGATTTTTCTGGTGATGAATGGGTTTTGTATAACGGTTATCAGTCCGTTGTCGAGTACCTTGCTCAGGATTTAGATATCCGGCTTGAACAGGAAATTATAAAAGTTGAATATGAGAGTAATGCAGAGGTTATCGTTAAAACAAAAAGCCGGACATATCAAGCTGCGCAAGTAATTGTCACTTTACCACTGGGCGTTTTGAAATCAGGTCGTGTGGAATTTCAACCACCATTGCCAGGCAGGAAAGCACAAGCAATTAAAAAACTTGGTGTTGGTACGCTGAATAAATGTTGCCTCCATTTCCCCTACGCATTTTGGGATACTCGCTACGACTGGATTAACAATATCCCCGATACTGGCAATAAAGGACAATGGGTTGAATGGGCCAGCTTGGCCAAACATACCAATCAGCCAGTTTTGATTGGCTTTAATGCTGCCGAGTTTGCGCTTCATGTTGAACAGCTGGACGATCAGGATACAGTGTCCAGTGCGATGGCAGCATTGAGAGCCATGTATGGTGCAAATATTCCAGACCCGGTGAGCTACTTGATTACACGCTGGAGTGCGGATCCTTATGCTATGGGAGCTTATTCATACAACGGATTGGGCGCAACTCCCAAGGCTAGGGACGATTTGGCGAAGAGTATTGCACATCGTCTCTTTTTTGCTGGTGAGGCGACCGAGAGACACTTCTTTCAGACGGTACATGGTGCCTATTTATCTGGTGTAAGGGCAGCTGATGAGGTTATCTCCTCCGGTCTAAATCGCATCCCTTAATGAACGTAAAATGGGTGATGGAAAAGATAGAGGTGACACTATGCAGAATAATATAAGAAATGGTTTAAATAAGAAGGTTGCCTTCATAGGTATATGTTGTTTGCTGCCGGTAACTATTCTTTGTGCTCGTGAGTCTGGCGTGCAGCCAGCTCAAGTTGAGTTTCATGATATAGTGATCGTCGGTGGCGGTATATCAGGTCTTACCGCAGGATATTTTCTGAAAGATAAAGATCTTGTCTTGTTGGAAAAAAATGACACTGTTGGTGGGCGTACCTCTTCAGGACACCATAAACAGTTTACCTATGCCAAAGGTACAGAATATCTGGGGGAGCCCGATGATGTGCTGGCAGGTATGGTGAGCAAGCTCGGTCTTGAAATGAAAGAAATCCCCTCACCAATGGATGCTATTTATGATGGGGAATCTATCAGTTATGGTAGTGATGGTATTGCCAGACATTTGATAAAGCATAGTGATCTGGAAACATATAATAATTTCATCAAACTAATTTCATCAGAATATAAGCATTACGATGAAATACCTGATACGGAATATAATGATCGTACGAAAAAAATGGATTATATGGATGCCAAAAGCTGGTTAACAGCGAATGGAATTCCTGAGGTTTATATAGATAAATACAATGTGACCAGCCGTGGGCTTTTTGGGGCTGGTCTGCAGGAGATATCTGCACTGAGTCTGATCCCCGAGGTCGCATTTGATTATGACGATGACGAACATGGTTATGTGCTGGATGATGAACCTGGCAGTGCTGCGGAGCAGTATGCAGAGGCGAAAAAAGAGAGTTCCAACTCTTACACCTTTACCAAGGGTATCTCCGAGCTGACTGACAAGTTGGGGCATGCGTTGAATGGCAAGCTCAGAGCCGGGAGTACAGTCACCGGTATTACCAGACAAGGTGAAAATTATGCAGTGGTATACACCCAAAAAGGGGGCAAGCAAGCCACTATTCTGGCCAGGAGAGTTGTCATTGCGACCCCGGCTCCGGTGACTCTGAAGATCGCTGATGCTGTTTTGTCGTCAGAGCGTAAAGAGATCATGAAGGGGATAACTTACGCTCCTTATGTTACGGTCGCACTATTCTCTGATACGCCGATATTTGACAAGGCGTTTGATTTGGCCGTGCCAGACAGTTACTTCTTCACTGATGTTTATGATGCTACCTGGGTTGAACGGTTTTACGATCAGCAGAAAAAAGATCGAGCCAATATCATTTCTGTCTACATCGCTCCCAAGACCAGTCATGATCAGTCAATTTTGACCATGAGCGATCATGAGTTGCTGAAGAATGTCTATCGTGATTTGGATAAAATATTTTCCGCAGCAAGTAAAAAAATTACAGGTTACGATATTGAGCGATTCCCATATGGCTATCCAGTGATGTCATTGGGGGCATATGACAGATTGCTCAAACTGAATAACAGTGATGATGACTCGATAGTGTTGGCGGGCGACTATATGATCTACCCAACTTTTGAGGCAGCAGTGCAATCTGGTTACTATGCGGCAGAAAAAATCCTTGAGGCAGATCACGACTGACACAATAATTTAACTGCAGACGGAGATATAAATCTGGAGATGGAGTAATACCTTGCATGGTATTGCTCCTTCTTGCCATGTAACCAACCGGGATCTATATTTCATAAGCGCTGATGATAGTATGGTGATGTGAATATAATTCCGGTTTCAGGGGGAGTAAATGAAAGATGATAAAATAACCAATCTACGAGCACCAATGGTAACTGCCAACGGTATTATCTTGGGCTTTTTGCTCAATTATATGGCGACATGGGTGCGTGGTGACGTCGAACATGTTGGCTCTGCGTGGCAGGCATATTTGATCGGCATGTGTGTGTTCTCTGGCACAGTGAGCATGATCTTTGTATTGTTCAGAATATTAAGTGTCCGTCAGGATGATGATGCACTGACTTATTATAGACACACTCTCTATCTTTTTATATTTGGTATCAGTATCGCCTTTTTTGGTGTGTTCTTTGATATGTTTATGACGTTTATGGTGGAATGACCATATAAGACGAGTTTCTCTATAAGTTTGAGGTTATACGTTATGGCATTGTTAGCAATGCCATATTGTTGCATGGCTATGCCGTAACCAGTGATATGAATTAAAGGCAGGTGAGATATGTTTTCTCCGGATAAAGTAAACAGTGGTCGGCAACCTGAGCTAGATATAGCCAGAGGCTTAGCCGTGCTATTTATGATTATCATCCATGTACAATTGGTTTTTGCCAATGCAGGAGTATGGGACACACTACTGGCTGATATAAATGATTTTAATGGGGATATTCCTGCTGCCCCCATGTTCATGTTTCTGCTTGGTATCGGCATAAATTATTCAAGGAAGAATCAACCGGCATCAATGGCCTGGCGTGGTCTTGCTCTGCTATGTACAGCCTACCTGCTCAGTTTTGTACGTGGATTCATCCCAAACGTAATTATGGGATTCAATAGCGCAGACATCAGCTATCTCTACAAGGGATTCAATGAGCTGATGATTGTGGATATCCTGCAATTTTCAGGGTTGGCAATGATCATGTTTGCTGGCTTCAATTTCTTCCAGTTTAACAAGATTGCTATCGGTATCACCGGATTGGTTTTTGCCCTGATAAATATTTTGCTATTGCCAGTGCAAACCCAGACTCTGCCCGTATCTTCTCTGGCTGGACTTTTTTGGGGAAGTAATGAAAGTTCATATTTCCCATTCCTGACATGGGCATTTTACCCCATCGCCGGATATATTTTTGGCGATTATCTGATCCGCTGCACTGATAAAAGAAAGTTTTATCTGATATCGGGGGTTGTTGCGGCAGTCGTATTTTTCTTCGGTATATACCTTTTCAATTTTTTGTTCTCTATTCCAACAGGTATGAATCTTGAGACTGGTTATTACCATCATATCTTGACGGATAATATCACTTTTACTGGTGGTGTCATATTTGAACTCGCTATATTGAGTTATCTGGTACGTTATGTACCTGGTTTTATCAAGGATATCGCGGGTCGCTGGAGTAAAAATGTTACCCCGATTTACTGCATTCACTGGGTGATCATTTCATGGCTGACTTTGGCTATTCCGGGACAAAGTTTGAGCATGGCGAGCTTTATTGTACTGACGGCAGGGATTGTGGTGGTCAGTGATGTGTTGGCAACGATATATGCAAATTGGAAAGCGGGGGACGGTCAGAGGCATTTCTCATCCACGACCCTGATCCTGGTTGGAGCCCTGCTCGCGACTATGCTGGTGCTCTTTCTTTTTCATAAATGATGTGCGCTGCATTAAACAGAAAAAGGAGGGATACCCCTCCTTTTTTATCTCTGCGCGACGGTTGTCGGATCAGTTGAAGAACCAGTACCCGCGGTTGACCAGTCGGGTCAGCAGTTGCAGGAAACCGGCCTGATCGGCCAGCTCCACCATGTCGGCCTGAGTGATGATGTCTTTGTCACACAACAGCGAAATGGCTGCCGCATCTTCGCTCTGCAGGGTCCAGGCTTCGCCATCGATATAGCACTGCTGGCTCTCGCCGCTGAACCAGACGCTGCGCAGGCCCGGCACCTTGATGGCAGGCTCGCCCTGGGTCAGCAGGTCGGCTACCTCCTCGGCGCTGTAGTCCGGCTCGACCGGATTGACATCCAGATCGTGCTTGGCCTCTGAGATCATGGTGCCGAACCACTCCTTGAACAGGGTCTCGTCATCGAGCGCCTGTTGCATCAGCTCGCGCAGACGATGCAGCTCGTGGGGCTGGATCTCGCCGTGACGGGCACGGGGTTTGAGGTCGGCATCGCCGTAACGCTCGGTACGCACCTCGTTGTCGATCAGGTGATCGGCAAAGGAGGAGATAAGCGCCTTGGCATCCGGCGCGCGGAAGCCCACCGAGAAGTTCATGGAGGGCTCGATGGCGTAGCCTTCGTGGGGGAATCCGGGCGGAATGTAGAGGATGTCGCCCGGCTCCATGATGACGTCGATGATCGCCTCGAATGGCTCGCAGTGCAGCAATGCGGCGTGGGCGGCAAACTCGTTGAGGGGCTTGGCATCGCCAACCCGCCAGTGGCGCTTGCCGATACCCTGGGTGATGAAGACATCGTAGTTGTCGATGTGGGGGCCGACACCCGCGTGAGGGGTGGAGAAGCTCACCATCACATCGTCAAAGCGCCAGCCCGGAATGAACTGGAACGGCACCGCCAGCTCGTTCACCTCGGGGGCCCAGTGGTTGCATGCCTGTACCAGAATGGTCCAGTTCTCTTCGCCCAGATGGTCATAGGATTCGAAGGGGCCGTGGGCCGCATCCCACTTGCCCTCGAAACGGGTGACCAGACGGGACTCTACCACCTCCTCCATGGCCAGACCCGCCAGCTCATCCGGGCTGATGGGATCCTGAAAGTCTTTGAAGCCGCCCTTGATAAGGAGCGGGCGCTTCTGCCAGTAGTGCTCGAGGAAGTGAGCGATATCCAGATTGAGTTCGTACATAGATCTTCTCGTCAAAGGGTTCGACAAAGGTCAGGAGAGGTCTTGCCAGAGGCGGCTGCCGGCCTCGGGCAAGCCCTCTTGCAAACCGTGTATAGGGTGCCACATAAAATAACCGGGGCCCTGTTGCAGATCATGCACAGGGCCCCGGTAGTGTCATTTATCCGCTTATTTCAGCAGATCAACCAGACGCTGGGCGTCACCGATGTAGTTGGCCGGGGTCAGCTTCTTCAGCTCGACCTTGACCGCTTCCGGCAGCTCCAGGGTGTCGATAAAGGTGCGCATCCCTTCGGCATCGACGCGGCGGCCACGGGTCAGCTCTTTGAGCTTCTCGTAGGGCTTCTCGATACCGTAGCGGCGCATCACGGTCTGGATCGGCTCGGCCAGCACTTCCCAGTTGGCATCCAGATCGGCGGCCATGGCGGCGTCGTTGGCTTCCAGCTTGGAGATACCCTTGAGGGTGGACTGGTAGGCGATAAGGGAATAGCCGATGGCAACACCCAGATTGCGCAGCACGGTCGAGTCGGTCAGATCACGCTGCCAGCGGGAGATGGGCAGCTTGCTCGCCAGATGCTGGAACACGGCATTGGCCAGACCCAGATTGCCTTCGGAGTTCTCGAAGTCGATGGGGTTGACCTTGTGCGGCATGGTGGAGGAGCCGATTTCGCCAGCGATGGTGCGCTGCTTGAAGTGGCCCAGTGAAATGTAACCCCACACATCGCGGTCGAAGTCGATCAGGATGGTGTTGAAGCGGGCCATGGCATCGAACAGCTCGGCGATATAGTCGTGTGGCTCGATCTGGGTAGTGTAGGGGTTCCAGGTCAGACCCAGGGAGGTAACGAACTCCTCGGAGAACTGGTGCCAGTCCACTTCCGGATAGGCGCTGATGTGGGCGTTGTAGTTGCCGACTGCGCCGTTGATCTTGCCGAGGATCTCCACCGCCATGATCTGCTTGTACTGGCGCTCCAGACGGTAGGCGACGTTGGCCATCTCCTTGCCCATGGTGCTCGGGGTCGCCGGCTGGCCGTGGGTGCGGGAGAGCAGCGGCATGTCACGGTACTCGTGAGCCAGACGCTTGATCTCGCCGATCAGCTTCTCGCAATAAGGCTTGATGACCTCTTCGCGGGCGGTTTTCAGCATCAGACCGTGGGAGTTGTTGTTGATGTCTTCCGAGGTGCAGGCGAAGTGGATGAACTCGCTGACAGCCGCCAGCTCCGGGTTCACTTCGACTTTCTCTTTGAGGAAGTACTCCACCGCTTTCACATCATGGTTGGTGGTGCGCTCGATCTGTTTGATGCGGGCGGCGTCGCTCTCGTTGAAGTTGCTGACGATGCCATCGAGCAGGGCGTTGGCGGCCGCGCTCAGGGCAGGGACTTCCGGGATCCCGGCGTGGCTGGCCAGTTTCTGCAACCAGCGAACCTCGACTTCAACGCGAAAACGCAGCAGGCCGAATTCGGAGAAGATAGGGCGCAGGGCATCGGCCTTGTCGCCATAACGACCGTCAATCGGGGAAACAGCAGTCAGCGCGGACAGCTCCATGGGGTGAACTCCTGATGATTGGTGTGGGGGATCCGTATTCACTTGCGCGCCGGTCGGGGTGTATCAAGGCTGATGTGCGGCTGTTCACCTTGTCCTCCCTCTGCCTGCGCGCAAGCCAATGATTAGTAACGCTTGGCCAGTTCCACCATCTTCTTGCGAGCGAAGATGATCTGGGTGCGGCTGCCACCGAGCTGGCGCCACAGCACCACGGCGCGGATGCCTGCCAGCAGCAGGGCGCGCACCTTGTGCTGCACCAGCGGCTGCTGCAGGAACAGCGGGGTGCCGGCCACCTGAATGCGTGGCCCGATGGGGCTGATAAGGTCGCTGTAGATGCTCGCCATGTTGGCCAGGATCTGCTCGTCGAGCAGATCGAAGTGCTGTTGCTGGCGACCGATCTGGCTGATCCGCTCACCCAGCATGTTGAGAATGTCCTTGCGCTTGGCCAGCTTGCGCTCCAGCGCAATCAGGCTCACCACATAGCGGGTCAGCTCGGCATTCTTCTGGCTGCCATCGGCACCCAGCTGCTCGACCAGCGCGCGGTAGCCGTCGCGAATGGCCAGATGGGTGTTGTTGAACACCTCGAGCGGGTGGCTCGGATTGGTCACCAGAATGCTGGAGAGGCTCTCGCGCAGGGCGGCCTCGTCACAGCTGCCGTCGCGGGCCACCTTCTGGACCAGCGCGGCCGCCTGGCAGATGCCGGCAAAGGCCATGGTTCTGTCTTGGAATTTATCGCTCACGTATGCTGCCTTTTGCTATTGGCTCAAACCGGATGGCTGAAACGCTGTTCGATGATGCCGCCGCCCAGACACACTTCCCCGTCGTAGAAGACGGCGGACTGGCCCGGGGTCACCGCAGCCTGCTTCTCGTCGAAGATGACCCGGATGGTCTCGTCGTCGATGGGCTGGATCAGGCAGGGGATATCCTGCTGGCGGTAGCGGGTCTTGACGGTGCAGCGACGCGGCTCGCGAATGGGGGTGCGATCCACCCAGTGCAATTGGCTGGCAATCAAACCATCGGAGTAGAGGCGGGGATGTTCGCCCTGCGCCACCACCAGCACGTTGCGTTCGACCTCTTTGTCGACCACATACCAGGCCTCTTCGGTGGCATCTTTGCGACCGCCGATACCGAGCCCCTTGCGCTGGCCCAGGGTGTGATACATCAGACCCTGATGCTCGCCGATCACCTTGCCATCCACGGTCTCGATTTTACCGGGCTGGGCGGGCAGGAACTTGGCCAGGAAGTCCTTGAACTTGCGCTCGCCGATAAAGCAGATACCGGTGGAGTCTTTCTTCTTGGCGGTGATGAGATCCAGCTGCTCGGCGATGCGGCGTACCTCCGGCTTCTCCAGATCGCCAACCGGGAACAGGCTCTGACCCACTTGCTTCTCGCTCAGGGTATAGAGGAAGTAGCTCTGATCCTTGTTGGTATCGAGACCGCGCAGCAGGCGCGGGCGGCCGGTGCTGTCGTCACGGCGCACATAGTGGCCGGTGGCGATGTAGGTAGCACCCAGCTCTTCGGCAGCAAATTCGAGGAACGCCTTGAACTTGATCTCCTTGTTGCAAAGGATATCCGGGTTCGGCGTGCGGCCAGCCTTGTACTCTTCGAGGAAGTGCTCGAACACATTGTCCCAGTACTCGGCCGCGAAGTTGATGGTGTGGAGTTTCATCCCCAGCTTGTCGCAGACGGCCTTGGCATCAGCCAAATCCTGGGCGGCAGAGCAGTACTCGTCCGTGTCGTCTTCTTCCCAGTTCTTCATGAACAAGCCTTCGACCTGATAGCCCTGCTGCTGGAGCAGGTAGGCCGAGACGGAAGAATCCACGCCGCCGGACATGCCGACGATCACCTTGATTTGGCTGTTGTCTGTCATTAGTCGAAGTTACCAGTTCGTTTAAACGGGGCGTATTCTACCAGAGTTTTGCGCCCCCGGTCACATCTCCATGCCACTGTCCCCATCAGGAACCTTGCGACAGGAAATCGTTTTTCTTGTGGCGATTGCCAGCGGATGCCTGCTTTACCCCTAGCTCTGGATAAAGGCCTTGAGCGCCGAGAGCGGCAGGCGTGTTCCCGCCAGATAATCCTCGATGCACTGCCATACCAAGGGGCTTCTCAGGGCCGGTTTGCACTCGGCGATCTCCTCCAGGGTGAGCCAGTGGCAGGCGAGGATATCGCCGTCAGGATCCTCTGGATGGTGCTGACCCGGTGCTTTTTCAAGGTCGAAGATGATGGCGGTGCGCACATAGGTGACCTCGCTGTCGGCCGGTTTGTAGAGATAGGTGCCAAGCCAGGAGGTAGGCGTGGCGGTCAGTCCCGTCTCCTCTTTCAGCTCGCGGCAGGCGGCGGTGAGCAGATCTTCACCGGCCTCCACATGACCGGCGGGCTGGTTGAAGCGGCGCTGGCCTTTTATCTCCTCTTCCACCACCAGAAAGCGGCCCTGCCACTGCACCAGCGCGGCGACCGTCAATCTGGCCTGCATGCGCTCGTGCGGCGTTTTCTCCTGCGATGCAGGAAGGTTATCGCTCATAAGGACTCCTTGTCTCGTTACCGGTTTGGCCCCCAGTCGGAGCAGGGGCTCGATTCAGCGCTGTTCTGTAGTGTTCGATTGCCAGCGGGACTGTTCGATTGCCAGCAGGCTGTACGTTATTCCGAGGGTTTGCTGCGGGCCGGCCGGCGTGCGGTGCCACGGCCGCTACTGCGATTGGCCGGGCGCGGGCTCGTGTCACGGCTGTCGCGCCCCTGGCCCTGACCATGGGGGCTTCGGGTCGGTTGGGCAGAGCGCGGATTGTTGCTGCCCGTGCCCTGACTGCGCGGTTTGTTGGGTGCCTGTGCCCTGCGCGGGGCGGGCGCCAACTCGGGAGCGGGCAGGGCGCGGCTCTCGCCGGGGGCCAGACCATCGAGGGTCCAGTCACCGATGGCGTAGCGAATAAGGCGCAGAGTGGGGTGGCCGATATGGGCGGTCATTCGCCGCACCTGCCGGTTGCGCCCCTCCACTATCTTGATCTCCAGCCAGCAGGTGGGGATCTCCTTGCGCTCGCGAATGGGCGGATTGCGCGGCCACACCGCAGGCTCATCCATGATGCGGGCCCCGGCGGGCAGGGTCATGCCATCGTTGAGCTCGACACCGGCGCGCAGGGCGGCCAGTTGCTCTTCGCTCGGAATGCCTTCCACCTGCACCCAGTAGGTCTTGGGGGTCTTCTCCCCCGGCTGGGTGAGGCGCGCCTGCAGCTTGCCATCGTTGGTGAGCAGCAACAGCCCCTCGCTGTCGCGGTCAAGCCGGCCTGCGGCGTAGATGCCGGGCTCTTTGATGTAATCCTTGAGGGTCTCGCGGCCCGCCTCGTCAGTGAACTGGCAGAGCACCATGTAGGGCTTGTTCAACAGGAGCAGCTTGCGATCCTCGGGGGCCAGCTCCGGCTTGCGCGCCGCAACGTGGCGGGATTCGGCTGGCCGGGCAGCAGAGCGGGGAGCGCCATCGCGGGCGGGACGGTTTGGCAGCGAGAGTCGGGATCGGGCAGATTTCATCGGATAGCGGATTGGCAAGTGGGAATGGCAGCGAGTGTACCACAGGGGGCTGACGGCAGGATGAATGGGAGTGGTTGGTAAAGAGAGCTCGGGAAAATTGGCAGCTTTCGGCCGAGGGTCAACCGAGCAGGTTTTCAATCACGATGGCTTGTCTGGCGGGGGCCGAGCTTGCTTGCAGCAGGGCGCCGCTTATCACTTCGTCCATCAGGGCGCGGGCCAGCCGAGTGAGGGGGAGCAGGGTGTCGCGCCCGCAGCCGGTCGGCACCGCCAGCAGGATGATGGTCTGCACCGGCCCGAGCTGCGAGCCCCACTCGATGGGGGCCGGGCTGCTGAGCAGGCTCAGGGCGGGTTGGCTTATCCCCTCGCAAAGCACGTGGGGCATGGCGAGGCCCGGGCAGATGATGGTGGCGGCGATCTGCTCGCGCCGACTGATCGCCTCCTCCAGCGGGGCTCTGTCGCTGACCAGCTCGGCGGGCAGCAGGTCGATCAGGTGTTCGAGCGCCTCGCTCTTGGTCAGAGTGACGGGACTGTGAGCCAGCTGGCGCAGGGCGAAGTGGTAGTCGGGCAGGGCGCTTGCCAGACGCAGCTCGGCCAGCGCGGCGCTGGCGGGGCGCACCAGTGGCTGACCCTGCTCGCCGCACCAGCAGGTGAAGGCCATATGGGCCAGCTCGGCGTCGTTGCCCTCGATCTGCAACTGGCAGAGATCGCCGGGCTGGGTGGCGAGGGTGAGCAGGGAGAGCTGATTGCTGGCGATAACCGTCTGGCGCCGGGTGAGGTTGGCGCAGCGAATGCAGGATTTGAACATCCCCGCCAGCCGGCTCAGCTGCTTGGTGCGGGCAATGCTCATCCCCTGATGGCAGTAGAAGGTGATCTCGCGGCTTAGCATCAGCTGGGCCGGGGCAGTGATCTCAGCACCGCCTGCGCATCGAGCAGTACGGTTTCGAGGCTCACCCGATGGATATGGCAGCCGAGGAAACGCTCCTTCTGCTCGATATCGATGTCGGAGGCGATCAGCACCAGATCGGCGCTGGCGATGTCGCGGGCGGTGAGGGAGTTCTCCATCCCCATGGCGCCCTGAGTTTCGACCTTGATCTTGAGGCCGAGGGCGGCGGCGGCTTTTTGCAGCGCTTCGGCTGCCATATAGGTGTGGGCGATGCCGGTCGGGCAGGCGGTGACGGCAATGATCTTCATTGGCTCTGGACTGTGCGAAACGGGGGGCCAACAAGATAACGCCGGCGGGGATTTTTTGCCAAAAGCCCCGGCCAAAAGTGGGATCTCGATAGGGCTTTGGGCCGCAAAAATGGCGCAAAAGGGCCACTTGAGTATTTAGTTTGGCTAAACAAAAAGGGCTACCCGTGTGGGTAGCCCTGAACAATCTGCGTCGGTTGTTATGACTATCAGGCGGTCTGGGTCGCCAGTTCGGCGGCTTTCAGCTCGCGCTTGATGCGGCGGATCTTGCGCTCTTCGGCAATTGCCACGCAGGCCATCAGCACCAGACAGGCGGCTGCTGCCATGTCCAGCGCCGCGAAGGTGCCGGTCCAGCCGGTCAGGCCGAAGATGGGGGTGCCATCGGCAATCATGCCCAGACCCAGTTTGGCGAAGCTGTCACCAATCAGATAAGCGAAGGTGCCCTTGACGCCATCGGCCACACTGATGCCCTGCTTGGGTACGAAGCCCACGGCGGCGACGCCGATCAGCAGTTGCGGACCAAACACCAGGAAGCCCAGGGTGAACAGGGAGCCCAGGAACATAAACTGGGTGGTGGCGTGCTGGTAGAGACCCAGGGTCGCGATGATGAGCGCCAGTGCCACGCAGGCAACCAGACCACGACGGCCGTTGGCCAGATCGGAGAGGTAGCCCCACATCAGGGTGCCGACCAGAGCGCCCACTTCGAAGAAGGTAAAGCCCTGAATAGCCACGTCTTTGGAGAAGCCCAGCTCCTGGTGGGCATAGACGGTGGACCACTGGTCGATACCGATACGCACCACGTAGAGGAAGATGTTGGCAAAGCAGAGCAGCCAGATCACCTTGTTTAGCAGCACGTACTTCACGAAGATCTGCCACTTGGTCAGCTTCTGCTCCTCGGTGGCGATATCCTCTTCGCTCGCCACTTCGTCAAACAGCTCTTCCACCTTGCCAAGGCCGTAGGCTTCCGGCGAATCGCTACCAAAGCGCAGGCCGATAAAGCCGACGATCAGCGCAATGATGGAGGGGAAGATGAACATGCCGAGCACGTGACCATCAAACAGGTAGTTGGCACCGAACAGCGCCACACCGGCCGCACCGGCACCGCCCACGTTGTGGGAGAGGTTCCACATGCCCAGATAGGTGCCGCGCTTGTTGCGGGGAGTCCACTTGGTGATGGTGGAGTAGCTGCAGGAGCCGCCACAGCTCTGGAAGAAACCGCTCAGGGCGTAGAAGAAGATCATGAAGTAGAGGCTGAAACCGGTGCCGCCCATGCTGGCACTGAAGCCCAGCATGCACAGCGCGGAGAGGATCAGCATCAGCGGCAGGAACTGCTTGGTGTTCTTGCCGTCGGCATAGTAGGAGACGATGGTCTTGCCCACCCCGTAGGTGATGGAGAAGCCAAGGCCGATCATGCCGAGCTCGGTCATGGAGAGACCGTAGGACTGGATCATGTCATTCTGCGCAATGTTGAAGTTCTTGCGGATCAGATACATGGTCAGATAGCCAATAAATACAACCAGATAGGATTGCATAAACGGCTTGAACCAGAGTTTGCGCCGGGCTTCTACCGGCAGGTCGAGGGTGGGAACCCGGACCTGTTCAAGAAATTTCAACATTTTCGTTCATCCTCTGCGAGATAGACGCTATTCCGCCGCGCCCCTTGCGTTGTTGTGCAGTTATGGGAGGTCACGCCACGGAAAGGGGGCAAAAGGGTGGCCGGCTAGCCTGCTTCTGCCCGTGTAAACCCGGGCCCGCTGCCGAAGGACGGGGCATTTCGCCCGTCGTGGTGCGGGTCACGACATCAGGTGGGGTGACTCTAATCAGGGGCGGAAAAAATGGCTTGAGAGCCATCCCTAGGGCAGTTAGGAAAATTTCCTAGTTTTTGCGATTTCGCGGGCAAAGCGTGAGTGCAATCACAGAGCTGACCCAGGATTGGCGATATTTCCGCCGGTGTCGGGGTGGGTGGAGAGGGAATAGCACGGCAAACGAGGCGCTGCTTTGGCGTGGCAAGAAAGGGGGCGACAAAGAGGGTGTTGAGGCCGACAAGGAAAAAGACAAGGAAAAAGCAGAGGCCACCCTGTGGTGGCCTCATGTTTATGGTTTGCGAGCGTTCGTGGCTCGGGGAGGGGTAACTCAGGCCGCCTTGGCCAGGGTTACCTCGTCACTCTTTTTTACCCGCAGCTTTTTCAGGGCAACCGCCACCACGCCGGTGACGATGGCACCGCAGATCATGCAGAGCAGGGCCAGCAGCGGCTTGTTGACGGCACCCAGCAGGGCCACGATGGGCCCACCGTGGGCAACGCTGTTGGTGATGCCGAACAGGAAGGCCATCACGGCGGCGGTCATGCTGCCCAGCACGTTGGCCGGAATGACGGCCAGCGGGTCACGGGCGGCGAACGGAATCGCCCCTTCGGAGATACCCACCAGACCCATGGCACCGGCGGCTTTGCCCGCTTCGATTTCAGACTCGTCAAAGATGCCGAGCTTGCGACCGAGCACGGTAGCCAGCGACATGCCAAGGGGCGCGGCCGGGATGGCGCAAGCCATGGCACCCATGAACTGGGTCTGACCGGAGGCGATCATGCCGACGGAGAAGAGGAAGGCCACCTTGTTGACCGGGCCACCCATATCAAAGCCCGCCATACCACCCAGCACAATACCCAGCAGCACCAGACTGCCACCACTCATGGAGAGCAGCATGGCGTTGAGGCCAGTCATCATGTCGGCAATCGGGGCGCCGATGATGAAGATGAATACCGCAGCGATAAAGAGCGACCCGACGATGGGGGCGATCAGGATCGGCACCAGCGGTTGCACCATCTTGTGGTACTGACGGGTGGCAATCCAGCGCACCAGATAGCCGACCAACAGGCCTGCAATGATGGCACCGATAAAGCCGGTACCGGCGTCAGCGCCGTAGAAGCTGCCGTTGTTGGCGATCCAGCCGCCGATAAAGCCCGGGGCCAGAGCCGGACGGTCACCGATGGCGTAGGCGATATAGCCCGCCAGAATGGGGATCATCAGGGTGAAGGCGGCCACGCCCACGTTGAGGATCTGGTTCCACATGCTCCCTTCCGGGATCTGCATGCCGCTCGGAGTCGGGTTGCCGCCGATGGCCAGTGACAGGGCGATAAGCAGACCACCGGTCACCACGAACGGGATCATGTGCGATACGCCGTTCATCAGGTAGCGATAGAGATCCGAGCTGCCGCCGCTGGCGCGCTTCTCGTCACCCTTCTTCTCATCCTTGTCCGCCACATAGGCGGGGGCTTTCAGCGCCTGCTCAATCAGACCCTTGCCATCCTTGATGGGGGCCTTTACGCCGGTCTTGATGAGGGGCTTGCCGGCAAAGCGGGCCATGTCTACCTGCTTGTCGCAGGCCACCACGATGGCGGCGGCGCGGGCGATCTCGTCTGCGGTCGGGCTGTTCTTGACGCCGATAGAGCCGTTGGTCTCCACCTTCACCTCATAACCCAGCTCCTTGGCGGCGCGCTCCAGCGACTCGGCCGCCAGATAGGTGTGGGCGATACCGGCCGGGCAACCGGTGACACCGATGATCAGCCCCTTGTTGGCCGCAGGTGCGGCAGCCGCTTCCTCTTTCTTGGCCAGCAGCAGTGCCAGCGCATCGGCCGGGGTTTTGGCTGCCAGCAGGGCATCGATAAAGCCCTCTTCAATCAGCTTGGCGGAGAGCTCGGCCAGCACCTCGATATGGTGGTTGGCGCCACCTGCCGGGGAGGCAATCATGAAGAACAGTTTGGACGGCTTGCCATCTTCGGCGCCGTAGTCGATGCCGTTGCGGCTGATGCCGATGGCGACTGCCGGGGTGCTGACCGCCGCACTCTTGGCGTGGGGCAGGGCAACACCCTCTTCAAAGCCGGTGTTGTCCAGCTCTTCACGGGCCCACAGATCCTTGACGAACTGCTGCTCGTCGCTGACCTTGCCTTGCGCGACCAGCAGGCGGGCCATCTCGGTGAAGACCTCTTCCTTACGCGTCGCTTTCAAATCGAGGTTGATCAGATGTTCATTGATCAAGGTGGTTATCATGGCGCTCTCCCCGCTCCGTTGCCGGAGCCTGTTGGCATGCCGCCCTTGCAGGCCGGTATGCAGACAAAATTGACCCGACTATTATCGCGCCGGGGGAGAGGTCACCCTATCGGACAAATGTGCGAATAACTGGATTTTTGTGCGCCATCACCTTGAGTGTGACCCTGATCGCAAAGCTGAACAGCTGCTGAAACGGGGGAAGATTGAATCGCTCATGTTTTTATTGATGATTAAAATCAATTGGTTGTGTTTGTTCGTGGTTCAGCGCTTTGGCCGTGCGGTGAGTTTTTACTCAGCGGATGGGCGCGCTCTTTCTATAAATTTGTGAGGTGAAAAACGGCTGCGGGATGTGAGCCAACGCACAGAAATGCCCCCGCTGGCGGGAAGCGAGAGGGGGCGCAGGGGAGGTGCGAGCAGAACAAGCTGGATAAATGGGTTGCACCATCGGTGCCAGACAGCCCACCACAACGGGCAAGAAAAACCACAGTCATAGACGCACCGTAGGGTGCAATGAACGAAGTGAATTGCACCGCCTGTTTGGGCAGGCTGGGTGGTGGCAAAGATAGAGGTGCAATGCGCTGCGCTTATTGCACCTTACTGGATTGATATTGATTACGCGAGAATCTGAATGCCTGTAAAAATTCAAGTTTGCAGGTTAACTTTTGGCTATTGCTTCTGGAAGATAAATCCAGCGGATAAGCGGGCCTTTTCTGGAGGCAAAGCGAATTTTAATCCAATCATCTTTTTGCCCGAGAATTTCTACCTTGTCATTATGAATAAGATAGGCTTTGGTCTTTGATGTTTTTTCAGGTGATGAGTAGAGAAACACTTTCTCGGATGTGACTGGCCAGAGAATTTTCTTGCCATCAAAGTCAATCGCAACGGTGTCCAGTTTATCACCCTTATTATTAAATGTGTGCTCGTAAAGAGGGAAGGTCTCAATCTCGGAGTTCTGGATCTGATACTCTGTTGTTTTATATAGCCAGAGTTCACCCTGAGGATTATATTCGTAAGTGTCGTAATACCATACAGGGCCGGAGCGGCAAGAGCTAACCAAAGAAAGATCGTCTAATCGAACTGCAAGGTTATAGAGATCCCCGCAGGCAGAGGCGGGCATTTTATAGTCCGCAAATTTTAACTTTTTAAATGCTGCATTTATATGGTCATACAAGAATACATAAAAGACGGTATTTACCATGCCGAGAGAGCTAGAGATTGCGATATCTTTGTAACCGTCAAAGTTGAAATCTTTTCTGATAATGTCAGATTGAAGTTCATCATCAACACATATCAGTGTTTCTTTCTCTTTTCCGGTAGCCAATAAATAATAACAGTCATTTTCTTTTTGTATTTCAATTTTGACTCCGTCAATCATATAAGATGAGTTTGTCTTTGCTGAGACGGAGAAACACAGCAATAAAGCTGTAATGATGACAAGATATTTCATGGTAATTTATTCTTCTGCGTGAGTTTTTGAAAAGTGTTGCTTTCGTATTTTATTTACTGTCTTGGACAGTTTTTATAAGCGTGAGCTGGTTTTTATCAACAATGTAATAGTTCGTGTAATAAACAAAATGTTTTCCGTCTTGACTGTTTTCAACTTTAACCGTTGTAAGAAGGCGGCTATCAATTTGGGGTGATTCAATCCATTCTCCCACACGGATATCAGATTCATCATTTACATCATATGAGCTATAAGCATTAAATACCATATCAAGTACCTTGCCCGTGCGTTTGTTGACAAGAACTTGATCATAACAACCTGATGAACCACATCCCCAGCCTGTCAGTACATATTCACCTGCATATACTGGCTTTTGTGACAAGGCGGCGGTAAGTCGGGTTCGGAATGTTCTGGCCAATTCAGAGTCTAGTGAAAGTTTGGCTGGCTTACCTTTATATGCGGCTGGTGCAGGGTAGTCTTCTGTCCGAGGTGGAACTTGAGATCCGGTTTCATTAGCAAATGTGATTTGGCTGGATAACCCGAGGAAAAACAATAAATAAATTGCGCGTGCTTTCATAATTTTTTGTCTTGGTGTTCAACTATTTACTTACACTAAGTTTTTAAAAGTCATTTAACTCTTAAACTTCTCAGCTCTTTATGTGGATTGTGTGGTAAGCAGTTAACGTATGCCTTAGCCGTATGATTATTGCCCATATCATCAACAATAGTGCAAGTCAGGTTACAAGGCTTACCAAGATCACGACGCCAGAAATGGTAGTGGTGTTGGTATTCTGCTTCAAATTCAGATGTTATTGTGACAGAAACTATCCAGTGGATAGGTATTTTCTTATTACATACTAATTTAGTAAGCAATTCTGAATATGATAGAGACATGAGCTTCAATTCATTTATATCTGGAGTTACGACTTTGGTAATCAACTCTATAGAAACGATTTTTGACTCTTCAGATTCAAGAGCTTTGTACAGTTTTCCTAATCCCCAGTATCCATCTATATCATTGTTTCTACTCGCAAAAGAATTGATGATGCCTGATGCTACACATATTAACTCTGTTCTACGCCCCATATTTATCCTCTACAGGAACTAGCCACCTTAGTTGTGACCAGCGCTCAAACTCCAATGGCTAGTTACTAGTTGGTTAAGATAGAGATTTACCTCTGTGCGAGTCGTGAAACGGTGTTTTTCGTTTGGGAATCGATCAAACAGCTCGCGATGGAATTGGCGGGAGCTTTTGCCGGCTCGCTGCCCATATTCCGATGCCCACACCAGCAGTTGTTGAAAGCTCTCTTCGGCTGCTACGGCATCCCGTTGCCTGGCACTTTGTGATCCGCGCGATAGCAGTGAATCACGGCATACCGACCAGTCGAGATCCAGAAAAAGCAGGGTATTGGCGGCATCAAGCAGTTGCTCGGCCAGGGCACCAAATACCCCTTCGACCACCCATGAGGGCTCTTGAGCAAGTGTTTGGATGGCATGGTCAATCTCATGCTGGGGCCGTTTTTGGTTAAAGCCGCCCGGCTGCCAGACAATGGTGTCCAGATTGACCTCGCGGATAGTTAACTGCTCAGCCAATCGAGCAGCCAACCAACTTTTACCCGATCCAGAGTTGCCAATAATCAGAATACGTTTCATCTATGAGTGCTCTTTTCTGGAACATCTCGTATGTTGGGCCAAACATCGTAGGTTGGAGCTGAACGAAGTGAAGCCCAACGTTTACCGCGACAATATCTTAATTGCTTACATCGACTTCAATCGCCCTTGGAAATGGCGGTAAACATCATCGTTATTAAAGCCATCCACATTCTGGCTGGAGAAAATAAGCGGGGTTACGCCTTGTGCCAGCGCTAGTTTCTGCGCTTCGACTACCAGCGTATTGATCAGCACCATGCCGGAGATGGAGGAGAAGGCGCCGGTGACCCGATCATTGACCTCGCACAGGCCATCGCCCGGCGGCACGCAGTTGTCCAGTACCAGATCGGCCAGCTCCATCAGTTTCTGGCCAGAAGGGTGACGACTCGGATTTTGCGCCGATTGTGCCACTGAGGTAATAACGAGCACCTTGTGGCCGCGCGCTCTGGCAAGCTGGGCCCACTCGATGGGCAGGGCGTTGCGACCCGAATTGGAGATGACCACCATCAGGTCCCCCGGCGCAATCGGCTGCTCCTCCCACAGGATGGCGGCAAGCCCCGGCAGCTTCTCCAGCGCCGAGCTGCGCAGGGCACCATCGGCGGTGGTGACGGTGGAGTCGAGCACGGCGTTGATATTGCCAAGGCCACCGGCACGGATAAACCCCTCCAGCCCGACCATATGAGAGTGCCCGGTGCCCAGCATATGGATCATCTTGTTGTGGACGATGGCCTCGCTAAACCAGTGGGCCGCTTGCCGGATCCCGGCTTCGTTCTGACTGACCATGGTAGCAATGAGCGCTTGCAGTTTTTCGACGTACTCAAACATAACGGCGGGGATCCTTGTGGATTGCTGGAGAGGGGGTTGTGGCCCAGGTGTGGCCAAGCGGCACGCTACCGCCCCTGGACGACAGCCTCCACTCTGCTGCTGTTAACCGGCGATGTGGCGGGAGGGGATGGCACTATGGTGGCCAGAGCGATCTCGGCAACGTCCCTCCCAATCCCGGTTGCCAAGTGAGCCATGGTAATCAAGGTGGGGGCGATGCAAAACCGGCAGCAGGTAAAAACCTGCCAAGGATCAACAAACTACTTGCTTGATGGCGGGACTTTATTCGGTTGGTTGTGTGACGGATGACAGACTGAAGCCATCAATACTCCAGAAACTTCTCCCCGCAGCGTTCGCAGATCAGATGTTTTACATGGGTGGTCTGGTAGGCCAGTGTTTCACCAAACGCCCAGTTGGTGATGCTGCTGGAAGTAAAGGCTTGCCAGAAGGCTTTGCGCGGATCCTTGGGCATGATGTCCTGGCTGTGATCGCGGGCGACCAGCACCACGATATGGCGGGTTCGTTCCCTGCATTTGTCACAGCGATGGATTTCACTCGGCGGATTCTGGTCGTGCGGGTTGCTCATAAATGGGCTCGTGAAGTGAGGCAGGCGCCCATCATATTCCTCTTCACTTGGCTCTCAATCTCTCCTTGCCAGCGCAGTGAGCAGCCTCACGTTTTGCGCTGCTGCAGGCTTGCCCAGCCAGCTCAGGCCGACTCCCGTTTTTGCAGATTGGGGGTGATGATATGGCGGTTGGGGGCGAGCTCGGGCGCCCAGCCAGCTCAGGCTGACTCTCGCTTCTGTGGTTTGCTGGTGAGCGGTGATGATATGGCGGGTGGGGTGAGCTCGGGCGCCCAGCCAGCTCAGGCCGACTCCCGCTTCTGCAAGTTTGCAGGTGAGCGGTGATGATATGGCGGGTTGGGACGAGCTCGGGCTGTCCAGCCAGTTCAGGCCGACTCCCGCTTTTGTAGATTGGGGGTGATGATATGGCGGTTGGGAGCGAGCTCGGGTTGCTGCATCCGGGTCAGCAGCCGCCTTGCCGCCTGACGGCCGATTTCGCGGGCCGGTGAGCTGACAAAGGTGAGGGCGGGGGAGGTGAGTTCGGCCTCTGCCACGTCGTCAAAACCGAGCAGGGCCACCTGCTGGCCGATGTAGTTGTCCTTGCCCACGGTGCGGCCGCTCGCCTCGACGCCATAGATGGCGCCGAGTGCCACCTCGGGGTAGTGGCAGAGCACGGCGGTCACCTTGGGGTGCTGGTGCAGCAGCTGGGCGATGGTGTCGGCGGCGCTGCGCTGGGTGCGCTCGCACTCCAGTACCCACTCCGGTTTGAAGGGCAGGCCATATTGCAGCAGGCTGGCGCAGTAGCCGCCGATCCGCTCGGCGCGGGTGAGGGAGTCGGCCCGCCCGCCGACATAGGCGATATGGCGGTGGCCCTGCTCGATAAGGTAGGTGGTGGCCTGCTTGGCGGCGTGGGTGTTGTCAGGGCCGATAAAGTCCACGTCATCGCGATAGTAGGAGCGGGCGGCGCACACCACCGGCAGTTCGGAATCGAGCAGGGTCTCCAGGGTTTTGGCCGCCGCGCCGCGCACCGGATTGAAGATGATGCCCGCCACCCCTTGCCGTGACAGGGAGTGGATGCTCTGCTGCAGCCGCTCCGGGCTGTGGCCGCACTGGGTCAGAAACAGCAGATAGCCCTGCTGCTCCAGCACCTCGCTCACCCCGGCGGTCACCTCGGTATAGAAGGGGTCGGTGATGTCGCGCAGGATCAGCCCCACCAGATTGGACTGCTGGCTGCGCAGGTTGGCGGCGGCGCTGTTGGGCACATAGTCGAGCTCTTTTATCGCCTGCTGCACCCGCTCGGCGGTGGCCGGCGAGATGCGCCCCTTGCCGTTGAGCACCATGGAGACGGTGGTGACCGACACTCCCGCCCGCTGGGCGACATCGGTGATCTTGGTGGCTTTGGCAGAGAGGGATTTGGGCGACATAGGGCGAATGGACGACGGACAGTTGAGAGAGAGGCCCCAGCATACCTGCTTGGGTTGCCAAGTGAAACGTTACATCACCATCTGGCCGATCCGGCTCACAAATTTGGATCCTGCTGCCAGCCAGCCCCCTGATTCTGTGATCCTGTCGTCACTTGTAAATTGATAAAACGTTTTATCATCCGGCAAAACCTGATGCTGACCCGCGCCTCTGCGTCGAAATTGCCACGAGCAGCCACGGGGAAAGCCGCAGATATTGCTGTCTATTCACAAGGAGCCGTTTCATGGCCAAGCCTCAAGCCAAATCCACCATCTGGGAGTTCCTGCAGAGCCTCGGCAAGACCTTTATGTTGCCGGTTGCCCTGCTGGCCTTCTCGGGCATTTTGCTCGGTGTCGGCAGCTCGCTCACCAGCGATGCGGTCAAGCAGAGCATGCCCTTCCTCGACAATACCGTGCTGCAACTGCTGTTCCTCTGGATGACCAAGGTGGGGCTGGTGGCCTTTATCTACCTGCCGGTGATGTTCGCAGTGGCCATTCCGCTCGGACTGGCGCGGGAAGAGAAGGGGGTCGCGGCCTTTGCCGGTTTCGTCGGCTATGCGGCGCTCAACCTCTCCATCAACTTCTATCTCACCGTGGCCAACGTCATCGGTGATGCGGCGGCGGAGAAGGCCTACGGGGTGAAATCGATCCTCGGCATCAGCTCCATCGACACCGGGATTCTGGGGGCCATCATCGTCGGGGTGATCGTCGCCAAACTGCACGCCCGTTTCTACACCTACAAGATGCCCGATGCGCTCGCCTTCTTCGGCGGTGCCCGCTTCGTGCCCATCATCACCGCGCTGGTGCTGGGTGTGGTCGGCTTGGTCGTGCCGTTCGTCTGGCCCTGGTTTGCTGCCGGTATCAACGGTGTCGGGGCGCTCATCTCCCACGCCGGTCCCTTCGGCCCCTTCCTGTTCGGTACCGGTGAGCGTCTGCTGCTGCCGCTCGGTCTGCACCATATTCTGGTGGCGCTGATCCGCTTTACCGAAGCGGGCGGCACCCAGCTGGTATGTGGTCACGAGGTAAGTGGCGCCCTCAATATCTTCTACGCCGAGCTCTCCTGCGCCGATACCAGCGGCTTCTCGGTCTCTGCCACCTCCTTCCTCTCTCAGGGCAAGATGCCTGCCTTCCTCGGCGGCCTGCCGGGTGCGGCGCTCGCCATGTATCACTGCGCTCGCCCGGAAAATCGCGGCAAGATCAAGGCGCTGCTGGTCTCCGGCGTAGTGGCCTGCGTCATCGGTGGTATCACCGAGCCGCTGGAGTTCCTGTTCCTGTTCGTGGCGCCGGTACTCTACGTCATTCACGCCATCCTGACCGGTCTGGGCTTTATGACCATGGGGCTGCTCGGCGTCACCATCGGCAACACCGACGGCAACCTGATCGATTTTCTGGTGTTCGGCGTGCTGCAGGGCACCGCCACCAAGTGGTATCTGGTGCCGGTCGCGGCGGCCATCTGGTTTGCCATCTACTACAGCGTGTTCCGCTTCGCCATTGTGCGCTTTAACCTCAAAACCCCCGGTCGTGAAATCGAGACCAGCGAGACTGCCCAGCCTGCAGGCAAGAAGGTCGGCAACAGCGGTTACAACGGTGAAATCATCCTCAACGCCTTGGGCGGCGCCGATAACATTCTGGCGCTCGATAACTGCATCACCCGCCTGCGGATGTCGGTGCAGGACATGAGCCGGGTCGATGACAAGGTATTGAAGGCAAACGGCGCCATCGGGGTGATCAAGCTCGATGAGCACAACCTGCAGGTGGTGATCGGCCCGCAGGTGCATCTGGTGAAAAACCAGCTGCAGAGCCTGATGGGGGCCTGAACCGTCCAATAAGAACCGAACGGGGGGCGCAAGCCCCCCTTGTTTGCCTCTCCCAATATGTCTCCTGTTTATGGAGGGAGAAACTTCATGCACGATATTTATGACTTCGACCATGTGGTCGACCGCCACGGCACCTACTGCACCCAATGGGACTATGTAGCCGACCGTTTTGGCCATGCCGACCTGCTCCCCTTTACCATCTCCGACATGGATTTCGAGACAGCCCCCTGCATTCGCCAGACCCTGGCAACCCGCCTTGAGCACGGGGTATTTGGCTACAGCCGCTGGAATCACGACGACTTCAAGGGGGCGGTGAGCCACTGGTTTGCCCACCGCTACGGCGCGAGCCTCGACCCCGAGACGCTGGTTTACGGCCCCTCGGTCATCTATGTGATTGCCCAGCTGGTGAGCCTCTGGTCGGCGCCGGGGGAGGGGGTGCTGGTGCATACCCCGGCCTACGACGCCTTCGGCAATATGCTGGCCGCCAACGACAGGGTGCTGCTGCCTTGCCCGCTCAAAAAAGCAGAGGGGAGCTACCAGATCGACTGGCAATGTTTCGAGCAGCAAGCGGCCCGCCCTGATTGCCGGATTTTGCTGCTCTGCAGCCCCCACAACCCCACCGGCCGGGTCTGGACGCGGGATGAACTGGGCCGGATGGCCGCCATCTGCCAGCGTCATGGGGTCAAGGTGATTTCGGACGATATCCATATGGATGTGAGCTTTGCCCGCTACCTGCCATGGAGCGAGGTGGCACCGGACGATGGCTGGGCGCTGGTGAGCTCGGGCTCCAAATCCTTCAATATTCCCGCCCTTGGCGGCGCCTATGCCTTTATCGCCAACGCCGAGGCGCGAGCCGCCTATCTGCAGCGGCTCAAGGCGGCCCATGGCCTCTCATCGCCCCCCATTCTCGGGGTGCTGGCCCATATCAGCGCCTATAGGGAAGGCGCAGCCTGGCTCGATGCCCTGAAAAGCTATCTGCACGGCAACCTCGCCCATGTGGCGGCGCGGCTCAACGCCGCCTTCCCCGCCATCGACTATCGGGTGCCCGAGGGAACCTATCTCGCCTGGATTGACCTGCGCGGCCTTGGCATCGACACGACCGAGCGGATGGATGCGTTGCAAGCCTTGCTGGTGGATAAATACCGGGTCGCCATCATGCGCGGCGACACCTACGGCCCGGAAGGCACAGGCTATATCCGCCTCAACGTCGGCTGCCCGCGCTCGAAGGTTGACCAGGGGCTCGACGCCCTGATCGGCGCGCTGGGGGAGGTGGTGTAGGGTAAATCCATTCAAGGTGAAAAACAAAACGGGGCCATCAGTGATGGCCCCGTTCTTTTGGCGGGTCTGCGGGACAGGAGAATCCTGTCAGAGTGTCAACAGTTGTGCCTCGATATGGCTCCAGTGAGCGAAGGCATTGTTGTCGCCATAAAGGCGCGCCAGACCTTCGGCAAAGCTCTCCTCCAGTCCCGGTTCGTAGTTCCCTTTTGGGCCCGCCTGCTGAAAGTAGGCATCCCCCAGCTTGTGATAGTCGTTGTACCAGGCCGCATAGAAGGAGCTGTCCTGACTCAGGTTGGCGCCTGTGGTGCTGGCACCCACCAGACGATCGATGGAGTGGCCAAATTCGTGCAACACCAGATTGGCCGAGCCGTGGTGACTACCCACTTGCCATTTGCCAGAGCGATCCTGCTCCATGGCTATAACGGTCTCTTTGCTGCCGCCGAAGGCACCGACGCCCGGCAGCTTGTCCCACCCGCCCCCACCATGACCACGGGCGCTCGTTCCGGCCAGATGGGTATGGTAGGTGGTCACATTGTCATGGGTGACCCGGATCGTCAGCCCTTCGGCATCGGCCTGCTTGAGCAGGTTCATGGGCAGCTTGGCCAGTTCGATGGCAACGGCGCGGGCTGCCTGACTGTCGACCGGGCTCTTGGCGTTGAGCGTGACCATGGTGATGGCTTGCTGGAAGCGGGCCACTTCGCCGGAGTTGAGCAGTTGGCCGATGGTCTCGATATGGCGCGGAGTCAGCATCCCCTTGCTGTGCATGAAAGAGGGGAGTTTCTCGTCGAGCAGGGCGAGTGTTTGTTCGCCATGTTGCCGGGTGATGGCGCTGCGCAGCTGCTCATGGGTGCGAATATCGGGGGCGAGCCCCTGAGCGCGGGTAGCTGAGGCGAGCTGCTGTTTGCGCAGGTCGGCGACTTGCTGCAACTCTTGCGAGCGTTCGCTCTGGTGCCGGGCCCCGAGGGTGAGTTCGTTGTGCAGCTGACGCACATCCGCCACCGTCACTTTGCCGCTATCTGCCTGTACGCTGCGCAGCAGGCTGCCAGCCTCTTCCGTGCTCATGCCATATTCCCGGCTCATGGCGGTGATCACCTGGGCAATGGCGGCGTCCCGGTGAGCCAGCCTGTGGCTCTCGACGGAGACCAGCCCCTTGCCCTCCTTGAGATAGAGGTTGCCATTGCTGGCTCGCAGCTCCTGCTGGCTGCCAGCGGAGGATAAGTGGAGGTCACGATAAAGTGACGTCAGTGAGGTCGCTGAGGTGGTATTCATGAGTTATCCCTTGATGGCAGACAGCATATTAAGAGAGCCGGGTTCGGGCAGGGTTGGTTGGCACGGCGCAAGCAGTCGCAATTGCCACTCCCGTACCAGTTGCAGGAAGTTGAAAGTCACGCTGGCCAGTGCATCGGCATCTGCGATGGCGACCGGTAACTGCATCAGCAGGCGCTGGTTGCCGGTCAATCCCATCACCATGCCTCCCGTGGTGGTCAGCAGGCCGTTATAGCTGAGCAGCAGCGGCATCCAGCGGGGATCCAGCTCCCGGTCATCGGGGCGACAAGCCAGCACCAGGCCGGTGTCGGTTCGGGTGATTTGCAGGGCGAGACCATCCGTGGCAAGCAACAGCCACTCGTCGGCAGAGAGCTGATTGAGCTGGTCGGCATCGAGCTGTCGGGCAAGCCGGGTCAGTAGAGTATCGAGATCCATGCACATCTCTGGGTTGATGATTGTGATGCACAGGATCGCAAAAAGAGGGATCGGCCGGATATTAACCCGGGTCGCGGTTTTTTAGGTGACGCGCTCTGGTGATCTCCCGCAAGCAGTTACCACTGCGGCCCTTCGCTCTGGCGCCACTGCTCCAGCCAGCGCAGTACCTCGGCGGTCGCCTCGATCTGGTCAGCGGGGATGTAGTTGTTGATCAGCGCATCGCGATAGAGGGCGCGGGCCAGCGGAATGCGCTGTAGCACCGGGATACCCTCCTCTTCGGCAATCTTGCGCACCAGCAGCGCCTGGGCATCGGTGAACTTGAGGGTGACCACCGGCAGCGGCGTTTCTCCCCGCTCGTAGCGAATGCCAATGGCGATATGGGTCGGGTTGGCGACGATGACCGAGGATCGCTTCACGTCGGCGCGCATGTTGCTCGACTGCAATTCCTGATGGAACTGGCGGCGCTTGCTCTTGATCTCCGGGCTCCCCTCCATCTCCTTGTACTCCCGTTTCACCTCGTCCTTGCTCATCTTGAGCTGCTTGATGTGCTGGTAGTGTTCGAAGGCGTAGTCGGCGATGGCGATCACCACAAACCCCATGGCGCAGACCGCCATCAGCTGGCCCAGCATGCCCCCCAGTACCGGAGTGATGCAGCTCATGCCGCAGCCGGGCAGTTGCAGCATCGCCTGCAGGTTGCCCTCGATGGTGACCCATACCAGCAGGCTCAGGAGGCTCACCTTGAGCAGGGATTTGACGAACTCCATCAGGCTCTTGATGGAGAAGATCTTCTTGGCCCCCTCCACCGGATTGACATGCTTGATGTCGGGCTTGATCGACTCGCCACTCAGCAGAAAACCGTACTGAGCGATATGGGAGGCGAGCACCACCAGCGCCGACACCGCCAGGATCGGGATGCAGAGGTAGGCCATCTCCTGCATCAGGTTCTCCACCACATGGTTGAGGGCCTGGGCAAAGGGGAGGTTGAGGTGGGACTCTGGGATCAGCATCAGCTTACCCAGATGTTCGAGGTAGTAGTCGGACATCGCCATCAGCATACCCACCAGACTGAGGATGATGGCGGTGGAGACCACCTCCTTGCTCTTGACCACCTGCCCCTTCTTGCGGGCATCGCGCAATTTTTTGGCGGTGGGCTGTTCGGTCTTCTCGCCGCTCATCGCGCCTCCAGAATGGGGGCCAGCAGTTGCAGCGGGTCCATCACCGCCAGCACCTGACGGTAGGCGTGATCCATCATCAGCTTGATGTAGATGACCAGCAGCAGGCTGGCGACGGCGCTTTTTATCGGCATTGCCAGTACAAAGACGTTGAGGGAGGGGGCGAAGCGGCTGATAAGGGCCAGCCCGAACTCTGCCAGAAACATGGCGATCAGCAGGGGGGCCGCCAGCAGGGCGCAGAGCAGCAGCATCTGGCTGAACTGGCTGTAGAAAAAGCTCACCCAGAGATCTCCGATAGCGGGAAAGAAACGGGTCACCGGCCAGCTGGCATAGCTCTGGAACAGGGCCGAGAGCAGGGCGAGAAAGGCGCCGCCGGAAAAGAAGAGGGTGATCAGGGTCTGGGTCAGCAGTAGACCGGTGGGGCTGGTCTGGCTGGCGAGGCTGGGGTTGAACAGGGACGCCATGGCCGCGCCGCGCTGGTTATCCACCAGAAAGCCGCTCGCCTCGACGGCCCAGAAGGGGATGGCGGCGACAAAGCCGATCAGCAGGCCGAGCAGCACCTCCTTGGCCACCAAGAGCGCCAGGTCGAGGGCATCGATGGCGGGGGGCAGGGTGTCGGCCACCATGGGGTAGGCGAACAGCGCCAGCGAGCAGACCACGCCGTTGCGGATCATCGCCCCCCCCAGCATCTGCTTGCTCAGTACCGGCAGCATGACGAAGCAGCTGATAAAGCGCGGCAGCAGCAGGGTGTAGGCCAGCATCTGGCCCTGCAGGCTCTCGAGGGTCATTGGATCTGCGGCACCTTGAGCAGCACCATGTCGGCAAAGCTATAGAGCTCGTTGCCAAGCCAGGCGGTGGTGGCAAACAGGGTGATCACCACGGCGATGAGCTTGGCGACAAAGCCCAGGGTCTGCTCCTGGATCTGGGTCAGTGCCTGCAGCAGAGAGACAAGGGTGCCCACCAGTGCCGCCACCAGTACCGGCGGCATCGAGAGGATCAGCACCAGCCAGAGGGTCTGGCTGGTGAAGTGGAGAATATCGGCGTGACTCATCCTAGCCTCCGTAACTGGTGACCAGCCCGTGGGTGAGGCGGGCCCAGCCATCGAGCAGCACGAACAGCAGCAGCTTGAAGGGGAGCGAGATGGTCATGGGGGAGACCATCATCATCCCCATCGCCAGCAGAATGTTGGAGATGATGAGGTCGATGGCGATAAAGGGCAGATAGATGAGAAACCCGATCTCGAAGGCGCGGCTCAGCTCGCTCACGGTAAAGGCGGGCAGCAGGATCAGCAGGCTGTCGGGCTCCAGCCGGTCGGCATATTCGCTGGGCCAGAGCTGCTTGGTGCTGTCGATGAAGAAGGCGTGCTCCCGCGGCTTGATCTGCTTTTTCAGAAAAGCGCGGTAGGGGGCCATCCCCTCGTCGAGAAACTTCTCCACCGACTCGGACTTGGCCAGCGATACCTCGTTCTGGCGCAGGTAATCCTGGGTGGCAAAACCGACCGGAGCCATCACATAGATGCTGAGGATGATGGCCAACCCGTACATCGCCATGTTGGGGGGGATCTGCTGCACCCCGAGGGCGTTGCGCAGCAGCGAGAAGACCACCGCCAGCTTGACGAAGGAGGTGGCCATCACGGCGATAAAGGGGAGCAGGGCCAGCAGCGCCAGCCCGACGATCAGGTTTAGCTCGTCTGGCAGCTGGATCATGACGGCGACTCGCTCTTGAGGCTCTCGACCCGCACCCCGAGTCGCCCCTGGATCTCCACCAGCCGGCCGCAGCCGAGCAGGTGGCCGTTGCTGATGATCCGCACCTCGCCATCGATGGGGGCGCCGAGATCGATGAGTGAGCCCGGTTGCAGGGTGGTGAGGGTGTGCCAGTCCAGGGTCTGGCGGCCCACTTCAAAGGTGACCTGCACCGGCAGGTGCTCAAGCATAGTGGCGTCGAGGGCATCATCGGGGGCGGCGTTGTGCATGGCGGTCAGTTCCAGATGTTGTGGATGGGGTTGGCAGTAGGCATAGGGGCGTCCCTCGATGCAGAGCAGCAGCTGCTGGCCGAGCAGAGGGTGGGGCGGCGGCAGCAGCACATCGCCACAGGCCAGTGTCTCGAGCTCGCTGATGGCAACGCCCATCGCCCCCCACTGCAAGGAGAGGGTGAGAGGGAGCGCCAGGCGTTGCTGGCCGGGTCGCGCAGGCAACTTGCCAAGCAGCGGCTCCGGCTCGGCCAGCCAGAGGGCGAGGGTTGCCCCCTCCCGCTTGAGCAGCAGTTGCAGCGCGGCGTGACCTGCCGCTTCGCAGGTGGCGTTCGGTGTCAGCGCCGAGCAGCTGAGGCCGCCAAGGGGTTGCCCGAGGCGCTCGATCAGCGCCAGTTGCAACGACGCTGGCAGACTGAACAGGGCAGCCTGTTGCAGGTCTGGCGCAAGCCAGCGGGCCAGCTCGGCGCCATGGCAAAACAGCGGCAGGGAGAGCCCCTGCCACTGCAGTTGCAACCGGCAGTCGAGGGTCGCTGGCAGCGGCGCGATGGCGAGCGTCAGCTCGCCACCACTCCAGCCATAGTGGTGGCGGCACTGGCTGAGCTGCTGCTGCAGGGTCAGCTCCGCCGCCGAGGCAGAGGGAAAGGCTATCGATGTCATGCGTCGGCATCCCATTCGTCATAGATGGATCGTTTCTGGCGCGACCCTTGTTCGCTGTCGTCCCGGGTAAAGAGGTCAAAGGCGATCCGCTCGCCGGGGTAGAGCCGTTGCAGGCGGTCGATCAGCTCGCCGCGTCCCTGATTGAGCAGCTGGGAACCCTGCTCGCTGGCCAGCATCTCCACCTGCAGCGAGCCCTGACGGTGCTCGATGCGGATGGCAAGCTCCCCGAGTGCGGGCAGGGTGAGCTGGAGCATGGGGGGGCGCTCCGGGCGACCCAGCTCAAGGTGAATATCCACCGCCAGCCGGCTGAGTAGTTGACCCAGCTCGTGATGATCGACGCGCGGGGCAACCCGTGCCAGCAGCAGATCCCCCGGTGTTGCCGCGAGAGGGGGAACCCGGATGGCCGAGCTGGCAAAGCTCTCTTGCGCAAGCGGCTCCTCCTCGCTGGTCGCAGATAGTTGTTCGGTAGGCTCGTCTGCTATCTGCAGCCGTTCCCCCGCCTCAAGCAGGGCGCCCAGCTCGCCGCTTTCTTGCATGGCATCTTGGCTCAGTCCGGTAAGCTCACCGTCCGACGCTATGGATGTCGACAGGGAAGAGGTGGGCAAGACAAATACGGGTTCACCATTTTTGTCATGTGAGGCGCTCTCGGTGGCCGCTTGCTGTTCGTGATCTTGCTGCAAAGTGGGGGCCTGCATGCCCTCACGTATCTGCGGCAAGATAGCGGGGAGCGGCTGGAGTTCCTGCCGATCGTTTCCCTCCGGCTTGTCATGCTGGTTTTTGCTGCGCGGGGTCGGGCGTGTCAGCCTTCTTTCCGCCAGCTCCTTCTCCTTGTCCGCCGCTTTGTTGCCGGCAAGGGGGGCATCCGGCTTTGTCCGGCGGTGCTCATCCCGTTTGTCGATGGGGTTGCCGGTCAGCGCTTTGTGGTCCCGTGCTCTCTTCTGTTGTGCGGACTCGAGGCGCAGGGCCTGCTCGAAGCGCTGCTGCTGCGCCAGATCCGCCTTGTGCGGTTCGCGCGGCAAGCCTTGCTGTTCGTCGGCAACCCGGGGTTCTGCGCGGGGAGCGGTGAGTCGGTTCATCTCTGGTTACATCCTGATCTGCTGGCGGAACTCTTCCTGTTCCTGCTCTTCGTTGTAGTCGCGCAGGGCTTGCTGTGAGGCCAGCTCCTGACGGTGTAATTCGGCAAATTTCTGCTGCTGCTGGCGGGCGCGGTGTACCGCCTGCTGGCGTTCTTGCAAACGGATGCGCTCTTCAGCCACCCGTTCGCCCTGTTCGGCGGCCAGTTGCTCAAGGTGGGCCTCTTTCTCTCGCAGCAAGGCAACCTGTTGTTGCCACGCCTTGAGCCCCTTGCGATCGAGTTGCTCCGCCTGACAGATGGCAAATAGCCGATCTTCTTCGGCCTGCCGCCACTGGCGGTAGTCGAGGCTCTCCTGCTCTGCTTCGCGCTGGCGGATGCGGGCGAGTTGCAGCCGGGCCTGTTGCGCGGTGAGCTGCTGCTCGGCTCGCTCCAGCCGCAGGTCTTTTATTCGTTGCAGGCGGCCAATCATCGGGTCAGCGCCTCCAGGGTGGCGAGCGCCTCGGGCAGTGAACTCGGCTCATGGGTGCCCTGTTTCAGCCACTGGCGAATGGCCTCGATACGGGTGATCGCCTCGTCGGCCACCTTGTCCTGTCCCTTCTGGTATTCGCCGATCTGCAGCAGCAGTTCGACCTCTTCGTACTTGGCCAGCCAGCTGCGCAGGCGACCGGCTTGCGCCTGATGCCCGGGCGCGATGATCTGGTTCATCACCCGACTGGCAGAGCGCAGTACGTCGATGGCCGGGTAGTGGTTGGCCGCCGCCAGCTTGCGCGAGAGGATGATATGGCCATCGAGGATCGAGCGGGTCTCGTCGGCCACCGGTTCTGTCATGTCATCCCCCTCCACCAGCACGGTATAGAGGGCGGTGATGGAGCCCTTGTCCGACTGACCGGCCCGCTCCATCAGGCGGGGCAGGGCGGCAAACACCGAGGGCGGATAGCCCCGTCGGGTCGGCGGTTCGCCGGCGGCGAGACCAATCTCGCGCTGGGCACGGGCAAAGCGGGTGACGGAATCCATCAACAGCAACACCCGCTTACCCTGATCCCGGAAATATTCGGCGATGGAGGTGGCGACAAAGCCCGCCTTGGCGCGCTCCATGGCGGGGCGATCCGAGGTGGCCACCACCAGCACCGCCTTCTTGAGCCCCTCTTCCCCCAGATCTGCCTCGATAAACTCCCGCACCTCGCGACCCCGCTCGCCGATCAGCGCCAGCACAGTGACGTCCACCTCGGCGCTGCGAATAAGCGACGCCAGCAGGGTACTTTTGCCGCCACCGGCGGCGGCGAAGATCCCCATCCGTTGCCCCTCGCCGCAGGTGAGCAGACCGTCGATGGCGCGAATGCCCAGCGAAATGGGCTGCTCAATCCGCTTGCGACTCATGGGAGCGGGGGCATCGCGATAGACCGGATACCAGGCCGTGGGCTCCTGCTGCTGGCCGCCGCCAAAGGGGTTGCCAAGGCCATCGAGCACCTGACCAAGCAGGTGCTCGCCGACCCCGACCTGATGCATGGCACCGGTCGGGCTCACCTCGGTGTTGGAGGAGATGCCGAACATCTCCCCCAGCGGGGTGAGCAGCGCCTGATGCTGGGCAAAGCCGATCACCTCCGCCTGCAGGGAGAGGGTATTGTCGGGGTTGCGCAGATGGCAGAGCTCGCCGATCCGCACGCCGGGCACCACCGCCTTGAGCAGGGTGCCGGTCACCTGGGTGACCCGGCCACGGATCTGGATCAGGCGGCACTCGTCGATGGCGTGACGCAGCTGGCCGGGAATGTGATCGAGGGAGAGGGACATCGGGAGATCTGCACCATTAAAAACGGTGGCCACTATAGGCGATGGGGGCGCGCGGGGATTTCAGCGCGAGTCGGGACTTTTTAGAAAAGCGTTGCGAGCCGGCTAAAAATTCACGGCCGATTTTGGCATAGGCGCCCGAGGGCGATTTTTATAATGCCATCCTCGTCAATCCACTCATTACGGGAGCCGCCATGGCCACTATCCAGAGCAATCCCTATCTCCCCACCACTCAACCTGAAGCCCGTGGCGCCGAGAATGCCCCCCGTCAGGTGCCCCTGCAGGGAGGACAGTTTCAGGGCGAGCAGGTCGTGCTGGCCAGCGCGACCCAGTCGCTGGGCGACATGGCAGAAGAGCTCACCTTCGTCTTTTCCGAGCGCTCCGAGCTCTCCCTTGCCAAGCGCAAGCTGAGTGACAGTCAGGCCCGCATCAGCGAGATAGAGGCGCTGGTGGGAGACTACCTCGACAAGGTGCCGGAGCTCGAACGCCAGCAGAAGATCAAGGAGATGATCAGTCACCTCGGCAGCGGCCGGCTGGCCAACCTCTCCCAGCTGCTGGCCTACCTCGAGAGCTACTCGGGGGAGGTGAGCGAGCAGTTCGAGGCGCTTACCCAGGCACGCAAGGCCCTTGCCGGTCGCCCCGAAATGCGGGGTACGTTGGCACTTGTTGAACAGGCGCTGGCCAAACTGGCCGACGAGCAGGGCAGCGCCATCGTGCTGGGCGCCCGCATTACCGGCCCGGCGCAGGAGGCTGCCCGTGAGGGGCTCGGTCAGGTGCAGGATCTGCGGGATCTCTATCGCGATGCGGTGCAGGACTATCGCGCCCTTTCCACCGCCTGGCGCGATATTCACAGCCGTTTTGGCAACGGTGCGCTGGAGAAGGTGACCGGCTTCATGATGAAGGCCCTGAGCGCCGATCTCGACAGTCAGCAGCGCTGGCTCGACCCGGTCAAGCTGGAGCGGGTGATGAGCGACATGCACAAGCTGCGGCTGCTCAACACCCTCTCGGCCCAAGTGGACGAGTTGTGGCTGCGGGTGAAGGAGGGGGCGGCCCATGGCATACGGGCCTTCTGATCTGATGGGCGATCTCATTGCGCTGGTGGAGAAGCGCTGGTCTTCGGTGCACGACGTGGAGCAGATCGGTGTCGCTCTGGAGCTGACGCAGACACATCAGCAGGTGCAGCTCTATCAGGAGCTCAAGCGACTGATCCGCCTGCTGCCGGTGGAGCTGTTCAGCGAGGAGGATCAGCGCCAGAACCTGCTGCAGTGCTGTCAGGGGGCGCTCGATAACGCCATCGAGCGGGAAGAGGATGAGTTGTCCGGAGAGTCGTCATGAACTGGATCGAACCCCAGCTGGTGCAGTTTTGCCAGGATCTGGGCATCACCATCGGGGATAACCCCCACTACCTGATCCAGCTTGAGCTGGAGCAGAGCGGTACCCTGCAACTGGAGCGCCATCAGGGGCAACTGACTCTCTGGCTGGCCCGCACGCTGCCGTGGCACCAGAGCGGCGAGGCCATTCGCCGCGCCATGAGTTTCACCGCAGCCGCCCAGGCGCCCGCCCTGCCGGTGCGCTGCGGTTGGCTCGGGGAGGATCGGCTGATCCTCTTCGTGACCCTCGATGAGCGGGCCGTGACCCTGCCGCTGCTCCATCAGGCGCTGCGCACCCTGACCCGATTGCAACAGGACGTGGTGGCGCCATGAGCCGGATCACCGCGGCCCATATCGGGATTGAGCAGCTCAGCGCCATCCGCCTCGACGAGCAGGAGCAGAGCCTGCCGGGGCGCTACGCCCTGCTGCCGGATGGCCACTCCATCGAACCCCACATCAGCAGGCTCTATCCCGCCAATCTGGCGGAGCGCACCCTGCTCGACTTCGCCACCCCGGATCGCGGCTTTCACGATCTGCTGCGCCCGCGCGATTTTGCGCAGGCGATGGCGGGGCTGCGGGCCGTGCTGGCCGAAGGAACCACCCCCGAGCTGCAGGCGGCCAGCGCGTTGCTCGAGCAGTTGCACGGGGATGAACAACTGATGCAGATGACCCTCCATCTGCTGCACAAGGTATGACCATGATCCTCTCGTCACAGCAGCAGGATGCGCTGCTGCTCACCGGCTGGCTGCACCTGCAGTATGGTCACCCCGATCGTGCCAGCACCCTGCTGGTGGCGTTGTTGCAGCTGCACCCCGCCAATCAGGCGGCCCGCCGCACTCTGCTGGTGGCCCTGCTCAGGCAGGGGTTTGGCGAAGAGGCGCTCGGTCATACCGACCTGTTGATGGCAGAGGAGGAGGCTGATGGCCCGCTCTGGCTCTGCCGCAGCCGCGCCTGCCAGCTGGCAGGCAGGCTGGATGAAGCCCGTTTCGCCTATCAACAATATCTCGAACTGGAAGAGCAGAATGAACCAACGCTCCCTTGAGCTGCTGCGCCGGATCGGCGAGCGCAAGGACATCATGCTGGCGGTGCTGCTGCTGGCCATCGTCTTCATGATGGTGTTGCCGCTGCCACCGGTGGCCCTCGATATTCTGATCGCCATCAACATGACCATCTCGGTGGTGCTGCTGATGATGGCGGTCTATATCAACTCGCCGCTGCAGTTCTCCGCCTTCCCGGCGGTGCTGCTCATCACCACCCTGTTTCGGCTCGCCCTCTCGGTGAGTACTACCCGGATGATCCTGCTGCAGGCTGATGCGGGCCAGATCGTCTACACCTTCGGCAACTTCGTGGTGGGGGGCAATCTGGTGGTGGGGATCGTCATCTTCCTCATCATCACCATCGTCCAGTTTCTGGTCATCACCAAGGGCTCGGAACGGGTGGCAGAGGTAAGTGCCCGCTTCTCCCTCGATGCCATGCCCGGTAAACAGATGAGCATCGATGGCGACATGCGCGCCGGGGTGATCGATGTCAACGAGGCGCGCGAGCGGCGCAGTGTCATCGAGAAAGAGAGTCAGATGTTCGGCTCCATGGATGGCGCCATGAAGTTCGTGAAGGGGGACGCCATCGCGGGCCTCATCATCATCTTCGTCAACATCCTCGGCGGGGTCACCATAGGGGTGACCCAGAAGGGGTTGTCAGCGGCCGATGCGCTGCAGCTCTACTCCATCCTGACGGTGGGGGATGGCATGGTCTCCCAGGTGCCGGCCCTGCTGATCGCCATCACCGCGGGCATTATCGTGACCCGGGTGTCGTCCGAAGAGTCCTCCGATCTCGGTTCCGATATCGGTGCCCAGGTGGTGGCCCAGCCCAAGGCGATGCTGATCGGCGGCCTGTTGCTGGTGCTGTTTGGCCTGATCCCGGGCTTCCCCATGATCACCTTCTTCTCGCTGGCCGCCGTGGTGACGGCGGGGGGCTACTTTATCGGCCTGCGCCAGCGCAAGGCGCAGAGTCAGCAGAGCCAGGATCTGCCCACCATGCTGGCACAGGGGGCCGGTGCCCCTGCCGCCCGCAGCAAGCCGAAGGCGGGCAGCAAACCGCGTGGCAAGCTGGGTGAAAAGGAGGAGTTTGCCATGACGGTACCTCTCCTGATCGATGTGGATGCCGCCCTGCAGGCCGAGCTGGAGGCCATCGCCCTCAACGATGAGCTGGTACGGGTGCGCCGTGCCCTCTATCTCGACCTCGGGGTACCTTTCCCGGGTATTCACCTGCGTTTCAACGAGGGGATGGGGGCGGGCGAATACCTGATCCAGCTGCAGGAGGTGCCGGTGGCCCGCGGTCAGCTGCGGCCGGGTCATCTGCTGGTGCAGGAGAGCGCCTCCCAGCTCGATCTGCTGGGAGTCGCCTATGAGGAGGGGACGCCGCTGTTGCCGGGGCAACCCACGCTTTGGGTGGCCAGCGAACATCAGGCTCGGCTCGACACCTCGCGCCTTGCCGCGCTTACCCCGGATCAGGTGATGACCTGGCACCTCTCCCATGTGCTGCGTGAATACGCAGAAGACTTCATCGGTATTCAGGAGACCCGCTATCTGCTGGAGCAGATGGAGGGGAGCTATGGCGAGCTGGTGAAGGAGGCGCAACGCATCATCCCGCTGCAGCGGATGACCGAGATCCTGCAGCGGCTGGTGGGGGAGGATATCTCGATCCGCAACATGCGCGCCATTCTCGAGGCCATGGTGGAGTGGGGCCAGAAGGAGAAAGATGTGGTGCAGCTCACCGAATACATCCGCAGCAGCCTCAAGCGCTACATCTGCTACAAGTACGCCAACGGCAACAACATCCTGCCCGCCTATCTTCTCGATCAGCAGGTGGAGGAGCAGATCCGCGGTGGCATTCGCCAGACCAGCGCCGGCAGCTATCTTGCCCTCGACCCCGCCGTGACCCAGGGCTTCCTTGATCAGGTGCGGCACACCGTGGGGGATCTGGCCCGGATGCAGAACAAGCCGGTGCTCATCGTCTCCATGGATATCCGCCGCTATGTGCGCAAGCTCATCGAGGGGGATTACCACGCCCTGCCGGTGCTCTCCTATCAGGAGCTGACCCAGCAGATCAATATCCAGCCGCTTGGCAGGGTCTGCCTGTGAACGGCGATCCGCTCATCCCCTGGCTACAGGCCCGCGGCGTGACAGTGACTCCTCACCATCTGGGGGGGACCCCGATCCAGCTCGGCCATGCCCTGCACTATCGCCACATCTCTCTCGCCTGGCGGGTCGATAGCGACACGCGCCGGGTCTGGATCCTGCTGGTGCGCCGTGAGGGCGAGCGGGATGGTCTTGCCAACCCCTTTGCCGCCCTCTACCTGCTGGCGGAGGCAACGCTGGTGGTGCTGGGAGCGGGTTACGAGCTCTACGGCAACGTCGATGTGTTTCGTGGCAGCACCCTCAGCGCTGAGCGGCTGGGCCGCTTCTATCGCCACTGGACCGGCGCCAGCGAACCCGAACCCGGCTGGTTTGCGCTTGCGGCCGAGCAGGTCTGCTCCCTGCGCGAGATGCGAAAACGACAAAAGGACGGCCTTGCGTGACAGGCATGCCCAAAAGGGCCTCATAGAATAGGAGCCATGATGAAACAACCCCGTTTTGCCCACCACAGCAATGTGATCGAGCGAGCCGAACAGGCCATCGCCGACAGCGAGCAGCGCAATGCCCTGCTGCAGGAGATGCTGGCCGGCCTGGCGCTCTCGGAGCAGACCTGCCAACTGCTGTTCAATGCACCCGGCGAACAGGTCGCCGTGGCCGAACAGGAGTTGCTGGCGGAGTTTCGCCGCAGGCAGGCGATGTTGCCGGAACAGCAGGGGGAGAGCCGCAAGAGCCGGCGCCCCACCATGATGCGTGGACTGATGATTTAAGGAGACGTGATGAGCATTATCTCTGATTACACCCGCAACAAAAATCATATCCAGATTGATCAGTGGCTAACCAGCGAGTCAGGCACTCTCAATGCAAAACAGCGGGCACTGGTCGACAAGCTTAAAGACAACGTCTCCATCAGCAAGGAGGACTCGACCCGGCTGACCCGGGCACAACTGGAGAGGCTGGTTGCCCGCTACCTGAGCAACGATGATGTGCTCGATGAGGTCAGCAAGCAAGTCGGCACCTTGGTGCTACCGCTGGCACTCCCCGATGTCGTGGCGCAGATCAGTCGCTATACCGATGATCGTATCGATCAGGAGGTCATCGACGCCTTCACCTGGGTGATGTTTACCCAGAACAACAAGCGTACCGGTATCAACGAAGAGCTCAAGGCACTCACCGCCGAGCTGAAGATCTACGGGGTTATCCAGTCAGAGATCAACAAGGCGCTCTCTTCCTCATCCAGCCAGACCTTCAAGACAGATTTCAATCTGATGGATTACAAGCTTTATGGCTATGAAAACGACGCCAAGTTCCGCGAAGGACCCGAGTTCAAGCTGCTGGATCAGATGCCAAAGGACGCCTCGGGTCATGTGTCGGTCAAGACATTCCTCGAGAGCGACAAGAAGCAGAGTGGGTCGATGGCAGGGGTCGAGAACGAGTACAAGTACGACAAGGACAACAACAAGCTGGGCAACTTTGCCACCAGCGTGAGTGACCGCTCACGTCCGCTCAACGATCAGGTGAGCGAGAAGACCACCCGGCTCAACGATGTCAGCTCCCGCTACAACTCGGCCATCGAAGCCCTCAACCGTTTTATCCAGAAATACGACAGCATCATGCGCGACATTCTTGCCGCCATTTAAGGAGATTACATGCAGACCGACACCACCCTGACCCCGGAGTATGAAGCCGAACTGGAGTCCTTCCTTGCCGATGGCGGCACCATCGCCATGTTGAAGGATATCTCCGGCGATACCCTGGAGCAGCTCTATGCGCTGGCATTCGGGCAGTACCAGTCAGGCAAGTGGCAAGATGCCCACAAGATTTTTCAGGCCCTCTGCATGCTGGATCACTACGAGCCGCGTTACTTCCTCGGGCTCGGTGCCTGCCGTCAGGCGATGGGTGAGTACGAAACGGCAGTTCAGAGCTACAGCTTCGGCGCCATGCTCGATTTGAAAGATCCCCGTTTCCCGTTTCATGCAGCCGAATGCCGGTTGCAACAGGGGGATTTGACAGGGGCCGAGAGTGGCTTCCACTCGGCCCACCTGCTGGCGGGCAGCGACCCGCAGCTGGCTGATCTGGCAGCAAGCGCCAAGGTCATGTTGGAAGCCATCGCAATCAGAAGGGATCAGCAAGATGAACCCGATCAGCAATGAAAGAAGCGTTTCCCCGCTGGGAAACATCGGTAATGTAGCTGGCTTGCAGCCAGCTGCCGAGCCGCGCAGTGAAACCCGGCTCGATGCCGCGGTTACGCAGGCGAGCGGTGCAGCCCGCACCGCCGGTGTCGCTCTGACTCCGCCGCTGGCGGCCAGCAATGATCGTCCCGGCCAGAAAGTGCTGGCAGAGATCAGCCGGCTGGTTCGCGAGACCGTGGAGAACAGCGGCAAGCTGCTGCCCCGCGTCGGCGCTCTGGTGACGGCGGCCTTTACCTCGCCGGCCGCCTTCGAGATTGAGCTGGGCAAGCTCACCAGCGATCTGGAGCGGACCCAGACCAAGCTGAAGCTCGACGATATCAAGCGCGCTCGTGAATTGAACGAGAAGAAGATTGGCGAGAACCAGGAGAAGATCAAAGAGGCTGAGGAGAGTGCCAAGGAGGCCAAGAAAGCGGGCATCTTCGGCAAGATTTTTGGCTGGCTCAGCGCCATCGCCTCCGTCGTTATCGGCGCCATCATGGTGGCGACCGGGGTGGGTGCTGCCGCTGGCGCCCTGATGATCGCCGCCGGCGTGGTCGGCATGGTCAATATGGCAGTGCAGCATGCCGCCGAAGCAGGCCTGATCTCCAAGGAGGTGATGGAGAAGCTGGGGCCCGCTCTGATGGGGATCGAAATAGCCCTTGCCGTCATCTCCATGGTGGCCAGCTTCGGTTCCTCCATCGGTAGCCTCATTACCAAGGTGGGGGCGAAGATTGGCGGGACGGCTGCGGAGATGAGCGCCAAGCTGGTGACCAAAGTAGGGGATCTGGCTGGTCGATTTGCGGCCAAGGGGTCGGTCGAGGCGATGAAACTGACAGGCAATACGGCCAAGGTGATGAAGATGGGCACCCAGGGTACCGACGTGTTGCTCGATGTGAGCGGTGGGGTGACCAAATCGGTTCAGTCATCCAAAGAGTCTGCTGCGCTTTATGCGCAGGCCGATTTGCAACAGAGCAAGAGCGAGATGACCCAGTTGCAGGCGGTGATCGACAAGCTCAAGGAGGCTATCTCACAGATCATGGAGGCATTCCAGGAGACCATGGAGATGATCTTCGAGATGATCAGCGCAAGGGGCGAGATGATGAGCAATCTCGCCCGCAGACCGGCCGCCATATAAGGAGATGGACCTATGAACATTAACGACAGCACCTTCAATCCGATCCGTGCCAATGCCCTGTTCAGCGAAGGGGTCGAGCAGCCCCTTGCGGCAGGCAATCGTGAAACGACCCATGCGGCTGGCGGCATCACCTCCGGCAGTGAGGTCAAGCGTCAGGGCGGCCCCGAGTTGCCGACCCCGACCCAGCGGCTGGACGGTGCCAAGCTGGAACAGGCCCGAGCGGTGCTCAACGATACTCTCGACCTGATGTCGCAGCTCTTCCAGCTCGCTCGTCTGGCGCGCCAGATGGGACTGACCCAGCGCGACATGGAGAACCAGCAGGTGATCGACAGCCAGAAAGCGCAGGTCGCCGAGATGCGCAGCGGCGCCAAGCTGATGATCGTCATGGCGGTGGTATCCGGTGTAATGGCCGGTTTTTCGGCCATTACCGGAGGATTCTCTCTGAGCAAGTCTGCCAAGGCGATCAAGCAGGACAAGGCACTCAATGCCAATATTGCCGGGCGCCAGCAGGAGCTGAAGCAGCTAGGGGATATCAAGAAGTCTGCTGGCCTCGAGATGGGGGACGCGGGACAAGAACTGACTGCAAGGATCAAAAACGACAAGGCAACGCTCAAGACGCTGAACAAGTCGTTTGATGCCAATAACAGCCGGCAACAGATTGCCAGTACCGTGATCCAGTCCATCGGGCAGATGAGCAACTCGGCGGTGCAGGTTGCCCAGGGCGAGAGCCAGGCGACGGCCAAGGAAGATGAAGTCAAGGCGACCATCAGCCAGACCGAGAAGCAGAAAATTGAAGACAACATGGCCTTCAACGCCAACTTCATGAAGGATGTGCTGCAGCTGATGCAGCAGTACTCCCAGACCCTCAACCAGACCCTCAAGGCAGCCTTCGGGGTTGCTTGACGCGAGCAGGCAGCAAGGCGCCCGACGGGCGCCTTTTTCGTGTACCGACCACTTTTCTTAAAAGAGCCGCCTCTGAGTGACAGCCGCCATCGGGATGGCGAGCTACCATCCTCTCCTCTCTGCTGGAGGAAATCATGGACGCCACTGTCATCATCAATCGGCTGCTCGCCGAGTTTGCCACCAAATATGGTTTGCCCTCCCTGACCCTGAACCGGGAGGGGGTGGCAGCACTCTGTTTTGACGAGCACTTGCAGCTCTCTCTCATTCTGGTGCCCGAACGGGATCACCTGGTGATGCAGGTCGATGTGGCCGAATTGCATCAGGTGGGTGAGGGGATCTTTCGCCAGTTGGCCAGCTTCAACCGCAATTGGTATCAGTTCAATCTCCACTTTGGTTTCGATGAAGAGAGCCTGACGGTGCAACTCTACCGCCAGATGTCGGCCTCGCGGCTGACCCTGACCCAGCTTGAAGAGAGTCTGGCCAGCATGCTGGAGCACGCCGAATTCTGGCAGGAGCTGCTGCAGCCACGACCTGGCCCGGTCAGCAAGAGTGACGAGGTGATGGGAGTACGGGTGTGACCATGAAGATCCAGGAATCGAGCGCCAGCCAGCTGGCATCTGCGGCAGAACGCTCTGCGACGGGTTGCTTTGCCGGTAGGGCTGTGAGCGGTCGTGATGCGTTGGTTGAACCTGTGCCGCTGGCGGCGGCATTGCGCCGCACACTTGCGCTGAGCAGAGCGCAGGAGCAGATGCTGGATCGCCTGCAGCAGGGCGAGCACAAGCCGCTGACCGAGAGAAGGATCCGGTTGTTATGAGAACGCTGCTCTTGCTCGCGCTGCTGACTCTCGGTGGCTGCGTCAGCACCACGGTTGTCCCTCCTGTGTCGCAGAGCCTGACAGGGGAGGTGCACCTCAATGCCAATTTACCTCGCCCTGCCACCGTGGAGGTGACAGTTCTGAGTGTGATGGAAGGACGGCCACTGCAGGTAGCCTCAACCCGTTATGAGCTGACCATGCTGCCTCTGGTTTTTGATATGCGGCTGACGCCTCTGCAGTGGGGAGAGGGTGAACTCTATGTGCGTACCCGGTTGCGGTTTATTGGCAATGACGCGATTCAGGCAACGGCTCAGCAAAAAGTTTTTAAGGTTTTAAATAGTCGCCCATTGGTAATTTCATTGCAGCCACGCCCTTGTTATCCATTGTGTCAATAATAGGCCGTATCTAATAAACAAGCTGGAAATCAACTGGTTATTAATTTATCAGCTTGGTTGCAGCGTTTCTTTCTGTAACGAACTATTTAATGACGTAAGAAAAAGGCCTGATAAATGCGTTATCAATTGTATCAGTAGTGTCATGACTCTAATTTTTGGCTGGTTTTTATGCTGGTGATTGTTGTAGGATTTTCTTCTGATTTAAGTGTTGATTAAATTCATGGTCATCACTTAATGATGACATTCATAACTAAGAAAAATAAACACCAATAATAAACCACCCGGACGGAGCCTTTTTCTGCCGAGGTGCTACTTGCAATACACGCAGATTCAGGAAAACAAAAATGAAGGGCATTACAACCACAGAGAAGGGCGATATGGCCCTGCTCCAGTGGTGCATGTCTGCTTTCAGCGTCATTGAACATCGCCAGGAGGGAATATATGTCCTCCTGGATGGCGCGATGAGCTGGCAGGACTGCACCGATACCTATGAGTTATCCCCCAACGAATTGATATTCGTGCGCCGTGGCAGCTATGCGGTTGCGACTGGCGACGAGCCTTGCCACCTGCTCTGGATCCCCCTTTCCAGCTCCTTTTTGCAGGGTTTTCTGCAGCGTTTCGGTTCACTGCTGAGCGAGGTCAGCCGGGTTGAGGGGATTGCTCCCAGCCTGCTGCCGTTTCATGCATCCCCTCTGATCAATCAGTCCATCCAGGGCTTGCAGGGGTTGATCGAGCATGAACATCCTCCCGAATTGGCTCGGTTGCGAACCGAAGAGCTGCTTTTTCTGCTCGCCTTTGGCGAACAGGGACCGCAATTGATGTCTATTTTGCGCCAGCTGAGCAATCGCCAGGTCGAGCGGTTGCAGCAGTTCATGGAAAAACATTATCTGATGGAGTGGAAGCTCAGCGAATTTGCCAAAGAGTTCGGCATGGGGCTGACCACATTCAAGGAGTTGTTTGGCGCAATATATGGCGTATCGCCCCGAGCCTGGATCAGCGAACAGCGGATCCTCTACGCTCATCAGTTATTACTCAATAGCGAGATGAGCATCGTCGATATTGCGATGGAGGCGGGATTCTCCAGCCAGTCCTATTTCACCCAGAGTTATCGGCGCCGTTTCGGCTGTACCCCTAGCCGTGCCCGTCATGGCAAAGATTAACGCCGGACTAAAATAATCTGACGTTTTTTATAAGTCGCAGGGCAGAGCCATGGGTAGAATAGCCAGCATACCGAAGCATTATTCCATAAATTGCCCGCAGCAAGATGAGCAAGGCATAGCATGAGTCAGCAAGATCACACATCACCCAATCAGGGCCTCTTCGCAGGTCGCCGGGTTGCCGTTGTCCAACCAGAGAGCCTCAACCTGGCCCAGCTGGTGGGGCGACAGTCCGTGCTCCGTTATCAGGACGCCGGCGTGATCAGCTCCCAGCAGATGGCGTTGCTGCAGCGTCTGCTGCCAAGAACCCGTCTGGAGCGCCTGCTCGGGTCCATCTGGTTTCAGCGTCGTCTCGATATTGCGCTGGCCGTCTCCCGTGATGAGCTGCAACAGCTGCTGCGCCTTGCTGGCAGTGAGCGTGATGACTGGTTGCAGCAACTGGGGGATAACATCAATCTGGCTGATCCGCAGCGGCTGTGGCACTGGGTGCTTTATCCCCTCCACCGCTGGTGGGTACAGCGTCTGGAGCCGCTGTATGGCGCCTGGCTCAATGAGCTGGATCAACTGCAGTTGATGCGCCGTCAGCTCCATGCCCAGTCCATCTTCTGGCAAACCGTGGTCGATGTACCATCCGGCCTCGAGCGCCGGATTGCCGAACAGCTCGCCAGCTTGAACGAACGCGAGCAGGAGCTGGCGCAGTTGCAGGTGCAGTGTGAAGCGCGGTTGCAACAGGCCTGGCCGGCCTGGTATGCAGAGCAGGGGCAGCAGGTCCCCTTTGAGCGGCTGCTGCCGGTGCCGCTTGAGCTTGGCACCTGCTGGCAAGCCCTGCAGGCACTGCCCCACGATGCCGCTGCTGGCGACACACTGCATGAGTGGCTGGCGGGCCGGGGCATTGCCCTCGCTCAGGATCACTTCTACTGGCAGCCTCCCGCGCCCTAGATAGCCCGAGGAACTATGCAAACGCTACTGAATCGATTGGCCGCAAAACTTGGCCAAGGGCCTTTTGTTGCCGACGCTCAGGGTAGATACCATCTGCGACTCGATGGTTATCCCCTCTTTTTGACCACCGGAGTGAGCGAGTTGCTGCTCAGCACCCCTCTCACCTCGACCCGTCACGGTGAGGGGGAGAGCCATGATCCGGCCCTGCTCAAGCGCCTGTTGCAACAGGTGGTGGCCTGGGGGCGTCACACCCCGCATGCCTTGGTGCTGGATGAGCTGGGCAACTTGCAGCTGGAAGCCCGGTTGGCGCTGGAGTGGCTCGACGAAGCACAACTGGAGCTCAGGATTAGCCAGCACATCACCCTGCTGGAGCGGCTGGAGCCCCAGCTGACCGAGGCCGCACTGGCCCCGCAATGGAGACAGATGATATGGCACCCTTGAGCGTGCAAAGAGTGATCCGCCCGCTCTGCTGGCTGGTGCTGGTCTGTATGGCCTGGCAGCGTCCGCTGACGGCGCAGGAGCTCGACTGGGTGCCCATGCCTTACAGCTATGTGGCGGAGGGGGAGAGCCTGCGGGATGTGCTGGTCAACTTCGGGGCCAACTACGAAGTTTCCGTGGTCGTCAGCGACAAGGTCAACGATCAGGTCAACGGCCAGTTCGAGCACGACGAGCCGCTCGCCTTCCTGCAGCAGCTTGCCTCTCTCTACAACCTGGTCTGGTACTACGACGGCAACGTGCTCTACGTCTTCAAGAACAGCGAAGTGCAGTCTCGCCTCATCAATCTGGAACAGACCGGCGCCGCCGAGCTGAAACAGGCGCTGCAGCGTGCCGGTATCTGGGAACCCCGCTTTGGCTGGCGCCCCGATGCCGATAACCGGCTGGTCTATGTCTCGGGCCCGCCGCGCTATCTCGAACTCATCGAACAGACGGCGGTGGCACTGGAGCAGCAGTCCCAACTGCGCAGCGAGAAGACAGGGCCGCTCGCTATCGAGATCTTCCCGCTCAAATATGCCTCCGCTACCGATCGCTCCATCCAGTATCGCGACACCAGCGTGGATGCCCCCGGCGTGGCAACCATCCTCTCCCGACTGCTCTCCGATGCGGGTGTACAGATGGTGAATGGCGAGGGGAGCAAGGGGGGGCAAGTTGCCTCCGGTCAGGCCATCGTACAGGCCGACCCCTCTCTCAACGCCGTGATTGTGCGCGATGCGCCGGAGCGGATGGCGATGTACGGCAAGCTGATTGCAGCGCTAGACAAACCGGCGGCTCGCATCGAAGTGGCCCTCTCCATCATCGACATCAATGCCGAGGATCTCTCACAGCTCGGGGTGGACTGGCGTGTGGGGATCCGCACCGGCTCCAACCAGCAGGTGATCATCAAGACCACCGGCGATCGCAAGGGCATTGAAGGGGGCGCAGCCCTCGGCAGTCTGGTGGATTCCAAAGGGCTCGACTATCTGCTGGCCCGGGTCAATCTGCTGGAGAACGAGGGCAATGCCCAGGTGGTCTCCCGCCCGACCCTGCTGACCCAGGAGAATACCCAGGCGGTGATCGACCACAGCGAAACCTACTACGTCAAGATCAGTGGGGAGCGGGTGGCAGAACTGAAGGACATTACCTACGGCACCATGTTGCGGATGACGCCACGAGTGATCCAGATGGGCGACAAGCCCGAGATCAGCCTGAGTCTCCATATCGAGGATGGCAATCAGAAGCCAAACAGCTCCGGCATCGACGGCATCCCGACCATCAGCCGTACCGTGGTGGACACCATCGCCCGGGTCGGCCACGGCCAGAGCCTGCTGATCGGGGGTATCTACCGCGACGAGATGAGCGAAAACCTGAGCAAGGTGCCTTTCCTCGGCGACATCCCCTATCTGGGAGCCCTGTTTCGCAGCAAGGAGACCCAGACCCGTCGCTCCGTGCGGCTCTTTATCATTGAGCCTCGTCTGATCGATGACGGTATCGCCCACTATCTGGCGCTGGGCAATGGCCAGGATCTGCGCGCCGGAGTGCTGGGTGTCGACGAGATTTCCAACCAGAGTCTCTCCCTTGGCAAGGTGCTGGGCGGCGCACAGTGCCAGCCGCTGGCAGCGGCGCGGGATGTGCAGAAACTGCTGCGTCAGGGGGGCAAGAGCTCCGCCCTTACCCAGTGCCGGATGGGCAATGAGCTGGGCTGGCGTCTGGTCGAGATGGCGAAGGATCAAAAATGCACCCCGGCGGCCAGCTGGTGCATGCAGGCGACCCCGGCCGGAGCTGGCCGATGAGCTGGAAGTGCCGCGTATATCGCGGGCTTAACCGCGGGGTAGAGGTAGCCCTGCCGGAAGGGCGTCTGGTCATCGGCTCCGATCCGCTGCTGGCCGATCTGGTGCTGGTGGATGAGGGGATGGCCGCCGAGCATCTGGTGCTGCTGGTGTCGGCCGAAGGGATCAACCTGCAGGGGTGGGCAGAGGGCATCACGCCGACTCAGGATGGGGCGGCACTGGAGACGGGCGCCCAGCTGATGGCCGGTACCCGGCTGGAGGCTGGCCCTCTGCTCTGGAGTTTTTGCGACAGCAGCCGATCGCTGCCCGAACAGCTGGAGGCGTTGCCTGCCATGGCGGCACCGGCGCGACCGCGGCGGCGTGCCGGCAGTGCCGAGTGGTGGATGGTTGGCCTCTGCCTGTCGCTGGTCATGGCGGTGGTCGTGATGCTTGGCCACGACTGGTGGCAGGGGAGCAGCGAGAGCGATACCGCTCGCAATGAGCAGGAGCTCAAGCGCTTTCTGGCCGCGCCAGTCTATCGCCAGGTGGTGCTCAACAGTAGTGACCCCGAACTCTGGTTGCTCTCGGGATATGTGGATGAAAACGGCAACCGCCTCGCCCTGCAGCAGTATCTCGATGGCAAGGGGCTCAGCTATCGCCTCGACCTGCGCACCATGGAGGATCTGCGTCAGGGCGCCGGGTTCATCCTGCAAAAACTCGGTTACGAGCAGTTGCAGATCCGCAATGGCAAGGAGCCCGGCTGGCTGCGCTTGAGCGGAGCCATCAGTGCGCAGGATGAACGCTGGAACAGCATTGAATCCCTGCTGAAGCAGGAGGTGCCGGGGCTACTCGGCATCGAAAACCGGGTGCAGGTAGCCGGAGCCCATCGCAAGCGACTCGATGCCATGTTGCAGGAGCAGGGGCTGGCCGGTTTGCTGCGGGTGAGTGAATCGCGCGACCGGATCGAGCTGTCAGGTCAGCTGGATGAGGCGAGGCTGGCGCAATTTCAGCAATTGCAGCTGCAGTTTCGCCGCGAGTTCGGCTCTCACCCCATGCTGGAGCTGATCAACCAGAGCCGAACGCCCCGTCAGGATGAGCTGGAGTTCGAGGTGCGCAGTGTCTCCCTCGGCCGGGTGCCCTACGTCACCCTGGCGGATAACCGCCGCTACCCGGTCGGAGGGGCGACAGCCAACGGAGTTCGCATCCTCTCTATCCAGCGCGATGCGGTGGTGGTGAGCAAGGGCAAGCAGCAATACATCGTCAGATTGAAAGGGGGCGAAAGCCATGATGACCAGTTTGGAAACGCGACTGTCCGGCGCTGATCCCGCCTTTGCCCGCGCGCTGCAGGAGCAGCTGGTGCAGGCGTTGGGGGAGGTCAAGCGCCAGCTGATGCGCGGGGGATCTCCGCAGCAGTACCGGCAGTGGCAACAGGAAGCGGACGCCATCGAGGCGGGCATGCAGATACTTGAGCAGATCAAAGGAGCATAAGAGATGGCAGAACCCATTTTTAACCCGGGGAATACCCTGGATAACGTCGCCGAGGCGCTGAAGAAGCAGGCGAACGATGCCAACAATGACGTAAAAGCTGCGATTGACGCACTGAAAGATAATCCCGATGACCCCGCCAGGCTGGCCGAGCTGCAGCACAAGATCAACAAGTGGTCGGTGATCTACAACATCAACTCTACCGTGACCCGCAGCATGAAAGATCTGATGCAGGGCATCTTGCAGAAGGTGTGACCATGGATCGCCAACTGAAACGGCAGCTGGCCGAACTGGCACTGGCCGGCACCGGTCATCATTGTCACTCGCAGGCCGCCGCCATCGCCGACTGGCTCGCAAGCGATCCGCAGATGAGCGAGTGTGTCACCCTGATCCGCCTCTCCTCCCTGATGAACCGGGGAGATTACGAGGGGGCTCTGGCGCTGGGCAAAGGGGGCGATACCCCCGAACTGGAACCCTGGCTCGCCCTGTGCGAATGGCGGCTGACGCGGCTGGATGCACTGCAGAGCCGGTTGGCCCGGCTTGAGCAGAGCGAGCTCTCCTCCTTGCAGCAGTTTGCCGCCGGCATGCGCGAACAGATTGCCTCATGAAGGTCGATGGTAACGAGCAGGGCATCCGTCCGCTTGCGGTAACGCCGCCGGGCTTGCCCCCGCCTGCAGCGGCAGAGCGGCAACAGTTTGAGCGGCTGCTGGCCAAAGAGGAGTGCAGTGCCCTGCTGACGCGCTGGAAAGAGGGGACGCCGCTGGAAGCGCTGCTGGAGGGACACTCTCCCGCCACCCGGCGCGAGCTGCTCTGGCAGGTCTATCAGCAGGATGAGAAAACAGCCGGGGTAGCCGACCTGCTCTTCAAGCCGGTTGCGAGCAAGCTGATTGAGCGCTTTGGCGAGCGCCAGCTGCCAGTGGTGGCGGCCATCGACCTGCCAGAGCTGCGCGCCCTGATGCGGGAGTTTGACCCGCTCTCGTCGCGGCGGGAGACGGTGCTGCTCAAGGTGATGGCAGAGCTGCGGGGGCAGGGGGCATTGTCCGGTAACGACTATCTTGCCGAGCTGGCCCGACGCGAACTGATGACCCTGATCCCGCACAACGGCATGGTCAACAATCTGGTGCGTCACGCACACAAACTGGATCTGGAGGAGTGATGGAGATAGCACAAAGCGCGCAGGCCGTGGTGACCAGCCTGGATGAGCTGAAAGCGGCGGATGTTCCCGGTGCCCAGATCGCCACCTTCGAGCAGGCGATGGGCGGCAGCGCTCAGGGGATCGGCGGTACATTGCTTGGCGAAATCGGCGAGATCAAGCAGCAGTTTGTCGAGGCCAAGCAGAGCCTGCAGGCTGAACTGGCAACGCCGGGCGATGACCCCAACAGTTTGATGCAGATGCAGTGGTCGCTGATGCGGATCACCATGCAGGAGGAGCTCATTGCCAAGACCGTGGGCAAGATGAGCCAGAACGTAGAAACCCTGTTGAAGACCCAGTGAGGTAGTGTGAAGAGATCGATGCTGATGGGGGTGCTGTGCACCTCCCTGCTGCTCAGTGGCTGCAAGGTGGAGCTCTATACCGGGGTGAACCAGAAAGAGGGCAACGAGATGCTGGCGCTGCTGCGCACCGAGGGGATCTCCTCGGACAAGCAGCCTGACAAGGATGGCAACATCAAGCTGCTGGTCGAGGAGTCCGATGTGGCGCAGGCGGTTGAACTGCTCAAGCGCAAGGGGTATCCGCGCGAGAGCTTCTCCACCCTGCAGGATGTCTTTCCCAAGGATGGCCTCATCTCCTCGCCAACCGAGGAGCGGGCTCGCCTCAACTACGCCAAGGCCCAGGAGATCTCCCACACCCTCTCGGAGATCGACGGCGTGCTGGTGGCCCGCGTCCATGTGGTATTGCCCGAGGGAAACGAGGGGATCAGCAAAAAGCCATCACCCGCCTCGGCCTCGGTCTTTATCAAACATGCGGCGGATATCCAGCTCGACACCTACATCCCGCAGATCAAGCAGCTGGTCAACAACAGCATTGAAGGGCTTGCCTACGACCGGATCAGCGTGGTGCTGGTACCCTCGGCCGATGTACGCCAGAGCCCCCTGATGCCGCGCAATACCACCCTCTTCTCCATCGAGGTGAGTGAAGGATCCAGATGGCGGCTGGGTGGACTGATCGCGCTCCTGCTGGCGCTGGTGGTGACCACCAACCTGGCCCAATTCATGTGGCACCGGCGTCGGAGTCGTTGATGGCGGTCGGCCTTACCCCCTATCAACTGCGCTTTTGTCCGGCGAGCTACCTGCACGAGGAGCACTTCCCCGCCTCGTGGCGCTGGCTGCAGGCGAGCGTGCCCGAGTGGCGCACTTTGCCTGCCTGCAATCAGGCCCTGCTCGATGAGCTGGCACTGGCTATCGACTACGAACTGCCCGCGCAGCTTGGCGGGCTGGCGCTCTTTCCGGCCGAGGCGCTGGCGCTCGTGCTGCGCCAGCTTGGCGCCGTGCTCCATGGCGAGGCGATCCGCCATTGCCTGCAAGCGCCTGTGCTGCGCCAAATCATCGCGGTGTTGGGGGAGGAGGGGCACAGGTCGCTGCTCGCCCGCCTCGACCTCCTGATCGGCCCCTGGCCTGCCGGCTGGCAACAACCGCTGCCCGTCACGCTCGATAGCGCCTCGCTGGAGGCGGCAGGCTTGGGATTCTGGCTGGCTGCGGCGGGAGGGGCTCATCCCGCCTGGGCCCGTCGCCTTGTGCTACGACTACCGGTATCACCCCAGCGCCCAGGCTGGTCACTGGCTGATGCCGAGCTGCCACTCGCTCGCGCACTCTGTCTCAAAATTGCCAAACAGGTAACGCCACAATGCTGCCATTTGTTGAAATAAAGAGTGAACACCTGCAACTGGCTCCCGGTCAGCGGATCCTGCGCAGTCACGACTATCAGGCCTATCTGAGTGCTCAGGCGCTGGTCGATGCCGCCCGGGCACAGGCTGCCGATATCGTCGAGGAGGCGCGCGCTGTCTATGAGGAGCAGAAGCAGCTCGGTTGGCAGGCCGGCATCGAGGAGGCTCGCCGCGAGCAGGCCGTGCTGGTGCACCAGACCCAGCTGCAGTGCCAGCAATACTACCGCACGGTGGAACAACAGATGAGCGAGGTGGTGCTGCAGGCGGTGCGCAAGATCCTGCACGATTACGATCAGGTGGCGCTCACCCTCAAGGTGGTGCGCGAGGCGCTCTCGCTGGTGAGCAACCAGAAGCAGGTGACGGTGCGGGTCAATCCCGAGCAGGTGCTGGCGGTACGCGATCAGATTGCCCGGGTACACAAGGATTTCCCCGAGATCGGGTATCTCGAGATCTCTGCCGATGCCCGCCTCGATCAGGGTGGCTGCATCCTCGAAACCGAGGTGGGGATCATCGATGCCAGTCTCGATGGCCAGCTTGACGCGCTCTCGCGGGCGATGGCGGTGACGCTGGATCGCGCCGATGTTCACGAGAGAAAATAAATCCCCCCATTGACAAAATCGCGGCTTCTGTTGCCAAACGACCATGGGTTGCATCCCTAGAATGGGGACAATTCCATCGTAACAGGAGAAGCGCCATGCAGATTCAGCAAGCCCCCAGTCTTTCACCATCGACCCACACGCCTGCTGTAGAGCCGCAACCTGGCCGACCGCAGGAGAGTGCCCCCAGCCTTGTCGCGACTCTGGGTGGCGTATCCGGCCCCCGGCTGGAGAGTGTGAGTCATGCCCCGTTGGCGGCTTCTGCCAAGAGCGATGTGATCTGTGAGGGCTGCGGCCCGCGTCAGGTGACCATCACTCGCCAGCAGGATGGCTCGGCATCCGTTACTCTGGCCCGGCCGCCCATCACCAGCCTGGTGCTCAGTGGTGGCGGCGCCAAAGGGGCTGCCTATCCGGGTGCCATCCAGGCACTGGAGGCGCAGGGGAAGCTGGAGGGGATCCGCACACTCTCTGGCTCCTCGGCCGGCGCCATTACCGCCGCACTGCTTGCTGCCGGCATGAACGCGAGCGAGTTCAAGGCGCTCTCTGACGAGATGGACTTCATCAGCCTGCTTGATTCGCCGGTTAAAAAGATCAGCCTGGCCCAGCACATGAGTGGCGAAGCAGGCAAAGCGATCGCCAGCGTGCTCGAAAAACTCAAGCTGGGTAAACTTGGCAGCTTCGTACAGCTGTTGAGCAACATCTTTCCACGTCTGCAGTCGGATGCCGTCCCGCTCGAAAGGATACTCAAGCAGGAGTCACGCAGTTCGGTTCTGGCGCAATTGAAGGCCCACCCCGAGCTGGCCAGCAGACCCGACGTCGCAGCCATTCGTCAGCGCCTCGAACAGGGGGGCGGTGTGACCTTCGGCGATCTGGCTCTGCTTGGTCGCCACATCCCGGCCATCAAGGAGTTGAACATCACGGGGACCGGCATGTTTGATGGTCGCCCCCAGATGATCCTGTTTAACGCCCGCCTGACGCCAGACATGGAGATTGCCCGCGCCGCACACATATCGGGCTCATTCCCGGTGGTGTTCAGTCGCCCGGAGGAGCAGCATCAACCTTTCCTGGCGCAGGGGGAAAAGCTGTCATTGCAAGATGGTGGCGTCATGCTCAACGTCCCGGTGCCCGAGCTTATCCATCCCGAGGCCAGGGGGGCCACCATCGCCGAGCACGAGAACCTGATCCTCAAGTTTGAAGAAGAGGGCGGGAAACCGGCCGATCGCGGTACTCGCAAGGGGGCGATTGCAGACTGGGTAGTTGGGGCTCCCGTTGGCGCACGCTCTGCGTTGCAAACCAGAGGGCTTGACGGGTTGACCGATCAAGTGGTGACAGTACCGCTCAAATCAGAGCGCGGTGATTTCAGCGGCACGTTAAGTGGCACCCTCAATTTCACCATGAGCGATGCGGACAAGCAGCATCTGCAGGAGAGGTTGGCCGATGTGGTCGGGCAGCATCTGGAAGGACGGGAGAGCAGCCGCAAGGATTATCAGTTCCAGGATCTGGAGTCGGCGCTGCTGGCGCTCCCGGATCGGGACTTTGCCGCGGTGGCCGAAGAGCGCACCCCGGATGTCCAGGCAACGGCCCTTTTTCGTCAGGAAGTTCAGGAGCAACTCTCTGTGCTGGTTGCATCTGTGCTGGCGCAGGATCCCTCGGTGCGACTCGATCTCTCTGGCTCGCTGGCGCAGGCTCTGGATCAGCTTGGTACACTCGCAGACTCGCCGGCCCGGCAGCAGTGGCTTGCCGCGCAGCTCAATCAGGCAGACAACCCGGCGCTGGCCAGATTGCTCGATACACCGAGCCCGGCAGGGCGTTTCGCCGCGCTGGACCTGGGCAAGGAAGAGGCCAGCCGTCGTCAGGTGGCCACGGTCGCGAACAACATCATTCATGAGGTGATCTACCCCTCCCTGTTCCGTCCCGGTCAGCCGGACAGCAATGTGGCGCTCTTGCGTAAAACCGAGCACGCACTCGTCGGCGCGACCACGTCGGCCGAGGTCAATGATGCCCTGCGGGAGTTGGCTGATAACTATGGGGCCCGCAATAAACCGTGGAGCAAGCCTCTCTCCTCTACCACAGTGACTCAGGCTCGCTCCTGGATGATGAAGGAGTAAATATGCTGATTGATTGGTTGGGTTCACTGGGATTGGCTCTACCCGCCGCGGGCGAGAGCCGGGTGATCAGGTTTGAGGATGCGCCAGAGCTATGGTTCGAGAAGATCGACGGACAATATGTGCTGGCACTGCCGCTCGCCCCGCTTCCCACCAGAATGCTTTCCGGCGTCATGTTGCTGTTGTTGCAGGTCAACAGCCCACTCTCTACCTTGCAACCGGCCAGACTGACGGTGGATGGTCGAGGGCATTTGCTGTTGTGGTGCACACTGGATGAGCATGCGGATCCAGAAGTATGCCAAGCTGCCTGCGACAAGCTGCATGCCGGTTACCACGAACTGCTGCCTTTATTGCAAGCTCAGGAGGAGAGTATTCCGGTACGCTCGGGTAGCCTGTTCGTCTAGCCAAACGCAGAGTGCCAAGCCGAGCTATTTCGTCTTTAGCAACGCCCCGGCTTGCGGATGGGCCAAACAAAACCGCCCCGGATATCCGGGGCGGTTTTTTATTTGGCGATCCCGAGGTGATCGGGGCGGGTGAACAAGGTTCAGCGATAGCGGCCGCGTACCGAGCTGCTGGCGCGCCCTGCCATCTTGATCAGGCTCTGGCGGGTGTGCAGGTGGCAGAGCGCCACACCGAGGGCATCCGCCGCATCCGCCTGCGGGGTGGCGGAGAGTTTTAGCAGATGGGTCACCATATGCTGCACCTGCTCCTTGCTGGCGCCGCCGGTCCCCACCACCGCCTGCTTGATCTGGGTGGCGGAGTATTCGCTCACCGGTAAAAAAGCGTTGACCGCCGCGACGATGGCGCTGCCCCGGGCCTGCCCCAGTTTCAGGGCCGAGTCGGCGTTGCGGGCCATAAAGACCCGTTCGATGGCAAATTCGGTGGGCTTGAACTGGGTGATGATCTCGCATACCCCGTCATAGACCTGCTTGAGGCGCTCGGGCAGTTCACCGCAGTCGGTGCGGATACAGCCCGATCCCAGATATTCGGCCTTGCCGCCGACGACCCGGATAACCCCGTAGCCGGTGATCCGCGATCCCGGGTCTATGCCCAAAATAATGCTCATGGGTTGTGCTTGCTCTAAACGCAAATGATGGCCGCAAGATAGCAAACTCCGGCCTGCTTGGCTGTACGCAGGATGTGCGAACGGTCAGTGCGTGGCGATTGCCATAAAAAAAGGCCCCGAAAGGGGCCTTTTTGATTATCGCTTGTCAGGCGGCGTGATGGATGGGGCTGGCCTGCGCCATTCCCTCCAGCTCGCCCGGGGCGAAGTTGTCTACCTGAATCGCTTCGTAGCGCAGGGCATCGGCGGCCAGCAGTTTGTCCGCTTCGTCCTTGCTCAGGATGGAACCGGCCAGTGCGGCGGCAACCAGCTCCGGCAGCGCCAGTTTGCGGGGCAGTTTGCCCTCTTTCTGGGCCTGCACCAGTTTCTTCTCGTAGGGGTGCACGGCGACCATGGCCTGGAAGGCACGCTCCATCAGGCCGACCGGATCCGCCTCGTCCTTGCCGACGTAGCACAGCGCCGTCAGACGGTCGCGGAACTCGCCCGGCTTCATCATGGCCAGACAGATGGCGTGGCAACGATCGTCGGCCGGCATCTTGTAACCGACGCCGAACGGGAACACCACGCGCTTGAGCACGGCACCCACCACCTTGTTCGGGAAGTTCTGGAAGAAGCCCTCGAACGCCTTGCCAATCAGGTAGAGGTTGCGTTCCACCGCGTACTGCACGAACGGCAGATCGGAGACCATACGGCCCTGATCCTCGTAGTGCTTGAGGGTTGCGGAGGCCAGATAGAGGTGGCTCAGCACGTCACCCAGACGGGCGGAGATCATCTCCTTGCGCTTGAGATCGCCACCCAGCATCAGCATGGAGACGTCGGCGCACAGGGCCAGCCCTTTACTCATGCGGGAGAGCTGCTTGTAGTAACGGGCTGTTTCACCGGCCACTGGCGCGCTGTTGAACTGGCCAAGGGTCAGCCCCTGGAACAGGGAACCGAAGAAGTTGCCGGCGCCGAAGGCGATGTGCTTCATCAGCAGGGCGTCAAACTTCTCGAGACCGCGCTCCACGTCGGTGTCAGCCGCCGCTTCCAGCTCGGCAAACACGTACGGGTGGCAGCGGGTGGCACCTTGCCCGAAGATCATCAGGTTGCGGGTCAGGATGTTGGCCCCTTCCACCGTGATGGCGACCGGAATCCCCATGTAGGCGTAGCCAGTATAGTTTTTCGGGCCCAGCTGGATGGCACGACCGGCGTGGATGTCCATGGAATCATCCATGATCTGGCGCGCCATCTCGGTCATGTGGTACTTGGAAATCGCGGTGACGATGGCCGGCGCCTGACCCAAGTCCAGCGAACCGGCGGTCATGCGACGGGCCCCTTCCAGCTGATAGGTGAGGCCACCGATGCGGGCCAGCGCTTCTTGCACACCTTCAAACTTGCCGATGGACATGCCGAACTGCTTGCGCACATAGGAGTAGGCGCCCACGGTGCGGCTCGCCATGTGACCGCAAGCGGTGCCAAGAGCAGGCAGCGAGATGCCGCGGCCGGCGGAGAGGCACTCCACCAGCATGCGCCAGCCGCGACCGGCGTAATCCGGGCCGCCGATGATCCAGTCGAGCGGGATGAACACATCTTTGCCGAAAGTCGGGCCGTTCAGGAACGCCAGTCCCATGGGGTAGTGGCGATCGCCGACGCGCACGCCGGGGTGGCTGGTGGGGATAAGCGCGCAGGTGATGCCCAGCTCTTCCTTGTCACCCAGCAGTTTTTCCGGGTCATAGAGTTTGAACGCCAGCCCCAGCACGGTGGCGCGCGGCGCCAGGGTGATGTAGCGCTTGTTCCAGTTGAGGCGAATACCCAGCACCTCTTCACCCTTGTGCATCCCCTTGCAGACAATCCCCTTGTCAGGAATGGCGCCTGCATCGGAGCCCGCTTCCGGCCCGGTCAGGGCGAAGCAGGGCACCTCTTTGCCACTGGCCAGCCCCGGCAGCCAGAAATCTTTCTGGGCCTGGGTGCCGTAGTGCATCAGCAGCTCGCCCGGGCCGAGGGAGTTCGGCACCATGACGGTAACCGCCACGCTCAGGCTCTTGGTGGCAATGCGGGTGACGATGGTGGAGTTGGCGATCGCCGAGAATTCGCGGCCGCCGTAGGATTTCGGGATGATCAGGGAGAAGAAGCCTTCCTTCTTCAGATAGTCCCAGACCGGTTCTGGCAGGTCTTTGGTTTCGTTGACGATCTTGAAGTCATCAACCATGGCGAGCAGGGTTTCGACCTGATTGTCGATAAAGGCCTGCTCCTCTGCGGTCAGCTCGGCCTTGCCGTAGCCGTGCAGTTTTTTCCAGTCGGGATTGCCGCGAAACAACTCGCCATCCCACCAGACGGAGCCGGCTTCCATGGCCTCCCGCTCGGTGGCCGACAAGGGCGGCAATATCTTCTTGAAGATGCCGAACACAGGACGGGTTACCCACTGTTTGCGCAGTGAGGGGACGCCGAGCACAACGGCAATCGCCAGCACCAGCAGGATAAGCAATGTGATCATACCGAAGTTCCTTCTATTTCACTGTTTCCGTTGATTTATTGTTGGTTGTTACACGGCCAGGGAGAGCCTGGTCGACTCCACTGGTGCCCCGACTCCGGACGCCAGATAAGGAATGACGTTGCGCACCAGCCCCTCGACATCGAGTTGCTGGCCAAAATCGGCCAGAGCGATGTCGCGCAGCGCATCGGCGGAGGCCATGGTGAATACGACGGTGCCCAGGGTGAAGTGCAGGCGCCAGAAGAGATCCGCTGGCGAGAGGGCCGGGTTGGCCTTGGAGATAGCCTGGGTGATCCGCTGCAAAATGGGGCCGTAGTGGGCGGTGATAAAGCGGCGCAGGTGACCCTGACTGTCGATATAGCCGCGCCCCAGCAGCTGCATGAAGATGGCCGGGCCGTTGGCCCGCACAGCCGAGAGTTTCATCAGCGGTTCGACAAAGCTTTCAAAGAGTTGCAGCAGGGTCAGCTGCTCCTGCTCCATCAGCACCCGCAGGCGGGCATCCAGATCGGGCATGAACAGACTCAAATAGCGGTCGAGCACCGCCTGGATCAGCTCCTTCTTGGAGCCGAAGTGATAGTTCACGGAAGCCAGATTGACATCGGCCTCGCTGGTGATCAGACGCAAAGAGGTATCGGCGAATCCCCGCTCGGCAAACAGCACTTCAGCGGCGTCGAGAATACGGTTTTTGGTATCGATTTTACTCACTGGACACCTCACTTAAACGAATGTTTAAAAAGTACGTTTCATAACGCGAGGTGTCAAGAGATTGTGAACGGGTGTTAGCAGAATGTTTTTTGTGAAAAAGCGCAAAAAGGTCGGAACTAACTCCACAGCGCGAGACTCTATATCTATGCCACTGCAATTAAACATTAAGTCTCGCCCAACCTGCTTCTTGCTAGTTGGGCATTTTTTTGCCCGGTTGACGGTGGCTGAGGGTGACAAACAGGCAAAAAAAACCGCCGCGGGGAGCGACGGTGGGGAAAGTGAGTTTGCATCATCCTGATGACAAACTGTCGATGCGAGTTCAGGCATGTATCGACGGGAGCCAGTATGCCAGTCAGTCCGGCTCAGACTATGTCAGTTCCTCGGTTTTTTGTGACAAAGTGTGGCAAGTGCCGGCGTGGCCCAATTCCCCCTACTTTGTTATGCTGCCCCTTCAAAATATGAGGGGAGAGAAGATGAAGTACCCGGTCGATACCCACACTCACACCATTGCCAGTACCCACGCCTACAGCACCATCCACGACTATCTGCCCATCGCCAGAGCCAAGGGGATCAAGCTGTTTGCCACCACAGATCACGGCCCCGAGATGGCCGATGCCCCTCATGTCTGGCATTTTGCCAACTTGCCAATATTGCCAAGAGTGGTGGACGGGGTGGGGATCTTGCGGGGTATCGAGGCCAACATCAAAAACCTCGACGGGGAGATCGATTTTCCCGAGCGCTATGAGTCGCGTCTCGACATGATCATGGCGGGTTTTCATGAGCAGGTATTCCCTCCCTGCGATCAGGCAACCCATACCCAGGCGATGATCAACGCCATCAAGAGCGGCCGGGTCGATATGATCAGCCACCCGGGCAACCCCTCATTTCCCATCGACATTCAGGCGGTGGTCAAGGCGGCGGCGGACTATCGGGTGGCGCTGGAGCTCAACAACTCCTCCTTCATTCACTCACGCCCGGGTAGCGAAGGCAACTGCCGTGCCATCGTTGAAGCCGCGCGAGATCTGGGTGCTTACCTTACTTTCGGCTCCGATTCCCATGTCGCTTTCAGTCTCGGCGATTTTGACCATTGCCACCGGCTGGTGACCGAGGCGGGCTTCCCGCTGGAGCGGATCCTGGTGCGCTCCCCCCGGGCCCTGCTCGATTTCCTCGAGAGTCGCGGCCGCGCCCATATCCCCGAGTTTACGGATCTGTAGATTGGGCGCTAACACCATGAGCCAACTCATAAAATCGAGTTGGCTCGATTGACACGCCAGCCATTTTTCATGAATCTGAGTGGCAACAAGCCGGTATAGCTCAGTTGGTAGAGCAGCGCATTCGTAATGCGAAGGTCGCAGGTTCGACTCCTGTTACCGGCACCAAATTTTATCAAACAAAACAGTGGTTTGGGTGTTGCAGTTTGATGCGTTACTGAGCGTTGGAATGCAGCATTTAGCTTATCCAATGTGGCAAAATTGTGGCATGCCACACTGGCCTGATAGCGGCGAATGACGCTTGCCAGTGCATGACATAGCAAAACACTGCTGGTAGACTCCATTTCGTCACGTAACATCGGACGATAGGCACTAATTATTTATACCCTCAAGGCCGGGCATGGTGCCGCTCAGGTCAATTACCGATTAGCTAACCGGCACAGCTATTCGATGACCCTTGCCGCCTTGATGGGTTATGACCATGAAACAAACCTCTATTACCACCTCCAGCGTGGTGCTTTTGACTGTTGAGCAATTGGCTCTCTGTCTGCATAAATCCGTTGCTAGCATCCGTAGTGACGCGACTCGCAACCCTTGTTCACTTCCCCCTATCTGCCGTTTACCAGGAACCAAGCGTTTGCTCTGGCGTGCTGAAGATGTTGAGCTTTGGCTTGCTGAACATGTCATTAGCCAAGGTTTGGATGATCGAGCGGTTAAATCGGCAGATATGCCTCGGCGTGGCCGGCCAACCAAAGCCGAGCAGCTAGCACGACAAAAGTCACAGAATTCAAACGCTAAGAGGTAAGCCATGGCTCTTGACCTACTAGCTGCGTTTGAACAGGAGCCGCCTGCTCTTGACTTCATATGGTCTGGATTTTTGGCCGGTACTGTGGGAGCTCTGATCGCACCAGGTGCAACAGGTAAAAGCTTTTGGGCATTGCAGGCCGCAATGGCCGTGGCTTGCAAAGAGTCTGATGGCGATCTGTTGCAACTACGCCCGACCCGTTCAGGCCGAGTGATCTATATGGCTGGTGAAGATCCGGCTGCAGTGCTTAGTCATCGCGTCCATGCGCTTGGCAAACATCTATCGCCCAAAGCGAGGGCCTCTATTGCCACAAACCTCGCATTGGAACCGATGATGGGGGTGAGTTTAGATCTGATGAATCCGGACTGTTTTCAGGCTCTGCTGCAGAAGGTAGATGGATATCGCCTTGTTGTTCTCGACACCCTCAGCCGTATGCATCAGATGGACGAAAATAGTAACGGAGACATGTCCCAGCTGATTACCCGACTTGAGTCGCTGGCCGCAAATACGGGGGCTGCGGTGCTCTATTTACATCACGCCAGCAAGGGGAGCGCGAGGGATGGCAGTCTTGATCAGCAGCAGGCAGCCAGAGGTGCATCAGCGTTGATTGATAATATACGATGGTGTGGTTACATCGTGCGGATGGGGGAAGAAGAAGCAAACCAGCTAACCGAGATTCAACGCGGTAGTACACCCATCGGAAGCTCTCGGCGCAGTGCGTTTGTGCGCTTTGGGGTATCCAAGCAGAACTATGGCACTGCGATCAAAGATCAATGGTTTGAACGCCAGGAAGGGGGCGTATTACATCCGGTACAACTCATGGAACCTCCCCAGGCGCGAGAGCGAAGGAGGTTTGCTCATGGCTATTGAGCTTACCCATGCGCGCCATGATCCGATGCACTGCCTTGCTCCTGGTCTTTTCCGCAGTTTAAAGCGAGGGGAGAGAAAGAAGCTAAAGCTGGATGTGACGTATAGCTATGGACAGAACCAAAGCGCTCGTTTTATTGGTTTTGAGCCGTTAGGGGCTGATGATATGCGGCTGCTACAAGGGCTGGTTGCATTATCCGGCCCCAAGGGCGTTATTCTGACCTCTGCGCCATCAGCAGCTATTCCTAAGCGACTTCGTTTGGCCTTGGCATCTGAGTTTGATAGTGCGGACTGCCGTTGCTTGGTGGTGCAGTCTCGTATCACTCAGCTACTCGAAGAGATTGGTCTATGCAAAAGCGGCAGAAACCTTAAAACCCTAAAGGCTAGCCTGATCAGGATGTCCAATGTCACCGTTGTCATTCAAGGCGACTCTCGCTGTGCATCTTTCCACCTGATGAGCCATCTCTTTGATGAGGATGATAACGCGCTATACATCTGCTTGAACCCACAGATTGCAGAAGCCGTTCTCGGTGGGCGGCCACATGCTCGCATCGATATGAATGAAGTGCGTAGCCTCAAGAGCGATCCTGCTCGATTGATCCATCAACGCCTATGCGGGTGGATCGATCCTGGCAAATCAGGACGTGCGTCCTTGGATACTCTGTGCAATTACATCTGGCCGGATCCTGCGATTGCTGATGCGGTGAGAAAGCGCCAGCAGATTGCCCGTAGAGCCGTGGGTGAGCTGTTTACGATAGGTTGGTTGGTAACTGAATATCGAAAAGACATGTGGGAGATCCGCAGGCCACGGAACAGATCTTTGGAGTAATTTCAGTGCACTATCATTCCCGAACTGGTGCACTAACGTTCCCAACTGGTGCACTTTCATTCCCAGGGATTGGTCTTAAAATCTTTTCAAAACATGTGGTTAAGGTATTTTTGGAAAAGTGATCCAAGATTATCCATAAGATAATCCACTAGACACAGGCCCTTGCAGCCCTTTGGGCAGGTTGCAAGGGCCACAACTGAGATTACTCACCTCGCTAATAGACCTAGTTGTCTAAGCTGTTCATCTGGTCTTTTTATCTGTAGCAGGCTGTATATTTTCGGATTGAGTGGGGATCGTCACGCTATCAATTTGATCATAACGAAGATAGATGGTGCCATCCGTCTCATTCCAGAATGTGCATTGAGTCGCATTACAGACGATCCTCAGCGAAGATATACCCTCGGGATGTGCTGCATACTTGAGATCATTGGCAGAGGTGAAATTGCCTGCATTCATATCATCTTTCTGAGATTCGGCGGTACGACGACCATTTTCGTAACAATGGTAGGCAAGTATACCAATAATGCATGAAGTAAATAAAATATAGAAATATAGAATGTACCAGTTCATTGCTTTTTCTATAATTGTGGCAACCCATTTAACTTCATCAGGGTGAGCTGAGTATTTAAAAATATTTTTTATTTTTTTATCCATGTCCTTATTTTTGAATGGTTGAGTTACCCAAGATACAGTTTTATCTCTAGCGCGTTTCATCAGCTTAAACGTAAGCGCTACCACAATGACTATTACAAGTAATCCAACAAAAGCAGCTATAGGGTAGCCTAGCAGTGGTGCCAGATTGGCTACAAGAGCGAAGGTTCCTGTTAATAATGTTTGTTCTGTTGAGAGTGGGAACTCGCTGCTATCAACGTGGAAAACGTTAACATATCCCATATGCCAAGCCATGCCAAATAGGTATACAACTGCAGTAATAAGCGGAAGAAATGCCAATACAGTTTGTGCTTGCACCCATTTCTGTTCATTGACAGTAGCTAGTTCAGCTTTCTTAGCTTGAACTCCTTTGCGGTGTCGTAGTCGCAATTCGGTACGCTGATTCATCTGTGCCTCAAGCATTAAGGTTTACGCAATATCGTATGGATTAAAGTCTCACTTGACAATCATCTGCTTGAGCAAATGAGCCTGCAGTAGCTCTTTCATGTGAGCTGCTCTCCAGCTGTCAGAATCTTGGATGCCCCGATGTGGTGCGGCATAGTTGATTTGGTGGCAGCTGATGGGGCTAGGTGCCGGTGAGGGAGCCAGGCTTGAGGAATCTTTTCCCTTGGCGTTCCATCCTGATCACTCAGCTCCAATCTGTAAAGTGTATGGAAGTGGGATGGAAAGTGAGTGGAAGAGGTGGGTAAACCTATTGAAAAGCATAGGTTTTCTCTTTGGTTATCCTATCCGCAGATGATTTGTATGATTTCCCTTGTTGCTGATGCATGCTTTCCTTCATGATTACAAGGCTGAATTGCGGGCAGGATGTGTGAAGTTAGCTAACCGGCAAGCCGGAGTAGCTTCTTCACTATTGCTTATTCGCACCAACGGTGCTCAACTTGCTTATTATCTCAAGATTGCTTGTTATCGTTGTTATTTTTAGTAGAAATCCATTTAGGTAATATGTGATATGGTTTTGAAAAATGAAATTTCTATGAGAGTAAAATTACTCACAACGGAGGAATTGAAAGCGTTAAGAAGCGATATGCTTCAGGCTAGTAAAAATATGCGTCAAAGGATATTGAAAGAGAAACAGAGGAAAAATGACTGATATATATGGCAACCTAGAGCCTGAATCTAGGTTGCCGTTTTTGCTCTAACCATTTGGAGTCAATACATTGCTCATGTAACTTTTAATAGTTTCAAATAATTCCTCCGAAAAAATCAAATGCCCGGTATCAGATATGGATAACATACTCCTACTGTCTCCGGTAAATATGCTCATCTTGGCTTTTACCACCTTTACTTCATTTTTATTGAAGAAATTAGTGACGTCAGACAAGGCATCACCAATAGATACCACATCTATTGCACCTGTTGTTTTTTCGGTCAATCTGATATTGTTGGCTCGTAACGATAAAACTTTGACTGATGATCCTCCAAAAGTTTTCTTCAAGAATGAAATGAAGGTATGTATATTAAGGTTTAAAACCTCTATAAAAAATCCAAATCCAATAGACTGAGATAAGGCGTTGATCAGACCCTTAACACTGCGGGGGGGATTTTCAATCATTAATACAGCATTCTCTTTTTCAAAAGAGAATATTGAGAAGTCGATAGTTTGGTATCTGATCATTTCTACCTCACTAACTTCACCAAATGGATCTTCAATAACTTCTTTTTCAATGTGTCTCTCAAAGTATTTAGCTGATAGTTGGGAGTCATCATATGATAGAAGTTCAAAACCAGAATCCATGCCTATTTTATAAGCGCAAGAGTGTAACTTCTCAGATAATGAGAATATATCGACAGGAATGGTAATTTTAAGCCACTTGCTCTTCATTCTCCTCCCCCTTGATATTATCTGAACCTATGAAGGTAATAGTGTCTTGAGCTGCTTTTTCGATAACTTTATTAATCTCTCTTTCTTCATGAAGTGTGCATGCAGTTCTAGATTTATTAAATACACCATCTGACTTATAACGATGATATCCCTTGGGAAGGTATGAAAAATAGACACATCGTTCAGGGTCTGAGAACTGCGCTTCGAAGACATATAGATCAGAGTCTATTTGCCCCTCTCGCTTTGCTTGCCATACAATCTTTGATATATAAAAGCCTCGCTGTGATAACTCTTTTAGCTCCGCTGACTGTAATACGCCTTGGCCTTTTAGTGAGGCTTTGTGAATATGAACACCAAAATTAATATTTTCCTGAATTTCTTCGTCAGTGCTGTCATCGGAATCATCACTGTTTGCATTTTGTTTAGGGTGATAGACGTATACATCTGTTACATCGTAATATTTAAACCCTGGCATGTTATTGATGAGCAAAACAAAAAACTGTGACCTGATGTTAGCATCATTAATATGCTCTAGAGATATATCATTTGTACTGACTTCTTTCTCTAAAGCTTCTTCCAAGTTTAATATTATCGTATCTTTCCAACCTTCCACATCAGAGTTCAATGGATGCCTGATTATATATCCGCCATCATTTTCCTCAATTTCAATGATAGCCTCTTTATCGACAACCTGTTTAAATTCACTTCTGTTGAAATTTGTAGATTGATATTTTATTTTCACTTCAATTTTGTTGTTTTCTTTTTCTACTACAGCATTAATATCGACACAGTTTATATCTTCGCAAAGTTTTAACGCAGCATCCTCTAAAGCAGAAAGAGAAATATTTTCCTTGATTTTCGTGGCTGTGGTTTTTTCACGCCGTTGAGTAGTGCCCAATAGTCTAGATAGCAATTGATAATCATCAAAGTCATGCGTTAACCTGGAGAAATATTTCGCCAGAGACTCTCTAGGGGTTTCTTTCGCAACAATAATTCCTCTGGAGAGAAATAATTCCTTCATATCTGAACTGGTAACGCTACTTTGATTCAGCCCATCAAAAACGGCTTTGTCGCTAGCGCTATAAAGACTGCCTCGACTCATATGTTTCTCCATCCAATTTCTACAGGACTAAATACGGACTTCGATGTTTCAATAACTTCTAGTTTTATTTTTTCAAGCCGTTCTTGTTTGTAAGTATCGAAACCCCAACCTTGAGAGTAAGAGGTAATGGCTTTTTTAAATACACTATGTATATCGCGGTTGTAGTTCGAATTGGCAACACGAACCCTAATAGATACATCACCATCTAAAATCTGACACTTGGATAAAGTATCAAAAAGATAAATGAACTCATTAACATTGTTGCCTGGCTTATTGTAATATATTACAAATCCCTTTGGATAACATTCCTCTATAGAACCAGTAGTCTCATTAAACTTTTTCACTTCATCATGCTCAACTATTATATAAGGGGAGCACAGCATTTCTATAGTCGCAGGCCTATCAGCGCGATTACCATTAGCTTTATGGAGATGCAGGTCAGGGTAATGAAAATAATAATTCTGTTCTGGAAACGTTCTTTCCTGATGCAGCTTGTGCATATCTGAAATTATAGTTGTCAGATAGTGTATAGTTTGTGGTTCTATAATATGTAATTGTTGTCCTTTAGCAACATTAATACTTTCTATTCGAACCGGCTTTTTATTCTTGTCATCAGGGTCTTTTTTGAAAACATTATAAAAATCCTTATGGTATTCCCCATCATGATTATAAATAAAAAGTAAACCTCTTATCTCATAATGGCCTTCATTTATGACATAGCGTTCACGCCATTCGCTACTGATTCTGGCACACTCTATAGTTTTAGCTAATGACTGTAGCGACTTTCTGACTTGATCAGTAGTTATAGATTTTTTAGCATAACTCTTTAAGTCTGTATTCAGTAGAATCCTTTTGTTTATGTATGGATCAACATAATGAAATAAAACATCGACTGGATGCGTATGATTTTCTTTCTTAGGCGCATGTTTATCTGGTTTACGGCAACTAAAGTTTTGATCCATCAGATCTAGGCGTTCCCATTTAAACCATCGAAAGATATCTTTTGATATCTTATCTGCCATGTCCGCAATTGAAGCCGTCTCGCTCATATTATACTCACTGACCATCAAAATAGTCAGTTACTCTATCAAGCGGTGAAAATGGCTACAAGCGAGCCCGATGAAAATGTGAGGTCTACACTAATTTTCTGGCCAAGTCTTCAGCTCTTGGATGGTAGTAGCGCATTAGCATGCGAGGATCTTTATGTCCTGTTACTTTCGTTAACTCATGCATAGGAAAGATCTCGGCCAGACGGGAAGTTGCTTCATGACGTAGATCGTGGAAACGCAGGTCACTGAGAAAATTGGTTACTGGTATCAAATTTTGACTTTGGCACTCTAGCTCGTAGGTTTGTCTAGCTCGCAGGACTGACCGCTCAAAGGCTCGTGTTACCGCATCAGCTCGGATATCAAAAACCCGACCTGTAGCAGCGACTCCTACAGATTGCAGAGTAACAACCGCGCGAGTTGATAGCGGCACATCGCGCGCACTGCCATTTTTGGTCGATGGCAGGTGTGCAACTCTGCGTTCCAGATCGATGTGCTCCCAGCGCAAGCTAACCAGTTCACTCCGCCGCATGGCCGTTTCCAATGCCAGTATGACCAACGATGGTAAGACCCTTGAGCCACTGGCAGCGATGATCCGCTCTATTTCACCTTCTGATGCTCTACGTGCGCTTTCTTCATCCTGGCTCTGGGGACAATGTGCAGGAGTTGCAGAAGCTGCTATACGCCTTGTACGTGCGTTATCAGCTTGGGGCTTACGAATTAGCTCCAGTGGATTGGAGAGACTTTCCATTCCCCATTCTTTACGGGCCATGTTGAAGATGTGAGAGAGCAGGGCAAGCCGCCGGAGGACTGTTGCGGGTTGATAATCTTTCAGCCACTCGTCCCTTAGCTTTGCAACATCCGCTCCACGAATGGATGCCAATGCGCGTGATGCCAAAGGTAATACCTTGTAGATGCGGATCAGTGAGAGCTCTTGCACGGCTCCCTTTTTATGCGGAACAACCTCAGTTTCATAGCGGCATAGAGCCTCATAAAGCGAGGTTGCTTCAGCTTCGGCTCTGCTGACCCAAATCCCTCGGGTCATCTCAGATTCAATGACTTTAGACCAGGCCTCCGCCTCCGCCTTTGTGTTGAAGGTTTTACTCTGAGCCGGATACCCCTTGCGGCGTACCTGGGCTTCCCATTGATAGGGGCCGCGCTTACGGAACGTTGCCATAGCCAAATACCATAACTTGCTGCTGAGTGTGGCAGGATTGTGGCACAAACCCTATTAAATGGAAAAAGTTATTGATTTATATGAATTGCAGTTTGCTTTCGTAATGCGAAGGTCAGGAGTTCGATTCCCCTTATCGGCACCATCTAAAACAAAGGGTTAGCTCAGTGAAGCTAACCCTTTGTGCTTTTTGGTTGGTGGCCCCTTCTCATTGCCCTCTTTTGCTATTGCAACACCAAGGAGGAAGGCCTGCGGGCCAACTCTCCCGGCAGGCGGCTACTCAGGTTTTGCTATTCCCCTCAGGCAACCTCGATGTCTGGCTTGGCTGGCTCCTTCTGCATGGATAGATCTCCAGCTTGCGACGGGGATTCCAGCTTGTCGATGCGCACCGCCGCCACCTTGAACTCGGGGATCTTGGCGTGGGGATCGGTGGCATTGATGGTGAGCCGGTTGGCAGGGGCTTCGGCAAAGTGGAACGGGATAAAGACCACGCCCGGTTGCATCCGCTTGGTGACGAAGGCGGGCAGCTCGATATGGCCGCGGCGGCTGGTGACCTTCACCCGCTCACTGTTGCTGATCCCCAACCGCTGGGCGTCCGCCACGCTCATCATCACCCGCGGGCCTGCCAGCTTGTCGAGCCCCTTGGTCTTGCGGGTCATGGTGCCGGTGTGGAACTGCTCCAGCAGGCGACCGGTGGTGAGCACGATGGGATAGGTCTCGTCGGGCAGCTCGGCGGCATAGCGGAACGGGGTGGCGACCATCTCCCCCTTGCCACGGGTGAACTGCTTGCCGTGGAGCAGGCGAGTGCCTTCGGGCGCCGCATCGTTGCAAGGCCACTGTAGCCCTTGCGCTCCCACCTTGTCCCACTGGATGCCGGCGTATTGCGGGGTGACCCGGCAGATCTCGGCGGTGATCACCTGCGCATTCTGATAGCGCCAATCACCGCCCATTGCATTGGCAATCTGCTGGATGATCCACCAATCCTCCCGCGCGTCACCCGGCGCCTTGAGGGCAGGGGAGATGCGCTGTACCCGCCGCTCGGTGTTGGTGAAGTGGCCGCTCTTCTCGGCAAAGGAGCAGGAGGGGAGCACCACATCGGCCAGCTGGGCAGTTTCGGAGAGGAAGATATCCTGCACCACCAGAAACTCTAGCTGCTTGAGCCCCTCAATGACGTGATGCTGGTCCGGATCGCTCAACACCGGGTTTTCACCCATCACATAGAGCCCCTTGATGCTGCCCGCACAGGCGGCATCTATGGTTTCGGTGAGGGTTAGGCCGGGCGTGCGCGGCAAGTCAGGCTGCTGCCAGTCGGTTGCGAAGCGGGCATGAACCTCGGGGTTGGCCACCTTCTGATAGCCGGGAAGGCAGTTGGGCAGCGCCCCCATGTCACAGGCTCCCTGCACGTTGGACTGGCCCCGCAGCGGGTTGATGCCGCCCCCTTCGATGCCGATGTTGCCGCACAGCAGTTGCAGGTTGGCGATGGCGCGCACATTGTCGTGGCCGGTGGTGTGCTGAGTGATCCCCATGGAGTAGTAGACGGCGGTGCGCTCGGCGGTGCCGATAAGGCGCGCGAGTTCGATCACCTGCTCGGCCGGCACGCCGGTGACGAGGGCAACCTTGTCCGGTGCATAGGCGGGGGAGAGCACCTCCGCTTGCAGCGCTTCGAACCCTTCCACCCGTGCGGCGATATAGGCCTTGTCGTGCCAGCCGTGTTGGATGATCTGCTGCATCAACCCGTTGAGCAGCATAACGTCGGTGCCGGGGCGATGGGCCAGATAGAGGCTGGCATGGTCGGCCATCTCGATCCGTTTCGGATCGGCCACCACCAGCCGCGCCTTGCCTGTGGTGACGGCCTGCTTGATATGGGAGCCGATGATGGGGTGGGCCGCCGATGTGTCGGAGCCGATGATGAAGATGAGATCCGAGTGAGCGATGCTCGGGATGTCGTTGGTCATGGCGCCGCTGCCGAGTGACGCCTCCAGCCCGGTAACGGTGGAGGCGTGGCAGAGCCGCGCGCAGTGATCCACGTTGTTGGTGCCCAGCTCCCGGCGCATGAACTTCTGGAACAGGTAGTTCTCTTCGTTGGTGGTTTTGGCCGATGAGAAACCCGCCAGCGCATCGCTGCCATAGCGCTGGCGCAGGGCGGTGAAGCGTTCTGCAACCAACTCAATGGCCTCCTGCCAGCTAGCGGGCACCAGCTCGCCATCTTTGCGGATGAGCGGGGTGGTGAGGCGCTCCTCGCTTTGGATAAAGTCAAAACCGAAGCGCCCCTTGACGCAGAGCAGCCCCTGATTGACCGGCGAGTTACGATTCCCCTCCACATAGCGGATGCGGTTGCGCGCCTCATCGACGTAGAGGGTGACGCCGCAGCCGACCCCGCAGTAGGTGCAGATGGTATTGACCGGCGTGAGCAGTTCTGTGCGCCCCTGTGACTTGTCGCGGGCATCCACCAGGGCGCCGGTGGGGCAGACCTGTACACAGGCGCCGCACTGCACGCAGTGGGAGTCGCCCATCGAGAGTCCCGTGTCGAACTGCGGCCGGTTCGATAAGGTGCCATCGCTGTTCTTGGGAAAGCTCAGCACCCCCTGCACCGCTTGCTCACCACAGGTCTGCACGCACTGGCCACAGCCGATGCAGCGGTTGGCATCAAAGACAATAAATTCGCTGCTGTTATCCACTGCAAACTTCTGGCACTGGCTGGTGTCGAGAGCGCGCTGGTCGACCTTGTATTCGGTGGCGTAGTCGCGCAGCGCACAATCGGTGTTGGCCTGACAGCCACACTCGAGGCAGCGGCTGGCTTCGTTGCGGGCATCGGCATCACTCAGCCCGCGCTCTACCTCGGCAAAGCTGCCCTCGCGATCCTGCTCTGCCAGATGGGGCATGATGGTGCGGGCGACTTTTTTCAGGTGAGCAAACTGGGCGGGATCAACCTGTTTGAGTGTGGGAGCCTTGCAGGCGTTGAAGGGGCGAACCGGATCGATCATGTCACCATGGAGGAACTGATCGATGGCCAGAGCGGCCTTGCGGCCATCGGCAACCGCTTCGATGGCGGTGGCGGGCCCGCGGCGCAGATCGCCGATGGCGAACAGGTTGCCGTGGCCGCTGTGCATGGTGTCGGGGTGGGACTCCAGCGTCTGCCAGCGGGTGAAGGGGAGGGTGAGGGGTTCCCCTTCCATAAAGCTGAGATCCGGCTGCTGCGACACCGCCGCAATCACGGTATCGAACTCTTCAATGAGGTACTCGCCAGTAGGCTCCGGGCGGCGGCGACCGGAGGCGTCCGGCTCGCCGAGGGCCATCTTCTCGAGGCGCACCTGACAGACGCGACCACGGCTGTCCGGCAGGTTCTCCACCGGATTGGTCAGCATCATGAAGCGCACCCCTTCATGCTCCGCCTCATCGATTTCGTAGGCTTCGGCGGGCATCTCGGCACGGGTGCGGCGATAGATAAGGGTGGTTTCGGCGCCGAGGCGTACCGCCGTGCGGGCGCAATCGATGGCCGTGTTGCCACCACCGATCACCGCGACTTTCTTGCCGATGGTGAGCCGCTTGGCCAGCATCCGATCCTTGAGGTAATCGACCCCGAGATAACAACCTGCCAGGGTGCTGCCCGGGTAATCCATCGGCACTGCCTTGGAAGCGCCAACCGCCAGACAGACCGCATCATAGTCGCGGCACAGCGCCGAGAGGGTGAGCTGGTGGCCCAGTCGCTGCTTGGTGTGGATCCGCATGCCGCTTTGGCACATCAGGTCGATCTCCTGATCGAGGATCGCCTTGGGCAGCCGGTATTCGGGGATACCGTAGCGCAGCCAGCCACCCGCTTCGGGCATCGCCTCGAACAGGTCGACCTCGAACCCCTCGTAACCCAGATAATAACCGCAGGTGAGACCGCCCGGGCCGCTGCCGATAATGGCCACCCGCTTGCCTTTGGCAGGCTTCTTTGCCGGTTGATAGGGGGCGACCTCGGCCAGATCGAGATCGGCGGCGTGGCGCTTGAGCTGACGAATGGCCAGCGGCTCATCCACCAGCGCACGGCGGCACTCCGCTTCACAAAAAGCGGGGCAGACCCGGCCAATGGAGAGGGGCATCGGCAGGGTCTGCTTGATGACGGCCATCGCCGCCTCGTGCTCCCCCATGGCGATGTGGTGCAGATAGGATTGAATGTCCACCCCGGCCGGACAGGCGCGTTGGCAGGGGGCTTCGCAATCGGCGTAGTGATCCGAGAGGATGCGGCCGAGCGCCTGCTGGCGGTGGGCGCGCAGGGCATCGCTTTGGGTCGTGACCATCATCCCTGCCTTGGGGCGCGTCTCGCAGGCGCGCCGGATGCCGAGCCCGGCAATCTCTACCACGCAGAGATCGCACGGCGTCTTGGGAGCGCTGGTGTTGTCACCGCACAGGGAGGGGATATCGATCTGGTGCTGTTTTGCTATCTGGAGCAGGGTTCTGGTCGGGTCAACCGTCAACTGAGCCCCATCGAGGGTGATGGTGATCATGGCGTCATAACTCGCTTTCAAGGCGCAGAAAATGCTGCATCTGGCGGAGCCAGCAGGGGAAGCGACAAAGAGGATCGCTTGGTATCTTCTCACCATACCAAAGACGGTATGCAACTTTATTTGATTTAACTCAGGTTCTTTGCCTAAAAAGAAAACGATTTCACTGGTGGCGCACTCTGTGGAGCGATAACCCAGTGCTGGCTACCTATATCTAGTTAAAACATGGTGTTGCATTGATGTTTATGGCTCTTCAAGCAGCTTTAAACTGTATTTTTGATGGTGCTTATCCGTGGTGGAATGGTGAAGTACATCATAAAGCGTGCAACTTTTGTTTCGGTTTGTGGGGCGACAAGCGACGTCGGGAGCAGCCGAACAGGCAGTGCTGGCTACTCCTTTTTTCCTGCATTCAACTTGTTGGGGGGCGCTATCGGGCGGCGGGCTGACTCGCCCCCAGCTCGCGCTCAACGTAGAGATAGCCAATCCCCATCACTTGCTGGGCGCGGCTGAGCTGGCCAAAACGGATGTGGGTGGCGTTGACGGCATCGCTGCAGTCGAACGGGTTGGCTCCGGTCTGGTGAATGATGGTCTGCAGCCACTCCTCGCCAAAACCGCAGCTGCGGCCATAGAGCCAGATGCGGTTGATATTGAGGATATTGAGAAAGTTGTAGAGGCTCAGGCCAATGGCGCGGGCGCCCTCATCCACCATGGCCCGGATCATGGGTTCTCCCTGCTGATAGCGTGCCAGCAGCTGGGCTGTGCCGACACGCCCCTCCGCCAGCGCAGCGGGATCCGCCCCCTGCTGCTTGAGAAAGACCCGGGCCCGCTTCTTGATGGCCGAGAGGGAGGCGACCGTCTCCAGGCAGCAGTAACGGCCGCAGGCACAGGCGCTGCCATCCGGGTTGATGATGGTGTGGCCGATCTGGCCGCTGCCAAACAGGGCACCCCGGTAGATCTGGCCGTTGATGATGAAGGCCGAAAACGGAGAAATAAAAAGGGCCACCTCTTGCGAGGCGGCCCTTTCCAAACGTTTGGTGGAGCTGGGGGGATTTGAACCCCCGTCCAAAATTACTACATCCTTGGCACTACATGCTTAGTCACTCTTTACATTCGCCAACCCGCTGCGGAGAGACACGCCACGAATTGACTAGCTCGATTGGTTTTAATGCTTCCGCCCCGAGCAGGACTTCCACACGATCCTGTGAAGGATGACCTTCCGATTCCCTAGGACACAGGCAAGCTAGGGTAGAAGGGCTCAGCGCAGGTTATTAAGCTGCGAGTGCGTAGTTTTCGTCGTTTGCGACTATTTTTTTGCGGTTTATTAACGAGGCCTACCGCACCTCGGCATGCACCTTGGGTTTCGTGAATCTTGTCGAATCCAGAATCAGCCCCAAGTTGTTAAGAGCGATTGTACGCAAAAATGCTGGTATGGCAAGGCGTTGATGGTTATTCCCGCCAGCTGGTGGTCTGTTTGCCGATTTATTGTGCGCAGTGGCCGGGGGAGGGGAACCGGAAGTGAGGTGTCCGGACGGGAATCGTCCGGACATCAGAGGGTTAGCCGCGGTACTTGTTCTTCATGATGCGGGCTTTTTCCCGATCCCACTCGCGGGCTTTGGTATCCTCGCGCTTGTCGTGCTCTTTTTTGCCCTTCACCAGACCGATCTCGACCTTGACCCAGCACTGTTTCCAGTAGAGGGCGAGGGGGACGACGGTATAGCCCTGACGGGCAATCAGGCTTTCGAGTTTGTCGAGTTCACGACGGCTCAGCAGCAGTTTGCGGGTACGGGTCGGGTCACACACCACATGGCTGGAGGCCGCTTGCAGTGGCAGGAAGCTGGAGCCGAACAGGTAGGCTTCGCCATCGCGGAAGATGACATAGGCTTCGCTGATGTTGGCCTTGCCCGCCCGCAGGGATTTGACTTCCCACCCTTGCAGGGACAGACCCGCTTCGATCTTCTCTTCGATGAAGTATTCGTGGCGCGCGGTTCTGTTGAGTGCAATGGTGCTGGACCCGGCTTTGTTTTTACTGTTTTTTTTGCTCATGACGGGCGATTTCCGGCAATGACTAGGAGGCTCGTATTATACGTAGGCGGGGGCGGCTGTAAAACGCGCGACGGGTCAAGTGGCCGCTTTCTGAGCAGTTTGGCCGAGGTTTTACCTCCAAAAGAGCCAACATGGTGATAAAATCGCGGCGATTGGATGAGGAAAAGCCATGCCCCGTATTACTCGCAGTGCCCTGGTAATGTTCAGTGCCGAACAGATGTTCAAGTTGGTCAACGATGTGAATGCCTATCCGCAGTTTTTGCCCGGCTGTGTCGGCAGCCGCGTGCATGAGGCGGGTGACGATTACATGATGGCGTCGGTCGATGTGGCCAAGGCGGGCATCGCCAAAACCTTTACTACCCGCAACCAGCTGGATGTAAACCGCCAGATCAGGATGGAGCTGGTGGACGGCCCCTTCAGCAAGCTGGCGGGTTGGTGGACCTTTACTCCCCTCGATGTGGATGCCTGCAAGGTGGAGTTTGACCTCGATTTCGAATTTACCTCCAAGCTCATCGAAGTGGCCTTTGGCCAGGTGTTCCGCGATCTGGTGAGCTCCATGGTCTCCGCCTTCTCCAACCGGGCCAAGGTGGTGTACGGTGCCTGATCAGCTCAATATCGAAGTGGTTTATGCCCTGCCGCAGCGCCAGACGGTGATTGCGCTGCGGGTTTCTCCCGAGACCTGCGTACAGGCTGCCATCGAGCAGTCCGGCATCGTGCAAAAACACCCCGAGATCGATCTTGCGGTCAACAAGTTCGGCATCTATAGCCGTCCGGTCAAAGGGAGCGATCTGCTGCAGGATGGCGATCGCATCGAGATCTATCGCCCTCTCATCGCCGATCCGCGCGAGATGCGTAAAAAGCGCGCCGAGAAGGCCAAGGAGGAGGGGCGTGCCGATGCTGTGACCGGCGGTCGTCCCAATACCAACCGCAAGCGCGGTGCTGGCCAACCGGCTGAGTGACATTGCGCCGCGGCAAGCGGTTAGCAAATAAAAAGGCGCCGATGGGCGCCTTTTTTGATCCTGTTTGCTCAGGTTTCCGCGCTGATGGCCACCGGGTTTATCCCTTGATATGAGCGGAATTCCCCAGTCTGGCATGGGCCCACGCCGCCAGCAGATCGACCCCGCTCTGCATCACCCGCTCGTCGAAATCGAAGGCGTTGTGGTGGTGCGGCGCAGCCAGATCGGCGCCGAGGATCAGGTAAGCCGCTTCGCCCCCTTGCTTTTGCACCCGCTCCATCAGAAAACCGGCATCTTCGCTGGCGCCAAAGCGGCGAGTCTGGATGGTGGCGAGCCCCTGCTTGCGAGCCAGCGCCGCCAGCTCGGCCTGCAGTGCCGGGCTGTTGTCGAGCGCGATGGCCTCACCCTGTTTGATGATGCGGTAGGTGACGCCGTGGGCAAGGGCAGTGCCTTCGACGATGCGTTGCACCTGGCTGAACATGTAGTCGTTGAGGGCGCTGTCGGCGCCGCGGGTTTCACCGTGCAGTTCGGCATGGTCGGGAATGACGTTGCGCCCGCTGCCGGCGTGGAGTTGGCCGATGTTGATGCGGGTCATGCCGTCGCGGTGGCGCGGAATGCCGAGCATGGCGGTGGTAGCCATGCAGGCGGCAGCCAGTGCATTGCTGCCGGCATTGGGCTCGAGCCCGGCGTGGGCGGCGGTGCCCATAAAGTGGACGTCGAACTTGGTGGAGCAGAGGAACTCGGTGGGATTGATCACCAGCTCGCCGCTGCCGGCGTGAATGCCGATATGGAGCGAGAGCAGAGCATCCACGTCATCGAGGGCACCGCCTGCGGCCAGCGCCTTGCCACCGCGACACCCCTCTTCAGCGGGTTGGAAGAAGAGCTTGATGCGCCCGCACAGCTCCTCTTTCATCGCCATCAGGCGGCTGGCCAGCCCCAGACCAATGGCAGTATGGCCATCGTGGGCGCAGGCGTGCATCCACCCCTTGTTGTGGGAGGCAAAGCCCTCCTGCTGCGGCAGGTGCTGCTCGGCGGCAGACTCCTCCACCTCCACGGCATCGATGTCGAAGCGAAAGGCCAGAGTCGGGCCGGGGCGGCCGGTATCCAGCTCTCCCATCAGCCCGGTGACATCGCCGATCCGCTCCAGCCAGTCGGGGTGGGCTCCCTGACGGCGGGCGCGAGCCTTCTCGGTGGCCACATCGACATCGCGCCCCATCATCAGATTGCTGGCCAGCAGCTTGTCGCCAAGCACGATGTGATAGCCAAGTTCATTCAGATGGTGGGCAATCAGGCTGGTGGTACGAAACTCTTTCCAGGCCGCTTCCGGCAGGCGGTGCAGGTCGCGGCGCCACTGGATCAGGTGCTCAAGGGTCATCCTGGCTTCCTTTGTGATTCGGTTTGCCGACTATTGTGCACTGTTTTGCGGACGAGGACACGGGGAAGGGCGCTGGTCGGGGGAGCTGGTGCACGCTGTTGCAGGCATGAAATAAAAAACGCCTCCACAAGGGAGGCGTTGTCAGAATGCCTTGATATCAGGCGGCGCGATGGTAAGCCGAGGCTTCAAACAGCTTCTTGTTGGCTACCAGATCGATGGGGTCAAAGTCATCGACGTTGATGGTGCGCAGGCGACTCACTTCGGCGCGGCGCAGCAGCTCCGCTTCGCTCTGGCTCAGCACGCCAGCGGCCAGGCCGATGTCGGCCACCTTGTCCAGAGCCAGGAAGGGGCGCTTGACGCCGTCAGCCTTGCACACCTTGTCAAACAGCGGCTCGGCAGCCAGCACGTCATCGAGCGCCTGCTCCAGCAGACCGAAGGGGTTACCCTCTTCGCGGGTCAGGTACTGGCCCTTGGCCAGGCGGCTGCGGGTCTCGCTCGGGGTTTGCAACAGGCGGGCAACCTGGTTGTCCAGCTTGTCGCTCGGACGCTTCATGTCGCGACCCAGCGGCAGCACCACGGCGCGCAGGGCAAGGCCAATCCAGCGGTTCGGGAAGTTGCGCAGCAGCTCGTCGATCGCCTCTTGGGCCTTGAACAGGGCATCTTGCAGTGCCCAGTGCAGCAGCGGCAGGTCGGCCTGTTGGCGTCCCTCGTCCTGATAGCGCTTGAGGGCGCTGGAGGCCAGATAGAGCTGGCTCAGCACGTCGCCAAGGCGGGCGGAGACCCGCTCCTTGCGCTTGAGCTCACCACCCAGGGTGCCCATCGCCATGTCTGACAGGAAGGCCAGGTTGGCAGAGAGGCGGGAGAGCTTCTGGTAGTAACCTTTGGTCTGGTCGCCATAGGGTGCTGCGGCAAAGCGGGCGCCGGTCACACCCAGCCAGAAGCTGCGTACCATGTTGCTGATGGCAAAACCGACGTGGCTGAATACCGCCTTGTCGAAGTCCTTGAGGGCTTGCTCCTGATCCGGATGGCTGGCTGCCAGCATCTCCGGCAACACGTACGGATGGCAGCGGATGGCGCCCTGACCGTAGATGATCATGCTGCGAGTCAGGATGTTGGCCCCTTCCACCGTAACGGCGATGGGGGCCCCCTGATAGCCACGAGCCAGATAGTTGTTGGGGCCCATGCAGATGGCCTTGCCGCCGTGGATGTCCATGGCATCGATGATGCACTTCTGGGCACGGTCGGTGAGGTGGTATTTGACGATGGCGGAGATGACCGAGGGCTTCTCGCCAAGGTCGATACCGGTCACGGTCAGGTTGGCTGCTGCGCCCATGATATAGGCGTTGCCGCCGATGCGGGCCAGCGGCTCTTCAATCCCTTCCATTTTGCCGATGGGCAGCTTGAACTGGCGACGGATGCGGCTGTAGGCGCCGCTCGCCAGGGCCAGCATCTTGACACCACCGGTACTGTTGGAGGGCAGGGTGATACCGCGTCCTACCGACAGACACTCGACCAGCATGCGCCAGCCCTGACCGGCCATGGCAGGGCCGCCGATGATGAAGTCGAGCGGGACGAACACATCCTTGCCCTGAGTCGGACCGTTCTGGAACGGCACGTTGAGCGGGAAGTGGCGACGGCCGATGCCGACCCCCTTGATGTGAGTAGGGATCAGCGCGCAGGTGATGCCGAGCTCTTCCTCGTCACCCAGCAGGTGCTCGGGGTCACGCAGTTTGAAGGCGAGACCCAGGACGGTCGCGATGGGAGCGAGGGTGATGTAGCGTTTGTTCCAGGTGAGGCGCATGCCGAGCACTTCTTTGCCTTCCCACTCGCCTTTGCAGACGATACCGAAGTCGGGGATGGAGCCGGCATCAGAACCCGCTTCCGGGCTGGTCAGGGCGAAGCAGGGGATCTCTTTACCTACCGCCAGGCGGGGCAGGTAGTAATCCTTCTGTTCGTCAGTGCCGTAGTGCTGCAGCAGTTCGCCCGGGCCCAGCGAGTTGGGTACGCCGACGGTGGAGGCGAGCACGGCGCTGGCGCCGCACAGTTTTTGCAGGACGCAGGACTGGGCGTAGGCCGAGAACTCCAGACCGCCATATTTCTTCTTGATGATCATGGCGAAGAACTTGTTGTCCTTCAGGTATTGCCACACCTCGGGGGAGAGATCCGCGCGCTCGTGGGTCACTTCCCAGTCGCTGACCATGCGGCAGACAGTTTCCACCGGGCCGTCGAGGAAGGCCTGCTCTTCAGCAGAGAGAGCCGCGACCGGAATGGCGTGCAGTTTTTTCCAGTTCGGGTTGCCCGCGAACAGATCGGCTTCCCACCAGGTAGTACCCGCTTCAATCGCCTCTTTCTCGGTGCGGGACATCTCCGGCATGATCGATTTGTAGAGTTTGAACAGCGGCTTGGTTATCTGGGTGCGGCGAAATTCCACCAGGTTGAGCGGGATGGCGATCACCGCAAACAGCGCCCAGACCAGCAAGGGCACATGACCATAGATAGCACCAAGCACCAGCGCAGCGCCGGTGACCAGGGTGGAGATGAACAGGGATGTCCGGCGGTAGGCCAGGGCTCCGATAACCAGGATCACCCCGAGCAGAGTGAGGGTCGTCGTCATTGCTTGCTCCTTGCGTGAAAGATTGCCAACGTGGCGTCACTGATCCAGAGGTCAGACCTGTTGGATATGGCCCCTGTTGTAATTCATACGCACAAAGTTATCAAGCTGTTTACATCTTCATTACCTTGCGACTGTGATCCCCGTAACGCTCGTGGCAACAGGGTTGTGTTGCAGGGGGGAGGGGGCGACTCCGGGATTGGCTTGTGCGAGAATAGCGGTGACTTACACGCACACTAAAAACAGTGGAAGAGACATCATGTACCAAGAATTGATCCGCAACGAACTGACTGAAGCTGCCAGCGTGCTGCAGGCTTTCCTGGCTGACGAGCAGAACCTGAAAAACATCGAGGCGGCTGCCAAGCAGCTGGCCGACTCCTTCAAGGAGGAGGGCAAGGTGCTCTCCTGCGGCAATGGCGGTTCCCACTGCGATGCCATGCATTTTGCCGAAGAGCTGACCGGTCGCTATCGCGAGAACCGCCCGGGTTACGCCGGTATCGCCATCTCCGATCCGAGCCACCTCTCCTGTGTCTCCAACGATTTTGGCTATGACTACGTCTTCTCCCGTTATGTGGAAGCGGTCGGCCGTCGTGGCGACGTGCTGCTCGGTATCTCCACCAGCGGCAACTCCGGCAATATCATCAAGGCCATCGAAGCTGCCCGGGCCAAGGGGATGAAAGTGATCGCCCTGACCGGCAAGGATGGCGGCAAGATGGCCGGTCTGGCCGACATCGAGATCCGGGTGCCGCACTTTGGCTATGCCGATCGCATTCAGGAAGTGCACATCAAGGTGATCCACATCCTGATCCAGCTGGTCGAAAAAGAGATGGCCAAGTAATCGGCAACTCGCCGAGACAAGGGCAGGAAAGAGTGTCTGCTATGTGCTCTTACCTGCTCTTCTAATCCGGTTTTTGCTGGTCAGCCCGAGAGCTAAGCCAGTTGTTATGTAGTCAAGGAAGGGGGCATCCGGATATGTGCGAACTGCTCGGCATGAGTGCCAATGTGCCGACCGATATCTGTTTCAGTTTTACCGGCCTGATGCTACGTGGCGGCAAGACCGGCCCCCACAAGGATGGCTGGGGCATTACCTTTTACGAAGGGAAGGGCTTTCGCACCTTCAAAGATCCCGAGCCCAGCGCCCAGTCACCTATCGCCAGACTGGTGCAGGCGCTGCCCATCAAGAGCTGCGCCGTCGTCAGCCATATCCGCCAGGCCAACCGTGGCTGCGTCTCGCTGGAAAATACCCACCCCTTTACCCGCGAGCTGTGGGGCCGTTACTGGACTTTTGCCCACAATGGCCAGCTCACCGGCTACAAGAAGTTGCCAACCGGGCGACATCGCCCGGTGGGAGACACCGACAGCGAACACGCCTTCTGCTGGCTGCTCGACCGGCTGGAGCAGAAGTACCCCAAGCGTCCCGCCAACTTTCCCGCCATGTTTCGCTATATGGCCACCTTGTGTGATGAGCTCAGGGGGTTGGGGGTGTTCAACATGCTGCTCTCGGACGGGGAGTATGTGATGACCTACTGCAGCAACAACCTGCACTGGCTGACTCGCTGTGCACCTTTTGGCGAGGCGAGTTTGCTGGATGAAGAGGTGGTGATCGATTTCCAGAGCGAGACCACGCCCAACGATGTGGTGACACTGGTCACGACGCGGCCGCTGACCGGCAATGAGAACTGGATCAAGATGGCCCCCGGCGAATTCAATCTATTCCGGCTTGGGGAGCGGGTGGCGACTAACCAAATCAGCGTCACACCATAAAAAATACCAGGGTAGAAAACTACCCTGGTTCTTCGCAGCAGCCATAAAGGCAAAAAGGGATGAGAGGTGTTGCTGAGCAATATCACTCTGACAAAACGGATTGTTATTTATTTGTTAATCGGCGGCAACTTTTTTGTATCTTTTGCCATTTGCACTGTATCGATAGTGAGAGATCTCTCACGTTTTCCACCTTGGAGCTCACTTCATCATCAGAGGAATAATGGCTATGCAGGCGATCTTGTTGATGAAGTTATCTATAGTATGGTCTGTTTGAATACCTTTCCGGGGAGGAACACATGGAGTGGGTAGATCGCAAGGTATTGCAACAGTTGGCCGATGACATTGGTCAGGAGATGTTGCCGGTGGTGATCTCTGTCTTTATCGAAGAGGTGGGGGAGCAGTTGGGTCAGCTCAGGCCACTCTATGAGCAGGGCGATTGGGCACAACTGGCCAGAGTGGCTCACAGCATGAAATCATCCTGTGGCAGCTACGGCGCCATGCCCAGCTACCAGCAGGTGATGGCGCTTGAGATGGCCTGCAAGCAGGCCGATGCCGGTGAAGCGGGGCGTCAATTGCAAGAGTTGGAGCACTCCTTGCCCCAAGTTCTCTCTTTTCTCGCAACCTATCAGTGAGGCTGTTTGGTTCGGCGCATGCAGATTGGTCAGCGTGCGTTGAGCAGATGCTGGATCACTCTGTCCAGCGCAAGTTTCAGCTTCAAGCGATCGTGGCGGTGAGGCAATTCGCTCTCCCCCAACTCCGCCTCGATCAGTTTTCCTTGCCACTCCCCTGCTTTTCCGGCCTCGCTGGGGGCGAGGATGGCGTCAATCCGTCCCTGACCTATTCTTGATTCCAGCCAGCGACACTGGCTCTTCAGATCAAGCTGGCCAGCTGGCCCTTTCTCCGCTACCAGATTGCAGATAAAGACCACCATGGCGTTGCTCTCGTTGATGGCCTGGGCGATCTCGGCCAGCAGCAAGGGGGGCATGATGGAGGTGAGAAAACTGCCCGGCCCGAGGATGACCATATCAGCCTGTTGCAGCGACTGTACCGCCTCTCTGGTGGCCTGCACTTCGGGCATCAGGCCAAGGGAGAGCGGTGGGGAGGCGAGCTGGTCAATCGAGACCTCTCCCAGGATCCGGGTGCCACACTCCATGTTGGCGCAAAGATCGGTCGGAAATTCAGACATGGGTAGCAATTGTGACTCGATTTTGAGCATGTCGCTGATCAGCTTGATAGCATCAAGAGGACGGACGCAGAGGTTATCGAGTGCCAGCAGCATCAGGTTGCCGAGGTTGTGTCCCGCCAGTTCACCCCGGCCGGCGAAGCGATATTCAAACAGCATGCTGCCGATGCTGGGATCGGTCACCAGCTGATTGAGACAGTTGCGAAGATCGCCCCAGGCGATGCAATCCTGGCTCTTGCGCAGACGTCCGGTGGAGCCACCATCATCTGTTGTGGTGACTATGCCGGTCAGGCGTTGACCCAAGAACGAGAGGGATGAGAGCACTCGTCCCATACCGTGGCCACCACCGATGGCTACGACCCGCTCGAAGTCATTGATGTTTTTCTGCCACATGAAGGCATCCTGTCATTGGTCTCAGTTGACCGCTATATTAGCAAGTGAATCGAGGTAATTGTTTGATAAGGGTATGATTTTTGCTTGCGGTTGGCATCCGTTAATACGACAAGGAGATGGTGTTGAAATTTCTGACCGTTCACTCCCTCGCTGAAAGCTCAGCGTTGGCGGCTCAAGAGATCTGTGCACGACTGCGCCACCATTCCATGCAGGCTCCCTCCCTGTTGCTGATCTATTTTACCGAGGCCCATGAGGGCGAGGTAGTCTGTTCCGAGCTAAAACGCCAATTCCCGACCACCCGTGTGCTGGGGTGCAGCTCCTGCGGCGGGGTGATGACCGAAGTGGGCCATCATGCCAGACAGGGATATGGTCTCGCTGTCGCAGCGTTTTACGACGAGGCAGGAGCCTATGGCATCGCCGGCGCCAGCGGTAGTCAGGTCGATGTGAGGCAGTTGCTGCGTCGCGCCATGAGTGACTGTGACCGACCCGGCGAGTTGCCCCAGCTTATCCTCTTTCATGCCAGTCCCGGCCAGGAGGAGGGGCTGCTGGCCGGCATTGAGGCAGAATTGGGTGCATCCGTACCCGTGGTGGGGGGCTCTGCGGCCGACAACAGTGTCAGCGGCAACTGGCAACTCTGTTGGGATGAGTCGATGACCCGCGATGGCATCGTGTTGGCGGTGCTCTATCCCGATTGCCAGCTCGCGTTTCAGTTTCACTCCGGCTACGTCCCCGCCGAATGCAGCGGCGAGATCACCGTCTGCCATGGGCGGGAGGTGTTGACTATAGATCACCAGCCCGCTGCTGAGGTCTATGCCCGCTGGTGCGGACGCGAGTCCCCCTGGCCTGTGGGCCCCATCTTGCGCGAAACCACGCTCAATCCACTGGCTCGTCAGGTGGGCTCCCTCGATGGCATTCCCTATTACAAGCTCTCTCATCCGGAGGCGGTCACCGAGCAGGGAGGCTTGCGCCTCTTTACCGACGTGGCGCCGGGCGAACGGTTGCTCCTGATGTACAGCAGTCAGGAGGGATTGCTGCAACGTAGCCTCAATGCAATCCGGATCGAGCCGGGCTATGGTGTCGATGTTGAATTACAGCCTATCGGCGCGCTTATCATCTTTTGTGCTGGTTGCCGTTTGGCGCTTGGTGATATGTTGTGCGAGTTTGTCGAACAGAGCCGTGCTCGTCTCGGCAAGATCCCCTTTATCACTCCCTTTACGTTCGGCGAGCAGGGGCGGCTGCCCCACGGTGAGCTGGCTCACGGCAACCTGATGGTATCGAGCGTGATCTTCCTGACCCGTTAGAGAACAGGCAACAAGATGATTGGCAACAGCGAACTGGAAGCCCTGGGCGACAAACTGCAGACCACTCTGGTCGATCTGATGCGTTGTCGTGAGCGCGAGGCCAAATACCGGCATGAATCACAGACTCTATTGAGCGGGGTAGCGACACTGGCCGATGCCCAGACTCCGGAGCAGGTGCTGGAGAGCCTCATCCAGGTGCTCAAGCCCTTTATCGGATTTGAGCATGCGGATGTGGTGGCCTGGGAGGGAAAAACGGGGATTACTCACCTCACTACCGATCCTGTGGAGCAGGGGCGTAACTGGGCCATGACGCCGGCATTTGGCCGGGCGATTGCGGGAGAGACGCTGGTGATCTACGACCCTTCCCAGTTGCCGGAGCTGGCGGATCTCGCTGCAGTTCCGGGATGGGCGAGCCTGATGCTCACCGGGCTGCAGGCCCCAGGATTCAGCGCCACCATCATCTGCCGCCACTCCCGTGCCGGCACGTTCGATCTCACCAGCAAGGCGGCGATGCAGCGCTGCCGTCCGCTCATCTCGCAGGCACTGGTCAACATCACCTATCGGGCCCGCTTGCAGGAGCAAGTTGCGGCCAAGACCGAGGCGCTGCAGGCCAGCAAGCGCCGTTTTCGCAGTTTCGCCGCCATGGCGTCGGACTGGTTTTGGGAGACGGATGCCGAGCACAGACTCAGCTATGCCTCCGAGCCCGGCTATCTCGATGAGCAGATGCCGCTCTCTACCCGGCCGACCCTCTATGACTATGTTTGCAACAAGGGCAGCCGGGAAGCCAACGTCTACCTCGAATTGCTGGAACAGCGTCAGCCTGTTCGCGCAGTGCGGATGCAGGTCGCTCTGCAGGGGGGGCCTTGCTGGATGGAGGTGAGCGCCGAGCCCAGCTTCGATGAAGATCGCAACTTTATCGGCTATCGCGGCACCGCCCGGGACATCAGTAGCCAGATCCGGCGTGAGGAGGAGCTGGCTCGGGCGCGGGACGAAGCCGAGGCGGCCAACCGCGCCAAATCCCAGTTTCTGGCCATGATGACCCACGAGATCCGCTCCCCGATGAATGCGGTGCTGGGCATGCTCGATCTGTTGCAACATGCCGAGCTGGCACCGGATCAGCAGAGCCTGCTGCGTCACGCGACCCACTCGGCCAGATTGCTGCAAACCATCATCGACGATGTGCTCGACTTCTCGAAAATCGAATCCCAGACCCTGGTATTTCACTGTGAGACGATGCAGACAGAACGCCTCTGCCAGTCACTTATCGAGCCGCTGCAGGCAAGGGCCGATGCCAAGGGGATCGAGTTGTGCTGTGAAGTAGACGATGTGGTGCCCGGGGAGTTGCAGGGAGACCCGATGCGGCTCTCCCAGGTGATTGGCAATCTGCTCGACAACGCCCTCAAATTTACCGATGAGGGGAGGGTGACCCTGCGGCTGAGTTGGCATGAGGAAAAATTGCGGGTTTCGGTGAGTGATACCGGGATCGGGATTGCCCCGGAGGATCAGGCCCAGCTTTTTGAACCCTTCTCGCAGGTTGATAACTCGGCCACCCGTCGCTTCTCGGGGACCGGCCTGGGCCTTGCCATCAGCAAGCGGCTGGTTTCTCTGATGGGTGGGGAGATCCGGCTGGAGAGTGAGCCAGGCAAGGGGAGTCGTTTCTGGTTTGAGCTCAGCAACATGGCGCTGCCCTGTCACTGCCAGCCAGCGCGGGAAGAGAGTGCTCCCGCCCTGCTGCCGCTCGATGTGCTGGTGGTGGAAGATAGCCCGGTCAATCAGCTGGTGGTGTCACTGATGCTGCAAAAACTGGTGAGCCATGTCCGATTGGCCGTCAATGGGCTGGATGCGCTGGCGCAAGTGGAGCAACAGCAGCCGGATCTGATCCTGATGGATATGCGGATGCCGCAGATGGACGGGCTGGAGGCGACCAGACGGCTGCGGGAGATGGGTTACACCATGCCCATCGTCGCGTTGACGGCCAATGCAATGGCAGAGGACAAGGCCTGCTGTCTGGCGCAGGGGATGGATGATTTTCTCGCCAAGCCGATCACCTTATCACGACTGCGTGACTGTCTGCAGCGTCACTTTGGTCAGCGTTTGCCGACGCGCGGATAAAAAAAATGGTCAACTTTGTGGGTTGACCAGATCTTCAGCAAATACTGAAGAGAGCACGGGATAAATCGGGTTGTACAAATCTATATGAAAAATCTGTGCCAACTTTTAAATGACTCTTTTATGTTCAATTTGGCCGTTTAGCGCAGCGGCTCTCTCTTGTTATGGCTTGTTGTGTTCCTACTCATTTGCAAAATGCGAAATTTCGATTTTCATTGTTGGAATAATTGCATTTTGCAAAGCTGTTTTTGTCATTGTGAAATCAGGCGATGCAGGAATTTGCGAGCCGCTTCGCTGTTCTGTTTGGCTATCAGCATCTGCTTTTCATAAATCGGCATCGGCAGGATTTCGAGCCAGCGCTGGCAGAGCCAGGCGGCATCTTCAAAGCGCTTCTCCGGGTAGAGTTCATCAAGTTCCGGATATTGCTCGAACACCTCGCGCAGGCGATTCACCAGCAATTTGTCGTGGAAATCGGAGTGGGTGCTGGGCCAGTTGGGCAGCGTTTCCACTTTGGCGCGACGCAGTCCCAGCTCGTCGGTCTCCATCTCGTGGATGCAGAAGCGCTCCAGCCCCAGTACGGTGATCCCCAGCATCCCATCGTTCAGGGTGTAGAAGTCAGTCACCTTGACCCGGGTACCGACCGGCAGGATGCGACCTGCTTGTCCCGAGGTGGTCGACTCTTCCATCACGATGCCAAAGCCCTGATCGTTGATGAATGACTCTTTGAGCATCTGCAGATGACGGGGCTCGAACAAACGCAGAGGCAGCTTGCCGCCCGGGAGTATGTGGGAAGGCAAGGGGAACAGGGCCAAAGGTTGCAGTTTCATGTTCCATCCTCCATTGAGTAGTTGCTGAATAGGTCAATGCAGCGACTGTGCCAGAGAATGAAAAAAGCCACCGGAGGGTGGCTTTTCGGGCGGTGGAGGGCGTTTAGTTACGCTGCTCAAGATACATGACAGCCGCTTCCACGCGGCTCTGCGCCTCGAGTTTCTTCAGCAGGCTCTTCACGTGAACCTTGACCGTACCCTCGGAGATATGGAGCACGGAAGCGACCTGTTTATTGGAGAGGCCTTTTGCAATTTCACGCAGAATTTGCATTTCGCGACGCGTTAAGCTCTCAAGCTTCTGCTGCAGGTGATCCAGCTCGTAGATATTCTCGAGGTAGGGGCGCAGCGGCTCGCTCAGGATCTGCTTGCCGGTCATCACGTCGGCCAGTTGGTCCAGCAGCAGATCCGGTTCGGTGTCCTTGAGCAGGTAGCCATCGGCTCCGGCCTTGAGCAGGGCTACTACATCCTGGCGGGCATCGGAGACAGTCAGGATGACGACCCGAGAGGTGACCTCTTCGGCCCGCAGTGCCTTGAGGGTATCGAGACCAGAGAGCCCTTTCATATTGAGATCCAGCAGGATCAGGTCCGGCTCGGACTCCTTGGCCAATGCTACGGCGTCAGTACCGTTGGAGGCTTCACCGATCACCTCCATGTTCTCTTCCAGAGCCAGTAACTGCACAATCCCTTTGCGCATCAGGGGATGGTCATCTACGACCAGAACACTGTATTTCATCTCGTCCATCAGGCGTCTCTCGCTAGACTGGTGGGAAAAGTCAGATGCACACGGGTGCCTTGTGGCTGCTGTTCGTTGATGGTCAACAGGCCGTGCAGTTTGTTGGCGCGTTCGTTCATGATACTCAAGCCGTAATGGTTGATCGCCGAGCTGGCGAGCCCAATACCGACACCGTCATCTGAAATCTGAACCTCGATGTTACCACTGGCGAGGGTCTCACAGCTAACATCAATCACTTGCGCATTGGCATGTTTGATGGCGTTGAGCACTGCCTCACGGATCAGCTGCAGAATATGGATGTGCTGGCCCGCTTCAAGATCCGAGTCGGCCAGACCGTAGTGGAACCGGATCTCGGCGTTGGTCTGGGGCTGCAGCTGATCGAGCATCACCCGGATCGCTTCACCGAGATTGGCGTCCCCTATGGTCAGGCGGAAGGTGCCGAGCAGCTCGCGCAGCTGGGTGTAGGCGTTGCTTAGCCCTTCGTCGATCTGCTGCATCGCCTCCTGTGCCTTATCCTGTTGCCCCTTGGCGTAGGATCGTTTGAGCAGGGTGGACTGGATCTTGAGGTAGGAGAGAGCCTGCGCCAGCGAGTCGTGCAGCTCGCGTGCGATGACGGCCCGCTCCTCCATCAGCAGCAGCCGCTGGTGTTGCAGCAGGGTCTGATCCTTGTGCAGCACCTGGGCCAGCAGCATGGTGAAGTTTCTGATCAGCCGCTCGTCAATGGGGTGCTGACTGATGATGTCGAGCCGGCCAAACTCCTGATCATCCATCTGCAGATAGAAACTAGCCACCGCATCGAGATCGCCGGGCCAACCGGTGCGCCCGGAGGTGTAGACCGGCATGGCGTTATTTTCGAAGCGGGTCAGCCGGATGTAATCGATATGCTGGTGGGCTGCCGCTCTGTCCAGCAGCTTGATGAGGGTGCGGGTGCTGAGCGGTGCTGCGTGCAGCTTCTGGGCAGTGCTGTAGAGGAAGGAGAGGGTGTCGTTGGCCTGTTGTAGCTTGGCTGTTTTCTCCTCCACCTTGTTCTCCAGCTCCCGATAGAGCTTGCCCAATTCGTCGGCCATGGTGACAAAGGCGCGCGACAGCTCCCCCAGCTCGTTTTCACCGTGGCTGGGCAGCTGCAGATCGAAATCCTGGCGCTGGATCTGGCGAGCACAATAGACCAGCTGATTGAGCGGGGCGACCACCTGCTTGCGGGTAAAGCGCACGGTAAACCAGGCGATGAGGATGATGGCGAGCAGACCGAGCCCCTCAGCCAGTGCCAGCATCCGTACCTTGAACTCGACGTGGTACTGCATCTGATTGACGAAATTGTCGATGGCCGCCACAAACTTCTCGGTGTTGTCGGTGTACCGTCTGGGGGTGCTGTTTTCGATGTGCTGGCGCATCTCCTGCCATTGATCGAGCACTTCGCCGTAGGTGCGGCGCAGGGAGGCAGGGGTGATCCAGCGCTGGGTCTCCTGCAGCTCTGCGGCGTGCAGCGTCTCTTCAAACTGGGAGAGGCGGCCCAGTACACTCTCGCCCCGCTCGATTTCGTAAGCCATCCGGTAAGCCTGCATCCGCAGCGAACCGGAGAGGTTGATCGCCTTGGCATCGGGTACCGAGTAGAAGAGGGTGACCATGGCAACGACCGCAATAAGGCTGGCCATGAAGAGGATCAATACCATGGCGCGCCCGATGGCGCTGCTGACCGAATGGACTCTGAATCTGTGTCCCATGCTCATGTTGATATTGACCTCTGAATTGTGACAAGGCGTCGTCAAGATGCGTGGGAGTGTACTCCAACTTGTGTTAGCATCGAAAAACTAGATGAACTCCGAGCGCTTCTGCCTAAGTCCTTGGGATAGGGGAGAACCAGCCGTCAGCCGATGTTCGAGCTGTAAGGGTCAGGAAAGAAATGCCCTGGCCTCCCGTATTTGGAAAGGTGTTTATGTTGCCTCTTGAAGATGGTTTTTCCCGTCGTTTTTACTATTTGCGTCTCTCGGTGACCGATGTGTGCAACTTCCGTTGCACCTACTGTCTGCCGGATGGCTATCGCCCTCCGGAAGGTCACAAGGGAGGACGAAAATCCTTTCTCTCGCTCGACGAGATCCGCCGCGTAGTGCATGGCTTTGCTGCAATGGGAACCCGCAAGGTGCGAATTACCGGCGGCGAGCCCTCCTTGCGTCGTGACTTTACCGAGATCGTCAATGTGATCGCGACCACGCCGGGCATCGAAAAAGTCGCCATGACCACCAACGGTTATCGCTTGAAAGAGCGGGCCCGCGAGTGGTTTGACGCAGGTCTCAATGCGCTGAATGTGAGTGTCGACAGCCTGGACCCGCGCCAGTTTCACCAGATCACCGGTGAGAACAAGCTGGCAGAGGTGATGGAGGGGATCGAAGCGGCGCTCGCCGCCGGTTTCAAATCGGTGAAGATCAATGCGGTGCTGCTCAAAGGGCTGAACGACTATCAGCTGGAGGCTTTCCTAGGCTGGATCAAGCATAAGCCGATTGAGCTGCGCTTTATCGAACTGATGCAGACCGGCGATATGGATACCCTGTTTCGTGACCACCATGTCAGCGGTGAGGGGATAAAGCAGCGTCTGTTGGAGAGTGGCTGGGTACAGCAGCTGCGCGGCAAGGATGACGGCCCGGCGCAGGTATTCATGCATCCGGAGTCGCAGGGTGGGGTGGGGCTCATCATGCCCTACAGCAAGGATTTCTGTGCCGGTTGCAACCGGCTGCGAGTCTCCTCGGCAGGAAAGTTGCACCTCTGTCTGTTTGGCGACCATGGGGTCGAGCTGCGGGATCTGCTAACTGCAGACGAGCAGCAGGAGGCGCTGCAACAGCGGATTCGTTCTGCCCTGAGCGGCAAGAGTGCCACCCACCGTTTGCACGAAGGCAATGCCGGAGCAACCCCTCACCTTGCTTCAATCGGTGGCTGACCACAAAAATAGCCATTGATTAAATAGCAATCCTCATATGGAGGTATTTTCATCGATACCTCCTTTTTTGTTCTGCGCCAAGGCTTTGATCTGGCGCAAAAATCCCCCCTGTTTATCTCCCTGGTGGTATATCCCTTAACTTGTCAGGGCCGCAATATACACCCACTCTTATAATTGGTATCGAAAATGCCAATCAAGGACTCGTGCCGCACCCTTCATCACTGAAACGGGAGTCAATATGCCGGAAGAGATCGATCTTGCCCGCCGTGGCCTGTTTCGGGGCCGCTTGCGGGTTGCCGAGCCTCCGGTGCAACTGCCTTGGTCGGTGGCTTGGCCGCAATTCTCGGCCGGATGTACCCGCTGCGGTGATTGTCTGGCCGCTTGCCCGGAGCAGATCCTGATAAACGGCGAGGGCGGTTTTCCCACCGTCGATTTTCAGCGCGGAGAGTGCACCTTTTGCGGTGACTGCGTTGCCGCCTGCAAGGAGCCGCTTTTTCGGCCGGCATCGGAGACGCCCTGGCAATATAAGGCGTCCATTGCCGCCAACTGCCTGGCCAATAGCCAGGTTTATTGCCAACGCTGTCAGGACAGTTGTGAACTGCGGGCCATTCGCTTTATTCCGACACTGGGGCGGGTACCCACCCCAGTCATTGAGTTGGATAGCTGCAACGGCTGTGGTGCCTGTGTGCAGGATTGCCCGGTTGGCAGCATCAAGGTGGATGGCTCGGCGGCCAGTGCACAGAAGAGTCAGAATGAATCAGGCATTGAATGACCCGGGAGTCACAATGAGTCAGGAGTTTCATGTTTCGAGTCTGGTGGTGCTGACCCAGCCCACCTTGCGTCACCAGCTCGCAGAAGAGATTGCGGCCCTCGACGGTGCCGAGATCCACGCCGTCACCGACGAAGGCAAGCTGGTGGTGACCCTGGAAGGGGCAAGCCAGCGGCCGATCATGGCGGCCATCGATGCGATACAGGCGATGCCGGGCGTGCTCTCTGCCGCCCTGATTTACCATCAGTTCGATGAACTCGATGCCCAGCAATGAATAAGGTGCCGTGAAGTCGGGTCTCCATGAGCTGACTGAGTGGTTTCTAGTTGATGCGATAAAAACGAGGCACTGGTATGCGGTTCGTAGCCTTGAGCGAGCGCCAGTTAAATACACTCGATAACTTACGCGACAAGCAATGCGAGGATATGTCATGAAGCTGAGTCGACGCGACTTTATGAAGGCCAACGCGGTGGCGGCTGCCGCTGCCGTGGCCGGTGTCAGTGCCCCCACCCTGGCGGCCAATCTCATCACCAGTACCGACAAGACTGCCATCCACTGGGATAAAGCGCCTTGCCGCTTCTGCGGTACCGGCTGCTCCGTGCTGGTCGGTTCCCAGGATGGTCGTGTCGTAGCGACTCAGGGCGACCCCGATGCGCCGGTCAACCGTGGCCTCAACTGCATCAAGGGCTACTTCCTCTCCAAGATCATGTACGGTCAGGATCGCCTCACCCAGCCCATGCTGCGGATGAAGAACGGCAAGTTCGACAAGGATGGCGACTTCGCTCCCATCAGCTGGGATCAGGCCTTCGACATCATGGCCGAGAAGTTCAAGGCCACCCTCAAAGAGAAGGGCCCGACTGCCGTTGGCATGTTCGGTTCCGGCCAGTGGACCGTCTGGGAAGGTTACGCCGCCGCCAAGCTGATGAAGGCAGGTTTCCGTACCAACAACATCGACCCCAATGCCCGCCACTGCATGGCCTCCGCGGTAGTCGGCTTTATGCGTACCTTCGGTATGGATGAGCCGATGGGCTGCTATGACGATATCGAGCAGGCCGACGCCTTCGTGCTGTGGGGCTCCAACATGGCCGAGATGCACCCCATCCTCTGGTCGCGGATGTCCGATCGTCGTCTCTCCAATCCGGATGTACAGGTGCACGTGCTCTCCACTTTCGAGCACCGCAGTTTCGAACTGGCGGACAACGGTATCATCTTCACGCCCCAGACTGATCTGGCGATCCTCAACTATGTCGCCAACTACATCATTCAGAACGACAAGGTAAATTGGGACTTCGTCAACAAGCACACCGTGTTCAAGAAAGGTGCCACCGACATCGGTTACGGTCTGCGTCCGACCAACCCGCTGCAGCAAAAAGCGAAGAACCCGGACAGCGGCGATGCCACACCGATGACCTTCGAAGAGTTTGCCAAGTTTGTGGCCGACTACGATGTGGAGTCTGTCTCCAAGCTCTCCGGCGTCTCCAAAGAGAAGCTGGAAAAACTGGCCAAGCTCTATGCCGATCCGAGCAAGAAAGTGGTCTCTTACTGGACCATGGGCTTCAACCAGCATACTCGTGGTGTCTGGGCCAACAACCTCTGCTACAACATCCACCTGCTCACCGGCAAGATCTCCGAGCCGGGCTCTGGCCCCTTCTCCCTGACCGGTCAGCCTTCTGCGTGCGGTACCGCGCGGGAAGTGGGCACCTTTGCCCACCGTCTGCCGGCCGACATGGTGGTGACCGATCCCAAGCATCGCGCCATCGCCGAGAAGATCTGGAAACTGCCGGAAGGCACCATCCCGGAGCAGGTGGGTTACCACGCCGTGCTGCAGGATCGCATGCTCAAGGATGGCAAGCTCAACGCCTACTGGGTGATGTGCAACAACAACATGCAGGCCGGTCCCAACATGAATACCGATCGTCTGCCTGGCTATCGCGACCCGCGCAACTTCATCGTGGTCTCTGACCCGTACCCGACTGTTACCGCCCAGGCCGCTGACCTCATCCTGCCCACCGCCATGTGGGTGGAGAAAGAGGGGGCCTACGGCAACGCAGAGCGCCGCACCCAGTTCTGGCACCAGCAGGTGAAGGCACCGGAAGGGGCCAAGTCCGACCTGTGGCAGCTGATGGAGTTCTCCAAGCGCTTCAAGGTGGAAGAAGTGTGGCCAGCTGAGCTGATTGCCAAGATGCCGGAAGTGAAGGGCAAGACCCTGTTCGACGTGCTCTATGCCAACGGTCAGGTCAACCAGTTCCCGAAAGAGCAGAGCAAAGGTCTGCTGAACGACGAAGCCGAGCACTTCGGTTTCTACGTCCAGAAGGGTCTGTTCGAAGAGTATGCCACCTTTGGTCGTGGCCACGGTCACGATCTGGCTCCGTTCGATCAGTACCACGAAGCCCGAGGTCTGCGCTGGCCGGTGGTGGATGGCAAAGAGACCCTGTGGCGCTATCGCGAAGGTTTTGACCCCTATGTGAAAGCGGGCGAGGGGGTGCGCTTCTATGGCAAACCCGATGGCAAGGCGGTCATCTTCGCCCTGCCGTTCGAGCCTGCCGCCGAGTCGCCGGATAAAGAGTACGATCTGTGGCTCTCCACCGGTCGCGTGCTGGAGCACTGGCACACCGGCACCATGACCCGTCGGGTGCCCGAGCTCTATCGCGCCTTCCCGGATGCGGTGCTCTTCATGCACCCGGACGATGCCAAGGCTCGCGGCGTGCGTCGTGGTGAAGAGGTGATCGTCTCCTCCCGCCGTGGCGAGGTGAAAACCCGGGTCGAGACCCGTGGTCGCAACCGTCCGCCGAAAGGACTGGTCTTCATGCCCTTCTTTGATGCGAGCCAGCTGGTCAACAAGCTGACCCTGGACGCCACCGATCCGCTCTCCAAAGAGACGGATTACAAGAAGTGCGCCGTCAAGGTGATGAAGGCCTGAGGCGGGGAGTCGAGATGAGTCGTAGTCGTCGCCAGTTTCTGGCCGACATGGCCAAGGGGGCTTGCGGTGTGAGCCTGCTTGGCGTGGGGCTCGGCGGCATGGCCCGCCAGCAGGTGCATGCAGTGCCGGCTCAGGCGCTGCGTCCCCCTGCTGCCCTCGACGAAGCTGAGTTCCTCGGCGCCTGCGTGCGCTGCGGACTCTGCGTCGAGGCGTGCCCCTACGACACGCTCAAGCTGGCCCGGCTGTTTGAGCCGGTGACCACGGGGACTCCCTACTTCAAGGCGCGCGCCGTGCCGTGCGAGATGTGTGATGATATCCCTTGTGTGGTGGCCTGTCCGAGCGGGGCGCTGGATCAGCAGATGACCGACATCGATCAGGCGCGGATGGGGGTGGCAGTGCTCATCGATCACGAGACCTGCCTCAACTATCTGGGTTTGCGTTGCGATGTCTGTTATCGGGTCTGCCCGCTGATCGACAAGGCGATCACCCTGGAGCTGCAGCACAACCAGCGTACCGGCAAGCACGCCATGTTCCTGCCCACAGTGCACAGCGATATCTGCACCGGCTGTGGCAAGTGCGAGCATGCCTGCGTGCTGGAGGAGGCCGCCATCAAGGTGGTTCCGCGCCAGCTCGCCAAGGGGGAGCTGGGTCATCACTACCGGCTTGGTTGGGAAGAGAAGGCGAAGGCGGGCAAGTCGCTCATTGGCGACAGGCTCACTCTGCCGACCCGTAAACCGGAGGGGCTATGAGTCGTTATCCGGGGGCCGAGGCGCGCATCAAGCTGGGATGGTGGCGTTCCCACCGTTTCCTGCTGCTGCGCAGGCTCAGCCAGTTCGGTGTGCTCGCATTGTTCCTGCTGGGGCCGCTGGTGGGTGTCTGGATCCTCAAGGGCAACCTCTCCAGCTCGCTGTTGCTGGAGACGGTGCCGCTCACCGATCCCCTCACGCTGTTGCAGTCAGTAGCGGCGGGCCACTGGCCCATCACCTCACTCTGGCTGGGTGCTGCCATTATACTGGTCGGTTACTGGCTGGTCGGGGGGCGGGTCTTCTGCTCCTGGATCTGTCCGGTCAACCTCATCACGGATGCGGCGGCCTGGCTCAGGGGGCGGCTTGGCCTCAAGGGCAACGGTCAGTTCAGCCGTGCTACCCGTTACTGGCTGCTGGCTATGGCGCTGGTGGCACCGGCGGTGACAGGCGTGCTGGTGTGGGAGTTGGTCAACCCGGTGTCGCTCGCCATGCGCGGTCTGCTGTTTGGCATGGGAGCGGGCTGGGCTTTGCTGGCGGTGCTGTTCCTGTTCGATCTCTTCGTAGTTGAGCGGGGCTGGTGCGGTCATCTCTGTCCGGTGGGGGCCTTCTATGCCCTGCTCAACCGGGTCGGATTCATCAAGATTTCTGCCAAAGGGCGCGAGCGGTGCAACAACTGCATGGATTGTTATGCGGTCTGCCCGGAGCGTCCTATCCTGCGCGGCCCCGTTCACGGTGCCAAGCGCGGTCACGGGCCCTTGATTGCGGCTCAGGAGTGTACCAACTGTGGCCGCTGCATCGATGTCTGTGCGGAACAAGTTTTTGAAATCACTGTAGGTTTTGCCATCAAGGCAGAAAAAACGTCGGAGAACACATAATGAAAAAGCTGATTGGAGCAATGCTGGCCTGTCTGATGGCGGGTTCCCTGATGGCGGCCGTCCCCGAGATCACCAACAGCACCGGCGGGCTCAAGTCCGAGCGGGGCGCCACCGATCTGGTGACCGATGCCAATGCCGCCCCCATGAAGAATTTCCGCAAGGATGGCGAGCCCTATGATCGCCAGTACATGCATCAGCCGCCGCTGATCCCCCACGATATCCGCAACTACGAGGTGGATACCAAGGTCAACAAGTGCCTGGCTTGTCACAGCTTCAAGAATGCCAGTGCCATGAAGGCCCCCAAAATAAGCCCGACCCACTTCGAAACCCGCGATGGCATGACCCTGGGCGAGGTCTCCCCCCGTCGCTACTTCTGCCTGCAGTGCCATGTGCCGCAAGCGGATGCCAAGCCGTTGGTGGGGAATACGTTCAAACCGGTTGAAGCGCTGAACTGAGGAATCCATAGATGAAATTACCCGGCTTTATCCAGCGTCTGTGGATCACCTTCAAGTCCCCCTCCAAGGCGGCCCTCTGGGTGCTGTTGCTGATGGGCTTCTTCGGCGGCGTTATCTTCTGGGGCGGTTTCAACACCGCCATGGAGGCTTCCAACACCGAAGCCTTCTGTACCAGCTGTCACGAGATGAAGGACAACGTGTTCGAGGAGTATCGCGACACCATCCACTACTCCAACCGCTCCGGTGTGCGCGCCAGTTGCCCTGATTGCCACGTACCGCATGAGTGGACCTACAAGATCATCCGCAAGGTGCAGGCTTCCAAGGAGCTGTGGGGCATGATCACCGGCAAGGTGGACACCCGCGAGAAGTTCGAGAGTCACCGCCGCGAGATGGCGGAGCGGGAGTGGCAGCGGATGAAAGAGACAGATTCGCGCGAGTGCCGCAACTGCCACAACTTCGAGTACATGGACTTCTCCCTGCAGGGGCAGCGTGCCGCCAAGATGCACTCGGCCAACCTCGGCAAGGAGGGGCAGGCCACCTGCATCGACTGTCACAAGGGGATTGCGCACCAGCTACCCGACATGACAGGGGTGAAAGGGTTCTAACCAAGCAGTTCAGGCCGGGGCAACCCGGCCTGTGTTTTTGGGCGTGCCGCAACAACTCGGCATATCTGGGACAAGCATCAGATTTGTGAGTCTTTTAAATCCCATATCTCGTGAAACCTTTGATAGAATCAGCCCGCCGTCAAACGCTTGAGCAAGTAGTCCACTCTGTCCACACCGGTTCTGGTGGTGGCGGATGGCCTCTCATACTCTCTTCTCTTCCTGCCTCGTTGACGGCCCATAGCCACAAGGAGCTGCCCGATGGGACAGAAAAACAACGCATTCATTCCCCTCAAGATCGCCGTGCTGACGGTTTCCGACAGCCGCACCGCCGCCGATGACAGCTCGGGGGACTATCTGGTCTCCGCCCTGACTGAAACGGGCCATCAGCTGGCCGATCGCGCGCTCTGCCCCGACAACCTGTTTCGTATCCGCGCTCAGGTAAGCGACTGGATCGCCGATGAGGGGGTGCAGGTGGTGCTGGTCAACGGCGGTACCGGCTTCAACGAGCAGAACCGGGTGCCCGAGGCGGTCGGCGTGCTGTTCGAGCGCACCGTTCAGGGCTTTGGCGAACTGTTCCGCCAGCTCTCCTTTGCCGAAATCAAGGGCTCCGCCATGCAGAGCCGCGCGCTGGCGGGCTTGGCCAATCGCACCCTGATCTGCTGCCTGCCGGGCTCTACCGGTGCCTGCCAGCTGGGGTGGGAGAAGCTTATCCGCGATCAGCTCGATGCACGCACCAAGCCGTGCAACTTTGTCTCCCATCTTTGAGGGCAAGTGATGAACCAGAACCATTCCAACCTGACTCATCTTAACCAGAGCGGCGAAGCCCATATGGTGGATGTGACCGACAAGCAGGTGACCGAGCGTGAGGCTCGCGCCGAGGCGTTTGTCGCCATGGCATCGGAAACGCTGGCCCTGATCCTGAGCGGCCAGCACCACAAGGGCGACGTGTTTGCCACCGCCCGTATCGCCGGCATCATGGCAGCCAAGAAAACCGCGGATCTCATTCCCCTCTGTCACCCGCTGGCATTGACCCGGGTCGAGGTGGAGATAGTGCCGCTGGCCGAGCAGAACCGGGTGCATATTCGCACCCTCTGTAAGCTCTCCGGCAAGACCGGGGTGGAGATGGAGGCGCTGACCGCTGCGTCGGTAGCGGCGCTGACCATCTACGACATGTGCAAGGCTGTGCAAAAAGACATGGTGATCGAACAGGTTCGTCTGGTAGAGAAAAAAGGCGGCAAGTCCGGCCATTTTCAGTTGGGGTCAAATAGTGGGGAGCAAGCATGATCAAGGTACTCTTTTTTGCGCAAGTAAGAGAGCTGGTGGCCTGCGACGAGCTGAGCCTGCCTTGCGAGTACGCCACAGCCGAGCAACTGCGTGCCGCCCTGTGTGAGCGCGGCGACAAGTGGGCGTTGGCTCTCGAGGCTGGCAAACTGCTGGTGGCGGTCAACCAGACCCTGGTGCCTCTCGACACGCCCATCACCGATGGCGATGAGGTGGCCTTCTTCCCACCGGTGACCGGAGGTTAAGGATGAGCAACGCAACCATGACCGATCGCATTCTGGTACAGCGGGCCGATTTCTCGCTGGCCGATGAATATGCCCGCCTTGCCAACCGGCAGGACACCGGCGCCGTGGTCAGCTTTGTCGGCAAGGTGCGCGACTTCAATCAGGGGGAGCACGTGAAGGGGCTGGCCCTCGAGCACTACCCCGGCATGACCGAGAAGGCGCTGGCCGCCATCGTGCAGGAGGCGCGCGAGCGCTGGCCACTGCAGGAGTGCACCCTGATTCACCGCATTGGCGAGCTGCGGCTCGGCGATCAGATCGTGCTGGTAGTGGTGAGCAGTGCTCACCGCGAAGCGGCCTTCGAGGCCTGCCACTTCATCATGGATTTCTTGAAAACCCGGGCGCCGTTCTGGAAAAAAGAGCTGACCGCCGAAGGGGTACAACGCTGGGTCGAGGCCAAGGAGAGCGACAACACTGCCGCCGCCCGCTGGCAAGCTTGACCTGTTTGAGGGGCGCAGGTTCATCGGGAGCCGTGGCCCTGTTTTGGGGAGTAACAAAAGCTGCCCCAGTCAGGAGGTAAAGGAATGAAACCGCTGTTATCCATTGTCATTGCCGGGGTCTGCGCCAGTGCGTTGCACGTCGGTACCGTGCAGGCCGACGAGGTCAAGGTGGCCGTAGCCGCCAACTTCAAGGGTACCATAGAGCGTATCGGCAAGGAGTTCACCGCCAAGACCGGCCACACCCTGGCCATCTCCTCCGCCGCGACCGGGGTGCTCTATACCCAGATCAGCCACGGTGCCCCGTTCGATCTCTTCCTCTCCGCCGATGTGAAAACCCCGCAGAAGCTGGAGCAGGAGGGCAAGGGGAGCGAGCGATTCACCTATGCCATCGGCCAACTGGGGCTATGGAAGAAGGGGGGGCCAGCGCCTGACGAGGCAACTCTGCGCAATTGGAAGGGCAACCTTGCCATCGCCAACCCGAAAACCGCGCCCTATGGCACAGCAGCCATGGCGGCCCTCGACCATCTCAAGATCGATCCCAAGCAGTACCGTCTGCTGACCGGCACCAATATCGGCCAGACCTGGCAGTTCGTCGACACCGGCAACGCCGAGCTGGGCTTCGTCGCTTGGGCAAACCTGGTGGAAGCGGGCAAGACCGGCGAAGCCTGGGCCGTACCGGCTGACCTCTACCCCCCCATCGAACAGCAGGGGCTGGTATTGAAGAAAGGGGCCGCGGTCGAGGCGCTGGTTGCCTGGCTCAAGGGGCCCGGTCAGGCACAGATCAAGGCTGCGGGCTATGCACTGCCGCAGTGATGGCATGGCAGATCTGCTAACGGTTGGCTGGCCTTCGGGTCGGCCCGCCAGTGCGATGAAGGAACGCTTTCTATGGTTGTCGGCATCTACCCGAGAGGCAGGTGATGAGTGAAGGGGATCTGCTGGCGGTCTGGCTTACCCTGAAGCTGGCAGCCAGCACCACCATCATCCTGTTGCTGCTCTCGCCGCCGCTGGCCTGGTGGTTGTCGCGCAGCCAGCACCGGCTCAGACCCGTGGTGGAGGCCCTGGTGGCCCTGCCACTGGTGCTGCCGCCAACGGTGCTCGGTTTCTATCTGTTGCTGGCCTTCTCCCCCTCCTATGGGCTGGGGGCCTGGTGGCGCGACACCTTCGGGGCGCCGCTCGCCTTCAGTTTTACCGGTCTGCTGCTCGCCTCCATCCTCTACTCGCTTCCCTTCGTGGTACAGCCGCTCACCTCCGCCTTCGTCAACATGGGCAACAAGGAGCTGGAGGCCGCCGCCACTCTGGGCTTCGGCCCGGTTGAGCGCTTCTTTCACATCATCTTGCCGATGACGCTGCCCAGCTTTGTGATGGCGGCGGCGCTCGGCTTTGCCCACACTCTGGGGGAGTTCGGGGTGGTGCTGATGATTGGCGGCAACATCCCCGGCGAAACCCAGGTTCTCTCCATCGCCCTGTTTGATCATGTGGAGGCGATGGATTACCAGAATGCCCATATTCTGGCGGGTGGCCTGATGGGCTTCTCGCTGGTGATGCTGGTGCTGGTGTACGGCGTGCTGCAGCGTCGGCAACGGAGGCTGTTCGGATGAGCGAAATCCTCACGACACACCCGCTGCAGCTCACGGCACTCCCGCTGCAACTCAAGGTACAGCGCCAGTTCGGCGTCTTTACCCTTGATTGCGAGCTGGCGCTGGAGCTTGGGGGCATCCTCGGTCTGTTCGGCCCCTCCGGCTGCGGCAAGAGCACCCTACTGCGCATTATCGCCGGGCTGGATCGCGCACCGGGCGACACCTTGAACTGGCAGGGCAGGGCGCTGAGCGATCTTCAGCCCGAGGCGCGCCGGATCGGACTGGTGTTTCAGGATTCGCGCCTCTTCCCCCATCTGACGGTGCTCGGCAATCTGCAACTGGCAGCCCGCAAGGGGCGAGGACGCTGGCCGCCCGAGGCGCTGGCGACTCGGCTCGGTTTTGCCGAACTGCTGGCCCAGCCAGCCCACGGCCTCTCCGGTGGCCAGCGCCAGCGGGTGGCGCTGGCCCGGGCTCTGCTGGCCGAACCGGATCTGCTGTTGCTGGATGAGCCTTTTTCTGCGCTGGACAGACGCAGCCGTATCCATCAGGCCCATATGCTCAAGGGGTTGCAGCAGGAGAGCGGCATTCCGATGATCTTCGTCAGCCACGCCATGGAGGAGGTGAGCCTGCTCTGCGATCAGCTGGTGCTGCTGGCGGATGGCCGGGTGGAGGCGCAAGGCAGACCGAGCGAGATCTTCGCTCGTACCGACCTTTCGCTTGCCAGTCGCGACGATGCCGGGGTGATGCTGACGGCGACCCTCTCTCACTACGATAACGACGAGCAGATGGCGACCCTGCAGCTTGGTGAGCAACAATTGCGGGTCACCATGACTCATGTGCCGGATGAGGTGGGCCCCCTGCAGATCAAGGTGGCCGGGCGGGACGTGGTGATCGCCACGTCCCCCATCGAGCACTCCAGCCTCTCCAACTGCCTCACCACCCACTTGCTGGCCGAGCGCGAGGTCCGCCCCGGCCAGACCCTGTTGCAGTTGGCGCTGGGTCAGCAGATACTGCTGGCCCGGATCACCAGCCGTTCCGCCAGACGGCTGGCGCTCGCCCCGAACCAGCAGATCTACGCCTATATCAAGGCGGTGAGTCTGGTCAGCGAGGGCTGAGCGGGATATATCTGGTTGAAGAATAAAAAACGAACAACAGGATGGTTCAGCGGATGAGTCGAGAGGCAATGAACTGATGCGCCGCAATCAGGTGATGAAATCCAACGGTCTTGCCCTGCGCAGTGCGGGGGAGGGCCCTTTGTTGTTGCTGCTGCACGGGTTGGGTTCCTCCAGCCTCGACTGGCAGGCACAGATAGAGCATTTTTCCGAGCACTACCGGGTGGTGGCGCTCGACCTGCGTGGCCACGGCCAGAGCATGCAGGAGGGGCCGTTTGACGTGGCCACTCTGGCGGCAGATGTGGTGCGCTGGCTTGATGAACAATCCGGCCCCGCCTGGGTGGTGGGACTCTCCCTGGGGGCCATGGTGGCGCTGGAGCTGGCGCTGCAACTGCCGCACAAGGTGCAGGGGCTGGTACTGGTCAACGGCTTTAGCGAATTTCTGCTGGAGACCCCCAAAGAGCAGGAGCGGCTTGCCCAGCGCCTCAAGTGGCTGCGCTGGTTTGGCATGCGTCCGCTCGCCTGGTGGCTGGGGCGCGAGCTCTTTCCCGGCCCTGAGCTGGCTCAGGTGCGCCACACCTTCCGGCTGCGTTTCGTGCGCAATAAAAAGAAAACCTACAAGGCGCTGCTGGAGGCGCTGCCCGGCTGGTCGGTACGCGCCCGGCTCGGCAATATCTGGCAGCCGGTGGCCATTATCTCCACCAGTCACGACTATCTGCCGCTTGCCAAGCGGGTGGAGCAGTTCGCCTCCCTGCCCAACGCCACCATCCACACCCCCGAGGGTCACCACGCCTGGCCGGCGGAAGACCCTTCCGGTTTCAATCATTTGCTTCACCGGATTTTAGAAACTCATTAAACTTGTCGCCTTTCTACTCCGTGTATGTAGTGGTCCGATCGCCTTGCCAGTGGCAGTTGGCAAGGCAATCGGACCAATTTTGCTCTATCAACAGGTGCTTCCCCCATGTCTGAAGTAATGAAAATGGCCATCGATGATGGCTCGACCAACGTCAAGGTGAGCTGGATTGAGAACAAGGTGCTCAAGACCATCATCTCTCCCAACTCTTTTCGCAAGGACTGGAAGAGCGCCGCATTGCGCAAAGACAAGAAGATCTACAACTACGAGATAGGCAATACCAAGTACACCTATGATGCGACGTCGGACAAATCGCTGGCGACCACTCATGTTGAGTACCAGTATGACGATCTCAACCTGCTCTCCGTGCACCATGCCCTGCTGCAAACCGGTGTAACTCCCTGTGATGTGGCTATTACCGTGACCCTGCCCATCACCGAGTTCTATCACCCGGATGACTGCCAGCGTAACGAAGAGAAGATCGAGAAGAAGCGTCGCAACCTGATGCGTGCCATCACCCTCAACAAGGGCGAACTGTTCAACATCGTCAGTGTGGAAGTGATGCCGGAGAGTCTGCCAGCGGCACTCTCCCGTCTGGTCGGTTCTGGCTGCAACGAATTTACCAAGACGCTGGTGATCGACTGCGGTGGCACCACCCTGGACATGGGTATTATCGTTGGCGAGTTTGACGATGTCTCCGATGTCTACGGCAACAACGAGATCGGCGTCTCCATGGTGACCGACGCCACCCGCAAGGCGCTGGCGGCAGCAGACAGCGATTCGAGCTATCTGGTGGCCAACGAGTTCATCAAGCGTCGTCACGATATGAGTTTCGTGCGCGAGGTGGTCAATGACGAGAGCCAGATCCCGCGCATCCTCGAGAAGATGCAGAACAAGATCGACGAACTGGGCTCCCAGGTTGCCCATGAAGCGAAGAAGTTTGCCAAGAACCCGAACCGCGTCTATCTGGTCGGCGGTGGTGCTTCCCTCATCCACGATGCCATCAAAGCGGCCTACCCGACCCTGGGTGACAGAGTTGAGCTGCTGGATGATGCCCAGTCCGCACTGGCCCGCGAGATCTGCCTCTACACCACCGAAGAGGATGAGGTCTATCGCGAAGCGCCCGTGATGGCCGAGGTTGGCGATGAGTAGTCAACTCAAGCGCATGTCCTTCTCCATCTATATGGATCCGGGGGCGCTGGAGTCTGATCGCTATGCGGTCGGGGTGTTGCAGAACTGGTATCAGCGGGCGCGCAAGATCCAGGATGGCAGCGAGGAGTTCGACTTCTCCAAGAGCCGTTTCCACAAGGATATCTATCTTTCGGGCATGTTCATGTATGTGTTGGCGCCCAACCTCTGCAAGGCAATTGCCAATGCACTGGGGCCGGAGCAGGTGAGCATGACCACCCTGCGCCATGCCTTTGCCAGTTGTGGCTTCCATCTGGGCGGGGAGGGCAACGAACGCCCCGCTACGGATGCCATGGTTGAGGAGATAGTGGCGCGACTGGCTCCGCGGTTGGAGCAGGCAGATAACGGTTCGCTGGCTGACGAGATCGTGAGTCGTCTTGGCCAGCAGGGAGGTGCACCCTCTTCTGACCAGTTGGTGGAGGAGATAGTGAGCCGCCTTGGCGAGCAGCAGCCCACCGAGCTGTGGGATGAGCTGAGGCAAGGTCTGCCAACCCCTCTCGATCATGATCAGCTGGCTGAAGCGATTGCGGGCAAGTTGCCATCAACTGCAGGCGAGCAGGATCTGGCGCCGCTGCAGAGCAGCATCCAGTTGCTATCCCGTCAGCTGGAAGAGCAATCGCGTCTGATCCGCGAGCAGCACAGATTGATCCAGCGGCTGGCCAGTGCGCCAGTGCGACAGGGGAGTGATGGCGCTGAGGCTGAGCCCATAGTGGAAGATCTGTCAGCTCAAGTCGCCAACATCAAACGAGTCAAGGCCAAGGGTATTTTCTGACGGCACTTGACGTAAAAAACAATGCAAAAAGCCGACCCATGGGGTCGGCTTTTTATTGGCTGCAACTGAGCTCCTCGCTATGCATGAGTTGCCGTGCTTACGGATGTGAGCAGACCGGGCAGTCGGGGCGCTTGGGCAGCTTCATCTCCCGGAAGGAGCCGTTCAGGCCGTCGATCATCAGCAGGCAGCCGCTGTAGCTTTTTCCCGTACCCGCCAGGATCTTGATGGCTTCGAGCGCCTGCAGGCTGCCCACCAGACCTACCACGGGGGCGAGTACCCCGGCTTCGACACAGGTGAGGGCCTGCTCGCCAAACAGGGCGCTGAGGCAGGCGTAGCAGGGTTCATCTTCCTGCCAGGTGAAGCTGCAGAGCTGACCCTCCAGCCGGATGGCGGCGCCGCTGACCAACGGCACCCTGTGCTGGCGCGCCTTTTGGTTGAGCAGATTGCGAATGGTCAGGTTGTCGGTGCAATCCAAGACCAGCTGGTGGCGGGGTAGCAGGGTATCGAGCAGCGCCTCGTCGGCCACGGTAGCGTGGGTCTCCACCTCAAGCCAGGGGTTGAGGGCGCGCAGGGAGTGCGCTGCTGAGTCCACCTTGTAGTGGCCGATGCGCTCATCGGTGTGCAGCACCTGCCGCTGCAGGTTGGAGAGCTCCACCTTGTCGAAATCGACCAAGGTGAGCTGGCCTACTCCGGCCACTGCCAGATACTGGCTGGCGGCACAGCCAAGGCCGCCGGCGCCGATCACCAGCACCCTGGCTTGCTTGAGCGCCTCCTGTCCCTCGAAATCGAAGGATTTGAGGATGATCTGACGGTTGTAGCGCAACAGCTCGGCGTCGCTCAGGATCTCGCTCACAGCAGCAATCCCCCGAATGGTTCGACGGTGACGGTTTCGCCCGCAGCGACACGGCCCCGCTCGCGCTCAAGGATGATGTAGCAGTTGGCCCGCGACAGGGAGCTGAACACGGCGGAGTCCTGCGAGCCGGTGCTGCGTACCTCGAGACCGTTTGGTCCCTGACTGAGGATGCCGCGCTGGAAGTCGAGTCGGCCCGGGCTCTTCTTGAGCGGCTCGGTGGTGACGGCCTGCAACTGAAGCGGGCGTTCGAAGCGTTGGCCCGCCAGCTTGGCCAGCGCCGGTTGCACCAGCTGATCGAAGGTGACCATGGCGGAGACCGGGTTGCCCGGCAGGCCGAAGAACCAGGCGCGGGGCAGGCGGCCGAAGGCAAACGGCTTGCCCGGCTTGATGGCCAGCTTCCAGAAACCGATCTCGCCGAGCTCGTCCAGCAGCTGTTTGGTGAAATCCGCTTCCCCTACCGAAACGCCACCGGTGGTGATGAGCACATCGGCCTCTTCATCGGCGCGGATAAAGGCGGCGCGCAGTTGGGCGGGATCGTCCGGGATGATACCAAGGTCGAGACAGTCGCAGCCCAGCCGCGCCAGCATGGCCCGCACGCCGTAGCGGTTGGAGTCGTAGATGTCGCCGTGGGCCAGCGGGGTGCCAACCGGCTTGAGCTCATCGCCGGTGCTGAAGATGGCCACTTTCAGCGGTCGGCGTACCGGCACGGTCGCGATGCCGAGGGAGGCCAGCAGCGGCATCTCGCGCGGGGTAAGGCGGGTGCCAGCTTGCAACACACAGGCCCCCTTGTCGATATCGCTGCCGGCGCGGCGGATATTCTGGCCCGGTTCGGGCTGTGCCAGAAAAGTGATCCGATCGCCGTCGGCCTGCGTTTCTTCCTGCATCACCACTGCATCTGTCCCTGCGGGAACCGGGGCGCCGGTCATGATCCGCACACAGTGACCGGCGGGCCACTCGCCCTGATAGGGCTGACCGGCAAAGGCTTTGCCCGCCATGATGAGCGGGATGCCAGCGGCTAGATCGGCCAACCGCACGGCGTAACCGTCCATGGCGGAGTTGTCGAACGGGGGCACGGCGAGGGGAGAGGCGATGTTGCTTGCAAGGATCCGGCCAAGGGCCTGTGGCAGGGGCAGTTGCTCGCTGTCGCAACAGCAGGCGAGTTGCTCCAGCATTCCTTGCAGGGCATCGCTTAACGGCAGTAGTCCGCTGGTATCAAATCCCATCGTCATGACCTCTTGTGATGATTGAGGGCGGGATTATCACAAAAATTGCCGGGGATGGGCAGCGGATGGGGCGGTAAAAGTCGGGCTATGGTCATAAAGTATGATGACGGACGCAAGTTGACTTGAATATTGGCGGCAATGGCCGTTTACTATGCCGCCTTACAATCATCAAGCTTGGGGTGGCCTGCGTGGCGGCCCCGACGTCCCTGAGCATGGGAGAGAAGAGAATGACAACACTGAGTCAGGAAGCCTTGCTGGTCAGGGCGGCCCTCGAGGCCCAGGGACTGGAAACCCCCCTGGTTGCCAACGAGCTGGACAGCCAGCAGAAGCGGGAGAAGATCGAAGGCCATATGCGCGCCATCATGGAGACGCTGGGGCTCGATCTGGCCGATGACAGTCTGGCCGAGACGCCGCACCGCATTGCCAAGATGTACGTCAACGAGATCTTCTCCGGCCTCGATTATTCCACCTTCCCCAAGGTGACGGTGATCGAGAACAAGATGCAGGTGGACGAGATGATCATGGTACGGGACATCAGTCTCACCAGCACCTGCGAGCATCACTTCGTCACCATCGACGGGCTGGCCCATGTGGCCTACATTCCCCGCGGCAAGGTGATCGGGCTCTCCAAAATCAACCGTATCGTGCAGTTCTTTGCCCGCCGCCCCCAGGTGCAGGAGCGACTGACCCAGCAGATCCTGCTGGCGCTGCAGACCCTGCTTGGCACTAGGGATGTGGCCATCAGCATCAAGGCGACCCACTACTGCGTCAAGGCGCGCGGGGTGATGGATTCCACCTCCTACACCACCACCACCTCCCTCGGTGGCGTCTTCAAGACCCAGCCCGATACCCGCGCAGAGTTTCTCTCCGGCCTGAAGAGCTGACAGGCAAGGAGACATGGTGCCGCAGCACCGTGTCTCCTTGATATTTCTCTCAATTTTTCCTGCTCGTAGCCCGTCAGTTTCATCGATAAATCTCCTCAAGGGATCGCCCCTCCCGGTCGATATAAGTCGCCATGGCTTGTCTGGCTCTCCTGGAGAGTGCAAGCAAGCCAGCAAGGTGCCTCCTTTCGCTGGCTTTTTGGCCAAAATAGCCTGCCGCTACTGCTGCCGTGGGCGGTCATCTTGTTAACGCGTTCGCTTCGTTCAGGTAGGGACACAGATTGATCAAGGCTGGATGAGCCGCCATGGAGGTGGTGACAGCGAACCGTATCCATACGGTTCAGACGGGCGTTATCTGTTCACTCAAATCCAGGACATGCCATGAATACCATGACCATTGGCAAGAAACTCGCTGCCGGCTTCGCCATGCTCGGCCTGATGATGGCCTTCATCGGTGGCTTCTCGCTGCTGCAGTTTGGCAATATGAACCGGGCCGCCATCGGTTTTACCGACAGCATACTGCCCGCCGTGGTGCGCACCAGCACGCTGGGCGAGACCATCAACACCCTGCGCCGCTATGAACTGGATGTGTTTCTGGTAGCGGCTGATCCGCAGCAGAAGGCCCACTATCGCGATCTTGGCGAACAGAGCCTGCAAGAGGTCGCCAGGCAGGTAAAAGCCCACGATGCCACCATCTGGGCTGAGGATGTGGAAGAGCGCCGCACCTTCGACATCGTCAAGCAGGAGTGGGACAAGTACGTGGCCCTGCACCAGCGCATCAGAGTGATACTGGATGGCGGCCAGTTGGCCGAGGCCCAGCAGCTGTTCATGAGCGAGGGGGTCACCCTCTACACCAATCTGGCCAAGTCGGTGGCGGATCTGATCCGTATCAACCATGGCTACTCTGTGGGCTCCCGTGCTCAGGTGGTGGCGGCATTTGACAGCGCCAAGCTGAGCATCATCATTGCCCTGTTGCTGGGACTGGGGTTGGCGGCCGTGCTCTCTACCGTGCTGACCCGCCAGATCCGCGATCCCTTGGTGATGTTGGCCCGTCAGGCCCAGCGCATCGCAAGCGGCGCGCTTGGCAAGGGGGAGCTGCAGGAGTGGATCCGTGGCAATCGCTTCAAGCGTGACGAGCTGGGTCAGCTCGGCACGGCCATTGACCGCATGCAGGGTGCCCTTGCTGATCTGGTGAGCGAGATCGCCGGCTCGGTGAGTCAGCTCAGCAGCGCGGTGGAGGAGGTGAGCGCCATCTCCGATCAATCTGCCAGCGGCATGGCGCGTCAGCAGAGCGAAGTCTCTCAGGTGGCGACCGCCATGAACGAGATGCAATCCACGGTGAACGAGGTGGCCCGCAATACCACGGATGCCATGAGTGCCGCCAAGGATGCCTCCCGCACCTCGACCCAGGGCAATCAGGTGGTGCGCAGCGCCATCGGCAGCATCGAGGCGGTGTCGGTCAAGATAGAGGAGGCGGGCTCCGTGGTGCAGCAGCTGGAGCAGGACAGCACCAATATCAGCATGGTGCTCGACGTCATTCGCGGTATTGCCGAGCAGACCAACCTGCTGGCCCTCAATGCGGCCATCGAGGCGGCCCGTGCCGGCGAGCAGGGTCGCGGCTTTGCCGTGGTGGCGGATGAGGTGCGTTCGCTGGCACAGCGAACCCAGAACTCCACTGCCGAGATCAGCAAGATGATCGAGGTGCTGCAGGCGCGCACCGCCGAAGCGGGCAGCGCCATGCAGCTGAGCCGTCAGCAGATGCAGGAGAGTGTGGGTCTGGCACGGGAAGCGGGACACAGCATCGATACCATCAACGGTGCCGTGGTGCACATCACCGACATGAACACCCTGATCGCTACCGCTACCGAGGAGCAGAATGCGGTGACCGAAGAGCTCAACCGCAGCATCGTCAACATCCATAACGCGGCTGATGAGAATGCCCAGGGGGCGCAGCAGATCGCTCAGGCCTGCATCGAGCTGAGCAAATTGGCCACCTCGCTGCACCATATGACCCAGCGCTTTACCCTCTAAGAGCGTTTGGCAGATAGCAAAAGGCCCCGTCCAGTGACGGGGCCTTGTTGTTTCAGGCAGTTTTTTGATCGCAGGGGCGATTAGCGCAGCCTAATCGGCCGGTGCCAGACCCTTTATCCGACCATTCAGCTCAGGCCGACGATGTCGCCGTTATCATCGATGTCGATGTGACGATAGGCCGGCAGGCTGCCAAGGCCCGGCATGGTCATGATGGGGCCCGCCAGCGCATAGATGAATCCGGCACCGGCGCAGAGCTTCACTTCGTCGATGGGCACTTCGAAGTCGGTCGGTACCCCCTTGAGGGCGGGATCATGGCTGATGGAAAGCGGCGTCTTGGCCACGCAGACCGGCAAGTGATCCCACCCCTCGGCAGAGAGTTGTGCCAGCTGCTGGCGTGCTTTGTCCGACAGCTGCACCCCGCGGCCACCGTAGCCACACTCCACCAGAGTAGCCAGCTTGGCGTCGAGGCTCGCCTCGTCGGGATAGAGCAGTTTCACGTTGCTAGGTTGCTCACAGGCGGCAACCACGGCGCGAGCCAGATCGCTGGCACCGGCCCCGCCCTGGGCAAAGGCGTTGGAGATGGCGCTGCCACAGGCGCCAGCCTGCATCGCCTCACGGGCCAGCAACGCCAGTTCGGCCTCGCTGTCGGTTGGGAAGCGGTTGATGGCGACCACTACGGGAACGCCGTAACGACGGGCATTGGCGATATGCCAGGCGAGGTTGGCGCAGCCCCGCTCAAGAGTCGGCAGATCCTCACGCAGCAGGCTTTCCGGTAGCGGCTGGCCCGGGCGGATATCGAGCAGACCGCTGTTGGCCTTGAGGCCGCGCACTGTGGCCACCAGCACCACGCAGGCGGGGGTCAGGCCGGATTGGCGGCTCTTGATGTTGAAGAACTTCTCCAGCCCCATGTCGGAGCCAAAACCCGCTTCGGTCACCACGTAATCGGTGAGGCCGAGGGCCATGCGATCGGCGATCACCGAGGAGTTGCCGTGGGCGATATTGGCAAAGGGGCCGGCATGCACCAGCACCGGGGTCTGCTCTGTGGTCTGCATCAGGGTCGGCTGCAGGGCGTCTTTCAGCAGCACCGTCATGGCGCCCGCCACTTCCAGTTGCTCGGCAGTGATGGGCTTGCCGTGGATATTACGGGCCAGCTGGATGCGGCCGATGCGCTGGCGCAGGTCTTTCAAATCGCTCGCCAGCGCCAGAATGGCCATCAGCTCGGAGGCGGCGGTGATGACAAAGCGATCCTGGCGCTCCACCCCGTCGGCGGCGCCACCCTGACCGATGGTGAGGTGGCGCAGGGCGCGATCGTTCATGTCGAGGGTGCGTGGCCAGAGAATGTTGTCTGCATCGATATCGAGCCGCGGCAGGCCGGTTTTGGCGCTGAACTGGTCGCCGAGTTTGCGCTCATGGAACAGGCGGGCATCGAGGGCGGCTGCCGCCAGATTATGGGCCGCCGTCAGGGCGTGAAAATCGCCGGTGAGGTGGAGGTTCATCTCCTCCATCGGCACCACCTGGGCATGACCGCCACCGGCAGCGCCCCCCTTGACCCCGAACACCGGGCCGAGGCTCGGCTGGCGGATGGTGGCGATGCTGGGTTGACCGATATGATTGAGCCCCATGGAGAGGCCCAGCGTGGTCACCGTCTTGCCCTCGCCGAGCGGGGTGGGGGTGATGGCACTCACCAGAACCAGCTTGCCGCTCTGTTCTGGCTGCGACTTGAGCAGGTCGAGGCTGAGTTTGCCTTTGTAGTGGCCATGGGGACTGAGCAGGTTGGTCGGGATGGTGAGGCGCTTGGCCAGTTCATGAATGGGGAGGCGGGGGGAGTGGCGGGAGATCTCGATATCGCTTAGCATCAGCACCTCGTTGGCATGGCGGGCTTAATATGCGGCGCAGTCTAGTGGAATATAATGGGTAATCCAATGACAAAAACGATTTTATTTGGTGGCGGTGAGCAGATGCAGGAGCCTCTTCTACTGGATCTCAACTCGCTCTATCATCCACCCAAACGGCCGCTGACTGCCCTTGGCATTGTCAGTGCGCTGGTGCCCCTGTTTGGTTTTGGCTGGCAGGCGATGACCGAGGATCCGCAAACCCAGCTGCGCCAGGAAATTGCCAAGCGGGTCAACAATCGCCGCAGTGATGAGGCCAACCTCATCCTGATCCTGCAGCTGGCCGCCATGTTCGATTGCCCCGAGGTGACGGTAGCCCTTCCCTATGCGCTGAGCGAACAACAGCTTGCCACCATCCGCACTCGGCTGCCGCGCTGGCAGCTGATCCCGGATGAGCTGCAACTGCGGGCACTCCTGTCCCCGGCAACGCCCGCCAAGGCTTAAGCTTCCCACTGCTGCGGGGCGAGATAGCGCTCCTGCACGAATTCGATAAAGCAGCGCACCTTGGCCGAGACGAAGCGGCGGTGCGGATAGACCGCATAGAGCCCCACCTCGCCCTTCTCCCACTCCGGCAGCAGGCTGACCAGCCTGCCATCCTGCAAGGCTTCTCCGACGATGAAGGTGGGCTGCAATATGATGCCCTGATCATCACAAGCGGCGCGGGTCAGCGCCACCCCGTTGTTGGCGCGCAGCGGTCCCTGTGGCCGGATGCTCTGTTGCTCGCTTTCCCGTTTGAAGTGCCACTCCGGCTGGGTCAGGGTGTAGACCAGACAGTCGTGTTGCTTGAGATCTTCGGGCTTCTCCGGCCACCCCTTGCGTGCCAGATAGCCGGGGCTGGCGCAAAGCTCGACCCGGATGGTGGCAAGTTGGCGCGCCACCAGCGAGGAGTCGCTGAGGTGACCGATCCGCAGCGCCAGATCAAACCCCTCTTCCACCAGCGCAACCCGTCGGTCGCTGTACTCGATATCGAGCTTGAGATCGGGGAAGCGCTCGCGAAACAGCGGCAGGGCGGGGGAGAGGTGGAGGTAGCCAAAGTCCATCGGCACCGAGAGCTTGAGGGTGCCGTTGGGCTGCTGGTTGTGGTGGGTCAGCTGGCTGTGGGTCTCTTCCAGTTCCGCCAGCAGGGCGAGGGAGCGCTGGTAGTAGAACTGGCCTGCTTCGGTGGGGTTGACCTGACGGGTGGTGCGCGACAGCAGCCGGGTGGCGAGCGACTCCTCCAGCTGCTGCATCAGTTTGGAGGCCATGGCCACCGAGATGCCAAGCTGGTTGGCGGCTTTGGTAAAGCTCTGGCACTCCACCACCTTGATGAAGGTGCGCATGGCGGCGATCTGATCCATTTTCCATCCTCAGTAAATAATGAATTTAATGAATCACTGATTATTCATTCTGACGACGAGGTTAGCATGTCAGCCAATGATGTGAACCCCAAGATGAAGGAACGAACGGATGAAAATGAGCAAAGCCCTGCTGGCCTCCTGCCTCTTTATGGCTGCCCCCCTGATGGCGGCGGAGTACGATGTCGACCCGGCGCACACCACAGTGCAGTTCAAGGTGGGCCACCTTGGCTTCTCCGAGCTGGTGGGTCGTTTCAACACCTTCAGCGGCACTTTCAGCATGGATGATGCCAATCCGGCTGCCGCCAAGGCGAGCTTCGAGGTGGATGCTGCCAGCGTGGACTCCAACCATGAGCCCCGTGACAAGCACTTGCGCAGCCCCGATTTTCTCGACGTGAAGCAGTATCCGAAGATGACCTTCGTCAGCTCTGCTTATGAGGGAACCAAGGATAAAGGGGTACTGAAAGGCACCCTGACCCTGCACGGCGTCTCCAAAGAGGTGGCCTTCAATCTGGTGAAGGTTGGTGAAGGCAAGGATCCCTGGGGTGGCTACCGCAGCGGCTTCAACGCCACCACCACCATCAAGCGCAGCGATTTTGGCGTGAACTACATGGTGCCGAACATCCCGGACGAGATGAGCATCAATCTGTTTGTTGAAGGCGTGCGTAAGTAATGGGCGCTTCACTTCTGCTGCAAACCCTGGCGGCTCCTCTGGGAGCCGCTTTGCTGTCGTGGCGCTGGCCACGGCTGGGGTATCTGTGGGGCGCACTGGCGATCTGGCTGGTGGGATCCTTGCTGGGTGGGGCCTATGGTCTGCCGGTCAAGGCGTGGCAGTGGCTGCCGCTCGCGCTGCTGGTACCGGCCATCGCGGTGCAGGTGACCGATCTGCGCGGTTCGCTGCTGCTCTTTGCCGTGGTCGGCGCCCTGATCTGGTGGCAGGGGCTGGCCTCGGTGCTGACAAGCGAGCCAATGATCTGGCTGGCGCTGTTGCCCGCCATCCTCTGGTTTGGCTGGAGCGTCTTGCGCGGTGACAGCCGCGAGGGGCTTGGTTTTGCCCTTGGTTTCATCTGGTTGGCGCTGGTGATCGGTATCGATGGCAGCCTGCTGATTGCCCAGCTGGCCGGCGCCTTGGCCGCCTTCGCCGGTTTTCGGGCACTGCTTGCCACGTTTGCCGGGGTCAACGTGGCCCCTGCCGGTCTGGCGCTGGCCCTCGCTTTCGTCCAGATGCTCGCCTGGCAATATGTGGAGGTTCCGCTGGTGGTTCTGCTGCCGGTCTGGTTGCTGCCGCTGCTGGAGTGGTTATTGCGCGGCAAGGGCGCACCTCTGCGCTGGGGGGCTCTGATCCTGCTGGCTGGGGCGGGTAGCGGACTCAGTCTGTGGCGTGTCTGGCCTGCCGCTTCTTTGTACTGATTTTCGCATGAAAAACAGCCAATTACGGTCATTTTTGCATACCTGCTCATACTCTTGAGATATAAAGATTGAGCCCTCCTATGTGTTTAAGATAAAAAGGATTTTTACTTATCTGGACACACACAGAACCCGGCTGCGCCGGGTTCTGTTTGCTTGCTTTGCAGCACACATTTTGGGGCAAATTAAGGAGGCCACAGTTGCGCAGTCAAGGATCTGAGCATCTGTTTTTTCGCCATTTCACCGGGCAGGGCCGTATCGAAGGTCTCTGCATTCTGCTGGTTACCCACCTGCTTCCTGATCGTCCCCGTTTCATCGAGGCTCTCAGCCAGATTGGCCGTATCGGCGCCATCCTGCCCAAACCCAAATCGGTACACGGCCCGACCTTGGAGTGGGTCTCCCGCCACTATCCGGTCGTACCACTCAATCGCCAGTGGACCAACTGTCCGCAGGGCGTCATCGAGCAGATCGCGCCGCTGGTGGCCCCCCACGAACGCCTGTTGATCCTCGATATCGGTGGCTACTTTGCCACGACTCAGGTGACCCTGAGCGAATACTTTGGCCCCCGTCTGCTCGGGGTGGTGGAGATGACCGAAAACGGCCATCAGCGCTACGAGCAGGAGGTGTTGGCGACCCCGGTGGTCTCGGTGGCGCGCAGTCCTCTGAAACAGGCCGAGGATATCCAGATCGGTCTGAGCGTGGTCTACTCCGCCGAGTCGCTGGCCCGCAATCTCAACCGCACCTTCAACGTCTGCGAGGCGGCGCTGTTTGGCTATGGCAAGGTGGGGCGCAGCATCGCCCGCGACCTGCGCTGTCGCAACCTCCATCTCGGGCTGGTGGAGACCGACGTATTGCGTCAGGTGGAGGCGCTCTCCCACGGTTTTCGTCTCATCAGCAAGTCTGAGGCCCTGAGCCGCGCCGAGCTGGTGATCTGCTCCACCGGCAACGGTTCGCTCGATCTGGCGGATCTGCAACTGCTGCGCCCCGGCACCATGGTCGCCTCGGTCACCTCCGCCGACGACGAGTTTGCCTTCTCGCTGGCCCAGCTCCCCTGGCCGACGGAGGAGGTGTGCCCCCATGTGCTGGCCCTCAACCGGCCCGATGGCACCCAGATCTATCTGCTCAATCGGGGCGAGGCGGTCAATTTCGTCCACGGCGCCGTCATCGGCGAATACGTCTATCTGGTGCTGGCTGAGATCATGGAGGGGATCCGCATGCTGGCCGCCGGTCCGCTGGCGCCCGGCCTGTTCGAGCTGCCGGAGTCCACCATGCGCACCATCGCCCGTTACTGGCTGGCCGACTTCCACGGGGTCGAGCAGTGAGCTACCCTGCTCCCTTTCGATGCCCTTGATGGAGAACCGCATGAGCGACATGACCCTTTCCCCAGTTAAACCGCGGATCGAGATCCGTTACTGCATCCTCTGCCGCTGGATGCTGCGCGCCGCATGGCTGGCGCAGGAGTTGCTCTCCACCTTCGACAGCGATCTGGGCGAGGTAGCGCTGGTGCCCGCCAGCAAGGGGGAGTTCCGCATTCTGGTGGACGGTGTGCTGGTGTGGGATCGGGTGGTCGATGACGGCTTCCCCGAGGCCAAGGAGATCAAGCAGCGGGTGCGCGATGTCATTGCACCCGAGCGGGATCTGGGTCACTCGGATCGCAAACCCGCTGCCGAGTAAAAGCGGCTTGTCGGACAAGATGAGAGAGGGAGGCGCTGGCCTCCCTCTCTTTTTCATTTGTTGCCCGTCAGCTTCGGCTATTCGTCGGTTATCGTGCTGGCGAGGGGGCCGATATAGCGTGCCTGTTTGTGGGGCTTGATGCGACTCACATCGACCCACACCAGGCCATCGATGCAGTGGTTGAAGTCGGGGTCGATGCCAAAGTCCATGAACTGGACTCCGCCCGGTTCGCACAGCTCGGAGTACTGCTTGTAGAGGGTTGGGATGGCGCAACCCAGATTGCCGAGACGCTCCTTGAGTTCCTTGAGGTCGGCGCCGTAGTCAAGACCGGTAAACAGCGCTGGCGTGGCGGGATAGGGGCGGCGAGAGGGGGCGAGCGCCAGCTCGGGGGCAAAGTGCTGGCGGTAAAAGCTCACCAGCAGATCCTTGGCCTGCGGTGGCAGGCTGCCGGAGAGCGACACCGGGCCAAACAGGTAGCGGTAGCGAGGATAGCGGGCCAGATAGGCGCCTATACCGAACCAGAGATAATCGAGCCCCCGTTTGCCCCAGTAGGCGGGCTGGATAAAGCTGCGGCCAAGCTCGATGGCAAGCTCCAGCCGCGGCAGTAGTTTCTCTTCAAAGCCGAACAGGGTGTGGCTGTAGAGACCACCCAGCCCCTTGCTGGCCAGCAGCTCGGCCACCGGCGCGAAGCGGTAGGCGCCGATGATGTCGAGCCGGGCAGGATCCCAGAGTATGAGGTGGTGGTAGTCATCGTCGAAGGGGTCGAGATCCCGTCTTTTGCCCGAACCTTCCCCCACCGCGCGAAAGGCGATCTCCCGCAGCCGACCCAGTTCGCGCAGGATCACCGAGTGGCTCGCCTCGTGGCGGCGGTAGAGGTAGATCCCCTGTCCATCCGGGGTGGTGCCGAGCTGCTCGCAGCGTTCGATGGCCTGTTTGAGCTGGCGACGATCCTCCGGCAGGGCGATGGGGGCTTCGGTCTGCAGTCGTCCCGGCTTGCCGCGGCCAATCCGGTAGAGGTGGCTGCGCACCAGTTTTGCCGCGCTCTTGGGCGGCAGATCCTGAAAGCCGGTGACCGGGATGCGCGCCCCTATGGTGAGTGGCAGGGTCTGCCCCTGCTGGCGAAACAGTTGGCGCACCAGCAGCAGGGCGGAGGTGGGTTTGTTGAGCCAGGAGGCGAGATAGAAGGCGGCGCTGTTGCGCCCTCCCACGTGGATGGGCACCAGCGGGGTGGCGGTGCGTTTGGCCAGCTTGATAAAACCGCACTGCCAGGGGCCATCCTTGATTCCGCCGGGGCCGAGGCGCGACACTTCGCCGGCGGGGAAGATCACCAGCGCCCCCTCTCTGGCAAGATGCTCCCCCATGGCCAGAATGGCCTGCCGGTCGGTCTTGCCCTCCATGTTGTCCACCGGCAGCAGCAGGGGGCGCAGCGGCGTCAGTTGCGCCAGCAGCTGATTGGCCACTATCTTGACGTCCGGCCGGATGCGACCGAGCAGGCGCAGCAATGCCAGCCCGTCGATGGAGCCGATGGGGTGATTGGCAACGATAATGACCCGGCCACTGGCGGGAATGTGCTCAAGCTGCGCCTCGTTCACCCGGCAATCTACCGCCAGCTCCGCCAGTACCTGCTCGACAAAGTCGAGGCCGCGCAGGTGGGGATGGCGCTTGGCAAAGTCGTTAAAGGCAGGTTCGTTGAGCAGCCAGCCAAGGGCTCGTTTGCCGAGGCTGGCCAGCCGGGGATGGCCATTGAGGCGCGGGAAGTGCTGGGCAAACAGGGTATCGATAGTGAACATCTGGGGGCTCCGGCGATCCTTTGCCCCCAGCATGGCGGGTTACTGTTCCCGGCAGATGTCGATGGGATGACAGTTTGATGGCAAAGAGGGGAGCCGGTTAAGCGGCTCCCCTCTTGGTTGTCACTGTGGTGACGATGGCCGGTTTAGCCGCGCCAGGCCGAGGTGAGGCGAACCAGCTCGACCAGGGTGGCGACCGCTTTTTCCATGGATTGCAACGGGATGAACTCGTGCTTGCCGTGGAAGTTGTGACCACCGGTAAAGATGTTGGGGCAGGGCAGACCCATAAAGGAGAGGCGGGCGCCATCGGTACCACCGCGAATGGGTTTGATCTTGGGCACCACGTCGGCGGCCTCCATGGCGGTGCGAGCAAGCTCGACGATATGCATGTGCGGCTCAATTTGGCTGCGCATGTTGCGATAGCTGTCGGTCAGGGTCAGCTCGATGCGTGCCTTGGGATGCTCGGCCTGCATGGCGGCCACCCGGCTCTCCATCAAGGCCTTGCGCTCGGCGAAACGCTGGTCGTCAAAGTCGCGGATGATGTAGTGCAGGCTGCTCTCCTCCACGGTGCCGCTCATCTGGGCCAGATGGAAGAAGCCCTCATACCCTTCGGTGCACTCCGGGGTCTCTTCGGCTGGCATGGCGGCGTGGAAGCGGGCGGCCAGGGTCTGGCTGTTGATCATGCTCCCCTTGGCGGTGCCGGGGTGGACGTTGTTGCCGACGAAGCGGATGTTGGCGCTGGCCGCGTTGAAGTTCTCGAACTCCAGCTCGCCCAGCTCACCACCATCGACGGTGTAGGCCCACTTGGCGGGGAATCGGTCCAGCGGGAAGAGGTTGGCGCCACGGCCAATCTCTTCATCCGGGGTAAAGCCGACCCAGACATCGCCCCGCGGGATCTCGGGGTGCGCCTGCAGATGGTCGATGGCGCTGAGGATCTCGGCGATACCCGCCTTGTCGTCGGCGCCCAGCAGGGTGGTGCCGTCGGTGGTGATGAGGTCCTGCCCCAGATAGTTTTTCAGGAAGCGGTAGTCACGGATGGCGAGCACCTCGTCACCCTTGCCAAGACAGATATCGCCGCCCTGATAGTTCTCGATGATCTGCGGCACCACGTGCTCGGCTTCATAATCGGCGGTGTCCATGTGGGCAATCAGGCCGATGGCGGGAGCATCCGGCTGGTTGCCCGGCAGGCAGCCGGTGAGGTAGCCGTGCTCATCCAGAGTGACCTGGGTCAGCCCCAGCGCTTCCATCTCTTCTTGCAGGGCGCGGGCGAAGATCAGTTGTCCCTCGCTGCTCGGGCAGGCGGGATTGGTCTCGTCAGAGCGGGTATGAAAAGTCACGTAACGCAAAAAACGCTCAAGCAGGGTATCCATTAATCAGCCTCCGGTTGTGAGCGCTCATTTTGCGCCAATCCAGCCCTACCACTCATTGCGTCAGCGCAGGTTTTTCCCATTTTTTGTTTTGGTCCTACCAGCGGGCACAAGCACAGCTGCTGCCGGTTTATTGCGCATAAAAGTCGCCACTTCGGGGATTTTTAATCATGGTTTGCAAGGGGGTGTTTGGCCTGCAAGTCCCGCATCACAAGGGCTGCCTCTTTGGAGGGGGAAACGCGACTCTTTTCAGCGCGCATAACAGGGTGGGGCGATCATGCGCTATCCCAGCCCCCGCCTGCCCGCCAGCAAGATTTGAGTGGCTTATTAAAAGCGGATTTTGAGCACTATTTTTTATTGTCACCGCCCGCGGTAAGTGTGTACACTCCGCGCCGATCCGAAGGTAACCCTGAAGCAGGCAGAGCCGCCAGAAACCGGAAGGATCATACGCCTATAGGGCGAGGCACGCAGAAACGACAGACACTGCTGGGGAATGGTTTCTTTAATACCGGTTAGGCTCCGGTATCAGGGAGAACAACAGACACTCATCTTTCTTTTGACCGAGTGGGCCAACGGCTCATCATCTTCCCTTGTCATGGGCGGTCACTGGATATGAGCTGGGCTGTGGTTGTTGTCGTCTATCAACACGCATGCGTGCTGGCGCCTTCGCTTCTCTTCCTTGGAACCCTCTCCTGCTGTCGTGATGGCTGCCGAATGATGAACGGACGACGTGGCTGATGTCGTTTGTCATCAAAGTACCGCGGCGCAACGTAAAGTAGCACCGCATACCGTTGAGCTTGATGTAAAGCCACCAGCCCCACATCAAGACTCGTTACTTCCCAAGATCCACCAGGCAGCCTCTGGCTTGCCGCGATGTGCAAAGCGCAACACTGTTTTGCACAAGATGGTCTGGATGTGATTGAGGGTAACGAAGGCGACTTCCCGTCGCTCATTTGCGAGGCATAGCCCATGACTAACTGGTCCAGCAAGGACTCCTTGAAGGTCTACAACGTTCCCTACTGGGGTGCGGGTTTTTTCAATATCAATGACGCCGGTCATGTGACCGTTGCTCCCGACAAGTCACGCCCTGACGCACAGATCGTGCTTTCTGACGCCATCGAACAGTTGCGTCAGTCCGGGCTGACCACCCCCGTGCTGCTGCGCTTCCCCGACATCCTCAAGAGTCGGGTCGATGCGCTGTTCAATGCCTTCGGTCAGGCCATCGAAAAGTCAGGCTATGAAGGGGACTACCTCTGCGTTTACCCGATCAAGGTAAACCAGCAGCGTCGTGTCATCGAGACCATCAGCCAGTCCTACAGCGACAAGCCCAGGCTTGGCCTGGAAGCTGGTTCCAAACCGGAACTGCTGGCCGTGCTTTCCCATCACCATGAGCAAGGCTCGGTGATCGTCTGCAACGGTTACAAAGACCGCGAATATATCCGCCACGCTCTGCTCGGCAACCTGATGGGCCACAAGGTCTACATCGTGGTAGAGAAGCCCTCCGAGCTGGAGATGGTGCTGGACGAGTCAGCTCGTCTCAACATCAAGCCCAATATCGGCGTGCGTGCCAAGCTCGCGTCCACCGGCTCAGGCATGTGGGAATCGAGCGGTGGCTCCATGTCCAAATTCGGTCTGTCAGCCTCCCAGATCCTGGCGCTGATCGAGCGTCTGCGCAGTGTCGGCAAGCTGGATTGCCTGCAACTGCTGCACTTCCATCTGGGTTCCCAGATTGCCAATATCCGCGACATTCAGGGCGGTATCCGCGAGTGCGGCCGTTTCTATGCCGAACTGCGTCGCCTTGGCGCCAACATCGAAGTCGTTGACGTCGGTGGCGGCCTGGGGGTGGACTACGAGGGAACCCGTTCCCAGAGCCACTGCTCCGCCAACTACAGCCTCTCCGAGTACGCCAACAACGTGGTATGGGGTATCGGCGATGTCTGCCGCGAGTTCGACCTGCCGCACCCGACCATCATCAGCGAGTCCGGCCGTGCCCTGACCGCTCACCACGCCGTACTGGTCACCAACATCATTGGTGCCGAAGGGGTGGAGATGAACGATATCAGCGCACCGGGCGACGATGCGCCGACCATTCTGCAGAACATGTGGAAAGGGTGGCAGGATCTGAGCGGTGAAGATCCCTCCCTGCTGGAGATCTTCCACGACTCGGTAGCCGATCTGGCTGACGTCAACACCCAGTACACCATGGGTCTGCTCAACCTCGAACAGCGTGCCTGGGCCGAGATGCTGCATCAGAACACCTGTCTGGCGCTCAAAGAGCTGCTCAATCCGGTCAACCGCAACCACCGTGCGCTGGCTGACGAACTGAGTGAAAAGCTGGCTGACAAGTGCTTTGCCAACTTCTCCCTGTTCCAGTCCCTGCCGGATGCCTGGGGTATCGGTCAGGTATTCCCGGTGATGCCGCTCTCCGGTCTCGAGCGTCCGCTCAGCCGTCGCGGCATCCTGATGGATATCACCTGTGACTCCGACGGTCAGGTCGAGCACTACGTCGACGGTCTGGGGGTCGAGAGCACCCTGCCGATGCCGGTTTACGGCGAGAACGAAGAGTGCCACGTCGGCTTCTTCCTGGTGGGTGCCTATCAGGAGATCCTGGGCGACCTGCACAACCTGTTCGGTGATACCCACTGCGCGGAAGTGTGGCTGGACGAAGAGGGCAAGATGGACATTCGCAACGTGGTGCGCGGCGATACCGTCGACCAGCTGCTGCGTTACGTCAACATCGACCCGTCCGTTATCCGTGAGAACTACCAGCGGATCGCTTCCCACCCGGCGCTGGACGACGCAACCCGTAAAGCCCTGCTCGACGAGCTGGAGCTGGGTCTGCAAGGCTACGCCTATCTGGAAGACGAATAAGCCTTTTGGCTTGCCCCTCGCTTTGGCGGGGAGATGAAAAAACGGCGCCTGCGGGCGCCGTTTTTGTTGTGGAACGCCTGCAGTGCTGTCGCGGGGCTTTCCCCATCTTCATTCGGATAGCAATGGGCCACTCCGGGCCGTGCAGGCCACAGATCCGGCAGATATCTGCGGTTGTCAGCCGCTTCTCTTGATCTGCATCAAGTGTGATCCGCGGCGGTTACTTTACGGTCAGAAGTGATGTTGTGGAGATGTAACAAAAGGATGTGAATATGGAACTGGAAAGGGATCCGAGATGCTATACCGACGTCTGCATCAATGGTAAGTGGTATCACTACGACCACTGCAGCACCAATGTCTACATGTTGATGGGGGGCGCGGCCCCTTGTCTGCGGCTTGCATATGAGCCGAGCAGCGAAGAGGAGCTTATCGAGATGCTCCGCCAGCTGGCCTGTTGTTAAACCAGTGGCCATCGCGTCTGTGGGCGCGATGGCCAATTCTTCTTTAACGATTAATGGCCCGAGTTGCGGCCAAACACTCTCTTGCCCATCTCCAGCAGTGCGACGGCAAAGGCGTAGCTGCTGTCTGATTTGCCTATTTCATCGGCCACGTAGAGGAAGTTGGAGCGATACTTCTCCACCGCCTCTTGCGGGCTCGGGGCATCGATAAAATCCTCCTCGACTTCAAATCCCTGCGCCAGTAGCGCCTCTTTTTCGGGCAGAAAGGTGGGGGATTCCATGTCGATAAAGGTGTAGTGCTGCCGGTTGGAGTCCGGCATGGTGAAAAACTGGTACTTCGCCATCTGCGATACCTCGCCTGAACGGGTTTGTCGTGATGTGACCTTCCGCGGGTTGAACTGCTTTTCCACTTTCTTGCCGGTATCTTGTACTTGTGCAGGAAATGGGTATCGTTCGACTCTTTTTATTGCATCCGAGCTTACTCTGGCTGCACTCTCGCAAGCAACATAGGCGGCGGTTTTTTCGTCACATTATTCGGGTTTAACTGGGGAGATGCAGAGCATTAAAAAACCAGCCCGACGGGGCTGGTTTTAACTGATGGCTGACTCGAAAGGGCTGGTTTAGAGGATGAAGCTCTGTACCATGCTGCGCAGCTGCTCGGTAAGCTGGTGGATCTGGCGAGCGGCATCGCGCGCCTCGTTGGCGACCTGCAGCGCCTCGTCACTGCCATCGGAGATGCGCACCACATTGCGCTCGATCTCGTTGACCACTGCGCCCTGCTGCTCTATGGCGCTGGCGATGATGGCATTGGTATCGACCATCCGATCCACCTTCTCGGTGATGGCGCCGAAAGCGTGTTGGGCTTCCTGGGCGAGACCGACCCCCTCCTGCGCTTCGCGGCTGGCGGCAGACATGGCATTGACCGAGGCGCGGGCGCCGGATTGCAGCTGTTCAATCATCTGCTGGATCTCGACAGTGGCCCCCTGGGTGCGACTGGCCAGCGAGCGCACTTCATCGGCCACCACGGCGAAGCCGCGTCCCTGTTCACCCGCTCGGGCCGCCTCGATGGCGGCGTTGAGTGCCAGCAGGTTGGTCTGCTCGGCGATACCTCGGATCACGCTGATGACGCCGCCAATCTGGCTGCACTGCTGCTCCAGCTGGCCAATGCTCTCGGCGGTGCGCAGTACTTCGCGGTTGATATGGTCGATCGCCTTGATAGTGCGATCGACCACGGCCTCGCCCTGACCCACCACCTGCTGGGCTTCCTGAGTCATGCGGGCAGCTTGCAAGGCGTTGCCCGCCATGTCTTGTGACGTGGCAGCCAGCTCCTTGATGGCGGTGGCCACCTGATGGGTCTCCCCTTGCTGGGCGGCGATCACCTCCTGAGAGCGGCAGGTGCGATCTTCAATCTCGGTGGCGCTCTCCACCACGGTGACGCCGTTTTCCCGTACCCGCCGCATCAGAGTGCGCAGGGTCTCCAGGGTGACGTTGTAATCCCGACTGATGGCGGCCAGCTCATCCTGGCCGACAATCTCGATGTGCTGGCTGAGATCTTGGGCGTTGACCCGGGCGGCGATCTCCCGTACCCGGCCAACGGTGTCGCGCAGGGAGAGATAGGCGCCGATCATCAGGTAGATATAGAGCAACAGGATGGCGGTCAGCGGTGCCGTGACCCACCAGAAGTGGCGCTGGTTGGCTGCCATGCGCTGATGCAGGTCGGCTTCCAGCCGCTGGCGCACCTGGCCTGCCAGCTTGGTGATGGTGTTGTCGAGCCCATCTCCCAGCGCCAGCACCTCCTTGGTTGAGAGCTGTACCAGCTGATCCTTCATCATCTTGTTTTCCATGGTATCGACCCCCTGACGCACCTGTTGCAGCAGGGCATCGGTCTGCTGACCCAGCTCGGCGCGATAGGCGGGTTCAATCTGGTAGAGCAGGGTCAGATCGGCTTCCAGCTCCTGCAGGGTGGCGTTGATGAGGTCGAGGCGAAAGCGAAGGCCGCTGTAGCCTTCCGCCTGAAACAGGCCGAAGTCGGCAATAGTGGCGGCGCGATCCCGCACCTGAGCCAGCAGGTCGCGCAGTTGCGGCAGCCGTTCGCTGGTGAGGATCACCATGTAATAGGTGCCGAGCGCCGGATCCTGGATCAGGCTGCTGGCGGCGGTGATGTTCTTGTAGAGGTGGCGCACTTCGGTCAGTAGTTTGTCGTGGCGCAGATTGCTCTGATCAACTTCCAGCTTGCCCCCTTCGCTCTGCAGGGCAGCCCACCCCTGTTTGAGGGCGTCGAAAGCGGGATTTTCCTGACGGGTATCGGCAAAGGCGCGCAGGCTATCCTCCACCGCTTGAGCGGCGGCTTTGACCTTATCCTCTCCCACCGGTTTTTGCTCGTAGGCGTGCTGGGTGACCAGATTGCGGTGGGTCAGTAGCGCCTGCTCGATGGCGGGCACCGGGGCCAGATTGATGACGCCGGCCAGCTCCTTGCGGGCCTGTTCGTTGTCATCCTGCAGCCGTCCCAGCAGATTGGCCATGCTGTAGGCCAGCGGCAGCAGCATCAGACAGGACCAGAGCAGAAATTTGTATTTGAAAGAGAGCTGGTTGCCCAGCCTGATAGCCGGGTTGAAAATCCATTTCATATGAGGCCTCGATACCCGAAAAGACGGGTGCATGCGGTTATGGCTGAATATTACTCCTCGCCGCTGTACTTCGGTCAGGGAGAGGGGGAAGTTGTGATCCCCTTGGCTTTTTGTTCTGTTGCCAGCGCAATAGCAATGAAAACGGGCCACCCGAAGGTGACCCGTCTGTTGGCTATCTGGTTATCTGGCTACTCAGTTGAACGCCAGGAAGGGCGAGACGCAGAGCAGCAGGCCGGTGACGATGATGATGTAGAGGGAAGTGCCCTTGTACTTGTGCAGCGCCGGCACCTGATAGACCAGATAGGCCGGGATGAGGCAACCCACCATACCGAAGATGGGGCTGCAGATGGAGGTGAAGCTCAGCACCGGGGCGTTGAGCACGATGGCACCCCAGGAGAGCATGACGGTGAACACCATGATCCCTTTGCCCACCAATCCCTTGTTGATGCGGTTTTCCGGCAGCACCCGGCGCAGCAGGTTCATTGCCAGCCCCTGACAGGCTTCACGGAAACCGAGGTACACGCCGAAGTAGGCGGTCATTACCGCAAAGATGTTGAGGGTCAGGCTCAGGAGTTTGAGGGTCTGGCCGGGCATCCCCTGCGCCACCATCGCCAGTGCAGAGATGTTCTCCTCGGAGGCTTTGACCGCCTGATCGTGACCCATGGCCAGGGTGAAGGAGACCGCGTAGAAGAACACCACCACAAACAGGATGCCGAAGGCGATATTCATGGCGCGCATCGCCTTGAAGCGGGCCACTTCCAGCGACTTCTCCCGCGAGCGGTAGGAGATCACCATTGGGCTCAGGCTCTGGATAAAGAGGATGGAGGTGAGGGTGAAGGGGAGCATGATGATGGCATCCTTCATCCAGTCACCGGCGGCGGGCATGGCGGTGATGTTGGCCGCATCCCATTTGTCCACCATCATCAGGCCGAGCACGGCCACCACGCTGATCTTGGTCAGCACCATAAAGGTGGAGATCTTGAACAGCAGGTTTTCGCCGCGCGAGGCCAGCGCCACCAGACCGCAAATCAGTACCAGACCGTAGAGGGGATTTTCCGAGAGCAGGCCGTCGGTGACGCCGAAGCTCTGCAGGAAGGAGGCGCTGTCGTTGGTGATGGCGGTGGAGTAGACAAAGACCCAGATCACCAGCATCACGAAGTAGAGGGCGCCGAGCAGCACACCCCAGTTCTTGCCAAGGTAGCCGGTGATGACGCTGGGGTAATCCTTGCATTCGGGTGAGGTGGCCAGGGTATTGATAAAGAGGCGCTGGAACATATACATGGCCGGATAGCCTATTACTGCCGAGAGCAGAAAGACCCACAAGCCCATCAGCCCCACCTGTACCGGCAGGAAGACGATCCCCGCGCCGATGGCCATGCCGATGCTCATGATGATCCAGCCCCAGTCGGTGCTGTCGAAGCGAACCGCCTCTTTCCATTCCAGGGTGCCCATCATGGGGCCGTTGAGTGTGGTGCTATGCGCGTCCATTAGAACCTTCTTGTTGTTGTAAGGGTAAGAGCGGGCGCAAATATAGTTGAATAAATGCGTTGCAAACAATGCGTCCGCGCTCTCTTTTATTCAAATCAGGAGGGTGATCACGGTTTACTATGAGACCTAAAGATGCCTTTTTACGCCATTTTTCTATCTTTTTGTTGAATGGATAAACTAAAAAGCAAATAATGTTGAGCGAAAGCAGAGCTATAAATGCAAAAATAATTGCAATTACGGAGTGGGTAATATGAAAAAAATCATCACTGCGGCCTCGGCTCCCGACGCCATCGGACCTTACAGCCATGGCACTGCCTATGGCGACCTCATCTTTACCTCCGGCCAGCTGCCGGTGTGCAAACAGCAGGGCGGCGTGGTTGCCGGCGGTATTGAGGCACAGAGTCGTCAGGCACTCGAAAACCTGAAAGCGGTGCTGGAGGCGGGCGGCGGCTCGCTGGCGACAGTCCTCAAGACTACCTGCTATCTCGCCGAGATCAGCGATTTTGCCGCGTTTAACGAGGTTTACAAAGCCTATTTCCAGAAAGATTGTCCGGCGCGCAGCTGCTTCGCGGTGAAGGATCTGCCGATGGGCGTCAAGGTTGAAGTGGAAGCGATCGCCCATATCGCTCGGTAACGGATAGAGAAAGGTTCAATCAATGAAACAAGCGTGGCAGCAGTATCTGCAGATTATTCAACAGGTTGTCAAACCGGCGCTGGGCTGTACCGAGCCTATCGCCGCCGCTTATGCCGCCGCAGTTGCCGCCCGGCAACTGGGCTGCGCACCGCGTCGTATCGAGGTGGCGGTGTCGGATAATCTCTACAAGAACTCGATGGGTGTCTATGTGCCGGGTACCGGCAAGATTGGTCTGGCGATCGCAGCCGCCGCCGGCGCCCTCGGTGGCAATGCCGATGGCGGACTGGAGGTGCTGGCCGCCATCACCGCAGATCAGGTGGCCCGTGCCCAGGCCCTGATCGATGCCGGTGGCGTGCTGGTCAGCCGCACCGCTGCCCCCGAGTTTATCTTCTGCCGCGTGACTGTTTATGGCTCTGATGAAAACGGTGAAGAGCACAGCGCCGAAGTGACCCTGTGCGGTGGCCATACCCGCATCGTCGAGCAGCGTCGCGATGGCGAGGTGACCTTCACCGCCGATCAGAACCAGAGCGGTGCCACCGGCGCCATCTGCGATGGCGTGGATATCAGCATCGCCGCCATCTATGAGTTCGCCACCCAGGTGGAGTTCGAGCAGATCCGGTTCATCCTCAAGGCCTCCGAACTCAACGGCAAGCTCTCCGCCGAGGGGATGAACAACCCCTATGGTCTCGAGATCGGTCGTACCATGCAGCAGAACATCGATGCCGGCCTTATCGGCGAGGATGTGATGAACCGCATCGTGATGATGACGGCGGCAGCCTCCGATGCCCGCATGGGAGGGGCGACCCTGCCGGCGATGAGCAACTTTGGCAGCGGCAACCAGGGCATCGCGGCCACCATCCCGGTGATGGTGATTGCCGAGCGCTATGATGCCAGTGAAGAGCAGCTGGCTCGCGCCCTCATCATGAGCCATCTGGGCGCCATCTATATCAAGTCCCACTATCCGCCGCTGTCAGCCTTCTGCGGCAATACCGTGACCAGCGCGGCAGCTGCCATGGCCATGGTCTATCTCGCTGGCGGCAGCTTCGAGCAATCCTGCTTCGCCATCCAGAACGTGCTGAGCGACAGTGCCGGCATGGTGTGTGACGGAGCCAAAGCCTCTTGCGCCATGAAGGTGAGTACCTCCTCCGGTGCGGCAGTACGTGGTTTCCTGATGGCGCTTAACAGCCACTCGGTGTCGGGGCAGGGGATTGTTTCCGACAACGTGGATCAGACCATTCGCAACGTGGGTCAGATGGTGAAGGACGGCATGTCTGCCACAGACAGCACCATTATTGATATCATGTCCGCCTGAGTGTCCCTGTCGGCTGCTGCCCGGCGTCCATCGCCCGGCAGCAGCCCTTGCAAGAAGGTCCGAATGTGAAGCTGCAAGAGTTGAGTCAGAACGATTTCCAGATCCTCAAATCGATGGAGATCATCGTGGATGGCATCGCCGCCATGTATGGTCAGCACACCGAGGTGCTGCTCCACAGTCTGGATGTGCGCAACCCCTCGATCATCAAGATTGCCAACGGTCATATCACCGGCCGCAGCGTCGGCGCCCCCATCACCAACCTGGCGATGATCAAGCTCAAGAGCGGGCAGGATATCTCCAACCCCTACATGACCAAGTGTGCCACCGGCAAGACCCTGCGTTCGCTCACCACCGTCATTCGCAACGGGGAGCACAAGGCAATCGGACTGCTCTGCATCAACACCGATATGGATGCCCCGCTGCAATCCGTGTTGCGTGCCATGATGCCCGAGTGCATGCATGCCAGCGAGAACCACGCTACCCCCGAGGTGTTTGCCCGCAACATCGACGAAGCGCTCAACAGCACCATAGATACTGTCAGCGCCGAGGTGCGCGGTAACGAAGCCGTACCCCCTTCCCAGAAGACCCGGGTTATCGTTAACCAGTTGCACGACATGGGGATCTTCGAGCTTAAAGACAGTGCCCAGATCGCAGCGCGCCAGCTCGGCATCTCGGTTCACTCCATCTACCGCTACCTGCGGGAGATCAAGAAGGGATAGGTGCATGACACCTGCCTCCCCAAATTCTGCACAAGCGACAACTGCCAGAGTCACAGGCCGTAACGCTGGCTGTGCGTTACCCTGCATGGGCAATGAAAGCTGTTACCGCACCACTCTGGTTGTCGCCTTGTTCCCATCTCGTTGAATCAGCTGGAAATCACATGTCACGAATCATCTATCTGCTGCGCCATGGCCAGACCCTTTTCAATGCCGAACAGCGCCTGCAGGGACGCTGTAACTCCGATCTGACCGAGAAGGGTGAAGCGCAAGCTATTGCCATGGGATTGCGGCTTGCCGACGAGTTGGCGGATCCCGCCCGCTGGACCGTCTACGCCAGCCCGCTCGGGCGCGCCCGTCAGACCGCCCTGCTGGTGTGCGAGCAGTTGGGTTTGCCCGCCGATCGCATCATCTGGGATGAGCGGCTGATGGAGCTCGGCATGGGGGAGTGGGAAGGGTGCCAGATCCCCGAGCTCTGCCAGTCTCACCCTGAACTCGATACCGGCAGGGGCGATTGGTATCTGCAGGCGCCGGGGGCCGAGAGCGTCCTCAGTATTCAGCGCCGCGCCCAGCAGTGGCTGCTGGACCCGAAGGTCGCCGAGCGTGCCATCGTCATTTCCCACGGTCTGCTCGGCGCCATGCTGCGTGGCGTCTATGCCGACCTCAATGAGGCGGCGATCTGGGCTCAGGAGTTGCCGCAGGATGCCTTCTACAAGCTGCAAGCGGGCAAGATCACCCGGATAGCCTGCTGACTGCCTCAAGCGGAGGCACCATTGATAGCTCGAGGTGAAAGGTGGGGAGGGTGAAAGAAGGAGAGAAGACCTGTGCTGACATTGCTGAAGTTGGCCGCGAGAGAAGGTTGAATAGGGATGTGGTCAGGGAATAACAATCCACTCCCGTCTGACTCCTTCATATACCGAGCTCAAACCATACCCTTGCCAGATATCGGCCATGGCATCGCCAAAGACTCCAAGGGAGAGCGATGCGCGCAGGCGTTTCACTGTGTCGGGCGGGAGTTGCGGATGGCAGGCTAGCCACCTTTCCACCCGGGCAAGGATCATCACTCGCTGGAGCCTGTTTTTATGTCTGGGGGCGGTGATCAGCTCGGGAAGCTCGTCGCTAATCAACAGGTCGAAGCGCCCGGCTTGCAGCATGGCGATCCCAAGACTGGCCTTGGGCAGCAGCTCGTAGCGGATCGCTGCGTTATCAAGCAGCTCCCTCAGCTCTGCCACATCGATGGCACCAATCCGGTAGTTGCGCAGCGCCTCTATGTTGCTCAGGGGCGGAATAGTTTCTTGCCGGGCGTAGACTGCGAGGGTGATGGGGGCGATGCGCGCAACGTAGCGCAGGGTTTCGGCATTTTCCGCCGAAAAGTGCACGCCAAGCCCGCAGCTGTTTGGCTCGGTGGCCACTATCTTGAGCAGGCGCCGCATGGGCTTGGCTTGCAAATTAATTTCTATCCCTTGCTGCTTGGCCAAGCGGGCAAAGACATCGACATAAGGGCCGCTCAGCTGTTCTCCGGTAACCTGAATGAAAGGGGGGTAGGCATCGGCATAGATGTTTAGCACTGGCCCGGCCGATGCAAGTTGGCACCACAATAGCAGCAATACCCACCACCCCTTCATCTAGCCTCCTAAGGATGTGTGACCAGCTCCACAGGGGTTTGCACTATGCCGGGCAGATCGGCTTGTGTTATTTTCTGCGCCAGCGCTTTCAGGGCGAGGTCGAGCGCATATTGTGCCTGCTTGCCCGGATACTGGTCTGCGGTTGCCACCACAGATCCATCGCTGAGATAGGGGTGGATCCCCGGAATATTGTCATAGCCACCGATCAGCACCTTGCCTTTGAGCCCCAGCTCAGCCAAGGCTTGGGCGGCACCGATAGCCATATTGTCGTTACCGCAGAGCAGCGCCTTGACGTCCGGGGTTGCCTTGAGGAGATCGATAGTGGCGCTCTTGCCCTGAGCTGTGTCCCAATAGCCGCTGCGCACGCCGGCGACAACCATGTCTGCTGCGCGCAGGGCGGCCCGGAATCCGTCACTGCGAGCCCGGCTGTTGATGGCACCGGGGGGGCCCTCGATCAGCCCGACTTTACTGCCCGCAGGGAGCTTTTTGGCGACATATTCGCCGACACTGCGCGCACCGGCAAAGTTGCTGGGGCCGACGAAGGGGACATTGACCCCTTCCAGCACCAGCGCCCTGTCATCGAGCTTGTTGTCCATGTTGATAACCAGAATGCCGGCGCGGATCGCTTCCATCAGAACGGGCAGCATGGCGACCGAATCGGTCGGTACCACCACCAGGGCATCCACTTTCTGGCCGATCATTTTGCGGATGATCGCCTCCTGACCTGTGACATCCACCTCCTGCTGGATGCCTTCTAGCTGTAGTGTCAGGGCGTCCGGGTGGGCCGCAGCATAGGTCTCTGCCCCTTTCGCCATCTCGATGAAAAACTCGTTGCGGACCGATTTCAGTACCATGCCGACAGTCGGTTTGGCTGATACCTCACTGGCTGCAAACAGTGCCACAGCCGCCCACAACAAGCATCTTTGCCAACATCTGGTCATGTTACCTCCGCCCTGTTGGGCCAATCATCCAGCGCCACGATGTTGTCCAAGTATATGCCAGCCATGGGCGGGCAAGCGGCTTCCGGCAAGTGCCCGAATGTGCCGTGGGGCAACCAAAGCTCTGGGAGGCTATTTCTCTTTCATTTCTGTCGTGGGCTTGTGGATTTTTGTCGCCGTTCAACACATCAGAGCACCTTATCGCGGCAAGATGAGGTATCTTATGCCCCGATTTCATCCATTAAACGGATCCGAGACCCCATATGATTATCAAACCCAAGGTTCGCGGCTTTATCTGCACCACCACTCACCCGGTTGGCTGTGAAGCCAATGTTCGTCGCCAGATTGCTTACACCAAAGCCAAGGGCTCCATCGAGAATGGTCCCAAGAAGGTGCTGGTGATCGGCGCTTCCACCGGTTATGGTCTGGCCTCCCGCATTGCTGCCGCCTTTGGCTCCGGCGCCGCCACCCTCGGCGTCTTCTTTGAAAAAGCGGGCACCGAGTCCAAGACCGGTACCGCCGGCTGGTATAACTCCGCTGCCTTCGACAAGGCTGCCAAAGAGGCAGGCCTCTACGCCAAGAGCGTCAATGGCGATGCCTTCTCCAACGAGTGCCGCGCCAAGGTGATCGAGCTCATCAAGCAGGATCTGGGTCAGATTGATCTGGTGGTCTACTCTCTGGCCTCTCCGGTGCGCAAGATGCCGGAAACCGGCGAAGTGGTGCGCTCTGCCCTCAAACCGATCGGCGAGGTCTACACCACTACCGCCATCGATACCAACAAGGATCAGATCATCACCGCCACCGTTGAGCCGGCGAATGAGGAAGAGATCCAGAACACCATCACCGTCATGGGTGGTCAGGATTGGGAGCTGTGGATGGCCGCCCTGCGCGATGCTGGCGTGCTGGCTGACGGCGCCAAGTCCGTGGCCTACTCCTACATCGGTACCGATCTGACCTGGCCAATCTATTGGCATGGCACCCTGGGTCGCGCCAAGGAAGATCTGGACCGCGCCGCTGCCGCCATCCGAGGCGATCTGGCTGCCAAGGGCGGCACCGCTCACGTGGCCGTGCTGAAATCCGTGGTGACCCAGGCCTCTTCCGCCATTCCGGTGATGCCGCTCTACATCTCCATGGCCTTCAAGATCATGAAGGAAAAGGGTATTCACGAGGGGTGCATGGAGCAGGTGGATCGCATGATGCGCACCCGTCTCTACGCTTCCGACATGGCGCTGGACGATCAGGCCCGCATCCGTATGGATGACTGGGAACTGCGCGAAGACGTGCAGCAGACCTGCCGCGATCTGTGGCCATCCATCACCAGCGAGAACCTCTCCGACCTGACCGATTACACCGGCTACAAGCAGGAGTTCCTGCGCTTGTTCGGTTTCGGTCTGGACGAGGTCGATTACGATGCGGATGTGAATCCGGACGTGAAATTCGACGTGGTCGAGCTCTGAGTCTGACTCAAGTGAAAACGGGGCCCCGCGGGGCCCTGTTTTTTTGGCAAAAATACCGCTAAGTTACGGAATTTTATTATCAGCGATCACCTTTTTCCCATATCAAACCCGCTAGTCTGGCGGTGATCGGATCACATGACGGCATTGCCGAGGTACGGAAGCTATGACCACTCCAAATGAAGCGCCCAAAAAGCGCCAACTCCCCACTGTCTATACCCTGCTTTTCATCATCATCGCCCTGATGGCGGCCCTCACCTGGGTGCTGCCGGCGGGCAAATACAACTATGTGACGGCCAAGACCCAGCAGCCGGTGGCGGCCGCGGCCGTGGCTGACTACAGCGGTGATGAGCGACTGTTGCCGGTGCCCGGCAGCTACACCGAGTTGCCCTCTCATCCGCAGGGGGTATTCGATGTGCTCAAGGCCCCCATTCAGGGCTTCCACAAAGCCGCTGATGTGGCGCTGTTCGTGCTCATCATCGGTGGTTTTCTCGCGGTGACCATGCAGAGCGGGGCACTGGATGCCGGGGTGGGAGCCATCGTGCGCGGCTTTGCCGGGCGCGAGCGGCTGCTGATCCCGGTGCTGATCGCTCTCTTTGCCCTCGGCGGATCCACCTTTGGCATGGCGGAGGAGACGGTTGCCTTCTGGGCACTGATCGTGCCGGTGATGATGGCGGCGGGCTTTGATCGCATGGTGGCGGCGGGGATTATCCTGCTTGGCTCCGGGGTCGGTGTGCTCGCCTCCACCGTCAACCCGTTTGCTACCGGCATCGCCTCCGGTTTTGCCGGCATTCCCATCGGTGAGGGGATTGGCCTGCGGGTCATCCAGTGGCTGCTGCTGGTGATCTTCGCCTCCTGGTTCGTGATGCGTTACGCCAAGCAGGTGCAGCAGGACAAGTCCCGCTCTGTGCTGGCCGATATCGTCTATGACGACGAGTTCTCCCAGATGAAGAGCGGCAACCTCGCCTTCACCGGCAAGCAGAAGCTCACCATGCTGGTGTTCTTCGGCACCTTCCTGCTGATGATCTATGCGGTGGTGCCCTGGTCGGATTTGGGGATCGATGTGCTGCCCACCTTTGGCTGGTGGTTTGACGAGCTCTCCACCCTGTTCTTCAGCGCTTCCATTCTGATTGCGCTGATCAACCGGATGCCGGAGTCCAACTATGTGGCGACCTTCCTCAACGGGGCGCGAGACCTCATCGGAGTGGCGCTGGTTGTGGCGGTGGCGCGTGGCATCTATGTGGTGATGGAGCATGGCGTCATCATCGACACCATCTTGCACTGGGCCGAGGGGCTGGTGAGCGGACTCTCCTCGTCGGTGTTCATCCTGATGGCCTATCTGGTGCACATCATCCTGAGCTTCTTCATCCCGTCCACCTCGGGGCTGGCGACCGTCTCCATGCCGCTGATGGGGCCGCTGGCTGACTTCTCCGGCATCTCGCGGGATCTGGTGATCACGGCCTATCAGTCCGCCTCCGGCTGGATCAACCTGTTTGCCCCCACCGCCGCCCATCTGGTGGCGGGGCTGGCGCTCGCCAAGATCCCCTACGATCGCTTCGTGCGTTGGGTACTGCCCTTCATCATCGGGGTGGCTCTCATCACCATGGCGGTGCTGGTGGCCGGTGCCCTGCTGCACGGCTGAAGGTGCGGATAGAAAACGACAGATAACAAAAAGGCTCCCGCGGGAGCCTTTTTCATGAGCCTTGCTTACTGCTTGTAGCCCTTGAGGAAGCGGGCAAGGCGGCCGATGGCATCCTCCAGCTCCTCTTCGCGGGGCAGGAACACCAGCCGGAAGTGATCCGGCGCCGGCCAGTTGAAGCCGGTGCCTTGCACCAGCAGCAATTTTTCTTGCTGCAGCAGGTCGAACACCATCTTCTGGTCGTCGCGAATGTCATACACCTTGGGGTCGAGGCGCGGGAACATGTAGAGCGCCCCCTTGGGTTTGACGCAGGAGACCCCCGGGATCTCGTTCAAGAGCTCCCATGCCTTGTCCCGCTGCTTGCGCAGGCGGCCGCCTGGCAGGATCAGCTCGTTGATGCTCTGGTAGCCGCCAAGGGCTGTCTGGATAGCGTGCTGCATCGGCACGTTGGCACACAGCCGCATGGAGGCCAGCATCTCCAGCCCTTCAATGTAACCGCGAGCACGGCCTTTGGGGCCGGTGATGACCATCCAGCCTTGACGGAAGCCGCAGGCGCGGTAGGCCTTGGAGAGGCCGTTGAAGGTCACCACCATCACATCGTCACACAGGGTGCAGACGCTGGTGTGGGAGATATCGTCGTAGAGGATCTTGTCGTAGATCTCGTCGGCGAAGATGATGAGGTTGTGCTGGCGGGCGATCTCGATCACCTCCAGCAGGAACTCGCTGCCGTAAACGGCGCCGGTTGGGTTGTTGGGGTTGATCAGCACCAGGCCGCGGGTGCGCGGGGTAATGCGGGCGCGGATGTCGTCGAGATCCGGGTACCAGTCAGCCACTTCGTCGCAGCGATAGTGCACCGCATGGCCACCGGAGAGAGTGACGGCGGCGGTCCAGAGCGGATAGTCGGGGGAGGGCACCAGCATCTCGTCGCCGTTGTTGAGCAGCGCCTGCATCGCCATCACGATCAGCTCGCTGGCGCCGTTGCCGATGTAGATGTCGTCGATGTCGACCTTGCGCATCCCTTTTTGCTGGTAGTACTGCATCACCGCCTTGCGGGCGGAGAAGAGCCCCTTGGAGTCGCAGTAGCCCTGGCTCTGGGGCATGTTGAGGATCACATCCTTGATGATCTCTTCCGGCGCATCAAAGCCGAACGGGGCCGGGTTGCCGATGTTGAGCTTGAGAATGCGGTGGCCTTCGTCTTCGAGACGGCGAGCTTCTTTATGCACCGGGCCGCGGATGTCATAGCAGACATCGTCGAGCTTGTGCGACTTGTCGATTGTGAACATGGTGACAGTGATTCCTTCCCCACAGGGACGCGTTGGCGAAAAAGGCGGTTTTTAGTATCAAATATCTTTTCCCCTATTCTTCACAGAATTGAATGCTAGAACAATCTTCTTTTTAGTAGAAATTCCTGATTTTTAGCCCCAAAACAGAGTTATTAAAAGGTTAAATTCAGCACGATCGTTTGTGCTTGGCAAGGTTCACCAGTGAAAGATGGGGGAGTGATTAACAAAGCTACTCTACTGTGTTGAAATCTTCACGCTCTCTGGCACGATTGGCTTGTGTAAAAAAGCCTCTTCATCGTCATTTCCGACGAGAAAAAGCTGATACAACTGGCACTGGCCAGCGATATTTCTCCTTTCCCGTCCTGTTCCATCTGCAGAGGTATCCCATGCATGCACCCACACCCGGTCGCTATCGTCACTTCAAGGGGGGCTACTATCAGGTGCTGACCCTGGCCAGCCATACCGAGACAGGCGAGCAGCTGGTGATCTATCAGTCGGAGCAGGATGGCACCGTCTATGCCCGCCCCATCGCCATGTTCATGGAGTGGATTGAACATCAGGGTCAGGTGGTCAGCCGATTTTCGCCGATCAAGTGATCCGCTGGTGTGGCCCTGAATTGTTGATCAACAAATAGACAGAACAGGTCTTTGGAGTCACAAGTTGTCGCATGAGGCTCCTTGTTGGCAACAGCCTCTGTGTGGCTTGCTACTGATAAATATCTCTATTAATCAACTGATTGTGACATGAATCACGTTTTGTGACGGCTGGTAACCGGGTTCGCATCGGCCATTGCTCCTCCCATAATGCTGCGCGTGTTAACGCATGGCCCCTTTGTGGGCCTTTTTATCTCATCTTATCGGGAGACATAGTGTGAAACCTGTAGCAGCAGAGTTTTTGGGAACCTTTTGGCTGGTATTGGGAGGTTGTGGCAGTGCCGTGCTGGCTGCAGCCTTCCCTCATGTGGGGATCGGCCTCTTGGGCGTATCGCTGGCATTCGGCCTGACCGTGCTGACCATGGCGTATGCCATCGGCCATATCTCCGGTTGCCATCTCAACCCGGCAGTCACCATCGGTCTGTGGGCTGGCGGTCGTTTTCCGGCTTCCGGCGTGCTCTCTTACATCGTGGCGCAGGTGCTGGGGGCAATTGCCGCCGCTGCCGTACTCTATGTGATTGCCAGTGGTCAGGCCGGTTTTGATCTCTCCGCCGGCTTTGCCTCCAATGGCTACGGTGAGCACTCTCCGGGCGGCTACAGCATGATAGCAGCACTGGTGTGCGAAGCTGTGATGACCGGCTTCTTCCTGTTCGTCATCATGGGCGCTACCGACAGCCGTGCGCCAGCTGCGCTTGCTCCGGTTGCCATCGGCCTGTGCCTGACCCTGATCCATCTGGTGAGCATTCCGGTGACCAATACCTCGGTCAACCCTGCCCGCAGTACCGGTGTTGCGTTGTTTGTCGGTGACTGGGCTATCGGCCAGCTGTGGCTGTTCTGGGTTGCCCCGATTGTCGGTGCCATTCTGGGTGCGCTGGCTTATCGCCTGGTGGCGGCTGAGCAGAAGTAATCGTTCGCGAAACAAAGTGTGGTATCGACACGCCCAAGGGCGTGTTTTTTGTTTTCTGGCGGTGGGAAAAACCTGAGGGCCTATAGCCCCTTGGCCTGCAACATCTCTTTATATCGCTGATGCAGCAGCTGGACACGCTCCACATAGGCGCGAGTTTCGGCGTAGGGGGGGATGCCGCCATGTTTTTGCACGGCACCAGCACCCGCGTTATAGGCTGCGGTAGCCAGCGCTATGTTGCCGTCATACTGCTTGAGCAATCCCGCCAGGTATTTTACCCCGCCGAAGATGTTCTGCTCTGCCAGCAGGGCATTGCCAACCCCCAGCTCCCGCGCCGTTTCCGGCATCAGCTGGGTAAGACCCATAGCTCCTTTGCGAGAGATCGCCATCGGATTGAAGGCCGATTCGGCGTGGATGAGTGCCCGAATGAGGGCCGGTTCTACGTGATAGGTGTCTGCCGCCGCCTTGATAGTGCTGGCGTAGTCATAGAGAAAAAGCCCGGTAGTGTGCCAGTTGACATCCGATTTCGGGTCGCAGGCGAAGCAGTCGTTAAAGAGCAGCAACTCGTAGTTGCCTTGCTCCGGCACCATGTCCGAGTAGCGGATCACGCCGTTCTTCTGCATCGACTTGTAAACATGGATCTGTTTGTTCCCCTGTTGTGCCTGTGCCTGTGCCTGTGCCTGTGCCTGTGCCTGTGCCTGTGCCTGTGGTTCGGGGGCTGCAAGCGGCAGGCGCAGAGGCGGAACGGGGGCTGCCGACAGAAAAACCACCTCGGCAGGAGGCGGCGCTTCGCACCATCCAGCCAGGGGGATCAACAACAGATGGCCTGCCAGCTTCCATGCTTTCAAACCGCAAACTCCTTCCTCTATGCGTGTGTTGAGTAAAGCATCATGAGGGGGGCAGAACAAGCGGGAAAACAGGGTGAGCGTTGCCGGTAGGTGAGCGGGATCACGATGTGCAACAGAGCTGCTTCTGCTCTCGCTGGCCTCTGGTGGATATCGACTTTTTTGTTAATGAAAGGCGTGCTATCTTGCTCTCGTCATCTGGTCGGATTAGCAGCAACCACATGGCACTACTCATTGATTGCAAAAGGATTTGTCTGTGGCAAGCTCGCTGGCGATGGAACTCACCTTTGAAGAGTACTGTGACGCCGACCTCTCTCTGATCAGGGACTATTACGAAACGACTTTCTCCCACTACGTGCCGGATCTGGCCGAGCGGATCTTTGTCGTGCGCGATGCTCACTGGCTGGTCGGAGCGGTCAGGGTGCGGGACGAAGAGGATTTCTACCATCTGTGTGGCTTTCGTCTGCTGCCCCACTATCAGTCACTCGGGCTGGGATCACGCCTGCTGCAGCATGCCTGCGACGGACTCGACGACAAGCCGGTGGTGTGTCAGGCCCTGCCATTCGAGAAACCCTTCTACATCAAAGCTGGTTTTGCCGATCTGCCACTGCACAGATTGCGAGGCTCTCTCTTCTCTCTTTTTGAGCGGCAACAGCAACAGGGATATCAGGTGGAGCTGCTGGTGCGGGAGACCACCCAGCCCCTCCCGAATTGAACGTGGGGGTCAGCGTTCTTTGGTAAGCAGATGGATCTTGCCCGGTGACAGCTCCAGCCCCAGCAGATTATCTTTGAGCCATGCCTGCTGCGGATCCTTGTCATTGAGCTTGTAGACGGGCTGGCTCTCCAGCCTTTTTTCCATGCTTTGCAGCAGCATGCCGAGCATCAGACCAAACTTCTTCTCCGCCGCCTCCGGCTCCAGCTTGTACTCCACCAGTTTCATGTTGTCGAGAAACAGGGCACTCTGGCTCTTGTCGTAACGGGGTCTCGCTTCATAGGTCATCTGCAGGCGAGCATCATATTCGGTGTTGTCGGGCAGGGCTATCTTGAGCTTGCCCTTGCCATAGAACCGGGCGGTATCCGGACGCTGGCGGCCGAGTTGTACATCGCTCTGCTCAAGCTTCACATGGGCCTTGATGATACCGGGCAGCTCCAGCTGTTTATCGACTTGAACCTGGGATTGCAGGTACTGGTTTATCTGTTGCTCATTGATGTCATATGAGCCTTGGCCTAGCATGGCCAAGCTGAGCAGCATAGATTGCAGAATCATGCGTGCGACCTGATAGAATGGATTTGCCCTACAGCATACCATTCCTGCCGTGTGGGATCTGCCCACCGCCCCTTGTCGATTAGAAGGAGTTCCCGTTGCTCGACGGTCTCGAATACGATCTCCACCTGCTGTTTTCCCGTTTTCTCGGCTGGTTACTGCTGCTGTTTCACACCGTCATCGTCACCGGTGTTTCAATTCGGGTGGTGATGAAGCGGCGCCCCATCGGCGTATCGCTGGCATGGCTGGCCCTCATCTATGCCATTCCCTTTGCTGGGGTCGGTTTCTATGTCCTGTTTGGCGAGATCAAGCTGGGGCGGCGCCGTGGTGAGCGGGCGCAAGCCATGTATCGCCCTTATGCCATCTGGATCCGCCAGCTGGCTCGTCTCTTCCCCCAGCACTGCTGCGAAGTGGGGGAGAAGGCCCAGCCGCTGCATGACCTCATCCAGGGGCGGCTCGCCATGCCGATGCTCTCCGGCAACCGGATGACCCTGCTCAGCAGACCCGATCAAATATTGCGCGAGATTGCCCAGGACATCCGCAAATCGACCCTCTCCTGCTATATGGAGTTCTATATCTGGCACCCCGGCGGCGATGCTGACGATGTGTGCGAAGCGCTGATGGAGGTGGCCCAGCGCGGCGTGGATTGTCGCTTGCTGCTGGATTCGGTGGGGAGCAAGCACTTCTTCCGCTCGGGCTGGCCGAAAAAGCTGCGCAAGGCGGGGGTCAAGCTGGTGGAGGTACTACCGGTCGGTGCCTGGCGCATCCCCTTCCAGCGCCAGGATCTGCGAATGCACCGCAAACTGGTGGTGATCGATGACCGGGTCGGTTACACCGGCTCGATGAACATGGTGGATCCCCGTTTCTTCAAGCAGGATGCCGGGGTCGGCCAGTGGGTCGATATCATGATCCGGGTGCAGGGGCCTATAGTGCCGCTGATGTGGTCCATCTTTGTCTGGGACTGGGAAGTGGAGACCGGCGAGCGGTTGCTCGACAGCCTGCAGCACGAGCCGGAAGTGTGGCCACAGACCAACTATCGCGCCCAGCTTATTCCGTCCGGCCCGTTCGTCGGTGGTGACTGCATCCAGCAAAGCCTGCTGCTTGCCATCTATCAGGCACGCAGTCATCTGGTGCTGACCACGCCCTATTTCGTGCCGGATGATCCGCTGGCAGCCGCTCTCAGCTCGGCGGCCGCGCGCGGAGTACAGGTGCAGCTGGTGCTGCCGGCTCGCAATGACTCCATCATGGCCAACTATGCCTGCAACGCCTTTATGGAGGAGCTGCTGGCGGCCGGGGTGGAGATCTATCGCTACGATGCCGGTCTGCTCCACACCAAGAGCGTGCTGGTGGACGACGATTTTGCCCTGGTGGGGACAGTCAATCTGGACAGGCGCAGCCTCTGGCTCAACTTCGAGGTAACCCTGCTGGTGGACAACCCACACTTTGTTGCCCAGATGACCCAGCTGGTGCAGGGTTACATGGCGGAAGCCACGCCAATGACGCTTGCCAGCTGGCAGGCTCGCCCTTGGTACAAGAGGGTGATGGAGAATATCTTCTACCTTTTCAGTCCCTTGTTGTAATGGCCGGTTACAGAAGATTACAGACGGAGCCTCTGATCGGACTTGCCTAGTGCCGAGCTTGCCCCGTAGAGTGCAGCGACAACTCCTGGAGAGACATGGATATATGAAAAAAATAGTGGCCCTGGCCGTGGGTGCGGCACTGGTAGGTGGTGGTCTGGCTGCATGCTGGTACACGGGCAACAGCTTCGACCGCATCATGGCGGAGCAGATCGCCAAGGTCAAAAACGAGAGCGGTCTGGATCTGCAGTGGCAACCCGACAGCAGCAACCTCTTTACCCGTGATGGGGTCCTGAAGCTGGTGGTCAATCCCCAGGAGCTGGCGGCGCTCGACAGCGAGCTGGAAGGGGGGCAACCCCTTGAGCTGGAGTTTGCCGTGAAGAGCCGCATCATGCCGCTCTATATCAAGAGCCACTTCCTGCTCGACACCAAACAGGGCTCGCTGGCGCCGGTCTTCACTGCGCTCGGCATGGAGCAGTGGCAGTTTGGCCTGGAGTCGGTCAGCAGCCTCTGGACCCGGGGCAACAGCAGCCGTTTCTGGGCTGACGAGTTCAAGGTGAAACAGGGGCTGGACGAGTTCCACTTCCTGCCGCTCACCGGTGATTTCCACGGTGATCTGGAGGGGAGCGGCCATGTCGCCATGACCTGGCAGGGCATGACGGTGCACGAAGAGCAGAGCAAGATGGATCTGGTGCTGGCCGAGATGAAGGGTAGCGCCGATCTGGCCGAGATCAGCGGGGTCTGGCTCTCTCCGCAAAGCGAGATGAGCCTTTCTGCTCTGACCATGCAACTACCTGACGGCGTCAAGGTGTCCCTGCAGGGCATGACTACCGAGACCCAGCTCAAGGGTGACAACGCCCAGACCCTCTCCAGCAGCTACCGGATGAAGCTGGCCAAGCTCAATCTGGAGAACGAGACAGACTCGCTGGCGGTGACCGACAGTAATCTGGAGCTGCACCTCAACGGACTGGATCTGGAAGGGTATCAGGGGTTGCAGGCTGCCGGTGGCAAAGGGGTGGAGGATACTGCGATCCAGCAAGCGCTGGACAAGATGCTGGCGCGCGGTGCGACTCTGGAGCTGGCGGATCTGAGCGCCAGGTTCAATGGCGAAGTGGCAGCCATGAAGGGAGAGGTAAAACTTGCCTCTACCTCGCTGGACAAGCTCTTCAACGGCGAAGAGGGAATGCAGGCGCTGAGCGGCCAGCTCCACGCCTCACTCAGCGACAAGCTGGGCAAGGTGGTGCCGCAGCTTGCCCCCATGCTGGAGCAGTTGGCTGCCATGGGTTATCTGAAGGCCGATCAGCAAAAGCTCAATGCCGAGCTGAAGCTGGACAAAGGAGTGATGACGGTCAACGATCTGCCACTCTGACTGGTTTTCACACTAACAACAAAGGCTCCCGCGGGAGCCTTTGTTGTTTCCGGATTATCGGGTGTTGTTACTTGAACACCACCGTCTTGTTGCCATAGACGAACACCCGTTCGTTCAGTACCAGCTCCAGCGCCCGGCTCAGTACCGACTTCTCTACATCGCGACCCGCCTTGGCCATGTCATCAGCGCTGAAGGTGTGATCAACGTGGATCACGTCCTGCTCGACGATGGGGCCCTCATCCAGATCGTCGGTGACGAAGTGGGCGGTGGCGCCGATCAGTTTGACCCCGCGATCGAATGCCTGGCGATAGGGGCGGGCGCCGATGAAGGCGGGCAGGAAGGAGTGGTGGATGTTGATGATCTTGCGCGGATAAGCCTCGACGAAGCTGGGGGTCAGCACCCGCATGTACTTGGCCAGGATCACGTAGTCCGGCGCATAACCGTCGATGATGGCGCGTACCTGCTCTTCGTGTTCGGTGCGGCTCAGCTCATCGTGGCTGACGGTGTGGAACGGAATATCGAACTTGCCAGTCAGCTCGGCGAGAGTGTCGTAGTTGCCGATCACCGCGACTATGTCCATATCCAGCGCGCCGGCGTAGTTCTTCATCAGGATGTCGCCTAGGCAGTGGGTCTCCTTGGTCACCAGAATGACGATGCGCTTTTTGCCTGCCTTTACCAGACGGCGCTGGGCGCCAGCGGGCAGGGCATCATCGAGATCGGCCAGTAGGGTCTCGTCATTGAAACGTCCCTCCAGCTCGGTACGCATGAAGAAGCGGCCATTCTCGTGATCCACGAACTCATCGTTCTTGATGATGTTGAGCTGATGCTTGTAGCAGATGTTGGTGATCTTGGCGATGAGGCCCTTGGCGTCCGGGCAATCCGTTAGCAGTATTTTCTTTTCCATCTCTGTCATTTTCCGTTTGTGGTGTTGGCGCCTGTCTCTGCGCAGGCTGCGCGTTTTTGGGCACTATGCCACAAACAAATTGTGGCCAGAAAGAAATTCGGTGAGTGCTACAGCCACAAGAGGAGTGCGATGGGAGAAGGGGAGAACATCGAATCCGACTGGCAAAGGTTTTTCAGCTTGAGCCGGTTTTTGGCTGGTATCTGCCGGCGCTTTTCTTTAGGCTGTCAGCGCTTATTCTCAGGGCGGGGTGAAATTCCCCACCGGCGGTATCCCGATCTGACTCGGGGAGCCCGCGAGCGCCCGACCCCGGTCTGCCGGGGCGGGGTCAGCAGATCCGGTGAGATGCCGGAGCCGACGGTCATAGTCCGGATGAAAGAGGATAAGACAGACATTGCACTCTCCGCCTCCTTGGGGGCTGGCTGCTGCATGGCCATTCCTGTCTGCCTTTCCATGCCCTGATTCTGGTCCTTTTCTTGTTTGGGAGCTTTACCATGAATCAGTCTCTACTCAGTGAATTCGGTGATCCAATTGCCCGTGTCGAAGCGGCTCTGACTGCCTTGCGGTCAGGCCAGGGGGTGCTGGTGGCCGATGATGAAGATCGGGAGAACGAGGGCGACCTCATTTTTGCCGCCGAATCCATAACCAATGAACAGATGGCGCTGATGATCCGCGAGTGCTCCGGCATCGTCTGTCTCTGCCTGACCGATGAGCGGGTGCGTCAGCTCGAACTGCCGATGATGGTGGAGGCCAACTCAAGCCACTATCAGACCGCGTTTACCGTCACAATCGAAGCGGCGCAGGGGGTCACTACCGGTGTCTCGGCGGCTGATCGCATCACTACCATTCGTGCTGCCATTGCCGATGGGGCCAAACCGGGTGATCTCAACCGGCCTGGCCATGTATTCCCGTTGCGTGCCCGTACCGGGGGCGTGCTGGTGCGCCGTGGTCACACCGAAGCGACGGTCGACCTGATGCAGCTTGCCGGACTGAAACCGTTCGGGGTGTTGTGCGAATTGACCAGGGAAGATGGCTCGATGGCCCGCTTGCCAGACCTGGTTTCTTTCGGTCGTCAGCACCGGATGCCCGTGATCACCATCGAAGATTTGGTGCAATATCGCCAATTGCTGTCAGAACGAACAGCCTGAGGCTCATACGAAATTGTAATAAGCGAAAATTTTGGTTAGTCTTTGTCCGTGTCCTCATCACGCGGCACTCATTTTTTAGCCGAATCTGAACAAAAACTGTTCATTCAAAAAAAAATGAGGGTTTTAATGCATTTATCTGTGCTGGGGACTATGCAAAGTATGATTTTTTTGTGCCATAATCACGCCGCTTGCTAAACGTCTGGCGAGTTCAAGGGAGCTTTAAAAATGAAAAAATTGTTGTTGGTAGGTGTTGTTGGTCTGTCCGCTCTGCTGGGTGGTTGCGCAAACACTAGCGAACTGGAAACTTCCGTTCAGAATCTGTCTAACAAAGTTGACCAGCTGGCTCAAGATGTTAGCGCTGTTCGTGCTGATCAGTCCAAGATCGCTGCTGATGTTGCTGAAGCCAAGCAAGAAGCTATGCGTGCTAACCAGCGCATCGACAACATGGCTACTAAGTACAAGAAGTAAGCCATGCGAAAAAAATGGCGCAGTTATGCGCCATTTTTTTTTGCTTGAAATTCCCCATCCCCGCTTTCCCTTTTGACCTCAGAGGTCATGCCGGTCTCCCGGCACGCCCCTTCTTCATCCCTTCAAGACTCGATCAATAGAGCAGGCTATAGAGCTTGCGACGGTAATTTTGTGCCACCGGTGTGCTGCCCATGGTTGCCAGAATGTCGAGATATGTCTTTCTGGCATCGCCAAAAGCAAGATCCCGCTTGAGGATGGCAAGCAGCAGTCCCAGCGCCTCTTCCTGACGCCCTGCCTGGTTGTATTGCACCGCCAGCTCCTGCGCCAGCGCAAAGTCATCCGGATTTTCGGCATGGCGAGCCTCCAGCGCACGCAGCTCAGGGCTGTCCGCCGCTTGCAGAGCCAATGCCAGCCGTGAGGTCAGGGCATGGAAATGGCTATCCTGTGCCATCATCGGAATATTGCCGAGCCGCTCCTGTGCTTCATCAAGCAGGTTGAGGTCGAGCGCGGCCTGAATGAGCCAGAGGCTGATGTCGTGGCGCTCCGGAGCGATCTGATGAGCTTTGCCCAAATGGGCATAAGCTTCGCCGGGCTGGCCATCGGCCAGTGCCTGTTGCCCCTTGGCAAACAGCTCCTCTTCCTCTTTTGGTGCGAAGGCTGCGAAGAACTGGCGCAGGGTCGCTTCATCCTGCGGCCCCTCAATGATCCCCTGTTCATCCGGGCGTCCCTGATGGAACAGCACCAGTGCTGGCAAGGCGCGCAGGCCGAGCTGGCTGGCCAGCGGTTGCAGCTGCGGATTGTTCATGTCCACTTTGGCCAGCGTGACCTGTTCGTTGGCAGGCCCAACCAGCGATTCGATCAACGGCGTCATTCCCTGGCACTCCGGCATCTGCGGCGCATGGAAATAGATGACGACCGGCTTCTTCATGGAGGCATCGATCAGTTCTGCGTGAAAATTCTGGGGAGTAATGTCGACGATCATCAGTTGGACTCTTCCGAAAGGGTTTGGAACAACATGGGGGTGAGTGGATGGCAATTCAAGCGCTCATCCAGCCGGTAGCAATTGACCGTAGTCGTGGCGGCGGCAAGGCTGAGCCAGCCACTGGCAAAGGGCCAATCCTGAACCTGATAGTGCAGTTCATCGAGCTGGTTATCGAGGCGCCACGCCTCGTCAGGTATGAAGCGTACTTTCTCAAGCCCGGCTGCGATGCCGCCACCGTGGGCCTTGAGTACGGCCTCCTTGCGTGACCAGAGCCGGTAGAAGGCGCTCTCCTGCTCATTCTCCGGCAGGGCGCAGAGCCACTCATATTCACTCTGTGCATAAAACCGTCTGGCAAGGGGCAGGGGAGAGTGCCGTCTTTTACCCAGCTCGATATCTACCCCGAGCGGCCCTTGCTGACAAAGTGCCAGCACCAGCCAGGATCCACTGTGGCTGAGATTGAAATGCCAGCGTCCATCTTGCAGCTGCGGCTTGCCGTGCTCCCCGTTGCTAAATTGCAACGCGGATGGCGAAGTGGCCAGTCTCTGTGCCAGAAGCTGGCGCAGCAAAGCCCGGCTGACCAGATACTCCTGACGGCGCAAGTTGTGGCTCATTTGATGCCAAATATGGTGTTCATCGGCCGATAACAGCTCGGGCAGGGTAGTGAGCAACTCCTGAGCAATCAGGGCCGGATTTAACAAAAAAAGATCGGTGGCGATCATAATTTTTCACTTAAAAAGGGTGATGAAGCAGGGATAAATGCCACTTATCTCTGAGCCGGATGGCCGCTTTTGCGATTGTATATTGTTTGGCCATGATCACATTAATTATGAAAAATCGTGCATTTCCTTGCAAAAATGTGAGCCCGATAGGGATTTTCACTTGCCTCGATAGAATTCTTGGATATAGTCGGGTGCTGTTGCCTTATTAATTGCCTTTCGGGGCCGTATTTTAACAAGATTTCTATTTTTGCGGGGATAAAGGATTGCGCCACCTGATGCTACTGCTGGTCGCGCTCGGAATGGTGGGTTGTGCCTCGGCACCCCAAACCGAGGTCGCGAGCAAGATCGAAGTTTCCATGATGGAACCCGTTATTGAACCGGAAGCTTCGCAAACACCTGATGTGAATGAAATCCTGACAGTTTATAAAGAGTGGCGTGGCGTTCCGTACCGGATGGGTGGCAGTAGCCAGCGTGGTATCGATTGTTCCGCCTTTGCCCGTGAAGTGTTCCGCAATGCCGTTGGTGTCGAGTTACCCCGAGACACCCGCTCTCAAGTCCATGAAGGGACTCGTGTTTCCAAGAAGGATCTGGTCGAGGGTGATCTGGTCTTCTTCAAAATCAATCGTCGTCTCAATCATGTCGGCATCTATGTCGGGAATGGCGAGTTTATCCACGCCTCGACCCGAGCCGGTGTGACCCGCTCCAAGCTGGACAGCCAATACTGGCGCAGCAAGTTCTGGCAAGCGCGCCGGATCGATATCTGAGTCAGGCTGGACAAACGGCTCGCAGTACGGACTGTTTTTCCAACCTCACTTGAACCGGGCTTCTGAAGCCCGGTTTTTTTATGGCTGCGATTTAGACTTTCGCAGGCCAAATCACTATAGTGTGGGCCCGTTTTTCTTCGGCAGGCCCAGCATGACATCCCGCAATGACCGCAAATCCGGACTCCATCCCCGCAATCGCCATCTCGATGGTTACGATTTTGAGGCGCTCTGCCGGCAGACTCCGGAGCTGGCCACCCATCTCTTTACCAACGACTACGGCAATCTCACCATCGATTTTGCCGATCCCGCTGCGGTCAAGGCCCTGAACCGGGCGTTGCTGGCCCACCACTACGGCATTGTTCACTGGGATCTGCCCGCCGGTTACCTCTGTCCACCCATTCCGGGGCGGGTCGATTATCTGCACCGGGTTGCCGATCTGCTGGCCGAGAGTGCCGGCAAGGTACCTGCCGGCAAGGGGGTGAGGGTGCTGGACATTGGGGTCGGAGCTAACTGCATCTATCCGCTGCTCGGTAGCCGTGAATATGGCTGGCGTTTTGTCGGCTCCGATATCGATCCGGTATCGGTGAAAGCGGCGGCTCTGCTGGCCAAAAGCAACGGACTTGGCAACCAGATCGAGTGTCGCCTGCAGGGCAATGCCGAACATGTCTTTCGCGGCATCATAGGGCCGAAGGAGCGCTTTGCGCTGACCCTTTGCAATCCTCCCTTCCACGCCTCGCTGGCTGAGGCGAGCAAGGGGAGCGAGCGCAAGCTGCGCAATCTGGGCAAAGAGGTGAAGGGGGCGCCGGTACTCAATTTTGGCGGCCAGAAAGCCGAGCTTTGGTGTGACGGGGGCGAGGCGGCGTTTCTGACCAGGATGATCAATCAGAGCAAGGAGTTTGCCAGCCAGTGCCTCTGGTTCAGCTCGCTGGTCTCCAAGAAGGAGAATCTGCCGGTTGCCAAAAAGGCATTGACCCGGGTTGGGGCACGTCAGGTTCGGGTGCTTGAGATGGCGCAGGGCAACAAGGTGAGCCGGGTGTTGGCCTGGACCTTCTTCGATGATGCTGGCATGCGTGAATGGTGGTCAGCCCCGCGCTAAGCGGATTGAACAAGGCCCGTTGCGGGCCTTTTTTGATCGCCACAGGGATAGAAGGGAGGGCGAGATCTCTGTTGGAAATCGATTTTCTCATTGGTAGATAATGCTTTTTGATGTGATATGAGTAGTGACTTCTGCCTTGGTACAGGTGTACGCCGAGATTTTTTTGCACTTTCAGCTGTAACTTTAATAAAATAGGACTGGTTAGACCTCTTTACCGGCATTGAATCACATAGGGATCGGAACATGAAAGTTGTCGATTTTCTGAAGCGCAAGCGCGAAATTCTGGCGCAGCACCCCTTTGAGCTCAAGGATTGGCTCTCTCCGGCTATCCGCGACTACTGGCGTGAGTTTCAGCAAAAGGCACATCTTCACCCTCTGCTGGGACGGGTGCTGGACCTGCAAAGCGAAGCCCAGAACGCACAGCAGCAGAATGCCGACACCGTGGCTCAGGTGGCTAACGGTCAGCCTGCTGTGGCGCAGGATCCTGCCATCGAGCTGGAAGGCGAAGCCGCTGCGCTCTACGCCGAGCTGCAGGGCAAGATCGGCGAAGAGACCCATGTCGGCGAGTGGCTCCATATCAGCCAGCAGATGATCGATCAGTTTGCCGCGGTGACCGGCGATCATCAGTGGATCCACACCAATCCGGAGCGCGCGGCTGCCGAGTCGCCCTTCAAGACCACCATTGCGCACGGTTTCCTGACGCTGGCTCTGCTGCCGCAGCTGACCGGCTCGGTGGATGAGTCCACCCCCGAGTTTCCGACTGCTCGCATGGTAGTGAACTTCGGGCTGGATCAGGTGCGCTTCCCGTACCCCATCAAGGTGGAGAGCAACATCCGCGCTCGCACCAAACTGGCACGGGTTACCCCTATCAAGGGCGGACTTGAGCTGCTCAAGGAGATCAAGGTGGAGATCGAAGGGATCCGCCGCCCGGGTTGCGTGATTGAGTCGGTGACTCGCATCTACTTCTGATCCCTCTTCGTTGACGATGAGCAAACGGGTTCGCGATGGCGAGCCCGTTTTCATTTTGGCCGTCAGGCGCTGCATGAACGTTCAGAGACGCTGCTTGCGCTTGATATGACTCACAAAATCGCGTTGTATGCGGTTAGCCAGCTCTCATTTTGGCAAGTCCGTTTCCTGAAACGGCAGCATCTTATGCCACTATCGACTTCTCAATCCCTATTCTGGAGACGATAGTGCCCATCAATCACAAGATTATTCTGCCACTGTTGTTCAGTCTCTTTATCCTGCTGATCCCGACACACTGGATCCCGCTCGAGGGAATTACTGTGGTCGAGCAGCGGGTGGTCGCTATTTTCGTGCTGGCCGCGCTCTGCTGGATCCTGGAGCCCATCCCCATCTTTGCCACCTCAGTGCTGATCATCGTGCTGGAGCTGCTGTTACTCTCCGATAAGGGGCTCTGGTTCATGACGGCAGGCAAGAGCGAGCCCGGGTTTGGTTCGCTGCTCAAGTCGACCGAGGTGATGGCGACCTTTGCCTCGCCGGTCATTATGCTCTTTCTTGGCGGCTTTTTTCTGGCCATCGCCGCGACCAAGTACCATCTGGATGTGAATCTGGCGCGGGTGCTGCTGCGCCCCTTCGGTCGCAACCCCAGAGTCGTGATGCTGGGGCTGATGCTCATTACCGCCACCTTCTCCATGTTCATGAGCAATACCGCTACCACGGCCATGATGCTGGCCATTCTGGCTCCGGTGTTGGCGGTATTCCCTGAGCGGGATCCGGCCAAGGTGGGGTTTGTGCTGGCCATTCCGCTGGCGGCCAATCTGGGCGGAATTGGTACCCCCATAGGTACGCCGCCCAACGCAGTGGCCCTCAAGTACCTCACCGGCGAGCATGCCATCTCGTTTGGTCAGTGGATGGGATTTGCGGTGCCCTTCGTCGCGCTCTTGCTGCTGCTTGGCTGGTTTCTGCTGGGGCGTTTCTTCCCGAGTCCGCTCAAGCAGATCGAGCTGAAAATCGAGGGGCGTTTCATGCAGACGCCCCGGGCCTGGGTGGTCTATCTCACCTTCATTACCACCATAGTGCTCTGGTTGCTCGGTGATCTGCACGGCATGAACTCTTACGTCGTCGCCATGATCCCGGTCGCCGTCTTCCTGACGACAGGGATCATCACCAAGGATGATCTGCACAAGATCTCCCTCGATGTGCTCTGGCTGGTGTCGGGCGGGATTGCGCTGGGTCTGGCACTGGAGGACTCTGGGTTGGCGGAGCGTCTCATCACTCACATACCGTTCCATGAGTACTCCACACTCGCCGTGCTGGTCGGTGCGTGTTTGCTGGCGGTAGTGATGGCCAACTTCATGTCCAATACGGCGACAGCCAACCTGCTGCTGCCGCTGGTGGCGGCACTGGCGGTCAGCATGCCGGAGCTGGCCGAGTGGGGCGGCAGCCATACTCTGATCCTGGCGGTGACCATCTCGGTATCGCTGGGCATGTCGCTCCCCATCAGTACGCCGCCCAATGCGCTGGCCCACGCCACCGGTCTGGTGGAGAGCCGTCAGATGGTGCGGATCGGCGTCATTATGGGGATGGTGGGCACCATGCTGGCGATGCTGTGGATCTACCAAATCGCGGCTTGGGGGCTGATCTAGTTGCCACTCTGTGTGTCTCATAAAAGGAGGAGCCAATTTGGCTCCTCCTTTTTATTTTTGGTGCCTAGAAACTGGCACCCAGACTGAGGAGGTGCTTGTAATCGGTCTTGTTGAGAGATTGGCTGAACGGGCCCAGGTTTAACTCCCCTTCCTCTCGCTCGACTTCAGTGCTCCATGAGAGGCGCAGATGGTCGTTGAGGTAGTAACGCATGCCAATGCTGCCAGAGATATCCTGGTTGAGAGTGATATAGGGTGAGGGCTGAGCCAGATACTTGGTATAGCTTCCTTTGCTGAACAGCTCGAATGGCTGCTGCCAGAAGGATAGCGGTTGGCGGTAGTCCCAGATTAGCTCTCCAATGGGATAGCTGATGGTATGTGAGCTTGAATAAAATATGGCCACCCACTCATTGTTGCGATAGTAAGCTCGCTGCATGCCACCCTGGGTAATAAGCTCGAGCCGCCGTTTTTTGTCATTCCAGAAGCGATAACCGAGGCCCGAACCAAAATCGAGTTTCAGATAGTTGTCGTCAAGCATGTCATATTCGGCATTGACCGAGCTGCGAATAAACCAGTGTTGATCGAAGAAATAGTCGAGGGTGGGCGTCACCTTGTAGTCATGGCTATCGGTGACGTTGTTGGAGGTCTCGTAGTTATATTCTCCCGACAGGGTGTAACGCCAGTCGAGATTGGCCACTTCGGTCGTGCCTTTGACGTTGACATTGTTGGTCTTCTTGTCGTTGTCCCTGATCTTGACGTTGAGATCGCCGCTACCGCTCCAGAGCCAGGCATTGCGCTCATCACTCCCATCCTCGAACAGTTTTATGCCTCCCTTGGCTGTCGCCTTGGGCTTCTCCTGTTTTTCGAGTCGCCAGCGTTTTATGGCATCACGTTTGACGGTCACTGACCCGCTATAGGGCAGGGCAATCCGTACCGACTGGTCGGTGATCTCTTCAATGGTGCCGGTTAGGCGATCACCATTTTGCATCCATAGGATGTCTTTGGCCCAAAGCGGCGGGCAGGAGAACAGCAAAAAGAGCAGCAGGTATCTCATGGTTTGGGGCGACTCCGCGCAGTGTCAGCCGCTGATGGGCTTGGGCAAGCCATTCTTCAGTGCCAGAGTCTCAGCGACTGCACTCTGTTCTACTTCGGGGGCTGCAATAAATTGTTCCACCTCCGGGGTGAGAACAAGAGGCGCGCCCTGCTCCATCTCCTCTTCCGTGCGTGACAGAGGAGAGTGCACTTCCAGCCAGCGACCACCGCTAGGCTCGATGGCAACCTTGACCGGTTGATTGATGACCCGCACCGGCGTACCGATCGGCACCATCTTGAAGAGGGACTCGATATCATCAGGGCGCAGCCGGATGCAGCCTGCACTTACCCGCAGGCCTACACCAAAATCCTTGTTGGTACCGTGAATGAGATAGTCCCGTTTGCCATAATCCAAGCGCATGGCGAATTTGCCGAGAGGATTGTCCGGTCCGGGCGGTACAACCGCTGGCAGCGTGATCCCCTGCTGCTCCAGCCAGGATTTGCGCACCATGGGGCCGGGTACCCAACTCGGGTCCGGGGTCTTCTCGATGATGGTGGTGGTCATCTCGGGTGTCTCGCGACCGATGTCGCCGATCCCGATGGGCAGCACGATCACTTCCTGCTTCCCTTTTGGGAAGTAGTAGAGGCGCAGTTCGGGCAGATTGATGACGATCCCCTCGCGCGGGACATCGGGTAGCAGCATCTGGGTCGGCAGGGTCAAGCGGGTGCCCGGCTTGGGTAAATAGGGATCAACACCGGGATTTGCTTCAAGCAGCGCCAAAAAACCAATTTGGGTATGTTTGCCAACCAGCTCCAGATACTCATCCTGCTGGATGAAGTAATCCTCCAGCTCACCAATCAGGCGGCTGCCAGTCGATGGAAGAGGATAGCTTCTGGCCTGTACGGGGAGTGCAGACATCAGGGCCAGCAGCAGAAAGAGGAGGGGTTTTATCGGCATCGGTATTCCATCGGTTGGCGTGGGGCAAGGTGATTGCGACTAATGCCCCGACAGTTATCTCTGTTCTTTTTTGGCCTTGTTGCGCAAGGCTATTTGCGACAAAAGCGCGTTGAGGCGACAGTAAACCAGCCAAAAGCGGCGTCTGTCACCCATTTTGTCGCAAGGGGCTGATAAACCGCGAAAAACTGACTCGAATGGCGAACAGGACAAGATGGATGAATCTTTTTATCTGGCCAGACAATCCTGTCTGGCTTGTTTGGTGTCGACAGGGGTTGCATGGAGAGTAAGGTGAGATGGCTGGCTAAAAAGCATTCACTCGATTGATAAGTAAGAAATTTTCATTGCATTATTCCCCTCGCTTGGGTAAAAAATCATCCCACGGAGAGATGCCGGAGTGGCCGAACGGGATTGACTCGAAATCAATTGTGGCAGCAATGCCACCCAGGGTTCGAATCCCTGTCTCTCCGCCATATGCTAATGCCAATAAATTGATTTAATTGGTTTTTTTATTTTTGTGTGATTATCGATATGCCATTTATTATGCCATCTGATGTTGGCTGGTACGGAACTATCTCGTACCTCATTGGACAATCTGATTGATGTTCACAGTCGCCAAACAAGATCAATTATCATGCATGTCGCGTAGAAAGACGCCCATGGCTGTGTAGCTTGATGAGCATTATCTCATTTAGTTGGATGTATCAGCGCCAACAGTCTTCAGGCTATTCATGCACTACTGAATATTCTGCTTGCACCAGTTATCAATCGCAATTGATAAGTGCTTCTCTTTGACGGGCTTCTGCTATTGTTCCCAAAAATTGACCGTGCCACAATTCGGCCTGTTTTTGGGTTCGTTGATCCTGATCCGACTCGGTAACAAATTTGCATGACCAATGACCAGCGTTGCACCTGTATCTAGGATCGGCAAGATGTCGCTGAATCCACCTAGACTATCAGGAAGAAGTCGCTTGATAACGCCCTGAACCTCTGCGTTTATCAGTCTCATGGATACGAAGTTACTACATTGGCTGAGCATAGTCTTATTGACTTCGGAAGGACGTTGGCTGATTACTACCAATCTGACACCATATTTGCTGCCTTCCTTCGCGATTCGCCAAAATATATCGAGGGAGGTATCATCCACAGAGTCGGCGCATATTGCGCTGAAGCATGTAGAGGTGCGCTTCGTCACACTGCAATGCAATCGGATGACGCAGCTCAGAAGGTGCTAATTGTTGAACAGAAAATGTCACTCGTGCAACAAGAGATACGATGGGCGGTAAGACGTCTGAAGGTACTCCCGAGTATGGAAGTCGTGAATTTTTCAAGCCAGGTAAAATCCAGTACATCCCCACCACCGTTGAATATGAAGCCTAGCCGCCTGTCGGAGATATTGTTCTCAAGACGGGAAATCATACGTGCGAGCTTGCCGAAGAAATCGCCCTGTTTTTCATTTCCAGCAGCCCCCGGCACCATTTCTACGTTGCTCTTATTCAGTACAGCCATAATCTTGTTAAAGTTTAATGGAACTGGGTTATTGATGTTCAAATGTTTTAGAACATCATGTTGACCATTATCATTCAGGTATTTTTGCTTTGCCTGATTGATTTCACGGGACATATTCATCGCTTTGTTGGGCGCATTCTGATCGCTGCGATCCATGAACATCGGCACCAGCGCTTCATAGGAAAGCTGCCAGTAAGGTGGGTAGAGCACTCCATAGCTGATGGTGCGTTTAGCCTCAATGTCTGCTGGTCCTGCAACCTAGAAATGTTGAATGCCCACTCCTACTAATAGTGAGTATTTACCATGGGGGTCAAATACGATGGCATTTGCAGTCGAAAGCTCGGACATCTGCTCGATAATTTTTGCAATAGTCCAGGATTTACCCGAGCCGGTATTACCACCTATAAAGGCATGACGCTGGAAGAATTTGTTGCCGTCGAGATAGGCAACTACATGCTGAGCCAGTGTGTATTTACCTAGAGTCAGGGCATTAGCCACACCTGAGATATTGGAAGGGTTTGAATGAACCCAGTTGGATTTTCTCCTTCAAGCGAGAAACAGTTCGCATCGATCTAAGGAACGCTTTCGAGATTGCGACGGAACACGTTTTCTTTTTCTCCATCACGCTCTAAATAACGGATCCCAATAGTGCTACACTTTCGCTGTAGCCATTTCCCTGGGAAAGGAGACACTGTATTCATGAAGTGTTTCACTCGGGCCAGCAGGTTGGCCATTCCTCTGCATTGGTGATTGCGTGTGATGGTTTCATGTAACTTGTGCCACAGCCGTTCTATGTGATTAACCCAATGGCTGTAAACTGGCTGAAACACCAGGCAGAACTTGGGGTTCTTCTTCAACCATTGTTCGGTCTGTTTGCTTTTGTGAATGATGTAGTTATCGAGGATCAGCGTGATGGTTTTGGCTCGCCGGTAATGGCGACGCAGCTTTTCCAGCATGGCGATAAACAGGGATGAGTTTTTCTTTATCCCACTGACGTAAAGCACGCTTCCGTTGCCTGCATGGAGAACGCCTGCCAGGTAATGTTTCGCGTTCTGTCCCGGTGTGACAACCCGCTTTTGCTGCGCTCTGAACATCCAGTCAGCCCCTAATTTGGGATTGAGGTCTATATCAACTTCATCCTCATAAAACACCGGATTATCGGCATCACAGCGGGCCAGCGCAGCGTCGATATCCTCCATTTTCTCCTGATAGGCTGGGTCTTGTATCCGCAAGGTTGGCACGGGTCTTCGCCAGACAATACCCATACGAGGTCACCATCGGCGGGGCGTGGAGGCTGCCATATTGAGGCCTGTTAACCGATTGATTTTGATAGCCAATAGTTCGGTACACCAGCGGCTGCGCTGATAACCAAAATCTTGCGGAGAAAACTGCATGAGCAGCACCAGTAAGGTGACAATCTTGGCGACAGGTAAGACTGGGGCACGGCCAGCCGGTAAGGCTTCTAGAGCCCCCACACCGTCATCCCGATACCACCGAAGCCAACGGCCGATGGTCGAACGAGCAGCTCCGGTAAGGTGATGAACATCAGTGATCGTGCGTCCTTCATGTAACAGCAAGATGGCCATCAAGCGACGAGCATGCCCTTTATTACGCGTGGCATGGATGATTTTGTGAATACGGCGCCGTTGTGGTCGTGGCAGGGAGGGTAGGATAGGCATCAACTCAGTCCTTTGGGTGTGGCTTGTTTTGTTTGGCGACTAATGAGATCGCACAAACTGGACTGAGTTCCCTACCTCCGGTGATCTACGATTTCGGAACCGCTATTTAGCATGGTGTCAATCGGAGTCATATAGGGCAGATTTAACTCTGACGCCTGGTCGTTGATACCGTCATTGATAATGTTCTCGGCACTATACTTACGGGTTGCCTGTGTAATTAAGCCGATAAGGTGCTGGCCTGCAGCTTTGAAGCACAGCGAAATGATACACTTGTAATCAACTGGTCGACAATCTCGACATTGACGATCACATTTGCCGTATTGACAGAGGAATGAGGCGAGCGCCAAACCGCTGTGTGGCGGTATGGGGCAAGCACCACTGCGTAAAAATCCACCTGGGCTGGTCTGGGGCTGCGGGTTGTTGGTCATTGGTGCTGATAGCTGTCTTGGTCATGATTAGCGATACCTCAGTTGGGTGTGGATGATAGTGCCAGGCACGTTGTGGCGCTGTCGCAATCTGGTCAGGTGCTCTGGAAGTTCGGCTAGGCTTGCTAGCCGCCCCCGGTAAAGTCGAGAGAGATTGACGTATTCGGGATGGCTCACGGTGATGGTCACCTGATGCCCGGGCTGCCAGCGACCAAACAGGCGGGCTTTGGCCTCTTTGATGGTGGTGATGCCGGGGGCTGGTAACGTCTGGCGGTTGCGCAGATGCAGTTTGTTCAGCTCGGGGGCATAGCGATGCACCTCGAGCCCCGTAATAAGACGGATCATGTTCGGTGACTCCAATGATGCCAAGGGCCAGCCTGGAAGGGCTGGCCCTTTATGCTGTTTGTGGATGAGTGGGGCTGGGTAGTTGTGACTGTTGACCGCTACCAGGTCACGGTGGTTAGTCGTTGTAAAACAGGATGTAGTTCACGCCAGCCTGCTGGGCGGCAGTGAGCAAGGGTTGCAGTACTGGCGGGATGGTATCGAGCTCCATGGCCACCAGGTTCAGGGTGAACTCATATGCGGAGTCATCCTTCACGCCGACATGTTCATGGGAGGCCATACGCTTGACCCATTGCCATTCCGGTACCAGGTCTGCGTCATCGTAATCGCCGATGATGGAACTCATGGCGACATCCAGCATCTGCATCACCGAATGGCCTGCCAGTGGGTTCGTTGTTGCAGGTAGGGTTTTGGTCATTGCATCGTTCCTTGTTGTCTGGGCTGTCGCGCCCTATGAGCATTGATGAGCGTAAGCACTTGAGCTGTGCGTTGTTACAGCTGATTGATAACCTGCTTGCCATTGAGCCGGTCCAGCAGATGCAGCGAGCCGTATTGGGCCACCAGTCGGTCTATGGTCATCTGGGCGCATGTCGTTCTGCTGGGCTTATTCTCTGGTATTGCGTAACGAGCGGTGAGCCAGCCGCCGAGCAGCGCGATGCTATAGCCACTCGGGATATGGGTGAGTGAGGTGCCGATGCCCCTCCCGTGAATGAGGAACGGCACGGTCTGCCCGCCGATGTCGATATCCATGCGCAGGCCCTTGAGCTCGAAGGTGGTGAGCTCGCCGGTTTGCGGATGTTTGCCGGGCACCTTGATGGTGATGTTCTTAGCTATTTCACACCTCCGGTTTGCGTTCAAAGTGGTGGGTCACAACGCCCGCCTCTGGGTCGATGCTGATAAACGCCGGGGCTTGCGGGTGGTACTGGTATAGCCGTGCCAGTTCGGCACGAAAGGCCTCGATGTTTGGGGCTATCACATGGTTGGTATCGCCCTCGGCATAGGTAAAGGTCTCGAGCGTCCGTGTGTTAATCCAGATGCCGAAGTACCAAGCATCCTCCTCGGTGTCGTACTGCTGCCAGCCCTGGGCCAGCAGCGTCCGGTCGTAGTAGTAACGGTCTGCCTGATGGCTGCCACGGTCGATGCGGCAACCCGTCACGGTGAGCTCAAGCGGGATACGCCCTACCTTCAGAGCCTTCTTGACCCGGCGCAATGTGTGCCGTGCCTTGGCCTTCTCTTTGCGCGGGTCGTAGGGGTTCAGCTTGCTGCCCACGTAGTTGAGGATCCCCTCGGCATTGGCGGCTGCGTTGTGCGTCAGCGTGTGCAGCAGGGCGGTGACTTCACGGCGGGCCAGTGTGCCCACGTGATAGAACTTGTTCATGATACTTCTCCTTGAAACAAACACCCCGCTAGTTAGCGGGGTGGTAGATGTCGAGGTAGAGGTAGCCATAGCTGGCCCTTGGGTTGGCTTCACACACCCAGCCCTTGTGTTCGAGGCGAAACACCTCGTCCATGTCGGTGCATATCTGGTATGCCTTGGCCATCTTGGTTAACTCACGTAGGAAGTGCAGCAGCACCGTGTCGCACTCGGCCCGCCACGCCTCGTCTGGCTCGCCGTACATACCGGCACGGTCGCCCAGGAAATCAACATAACCACGTTGCAGAATGGCTCGAGCCCCGAGCTTGGGCAGGTTCGGGGTGCCCAGTCCCCATGTCATGTGCTCGAAGATGCTCATGTGTGGCTGCTCCAGTTTGGGTTGTCGTTGGTGCCGTGGTTGAAATAGGCACCCACAATGGTGCGTCGCCACTCCCCAACGGGATAGCCGAGGTCGTTGCACTCACGCTCCCACCACGCAAAGTTAATCTCGCGGGGCTGGTTGGCCACCATGTCCAGTGGACTCACGAACAGCGTGGTCTTGTGCATCGTTGGCACGGCCTTGATCTTGTCGGGGCCAGTGCGCTTGCCGGTCTCGTCATAGTCGTGTGCCCACTTCGGGAAGGTGAGCTGATAGGTAATGAGCCGATGCAAATCGCTATGTGCGCTCATTGCCTGAGCTACTGAGACCTGAGTGAAGCTATCGTTGAATTCGATCATGGGTGTTTCTCTCTTTCTGAAGGTGAACGGTAAGCCGTTGCCAGCAGCGCAAACTGTTCGACCAGGTAACTGATGCTGATGCCCAATTCATCACTGACCCCATCACCCAGACGATAATGCAGGTGTGCCATGTCATCGGCGATACGTTGAGCTATCTGGGTGGTTGAGCTCGGTGGTGAGCTTGTCACTGTCAGAGTGATGGAAAGGTTCATCACATCTCTCCCCAAGGGGCTTGCTCCCACAGTGACAGCCGGGTCAGCACGTCTTGTGCCAGCGCTTGCTGCAACTGCTGTATCACCTTCACTAGCCGGGGAGCCTGCTCAGGGCTCCCCGTCCATTCACTCGATTGGTACAGGGCGCAGCAGGTGAATTTGTAGAGGACCACCAGTTCGGCATCGGTGAGTGGTGCCTGGTGGTAACGGTGTGCTGGTTTAAGTGAACTCAACTTGGTAGAGCGGTGCTGGCGTGGTTCCTGACGCCCCAGCTGATAGCGATGCCAAACCGCCCGCCGATTGGCGAGCATCATCAGCCGTACCAGCCGGTCTACCCGCCACGTCCAGGTGCTGGTCGTGTCTGCTGGCGCGAGCCACCAGAGGGTGCGCAGTAACTCAAGGGTGTAGTGCGGTGGCATCGGGGCATTGCAAAAGCGGTGTAACTGTACGGCAAAGGCAAGGTAGTCCTTGCGGTCAATCATGAAAGCAGACATGGGAATGACTCCTTGAAATGCAAAAGGCCACCTGTAGTGAGGTGGCCTTGTGAGTGATATCGGGATATCCGGATCATGGTGTTGGTGCTGATGATCCGGGTTTGGGGGGCTGGCGTTATTCGTGTGCCAGCTCTGTGCTGGGGAGAGCCGCATCGAACAGGATGGCGTAGAACGCACAATCAATGCCATTGACGGCATCGTGGTGCGGGTAATAGGGCGGTGTGTCTCTGGAGCGCTCGAAGTAGTGGCCAAAGCAACTGAGGCACTTGCGGATCTCGACGGTGGATCCTTGCAGCAAGGTCTCTTTAAGCTGGCTGGCATAAACCTTGTCGTCACAGGCCTTGGTGACGGCCTTTTCCAGCAACGTTAGTGCTTCTTCGTTACTGGCGACTGCCAGGCCATGGCGTAGCTTCTCGAGCGTTTCCTCAAGGGAATAGGGATTGGGTAATCGCATCGTGCTTGTCTCTTCTGGGCACTGATTAGTGCCGCAACTGATGCAGCAGCGTATCAATGGCCTCTATGCAGTCGGCCTGGGTAAGTTGGTAACCGTTGGGCAGGTGAGCCACGATAGCAGGCTCGGCCTGCATCTCGACGTTGTCTGCCAGCCAACAGCGCAACTCGATGAGGATATCGAGGGTGGTGAGGTGGTTTTTACCTGGGGTCTGGTTCATAGCTGACCTCTTTCGGCCATCGAGACTACGCCCTCGGCACCGACCACCAGATGGTCGAGCAACCGGACATCGACTAGCGCCAAGGCCTCTTTGAGGGCTTGGGTAAAGACCCGGTCAGAGTGGCTGGGTTCAGGATCTCCGCTGGGGTGATTGTGCACCGCAATGATGGCCCCACTGTTGAGTAGCAAGGCCCGCTTGACCACTTCCCGTGGGTAGATGCTGGCGCTATCCAGGGTGCCACGAAACAGCTCCTCAAAAGCCAACAGGCGATGCTGGGAGTCGAGAAACAGTGCTCCAAACACCTCATGCTCCCGATCCTGCAGCAAGGTTTGCAGCCGTTCGGCGACGTCTGTGGTACTGGTGATGGCAGTGCCTTTGGCCAGGCGCTTGCGGGCAATCTGGTTGGCAATACGCAGCAGGTCCTGCTCTGTCACTGGCTCGGTGACGACATAAGTGCCGGGGCATTCCCCGGCTTTCAGTTTGTGGTAACGCATGGTGGTCTCCTGAAAAAGAAAGACCCCGGCAGCGCGAGGCATACCGGGGCTAAATGTAGAGGTGTTGTTGGTTCAATTCGAGGGCAGTTCAGTTGGCCGAGGTAGTGATGCCTACCCCGGCTGTTGGTTCCCGCTTCACCTGCAAAAGCGATTCGGGTACCAGCACTGTGAACGGGATATCCAGTGCCAGGCTCAGGCGCTCGGCTAGTTCGTAAGCTGGGCCGATGGTGTCGTAGTCAGCTACCCAAGTTGCCAAGGCCAGCTCGCTTGCTTCCATCGCTCGCAGGTAGACGCTGTAGCCGTGCACGGGTAGGCCACTGTCACGCACTACCTGCGTCTCGCTCTCTCGATTGATGGCCTCCAGCTCAACAGCTATCGGTTGTTTTGGCATCTTGTTCCTCCTCTTGGGGTAAGGGGTCACTCTCCACACGATAACCGTGATTAGTGCAGGTACGCTGCAGGTCAGCCAGGAAACTTGCCAACACACGGGGTTGTTCGGTGAGAGAAACCGGTCCTGCTTGGCAGCGCCAGAAACAGCGACGCGTGGGGTCCACGCAGATTTCATCCACGGGTTGGCTCATGGTGCGTCAGTCCTCGGCATTGGTGAGGGAGAGCAGTTGCCACTGCAGGCCAGACCAACGTAAGTGCAGCGTGACGGTGCGGGCATGTGGGCTACCAGGAGTCAGGTGCAGCAACCAGCGCTCACCCTGGCAAGTTGGCTGTAGTTTGGCCTTGGCCGCGACCAGTCCCAGCCACTGGCGTGAATAGTGAGAGAGCGGCAGTTCGTTAGTCATCACAGACCTCCTACTCCCCGCTGACCGTGACGGTGAAATACCCCAGCTGGGCGTAGCTAATGAAATTGCTTTGCCACAAGGCAAACAGTTCCCGCGCTTCCACGCCGGGCAGTGGTCCCCAGCACTGCAGATAGTGTTCGTCGCAGGAGAGGTTGAAGTCGAGCTCTTTGCAGAGCTCGGCATCCTGGCCCAGCCCCTGGTAGCTGAAGTCAGTGATGTAATCGAAGACCCAGCCGTTCAATCCCCGAATAAGCCGCAGCTCTACCGGATGGACGCCACCCGTCTCGGCACTGTAGCTGGGGCTGCGAAAGTTAAAGGTCATGGTCGAGAGGTGGGTTAGGTCGAGCTGTTGTTCTCGCACGACTTTGCGCAGCAAGTCAGGTAGCTCGGGGGAAATCGGCAGGGCCATCCCTGCCAGGTGAAATGGCATGGTCATCATGGTGTGTCCTTTTTGTATCGAGTGTGAGAACCGTTAATCCCTGAACCAGCGCCAGGCGCGGTAGAGGCCGTAGGTGGCAGCCAAGGGGGCCGCCAGCGAGGTGGCCGAGCTCCCAAGCAGCGCACAGACTGCAGCGGTCACAGCGGTAGTTGCTGATGGGTTCAGTGCCGTGCTGGTGGCCATGCCAGGCAGGGCCGCAAGGGTAGGCTGCCGAGCCACTGTGCGAAGCGCCAGATGTGCGATACACCCCGTGGCAATCAGCTGGTTAATCTGCTTGCTGTAGTGAAAGCCCTCGATACACCAGAGCACGAAGTGCTCGCAGTTGTTAAAGAGCGTGCTGTAGTGCGCCTCTCCAAGACGGGAGTAAGCACGGTCGATACTCCCCTCCCGGTTGAAAGCTCGTGCACTATGGTGCTGGATGCGATAGCCCCGCCCTTGGCTAAACTCGGCAAGCGTAGTGATAGTTATCTGACCGGAATCTATACCGGCACTGACCCCCTGGTAGTGGATGACCTGATGGTCCCCCAGATAGAGACCGTGGTGCTGGTAACCGGTGCGGGGGGAAACGAGGTGGTCCCCCGGTTGTGGTAATGGCATGAACAGTTCCTTAAATAAAATGCGGCACAAAACAGAGGGCACCCGAAGGTGCCCTGATGGTGGTGAATGTGTGGTAGCTGGTGGTCAGGACTGCTTGCGCAGCGTCAAGCTGTTGGCATCCCATACCCAGCGCTGACGAGGATTGCCGGGCAGGTCGAGGGTGAAACCGTTGGGGTCGGGGGTCAGCTTGCCTTCGTCGCTACAGGTACCAAAAGGCGGTGATAGCATGGTCAGCACACCCATCTGTGCGACAGCCAACTGATAGAGCACTGGGCATGCCACACCGCCACTGTGCAGCTCAAACAAGACCGCCTGCCCGTTGGCCAGTGGCAATCGGTGCGTGAGCTTGATGGCATCATATTCATTGGTGCGTAGCAGCACCTCATCCCCATACCGAATGACGATACTGTCATCATCATTTTTCACGATGGTAAATGATGCGGTACTTGATGCAGCTGACGCTGGTGTAAAGGAGGGCTCGAAGTAACGGCTGCCATCTGAATAGGTCAGCATAAAACCGTTCAGTGAAACCGGCTGGCTGACACTGGGAATGAGCGTTGGCTCATCTTCATCCAGCGGCATCAGCATGATGCGACCTCCTTTCGAAGTCTCTATCCAAAACTGCATGCTGGCGAAATTGAGGACCCCCTCAACGTTGGCCGGTACCCGTTTAGTGACCGTTGGCACAGTGAATTGAGGCGCCGCCCAGGTCGGTAAGGCAAACAGCGATAACCATGTGCACCACAGGGCCAGTTTGATGTTTTCTGTCATGTCACTCTCCAGACGACTTATTCAATGGTGTAAGAGGCATTGCCCAGATTGGTGAAGAGGGTGACCTCCCTCAATCGGCACGGCTCGGTCATGACCAGCCGCCAGCGTTCGGTGTAATTGAGCTTGAGTGGGAAATAGGTTCCTCCCACCGACCCCATCAAGTCACTGCGCAGCATCACCCGGCATTTACTCTTGCCGCCATTGATCAGCACTTTCTGAATGGTGACTTGATCGTTGAGCGAGGTGACGACGATCTGAGGTCGCCCGATAGCGGTGTATTCCACTTCCAGAGTGAATTCTGGGCCATTAGCGGATGCTGTATCGCAAGCGCTCAGTGATAAGCCACAGGCCAGCAGTAAGGGATAAAGCAGTGTGCGATTCATGATCTCTCCTTAATAAAAATGGCAAAAGGATGCCTGACCGACGAGGCGAGCCTGTCGGACTAACGGGTGTAAACGTAATGGGTTAATGGTGGTGCAGGCTGATAGCCAAATGCCACCAAGGGGATGGAGTGAGGTTAGGTCGTGTCGAACTCCTTTCGATGTTGGGGTGACTATTTCAGTGAATTAGATCTAATGGGGTGATCCTCATCGCAAAGGGTCCTTAATGTCAATGAAAGTCCATAGTCAACTATCAGGGTTGACTGGAGGACTTATGACAAACATCAACTCTGAAGAGCTGGCCAAGAGCGTGGGCAAAGCGATTGGACGCCAACGCCAGCAGGCGGGGCTGACTCAGGATCAAGTGGCAGAGCACTTAAAGATAGGTATGGAAGCCGTCTCCCGGATGGAGCGAGGCCTCGTGGTGCCGACCGTCGTACGGCTCGCAGAGTTAGCTCAGTTGTTTGACTGTGAGCTGGCTGATTTCCTGCGTGAAACCAGCAACCGTCCCACTGAGCAAGGTATAGTGCTAGGCCAGCAGTTGGCTAAACTCGATACAGCTGACAGAGCGCTGGTGCTGGAGGTGGTAGATAAGCTGGTGGCACGACTGGCCAAATCCTAAGTTAGGATCTAGTCGAGTGTTTGTGTAGTCAATTTAGCCTGACCGTATACGACTTTTGCTTTCATCACCACTCCTACTTGACGGTATTAACGTCCTAGCCCAGCCATTAGGGCGGGTAGGAGTTTATGACGGCTAAATGACATAAATTGAGAGTGGTGTTTACTGAAGCAGGCTCAGGGCTTGATTGGGCATAGGTATCTACACAAATTGCTTATAAATCGACCAATTCTTATTGATTGGTTCGTAACTCGACCGTTTTTCCTGACAAACCCAACAGGCACAACCCACAAGCGAACTCAAATGAGCACTGCAGCATATAAGTTATCGTTAAGTGAACACAATTAGAGCCAACCTTGTCTAATTGGCGCTCAATTATTGATTGTTATTTCGCCAGTCAGTGTAGATGCCTATGCTTGATTGGGGGCTTGAGACTTTAGCTGGGCACCCTGACCGAACCAGGCAGAATCGAGGCGGTAGTCCTGACTGCGGGCTCGACGATGATGATCGACATATTCAGTTACTGCATTGACCAACCCCCAGGCGGTATTACGGGAGCTCGTTAGATCAGCCCCTATTCCTGCACCCTGATATAATTTGTTGCGTTGTTTAACTGACCGGGTGAGGATAATTTTATTGTCGGCATCTAATGGCTGGGCCAGCAGGTCGCTAAAGAAACGTAACGCATCTTCTGGGGCGACAGGACGGGCAGCTAATGCTTTGGTCTGGGTTTTTAATTCATCCCAGTGGGAAAATACCAACCCTAATTTCTCTTTGACAATAGCCGGGCCAAATATCGTCGAGTGAAAGACTTTGACTGCGCCAATGCTATTATGCAACGCCATCTGAAGAGTGCTATTGCAGACCACTCGCAACGAGGTTAACTGGGCTGTGGTACAAAGCGTGCCGTCGCAGCTGGTTGCCAGTAGTAGATAGGACTTCACCAGGTCATTGCCTTTTAGTTTCAAGTCTTGGCCCCGGTACGGGCCAGCGCCCACAGCTTGCGGCCGCCTTTAAGTGAGCCTGCGGTTTCTAATTCAAAGCCGTCTATTTCCACTAAGTTCTGATAGAAGTGCAGCATCTCATGAGGCTGTACCACGTTATATCGTTGGGAGACCACCGAGAGCGGTTCGAGAGTATCGGAGTGGTAAAGTACCTTGCTGTCGCTGTAGGGGAGGATATGCAGGGCATCGGAGGCCACGTTAAACATCACGTCGCTCTGTTCGATGGTCCATTTCATTCCGGCAGCGTTAAGCCAGATCTCTAAGGATTATTGTGTGGGAAAGATATTTCAGAGGCCATGCCAAGGGGTTTGGTCAGTGTGGGCCATGGTCTCGATGAGGTGAGTCATATAAAAATTTCTAATGAAGATGAGACAGTATTAAGCAGTCCTAGGGGATGTTCATAAAGATAATATATATCTGAGTTTTATTTGAATGGTTGTAATGGAAATGCCAGATAACCGCAACGCACATTATATATAAAGCAAAGCGAGGTGGTTTCGAATGAGGTCGCGCGACGATTTCCAACAACATTTTTAAGACTCATTCGGGTTTGCCATTTTAGATATTCCAGATATTTTTGATATTAGTATCAAACCGTATCTGGAGATACGCGTATTGGATAGGTTGTTGGCAAGGGGAGGTGTCATCATGCATCTTAAATGATGCTGTGGGGATTGTGGCGCGGCTATGTGACCGGAGCCTCAATCCATTCTTTAGATACATCGCTCCCCTTTAAAATACATTATAATAAAAATACATGCAAATCATTCAACGAATGGAACTCTAAGCAAAGAGCAAAGGCGTTCACTTACGAGTATGACTAGGTAAGGAGGCCCTATATGCCATAAACAATGATTTTACTATATTATTTTTTTCACCCAATTTAATAAAATTTCTAACTTCATCTCCAGGAACAGTAAACAGCATTACTATACTTACATAGTCTAGGAGGCAGACAGCGAGAGAAGATCCTGTAACGCAGTGGATTAGATTATCCTTTAACTCCGCTCTGGTCACTATTTTTTTTCTAACTAAAAAATTTGCAAAGCTGACAGGATCACTATCATCAATGCTGACCTTATCTAGCCCATTCAATATCTTGCCACATATCGAGTCAAGCCGCTCCAGTATATCATGGCTGATTAATGGAGACCGATAGTTTAGATCCTTAAAATTAACATTCAAAAAGTTATTATCAAGTGTACCTGTAAGCAGGCCGCGCGAAGTCGTATGCCGCGCAATGGTAAAATTATAACAGTAGAGAGCTCGTGCTAAAAATGCATTGTATTGACTGTATTCATTTATGCCAAAAATTATAGAGTGCTTTATATAAATATCCTCTGAAAGCCATGAGCCTAAGTGGCAAGATGGATAGGCTGGGATCAAGATATTACCCTGATGATTTATCGTGTGATTGACCTGTGGTAGAAGAGAAATGTTTTTTATTGTGGACCGTCTTTGGTTGTACATTAATCCAATTGCAAGCACAGCTAATGCATACTTATTGAACCCAAATAGTGACAAATTGACTTTGTGTAGTTGATTGATTATGTTTAAAGCTTGGTCTGGTAATTCTTTTTGAATAGAGTCGAGTAGTTCTAGAAGTGGCTTATATTGATAAAAATAATTTTGGTATCGATTGTTTTTGTCATTAGCTAGTTCGGCAATTGCAGAAAAAACATTTATATCGAACACAATTGAATTTGTACTGTCAGGAGGAGTGCTTAGGTTATGTTTAAAGCTAAGCCTTCCATTGTCATCAATAATTAATCTATAAAAGTAAAATGGAGGAGGAGGCGTTACCATTTGTGACAAATAACCTAGTTGCTCTTTCAATTTAACCAAACTAGACTCTTTTTTACCAGTATATGTTAATTGCTCTCCAAATAGTGGTGTAATGCAATTAATGATGTTGTCTATTCTCTCTATCTGTTTCTCTTTCACTAGCAACAGCGGTGGACATTCGAGGGTGGCACTAAGTATCTCATCTTCTTCATTAAATGCATTGTAATCAAATCGAAGAGCACATTCCAGGGCGTTGTTTAAATGGTTCAGTAAATGATTAGTACCGTGAGCGAGTTGAATATAAGTGTTGAGGAAATGGTCAAACATACCTGTTTTATTATTTATATCTTGTAAGATGATAACGGCAGTATAAGCAGAAAATATTGAATTGATAATGAAAGAATAGTTTATCAAATCATCCGGTGAAAGCCTTTCAGTACAAGCATTAATTATTCTGTTCAAACTCCTGCTGGTTTGATTCCCTTTGTTTTTTTTGGGAAGCTCATCTAAGTAAATAAGTAATTCATGAATGAAATTATCTGCGACTCTAAGACCGGCACTTCTAGACGCCCCCATATCGGGTGAAAAGCAGTTGCCAATGTAATCGAGCATGTATTTATAGGCAGATCTTTTCCTAAATACTCTCTGCTCACCATCTTGGGTAACCACGTTATCTGTTCTTAGGATCCTGTCTAGATGATAATAAATAGATTCTTCATTAGCTTGCTCTTTAAAGATTAATATGTCAGCACATATCAGTGGAATCAATGCATTTTTAATGTAAATTATGTATGTGTCGCAAATAGATTCTTGAAGGATAATCTCTTTACTAATTAATACGCTACAGACATGCTCTAATATATCAATATGATTGGAAAGAATGTTAGGTGGCAAGCTGCTGCCAGCATGTAGGCGTTCACGTATGTTATTTATTTTTGGCAGATAATCATATTCGTTAGGTTTGGTTGGATCATCACTGGGCAAATCCTTGTTAGTGTCCTTACTGGCCTTCTCGGTTGAATGGGTTGGGTAGTTAAGCCCCAAGGTCTTTGCTACAGCGTCGATAAATTCTGTAAAGAAGTGAGTCATCATGATTTTTCCCTTGGGTCTTGGATTTTCCCCCCTAACACGTTACCCCGAGGTCCACCACAATGCGAGCTCATCCAGTCAGACGTTAGAAGGACATCACGTAATGCAAGACGTAATAGACCGCATCATTAGGATGCCGGAGCTCACAAAGATGATTAGCCTCGCTAGATCAACAATTTATGACAAGCTGAACGCCAGGTCTTCCCGGCATGATCCCAGCTTTCCCAAGGCGATAAAACTTGGCAAGTCAGCGATCGGCTGGCGTCAGAGCGAGGTCAATCAATGGATCGCAACCAGGTCACAAAGTAGTCAAACAATGGAGGTCAAAAATGAATCAACACAGAGCCATTGAAGCTGTCATTGAGCGGTTAGATCAGTCCCTTTGGGATCCACTGGATGTCGTCGCCTATAAAACAAAGGCCCCGAGATTTATGATCTTGACTCAAATGTTGTCTGTAATGGCTATCGCATCGCAGCAGTTGGTAGATATTAGCCCAAAAAGTGAGATGAAAATACCGGCATCACTTTACACTCTAATTCTAGCTGCTTCTGGCGAGAGAAAAAGCACGGTCGATAAGCTACTGATGAAACCAGTCCGTGAATTTGAAAAATGCTTGGCTGAGCAGGTAGATGCTGCACAGCAGAAATATCAGATCGAACTGGAATTGTGGAATATGAAGGAAAAAGTGTTAAGGAGGGAATTAGGTGAGATGTATAAAAAAGGTGATGAGCAGCCCATTATAATAGAGGCATGGCACACTCACCATTCAAATATGCCTATAGCTCCGTTAGTTAAGAGGATTTTAGCTGAGGATATAACAGTCGCAAAACTGAAGTCGATGTTAGCTGAGAAGAATACGTCACTAGCTCTGGTGTCCGATGAAGCTGGGACACTACTGTCCAGTGACTTGATGAAAGATAATGCATTGTTTAACTCACTATGGTCAGGTCAAACTATACGTGTTGACAGAGCCAATGCCCCTGAAGTTCATATTGAAGGTGCTCGTTTGACTTTGAGCATGCAAATCCAGCCTGATATATATAGAACATTCAGAGATAGTAATGGTGATGCGATGAGAAGCTCTGGATTAGACGCTCGAATTCTACTGTGTGAGCCTGAGTCAGAGATTGGCTATCGTCAAGAAGATAGGGATGATAGCGCATCACTAGATGATAAAATTAAATTAGGTAGATTTAGCTCAAGGATTGATGCATTACTGCAAGAAGGGCTCGAGATGAGAGCACAAGGCAAGGAACGTCATTGCCTGAATTTAACAGAGAGTGCTAAGAAAATTTGGAATGACAAGTTTAATGACATTGAATACGCAATGAGGGGCGGGGAATATTTGGAACACTATAAAGATTTTGGTTCAAAGTTTATGGAGCAGGCTTCGAGAATCGCGGCGGCACTTCATGTGTTTAAAAATAGAGACTACAGAAACGCACTTGTGACTCATGAGACTATGCAGACTGCCATTGAACTGGCTGAAATATATTTGCATCAAGCATTGATAATCTTTAGATCGCCCGAGGCTCGGGAGTTCGTGGACGAGACACATGTGAATAAGTTACTGGAGTGGATTATTCATAACTGGGATAATGTGTTGCTTTTAAAAAGTGACATTAGACGAAGTGGCCCGCATTGTGTACGTAATTCGGGTAAGCTAGAAGATGCAATAGAAGTTCTTATTGCTCGAGGAGATATCATTTGCTTTAAAAAGAAACAGTCAATCTATATTTCTTTATCTTGGAAGAAATACCCTAGGCTTGTTAGGCGCTCTTTAGTCCGCACCCGTGATAAAATTTATGTTAGCGAGCTAGTAGAATATCAAGGAAGACGCCATTCAGGAATACCATCAGTTGAACTTTTTGAGAGACCGTTGATTGACATGAGAAATAAGCTCCGACACTAATGGTTGCTCAGTATTAACTGATTGCAGTACTCCGCTTAAGTAACTTAAGAGTGTTGTTATATAGGGCGGTATCATAACTGCATCTGAATCAGGAACCCTATGTTTATATTTTAGTATATATGTCCATTTGATTGAGTAGTGTATGGGCTTATTTAAATAAGCCATGATGCGGTATATGTATTATATATAGCAATACATATAGTAATACATACACTCATATATACATCCATAGCTATGCACACTACTAACAATGCATATATGCTATGCAATCTAACGATGGGGTAGCGTGAAGACTACATGCCTCTAAGCATGTACCACTATGGATAGCATCCAGAGCATGGTGTATTTGCTTAAGCAAAAAAATATATATATTTATTTAATTCAATAACTATACCTCCGTGTTTATTAACCAAGGTAGGGACTCCTATGTTGAATCACTTAAAAAATTCAGTGTTGAAGATGAAGGCGCTTACTCGTTTATACGCATACAGTTATGGCCCTATGAATAGTACTTATTTAAAGCGTAGCTTAGATGTTGTGTCCGGTACCTTGGCTAGGTATCCTCGTGTTTATGCTCTACGTGTGGATCTGCGTTTTGCTAGTGAGTCGCCTGAAAATGATACTGATACGCTGACTTGTTTACAGCGTTCAGATTCATCAGTGATCACTCGCTTTATGGAGTCACTTAAAAGCCAATTACGTGCAGACCATTATCGTCAGAAACGGCGTGGGTCTCCGTCATTACCAACCGTTATCTGGTGTCGGGAGCAGGAGTCATCGGCATCACCGCATTACCACCTGATGCTGCTGTTTAACAAAGACGTTTATGCCTTCCTGGGAGATTATCGGGATTATGATGCTAACAACATGGGAACTCGGATCCAGAAGGCGTGGTGCAGCGCGTTGGGTCTCCCATACCCTGATAATGCAACGCTGGTTAACTTCCCTGCAAATCCACAATACAGGTTTGACCGTAATTCAGCGCGAAACTTAGATGACAACTTCAGCGCATTTTTATTTCGTATGGCTTACCTGAGTAAACAGAGTACGAAGGTTATGGATGGGCAACGCAACTTCGGATGCAGTCAAGTACGATAATATGCTTGAGCACATCAGTGCTCATTAGTATGCTATAGAACAATCCCTGCATATTTAATTAAAGGATATCTATGAGTGAATTTCTGAAAGTGCTGTTGAACATCCGCAGTCTACGTGCAGCAATGCGCGAGTTGTCTCTGGAACAAGTAAAAGAAGCACACGAGAAGATTGAATCGATTTATCTGGAGCGTTTAGAGCAGGCAGAAAAAGAGCAAGCTGCCAATGCTGAGCATCAGCAAAAGCTGGCTGAGTTCCAAGCGATGTTGGCTCAAGCTGGCATTGACCCGACTGAGTTGGTAGGCAGTGCCCCTGCAGCTGCGACTGCGGCTAAAGCTAAACGAGCACCTCGGCCCCCGAAATACCGTTATGTTGAGGATGGTGTAGAGCGTACTTGGACCGGTCAGGGCCGTACCCCCAAGTTCCTGGCTGAGCAGCTCGAGCAAGGTCGCCAGTTGGATGAATTCCTGATCTAACTAGATAGACAAGGCCATGCCGATAGGGCGTGGCCTTTCTGTATACGGACATATTTAGTATGCTCTTGATGCTGGCTTAGCTCAGTAGGTAGAGTGACTGACTTGTAATCAGTAGGTCACCAGTTCTATTCCGGTAGCCAGTACCACGATAACCACCGAGTACCTCATAGCCAACCCCGATGCCAACCATAAAAAACTTGAGCACAGAACGTACCGATCTGGATGTGCAATTGCGCGAAGCCATTGATAATTGGGACCCACGTCGCCCTAGGCGCTGGCTGGCTAAATATGGCGGTTGGCGAGTTGAGAAGCGCTCTATTCTCACACAGCGATATTGTGCGCTACGCGATGAAGCTCAAGCCTTACTGGCGAGCACTTAAATCAAGGAGAGGCTTCATCAGGTAGTTGTTCATTTGGTTGCACTACTCTTGGATTTCGCTGCTTTATGCTCCATCTCTTGAATAAAAGCTTGAAAAAATTCATACAACCCATAACGTCGATAGAGCTGCGCAAGTTCTCCCCGACGTATCAGTTTGGCCATCTCGGTATTCCAGAGTTGCTGTAGTTTTTCTCCCTTCTCGCTCTTGGGGAATACGGGATAGGTAGGTATCCAACGTAGCAAAGTGAGATGCATGTCCGCTGGGGGCGTGTTTGCTATATGTAACGAGCCTACTATCAGATAATAGCGATAACGGTTTTTACGAAGTAATTTTATAGCTGTCTCCGAACTGTCCACTTCATGTGCATTCACTGTGACAGAAAGATACTTCTCGAGTGCCCATCCAGGTGGCCATAATACGTGTTGTCCCGCCAGCGTGGGTTCGCCATGCCACCGGTGCTGCCACTGCTTGAGCATCATCACTGTAAGGTCATCTGCCGAGTCGGGATATTCCGGGAGCAGTACATGCTCGATTTCGTGCTGATAGACACCCAGCGCTATGTCTCCTTTGTTATTGATGATCATTGAGAGAGCACGCTTGTAGGGTACGATATGGGGGGCGATGACGTAGCCATGGGGTTGGTAAATTGCCCTGACAAGGTCGAGATAAAAGCCTTTACCGTCAGCTTGGCAGAAACGTGGCCAGTTATCGCAATAGATGTTGAGGGATTCTGCACGGCAGGTAAAAGAGTTACACAGGCAGCAAAGTAGCAGGACCCTTATATATTGGAGCGTCATAATGAGTCTCTCTGCCGCTGTTGAACACTTCAAGTTTATGTCATTCCACAGCGGTTGTCGGCGAATCAGGAGACACGTGAATCGCCACCGGTTTTGTAGATTCCGTGCTGTTAGATAAACCAACGTGAAGAGAGGTGTTTCAATGAGCGCAAAACGCTACCCTGACGAATTCAAAAGCGATTGGTACTCCGAATTGACGGCCACCAGGAATGGCAATGTCTAATTCTCGACGCCTTAGTATACAAATTCGCCAGTTCAGTGAGTCCCAGTGGGATTAAGGAACAACAATCCATTCTCGTCTGACCCCTTCGTAAGCCGAGCTCAAACCATACTGTTGCCAGATGTCGGCCATGGAGTGGTCGAAAACACCCAGAGTCAGTGATGCACGCAGTGGCTTTAGAATGTTAGCGGGCAGTTGCGGATGGCATGCTAGCCACCGCTCAACACGGGCAAGTACCATAACGCGCTGGACCTGTTTTCCCTGAACTGAAGTAGTAACCAGTTCTGGGCGCACATCGCTGATCAACAATTCAAAGCGACCCGCTTGCAGCATAGCGATGCCTTGGCTGGCCTTGGGTAGCAGTTTGTAGTGTATCCCAGCATTATCGAGCAGTTCTCTCAGTTCAGCCACATCAATGGCGCCAACCCTATAGTTGCGCAGCGCTTCGATGTTGCTCAGTTGTGGGACGGTTCCCAGTCTAGCGTAGACAGCGAGGGTAATGGGGGCTATTCGCGCGACATAGCGTAGAGTTTCGGCATTTTCTGCTGAAAAGTGCACACCCAGCCCGCAGCTGTTTGGCTCTGTGGCCACAATTTTGAGCAGGCGCCGCATGGGTTTCGCCTGAAAACGAACCTCTATCCCTTGCTGTTGGGCCACGCGGGCAAAAACATCAACATAAGGGCCGCTCAAGCTCTCCCCATTGAATTGAATGAAAGGGGGTAGGGATCTGCATAGATGTTCAAAACAGGTGCAGCCGATATCAGTTGGCACCATAGTGCTGACAGCGCACACCACCATCCCTTCATCGCCGTATCCTAAGGAAGTGTGACCAACTCAACGGGAGTTTGGACAGCACCGGGCAAGTCGGATTGTGGGGTTTTTTGCTCCAGCGCTTTGAGAGAGCATATTGTGCCTGCTTCCCTGGGTACTGTTCAGCCGTTGCCAGTACCAGTCTATCCTGCAGATATGAGTGGATCCCAGGAATGTTGTCATACCCGCCTATCAATACCTTGCCTGTTAGACCTAGCTCCTCCAGAGCTTGGACTGCACCGATGGCCATATTGTCATTGCCGCAAAGTAGCGCTTTGACATCTGGAACTGATTTGAGCAGATCGATGACCGCGCTCTTGCCCTCGGCAATTTCCCAAGAGCCGCTGCGCACCCCCGCAACAACCATGCCTGCCGAGCGCAGGGCTGCACGGAATCCGTCACTGCGAGCCCGACTGTTGATGGCACCAGGGAGACCTTCAATCAACCCGACCTTACTGCCCGCAGGAAGCGCTTTGGCAACATAATCGCCGACACTTCGTGCACCAGCAAAATTGCTGGGGCCAACGAAGGGAATATTCACACCTTCTAGTACCAGAGCCCGATCATCCAGTTTATTATCCATATTGATGACCAATATACCTGCGCGAATTGCCTCCATCAGCACAGGGAGCATGGCGACCGAATCAGTCGGCGTCACGATCAGCGCATCCACTTTCTGCGTAATCATACGCCTGATAATGGCTTCCTGACCTGTGACATCGACCTCCTGTTGTATACCTTCGAGCTGTAATGTCAGGGCATCCGGATGGGCTTGTACATACGATTCGGCCCCTTTCGTCATCTCGACAAAAAATTCGTTTCGTATAGATTTGAGCACCATGCCGATGGTTGGTTTAGCTGATACCTCAGAGGCCACAAAGAGTGTTACGACCGCCCACAACAAACATCTCTGCCAACAGTTGGTCATATTTCCTCCACCCAGTAGAACTAAATCATCAAGCGCCCCTGTGTTGCCAAGTATAAACCGGATATGGCTAGGTATAGGGTCCCGGAATGAGCTGGTGCGGTTGCGAAAGACATGTTGATGGGGGACAAAAGCTTCTTGAGCAAAACCGATTTATGTTTATCAGAATAGCGAGTCATTGAACCCTTCTTCCACCCCTGGTCTTCCATTTAACGTGATCTGTTTAGGCGACAACTACCCTGCCACTGGGGGTTCCGGCTCAACCTGAACACTTTGCCCCTCCTTTCCGGAAACAATGTTCAACATCCCGGAATTACTGTTCACATTCACCGGAATCATCCTTAACGCATTGATTTAACAACCTTTGATACGCTCTCCCTTTTGCCAGGGAAGAGCCTATGTCTGCCAAGCGGATTGCAATGCGTAAAATTCGTGAAGTGCTGCGACTGCGGCTGGAGGCTCAGCTCTCTTTTCGCCAGATCAGTATCTGTACCAAGATCAGTGTCGGCTCCATCCAGAAACTCCTCAAAAGTGCCCAGACGCTCGGCCTGACCTGGCCCTTACCTACCGAGCTTGATGATGGCCGACTGGCTGCCCTGTTCTATCCGCAGGCCGATACCACCATCTCGGCCCGCCATGTTGTACCGGATTGGCCCTCTGTCCATCAGGAGCTCAAGCGTAAGGGGGTCTCCAAACAACTGCTCTGGGAGGAGTACACCCAGCGCTATCCCAACAGCTGTTACAGCTACTCCCAGTTCTGCGACCGTTACAAGTCCTGGTGTCAGTTGCAAAAGCGCTCCATGCGCCAGATCCATAAGGCGGGGGAAAAGCTCTTTATCGACTACTGCGGGCCCACGGTGCCCATCGTCTCGCCGACTACGGGTGAGGTCCGTCAGGCCCAGATCTTTGTCGCCGTGCTTGGTGCGTCCAACTACACCTTTGCCGAGGCCACCTGGTCCCAGTCACTGCCGGACTGGCTGCAAAGCCATGTCCGTGCCTTTGAGTTTTTCGGTGGTACACCGGCACTACTGATCCCCGACAACCTCAAGCGCGGTGTCAGCAAGGCTTGCCGATACGATCCCGAGCTCAACCCCAGCTACCAGCAGCTGGCCGAGCATTATCAGGTGGCGGTGATGCCAGCGCGCCCTTACAAGCCCAAGGACAAAGCCAAGGCTGAGGTGGGTGTGCAGATCGTCGAGCGCTGGATCCTGGCCCGTCTACGCCATCAGACCTTCTTCTCGCTTGCCGAGCTCAACCAGTGCATCCGGGCTTTGTTAAATGAGCTCAACGAGCACCCGTTCAAGCAACTGCCCGGTAACCGACGTGAAGCGTTTGAGCAGTTGGACCGCCCGGCACTGGGACCACTGCCGGTGCATCCCTATCGCTATGTCGCCATCAGAACGGTCAAGGTCAACATCGACTATCACGTCAGCTATGAGCAGCACCACTACTCGGTGCCCCACCAGTATGTGGGCCAGCAACTGGAGCTCCATGCTGGCGACACTTTGCTTCAGGTCTATCACCAGCAACAGCTGGTCGCGAGCCATCCGCGTAAAACCATCCCGGGGATGAGCACGATCCCGGAACACATGCCGGAACGCCACAGCAAGCAGCAACGTTGGACGCCAGGCCGTCTCAAGCAGTGGGCTGCTGACATCGGACCGGGCACCTTGTGCTGGGTTAGCGAACGGCTGGAAGAGAAAGCCCATGCCGAGCAGGCATACCGACTCTGCCTGGGGCTACTGAGTCTTAGCCGGGAGTATCCGCCATCACGGGTCGAGGCCTGCTGCCAGTTGGCTAATCGGGAAGGACTGGTGCGACTCAAACAGCTCAAGTCGGTGCTGACCAGTGGCCGCGACCAACTGCCCGCAAGCCCGCTGAGCTACCCAGAGTTACCGCAAGAGCACGAGAACATCCGTGGCCCCCAGAGCTTCCACTAAAGAGGATACGCCCCATGACCCAACAAACCCTGACCCGCCTGAGAAACCTGAAACTGACCGGCATGGCGGATGCCGTGCAACAATAACTTGAACAGGCGAGTACCTACGAAGGGCTGCCCTTCATCGAGCGTCTAAGCCTGCTGGTCGAACACGAACAACTGAGCCGGGAGCAGCGTAAACAAGCTCGGCTGGTCAAGCAGGTAAGGCTCAAACTCCAGGCCACGGTGCAGGAGCTGGACTACCAGTCAGCACGCAACCTGGAGCGGTCACAGGTAGCAAATCTGGCCCAAGGAGAGTGGCTGCGCCGGGGCCAGAACCTGCTCATTACCGGCCCCTGTGGCTGTGGAAAAACCTACCTGGCTTGTGCGCTGGGCTACCAAGCCTGTCAGCAAGGGCATAGCACTCGTTACTACCGACTGCCACGTCTGCTGCTTGAACTGAGCCAGGCCAAGGTAGATGGCAGTTACGCCAGACAGCTGGGTCAACTGGCAAGGATAGAGCTGTTGGTCCTCGATGACTGGGGACTGGAAGCGGTGAATGCCGAGCAGCGCAACGCACTGCTGGAGATCATGGATGAGCGGTATGGGAAATACTCGACGGTCGTGGTCAGTCAGCTGCCAACGGAAGAGTGGTACGCGAGCTTGGGGGACAACACCCTGGCAGATGCGATCCTGGACCGGCTGATGCACTTCGAAAGAGATCCAGCGCTGTTTGAAACGCTATATCGTCAGGGAACTCTACCCTTTGATCTTGGCCGATTTAGCTGACTCAGCGCGAGTTTGTTGACATAGGAGCGTCAATGCGCTGATGGAGCGGTTGTTCAGAAGTCTTAAAACGGAGTGGGTGCCGGCTATGGGATACATGAGTCTGCGGGAAGCGAGACGGGATATCAGCCACTACCTGATGCATTACTACAACTGGCGGCGTCCACATCAACACAATGACGGGATACCGCCAGCAAGAGCCGAGGATCGGCCTAATCAAGTGTCCGGATTTAGTTGACCACTACAATCCGTTTGGATTCTCTGTATAGGAAATTGCATTTCCTCTAACATAGCCTCCAGAAAATCAAGCGTATTCGTGGCAGTGCATCGGTCATATAGCCACAATACTCGGTATCGTGTGCAGTCATCAATCGCTGTGTATTGGTATTAGTTTGACCCAATCTTACAAGTATCCATTTGTATCTGGTCGCCTGGTACAGGGCGTTCGTATCGAACAAACCCTGATTTTTGACGATATTGGACAAGTGGTTTGACCCCATGCCTGCTTAAAACCTTATGGATCGTTGCCAAAGCGAGGGAAATATCAAAATGTCGGCGTAACTCGCTCTGTATACGCAGGGCTCCTAAGTTGCGAGTCCGCCTGAGCTCTAGGATATGCAGCTCTTGTGAGCTCCAGACCTAACGGTTGGAAGAGTGTTGAGGTCGCTTACTGAGGCTCGCTAGACCGGCATCACCGTACTCTTTGTAGCGATGCCACCACTTCCTGAAAGTCGGTCTGGATATGCCGCACCGACGACATACCAGACCTGCGTTACCGGTTTCCTTGTAGAGGCGTACCCAGAGTAATCTTTGCTGAATTTCCCTGTTCATAGCATCACATCATAGTTAAATGATCTCTATGAATTACACACGCTATGGCTCAGTGAAAGTGTAGCACTATTAGGAATAGGAACAGTTATTTAGAAGCTTCGACCGACACCGGTTAGGGCCGGTGTCGGAAGATGTATATACTTGGTGATTATCTTAAGGAATTTCTTGGAAATCGCCCGGTTTCCAACTCTTATCAAACCAAGATTCCAGTGGACCATACAAACGTAATATAACATTGTAACTTTTATTAGGCATAGTTTGTATCCAATTGTTTTCATGACCTGCAGGTGCTTTGGGACCAAACCAAATGGTAAAAGAACCATCTGGATTGGGTTTGATCTGAGGGTTTAGGCTATCGAGCCCTGCAAGTTTTTGGTCTGTTTCTAGCATCGAACGATGTTGGCCAGAATAAACCATAAATGACCAAAAATTATTTGCCGGTATAGGGTTGGGAAGGGTTACTGAATAGTTTTTACCGCCATCTAAATATTGTCCCGTAGCATCTTTAGCCGTGAATGCATAGGCTGAGCCTGTTCCAACTTTGGGTGCAGCCATTGCTGGAGTTATCCCTGTAGCTACATAATGGAAAAAGATTCTATCATCAAGAACTCTTTCACCATTATTTAAAAATTCATAGCTCATACCAGCAAAAGGTGAGGTCCATTGACGATCTGGATAGAAAAATACCTCTTTTTTTCGTGGCGCAAAACTTATAGCTCTGGCAATTGTGTTCCCCATAGATACTGCATGAGTTAAGATTCGTTTCATTCTTGAATCAGGGTTAAATGGTTGACCCTTCTTGATGCCAATCGAGGCGAATAGTCCAACGGTTTCTGGATCGAAAGAATCCGCTGGCTCATATTGAACAACAGAATTTAGTTCCTCGTAAAAATGAAAGTCGTTAGAGTGAACAGTATTCATTTTTTTCCCTGAAAGATTGACGAAACGTTGCTGGGGGGGGGCGGTTAATTTTGTCAGTGGGTACATATGAAAGTTACTCTTAATATTGTTTACTGATTTTTCTATATCTCCATTTTTAACAAACGCACGGAAAAACATAAGGTTTCTGTAATTTGGGGTTTTAGCAACAAAGAAACCATCCGGTATGGCCCCCTTGTAATCTTTATGAACAAATAAATATTTTCCTCCCTGCCCCCTATCTGGTCCGGTTGTACCAACATCGATGACCCAGCGAAAATATGCATCATCTACCGGTCCTAGTTCTCCTTGTGGAATATCTACAACGATGGGACCATCTTTTACATTAATCTCTGCCATAGCATAAACTGTAGTAGAGTTTGCTGTAAGGAATAAAGACCTTGCATCAATCAAATTCTCGAAAATACCTAAATCCCCTGGTTTTACACCGGCCTTCTTAATGCCTTCAAGTATGGCATAAATGGATGCTGCTGGCATCCCCGTCAGAAAAGCCTGAGAGCCTCGTGAAAAGTCGAGAAAGTCGTAAGCAGTCTTTACGGTTTTATCACTTGGCATGCCATCAAAAAATGATAAATCACCAAGTAGATCAGTATGTATTACGTTAGGTGTGATAATCGACTCTGGCACATCTGCCTTATATTTTGGTTGCGTCTCTGCTGCTAGTGAATAGATTGGTGTTGTTAAAACCAACAATGAACAAACAACAGTTGCTTTCCGTTTTTTTGATGTGTTCATGTGTAAAGTATCTCCTTGTATTTTGCACTCAGATATTGAACATCATGGTTCAATTTTGATTGACTGAAGCTAATTTGTCAAATAAACATAGTGGGGCATAAGTTTAATGCGATGGTATACAGCATTAAACTTGTCCTATAACGTATGTTGAGAATCAAAATCTAATAAACATTTTTATTTTCCCTTTTTTGTGACTCAATATCATTAAATTGTGCTACGACCTGCTCAATTATAACGTTGACCCTATGTGGTTGATATTTGCGGTTTCTATATAGCAAGTATGCATCACACTCCACGTTAAATTCATTTGGGAAGCAGGACACCAAATACCCTTTTTCAATATCATCTCTCACTAAAAACAATGGAGCATAAACAACGCCCAAACCTTGTCGTGCTAATTCAACTGCATAATGAGCTTGATCACATAGGTATTTACCATTTACTTTTATATTTTTGACCTCACCTGTTTCACTATCTGTATATGACCAATTGTTATAGCTCTCACCGAGTGATCTTAATAGAATGCATGAGTAACTATTGCTTAAGTCATTTACCTTTTTAATGGGGTTCTCTTGCATGAAGTCAGGTGATGCGTAAAGTCCCATAGTAAACTTGGCGATCTTGCGTGCAATGAGATTTTCATCTCTTGGCATCGAAAATGAGAACATTAGATCCCATTCCGGTGGCATAACTAAATCCATTTTATCAATATCTATAGTATAAGATACCAGAGAGATAGATATGTCTTTGTGCTGGGCAGCAATCGCAGGCATGACATAGCGCGAAAGAAAAACAAGCGCCCCTAGTGGCGCTGCAATGGTTACATGGCCTATCGGTTTTTCTTTGTATGAATCAATAAAATGGGATACATCCTCATTGGCTTGTAAAACATGTTGAATACGCGGAAGTAACGCTTCGCCAAAATCACTTAGAGATAAATGTCTTGTCGAACGGTCAAAAATCTTTAGACCTATTTGTGTCTCTATGCTAGATAGTAGGCGACTCAAGTTTGCCTGAGATGTTCCTAACATTGAAGCGGCTGTACTGATTTTACCAACACTAGCTATACATGCTATTGATTTTAATTCATTGATTTTTAATGATTTCATTACGTTCTCTTCCATCGGTAACATCAATTGTTGTTGTGCTTGATATGAGTTTATCACTTTTATATTTCTTTAATAACAATGTGATTTGTCGTTTAATTATAGATAGATAAAAACAGTCTGCTGTCCAATTTTTAATTGTGACACCTATTTCTATCGGTTTACCTGTTAATATAGAGATTGAATGAAATGGTTAGCTGTGTTTTTAATAGATCTAACTTGTCTTCACTACTTGACGAAAAAATAAAAAACAGTGTTCCATTTACGTTGATGATGATAGTTGTAGATGTTTCATATGTAAAGAGTAGTTTTCTTGGTAAATATATAAATATAATAACTGATACGCTTGTTCATTTAGGCTTTGATGTTATAAGGGTTGGAGTGAATGAATTAGCAGCCATTATTCCTGGCTTTAAATGCGATATATGTGAAGATTTATTCATGGGAATTAACAGAAAGAGTGTTACTGTGGATGGGGAAGTCTTTATTAATTCCATGTCTGCCGGCACAGTGATATTCCCTGTTGATGCATTGACTAGCGATAATTTGATCCATGCGGCGAATGTCGCAGCAAAGGTATCGTATATAAATGGTTCACGGATGGTCATTGAGTATCGAAATGAATATGAGCGAATATATATGCCAGGATATAGCTTAGCTCAAATTCAGGAGATACTATCTAATTGTTACGCAGTTTATCAACCAGTTATTGACTGGGTCTGTGGGACTGTGTATTGCTATGAAGCCTTAATAAGGCATGAACATGTTCCCACGAAAGATATAATACATGCTTGTTCTTATTATAAATTGTGGCCTGAAATGTTTGATTTAATGTTAAAAAAAGTGGTCGAAGTTTCAGGCGTAATTGTTGAGCCTATTTCAATTAATATAGCACCATCCCAAGTTTGCCATTCCGGAGAGATATTTGAACAGTTAAAAAATTTAGAAGCGGATGGGTTTGATTTATCAAAAATAATCCTTGAGGTTACAGAGAATGAACCTATCAACGAGCAGGGTATATTCATGCAGAACTTGCAGCATTTAAGTGATATGGGGGTAAGGGTTAGTTTGGATGATTTTGGTTCCGGATTTGCCTTTTTTGACCGTTTAAAGTCAGGGCGATTTGATCATATAAAAATCGATAGGGATTGTATTTTTAATATTCACCTGATTAAGGAGAAACAATCCCTCATAAAATCGATAAAACTTTATTGTGATGAGTTAAATATCCAGATTGTTGCGGAAGGTGTGGAGCTGATAAATGAAGCTAAGTTTCTTGCATCCATGGGGATTACTTTAATGCAAGGCTTTTTATTTTCTCAGCCAATTAAAGTAGGCCGATTAGGAAGTGGTTTTATTAATAAAGTGCTTGGCTAAATAATATAAATACATCTTAATAATTTTGTGATAATCATGAGGGGTTTCATGAGCGATACATTTTATTCAAAAGTACATTCTTCGTGGCAGCAGAAGGGAGAGGATGAAATTGACTTGTTGGATTGGTTCTTCATCTTATGGAGAAATAAGCGAATCATAGTCGCTGTCATGTTAATTTCATCTGTCTTTGGGATCGCTTATGCTTATTCTGCAAAGCAGGTTTGGATGGCTAGTGCCAATGTGAAATCACCTGAACAGAAAGATATTTTTCCAATTGTTAGTATGGCGGGAAATTATAGTGCAGAAGGTTTTTCAGGTTTTCCTGATGGAAGTCATCTCTACCGAGACTTTCTCTTAGAATATAATAGTGAAGTAAATAAAAGGGCATTTCTTACTAAAGTAATAGAGATGTATGGTTTTGGTGAATTTAAAAGCGACATAGGAAAAAAAGATTTTATCAAGGCATGGACTCCAATGATAACCGCGCATCCCTTTGATGTAAAAAAAGGGGGGGGCGGCATGACTCTATCTTATTCTTTTAATGCTCCAGAAAATACATTTTTATTCTTCAATGAATATATTGATTTTATTGTAGAGCAGCAAACTAAAAAGTTAGTTGGTGATCTGGAGGCTAATAGGAACATTCAGATTAGTACGTTAAAACGATCATTGAGAAACTTAAGGTACGATACTGAAATAGAACTTCAGCGTGAGATCAATAATACGGAATCTAATCTGTTGATTGCAAAAGCTGCAACGGTAACTTTTCCTTTAGAAAATTTTGATGTAAATGGTGAGCGATTTCCTATTAGCCTTGGCGAGAAAGGATTAGAGGAAAAACTAAAGATACTTAAAAATATAAAATTGGAAGCCTATCAGCCCAAGATAGTTGAGTTAGAGGTGAAAATTAACAGGCTTGAGAAGCTCTCTTTCACTGGCATTAAATTTAGGCCATATTCTTATACAAGTAACCCAGAGGTTTCATCAGATCGTGAAAAACCAAAGCGAGCTTTAATTATAATGATGTCAATAATTTTAGGTCTAATGCTCGGTGTTTTATTTGTTATGGCGAAAAATATTTTGGCGAGTGTAATTAAACGCAGTTATGAGCAAAATATCAAGGTTATTACTGATTGACTCATGTTTGTTAACAGTTGTGCTAAATATCAGGATCTCGCCAAGAGCGAGAGTTATACCAAATTCTCTTTTTAAATACTACTAATTGGTTTGCAATTATAATATGAATTGTAGAATATTTCGTTTGGCAATTATATTGAATAATATACCATCTCGCCCCTATAAGATCACAGCAAAACAGCTGCATGATAAGTTGGCTCATAAGGGTATACAGATAAGTTTGCGTACAATACAGCGAGATCTGTATATTATGTCTTCAGTCGGTTTTTTTAATATTGCATCAGATAGCAGAAGTAAGCCTCATGGCTGGTTCATAGAAAGAAGCGGTTAACTTTTAATAATAACGCTGATATTACTCCCCCATTTTTATACCACTCCGTGACAATATATTTTTTGGGTTCTATAAGTTAACTATTTGCTGGATATTGAAATTTCTATGCTTGCTTGATAATTGAGTGGTTATTTTTAATTGTTATATATGATGTGGAAAATTGTTGGGATAGTGGATGTTGCTAACAATATTGATCCTCAGGCTTATTAGGTATGTTTTCAATTTTTTTAAAAAGAAATAATATGGGGGGGGGGAGTTTGCTCGTTATTATTATATTTATGTTTTTTTGTGGGAATATAAATGCAAAAGAGTTTGGATTTATTCAGTTTAAACATTACGATGCCAGTGAACAAGTGCTAACAATGAATATTGTAACGCCAACAGTAAATGGAGAGGTTTTTATTAGACCAAATGGAGGTTATATTTCTAAAGTGGATGTTGTTATGCTTGAGCGGCTATTTACTTTAAAGTTTAAAATGAAGTGTGAAGAGCTTAAAAATGGTGCGGATATATATTTTTTGGCGACTGAAAAACAATCATTAAAAGCAAAGGTTCCTGCTCAAAATTGTGCGAGAAATGATAATGAAAATGTTGATATTTTAATTGTGAATGGTGTCTGCACAATAAAGACAAATGGTAATAGCTTATGGCGCGCAGCCATTGAGCTTGGCAAACGAAACGGATTGTCTGTATATCAAAATGTTTATGGGATATTTATTGCCAATCGAGCGGCTTTCATTGGCGAGGATATACATAAGCTAAACAAGACGTCTTTAGTCTGCCCAGAGAATCGGTCTGTCGAATTAATATCTCCTATTCATGCAGAACAATTGTTTAAGGAGTCAATTTTATTTAAGTAGATAACAACTGTTGAAGTGTTACTGTTCATGCTAAACAAGGTGTTTTTTGCAATGTCAATTTAAATGACATGTTCGGATGTTATATGCATATATTTTTTATGCCTGCTTTCGACGTATTTATGAGGAGTTTATAATTGAATGGATAAGAGAATTGCAATTGCCTTATTTCCTTTGATCTCCTTCGCTGGAGATAGCGTTGCATTTGGTGAGGGGATTTTTATCAATGAGCGACAGATTAACTATGTCCGGGATAATCTCCATAGCCAACCTTGGCGTGGGGCATATGAGAGAGCTGTAAAGGATAGCTTTGCCACTAAAAATTATGTGCCAACGCCCTGGCTAACGGTTGAGTGTGGGGCATACTCTAACCCAAACTATGGGTGTGATGATGAGACTAGAGATGCATCGGCAGCTTATACTCAGGCTATCATGTGGAGAATGACCAGTGATGAAACGTATGCTCAAAATGCTGTGAAGATTCTCAATGCTTGGGCAAACACTTTAAAAGGGGGGCATACCAACCATAATGGTCCGCTACAGGCAGCATGGAGTGCAACTCTCTTTAGTCGTGCTGCAAGCATAATAAGAGATAGTTACGATCAATGGTCTATTGATGAAATAAAACGCGTTTCAATGATGTTTGATAGTCAATTCTCTCCAGATTTGGACAGAATGTTTACCGGTAGTTATGCTTGTTTCAATAAAAATTGGCATGCCAGTGCAATTGAAGCAATGCTTAATATTGCAGTGTTTAATAAAAACAAGATGCAGTTTGATCGTGCAGTTGATAAATGGCGTAGTTTGGTTCCTTCCTATATTTATCTTGAGACGGATGGGAAAAGACCCAAAGATGCATTCTGGTGTACCAGAAATGAATCACAAACGCTAGGTTACTGGAATAATCCCGTATCTTATGTTGATGGTTTGGCACAAGAGAGTTGTCGCGATTTTGAGCATACTGCCTATGGTTTGGCTGCGATTATAAATACGGCTGAAACCGCAAGGATAAATGGTGTCGATCTATATCAAGACAGTGCGAGTCAAGCCAAGTTACGACTCACGAAAACCATGGAGTTGCATAGTGCATATCAAATAGAGAGTGGAAGTAAACTATGCGTAAATTATGAGGGGTATAAGTTGAATACAATCGGTACGTTTGAGGTCGGATTTAACCATTACGCACTGCGTGAGGGTATATCATTACCTTATACTGAGCGTTTTCTAGAAAAGACAAGACCTACTAAAGGAAAGTTTCACTACTTATGGGAAACGCTAACCCATGGTTTGGTTGGAAATATTGGTGACTAGTTGTTAATGTAGTGTTGGTCTTGGTGTAGCTATAAAATAATAGTCTACGCAGTCATCTTGGATTGGCGGCGAAAAATGTTTCTCAATAAATAAAGCATTTTATCCAGTTGTCGTGACGATAGCAGGCACTTGCCAATCAATGCAGTTGCCTGCTATCTCAAATTAGAAGATGTAGCTCATCCCAAGGTAAATTTCTTGTTCTGAGAGGTCTGCCTTTAGTTGTTCATCTCGAAGAGTATTGCCATAGTTATTATCAAAGTTGTTCATGCCGCTTTCTACTTTACCAATTCCTGTATAGCGATAACCGAGATCAACAAATACAGACTTGTGCATATCAGCCCGTACACCAGCGCCGACAGAATAAGCCAAGTTGGTTTGTGTATTAGAATAAAATGACCGACTTTCAACACCTTGCCAACCACCTACGTCAACCTTTGCAAGGCCAAGGCCAGCTTGACCATAGAAAGAAAAGATATTGTTGATGGGGATCGCACGATATGTGTTGACCATCAATTTTTCGGTACTTACCTGATAGTTGTTGAGTGAGTTAGCAAAACGTGTACTGCCGGTACGGTATTCACTGTCTACTTTGCTATTGTATTCCAACTCGACTTGCCAGTTATTATCATATTTATAGCCAAGAGCAATGGCTCCACGAGCAAACTTATCTTTACTATCGATGTTAATGACATCTCCGACCCGTGGTCGCAAGCTGGTTTCCATGTTGTCGGCTTTCTGTTCACCGCCGAGAAATTTTCCACTTACATAGTATCCTTCAGCATGTGCCTGTTGCTGGTAAATGGTTAACAAAAGCAAAGGTAGTACTAATTTTTTCATATTCTTCTCCAAAAAGCATTGGCATGCCTATACAAAAAACAACGTTTTATTCAATCTTGATTGAACGAATGTAAGTATACTAGGTGTGACTTTATTGTAAATTATTTGTGATGCGCAAATTATACATATATTTATTTGTTTTTTGGCATCGAAGCGTCGTTTCATATGTTCATTGCGTGCCGATTGGTGCCTTATTTGTTTGTTTTGAAATAGATGTATGTCGAATATTTCATTTGGTTATTTTTTGTTGTCTATGATTAAATGCTCCCCGCTGTGGCACCCACGGTGGTAAAAACAAAATACACTGAAATTCCTTCAAAAACCTTGTGTGGCGTTTTCTTCAAAGTGTTTAACGCCTTCAAAATGAAGTTAAAGTTAGTGTCTCAACTTAAACGATTTAGGACTGAACTGATGAAAAATAAAACTCTTGTTAAAGCTAATCTTGTAATGGCGGTTGTACTGGGTGCGCTGGGGTTTGCAGGGGTTGCGAATGCTGCTGTCTCAACCAAGGCAATTTCACTGGGGTGGGCGGGTTCCGTTCCGACCGCTCCATCTGTAACTGGTGACTGGAAGTTCGTGGATATCCTTAGCGGTACGGATTATGTGCCAACGACAGGTAAGCTCGATATTAATAATGGTACTGCAGCTGGTACCAAGGCTCTGGATATGGAAGCTTTCAGATTTGGTATCAAGACCAATACTGGCACTTTAAAGGCATCGTCAACAGTTAAAGCATATCTTGCTTTCCCAGTCACGTTCGCTGGTCTGAATGCTACCAATCCGGCGGCTCAAGCTCCCACTGCAATCATTAGTGCCAATGGCACAGCTCTTTCCACCGGTGCCGCTGGTGCAGTTACGCTGGCGACTATCGGCGCGACCCCGACTGCTGATGCTGTGCCGGTGAGCGTTACAGGCAAAGGTACCCTTCCGGTTAACTCTTTCTCTGCTGGTGACAGCGTGAGTGTTGCTGCCACTGTGATGTTCACAGCCGAAGTGTGATCGCGTAGTTATCTAAAACGCCGGCTTGCCGGCGTTTTTTTTAGGGGGCGTTCATGAAGTTACAGTGGTTAGTGATAGCAGGTCTATTTGCCTTCGACTTGTATGCAGCGGTACCTCGCAACGCGTCTGTAACAAAGCAATTGGTTATCTCGGCAGATATTAATATTGCTGCCAAAGTGGCGCCGGGTATTGCTGTGACACTCATGGAACAGCAGGTCAGGTTGAATTGGGATAGTGTGGGAAAGAGCTTCGTTGACAGACGATTTGCTTACCATGTCTACCTTGACAGTACGGCAGCCGAGGCAACGACCCGTTACAGCATCGGGGTGCGGGATATCAACCTGAACTGTGCCACCAAGGGCGGTAATTACCACTACAGTGGCATCGACCCGAGCCGTGCAGGTGGGTTCGATAAGCCGGTGGTACGTTGGTCCAACGGAACACAGGCCACCATTGGTAGCGTTGGGCAGGCTGGAGATGTCAAAAGTCCCGCGAGCACCATGTCGATGTTATACAGCACCGAATTCGGTCGAGATGTGCCCAGTGCCCATGGCTCGATATCGTTTCGCTTTCCGCTGTTGACAAGAGAAGTCGTCGATGGCGGAGCCGATTGTACTGGCGGTGCCATCTTAATGTTTTATGGGGAGTTATAGTGCATGAGATTGTCTAGCGAAGTTGTTGTGATTACTTTGCTGCTGATCGCGCCCGGCATCGGCGTCGCACAAGAGCTGCCGCAAGAGTATGCACGTCTTATGCAAGAACGGGCACCTGACGAGTTCAAGGCACTGATGGCGCCACGGCCAATGGTTGCCGAGTTTGTGCTGGTCAATGGCAACAGTATTCAGCTCGATGCCCAACTGGGCAACTATGAGGTGCGACTCGACGATGCAGCCAGCATTGCCCGTTTTAAAGAGTTTTTGCTGGTTAACAATGTGAGTGATGGTGCGGCAGAGCAACTTGCCACAGACTTGCAGATTGGTAAAGGGAGTGCCCCTGATTGCAAGGGTGACAAGCAGCGTTGTCAGGTGCAGGTGGCAGACTCCTTCAGCGTAGTGGTCGATGCGCCCGCCAAGCGAGTGCGGGTCATGCTGGCACCTGATACATATCGGGAGGATACCGGCAAGCCTCAGTATCATGCTGCATATAACAGTCATCCCGCATTGATCAACAAGATGAGTCTGTTTCGCAGCCGGTTCAATGGTGAACTCAGCTCCACCTTCAACGACAAGATGGTGCTGGGTCTGCCCTATGGTCATCTACGTGCTGATTTGCAAGGGTTTGTCAACAATCAGGAACGTTCGTTGGATGTAGATAATCTCGAGTACAACCTGGATTTGGCCGGATTTCGCATGATGGCGGGTCGCAGTCGCTATTTCAATAACCAAAATACAACCAGTCTGCTTAATTTCAGCTCCCAGCAAAAAGAGGGGGTGTATCTGATGTCATCCCGCAACCTGATGCGGGGAAACAGCAGCAGCTATCAGCGCACCTACTTCTATATGCCGCAAGCAGGAGCGGTAGAGGCCTACCGGGATGGGCAGTTGCTATTCAGCCGCCCGGTTGACGCGGGCCAGCAGTATATCAGCTATGACCAGTTACCGCCCGGGATATACCAGCTCACCCTCAAGCTGAAATCTGGTGACAATGTCATGACAGAGCAAGTGGTGAGTATCAACAATAACCCATCGGTAACACTACCGACTGGACAAATGGATTACAGCGTGGGCGTATCTCGCCTGCGCAGTAATGAGCAAGAGTTGCCGATTGCCGAGGGGAGCGTGGCATTTCGCCCCCTCGACTATCTTCAGCTCGCCTCTGGGGTGATCCTGAGTGATCAGGAGCAGCTTTTTAGTGGTGCCATGAGTTGGAGTGTCAACGATACCCTTCGGTTTGACAGTGCCGTGGGCCTGTTCAGTGACAGTGCCCGCTATGTGCAAAGCTCTCTGACTTGGCACAATGTCACGTTTGGTTATCAAGCACTTACCGGCAGTGAAGGTGAGCCGATGCAGAGCCGCGGGCAAGCGACGCCGGTCGATACCCGTCTCTCCACCATGCTTTTTGGCCAAAGCAATGATTATCAGCAGGCATCCCTGTCGACCAGCTATCAGTGGGGCTCCTTGTCGGCGTATGCCAGTCTCTTTTTGTACGAGATGACCCCCGATGAGAGTGGCAGTGCCCAAACCGTCAGTGCCAACGCCGGTTTGTCGATGCCGTTTTATGCGAACTCCACCTTGGGGGTCAATCTGGGCATATCGGACAACGTCACGATGGCCAGTGCTGGTGATAAGAGTGGCTATAAAGATGTCACTCTCGGGGTTAACTGGTCGATGCCCCTGGGTGAACGAACCCAGATGATCGCCAACGTGCAGGGCAGCCGTAACGGTACGGGTAATGCGTACAGCACAGTGCGTCATCAATTTGCGCAGATGGGTAACTTCTCCACCTCGCTTGAGGCGGGGGCTCGTTATAACGGAATGCGCACCGAAGCGACGGCCTCCGGATCCTTCAATTATCGTGGTTCGGCGTTTCAGACTACTGGCAACGGCACCCTGAGCGAGAACAATAACAACCTCTTCCTCTCGCTGGAAGGGAGCCAGATCCTCTCTTCTGAGGGGCTTCACTTCACCGTGGATGAGAGTGAAAGCTATCTGATGGTCCGCGACAGCGGCACGCTTGACAAGCAGTCGCAGCCCGTGAGTCAGAGCGGGCTGCTGGTGATGGGCAACGAACGGGATTTTAGCACGGCCAAAGGGTTTCAAGCTGCGGGTGACACGCAAGTCACCCCGCTTGGCAACTATCAATACCACACGGTGAAAGTCCAGGGCGATAACGGTCTGATTCATAATCGGGGCGATCAGGATATCCGCGGGTTTGCCTTCCCCGGCACCTTGCTGACCATGGAGACCCGCTTCGAACGTGAATATCAACTACTTGGCGCCTTCTATTTGCCTGATGGTTCGCCGGCCAGTGACCTCACTTGCGATGGCGAAGCCTGCATGCAGGTAGAAAAGCTGGATGAGGGGCTGTTCAAGATCCGGCTCAGTGGTGACGGTGGCTACCAGCTGGTGTCGGGCCGCTATCAATGTCTTGATGACCGCAAGGTCGATACCGAGCAGAACCTGACCCGTCTGGCCCGGATTGACTGTACTGCACCATCCCGCGATCGCGATGGGCCGTCAATGCTGGCGGGGACACCTCGCTAACCTGTCCGCTGGCATGACCACGGGCCGATGAACACCTGACCCATAGCCGGTGCGGATCACACTGGCTGACCATGATTAACCGCGCCTCTTTGGGGCGCACAGACTTGATAACCGATGGAGGAACAAACAATGAAGTACACTCTGCAGGCCTTGCTGCGCGGCCTGATGGCCTCGATGCTGGCGGGATGGGCCATCACCGCCCAGGGTCTCTCGATTGACACCATGGTGCTGGTCAGCGGCCAACATCCCGATGGTGATGCCTTTACCCTGACCAACAACAGCCAGGAGCCGGTCTTTATCCGCACCGAGCTCGCCCGCATTGATATTCGCGACAACCAGAGCCACGAGACCCCGCTCACTCGCGACAACCTGGCTCAGTGGACCATGACGCTCGACCCGGCGCTCTTTATTCTCGACCCGGGTGAATCACGCAAAGTGAATTTGCGCCCGCTGACCGAGGCAGCAAGCCGGTTGCATGACGATGTCTATGCCGTCAGCTTTGTGCCCCAGGCACATAAAACCGGCATGAGCGACGCTGACACCATGAACCTGCAAGTGGGGTTTCGCGCCTTCTATGTGGTGCCGGCTGGCCGCGCCGAGATGAAATACCAGCTCGACTACGATCGCCGCAATGGCCAACTGACCCTGGATAACCGCGGCAATACCGCCCTGTTTGCGGTGTTGGATCAGTGCAGTAACGGTGTGCGCGAGCAGCCGGATCAACCCTGCAGCATGACCTTTCTGGCGCTGGCAGGCCGGGTCAAGCAGTTTGAGGTGCCCGAATGGCTGCGCGGCCCGAAAATGGTATTTGAGGTACAAAACCATGACAAGCGTTATCGCCAGCAACAGGAGCGCTAAAAATGAGCTTTATGTTCAGGGTCTGGCTTATCTGGTTATCCGTGGCGCTATTGCTGTTAGCCTTGTTGAGCCAACAGGCCTTAGCCGTGGTGACCCACAACGTTACCTTTACGGTAAAAAATAATGGCACTGTGGTAGCGAGCAGTGATATTGGCACATTTGATTCGACCGGGAAAACTCTGACTATTAGGCAGGCAGAGATACCTGCAGAAATGCGCAATATGACCCAGTTGCCTTGGCTTTTTACTAAGCAATCATATCAGCTGTGGCCAGTTGGGCGTGATATTAACAGTACTAACACTGTAAGTGGTTATTCATTGCCCATGTCGTACCGAGTAAAACGGCTCAATGCTTCTGCAGTTGTTGCTTATGGAGCTTACAATAGAAAGAACTGTATGTCAGAGGTCGGTGGATATGTTGAATTAAATATATTGACAGATGGTAAGCCATTATCTACTACATGTGAAAGTGTTCAAGCCACTTCTTATACCTCATCCGATAGGGAGGTGACCTTTAATGCATTACACATTGAATTTGTTTTTAGGGAAAATTTACCATCTCTTACGGAGTTGAAAATTCCTGCTGGTGTCTATGATTTTCCTGTGGTCCGTACAACATTCCAGCATCTACTCCAGGAGAGAGGGACTGGTGCATGGAAAGCAAATCCAGTTCATTGGGATATGAAGATCAAGGTGGTCGTCGAGCCCTCCATCGCTGTGATCGACATGCCTGCCAGCTTGCCGCTGGATGTGACCATGACGGCGGGCAATCGGCTGGTGGGCAAGGGGGCGGTGACCGCTACCATCAGCGGGGCGCTGGGCAGATACTTGAAAATCGAGCCGCGCAGCAGCACTGGCGGCAAGCTCATCAAGGGGGCGGAGCGGATACCCTATACCCTCTCGGTAACGCCCCTCACTGGCGATAACAAGCCGCGCCTGCTGATCGATGGCAACGGGACGGGTGCCCAGCCGCCAGTCACTATCGAGACCTTTGCCAGGCGCGATCAATACCGGCTCCGGTTTGATGCCGGCTTTAGTACCACCACCACCGGGCTCAGTTCTGGTCGTTTTAGTGATGATGTCACCCTGATCTTTACCACCCCGGACCTGCCCTGAATGGCGAGGCACAAGGCGCAGTGACTGACACTGCGCCTTGTTGCAGGGGGGGGGGACGGTAACTGTTCACCGGCAGGGACTGGACCAAGACAAGATGACAGGTAGCGATTGGCTGCATGAACTGGACACGGAGCCAGACTCCGGGAATGTCAGCAGCAAGACACGGCGATCTTCGGGTATGACTGTGCCCCGGCATGTTGAACACCAACTTGGGATCCTTAAGCGCGAAGGCGGCTTGGGTGGTGGTGCGCAATTAATCCAAACCGTTGCTGTTGGCTCTGGCAAGTTATCTGGTGGGGGGGGGCTTGGGGCTGTCGCACGGGATAGTGTCGCGTGAGAGCTGTTCGGGGAGCAAGCACACCGTAGGCACAGCTGCGCTAACGTGACTGCTTTTGTCAAACCGCGGGCTGGCATCATGATGCCCATTGCATGTCTATCCCACGACCCATTGCTGAACCATACCCTGTTATCTCCTATCGGTATGGCCAGCTGGGTTGAGCAGAATCCAAAGTGAGGTAGAAATTACTTGATTTGTCTCGTTTGGATCTGTATTTTGTCAGTTCAACTTGTTGATATTGTCTTTTACAGCAATATTGCAAGGTGAGTTTCCTGTCACATTCATGCGTGTATGTGTACCATGCTTGACCCGCGACCATTGGCCGCGGGTTTTTTTTCGTTTGCGCCACCAAGGGACGTGTCCCAACTCCAATATCAACCCCGGCTTTTACTTTACCGACCTCTGTCGATGATGGTTCTGCACTCTGATGACCCTTCACGGTTTCTTGGGGGGAGCAGCTGATTGAGCCCCATGCCTGATATCACTCCTGTCTTTCCTCTCCTCCTTGTTGCCCGCAATCTTCTCATTTTGCAAGTCGGTACCACCATCTATGGCTGTTGGTGCGGTGATCTTCTCCACAGCATCACGCTCCTGACAAGGGGGGAGCTCACCTCTGTCATACTTGCAAATTATCTCTTCGCCTTGGCCGTTGCGCGTGAGCCCGGTAGCAAGCATCAATGACCAGAGCCATCTGGCCTTGGCTCGCTGGCTTGCAACGCGAGTTGATGAAGTCTGCCTGGCTTGTGTGTCAATACCGATCGAACAACCCGTTTGACATCAGGGCTGTCACGTTGGCGACGACACTGATAGTGAAAGCAGTGCTATCGGCTGCCGGCAATGCCCCTGCGTCATGGTTTGCTCGTTGATCCAGAGAGTCATCGGGGCCAGTCTCTATTATTTCGGCCAGCTGTTGCTCCTGGGTTGGATGTGCGCATCAGACTCTCTCGGCAGCGGAGTAACCAGCTCAGCGAAGTGGCACATAGCTCATCGATGTGAACCACAAGACAATTCTGGGCTGTTGACAGTCTGCATCCTCAACCCGTCTGTTTGCCGATATATAAAGCCTTTGCATGTGACCTATACCGGCTTGTCTGGCGGTAGAGACGGTCCTTACGGCCAACGTGGGCTTGTCCGCTGGTGTGGCTGCTTTGTGGCTGACCTCTATCAATGGCATCTGTGAGCGCATACCGGGGAATAGGTTAAAGGCTGTCTGTTCCAAATTTTTTCTGCGGTATGTGTCGCGAATTGGATTGTTTGTATATCTGCACAAGTGTCAATTACCAGCACTTTATGCTGTTTTGTTATGTGCATGTTTGTACGTGGTGTAGCGCAGATGTTGTCTGGCCTGTAAGGCAAGAGGGCGTTCTATCCAACTAGTTTTATTTGGTTTGTACGTTGCAAAGTCATCACATGATTTGGGGCTAACTGGTTGTCGCTAGCGTTGATGCGTTTGAGATCTCGATGACGCTGTGCTCACGCAACCCATCGCGTAATCAGGATTTGGATACATCACGAACAACCTGCTGAAGGCGCCGTAAATAGCCAATCCTGCGTCATTGCTGGGAGGACAGCATCATCAGACATAAACATCCACCACCGGGAGTGCGACTCCTGGTGTCTGCGACGACCGACCCAGGGGCCCCGAGTATGCACCATAGAATACCTGGGAAGGCGAGATATCTTAGCCAAACGGGCGACTGCGGTTGGGTAATGTAGTTGGCAAATTTTGTAATACGACGATCAATCAAGATTTGTCGTTATCCCAAACGTCAAGGCGGTAGCCATTAGGTGGTAAAGAAGGACGTTGGTGATAGCGCAGAATAAAATAATATATGACAATTTGGATATGTACCTATAATAAATTTGGTGTGGTAACAATAAATTGTGGGGTTCATTTGAATTTGATAGATTGGCTCGCCTTAAAATAGATGGAAAAAAAATAGCGCCTCTCGCGATCGGAAATTCTGTGTGATTGTGTTTTTTTGGTTTTTTTATCTGTTATTTGTTTTTAACTGTGTTTTTATTAGGTTTTTATCCCGCTTGTTATAGGTAATGCAAAATAAAAGATCGTTTTCTGTCTTCACACCCTGGACAGAAGTGGATATGCTTATGTCCGAACTGGGGTGAAGGGTTAGATATACTCTTGAGATACACCTCCACCGACTTCAGATAGTTTATCTATCTATTGATATGTAAGGTTATGCACAGTGGTTTTGTTTTTTGCCACAGCACAATCTTTATAGCTGTGAAAACTTAATTTTTTGATGTCTTTATTCATCCTAGCTTGGGAATGAATTTGGCGGAGCTATCCCTTTTAATATAACTACGCTTGATATGATCTAAGTTGATCTTATTTAAATCGGTAACTATTAACTTTATTAAAGGAGCTGAAATTGGAGCGGTGGTATCTTGCCAGTCATAAACCTGGCCGGGGTAATGCATTTAAATCGCAACTTTTCTTATCGCAGCTTGGTATTTCAGTTTTTATACCGCAGATCTGCAAGATGCAACCAAGAACAGATCGTCCTGGTCATGCTAGGAAAGTAGTTGAGCCATTATTTCCGGGTTATATATTTATTTTTTTTGACTATGAACAACAGCAGATAAGCAAGGTTGAATGTTGTCCTGGTGTGAATAAACTGGTTCGTTTTGGTGGTATCCTTCGACCACTTAATGACAATATAGTTGATGAGATTTTGATGTTGACAACAACTATTGGTCATGAACCTCCAGAGTGTCACGATAAAAAAATAAATATTTCATATGGTAATAATAATGCTTGCAAAGCTTTAATTAAAAAACAATGTCAGCAAATCAGGGCGATAGCTAATGAATTGGATGGTGAAAAAAGGAGTTCGTTATTTTATGCTTTCATGGACGCATTAGATAACAATCACTAATCAATCTCTAATTGTTTAAGTAACTACAAATACTATCTTTTAAATATTTCTGTATGAGGTATGGATACTACAACAGAATATGATTAATGGGCTATGTGATATTTTCAATATTCGTCTATAGTGAAAATCATTTTTTCGAGTGTATTCAGTACTTAAAATTAGCACTCTTTTGTTTAAGGAGCTGCAATGAGAAATGCAGAAATAAATAGGCATATCGTATATGAAGGTCTGCTATCAATCACTGAATGGAGTCGGGCCGATCAAGCGAAACCGAGCAAGTGGGTAAAAACAAGAGAGGTTGCTGATGTTTGTGGTATGAGCATCTACTCAACCCGGATCTACTTACTCGATTTAGTAAAGGAAGGAAAGGTTATCTGCTCGGATAGCATTAAAAATAATTCATTGTGGTGGCACCCTAAAATAGAAATAAATTGATTTTATTTCTTGTTATTAAAGAAGTTGTGAGCATCACATATATAATTTTTATTTAAAATTCAGTCCTTTTTAATAGGGAGGTGTTTAATGTGATGTATAAAAAGTAAATTTTACCAATAACGCTATTAATCTTTCTGAGGTACTTATGACAATTACAGCAAAGCAAATTGAAACTGAATATCCTATCCCTAACTATCGATTTGTTGTCTCACTGGGTGATGATAGAATTCCATTTAAATCAGTATCAGGCCTGGATATCAAGTACGATACTATTGAATATAAAGATGGCACGGGAAAACGATATGGTATGCCAGGTCAGCGTCAAAAAGTATCACTGACGCTGAACAAAGGTGTTTTCCCAGGAAAGAATGAATTATATGAGTGGATTAGCTCAATCTCTCTTAATCGTGTGGAAAAGAAAGATATTATGATCAGTTTGACCAATGAGACAGGGACTGAACTGCTTGTTACCTGGAATGTACAAAATGCATTTCCAACTGGTTTGACTGCACCTTCTTTTGATGCTACCAGCAATGATATTGCAGTACAGGAAATTACCCTGGAAGCTGATCTGGTAACGATGCAAACACATTAACAACTAAATAATTAATAATATATTAATCGGAGCTATTATGCCAATTACTACTACTTATCCTGGTGTTTATATTGAAGAGCTGCAGAGTTCAGCTATGTCAATTTCCAATAGTGCTACAGCAGTACCTGTTTTTGCTATCGCTGATGATGATAAAGTATTTACTAAAGCCACACGAGTGACTTCATGGCTGAATTATATGGAGGAAAAAAAAGGTATCTTTGATATCACCTCTGTACGTGATGTATCAATGCGATCATATTTTGAAAATGGTGGTGGTCGTTGTTATCTTATCCCGGTGAAGGCTCTTGAGGCTGAAATTCCAAAACTTGATGATGTCACATTGCTGGTTGCTGCTGGGCAAGATATTACTTCGGTTGTTGCAAAGCTCTGCGTAGAGGGAAATAACTTGTTTGCAATTCTTGATGGTCCCAATACCATCGAATTGGACGATAAGTGGAGTGATGCATATGATGAGAATGCCAATACGGCTATCTATTATCCATGGCTTTCTGCTACATGGTCGGCTGTAAATATTCCGCCGAGTGCTGCAGTTGCTGGCTTGTATTGTCTTAATGATAGGACTCGTGGTGTCTGGAAAGCCCCTGCTAATATCTCACTACAAGGTGGTTTGATGCCATCCTGTAAAGTAACAGATGAGTTCCAAGGGCAACATATGGATGGTAAAGCACTGAATATGATTCGCCAGTTTGGTAATGACAGTCCTGTAATTTGGGGGGCTCGGACCTGTAAAGATAGTGATGCTTGGCGATACATCCCTGTTCGACGACTATTCAACAGTGTTGAAAAAGATATTAAGGATGCAATGAAAATTGCAATGTTTGAACCTAATCATCAACCGACATGGGAGCGGGTTCGTTCAGCAGTAAATAATTATCTACATGCCATCTGGAAACAAGGTGCTTTGACAGGCAGCTCACCTGAAGAAGCTTACTTTGTCCAGATTGGGAAAGACGTTACCATGACGGATGATGATGTAAAGCAAGGTAAGATGATCGTTAAAGTCGGGATTGCAGCTGTTCGGCCAGCAGAGTTTATCATTTTGCAATTTAGTCAGGATGTAGCTAAATAGCGATATATCTATAACAGGAGCTCATTTATCTGGGCTCCTGTGAGTTTAAATTAACATGTAAAGGAATATAATATGGAAAGTAGATCACCTGGTGTCAATGTGATCGAAAAAAAAAATACCGCCTCGGATAGTACCATTGAAAGTGCGGTGCCACTCTTCATCGGATTTACACAGAAAAAAGTATCGTCAGTATTTTCCCCAATAATTAAATCACTTGCAGACTATGAGGTGCATTACGGAGGTCAGCACTCCGGGCTGGGTATGTTATATAAAGCCATTAAGCATTTTTTTGATAATGGTGGGATGCATGCATATATATTTTCATTAGGATGTTATGATGAGTTGGATATCATGACTTCTGAGGAAATTACTGCCGCAATTGATACACAGCAACTCTCTCACCTTGTTCAAGCGGAACAAAGCATCACCTTGTTGGCATTTCCTGACTGCACACTGATCCCAGACGGAAATATAACTCAATGGCATAAAGTTTGGGATCGTATGTTGAATTTGAGCCAGGTTCGCCGTGCACTATTTGCAGTGCTTGATTCTCCTCGATCACCTGTTAATGCTGTAACCTGTGTACATAATTATGAAAGTGATTATTCTGAGAATGCTGCGGTCTGGTGGCCACACTTGATCACAAGTTATAGTGATGGGGCATCTCGAACAATTATTCCCCCTTCCGGTGCTGTCGTTGCTGCAATCCAGAAAAATGATCATGAGCGTGGGGTTTGGTCTGCTCCTGCGAATATACCTTTATCTAAGGTAATTAAGCCTGAATATTCATGGCTAGATGCACACAAATTATTTTCTGACCGTGGTTCATCCTTGAATGTCATTCGTAGTTTTCCAGGTAAAGGAACCAGAATTTGGGGGAGCAGAACATTAACTACCGATCTAGGTTCTCAATTTCAGTATATCCAAACCCGCCGATTTATTAATTGGGTGGAACTAAATACTTCAAAAATATGTAGGATGTTTTTATTTGAACCAAATAATGAAATAACGTGGTTTAAGATAAAAGGAATAATTACAAATTGGCTCCGTAAGGTCTGGTATCAAGGGGGATTATATGGAATTCAAGAAGATGAGGCATTCAATATACTAATAGGTATTGATGAGTCTATGAGTGAACGTGATGTACTTGAAGGTAAAATAATTGTCAAAATTCGCTTATCTGTTCTATACCCAGCAGAGTTTATTGAAGTTACACTTAATTTGAATGTTGGTAATATGTAAAAAGTAATTAGTAATGGAGCGAAAACATGCTTTCTCTACATCCATCAAAAATATTTGAACCATCACTCTCTCATCATTTTTTAACGAGTTTTATTTTCCAGGGACTGCCTAGCCCTTTGGATTTTGCATTTCAAAAAATAAATGGACTGACTAGAGAGGTATCGGTCACTCCATGCAGTGAAGGCGGCGAGAATATTCGCAATAATTACCTTGCAGAGAAAATACGACATGGTTCTTTGATTTTAGAGCGAGGAGTTATGACGCTTACGCCGTTGACCGGCGTTTTTGAGAGTATCATGCGCGGTGGTAAATTAGTCTATGCCGATGTTATCATTATTTTACTTGGAGAGAATTCTCTACCGGTCGCGAGTTGGACATTGAGTAATGCACTACCTGTTAGCTGGAGTACTGGCGATTTCGACGCGTTGACGAGTAAAGTATTGATCAATCGGCTGGAATTACGTTACCAAGACTTATTTTGGTTGGGATCTAAAGCATGACAATTGAAATCAGGGAACTAGTAATAAAAGCTGAAATTGATGATGCTAAATATACAGCGCGGAAGAAACTACCAACACATATAGACAAAATGAAAGATGATGAGTCTCGATTGATCGAAATAATTAGTAAACAAGTATTAGAGATCATCAGAATGGAGAGAGGTAGAGGGATATGAGCATGTTAGAAAGGTCGTTAGCTAAATTAACTGTGAGAGGTTATTTAGACCGTGAAATGAGAAATTCTGTTGGGTCTGTTATGGCTATGTACAACCCAGATTCATTAAGGTTGAATTATAAAGCGAATTATAGTGGGAATGATTTTATCAATAGTGATGTACAGAGTAATACGTACGTGACATCTAGCCCTGGACACTTATATTTAGAATTGATATTTGATGCTAGAATGCCAGGTAATAATTTATCTGTTGAGGATAAATTAAGTGCTTTACATGAGTTATGTTACTCAGTATCACCCCAAACAAGGGAGCCTAATTTTTTATCTATATCTTGGGGGAAGCTATTGGTTGGTGGTGCAGCAGGTCGTGATTTTAATGGCCGCTGTAATGATTACTCCGTTAATTATACATTGTTTGAACGCGATGGGACACCACTAAGAGCCACTGTTGCATTGTCAATAATGGCAGACTCTAGCATGGTATTACAGCAAGCAATGACTAACTTGAAGTCACCACATAAGGCTCTTGTCACAGTTCCAGACATGAGCAATTTACCTATGTTAGCAACCCATTCAGCTGCGCTTGTAAGGGGGGCCGGTGATTATCTGGATTTAGCTAATAGTAATAATTTGGATAACCTCTATGCAAGCGAGCCAGGACAGACACTAATAGTCTCGCCAACAGGGGGAATGAATGAATAAAAATCATGATAGAAATATCAATAAAAATGTCAAAATTACGATCACTAGTAATAATGTCGAACTGCGTGATCTGACAAGTAAATTGATTTTTATGAAAATATTGTCTGGTGTAAATTCAATTTCATCTGCGAGTTTAGATTTTGCAATTCCTTATACCTCACACGATGATCTCAAGCGGGTTTATGATTTATCAAGATGTGAGTTGGGTAACGATTTTATAATTAATGTTGATGAAGGAAAAGGTTCAAGCCTACTATTTGTTGGTGTCCTTATTTCTAAAGATTTGAATCTGGAGAACAATTATGCCTACATATCCTTAACCTTAAAGCATCAGCTTATAAAATTAGATCAGGCTGTTCGCTCTCAAGTTTTTAAAAACAAAAAAAATAGTGAAATTGCACAATCGCTATGCACATGGTCAGGTATTAGAGTTGATAATGAAGTAACAGATGATCATCCGAATGAGCAGTTAATACAGTTTCGCTGTTCTGATTGGCAAATATTTCGTTATTGTCTTGGGGTGAATGGGTCCTGGTTTATACCAGAACCGGGTCACATTAGAATAATTAAGCCAAAATTAAATCATCCTGGTCCAGTCATTGATGCTAAAGATGGTCATCTTATTGAAAAGGGGCGGTGGCAATTCAGTATCATTGACCAGCCACCAAAATTAACATTGAGTGCATGGGATATTCAAAAAAGTGAAGCTGTCTCTGTTGTAGCTAAGTCGACAAATATGGTTGATGGTCGGCTAGCAGAGCATAATAATAGTTCGTTGAGTAAGGTTGGTTGGGATATTTCACTTGGAATATGGCCATCCTATAGTTCATTGAACCGTTGTACTGATGCTCTATTGCAAAATATTAGGCAAAGTTCAATTAATTGTGAATTTAAGGCTGTTGGTTCAACCAAATATAAGTTGGGTGAGACTTTGACACTGACTGGATTTGGTCATGACTTCGATGGTTCCGGTATTATTACAGCGGTGAACCATACATTTACTCCATCAAAGTGGACAACCATAGTAACAATTGGTGAGCCGGTACATACCCTATCTAATAATTTTTCTTTGCCTGGAGTAAATGGATTACAGCCCGCTATAGTAGATTCATATGCGGAAGTTGACCCGCAAGGTCTATTTAGGATTAATGTCAACTTACCTATTCTGAATAGTCATAACAATAAAAATCAGATATGGGCTAGATTTGCAATGCCATATGCATCAAAAGAAGCCAGTTTTATTTGTTATCCAGAGCCGGGTGATGAAGTCATACTCTCTTTTTACGATGATAATCCTTGTTATCCTGTAATTGTTGGCTCGCTCCATAACCCACAAAGGACTCCTGTAATTAAACCAGGAGATGGGCATGGAATGAAAGGATGGAAGTCTGCATCATCTGAATTGGGTTTCGACCCCAACCAAGAAACTATTAATATGAGTGTTCCCAATGCATTTATTCAAATAAAGGAATCAGGTGTTGAAGCTGCATCTGAAATGGATGTTAAAATAAAAAGTAAAAAACAGATTTCTATTGATGGTGAAGACAGTGTCACAATTAATAGTAGATTGATAGATTTGAAAAAGTAGCTGAAATAATTATAAGGTTAAATACATGAGTAATGAACTTGCCGATCTTTATGGCCGAGGGTGGTCATTTCCACCAACATTTACTGAGCAAGGTGTTGTGATGGCTGAGGGTATGGATGATATATTTCAAAGTCTAAATATTTTATTTTGCACTCAATTTGGTGATCGCATATTGCATGAGGAGTTTGGCTGTGACCTGAATCAATTTGTTTTCTCGAATATAACCAACACATTGTTGTCTGATATAGAAAGGCAAATTAACGATTGTGTATTGCGTTATGAGCCTCGAGTTGAGATTGTTGACGTCAGGTTTGATACTTTAAATATGCAGAGTGGCATATTGACTATAGAGGTTAATTATCGTCTTTGTGGGAGTGATATCTTTCATCAGTTTAGTAAGCGGATCAATATGATCGATGGGGTGGTGGGATGATATCTTCTGTGGTTGTCGATGGAGATCTGATGGCATTTGAGCCTCTATTCTCAAATCGAATTGTTACAATTGTAGAACCGCCACAGATCAAAGCTAGTGGAGATGTACTTGTTTGTGGTAAAGAAGTATGTATTGAAGGAGATGAAAAAAACGTTAAGTTAAGTGCAACATATATTACCGCTACTCATACTGTGCCAGGTACTGGATTTGTAACAATTAAGTCACTAGATGCTAACCAAATATCTGCAGTATGTAAGAATCAAAAATCACTAATTGTAGTCGGTAAAGGAAGTTTTTTTATCGCAAGCTTTTCACCTTCTACTCCGGCAATGTTACCCCCTCCTATTAGCTCTCCTGATACAGTAGCGCCTAGTTATGGAAAAGGAAAGTTTATACAAAGCCAAGATACAGTACGTGCATAGATTTATATCCGAAGTTTTTTGATAAGACAAGTTACTATCACATTTTATTTATTCTGTCATACCTACAAATTATTTTAACCTACATATAAAGTAGAGACAGTTTTGTAAATTAAATTTATTATCACAAGGTTTTGGTATGATGTACTAATAACACCGTCGATTTTTAATACGAGCGGAAACATAATGCTTATGGCGAATATATTGCCTACTGTCACAAAGCATCAGATTATTATTCTATACTTGGTATCAGGAAATAAAAATGAAAATGTCAAGCAATTCAGATAGTAATTTATCAGCAGACATCACCACGCCGCGGTTTTTGTTAGATGATCGAAACGTGCTTATGTACATGAAGTACATATATGATTATTTGTCATTGGTTCCTTATAAATCACAGAAAACCGATAGTAAGTCATCTTTATCTAATTGGGCGGATTTTTTTTTTATGAATGGAGGTTCGCCTGATAAGCTTGCTGACTTTTATGAGAAAGGTGTGGGTTTAAATGGGGCTACGTTACCCCATCAGGCATTTCTATTGGCTATGTTGAAAATGCTTGAGGTTCCACGTGACATTATGAATATGTTGCCTGAAATGCATCGGGATCTATATTATAGGCAGCTTCTTAAATTAAAAGAACGAATTGTTGAACCCTCGGTAACTGCTATATCGTTCACATTAGAACACTTTTGTGACCCATTAATGCTCCCGATTGGAACGACCCTGGATGCCGGTCAAGATAAGAAAGGACATCGTATTGAATATGTATTGGATAATGACCTTCTGGTGACTCATAGTTGTTTGAAAGATATACGCTGGTGTAGCATAAACACTTCTGGTTCAGAGGTGGGGACTTCAGCTATTATCTCTGATTCAGATTCTGTTTTTCCTATGAATGGAATACGACTTTTTGATTCCGTTAGGCAAGATCAGAAGATCATGACAGGTCGAATAATTATATCTCATGAATTCATTTCACTGGCTAATAAAACAGTTGAGCTATCATTTGATGATGATTTATCAATAGATGGCCTTACCATACAAATAAGTGGTGAGAATGAATGGCATTTACTAGATATTCATCAATCTGACTTACGGAGTCTCACCATCAATATCCCTCGTGATATTAGGATTGGAAATCCACAAGGATTATCTAATTTGACATTTACTGAGCCTGTGATACGAATGTGTCGTACCGATAAAAAGTCAGTGCCAACAGTTGCAAATATTCTAATTAAGAATGACGCGCTCTTTATCACTGACTATGTCTGTCGGGCATTGACGCCTTTTGGTCATAGTGAAGAGATTAGTCACTTAAATAAAAATGAACTTTATTTGGGAATTACTGGCGTTAAACCAGGGCAGGCCGTGTCATTATTCTGGAATCTAAATTCACCTCAATCACTTGGAGTGACTTGGAAGTATTTAGCTAGTGATAATTATTGGTATAGTCTTGAAGATGTGTTATCCGATTCTACGAAAGGACTTTTAAACAGCGGCCTCTGGTCTGTGACTTTACCTGAAAATGCTAGCGATAAAGCATCGGCAATGCCATCAGGGTGCTATTGGGTTAAAGCTGAGATTGAGCCTGTTAGGGATAATGAAAATATCAGTGTGGCCCATTATCCATGGCTAAATGGTGTGATAACAAATGCGATGACAGCAACATTAAAAAATGGTTCTGATGTGGAGGACACATCGGTCATGCCATTACCTGCAGGAGCCATTCGTTATCTTTTACTTGATGTTCCGGGAGTGAAGGCGGTTTCTCAGCCTTGGAAATCTTGGGGGGGGAAACCAAAAGAATCTTCTTCAGCATTTTTAGAGCGAGTGGCTCAGCGTTTATCACATCGTAATCGGGCATTAACTTGGCCAGATATGGTGATGCTTCTTAAAACCATGTTTCCTGAAGTTTATGACGTGATGATCCCATCACAAGCAAGGCTCAGTTCTGTTCCTGCGATGACTATGCAAACGTTGGTAGTGATGCCTTTAGTTACGGAGCGAGATAATGATGACTTGTTACGTCCACTCTTCAATGCTGCAAGGTTAACGGCAATGCGAAATTCATTACAGCAACACAGTTCACTCTGGCAAAACATCACAGTACAGAATCCTGTATATAGAAATGTTGATTTATCTTATCAGGTCGTTTTTCGTGATGGGGTTAATAGCGATTGGGCAGAGAAGGCTTTGCGACAGGAGATTATTTCCTCATTTATGCCTTGGTCTGTTGGTAAGGCTGCTGCAGCATCGTTAGCAAATTATATAAACTACTACGAAGTTGTTGCTACGTTACAACGTCAGACATATGTAGATCATGTAGTGAGTTTGTCATTGGATGGCGCTGAGCATTCTATCAGAGGACGAGATGATGAAGTGTTGATTCTCTGTTGGTCATAACCCGATATATAGAAATGAGGTCACAATATGACTAGTTTAAACCAATTGTTTTCCCAGCTAAAAAACCATATTGATGCTAATACCCTTATGACTAATGCGCGGGAAATGCTAAGTCGCTATACCGGTAAAATTTGGACTGATACGGCTACTCACGATCCTGGCATTACCTTACTAGAAGCGATTTCATATGGTGTATCTGATATAGCGTACCGACATACAAGATCATTGATCGATTTACTTACTCCTTGCCCAGATAAGCAGATATCTGGTGAAGGATTGTTTCCTGTTGAATTTGGTCCGGAACAAGCATTGACCTGTGGTCCCGTGACTAGAGATGACTATCGCCGTGCCATTCTTGATTTGCATAGCACTCATAGCTCCGATGGTTATTTCTTTTTTACAAATGTTTTCATGGATAAAGAGCCTGAATCAAGTCAATATCAATACTGGTATGATGTAGAAAGGAGAGAGTTTCACTTCATCGGCTCAGATGATCCTGACGTTGTAAAGGAAAAAATTACTTTGTTGGGGAACTATCATTTATATGTCATTCCCTCCCCTGAGGCTGAAAAAAATCCTTCTGTCGCGAAAAAAGCATTAGATGATTTTTTATCACAGAATAGAAATCTTGGTGAGGCAGTTAGTGATATTATCTGGTTTCAACCTGAAGACATATATCCTCAAATTGTTGTTGATCTTGAAGATGATGTCGGGACACATAGTAACGTAGCTGCGATTCTTGCTAATATATATCGTGTTGTTCAAGATTATATATCTCCACAGGTAATTAGAAAAACTACCGCTCAATTGTTTGCTGATGGTTTGAGAAGCGAAGATATATATCAAGGTCCATTTTTACAACATGGTTGGATCCCTAATCTCCCACCTGAAATAGACATGCTAAAACCACAAAAGGTTAACTTGAGCGGCTTGGTTAGTTGTTTACTTGATATTGAGGGGATTAAAGGGGTTCGTCATCTCAGCACCGAGTCTGGTTTAAAAAACTCATGGCAGTGGGAAGCTAGTCATTGTGGATATTATCCTCGTTTATGGGGTGCTAATCCGCTGGAAAAATTGGCTGATGGAATAACAGTCCAGCTATTAGCGAAAGGCGATATTCTCTTTACCGCTGGTATTGATGAGATCAAAAAAGAGCTTAAACCATCTGCCATTATGTATAACCAACCAGATGTATTGCAATATGGCCAATGGCGTGACCCCGGTCGGGTATATCCAGTATCAAACCTGATTCCACCATGCTATGAGTTGATGGTACCTGCAGCAACTTTGCAGCAAGAGCATCTACACCAGTTTATGCTGATGTTTGAACAAATGTTGGCTGACAATTGTCAACAGTTAGCAATGTTACCTACCTTACTTTCATTTAAGCAACAGGGAGATCTCGTTTGGGGGAGAGAGTGGCCTTTTGCTAATAAGAGTATCAGTGATGAGGTACATAGTGATTATCGTGAAGACTTGAAAAATCTACTGACGAAGAGCCAATTTGATCGTTCAAAGGCTCTCGCGATCACAGAGTTCATGTTAGGTTATTTTAATGCTCAGCTTGCACCTGATGTATTTAGTCAGCCACCGGCATCATTTTTAGCATCACAACAAGGTTATTTATCTCGACAGGCTGAATTAGTTTATCACCGAGCAAATTCTACATATGGGAAAGTATCGTCACTGCAACGCCGTATTGCTGCTCGGCTCGGATTGGGTGGTTCTGCAATTTTTTATGATAACGTGTCATTAGACAATTTACCCTTTTACTTAGTGGAACATCGAGCACTATTACCTAAACAACCAAATGAAAAGTATGTATCTCCTCAGTCTATAAATCGTGTTTATATAGAAACTATTGATGGGCAAGAATGTCTAGAAATTGCTACTCTAGATGTCATTCATTTAAAAGTTGGAATGGTGCTAGATCTTATTATAGATTTCGAAGGGAGCAATTCATTTGTCATCCGATCTCAGGTCGTTACGGCGGTTGATTATAACAAAAATAGTTTTTCATTTACGATTTCCGCCAGTGCTTCTCTGAAGCGAAATCTTGATGAAATATTGTCATCAACACCAGATTCGCTCGCTTGGCTTAATAGTGATGTTTGGCTTGAAGAGATGAATTATCGACTTGTTTATGCAGCAGATCAGTCTGGTTTAGTGGAAGGACAGAAAAGACTGACATGTGGTTCATTCCCGGTCATGCTTGAGGCCGCAGATGAGTTGCTATTAGAGTACCGTATTGGAGCACACTCAGGACATGTTGCTTATCATGGTGATGTTCAACAACAACTCACTGTAGTTAGTGTTGACCGGATTGCCAATACGTTGGTTGTAAGTAGTAAGAAATCATTGCCATCCGATCAATATGCATCGTCATATGTATGGTATTTACCTTCATCTTATTCTACTAAAGATCGATTTTCATTTATGGTCAGTGCTGTGTTTAATCAGGATTTACTGGTTAACTCATCCTCTGAACCATACGCCACTGAATCATGGGTTCGGGAAGTTATTTTGGCTGAGATACCATCCCATCTAGGAATGTTATTGCATTGGAAGCCCAAGAATGAGTTTTCGCAGTTTGCGAAGACCTATAGTGAATGGCAAAGTAATAAAGCAATATTGGGTGATAGATCATACGATCTCATGAAACACCTTGCGTTGGGTCAGCTCCCTGATGCGCTTGAAGGGATAGGGTCTATGCATATTGCGACTTCTCAACAGAAAGAGTGGGTAGTGGGGGCCGATGGTAACGAGTGGAATAGCGATCTGATTACTAATGAGGAACTTTTTTATGTTCCCTCGCTTGCTGATAAGGAGGATATAAATAAGTCATAACCGCATTGCTGTCACGTATGGTAGATGTGATGCGTAACAGAGCCAAGAGTAGAAGGTTTGAATAGCTCGTTCTTTTAATAAAAATCCATGCGTTTATATTCCTATCCTGGTTATTAATTTATATTAAATTAATTCCTGCAATTTTTTCATACCAATATTTATTATCAAGAATCTCTAGTATCACTTATATGACATATATCAGCATGCCTGATTATATGAGTTAAGAGTGTCATTATTGTTAGTAGAGATGAATTCCTGTGTGCAGATAATAAGGGAAACAGAATGAATAAAAATGAATATGAAGATATCACTTTCTCCGTTACCTCCCCTACTACTGATGAGCTTAAGGAGCGATTCCAGGCGCGCAGTATTCCTCTGGCTGCGGATTTTGAAAATCTGATTGATGTTGCTGAATATGGGCGCCGGGCATTGGGAATGCACCCAGAGCAGACCCCCAACCCATCCTCTGGCCTGCAGGTGCAAGAGAGTGGGCAGTTGGCTGTCAAGTTGGACCCGGGCAAGGGGATGCAGGTTGTACCCACTGGCATGGGGGTCGTGGTCAACGAGACCAAAGGGCTGCAGGTGGATGCTGACGGGATTGGTATCCGTACCGCTGCACAACATGGTCTCAAGCTCGATGCCAATCATCTCAAGCTGTCAGTGTCGGCCAGCAATCCCGGCATCGAGTTGGGCAGCGATGGGGTGAAGGTCAAGCCTAATCAGGCCAAAGGCGTGATGGTCGAGGCGGCGGGTGTGGGTATCAATACGGCTTCGCGACATGGCCTCAAGCTGGAGGACAATTCGCTCAAGCTGGCGCTCTGCGCCAGTCATCCTGGCATCGAGTTAGGTGACGATGGGGTCAGGGTCAAGCACAACCCGTCTGCTGGGCTCACGGTCAATGAGAGTGGTATCGGGGTGGTGGTGAACCGTAGCAAGGGGATGGCGGTCGATGGGCAGGGGCTTGCCATCAACCCGGGTAATGGTCTTGCCTTTGCCAATAACCAGCTTTCACTCAAGTTGGCTAAAGGTACCGCTACTAGCAATAGCGGAGGTGGGCAGGGCATCAATGGGAGTACCAGTGGTAACCATGGTGGATTGAGCATTACTGCTGACGGGCTGGCGGTGGATGCCGGGCGGGGTATGCAAATTGACGCATATGGTGTTTCCATCAAGCCTTATCCAAATTGGGGGTTGGATGTAAATGAAAACGGCTTATGGGTAGTGCCCAATCAAGCTTCTGGTATCAAGGTTGATAGCAATGGCGTCGGGGTGGTGGCGAATGCCGCCAAAGGGATGATGGTCGATGTCAGTGGGATTGGTATCAACACAGCTCCACAACATGGCCTCAAGTTAGAGAGCAATGCGCTCAAGCTGGCGATCTCTGCCAATAACCCCGGTGTGATGGTGGAGTCTGATGGGGTCAAGATCAAACCCCATAGTGGCGCCGGGGTCAAGGTGGATGCGAACGGCATCGGTGTGGTAGCCAATGGGGCCAAGGGGGTCGCGGTCGATAGTAACGGCGTTGCGGTGGTGGCCAATACCGCCAAGGGCGTGGTGGTTGAGCCGCAAGGGGTAGGTATCAACACGGCTCCGCAACATGGCCTCAAGCTGGAGGAAAATGCGCTCAAGCTGGCGGTGGCAAGCTCAACCCCCGGGCTGGAGGTGGGGGCAGACGGGGTCAAGGTCAAACCCAACAGTGCAGCCGGAATAAAGGTGGACAGCGGTGGTGTCGGTGTCCTGGTCAACCCAGGCAAAGGGATGACGCTGGATGGGCAAGGGGTTGCTGTGAATCCGGGCAAGGGCCTGATTGCCAAGAATAACCAAATCAATATCAAACTGGCAAAAGGTGAGCATACCAATGGTGGTGATTCTCATGGCGAGAATGGCACGACCGAGGGGGCAAGCGGTGGGCTGTTTCTTTCGGATAATGGGCTATCAATCAATCCCGGTAATGGCATGTGGCTTGATAAAGAGGGTATTTCAATCAAATGTGGGGCCAATAGCGGCTTGTCTGCGAGTGAATATAGTGGTGGGTTAACGCTTAATATTGATAATACCCTGCGTGTAAATAACAGCAATCAGCTGGGGGTTGTTCCTAACTATGTGAGCAAGTCCGGTGACAGTACGATTGCTAATGGCAATCTCACGTTTAGTGATGATTTCGGGATTAATTTTTACGGTGGCTATCGCATCGCTAAAAAGCGTGGCACTGGGATGCTGTGGTTTAAGGGGCTGGGTAATATTCTACCCCAGATATGTAATAACGATGGCTCCAATCCCAGCAATATCGCCACAGAGAGCTATGTGCAGGCAAATAGAGTGCTGCCGGCCACGACGAATTCAGGGTTGGAGCAGACCAGCGACGGGCTTAAGTTCAAACCCAAGGTCAATGGCGGATTGGGGATGGATAATAGCGGTGTCGGTATTAATACGGCGGCGCAATATGGCCTCAAGCTCGATGCCAATCAACTCAAACTGTCACTGTCGGCCAGCAATCCCGGCATCGAGTTGGCCAGCGATGGGGTGAAGGTCAAGCCGAATCTGGCTAAAGGGCTGCTGGTTGAGGCGGCGGGGGTCGGCATCAATACGGCTACGCAGCATGGTCTCAGATTTGATGGTAATGCACTCAAGCTGGCGCTCTCTGCCAGCAATCCCGGCATCGAGTTGGCAAGCGATGGGGTGAGGGTCAAGCCTAATCTGGCTAAAGGGCTGCTGGTCGATGGCAATGGGGTGGGGATTAATACCGGGAACGGATTGATTGCGGCGAATAATAAGCTGAATATTGCACATGATACGACCTTGCAAATCAACGGTAGCAGTCAATTGGGAGTCAGTGGATTTCGCCGTTTATCCTATAGGAATGAACGCCTTCCTCAAGAAGGGTATATATATCTGTGCTCAATCGCTCAAAATGAAGTCGCTGCTTATGTAAAGTTTCGTGTCCGCGCATTAGTTAGATCATCTAATACCACCAATGGTTATCAATATACCCCGCAAATATTTGTCATGACATTGTTATCAGATGGGTTATCTAATCATAATGAGGGGGCGCGTCGTATTACATCATATTCAATGTCTATATCGGAAGCATATGCTGGAAGCCACTTTGCAATTTCTCGCGTGTGTTTACTTACAAATTATCTTAATGAGGTTGCCTTATATCTGAATGTAACTCACGCTAGGGAATTAGTCGAATTTTGTGTGGATTACCATCCACTTTTTGATGTCAATCGCGCATCTATGTCAAATGACATTAGTACACTAATTACAGATGTGCATGAAGCCGCCATTAAGGCGAGTTTAAACACACGAGTTAATGGTAATGCTACAGGGGTGCTAACAAAATAAATATATTGAAGGATTCACAATTCTAAATCGACGTGAGTAGTATTACATTGCGTTATGCATGAAGGGGAACTATTGGCTGTATATCATCTTGCCAAATTGACGCTATCACTTGCGGTTGGCCATGAACAAGCCGAAGAGGTGATGGAGCGCGGTAGCCGGCTTTTTTATCGCGAGCTGCAAGGGCTATTAACCTCCGTCTTGCAGCGGGTTATGCCGGAGGGGCTCACGCTGCGGCTGGATACTCCGCTGGTCGTGGCGCTGGGGACACTGCCGGCAGCCACCTTCGAGGCCCCCTTTGTCAGTCGGCTGGAGGGGGCGCTGGAGCAGGTACTGCGCCAGCACCTGACTGCCCAGGTGGGGCAAGGGCAGTGGGAGTCACGGGAAGGCAGCTGGCAGCGGTTACGCCAAGCCCGCCGTGGCGGGGCGGCGCAGCTCGAGTGCTGGTTGCGCCGCCAGCTGCTGAATGGCCCCTCCCATTGGTGGCCGGTATTGGCCAGTTATCTGCTGACGGGGGAGGGGCGCTCGCTGGGTGAACAGTTGCAAGCCGAGACGTGTCGGTATCTGTGCCAGCAACTGGCGGATCTGCCCGTGAGCGCCCCCTTGACGCGCGATAGCTTGTGGCTAAGTGCGCTGCGCTATTTTCAACGCCATCCATCGCAAACCCTGCCGGGGCTGCCTGCAGAGTGGCGCTTGACGCCGTCCCCGCGGGCCGGTTCGCACGATCAGCAGCTGTTGCCGCTGTTAGTGACACCGGCCGCGGCATTGGGGGAGGGGGGGGGGGCACCGGAGCTTGCACACTGGCTCGCTCACCTCTGCGCACTGCCCGAGCTGCGCCACTATCTCGCTAAGCAAGGAGGGAGAGGACCTGCGAGTAGCGCTTTGGCTGGCGGTCATACAGGGTCGCAGCGGCCTGCCGCCCAAGGGCGGCAGGATGAGCAGCCTTGTCCGACCGTTGTCGGGCCGATGCCGATGAGCACAAGGATTGGGCACCGGGCGGAGCAAAAGGATGACCTGCTTCAACCCGGATGGCTGGCAGTGGCAGACGATGATCGCCGCAGTGATGCCGAGCCCAGTGCATGGGAGGGCGAGTGGCTAGGTGGGGCCTTATCGCCCTCGCCGGCAGCTTCGCTGACGGGTGAACGATGGGTTGGTGAGGGCACAAGCGTCTATCCCGCTGACACGGCGCCCGCACCACGGATGGCAGCGCAGCGAGGGGGCGCCTTATCGACCTCGCCCTCGTTGGCGGGTGGGCGATGGGCAGGCGAAGGGGGGAGCGCCTATCCCGCAGACGCGGTGCCCGTGCCAAGGATGGCAGCCCTGCGAGGGGACGCCTTATCGGCCTCGCCCTCGTTGGCGGGTGAGCGATGGGCAGGCGAAGGGGGGAGCGCCTATCCCGCTGACGTGGTGTCTGCACCATGGATGGCGGCGCAGCGAAGTGGCGCCTTATCGGCCTCGCCCTCGTTGGCGGGTGAGCGATGGGCAGGCGAAGGGGGGAGCGCCTATCCCGCTGACGCGGTGTCTGCACCATGGATGGCGGCGCAGCGAGGGGGCGCCTTATCGGCCTCGCCCTCGTTGGCGGGTGAGCGATGGGCAGGCGAAGGGGGGAGCGCCTATCCCGCTGACGTGGT
>NZ_JANFNW010000003.1:333842-349479 GCF_024436135.1 Aeromonas sp. SG16
TGCCCGCACCAAGGATGGCGGCGCAGCGAGGGGGCGCCTTATCGGCCTCGCCCTCGTTGGCGGGTGAGCGATGGACAGGCGAAGGGGGGAGCGCCTATCCCGCTGACGCGGTGCCCGTGCCAAGGATGGCAGCCCAGCGAGGGGGCGCCTTATCGGCCTCGCCCTTGTTGGCGGGTGAGCGATGGGCAGGCGAAGAGGGAGGCGCCTATCCCGTAGACGCAGCTACGTTGGCGCAATGGCCAGCCGTGTCACGAGCTGGCGCAATGTCGGCTTCTCCTCCGCTGGCGTTGGCGCGGGCTGGTTATCTTGCTGACGACGCCACGTTGGCGCGATGGTCGGACGCTGCGTTTTGGGGGGGGCAATCTACATCACCGTTGTTTTCAGAACATCCAGAAAGAGAGCCGTATGGCGGGGGCTGCGCAGAAAGAGATACAGCTGGCGTGTATCAGACCCCAAGGAAACTTACACCTCGGGAGTTTTATTCTGCCTTAGGGGCAAAATCACTTAAGGAGTCGGGTCGGAAATTACCCGGTTCAGTGGGCGCTGTCTCCATGGGCTTATCAAGGGGACATCCAGATTCCATCCTGCGTCAACAGTGGCTGCCAGTTTGTGATGCCGGATTGGCCCTGCTTTGGCCCTTGTTACCAGGTTTATTTCGGCATTTGGGTTTATTGGAGGACAAGCACTTTATTGATCATGATGCGCAGCGCTTGGCTGCCGGTTGTCTCGATTGGTTGGTGAGTGAAGAGAATAAAGTGGGTGAGGCTTACTCGATCAGTAGTTGGTTATGCGGGATCGGCGGAATGGAGAGATCTGACTTTGTTCCACCGGATGACGCACTCCAACAAAAATTACAGTCTTGGCTGATAGGTCTATTGAGACAATTGCCGGCAACGTGGCAAAAAATGTCTATTGGAGATATTCGTCAGTGGTTCCTGGCGCGTCCTGGATGGTGTGGACGAGGGACAGATGACATGACAATCTATGTTAAACCAGATCTCTTGGACTTCTTATTGCAAGAGTGGCCATGGCCAACAGACATTGTTGTTCTACCCTGGTTAGTTAATCCTATTTACCTTCACTGGACTGAACAATTACCGTAAGGTTTTTCTATATTTCGCATTGTTGAGAGGCTTTTTATGAGTAATTCAAAAGTGGCAAATTTTTATTTGCCACTAAAGGATGAGAAGAGCGAACATTATCGTCATTTGCTCTTTGCATTGGAACAGATAGATCTTCGCCTTCAGTACTATACTGATTTAAATAGAGAGCGATTGGAACGTCATATACTGGATGATTTTCTTCTTGAGACTAAGGAAATTGATGATTACTTGAATATCCCACGTGGTGCTCCTCATTGGATGCGGAAAAAGAGCCAGGCTTTGCCGCCACCTTATATTAATGTCGAGCCTGGAGGGTTGTTATCAAATTTGGCTGAGCAATTCGAACTGACGCAATTCGAAATCGATGTTCTTTTGCTTGGGATGTTGACATTTATTGATAGTCGTTATTGTTCTCTTTTCTCGGCACTTCAGCGAAGTGGTCAGAAAACACAAGCATCATTTGAGTTGGCAATAGAGTTGCTAGGCAGTGATAACATTGAGTGTGAAGAGTTCAGACTTGGTTTGCTGCCTCAGTCTCCTCTGATCAAATATGGTCTTATTACTGTTGATAAATCCTCTGATAAAAAAAATTACAGTTGGAATCAGAGCCTATTTCAGACATCAATGGGGGTGTGTCAGTACTTAACTGGTAATAGATATTTCTCCCCATCATTGACGGCGTGTAGTCAGTGGTATCCTCCAGTGAAAAATGAAGGGTTATCTAATTCTGAGATTGTACAGAATGCCTTGATGGTTCAGGAAAAAAAATCTGATAATGATCTTCACCCTATGCTAATTTTGGAGTCTGGATCGGATTTAGGGATTGTCGGTTCTATCAGAAGTGCGGCGCTTAAATATCAACGTGCGGTAATTTCATTGAATATGTCCCTGTTGCCAAAAAATGATAAGGAGGTGATGGAAATTTTGACCGAAGCATGCCGTGAAGCACGCATGCGAGACGCTATTCTCGTCCTTCAACTGCAAGAGAATCGTGATGACAATGAAGATAAGTCGCCAAGTCATGTACCTAAAAATTGGATGGATATGTTACATCAAGCTAATCTTCGAGTTGTTCTACTTTGTGCGTGTCAGGGGCAATTTATAGAACATTCCAATATGCCAAAAATTATATTAGACGTCCCAGGGTTATCACAGAACGAGAAAGCGTCACTGTTAACTCAACATTTAACCAAGCACAATTGTACCGAACTGGATGTGACAGTATTTAGTCGTCGATTTTCATTTAATTGTGAAACTTTGCCAATTATCTTGCAAGAGGCCGACAGTTATCGTCAATTGAGAGATCCCTTTGATGAACTGAGAGAATGTGATCTTAATAAAGCGTTTGGTGTTCATGCTCGCAAAGACTTTGGTAATTTGGCGCAAAGGAAAGAACCGCGCAGAACGCTTGATGATCTTGTTGTTCCAGAGGAAGTGAAGGAGCAGCTCATGGAGATTTTGGTTGCTGCAAAACATAGAAATAATGTATTGGAACAAGGATTTGCCACTAAGGTTGGTTATGGTACGGGTATAAGTGCATTATTTTGTGGTGACTCCGGCACGGGAAAAACAATGGCCGCGGAGGTGATCGCTGGCCAGCTTGGAGTTGATTTAATAAAGGTTGATCTCTCAACTGTTGTCAACAAATATATTGGTGAAACAGAGAAGAATATTGCCAGAATATTTGATCTGGCACAGTCAGATGCGGGGGTTCTTTTTTTTGATGAAGCTGACGCTCTTTTCGGTAAGCGTACGGCAGTGTCTGATTCAAAGGATCGGCATGCCAATATTGGTGTCGCTTATCTTCTGCAGAGACTTGAGAGTCATACTGGATTAGTTATATTGGCAACCAATAACCGTAATCATCTGGATGACGCATTTAGTCGTCGTTTCACATTCATTACCAGTTTTAAGTTCCCTGATGCTAAACAGCGTGAGGAATTATGGCATAAAATATGGCCAGTAAGCTTTGAAGTATCTCCGGAAGTTAACTTTTCACAACTTTCTAAAAGAGCCGAATTGACGGGCGCAAATATTAGAAACGTCGCGATATTATCAGCGTGGTTAGCCCGTGAAGAACAATCAAAGTGTATTCTTGAGCGCCATATCCATCTGGCTATACGACGAGAGTTGGCAAAGGTGGGCCGTTTACCTATCTAAATTAAATTATTAAGGTTACATATGACTGTAAAAATTGTCTCGAACGACACTGTTTTTATTGTTAATGAGGCGATGCTTAACGCCTTATCAGATTATGTTGATGATGGTGTTGAAATTCGTTTTGACTTGCCCGATCCGGGTAGTCCTCCGATTACGCCGACAGTTAGCGTGTTTTTATACGATATGCATGAGGACCTGCAATTAAAGGTCTCTGAGTCCCGAGCATATAGTTCAGGACGTTTATTACCTGGACGAGTAAATATATGTTGTAATTATTTGATCATGTTTTGGGATAAACCGGCTACAGAGGGTAATCTTAACGGTGGGCCGCGTAATCAATCGTTGATGGTTATGAATCAGGTGCTAAATTCATTGATTAATAATCGTCAACTGAAGGAACTCCCGGGAGCATTTACTCGGGTATTGCCTCCTCCGGAGGGACTACATAGCTTCGGCTCATTCTGGCAAGCATTAGGAAATAGACCAAGATTAGTCTTGAACTACGCTGTCACCGTGCCGATTGCACAAACAGATAATAATGAACTCATCCACGCTGTTTATACCACTCAGGCTGGTGTTGAGCGAAAATCAGATAGCTGATGTAAGGCTAATATGTTTTTTATGGGTGGATCTGGCAATGAGGTATGGAGGGTAATGTACCAAATAAAACGAAATTATATAAACATACAAGAGGGAAGTACAAATCAAGAATTTTCTGCCGCGCAGCGCTATAAAAAAATAACAACGCTGCCACCTCGAAAAATGATTATTGGGGGGGGGGTATTAACGCCAGGTGCATGCTTTGGTCTATCTTTGTCATGGTTGAAAAGTGTTGCTGTTTCTGGTTGCAGTGAATCACTCCCTCGCTCTAACAATCATCATGGCGTCAATGATGGGCTTCTGACGCAATATCTATATACTTATGGATTCAATTCTTCAAATTACTATGATGAATTGTGTGTGGCAGGTCATTGTGATGAGTCTATACAGCGAGAAGTTGTGCAGGATGCTCATCGTGAGGCTGTGCTGGAGGCGGGGTTTGATGATGAGAAGTATGAAGGTGTAGCGCCATTGACTGGCCACCTTGAGTGGATGGGGTGGCGAGTTCTACATTCTGAGCAATTATTTCCATTTCATATTTTAATGAAGTTGGATGCGTTGGATTGGATGTCATTGCATTTATTTCTTGTCTCGCTTCCTGATCATATTGGAGCGATCGCAATTTACGATGAACTGTTATCTTTTTACGATCCAAATATCGGTATTTTGACCTATTCAAAAGATGAGGCAATTGGAAATATGAGGTTGATGTCGACATTGAACTCCTTCATTGGTGAATATGCTGTTGGCAAGTTAAAAATAACATATCTTAACTACTGATATTTATGTTGAATATCCGTGGTGCCAAAAATAAATCGGTTTTCTAAGATGGTTTTAAAATATTTCTAGCATTCTGATAATGAATTCGTGGCTGAACAATGAGGGCTGAACGTGAAAATATCTAAACATGGTATTGAGGTAATGCATTTCTTTGAAGATTGTAAATTGATGTCATATCCAGATCCTGGTAGCTGTGATGGTCATCCTTGGACCATTGGCTGGGGTCATACAGGTCCTGAGGTGCGCGAGGGCGTAATTTGGACACAGGAAAAGGCAGATGAAGTTTTTCTGGATGATATCAAACGATTCGAGGCTGGAGTCATAGCAATGATAAATGTTCCACTGGCTCAAGGACACTTTGATGCTCTTGTTAGCCTAGCCTATAACATTGGGTTAGGGAATCTGAAAAAATCAACGCTATTAAAAAAGTTAAATGCCTCTGATTATAATGGCGCTTCATTGGAATTTTCTCGTTGGAATAAAAATGGTAATAAAGTAATGCGTGGGTTAGTCCGTCGTCGAGCAGCAGAAGAGTGTTTGTTTAATGGGGCGTCAGCTGAGATAGCTATATCACTAGGTATCCAAGCCGCATAGTGTATGAATATATTAATTTATGTAGTGTTAGGGATTCAGCATGGATGAGTGGTCTTTTATTTTACTAAAAAATATTGAAAACAACTGGGGGCTGATCGGGTTGGCTATAACAGCAGCACTTGCACAAACTGCAAGTTCAGAGAAGCCATCACTGTATGCCTTTTTCATTAGTATGCCAATGTGCTTTTTTGTTGTATGGATGACGTGGCTGGCTGTGGCACATCTCGCTTTGGGTGAGCAGTTGCAAATATTTTGGTCTGGTGTGGCGGCCTTTAGTGCTCCATGGATTTTGCGAGGAGTTAATGTGATCTTGCATCAATTCATTGAGAGTCCAATTGATTTCTTGCTTAAGTTAAAAGAACTCTTGAAAAAGAGGTTGTAATACAGTCTTTATGTGAAACCTTTTGCAGAGAGGAACTATATGGGGCGTATTTTTAATATCGTAAGGCACATTCTTCCATTTGGATGTGTTATTTTTATATTGATTCTATTTCAGCAAAAAAAAACTCAAACTGCCGAAATAAATAATCTCAAGGCTGTTGTTTTGCAGCAAAGTCAATTGTTGGAGTTTCAGGCGAAAAATATTGTAAAGCTTCATGAAATGGGAGAGTTTAATGCAGAATTACTTGCTAAAGTGCAGAACTTTACTGGTATCTATGAAGAGGAGCGTGAGCGTCTCCGACATGAAATAAAAGAGGGGATAGCCCATGAAGAATGTCGTGACATCAAGTTACCTGATCATATTGCTAAGCGGATGCGTGAGTTCGCAACAGGAAAACTTGATAACTAAGGAAATTGTATATATTACACCGCCGCGTAGTCTCCTGACTTCATGCTCAGTTCCTATATTGGAACTAAAGACATGGGGAGGTATTTTAGAAGATGACTTGCCTGCGCTTATTACCGCACTGCATTCGTGTAATGCCAGGATGGAAGCGTTGAGAGAGTGGTCATCTCATAATACAAATCGTTAATAAAGCAATGTAATCATTACTTATGCTCTTTCTGTATATGTTTATTTCTAGATTGGTATAAATTGTGTTTGGCCTTTGAAATCTATTGACGACTAAGTACCGTTACTATGACAATAAAGTCGGCCATCATTGTTCATGATTATGTCAGATGGTTTTTCTTGTTTATATACATTCCACCAAACTGGGAGTTTCTTTATGAAGAAAATTATTTTTATGCTTCCGCTTATCTCAATGTCAGTGTTTGCCTCAGAACCTTCTTTATACTCTAATGAAGCATGTGCCCCTGCAATGAAAAGCATTTATAGCACCGGTTACGATTATGGTTCTACCAAGTTTCTTGGCGTGGCGGTAAAGGGCATTAAGGTCGATATGAATACCTGTATTGAGCAGGATGTCTGCAAGTTCATTGTAAAAAGACAAAGTGCGAATAGCTGGAGTGGTGTATTGATTGCTAACAGTGCCAAGACGACGGTCAATGGTCAATCATTGACTTACGATGCTGGGAAACCAATCATTTATTATGCATATACCAATGGAAGTATTGCTGGGAAAGATTTCCCAGGCCAGTGTTTCATTAAAAACCTAAGCACCGTAGGCTTTAATCAAGGCATGTTCGGTGATAATGAGGAAGTTATGATGGAAAATACAGGATTGTCTGCTACAGAAATTGAGGCTATGGGCTTTCAGTTTAAGTAAGATATCATTCTAAATAGATAGCTAGTTATCGTGTGACACCGGCTTCAGACCGGTGTCTTGTTTACGCTACTTGAGTGCGCACTTCCTTCGGTATCAATTTCAGTCCCTTTTTGAACATGCTGTACGGCGCCTGTCCCTCCATCATCTTGCCCTAATGTGCCGCTGGGTGTTGTAGTGTTCCAGGTAGCTGTCTGTCTGCATCTGCTCTACCGACTCATGCCTGGTCGTTCTCCCCTTGATACGGAAGTGTTCATCCTGCAAGGTTCGATGCAGACGTTTGATAAAGTCGTTGCTCTGCGGCCTGCACACCTTGGTTGTCCGGTGCTCAATCACCTCCAGTTGCAGGAACAGCTCGTAGGGATGATGGTCTGGGCGCCCACAGCACTCGCGCCCGTTGTCCGACAGGATGCTATAAACCCGTGTCTCATGAGCTTCGAAGAACGGCAGCACCGTTTCATTGAGCACATAAACCGAGGTCACCGGCAGCTTGCTGGTGTAGAGCTGCCCCCCAAGCGTGGCGACTGTAGCAGTCCAGCAAGGTTTGGATATACCTTGCTAACCCCCTTGAGTGTGCCGACAAGACGGTGTCGACCGCCACCAGTTCTCCGATGTAGTGAACCTCTATCTGACGTTCTCGTAACTGAAGCGCTCTAACAGGCAAATTTGCTCATTATTAAGCTCAATCGTGTGGACTGATCCCGCCTCAGTAGACGATCCAGCCCTATGACCGGGCGGCCCACTCCCTTTTGTGAGCAACTGCCAGGTGAACATCATCTTTATACGCCCTTGTTGGTAACAAAACGGACTATACATGCTATGCTTAAATGCAGCGTCAGAGAGATGAATTTTATGTATAAATGGTTTATTATTTTGTTTTGCATCGCAGTGACAAGTGAAGCTAGCCAACTTAAGTTGACAGTTGAGTCTTCTTTAGCTCCTGCAATTAAACCATTTTTTGATATCTGGTTTCAGGATGCAGGCGTATCATATGTATTTGAGCCCTGTAGTGCAGCCCGTTGTATCAAATTACTTGAAACTGACATCACTGTTAATGGTGATGCTGCTAGGCGGTTTGAATTTGAGAAAAAAATAACTAGATTAACTCCCGTTGGGCGTTCTTATGCTGGGGTTAGTGTGTATGCCATGAGTTTGAATTTCAGAAAATGGCCACCCAGCTCAATGGATATTGTTGCATGTGTTAGAGGAATATATTCATGTGAGAAAAAAGTGAATCAAAAAAATATAATCTGGACTAACACGGTAAAACAGGCTGAAAAGATGTTACTTAGACATAGGGTAGAGTGGGTTGTAATGGCAATTCCCTCTTTTTATCCCCCTCCTACTGGGAGTTGGATTTATATCGATACGGTTGGTGGTTTTTTGTTCATAGATGTGCGAATGACAGATGAAATAATGAGGCTTGAGCAGTCTCAGAACCGTCTTATTAAAAGTGGCACATGGCAGGATATGCAAAGAAAATTTCTGAGGTATGTGCATTTAAATATTGATGTGAAGCGCTGACATATTCTGGGGGTTTATTTTAAGGTTAGATTACTTTATTGCTCTATTATTGGCGTTGTTGCCCAAGTCGATGCAGCTTAATGGAACTAACTGAGCATTCGGTGATCTGATCACCACCATCCTCTTCAAGTCTGCATTATGGGCACTCCATCACCAATTGGCATCAATGCAACAAGTCTCTGATTAACCGTGGTTCACTCACCTTCTGGGTTGATGCAGGCGCCATGGATAACTGGTTTCACCACGACCATCATGGGCGGCGGGGCCGTTGCCAGCTCTACACTGACCAGACCATCTGTACCTTCCTGATGCTCAAGGGGATTTTCAACCCCACTCTGCGAGCAACACAGGGACTACTCGACTCCCTGTTAGAGTTGATAAATGTACCGCTGTGCGCACCAAACTACAGCTGTGTCAGCAAGCGCGCTCACACGGTGAAAGTGGCCTATCGACAGCCCGCCAAGATGCGCATCACTGACCTGGTCATCGACTCGACTGGCCTGAATGTATTTGGCAAAGGCGAGTGGAAGGTCAGAAAACACGGCGCTGAGAAGCTGCGAGTCTGGCGCAAGTTGCATCTGGTAGACCCGGTGACCCACGATATCGTGGCGGCGGAAGTCTCGCTGGAAAACGTCCATGACGCCGAGGTGTTGCCCACCTTGCTCAACCCACTGCGGCGCAAGCTGGGACGTGTTTATGCGGATGGCGCCTACGACAGCAAAGCCAGCCATCAGCTTATCTCGCGCAAAGGGGCGACAGCCAGTATCCCGCCTCGCAAAAGCGCGGGGTTATGGAAAAAGGGGCCCCAAGAAATGAGGGGGTGCTGGTGATGCGCAAGGAAGGACTGGCGCACTGGAAGAAGATATCGGGATATCACCGTCGCTCGCTGGCAGAGACGGCGATGTATCGGTTCAAGCAGTTGCTGCTTGATTGTTGATTTGGGAAACAACGCCGTGGAGCGTAAAAGCCGACTTTATCTGGTCCAATAAGTTCCCAACAAGACGGCCGCCCTGGTGGCTGGCGCTATTATCAGCATGCTGGCCCCTATAAGACGCATGTTCATACGATGACTGCGGACAATGGTAGTGAGTTTGCCAAACATGAGCGGGGAGCGGCAGCGCTGTAGGCGCAGGTGTACTTTGCCCACCCGATTGTTCATGGGAGCGGGGGCAAAATGAGAACGGCAATAGCCTGCTGCGGCAATACGTTTCCAAGGGGAGCGATTTGAGTTTGGTGACAGTGGAGGTACTATTAGAGTTTGAGAGACAGATTAACTTGAGACCGCGAAAGTGTCTTGGATTTAGACAGCCTCAGGTGGTTTTTGATGAGTTAATGAAAGCCACCTGATTTTTAAGCTGGCATTGCACTTCTGAGTTGAATCCACCCTTTGCCTTTGACCATGATCTCGCATCTCGATAACTGTGCGTAAGATCAGTATAGTTCGTGGTGACTGCTAATCATGGGTAATCAGGCAATTCAATGAAGTTATCTAGTGAGCTTTTTATAAAAAAAACCATAAAGGGACTCTCCTTAGTGCTTATTGACGAGCGGGTGATATAGGGTTTGCTTATTACTTCTGCCCATCTGGTCGCCAAGAAGTTACTTATTACACTGTAAATGAAGAGGGTATTATGCCTGTTTACGCGTTGGTAAAAAAAACTAGAGCTATTACTACTGGTCCACAAGGTGAAGAAAAGAATGCAAGGGTGTCTAGGGTAGAGACATTGCCACCCAAAATAAATAAATCTAGAGATGCAATAATTAAAAATTTCCGATGTGGTGATTTGATGTATGGGACATCTGCCGGGAGAGATTTGAATTATTTAAAAAAGCTGGAGGATTATCACAAGTCTAATGTTGTTAATAGCCCTGCTGGTGAGAGTAATGAATGGGCTAGGAAAGGCCATAGAAATACTCGCTCCATGATAATTAATAGCTATAGCGACCCAGTGAGAAGTGCGTTAAGTAATTCATTTGATAGATTGAAAAAGCATGGAGGAGAATTTAGATTGTCGAGCATATCTAACGCTATATCAATGGCAAAGATAGGGAGGCCAAAGAAGTACGGATTTGATTTTGATGGTTATCAAAAGATTGCATCAGAACATGAAAGACTGAAAATTTCATCTAAGCATGTCGATGAATGGTTGTGGTGGAAACGTGGAAGTAAAAGTGGACTTGAAATGGTGGCCCAACAATCATCAGTCTCAGAGAGGAAAATTCATTTCATTTTAGATGGAATGAACATCCCTGGTGTTATTAATAAAGATGAGTGCTTGTTCGGTAGCACGATAACAGCTTCAGAACTTAGATATATATATAGACACTGGGATAGACTGCAAGATCGTGTTATATTTTATAGAGACGGAAAGGTGGTCGATTCACCATGGCAAGATGCTGCATTCTCTCCTCTTTGGGATACATATCTTCCTAAAAGGGTAATGCCCTCATCAGTTGAAATGGTACCTTTCGATAAGGAAGGTGTGATCAAGTAGAACGCACCATCAGGTAGGGTTTTTATGTTTGCAACATTTAAGACGATTCCAGAACAGTATAATCATGATGCTCTGGTTGATGACGATGTTTTTTTACCTGACCTTGATCAGGAGATGTCTAGTAACTATTTTTTAGAGCGAATCTTGCCAAAACGAAGTCCAGAAAAAGAGGGGGGGATAGATAGCAGAGTAGGCAAGTACTTTATTCACCCACGTCATATGGACGCCTTTACACGTGTATCTTTGGAGTATGATGCAGCTATTAGCATACGAGAGAGTGGCGAGGATACATTAAATGCGTTAGGGGCCGGGGCCGCCGCGAAAGGACATAATATTCTTGAGAAAACCATCAAGAGACGTTCTCTTCAAAATATCTATCAATCACCACAAATTGTTGATGATATTTTGGTTAGCGCTGAAAAATGTGGCTTTTTGGGGCGTGTTGGTCGTTGGAGTTCTAGTGGGCCAAATGGTATTTACGCTCGTAATAATGTCTCTGATGACGATAAGGAATATGAAGTGGACATTAATGCTCCGATTAATCATGAGTTGGTGAATACGTGGATTAAACGAAAAATTATTACGCCATACACTGGCGATTATGACCTGCATGATATAATTTTATTTAAAGATGGGAGGGGGAGAGTTCCTGATGCCGGCGGAAAAGATGAGAGTGCTATTATTAATAGAATAAACAGGCTTGTTTCTGAAGTCGATCCAGCGAGACCCTATGAAAATAAATCCATGAATGTAGTGCGTCATGGGCCACAAGTAAATTTTGTGCCATACATGTGGAAGTATGAATTTGAGAAAGTAAAAAAAGATAAAGGTTATTTAGGTGTTGTGGCAAAACCGGGGCCGTTTCCTATAGCGATGGTATATCGAGGTCAGTGGAGTATATTTGAAAATAAGCAGGATTTATTTGATTTTTATAAGAAAAAAAATGCGCCATTGCCAATACATTGGGCTGAAGACCTTGTTGACTGCGGTGGTGGTATTGTTCTCACACATGAACACCAGGGACTTCTGAAGGAATGTGATAGTTGAAAAATATAAATTTATATGGCGTTGGTGAATATAATGCCTATGCGTTGACCTGTTGATGGCGTTAATGGGATGGTCGCGCCTCCCCAAAACGGCAGCTTAGTGCCAAAGTGGCGAATATACGTTCCCACTGATGAAAGAGGCGACCACCATGAAGGCTACGACTATAGGCCTCGATCTGGCAAAACATCTCCTCCAATTACATGGCGTTGATCAACATGGCAAGACGGTCCTCAAGCGCCAGCTGAAGAGGGGCGTTGTTGCCCAAATCAGCCATTAGGCCACAACTTCCCCAGCCCCAAACGATAGCTACACTTGGGTCTCTCTAACCGGCAGACCAAGGGCATTCAGCTTGTTCATCGCACACACGTAGGCCATGATCTCTCCCACTTGTCCGTTGTAGTTACGTAGACTGATTTTTCCCGTCATCAATTGTTTGAACCTATACATCGCCGTCTCGGCCAATGAGCGCCGATGATACCCGGACTGCTGCTTCCAGTGAGTCAGCCCCTCCTTGCGCATCACCAGAACAGCTTCATTGCGTGGATGCCCCTTTTCCCATAAACCGGCATTCTTGCGCGGCGGAATACAGGCCTTGGCTCCTTTGCGCTTTATCAGTTCATGGCAGGCCTTGGTGTCATATGCGCCATCGGCATACACGGTCCCAAGTGCTCGGCGTAGCGGATTGAACAGGGTCGGCAACACCTCGGCATCATGAACATTTTCCAACGAGGCCTCGGCTGCCACGATGTCGTGGGTCGCCGGGTCCACCGCCTGCTGCAAGTTGCTGATCTTTGTGTTTGGACTTGCCCATCTGATGCTCTCGAAGACTGCTCTACAGGATCAGAGCACCGAGATGACAGATAGTTCCCCGATTTGAGTAAAAAGGCCCATCTATTATCAGGTTTTCTCGGTGCTGACCACTTCGTTCAAATTTCATTATCTAAATAAATTTAACCATTAGGACCGTATTATGCCTGATGTCTGTGCGTTGAATAAATCAAAAGTATGCTCAAAGGAAACCGAGAGCAATGACGATAGTGCTGTGCTTCAACAGGATTGCCAGAGAGGTGCTGTTAGCTCATTAGCTGATGAGAGGAGCGGGCCATCGGCCGGCCGCGACAATGGCAGCTTATTCTCTTTTCTTCATGAGGCACACCTGCAGGAAGCGCGGGAATTCCGGCGTAAGGGGTTTAACAGCCAGATACCCGAGGTTGACCCGGAGCTACTGACCAAACTGCGTGCAGCTCTGGACGATGCCAGGATGCACCTGTCCCTGCGGACAAGCGTTGACGGGCCACTGGATTCACGGTGGCTTCTTCAGCAGATAACACAAATAGAGCGGCTCACTGGTCACCTTTCAGACGACAGCATACAGCGCTGGGTTAAGTATGAAGTACCGCTTAAACACCGTGACGACGCAGAGGGTGAGGATAAACTGGGGAGCCGGCGTCAGGCCCAGTCGCTGGCAAGACGGCTGGAGTCAACCTTGCAGACACTGCTTCGTGTTGTTCATACCCTGCGTGCGATTGATGAACGCAGCACACCGGAAAAACGGGAGGCGCTCCTCGTCGCAGAACTGGTCAGTGCGTTTTCTGCCTGTGATGAAATATCGGTCAGACAGGCTCAACAAAACATGACCTCAGAGCCTGCTTGGGCTTCTCTTGTGAGAGCCAGGGACGCGGCATGGGAGACTGATAAGGCAGAAGTCATCAGTGCAATGAATGAGACCACGCGGCACGAAGCGAAAAAAGCCAATAAAAAAGCCCGTGCACTGCGGGGTGATTCTGCCTCTCAGGCTTTTTTTAGTGTTGTTGCAACCTATTTCCAATCGCTATCTGGTGACTTGACCAAGGCGTTGGGAGCCATGAGCCAGAGCACTACCTCCCCGGTCATGGAGTGTGTGAATGGTGATACGGTGGTCTCCTCGTTGTCGCACTCTGATTCTCTCCCGCAGCGATTCATGGTGGGTGTGGAGAAGAAAAAATTACAAGTACCCATTGTGTTGGCTGGATGGGAAGGGAGGCTGCACCAGCTTGCCCGGGTCATGCGGCATGGTCATTCCACCGATACGCCATCAAGAGATACCGAGCGTCTTATTACCGATTCCGTCATCAGAAGCATTTTATGGCAGTGGCAGCAGCTGGCAATCCAGCTCCAGTACGCCAGCGGTGCAATATGGTCAAAAGTGAAAGAGTTAAAACACATTGAAGGGTTGTTCTCATCCGACGCGGTGACGTATGACGAGGGAAGCCAGCAAGAGGGCCTGGATACGCCGGTCAGCCATTCGGGTGACGATGAGCTGGATACACAGGTCAGACAATGGGTGGATAGCCGCATTGAACAGACAAAACCAGAAAACCAGCAGTCAGAAAAGCTGGCGGTACTGAATAAGCTTCTGGACGGTGATATCGGTCATGCTCGTGCAGTGGCTGGACGGTTTAGGGCAAAAGCGGATGATATGCGGAGTCTGCTCACGAAACAGCGTTTTGCGGTCCTGAAGATGATGATGCGGCACACCAGGCTGGACCCTTCCCTGCGGGCAGTGGATGACCTGTTGCCGGATGTGGCCAGGGAGCTTACCGCGAGCCTTGCCGCACTGGAAAACGCCTGCCTGGCAGCCACCCTGCGCGATTTTGCAGAAGCTGAAAAGCAGGCTGAATCTGCGCAATTACGGGCGACAAAGGTCAAAGAGAGACTGTCGGCTGCGTCTGCACGGCTTACCGAAAGGCCGCTGAATGAACATTCCCGTGGCTCGCGTTTGGCCAAGCATTGGGCGGCCCTTGCGAAAGAACAGAGCGAGAGTAATTCTCCACCGCCTGATACCGAAAAGGTGTGGTCTTCTCTGAAAAAACAGGGGCTATTGGAAGGTGTGCTTTCAACCGGAGACCCTAAAGGATATCTCTTTGCCACCCGACTTGCCGGTGAGCTTGAAAATGCCCATCATGATGAGTTGAGATTGCCGATGAGCCCGGAACAATATACCGCCTTGGAAAAGGGGCTTGTGGAGTATATTGTGAAGTGGGGACAAAACAGGGTCTCACGAGGGGTTGCGCGTATTATTATTGAGCTGTCTTTCGAGCAGGGCCTGGATGCGGTATCGTTCAGTGTGTCCAGTCTATTCCGAATACCCTTTAAGGTCCTGAAGGCGTCGATAAAAGTACCGTATAATGTAAATAAGGTTAATAACTATACCATGCCAGGTCATGATAAGCCCTATAAGGCTATTTATGGCATGCTGGAAAAAAAGCTCAAGCAACTTGGGTTTAATATGGTGACTGCGCCGGTACCTGGGATGATAAAACTGGCCGCCGGTGAAGCAATAACCGCTGGTGCTGCGTTATATAACGTACATGTCAGGCATAGAGAGAAGACATTCAGTGCGGTTTATAGCCGTGTAACGGGAAATGAAAAAAGTAAAAAAATAAAGATATCCCCTGTGAGAGGGATGGCTTTTGATTCAGTGATTGATAGCGCAACATCAGCAGCTTTTACGGGGGCGTACAGAGCTTGGAAATCAGGAGGGCGTGAAGAGGATATTATCCACGGGCCATTATTACCAGTTAGGGAACATAATGATGTCATCGATGAGACGCAATGGGGGTGGATGGAGGCAGTAGAGGAAGATGCGGCAGAACATGAGAGCGATAGCGAGTCGGTGAATGATGCG
>NZ_JANFNW010000004.1:0-168023 GCF_024436135.1 Aeromonas sp. SG16
CCGGCCTGTCACGCCGGGGGTCGCGGGTTCGAGTCCCGTCCGCTCCGCCACTAAATAGAAGGCCTTCCCGATTGGGAGGGCCTTTTTGCTATGGGCGATTTGCCTGTTGGCCACAGTATTGCACACCAGAATAGACACCAAAGCCCGGTCTGATGACCGGGCTTTTTCGTTTGGAAATCCACCCGGCTTGTTTATTTTTACTGGTCTGCTTTTGGCTTGTGGTGCGCGATTAGGGTTGTATCTCGCTTATAACTCGGTAGAGTAAGGGCATCTTGAGTTTGCCTCTCCTGCCGGTGTTTGAGCGGGAGTCAGGTGTAACTTGGCCAGTTTTTATCAACCTTAAGCTAGTGGTATCGATATGGAACAAGTAAACAAGTCCACCTTCAGCGATGTACTGGAATATGTGCGTATGTCCCGTCGCCAGAACAAACTCAAGCGTGAAATTGCGGATAACGAGAAGAAGATCCGTGACAACCAGAAGCGTGTACTGCTGCTCGATAACCTGAGCGACTATATCAAGCCGGGTATGAGCATTGATGAAGTGCAGGCCATCATCGCCAACATGCGTACCGACTATGAAGAGCGTGTTGATGATCACATCATCAAGAACGCCGAGCTCTCCAAAGAGCGCAAAGAGCTGAGCACCAAACTGAAGAGCATGAGCTCCCACAAGTAATGCTTCGTTTACCATGTTAAACAACACCGGCCATTGGCCGGTGTTTTGTTATCAGCTCTGATCTCTGACACTCCTGCAACAATCGGCTCCCCTTTTTAGAGTTGCCCTGTTACCATCAATGCAAAGCGGTCAATAGTTTCAAGCCATTGACTTGAAACGACTAAGCTTGATTGAAACACAATAAATTGCGCAACCATGGTGGGGCTTTTATGGGCGCATCAGAACAGACGGATTTGACACAAGTGGCATCTCAAGATTCATCTGTCCAGACCATGGACGGGAACCCCAAGCGCAAGCGTCGTTCCTGGTGGCGCTGGCTGTTTTGTTTCCTCTTCCTCGCGTGTCTTGGGGCTGTGATCACTCTGGTTGGTTACGAGATGAAAACCTCGAAGCTGCAATCTCAGGAGATCTCGCGCTATGCCGCCAAGCTTACCTATCAGGTGGAGCCTGGTCAGAGCAAGCAGATCGCTTTCCCTGAAGATGGGCCGTTCGACAAGCGACTTGGCTACGTACAACTGCCAATGATGCAGGAGCGGCTGCTGCAGCGAGGCTATCAGGTGAGCAAGCAGGTGCATTTCTCCGATGCGCTCTACGACTACGCCAAGCGTGGCTTCTTTGTCCCCTATACCGAGAAGGTACAGGCCGGGCTGTCGCTCTATGATTGCCGCGCCGAACCTTTCTACCAGTTCCGGTATCCGACCCATCACTATCCGGATTTTGCCTCGATCCCGCCGCTCATCATCCAGTCGCTGCTCTTTATCGAGAACCGCGACCTGCTGAGCAATGAGGAGCCGTTGGCCAACCCGGCTGTGGATTGGCCACGCTTTGCCAAAGCGGCTGTTTCTCAGGTAGGCAAAGCGCTGGATATGCAGGATCAATCTGCTGGCGGCAGTACGCTGGCGACCCAGGTGGAGAAGTATCGTCACTCTCCGGACGGCTTGACCATGTCCCCCACCGAGAAGATCCGCCAGATGGCATCTGCCAGTGTGCGAGCCTACCGACTTGGGCCAGAGACGCTGGAAGCGCGCAAACTGGTGGCTTGGGCCTATCTCAACTCGGTGCCCCTCTCGGCTGCTCCCGGCTACGGCGAGGTGCACGGGTTGGGTGATGGCCTATGGGTCTGGTTTGGCGCCAATGTCGAGGATGTAAACCGTCTGCTGGATCCTGCTCGCAACCAGAACGCCTCGCTGGCGGAGCAGGGCCTGGCGCTGCGTCAGGTAGTTTCTCTGATGATCGCCCACCGCCGTCCCTCCTACTATCTGGCTCAGGGGCGGAGCGCGCTGGCAACGCTGACCGACAGCTATCTGCGTCTGTTTGTGCAGGAGGGGATGATCACGCCTCCGCTGATGGAAGCCGCCCTCAAGGCCAAGGTGACTTTCCGCGACTTTTTGCAATCTCCGGCGGTGACCAAGGTCAATAACAGCAAGGGGTTACAGGTAGCACGTACCCGTCTGAGCCGGCAGCTCGGGGTGCAGCTTTACGATCTCGACCGGATGGATCTGACTGCCGAGACCAGCCTCAATATGCCGCTGCAGAACGAGATTTCTCACTATCTGCAACAGCTCGCTGACCCCGCTTTTGCGGCACAGGTCGGCCTGTTTGGTGAGCGCCTGCTTTCGCCAGAGAAGACCGGTGACGTGCGCTACAGCTTCACCCTGTTCGAGAAGTCGCCGGAAGGGTTCAAGGTGCGGGTGCAGACCGACAACACCGATCAGCCGTTCGACATCAACGAAGGATCCAAGCTCGAGCTGGGCTCCACTGCCAAGCTGCGGGTGCTGACCACCTATCTGGAGATAGTGGCCGAGCTGCATGACAACTATGCCGATATGCCGGCTGCGAGCCTGCGCAAACTGGCAGATGCCTCTCAGGATAACCTCAGTCGCTGGGCCATCTCCTATCTGATGAGCGCGAAGGACAAGAGTCTGCCCCCGATGCTGGAAGCTGCGCTGGATCGCCAATATTCCGCGAGCCCCAATGAAGGCTTCTTTACCGGTGGCGGTATGCACACCTTCAACAACTTCCGTAAAGAGGATAACGGTCGCATCCCGGCAATTCGCGATGCGCTGCGCGAGTCCATCAACCTGCCGTTTGTCCGACTGCTGCGCGACATTGTGCGGTATAGCCTCTACAAGGAGGGGAACCGCGCCCAGCTGCTCAAGGATGACAAGGATCCCCGCCGTCAGGAGTATCTGGCCAAGTTTGCCGACAAGGAGGGTCAGACCTATCTGCTGCGTTTCTGGCGCAAGTATCACGGCAAGAGTGCCGATGAGCAGCTCGATACCTTCCTGGATGGGTTGAAGCCGAGTGCGGTGCGGTTGGCGGCGGTTCACCGCTATCTGATGCCGGATGCCGACCTGGCAACCTTCTCCGCCTTCCTTGCCAAGCGTCTGCCGAATGAGAAGCTGAGTGCAAAACGGATCGAGCAGCTCTATGTCAGTTACGGCCCCGGCAAGTATTCATTGCCGGATCAGGGCTATATCGCACGGGTACACCCGCTGGAGCTGTGGCTGCTCTCCTACCTCAAGGAGTTCGACAAGGCTACTTTTGCCGATGCGGTTGCGGCAAGCCGTGACGAGCGCCAGGAGGTTTACAGCTGGCTGTTCAAGACTCGTCACCGCAGCGCCCGTGACAGCCGCATCCGCACCATGCTGGAGGTCGAGGCTTTCCTCGATATCCATCAACGCTGGGCGCGGCTGGGCTATCCGTTCGACCATCTGGTGCCGTCGCTGGCAACTGCATTGGGCAGCTCGGGCGATCGTCCGGCAGCCTTGGCCGAGTTGATGGGGATTATCCAGAACGGCGGTATCCGGGTACCGACGCTGCGCATCGAACATCTCTCGTTTGCCAGAGGAACGCCTTTCGAGACCGAGTTCGATCCGACCCATACCGAAGGGACACGCGTCTTGCCGGCCGAGGTGGCGACAGCGCTTCGCAATGCTCTCTCCAAGGTTGTCGAAGGGGGGACGGCGAAGCGAATTGCCGGCGCCTTTACCATGCCGGATGGCACCGTGCTGGTAATGGGCGGCAAGACGGGGACCGGTGACAACCGGATCGAGACGGTCGGGCGTTATGGCAATGTGACCAGCTCGCAGGCTCGCAACCGTACCGCGACCTTCGTCTTCTATCTGGGGGATGATCACTTCGGCACGCTGACGGCTTATGTGCCGGGCAGTCAATCAGACAAGTTCCGGTTCACCTCCGCGTTGCCGGTGCAGGTGCTCAAGGGGATGGCGCCGCTGCTGATTCCCTATCTGCAACCGGGTTCCCATACCCAGTGTCTGGCCACTCAGTGAGTAGCAGGCAGAGATAAAAACGGGGAGGCTGTGAAGCCTCCCCGTTTTTTTATTATTGAATACAGCGCTCTAGCTGACTCGTCAGGCGTTCAGAATGAACTGTTCAATCACCTTAGCCACGCCATCTTCATCGTTGCGAGCGGTTGTGTGCTGGGCCAGCGCCTTGATTTCGTCGATGGCGTTGCCCATGGCGACCCCCAGTCCTGCATATTCGATCATATGGTGATCATTGCCGGCATCCCCGACGCATATCACCTGATCGGCGGTCAGACCAAGGTGATCGGCCAGCGCGGCGACCCCGGTCCCCTTGTTGCTCTGCTTGTTCATGAATTCGAGGAAGAAGGGGGCACTTTGCACCACTGTGTAGCGTTCATACAGCTCTGCTGGCAGGCGCTCGATGGCGCGGGTGAGCTGGGGCGGTTCGTCGATCATCATCACCTTCATGATCTGCTCGTCGGCCGGCAGGGTGGCGAAGTCGATCAGATTGATGGGCATGCCGATCAGGCGGGATTCATGCTCGGTGTAACGGCTGACGCGCGGGCTGATAAGCCCCTTGGTGACGGAGAAACCGTGTACGTTCACTTCCAGCTCGTCGGCCAGTTTGGCGACGGCGCTGGCATCGCTGCCGGTCAGCAGCTGGCTGCGGATGATGCGCTGATCGGCAACCTGCTGTACCAGAGCGCCGTTGTAGCAGATGACATAGTCATGCTCCCCGGTGAGGCCGAGCTCGACCAGATAACGGCTCATCCCCTCCAGCGGCCGGCCAGAGGCCAGTACCACGGTGACACCTTTGGCACGAGCAGCCGTGATGGCGGCGTGGGTGCGGGGAGTAATCTGGCCTTGCGGGTTGAGCAGGGTGCCATCCATATCCAATGCGATCAGCTTGTACATCATTCACTACCTGAGTCTGGGCGGCCCGCCCAATGGGGCCTGGGAAGTGGCGAGTGTAGCGAAAATCGGCGGCCGGATCACGGTCGCTACTGATATGAATAGGGGCAGCTTGACCTATTTATGCGCCTCATAGGGGATCATCTGAAGTTGATCTTCCCTGATGCAGAAGTGGATGGGGCCGTGTTCGATATCGACCCGGTTGTGGTGATGGGCCATCTCTACCTCGATACCGGGGAAGAGATGCTGGGTGGCGATGATGTCCATCTCTGCCATCAGCTTCTGAAGCTCTTCGTGGTTGGCGGCAAGTTGCTCTTCCAGCTGGCGGAGCTCCTGCTGATGGCGCTCGCGGATTGGTTTGAGCTTGCGCAGGGTATCGGGATTGCGTTTTTCAGTGGGGAGTTGCACCAGCCGCATCACCAACTCCTTGATCTTGTCGAGCTGCTCCTGACAGAGCTGTTGCTGTTGTTTGAGCTGATGCTCCTGCTCCTTGTGAGTAAAGTAGCCGCCAAGGATCTGCAGCTTGGTATGGTTGCCGGCCGATGCACCGAGCACGGGAGAGATGATGAGCCGGTTGGCGATGGCGAGCCCTCCCAGCAGGTTTCCTTTGCGCATCCCGCTGTCACCCACCTTGATGTCCTGACCACTGCGGCTGTAGCAGTGGCTGAGCTGGGTCTGGATCTGGATATCACCGCCGGCCTCCAGCTGGGCATATTGGGCGTAGTTGGCGTGGATCTCCCCCTGCGCGTTGAGCTGGCATAGGTACTCGCCCTGTTCATTGCGCCGACCTATGATGCCGTGGCGCACAGTGATAGTTCCCCCCGCTTCAATCCAGCCCCCTTCGATAAAGCCACCGATGACGATGTCACCGCTGACCGAGATCTTCATGCCCGGATTGACATCATCATTGACGATGAGTCCTCCCTCGAAGGTGATGTGACCATGGCGGGCATCCACCCGCTTGACGCTCAGCACCTCATCCACCTTCATTCCCGCCTTCTCCTGACAGGGGAGTCCGGCGCGGCTCGCAATCAGCAGATCCGGGTCATCGGGCGAGAAGAAGGTGCCCTCTCCGGCACTCATGGGACTGTCCTTGCCATGCTTGGCGGGGAGTTCCTGACCGGTCACGGTGAAGCCGGGGACGCCCTGAGTTGCCGGGTGACGGCGCATCAGCTGGGCTCCTGCCTTGACGGTGACGATGGAGCCGAGATCCCTCAGATCGACCCGACCATGATCCAGCTCCTGAGGTTTGAGAATACGTTCGGCAGGGGTCTCCACCAGCCGCTCGTAGCGGGTGTCCTGACCGTTGACGGCGGCCTGGCCGCGGGCGATGACCAGTTTCAGCATGCTGCCGGGGGCGGCCTCCTTGGCGGAGAGAATGGCGGTAGCAAGCAGAGCCTCGCTGACCCCCTGCTTCACCTCGCTGATAGAGATCGCCTCTTGCAACTGTTCGAGGGTCAGGTACTTGCCACCCCAGTCGGCGGTGATCTGGGCGCTGGCACTCATCCGGTCTTTCTCGACCACAATCATCACCTTGGCATCGTGCCGCTTGGCGATGGGGATGGGTGTCGTTGGGACAGAGGCGGCAGGGTTGCCTTGCAGCATGTTGAGCAGGGTGATCGACTGTTTGATCCCCTCCGTCAGGGGTTGGTAGCGGCGGCAGTTGGAAGCGAGCAGCAGGGTCTGCACATCCTGTTCGGTGACAGGTTTGGTGAGTCCCGGCGCGATGCGCAGGCAGACCTGATCCATGTCACTTGATAGCAGCAGCCACTCTTTGCTTAACACCGGCTCTCCTTGCAGGGTGGGAGAGGGAAGTGCCCCTCTACTGTCATTAAATCTCTCAATGATGGATAAAGCGAATCACTGAGCCGAAGAGTGTGCAGTATTTGGATATTTCTGCTGGAAGGTCAATGGATTGAGTGCAAATGGGTGACGGGATCGTAAGAAATGACAGTGCTGATTGGAGATGACTCGGCCCAATGCCGGATCATGGAAACGAGCCTGTGCGGCGCGGACGATTCAGGACTGGTTTTCAGCGTTGGTCAGTCGCCGAGCCGGGCTGTTCTGGTCAGGGTGAGGTAGTCGGCCAGTACCGGCAATCCCAGCAGGTGGCGGCGCAGCATGTCGAGGGCGGCGAAGGCGAGGATCTTGCGGCGGCTTTCGGGATCCGGGTGGCTGACCTTGAGGGTCTGACCGAACGAGATTTCATCGGCGCAGAGCAGCAGTGGCACGCCGTCCGGGCCAGCCTGGCCTATGGTCAGACTCACTCCATGGGGAGTGCCCGTCAGCTGGGCAAGCTCGCAGCTCAAGGCGCTGCTAAAACTGGCCTCCAGCGCTGCGTGTTCATGGCACATGGCCAGCAAGGCGCCCCGGCTCTCACATTCATACAGTGCGAGTGGTTTCTCTCCCAGCAGAGTGAGGATCTGCTGCGCCGGTTCGATATCCCCTCTGCCGACCAGCCAGGGCTCGATGGTGGCGAGCAGCCGCGCTTCGGCTGCATCCATGTCTGCCGTGCTGGCGCCGTGGCCGATGAGCTTCAGCTCGATGAGCGGCATGGCGGATCGGTAACCGAGTTCGATGCCGTTGGGCCAAGGGGCCGCATCCAGCATATCGCTGAGGGCTGATTCCGAGACGCCGAAGGTGTAGAAGCGGCGCAGCTCGGTATCGGTCTGGGTGCCGGCCAGCGCCTTGAGGCGCGGCAAGATCTGTTCGCGCACCATCTGTTTGAATTCGAAGGGGACGCCCGGGGTGAAGAAGAGGCGGCTCAGGCCGTGGCTGGCCGGGTGATTGACCACAAAGCCGCAAGCGGTACCGACCGGGTTGTCGAGGATCTCGCAATCCTGCGGCAGCCAGGCCTGCTTGGCATTGCTGGTTGGCATGGTACGGCCGCGGCTGGCGTAACGCGCTTCAATGGTGGCGAGCCAGTCCGGAAACAGGGTGAGCGGCTGGCCGAAGGCCTCGGCCGCTGCTTGGGCGGTGAGATCGTCGGCAGTGGGGCCGAGTCCGCCACACACCAGCACCACCTCGGCACGGCTGGCGCTCTCTTGCAGCACGCTTTTCAGGTCGGCGAGGTTGTCCCCCACTGTCAGGCGGCGGCGCACCTGCCAGCCCTGCTCCAGCAGCAGGGCGCTGAGCCAGGCCGCATTGGTATCCACCACCAGACCCGTCACTATCTCGTCTCCGGTGCTGATGATCTCGATACGCATGGCGGGCTCCTTGTGCTGAAACGGGGAAAAGAGAGGGCTACTGGCCTGCGGGGATCAGGGCTTGTTGTGCTCGAAGTAGTAGCTGATCCGGGTACGCGGGTTGAGGTACTCGAACACCGCAGGTGGCAACCGCTTGGGATGGATCACCTTGGCGATGGAGAGCTCGGCCTGCTGCAGGTCGATGATGGCCGCCTCCTGACGCGGGATACGCGGATCGTAGACCAGCACCGAGGGGTAGAGCAGGCGGGAGGCGTTGACCGACATCACCAGCCCTACCTGACCGTTGGATAGCTGCACCACGCTGCCGGGCGGGTAGATCCCCATCAGCCGGATCAGCATGCTGAGGTACTCCGGATTGAACTGGGCCTTGCGCTGCTTGTAGAGACCGCTCAGGGCCGAGTAGGGCACCTTGGCCTGCATGTGGCAGAGGTTATCGTATTCGTTGATGAGGGAGACCATCTGGGTGAGCGGATCGAGCTGCCCCTTCTTGAGCCCCTCCGGCCCGCTGCCATCCAGATATTCGTGGTGGTGCAGCACTATACCCTTGGCCTCGGCCGGAAAATCCTTGGCCAGATTGAGCAGGTCCAGCCCGTAGCGCGGGTGCTGGGCCATCAGGTTTTGCTCCGGCTTGGTCAGCGGCTCGGTCTTGCGCAGGATCTGGCTCGGGATCTTCAATTTACCGATGTCGTGGAACAGTGCCCCCATGCCGACCTGGCGGATCTCGTCGGCCGTCATGCAGCACTCCTTGGCGAGCAGCATGCTGAGCACGCTCACATTGAGGGAGTGGAAGTAGAGGTTGTTGCCATCCTCGCCGTCAGAGACCAGATGGAGCACCATCTCGTCTACCGAGAGCAGCTGCTCGGTCATGGCGTTGATCAGCTCCTGCGCCTCGCCGATGGCATTGAGGGGACGAGACTGGATCTTGCTCATCACGCTGCGCACCTGCGCCAGCGACTGCTGGAACTGTTTCTCGCACTGCTGCAGATCTCGGCGGTACTGCTGCAACTGCTCGATGCGGCGATCCTTCTCCTGCTGCATCTGGGCCTGACGCTGGGCTGCGTCGGAGTTCTCCGATGGCTGGGTGACGGCATGTGCCTGCTCGAGAGGCTTGGGCGGTACATCGCTCTTGTCGGGAATGATGGTCACCAGTTTGAGGCCCAGGCGACGGATCAGTTCGATCTCTTCTTCATTCTTGATTTTGAAGCTGGAAAACAGGAACGGGTGTTCGCGCCACCCCAGTGGCAGGGATACATAGTTGCCGACTTGCAGTCGATCTACGGAAATCTTGATACCGGTCATTATCTTGGATGCAGGGGAGATACTGAGCCGTATGCTAGTCAAAGGCGAGGGTGAATACAAAAGGTATCTGATGACAGGGTGAACGCTTTATTATAGGCTTCTGGATGTCCAGACATATTTACCGATGCAGTACAGGGAGTAAGCATGCCGATCAAGATCCCGGACCAGTTACCCGCCGCCGAAGTGCTGGGGCGGGAGAACATCTTCGTGATGACGGAATCACGGGCCGTCACCCAGAACATCCGCCCGCTGCGGGTGTTGATCCTCAATTTGATGCCCAAGAAGATTGAGACCGAGATCCAGCTGATGCGGATGCTCTCCAACTCGCCGCTACAGGTGGATGTGGATCTGCTGCGCATCGACGATCGGGAGTCGAAGAACACGCCGCAGGCGCATCTTGAGAACTTCTATCACGACTTCGAGCAGGTGCGTGGCAACAACTATGACGGCATGATCATCACCGGGGCGCCGCTCGGGCTGGTGGAGTTCGAGGAGGTGGTTTACTGGCCGCGCATCGTCGAGATCATCGAGTGGTCCCATCAGCATGTGACCTCTACCCTCTTTCTCTGCTGGGCAGTGCAGGCGGCGCTGAAAGCCCTGTATGGCATGGAGAAGCAGACCCGGGGCGAGAAGCTCTCCGGCGTTTATCACCACCACCGCCTCGACGAGCACGAGCCGCTGCTGCGCGGCTTTGATGACGAGTTTGTCGCGCCTCACTCCCGCTATGCGGCGTTCGACGGCGACCTGATCCGCGCTCACACCGATCTGCAGATTTTCGCGGAGTCAGCAGAGGCGGGAGTTTATCTGGCGGCCACCAAGGATTGTCGTCAGGTCTTCGTGACCGGCCATCCCGAGTACGATGCGTTGACCCTCGACGGTGAATATCGCCGGGATCTGGCGGCGGGGCTCGACCCCATCATCCCGGTCAACTACTACCCGAACAACGACCCGAGCCAGACCCCGCGCGCCAGCTGGCGCAGCCACGGCCATCTGCTGTTCTCCAACTGGCTCAACTACTACGTCTATCAGCTCACCAGCTACCGGGTGGAGGATATCGGCAAGGTCTTTACCTACGACCAGAGCGGCAAGTAGCTCAGGCGTTGTTCTCCAGCCGCTCGGCCTGCTGCTGCAGCCAGTGGCGGTGGGTATCCAGAGTGAATGCCTTGGGTCTGTGCGCCTTGACGGTGGCCATCGCCTCGTCGAGGGGCCGGCCAAGGGAGATCAGCAGAAGGGCGGCCAGCAGTCCAGTGCGACCGCTTCCCCCCTTGCAGTGGATGACCAGATGTTTGCCATCGCGCAGCATCTCGGTCAGCCGGGGCAGAAGTTGCAGCCAGCTCTGCTCGAAACGGGAGTCGGGGGCCTGATCATCTTCGATGGGAAGGTGGAACCAGCGCATTCCCTCCCGTTCGACCTGCACGCCAAGGTGGGCGAGGTCGAAGCGGGCCAGTTCGGCGTCAGTCATCAGGGTGATGACGGCGTGGGCACCGGCCAGTCGCAGCTGGTCGAGGGCGAGAGTCAGCGGCACCTGCTGGGTGCCCGGACAGGGGGTCAGCAGCAGCTGACCATCGACGCGGGGAAGCTCCAGGCTCCAGAAGGGATGAAACGGGTGCATGGCGGATCCTCGTGTGGTGGCCGGGTTACCGAGCCCGGCGAATGGCGCCAAGCATAGGCAGGGCGGGGGGGATGTCAATGGCCGTTGTGTTTGGCCCGGTTTACGGGCAGAGTCTAAAAAATTGAGCGGTTAGAGGAGTGAAGATGAGAAATCTGGATCAACTGGATTTGGATATCCTGGCCCATCTGTTTCGGGATGCAGGTATGACCAACAAGGATCTGGCCGCGTTGGTGGGGGTTGCTCCCTCCACCTGTCTGGAACGGGTACGCAAGCTGCAACAGGACGGGGTGCTCAAAGGGGCGCACTGCGAGGTTGATTATCAGGCCCTCGGTGGTCACATTCAGGCCATGGTCTCCCTGCAACTGGCCCGTCACAGCCGCCAGATCATCGACGATTTTCGCGATGCCATTCTGGTGTTGCCCGAGGTGATCAGCCTGTTCCACATGGGGGGCAAGGATGATTTCCTGGTGCACCTCTGCGTGGCCGATACCGAACACCTGCGCAACTTTGTCTTCGATCACTTCACCTCCCGCGAAGAGGTGGTGCATCTCGAGACCTCGCTGGTGTTCGAGCACAGGTTCAGCCGCTCGCTGCCCTGTTTCCCCCAGCCATAACGCCAGTGTGAAAAAACCGCCTTTCGGCGGTTTTTTTCTATCGGGTGGCGCTGGTTGATGGCGCCTGTTCGGCAGCGGCGGTTCGCTCATCTTTAGCCGTCCGGTAGAGCCCCTTCTGATAAGCCAGGCTGCCCCAGAGCGCCAGCCCCAGCGTCGCCTCTTTCATGGCGGCTGGTTGTGCCACCGGCGTCAGCGTTTCGGTGGCATCGTCATAACGATACCCCTCCGCCGGACGTTCCGGTTGCAGGATCACCACATCCTGACCGCGCATCAGGGCAAAGTTCTTGTCGTACTGCATGATGGCGCGCCCCGGCCAGTCGGCGGGCATGCGGGTGAGATCCTTGCCGAGCATCGGATAGTCGGCACTGATCCCCATCAGGGAGAGCAGGGTCGGTGCCATGTCGATCTGGCTGACGATGCGCGGATCTTTCTTCGGCGCTATGCCGTCGCCCACGATAACCCCCGGGATATGGAAGCGGGGAATGGGCACCAGACTGGCGCCACTGACCCGGCTGTCGTGATCGGCGATGACCAGAAACAGCGTGTCTTTCCAGTACTCCGAATTTCTCGCCTTTTTGAAGAACTCGCCAATGGCGTAATCCGCATACTTGGCCGCGTTGTTGCGGGTCTGCTGGGGCTGCTCATAGAGGGCGATGCGATTGTCGGGAAATTCGAACGGATCATGGTTGCTGGAGCTGAATACCAGACTGAAGAAGGGTTTGCCCTGTTTGTGCAGTTCTCTGAAGGTTTCGTCAGCCTTGGCCATCAGGTCCTCGTCGGAGGCGCCCCATGAGCCCTTGAAGACCGGGTTGGTGAAATCCTTCTGCTCGACGATGGTGGTGAAGCCGTTGCCGAGGAAGAAGCTGCGCATATTGTCGAAGTGGCTCTCGCCGCCGTAGATAAAGCTGGTGTCGTAGCCCCTTTGTTTGAGCAGATCGGCGATGGTGAAGAAGTTGGTCTGGCTCTTGCCGAGCTTGACCACAGCTTGTGCCGGGGTCGGCGTGAAGCCGGTCAGCACGGCCTCGATGCCGCGCACCGAGCGGGTGCCGGTGGCGTAGAGCTGCTCGAACGCCCAGCCCTGTTGCGACAGGGCGTCGATGTTGGGGGTGAGCGGCAGGCCGCCGAGGGAGCCGACGAACTGGGCGCCGAGGCTCTCCTGCAGCAGGATCACCAGATTCTTCGGTTTACCGCCGTAGCTGGCTTCGTTGAAGGTCTGGCTCGGCAAGGTGTCGGAGCTGAACTCATGGGCGGCCCGGCCACTCTCCTGACGCACAATCTCGATGATCTGCTTGTCAGTCATCTTGCCGTAAAACTGGCTGGCATCCTCTTCATCTCCCATCTGCTTGATGGCAAAGAAGAGAGAGTAGGCGGAGTTGACGGTCAGCGCATTGACCAGCGGGTCATCGGCAAAGGCGACCATGGCCGGGTTCAGGGCGCGATGGCCCAGGCTGGAGCGGGCACCGAGAAAACCTATGGCCAGAATGAGCAGGGCGAAGGCGGGCCGCCAGTACCAGCGCGGGAAGGTGAGATCGCGCAGCAGACGGCCACTCAGCCACCAGCCTCCGGTCAGCACGGCGCCACTGAAAACCACCGCCAGCAACAGCTCGGCTTTGCGGCCCGCCCACAGCATGGAGAGCACCTCTTTCGGATAGATGAGGTACTCCACATAGAGGCGATTGGGGCGCACGCCATATTCGGTGACAAACGAGGGGGTGGAGATCTCGAGGAACAACATCAGCCAGAGCCCGACGGTCAGCCAGACGCGCATCAGCTGCATCCAGCCCCGACCGATGGCGTGAGGCCCGGCCAGCAGCAGGGTAAACATGGCCGGGACACCCCAGAGCCAGCAGATTGTGGCGAAATCGACCCGGATCCCTTGCAGCAGCATCTCCTGCCAGCCGGCGACGGCATCGACCCGTTCCAGTTGCCAAATCCCCAGCGCAATACGGCTGAGAGTCAGAGAGCCAAGGGCAAGCGCACAGAAGACGGCAAAAGGCCAGAACGGGCCTAGCCGATGTTTCAGAGTTGTCATGGTTGTTCCTGATTGAGCCTGTAAGCATCTGTCCACAGATGCTTTTTTTGTTTTGTTGGGAGATATGACAAGGAGATGGGGAGAAGGTTGCGAGCCGTTCGCGGTAAAAGAGATAAATTGCGTGCTGCTTATGCAAAAGTGTGACATCAGACAGCTGTAGCACACAGCATAACCTGCTGCAGGAAGTGTGAGCCGGCACGCTAATGGGGTCATGACAGCTATTTATAATTGCCGCGAATTATCTGGGTGGAGCCGAAGGATGCCGGTCTTTATCGATGTCGACTATTTGCAGGGATGGCGCCTGTTTCTGGTGTTGTCGGATGGCACAACAGGCGTGCTGGATCTGACCCCGTGGCGAGGTCAGCCGCTGTTTGCTGCGCTGGAGACGGAACGTCATTGCGCCCGGGTCTTCATCAACCGCCACCACCAGCTGGAGTGGCCTGTCGGCTGCACGCTATCCGCCCATGAGGTCTATCACCTCATCATGCCGATGGACGAGCGGGAAGCCTTCCGCTAATCCCTGCTTTTTGTGAGCCAACGCCAGATTCCTGTTACTGGAATGTTTGGGAGTTTGCCTTCCTGAATCAAATTGGGTAAAAACAGCGCAACATTTTGCCAACCTGGCTTTGTTTCGTCTGATCAAGGCTTGCCGCACTCATGCTGCAGGCCTTTTTTGCGACCAGAGTCCAAACCTTTCCCTTGCTGAAAGGTTTGGCTGGCAAGATGAAAAAAACATAACAAACAAATACATAAGGAAAATGTATGGCTTGTCATATGCGCACACCCCTTGCCCTGCTGGTGGGAGGGTTGGCCTGTCACGGTGCTGCCGGGCAGGAGCAGATTCAGCAACCGGAAACCATGGTGGTCGTGGCGAGTCGCCCCGCCAGCACCCTGGAGGTCACCCTCGATCCCAAGAAACCCGGCTCTCCCATGCCGGCTGCCGATGGTGCCGGTTATCTCAAAAACGTCACCGGCATGAGCATGGTGCGCAAGGGCGGTCTGGGTGGCGATCCCGTGCTGCGGGGGATGGGGATGTCCCGCCTCAACGTGCAAATGGACGGCGGCATGTTGGCTGGTGGCTGTGGTGGCCGCATGGACCCGCCCACCGCCTATGTGTTCCCCCAATCCTTTGACCGGATCCGGGTGCTCAAGGGGCCGCAATCCCTCGAGCAGGGGGCAACCCTTGCGGGAACCGTACTGTTCGAGCGGGACAGACCCGAGTTTATGGCACCGGGCTTCAAGAGCGACGCCTCGGCCCTTTATGGCAGTTTTGGCCGCGATGATCAGATGGTGGATATGACGGCGGGCTCGACCGACGGTTATCTACGCGGTCAGTTCACCCACTCCGACAGCGACGATTACCGCGATGGTCACGGTAACAAGGTGCGCTCTTTCTATCGCCGCGAGAACGGCACCGCCCAGTTGGGCTGGACGCCGGGGGAGCACACCTGGCTGGAACTCACCGCCGAGCGCAGCAATGCACGTGCCGCCTATGCGGACCGCACCATGGATGGCCCCATGTTTGATCGCGAATCCTTCGGGCTGAAGCTCAAGCAGGAGGAGATCACCACTCACTGGCAGCGCAGCGAGCTGACCCTGTGGGACAACTACATCGACCACATCATGGACAACTTCAGTCTGCGGCAAAGCAGCGACCCCAAATCCCTGAACAACCCGGATCGCCGCAACACCGGCGGGCGTTGGGCCAACGACATCGCTCTGCCAGCCGACTGGTTGCTGACCGCCGGGCTCGACAGCAACCGGGATCAGCACCGCAGCCGGGGCGACGTCGACTATGCCACCAAGGATCGCCAGCGCACCCTGCGTTTCGAGCAGCAGGGCGGCTTTGCCGAGCTGGGGCGCCAGCAGGGGGCCCACAGCTACAAGGGGGGGTATCGTCAGGATCGGGTCGAGACCACCCGTTATGGTGCGGGGGATCAGACCCTCTACAGCGAGACCGAGCACCTCGACAGCGGTTTTGGTCGCTACGAGTATCAGTGGTCGCCTCGCTGGTCCAGTTATCTGGCGTGGGGACAGGCAGAGCGGGCGCCGGACTACTGGGAGCGCAGCAAGGACAGCACCCCGTTCACCCTCAGCCCGGAGCGCAGCCGCCAGTGGGATGCGGGTCTGGCTCTGCGCAGCCGCGAGCTGGATCTGACCCTCTCCCTCTTTAGCGCCAATATCAAGGACTACCTGCTCTACAACAGCAGCACACGTAAGGTGCGCAATATCGACGCCCAGACCCGCGGTGGCGAGCTGGAGGGGCGCTGGCAGTTTGCCGAGCAGTGGCGTCTCGATGGTGGTCTGGCGGTGGTCTACGGCGAAAACCAGAGCGACAACAAACCGCTGGCGCAGATGCCGCCCCTCGATGGCAAGCTGGCACTAGGCTGGCAGCCGGACGAAGCGCTGAGCTTCACCCTGCTGGGGCGCGCCGTGGCGGCGCAGGATCGGGTGGATGTGGGCTCCGGCACGGTCGCCGGTCAGGATCAGGGCGAGACCCCGGGCTTCTTCACCATGAACCTGAGCGGCGCCTGGCAGTTTGCCAAGGGGTGGCAGCTCTCGGCCGGGGTAGACAACCTGTTCGACACCTTCTACTACGAGCACCTCTCCAAGTCGGTACACAGCAGTCAGGCCGGGTTGGGCTATGAGCAGAGCGGCCGCATTCCCGAGCCGGGTCGTGCCTACTGGATCTCGGTCAACTACCGTTTTGCCTCCGACGGCGTGCTCTGAGCAAGACGAGCGGGTAACGTTTTCAGTCACAGACCCCTCTGCGAGCGCTCGCTATCATGGCGAAAAGCAGGTGCATTCAGACACTTGTGCTCACAGCGGGAACATAACAATGAAACAGGGAACGTTGCGTTATGGCGGCCTCATCGGGGCCGCCCTGTTACTCGCCGCTTGCGGCGGCAGTGGAAGTTCTGGCGGGGGGAGTACGCCTCCCGTCGTCAATCCGCCGGTCACTCACCCTCCGGTCGTCACGGCCAGTCGGGCCTGCTACGGCGATGAGCAACTCGCCTGCAATCTGCGCATCTATCAGGTGATGGTGGAGTCCTTCGTCGACGGTGATGGCAGTGCAAACTACGGCGTCGGTTACGGTCCCTCCCGCCACAACGGTGATCTGCAGGGGATCATCGACAGCCTCGACCACATCAAGAGCCTCAACGTCAATGCCATCTGGCTCACCCCCGTGTTCGACTCCTGCGCGGGGCAAGGGGGTGATGACAAGCTCGATGCCACCGGCTACTTCGCCTGCGACTTCTTCAACGTCGATCCCAACTTCGGCAGCAACGCCCAGCTGAAAAAGCTGGTGGATGGGGCGCATCAGCGCGGCCTCTACGTCTTCCTCGACGGGGTGTTTGGCCACGTCAACAAGGTGGGGGTGAGCAAACCTTCACCGGCCGGCTTGCTGCCCGCCCTCAAGAGCGGCGGTGCCGGTTATCCGGGTCAGCTGGTGGATTACAGCCAGCCCCAGAGTCTCGCCTACTTCAAGGAGGTAGCCCGCTACTGGATCGAGCAGTACGGCATCGACGGCTGGCGTCTCGATCAGGCCTATCAGCTGAGTCTCGATGAGTGGCGCGCCATTCGCCGCGAGGTGGCGCAGGCCAGCGCGGCGCGCAAGGCGACCGGTCAGCAGTGGGGCACCCTCGGCTATATGGTGGGCGAAGTGTGGAAGGGGGCCGACGAGATCCGCGCCCAGGCTTACGGCAGCAGCGACAATCCGGCGCTCTCCTCGGCGTTCGACTTCCCGCTGCGCTACGGCCTGGTACAGGCGCTGGCGGTGGAGGAGTCCGGCAAGGGCGGTCAGGGGGCCAGCGTGCTCGACGCCAGCTGGAACAAGGTGGAGAACTACCCGAATCACGCCATGCCGAACCTGATGCTGGGCAACCACGATCTGGTGCGTTTCGGCGATCTGCTGGAGCGCGGTCACTTCAATCCGGCCGAGTACTGGCAGCGCCACAAGGCCGCCTTCAGCTTCCTCGCTGCCCGCTCCGGCCCCATCACCCTCTACTACGGCGAGGAGTTTGGCGACGAGGTACCTGGCTTTGCCGCCAAGGTGGGCGGTGACTGCGCGGCGTTGGGATTGTGCGACGATCACGTGGCCCGCAGCGACGGCAAGGTGCCCGCAGTCACCGGTTTTGTACCGAGCAGCGAGCAGAGCGAGCTGAAACAGTGGCTCAGCCAGCTGCTGGCTCTGCGCGCCAAACACCCCGCCCTCTATCAGGGGGAGCGGGTCAAGCTGGTGGCCGAGGGGAGCCTCTATGGCGATATCAAGCAGACGGCGGCAGAGCAGATCGTCTACCTGCTCAACGTCTCGAGTACACCCCTGAGCTATGCAGTGCCGGTTGGCAAATTGCGCAGCGGCAGTGCGCTGGTGGATCTGCAGAGCGGCGAGAGCCTGGCCATCGGCGGCGGCAGCGTAACGGTGGAGTTACCGCCCCTCACAGGTCGCTTCCTGTTGCTGCAATAGCGCGACCACGACCCAACGCAAAGGGCTCCATAGCGGAGCCCTTTTTTCATGGCGATACCCGTGGCGACGCCGTCCTACTTCTCGATGCCGCTGCCCAGCTCATCCGAGCGGGGTGCGGCTGGCGGGTGACCATTGCCGTTGCCATTGCGCCAGCTCTCCAGCCGGTTGTGCACCCCGCGGCGCAGGCTCTTGAAGCTGGTCTCCAGATAGTCGACACCGACCAGAATGGAGAGGGTGACGCCGGTGAGCAGCAGCGCCTGATGGAGCATCTGCATGCCGATGAGGGCGCCGAGGGCCGCCAGCATCCAGACGGTGGCGGCGGAGGTGACCCCCAGTACCTGGCCATCCCGGGTCATCATCACCCCGGCGCCGAGAAAGCCGATGCCGGTGATGAGCTGGCCCAGCACCCGCGCCTGATCGGCGCTCTGGGGGCTGAGGGCTGCGCCGATGGCGAGAAAGCAGTAGGTGCCGAGGATGATGAGCGAGGAGGTGCGGATGCCGACCGGCTTGCCGCGCAGCTGGCGCTCCAGCCCTACCAGAGTGCCGCACACCAGACAGACCAGGATGTTCTCCCAGCCAAGGGGCGCAATGTCCCACCAATCAGTCGTCATCATATCCACCTCTGCAATCGATGCTTGTTGTTATCCGGCCGCGCTCTGCCCCCGGTTCTCCAGCCGCTGGCGGAAGGCGCGGGCGAGGCGCTCGTAGAGGTCCTTTGCCTCTCTGTCCTCAATATCGCCACGTATCCAGGGATTGTCGATGATTTCCAGCAGCACGCAGTCGCGCCCTTGCTGGCGCAGGTCGACCCCGAACAGGCCGTTACCGAGCTGATGAACGGCGCGACGGGCGGTTTGCAACACCCGCTCCGGCACCTCGTTCAGTGGCAGCGCCTCGATCCGGCTCATGTCGAGAGGGTGTTTGCGGCGGCGGATGCGGTTGCCGGGCTCGGGGCGGAAACGGCGGCAGGCAAACAGCGGTGAGCCATCGAGAAAGCCGATGCGCCAGTCGAACTCGGCGGGGATCCGGCTCTGCACCAGCAGCAAGGCGGATCTCCCCAGCCCCTCGTCCAGCAGGCGAACCAGCTGCTGCTCGTCGCTGGCCATGGCCAGATCCCGCCCCTGCGCCCCGTCGGGCACCTTCACCATCAGCGGCAGGCCGAGCCGCTGCACCAGCTCATCGACATGGTGGCGGCCGCGGCGGGTCACCACCATGGTGGGCGGCATGGGCACGCCGCTACGCACCATCAGCTCGTAGAGATAGAGCTTGTTGCTGCAGGCGAGGATGGCGCGGGAGCTGTCGATCACCGGCATCTTGAGCTGCTCGGCACGGCGGGCAAATTCGAAGGTGTAGTGGCCGACCGCCGTCTCGGAGCGCAGCCAGAGGGTGTCGAACTCCGGCAGCCGCTCGATGGCGGACGGCGCCAGGATCTCGGCCCGGATCCCCTGCGCTGCGGCTGCTTTGATAAAGCGCTCCAGCGCCACTGCATCGCTGCTGGCGCGGCCGTCGTTGGGGTCGACCAGAATGGCGAGCTGATAGAGCGGCGCCGCCTGCTCCTCGTCGCCGGTGCCCACCAGTGCCTGGGCGTGGTGCAGCATCAACTCTTTCTCGCTTGTGCTCAGCGCCAGCGGTGACAGGCTCTGCTGCTGGCGCACCGACCAGCCGTGGCGGCCGCGCTTGAGGGTCAGCTCCTGCAGCGGCAGCTGGCTCAGGCCATAGTAGTAGCGGGCCAGCCCCGCCAGCTCACTCTGTTCACACTGGCCGAAAATGGCGCGCACCCGGATTCGGTCTTCGCTCTGCTGGGCAAGCCACCCCTGCAATTTTCGCCACAGCTTGGCCGGTGGCTGCTGGGGTTGCAGCTGGCTGATGGCCTGCAAACCCGGCAGACAGTGGTGGCCGCGGGCCTGGGCCAACAGCGAGCAGTAGTAGCCGGCGCTCAGGTGTTCCAGATTGCGGCAGAGGTTGATGATGCGGGGGCGGCCGCCGGTGGTGGGCACCCCGTGTTGCAGGTAGGTGCGGGCGGTCAGCAGATAATCGGCATGGCAGGGCCAGTCGCCCAGCTCTTCGACGATGACGTAGGTACTCATATTTTCGGCTCCACAGATGAAACTGCCTTAAGCGGCAGGATCCCCAGTGGGCTTCGATGCACCGACAAGCACGACAATGGCGCGAGGGGAAACAAGAGGTTACAGTGCCTAATATTCTGCCTTGGTAACTTGTGATACAAGTCGCATTTTTGGTGCTGAGGATAAATAACCGAACAAGGACTCCCCGTGTTGACCGTCCGCGCCGCCCGACCCAGCGATCTGGGCGCCATCGTTAAACTGGAACGCTACTGTTTTCCTCCCGAGGTCGCCTTTGGCCGCAGTCGCTGGCACTATCTGCTCGCCCAGGCCAGAGGCCGCACCCTGCTGGTGCTGGATGAGAAGGAGCAGCTGATGGGCTATCTCTGCCTGCTTGAGCACAAGGGGTGGGATCGCCTCATCGTGCAGACCCTCGCCATCCGCTGGACCATCCGCCGTCAGGGCTGGGCGCGGCGCCTGCTGGAGCAGGTGATCCGCGAAGGGCAGGAGGCTGGCTGGGGGGCGATCCGGCTGGAGGTGGCGGATGCCAATGCCGAGGCGTTGGCACTCTATCGGGGTCTGGGGTTCAAAGCCACCCAGCGGCTGCCCGACTACTATGGCCCGGATCAGCATGCCCACCGGCTGGTGCTGAAGCTGGCCGGAGAGAGGAGAGAAGAGGAGAGGGGATGAGCTGCGACAACTGTCTCGCCACCGCCATCAGGGCCAAGCTGGGGCGCTGCCCGGTCTGCGCCGGCCAGACCTTCGCCATCGGCATGGTCGGTTGGCTGGTCTGGTGGTGGTGTGGCGCCGACACCTCGGTCAACGCCCTCACCGCCCTGCTGTTTGCGCTGGGTGGCTCGGCCCTCTTGCTGCTCCATCTGGCAGTATTTGTCTGGCGCAAGGCGACCGGACGTGAATTGAGCGATGAATAAATCAGATTGGTTTCAACAACATAAATAACAATATCGGTTGAGATAATGGAGGTTCAGATGATAGCAATGGTAACGGGCGCCTCGTCCGGTTTTGGTGAGTCCATCAGCCGCCAGCTGGTGCAGGCGGGCTACAAGGTAATCGGTACCGGTCGCCGTGCCGAGCGGCTCGCTGCGCTGGCTGACGAGCTGGGCGAGCAGTTCCTGCCGCTGGCGTTCGACGTGCAAGACAAGGCGGCCACCCGCGCCGCCATCGCTGCTCTGCCAGCCGAGTGGATCGAGGTGGATCTGCTGGTCAACAACGCCGGTCTGGCGCTGGGGCTGGAGCCGGCCCACAAGGCGGATCTGGAAGATTGGGAGCAGATGATCGCCACCAACATCAGCGGTCTGACCCTGCTCATCCGCCTGCTGCTGCCGGGCATGGTGGCGCGCAATCGCGGTCACGTCATCAATATCGGCTCCATCGCCGGCACCTACCCCTATCCGGGTGGTAACGTCTACGGCGCCACCAAGGCGTTCGTGAAGCAGTTCAGCCTCAACCTGCGCGCCGATCTGGCGGGTACCGCCATCCGCGTCACCAACGTGGAGCCGGGCCTGTGCGGCGGCACCGAGTTCTCCAACGTGCGCTTCCACGGTGATGATGCCAAGGCGGCCTCCGTCTATCAGGGGGTGGAGGCGATCCAGCCGGAAGATATCGCCAATACCGTGCTCTGGGTGAGCCAGCAACCGGCTCACGTCAACATCAACAGCATCGAGATCATGCCGGTGGCGCAGACCTTCGGCCCGCTCAATATCAGCCGTCGCTGATCGCTGGATTGGCTGAAACGAAAGAGGCTCCCTTGGGAGCCTCTTTGCGTTGGCGAGCCGGTTACAGGCTCATGATCTTCTTGAACTCCTCCGGCGAATACTTCTTCTCGGTGCGCTTGGTGAGATCCGTCATCAGCTTGTAGCGCAGCGTTTTGGCCATCTGATAGGTCTGCTCCAACTGGCCATAGGAGTAGTCGGCAGCCAGCCCGATGGCGGTAGCCTTGTCGCTGGCGTAGGCCTGCTTCAGGCTCTTGTCGAGCAGTGCTACCTCCTTGTAAAGCTTGCTGCTCTCCTTGCTCCAGACGCCGCGCAGCAGCGGCAGGTACTTGTCCGGATCGGCGCTGGCCAGCGCGGTCAGGCTGCGGAACTGCCAGTAGGCGGAGTCATCGGAGTAGCTGTCGCTGCCGGTGCGATAGGGCAGGGGGTAGGATTCCAGGGTGTTGTAGAGCGGCACCATCACAGATTCGGCCAGCACGCCGTAGCTCTGCCAGATCAATCCCTGCAGCTCTTTGGGCATCTCCTTGCGCAGCTGGATGACGTGGGATTCCAGTTGGCGATCGATGCGGATCGGCCGCTCCGCCTTGCCCGCCAGCGGCGTGCCCTCATAGGTGGCGCTCAGCAGCCTGGCTACGTCCGGCACGGCGATGGGGGCATCCGGCTTCATAAAGAGCGGATATTGCGCCTGCCGGGTCGGCTGCGGGTGGCTGGCGGTCAGCATTTTCTGGCCGAGCCACTCCCGATCCACGTTATACGGGTCAGCGATGACCCCGAACGCCTTGGCGAAGTTGAACTCTTTCGGGTCGGTGTTATCCAGCAGTTTGTGCTCGCGTACAAACTCCAGCAGCTTGGGCGAGTGCAGCACATCGGCGCTGTCGAGATTGACGCCGTGGATGCGCAGGCCGTTGGCCACCATGGCATAGCTGTCGTCCGGCACCCGCACCGCAATCCAGTGGTGGCCGGAGCCGATCTCCATCAGCCAGGCCTCGTTCACATCCGCCAGATAGAGGCTGTTGCCCTCACCGGCGCCATATTGCTCCACATAGCGGCCGAGCAGCTCGACCCCCTCTTTGGCCGTTTTGGCCTGCGGCAGGATCAGGGTGGGGATGATGGCTTCAATCACTCCCTTCTCGATCAGCGGATCGGCTTTTTGGGCCTTGTCGTTGACCTCGGCACTGGTGGTGGCCGAAATGGCGACGTTGAACTCGTTGATGCCGCGCTCCTCGTAATACTTGCCGTCGGGGTCGCTGGCTGTGGCATCCCAGTCACGAATGGCTGAGTAGGCGAAAAACGCCTTTGGCATCGGCACTTCCAGCCCGTTACCCAGTTTCCAGACCTTGCCCTCGTTCTGCTGCGCGGGCCGGAAGGCGAGGTACTTGTTCCAGTTGTTGACGCCAAAATCCTCGTTTCTGGCGATCATCACGCTGCCATCGGCACTGGCGCCCTTGCCGACGATAAGGCCGGTACAGGCGTCGGCACTGGTGCCAAGCAGGGTGAGCAGGGTGGCGGAGAGAAGACTCAAAGTGTGTTTTTTCATCGTTATGCCCGAAAGGTTGCGGTGAGTGAGAGTCAGACGAGGGGATGAGGTGCGGGTAGGCCGCAACTCCGAACTGGCAGCGGAGTGCGCTCGGCAGATTGGTCTGCCTGTTATTGGTTTTACGAACAGATCATCCATGACTCGGCTGGCTGGTTGTGATGTGCGCCAAAATTGTATTCCTCGCTGGTTGTTTGTTTTGTGATCGACGGAGCGTTCCTGCGGTTTATATGGTGCAGCGTTTTTGAGGCAGCGGTATGTGTCGGAAATTGGGGGGAAAGCAGCGGATGAGTCATGATTCTGACGCTGCGTCGGGGCTGTAACCGCAGGCAAGCTTGCCAGAGCGGGGATCTCGCCCAATCTGACAAGTTGGCCTGTAACTTGCTGGTTTTATTGTCAAAGGTGGGGCCAGACCCCATAGCGCCGCATTCAGTCGGCCCGCTTCGGCGGGTCGGCACACAGAACGGGAGTCTTCATGGATATCAAACCCTACAGCCAGCAGCTTGCCCAGAGCGCCTCCAACAACCGCGCCCTCGCCACCCTCAACAGTGCCAGTAGCGGCGGGCAGGGTGGTGGCTGGGAGGAGATGGTCAGCCTCTCCACCCAGCGCATGACCGGTCAGGCCCAGCAGGTGCTCACCTATGAACATCTGGCCAAGAACAGCAAGCTGCCGCCGGCGCTCGACATGAGCTCCGATAAGGGGGGCGTGGTACAGCAGCTGGTGGACAAGGCGCTCGGGTTTGATCGCAAGAAATTCAACGAGATAGAAGACAAACTCAAGGCTATTGCCGACAACAAGAAGCTGACCCCGGAAGAGCGGGCCGAGCAGAGCAAGCCGCTCAACGAGCAGAAAGATGCGATGCTGAAAGAGGCAATGGATCGCCTGACCGGCAAGAAGAGCTCATCCAAAGATGAGGCCAAAACCGCCTGATCCAGTCACTGTTGTGAGAGATACCCGGTCGGCACAGATGGGCCAGTGTCGACCGCCGATGGGCAAGCTTCTGCCACCTCTTTTGACCTCACCTCCCCACAGGCGCACAATGTCCGCGCATTGAGCCAGTCGAGGAGTCCGCCGTGTACAACTTCCAATATGCCAATCCGACCCGCATCTGTTTCGGCGAGGGGCAGATCGCCAGCCTGCCCGAACTGATCCCGCCCGGCAGCCGGCTGCTGGTACTCTACGGCGGTGGCAGCATCAAGCAGAACGGGGTGTATGAGCAGCTGACCCGGGCGCTGGAGGGGGTGACGTGGCAGGAGTTTTCCGGCATCGGCGCCAACCCCAGATTCGAGCTGTTGATGGAGGCGGTGGCGCAGGTGAAGCGCGAGCGCATCGACTTCCTGCTGGCGGTCGGTGGCGGCTCGGTAGTCGATGGCACCAAGTTTGTCGCGGCGGCCGCCTGCTACGAGGGGGATGATCCCTGGGATATCTGCGGCAAGCAGGCAAGCGTGCACAAGGCGCTGCCGATGGGCTGCGTGCTGACCCTGCCGGCGACCGGCTCCGAGAGCAATCCCACCTCGGTGGTGAGCCGGGGGGATGTGAAGATCTCCTTCAGAAGCCCGCTGGTGCAGCCGCAATTTGCGGTGCTCGACCCGACCACCACCTACAGCCTGCCGCCGCGCCAGACCGGCAACGGGGTGGTGGATGCCTTCGTCCATATCGCCGAGCAGTACCTCACCTTCCCGGTGGGAGGCGAGGTGCAGGACAGACTGGCGGAGGGGCTGTTGCTGGTGCTGGTGGAGAACGGCCCCAAGGCGCTGGCTGAGCCGACCAACTATCAGGTGCGGGCCAATCTGATGTGGGCGGCCAGTCTGGCGCTCAACGGCCTTATCGGTTGCGGGGTGCCGCAGGATTGGGCCTCTCACGCCATTGGCCATCAGCTGACGGCGCTTTACGGGCTCGACCACGGCCAGAGTCTGGCGGTGGTGCTGCCCGCCCTGCTGCGGGAGCGGGCAGCGCAGAAGCAGGAGAAGCTGGCCCAGTTTGCCGAGCGGGTGTGGCACTCCAGCCGCGAGGATTATGCCCTGCGCATCGAAGAGGCGATTATCCGCACCGAACAGTTCTTCCAGCAGATGGGGCTTGGCACCCGCCTCTCTGACTATGGCCTCAGCGAAAGCTGTATTCCGGCAGTCTGCTCCAACCTCAAGCGGGTCGGGCGTACCGCACTCGGGGAGCAGCAGGATATCGACCCGGATCAGGTAGCGCGGATCCTCGCCCAGGCGCTTTGAACGGCTATAAGGGACGATCGGAGGTTTGCTCTCATCCCTCTGCCTGAGTGGCAGGCGTCAGCGCCAAACAAGATTGTTTCAATAAACGCTGGCTATAAAATTTGTTTGTTGCGCCAGTGAGATAATCGCGCGACCACACCAGCGGCTTGTTTCATCAGTGCCGGCAAATCCCGTTGGCCGATCTTCCGGTCAACCCGCGCTGACCGGGGGCTATCCCCGGCAATAACAAGGGCCGCTTGCTGCGGCCCTTGGTGTATCTGGCAGATCTGTTACTCGGTACGTGCCTTGAGGTAGCCGGCGTAGTCCGGGATCTGCACGCTGAACGCCTGCCGCATATGGGGGCTGTCCATGATGAAGTCGGCGGTCGCTTCGTTGGTGGCAACCGGGATGTTCCACACCGCAGCCAGTCGCAGCAGCGCCTTCACATCCGGATCGTGCGGCACCGCATTGAGGGGATCCCAGAAGAAGATCAGTACGTCGATCTTCCCTTCGGCAATCAGGGCGCCAAGCTGCTGGTCGCCACCCATGGGGCCGGAGAAGAGGCAGGTGATGGGCAACTCGGCCTTTTTGCCGAGCATGGTGCCGGTGGTGCCGGTGGCATAGAGGTGGTGCAGCTTGAGCTCCTCCTTGCGGCGCATGACCCAGTTCAGCAGAGGGGTTTTCATGTTGTCGTGAGCGACCAGTGCCACCCGCTTGTGGGGTGCCATCTCGCGTGCAATCTGTTCCATGAAGGTATCCGTAGCATTGTGATTGGAATTGAGCCGTATCCTAATCGAAAGCCATGACAGATGCTGTGTCGGGCGTATTAACTGTGATCCTGCCGGAAAGTTTTCGGGCAATGGTGGCCCAAATGAAGAGACCCGCCAGCAGCGGGTCTCTTCATTTGAGTTCTTTGGGGGGTCAGGAGCCGTGGTGCAACTGCGCCTGCTGGTAGTTCTCCAGCCCGATGCGATCGATGAGATCGAGCTGGGTCTCCAGCCAGTCCACATGCTCCTCCTCATCTTCCAGGATCTCCTGAAACAGGTCGCGGCTGATGTAATCCTGCACCGATTCGGCGTAGGCGATGGCCACTTTCAGGTCGGGAATGGCATCCATCTCCAGCGAGAGGTCGCAGCGCAGCATCTCTTCCACCGTTTCACCGATGCGCAGCTTGCCGAGATCCTGCAGATTGGGCAGCCCCTCGAGAAACAGTACCCGCTTGACCAGCTCGTCAGCGTGCTTCATCTCGTCGATGGATTCGTGATACTCCTTGTGCCCGAGCGCCTTGAGGCCCCAGTCATCATAGATGCGGGCGTGCAGGAAGTATTGGTTGATGGCAATCAGCTCATTGGCCAGCACCTTGTTGAGGTGGGCAATGATCTTGGGGTCTCCTTTCATCGACAGTGCTCCTTGGTTCGTGCCTGAGGTGGCAATCATCAGAGCTTAGTCGAGAAACATGACGACTTCGGGATGGCGGCGGATCAGGCCACTTCGTAGTAGAGCGGGGTTTGCTCCTGCTCCATCTTGTCGAGCTCGGCGGCGATGATCTCCATGGTCATGCGCACGCACTTGCCGCACTGGGCGCCCACCTCGAGCGACTGCTTGAGCTGGCGGAACTCGCTGTTACCTGACTGCACCGCCTTGCGGATCTGGGTATCTGTGATGCCGCGGCACAAACAGACGTACATGGTGGTTTACCTCATATGAAATTGAGTGAAATCTAAATGAGAGTTGTTCGCAATGCAAATAACCATTGGTAATAAGATCCCCCGCTTGCCACTTCCCACCCCCTTGGGGAGAATGCCCTGATACAGAGGGAACCATCATGCTCAAGAAACTGTTCAGCGCCCTGTTCGGGGGCGAGCCAGCCAAGGCTGCGGAAGTCACCCCCACCGAATATGCCGGCTATCTCATCTATCCGGAACCCATGGCCGAAGGTGGTCAGTACCGGCTGGCGGGCCGCATCACCAAAGAGGTGGACGGCGTGCTGCAAACCCATCGCTTTATCCGCTCCGATCTGTTTGCCAACCCGGCTGATGCCGAGCGCTTCATGGTGCAGAAGGCCCACACCTTTATCGATCAGATGGGGGAGCGCATGTTCGAGCCCCGCAAACCGGCTGACAGCCAGAGCTCATGACACCACCTGAGCTCAACAGCCTGCGCGAGGCGCTGGCCCACGCCGGCGAGCGGCGCCTGATCTGGTTGGAGGGGGAGGAGGCCGACTGCATTGCCCGCGCCCAATCCCTGCTCGGCGAGACTGTCTTCTGGCTGGGCGCCGGGCCCGAGTGTTATGCCCCGCAACCCGCCGCCAAGGCGCTGCAGCGGCTCGGTCAGGAGTGTGACACGCTGGTGTTCAACGCCTTCAGCGGCTTTCATCCCGACGCCTTCGGGGCGCTGGCGGGCACTCTGCGCGCCGGTGGCTTGCTGTTGCTGCTGACGCCGCCCAGAGAGAGCTGGCCCGCATGGCCGGATCCCGACCGGATTCGGCTGGTGGCCCAGCCAGAGGAGGCCGGTCGGGCCGGTCACGGCTTTATCGCCCGGCTGGTGCGGTTGCTGGACGGGGATCCTGCCCTCTCTCTGGAGCCGCCGGTTTGCTCGCTGCCGTGGCAACCGCTTGGGCCGGAGCGCAGGCTGAGTTGCGATCAGGCATGGGCACTGCCCGCCATCCACAAGGTGTTGTACGGTCATCGCCGCCGGCCGCTGGTGCTGAGCGCCGACCGCGGTCGCGGCAAGAGTGCGCTGCTGGGCCTGGCCGCCGCCGAACTGCTGCGCCAGCAACCCGGGCTGAACATAGTGGTGACGGCTCCCTCGCAGGCAACGGTCGCCACTCTGTTTGCCCATGCTGCTCGTGGGCTTGATTGCACGCCAGAACAACTGACCGGGCTGAGCTACTGTTCGCCAGATCGGCTGGTGCACGAGGCGATGAATTCCGACCTGCTGCTGGTGGATGAAGCGGCCGCCATTCCGACCCCGCTGCTTGAGGCCATGCTGGCCCGCCACAGCCGCATTGTGTTTGCCACCACCGAGCACGGTTACGAAGGGACGGGGCGCGGTTTTCACCTGCGCTTCAAGCGGGTGCTCGATAGCCAGACCCCGGAGTGGCAGGAGATCCACCTCTCTGAGCCCATCCGCTGGAGTGAGCGCGATCCGCTGGAGCCGCTGATTTTCCGCCTGCTCGGCCTCAATGCCGAAGTGGCAACTCCCTTGCCGCCGACCAGCCCGAGCTGGCGTCTGGTCAGTCAGGAGGCGCTGGCGAGCGACGAGGCGTTGCTCAACCAGCTGTTCGGCCTGCTGGTGCTGGCTCACTACCAGACCACGCCGAGCGATCTCAGATCCCTGCTGGAGAGCCCGGATCTCGACATCCATCTGCTGGAGCAGGATGCGAGCCTGCTGGGAGTGGCTTTGGTGGCGCGGGAAGGGGGGATAGACCCTGAACTTGCCGAGGCGATCTGGGCCGGGCGTCGCCGTCCGCGTGGCCATCTGCTGCCCCAGTCGCTGCTGGCCCACGCCGGTTTCAAAACGGCGGGGGGGCGCAGCTACGCCCGGGTGATGCGCATCGCCATCCACCCCGAGCTGCATCGCCACGGTCTGGGGTCGCTGCTGCTTGGCAAGCTTGAGGAGCACTATCGCCAGATTGGCATCGACTACCTCGGCTCTGCCTTTTCGGCCAGCGCTGACCTGCTCCCCTTCTGGCGCAAGGCCGGGCTGGCGGTGCTGCGCATCGGCCTGCAGCGGGATGCCGCCAGCGGCTGCCACGCTGCCCTGCTGCTCAAAGCGCTGAAACCCGAGCATGAGACCGAGTTGAATCAATGGCAGCAGCGTTTTGTACGCCAGCTGCCGACCTTGCTAGCGGGTGAGTTGAAAGGATTGGATCCCGAGTTGGTATGGCAATGCCTCCAAGGCAGTACCGTCACCGCGCCCAAGCTTGGTGAGTTCGAGCGCGACGAGATTGAATGCTTTGCCCTGCACCACAAGCCGTTCGAACTGAGCCAATCCAGCCTGCAGTTGTGGCTGGCGGGCAATCTGGATGTGTTGGCTTCACTGACTCCTGACGAGCGTGCTCTGCTGATTGCCCCCATCTGGCAATACGCAGAGTGGGGGGCGCTGGCTGCGAGGTTGCAACTGGCGGGCAAGCCCGCAGTGATCAAGAGTTTGCGGGCACTGCTGGCGCGTCTCCTGATCTCCCCTACCACTCGATAGGTTTGCCCTACCACTCGATAGGTTTGCCCTGCCAGTCGAGAAAGCTCAGTTCTCCATCCGGTTGCAGCCGGTTCATCAGGTTAACCAGATGGCCGGCCACCCGCTCGGGACTCTGCACATTTCCCGCCGGTACATTGGCGTGAAACGGGCGGGAGAGTGGGGTATCCACGGTGCCGGGATGGAAGGCCAGCAATTTGACGCCGGGGGCCCGCCGGGCCAGCTCGATGGCGGCACACTTGAGCAGCATGTTGAGGGCGGCCTTGGATGCGCGATAGCCATACCAGCCGCCAGCCCGGTTGTCGCCAATGCTGCCGACCCGGGCGCTGAGAACGGCCAGAGTGCAAGGCTCGCGGCCAAACAGTGGTAACAGCTGGCTGATCCAGCGCAGCGGCAGCAAGGCGTTGGTCTGGTAGAGGCGGGTCATGGCATCGAGATTGAGTGCTTCCAGCCGCTTCTCCGGCTGGATCTCCCCCTGATGCAGGATGCCGTTGCAGATCACCACCCGATGGGGTCGCGGCGCCAACTCCGCGATACGGGCTACCGCAGCTACCATCTGCTCATCGCTGTAATCGCAACATAGCCAGTGCAGACCCGGCGATGAGAGGCCAGCAGGTGCGGGCTGACGACTGATAGCAATCCCTGGCCCGACACCCGCCGCCAACCAGTGTGCGACCAGCGCCGCCCCGATACCGCCAGAAGCGCCAATCACGACGACACCTTCACTCATCTCTGGCTCCTTATCAGCGCATGGATTTGTCCTGATTGGCAGATACGATCGTGCCAGCCTGCGGGATCAAGCGGTTAAGGCTGCAATCTTGCCGAGATCCGAGCCGCTGGGTGAATTCCATTCCTATACTGAGGGAAAACCGCAGCGGAGTGCTGCCTGCGCAACCAGAGCATGAGAGTCACCATGATGGCTAAAGACGGGGAAGAGCGTAAATCCATTCTGACCGAGAGCGGCACCAACGAGCTCGAGATCATCGAATTTCACCTCAAGAAGCAGCTGCCGGACGGGCGCGAGAAGATCGCCTACTACGGGATCAACGTCGCCAAGGTGCGCGAGGTGATCCGAGTGCCGGAGACTACCGACTACCCCAACGCCCAGCGCCACATGGTGGGGGTCTTCTCCCTGCGGGATCGCCTCATCCCGCTGGTGGATCTGGCGGGGTGGCTCGGCATCAAGACCAACCCTGACCCCAGCCACAAGGTGGTGATCGTCACCGACTTCAACAAGATGGCCAACGGCTTTCTCATCGACAGCGTCAGCCGGATTCACCGGGTCTCCTGGGAGGATGTGGAGTCACCCAGCCAGTTTCTGGAGGCGGGGGAGAATGACTGCGTGGTGGCGGTGGTCAGGCGCGATGGCAACCTCATCATGATCCTCGATTTCGAGAAGATCATTGCCGATATCAACCCCGAGCTCAGCATGGAGAAGTACGACGTCACTCAGGATCGCAAGGTGCTCATCGACGATCGCATGATGGCGCTGCGTCAGGGCAAAACTATTCTGGTGGTGGATGACTCGGCCTTTATCCGCAAGATGATCGAAACGACCCTGCGCACCGCCGGCTATAACGTGATCACGGCCAAGGATGGGGGAGAGGGGCTGGAGATGATGACGGATTTCGATCGTCTGGCCCAGGAGGAGAGGATGCCGGTGACCGGCTTCGTCAATGCGGTGATAACGGATGTGGAGATGCCGCGCATGGACGGCATGCACCTGCTCAAGCGGTTGCGGGAGACCCCCTCCTACAAGGAGATGCCCATCGTGATGTTCTCTTCGCTGATGAGCGATGACAACCGCCAGAAGGCGCTGCAACTGGGGGCGAACGATACCATCACCAAACCCGAGATTGGGCGGATGGTGGGGATGATGGATCACATGCTGCTGGGGATAGCACTCCCTTCGCCCGCCAACAATATCTGATAGCGGATTGGCCAAGAGAAAACGGCCACCCCATGGGGTGGCCGTTTTGCTTTTACTGGTTATCCGAAGGTCAGGCAGTTTTTTCCTGATCAAGCGTCACCCTCAGGAGGCAACGCTGGCACTGGCTGCTGAGGGGGCAACCGGCAGTTCGATAGCCGGTTTGGCCGGCTCTTCGGCAGGCTTGGGCGGCTTGATGCAGGGCTGCACAGTGCCGATGGTGCTGAGCGACAGGCAGGGGATCGGCAGACCGATATGGACGGGTTCGCCGAGAAACTTGGGCCCCTTGTCCAGCACGTAGAGATCGACCAGCCCCATCACCCGGGCAAACACCTCGCGGATCCTGGTACGGATGCCCTGATAGGCGCTGGGATCATCGGCGTTGAAGCCGACCGCATCGATGCCAAAGTGACGGGCAATAAAGATGGCCCGCTCGTTGTGAAAGCCTTGGGAGACCACGGTAAAGCGATCCTGACCGAACACCTCTTTGGCTCTGACCACAGAGTCGAGGGTGCGGAAGCCGGCGAAATCCATGTAGATGGCGGAGGCCGGGATCCCCGCCTTGATCAGGGCTCGCCGCATCTGGCGCGGTTCGTTGTACTGCAGGGTGGCGTTGTCGCCGGAGACCAGGATGTAGTCCACCTTGGCATTGTTGTAGAGCTCGGCCGCCGCCTTGATGCGGTATTTGAAGTAGTGGTTGGGGCCACCGCCCGAGAGGTATTTGGAGGTGCCCAGCACCACGGCAACCCGGTTGTATGGCACGTCGCTCACCTTGTCGAAGGTGTAGTGGCGTGCATCCGAGACGATCCACTCGCTATAGGCCAGCACCGAGGCAATCAGGGCCAGCAGTGACAGCAGGCAGGCGAGGAGGATCTTGGCAAACTTCTTCATGCGCGATGCGGTTTGGGTCTGAAATTGGGAATGGCTTCCGGCATTCTATTACAACTCGGCTGTTGGCGTCAGGCTTGATAGCAGTAGCGGGACGCATTGGGGCAGGGCTTGTCGCAGGAAATCACGGATATAAAGAGGGGCTGCGCTGGCAGCCCCTCGACGTTTTCAGGCCCGGATCAGTGAGCCGAGTCATTGGCCTTGCAGGCTTCCGACTCCTTGTTGGCTTGCCACCAGGGCAGCAGATCCCGGCTCAGCCACTCCTGATAGGCGGCGCTGTCATTGGCGATCAGCTTGTCGAGCTCCGCCTCGAAGTCGCTCAGCGCCTGCTGCCGATCCGGATTGCGCAGTGCCTGCGCCATCGCCAGCCAGCTGGCATTGCGACCGGTATCGTTGAGGAAGCGGTGCACCGTGTAGGACCAGGAGTAGACCATCTCGCCCCCCTGGTCGTAATCAAGGTGCAGGATGGATGCCAGAGTCGGCCGCTGGTTGGCGGGGCGGTTGCTCACATTGTCCAGACCTCTGGCAAAGCACTGGCCATGGGCAATGTACTCCGCTACCCCCTCGGCCCACCAGGTGGTGCGATTGAGGGGATAGTGGCCAAAGCTGCCGTACTGGTTGAAGCGGCCGTCGAGATAGTGAATGTACTCGTGGCGCAGGTTCCACACCTGGAAGGCGGGGCGTTTCCACTCGGCCTCATAGGCAAAGAAGCGGGCCTGATTGCCGGGCCGAGCCGGATCACCTTCGATGTAGATGCCGCCATTGTCGGTGGAGACGCCAAAGAGGGCGCCGCCGTACCGGCTCCAGTCGGCGGAGGAGTTGAAGATCACCAGCTCCAGCGCCTCGTTGTGATCATCCGCCACCGGTTGTTCGCCGGTTTCCATCAGCTGGTGGAAATGCTGCTCTTCCTCACCCAGCTCGCGGCAGATCCCTTCGGCCTGAGCCTGGGTGAGATCCTGGGCGCGCAGGCGCAGGGTCGGTGAACAGGTGTGCTCGAAGGGCAGGATATCCTCCATGCGGATTGGGGTGCAGAGCCCGGCAAACTCGCCACTGACACAGGCTTCGCTGGTGCGATCCGTGTAGGTGAGGTAGTAGCTGGAGAGGGTGAGGGAGACCTCTTCCAGCAGGGCTGCGGGCTGATTACCTCCCGGAACCAGCCCGTGCTGGCGCATGATGGCGATGACATCGCGGTCGAGCTGCTGGCGATAGCTGTTTGCCTCGTCCGGTCTGGTGTAGCGCATCATCTGATAGAGACGGCTGTGGGCATCGAGGATGTTGTTGAAGATAAACAGATCCCGCGAACCGTCACGCTGTTTCCAGAGTGCCAGCTCGCTCATGCCGAGCAGACGCAGGTTCTGGCGGATGGCCGTTTCCTGCGCCAGCACGGTGGCGGTGAAGTCCGCCTGCTGGCCATAGGATGCGCTCTGATCGACCAGATTGAGCAGTTCGAACAGCCCGTCAGCCCAGGGCTTGTGGCCATTGATCTGTGCCGCATGTTGCACTGCATAGCCGAGCGCCTGATTGAGCTGTGCCAGCATGGGCGCGGCGCTTTGCCGGAAGGCTTCCTGCCCCAGCTGCCCCTGGGCGGCCACACTCCATGCCTCCAGCACGGTTCCGGCCTGATCCTGCGGTTCTGCGCCCAGCAGCAAGGGGTGGTTGAGCAGGTCAATCATGACGCCAGCCAGTGCGCGGGCGACCTGATCGCTCTCCTGCTTGATGCCGCCGTGATAGTTGTGGGCGCGCACATAGTAGAGCAGCTTGTCCATCGCCGGATGGGTCGGCTGATTGGCTGCCAGCAGGGCACGCATGCCACGCACCACCGCCATCAGCTTGGCATCGTCGTGACCATAGTCCGGCTGCCACGCTGGGCTGTTCTGCCCGCTCACATCGGCCACCAGCTTGGCTGCGTCGGCATCGAGCAGATCCGTATCGGGTTGCTCGGGCTCCGAGCAGGGGCGGCCGTTGGCGCGGCGACACTCCAGTTGTTCCTCCTTGCTATCAAGGATGATGGGGCGGTTGAGTACCCGGCTCTCTTGCCACTCGTCGGTTTCCGGCAGCGGCTGCCACTCGGCTCCGGCGATCGAGTATTGGTAACCACTGTCCCTGAGGGTCACGGAGACGTTGCTGCCAGCCGGGATCACCTGACGGCAGATGCGATAGCGGATGGTGTTGGTTCCCTCCTTGCGCTCCTGCGGTTCGTCGCACTCTTGCTGTGGCGTGAGCTGATCGAGCTGCCACTGATAACGGCGCCAGACGTGGATCTCGCTCACCTGAGCGGCCGCCTGAGATCCGTTGTTTGGTTGCAGGCGGAAGAAGATCTGCTCCAGCCGGCCATCCCGTTCGCTGGGGCTCTCTTCCAGCACATGCAGCTGTTGCCAATCCTGTGGCTGATAGTGCCACTCCGGCTCGGCACAGCGCCCCTGCGCGTTGAGCTCACAGCGGTCCAGTTCGCGCTCGCTCTGCCCCAGGATCACCGCAGAGGGGAGTGGCAGGCGATCCTGGCGGGTGGCGGTCGGCGTGCCAGCCAGCTGCTCCCAGCGGCCCTGTTTCATGCCATAGCCGAAGTCATAGCTGCTGGCGGGGATCAGCTTGCCGGCCGGAACCCGATCTTCACAGCGGACGAAGCGGATCTGCCAGCCGGATTCTACCCTGAGCTGAGGCTCGCCACACTGCAGCTCGGCGAGGGCCGCGAGGTCGCTCCCCTGCCAGTCAAAGCGGCGATAGACCCTGAGCTGCTGATAGGGAGCGCTGGTGCTGCGAGCCTTGAGCTCGTAGGTGATCTCGGTGATGCGCGCGGTGAGTTGCCGGCTCGACTCCCCGGTCAGCTGGTACTGTTGCCAGTCGCTGGGGGAGTAGTTGGCCTGTGTTGAGGAGGCAAAAAGCAGAGGTGCTGCCAATAGCAGCCACCCGGAACCTGAACGATTCATTTTTATCCCTTGTTATTGTCTGCGTTGTAACCGACAGGCAATTTATAGGGATTCAAAAGAACATCAATGGCGATTTAAAAAAGATAAAAATCAATAAGATGTGCTTTATTTTTCGGGCGGGTGGTATGAGGGCGCTTCAGCAGTAGTAAAGGCTCACATGAGACATTCTCATGTATGAAATGAAATCACGAAAATGGGAGCAACATCACATCAGGTTGCCGGTGTTACTCCCGTCGGTTGGGTCAACCGCCGCTGTTCGGTTATTCAATGGCCCACTGTTGAAACAGTCTGCGCTGGGGTTTGAGATTACCGCCTAGATCGGGCCAGGGGAGCCAGCGGTCGGGCACCATAAAGCCGGGCAGGGTGGCACGGATCCAGGCTGCCAGTTCGGGGTAGGGGACCGGTTCGCCGTGCCAGTCGATAAAGGCGGCGGGGCGCTGTCCCCACTCGTCGCTCGGCACCGGCACCACCAGTGCCTGGGCGACGGCCGGGTGGTCCACCAGCCGCTGCTCGATGGTCTCGGGCTGGATATTTTCGCCCCCCGAGATAAAGAGGTTGTCGAGTCGCCCCTCTACCACCAATTCGCCGCTCTCGCTGAAGTGGCCCTTGTCACGGGTATGAAACCAGCCATCCCCATTAAGCGGTAGATCGAGCGTTCCATCGCGATAGTAACCGGCAAACAGGGTGGTACCGCGCACGCAGATCTCCTGCTCCCTGATGCACACCTCCCGTCCCGGCAGCGGGTGGCCGACCACACCGGTATTGCCGGGGATGGTGGTGCAGACCTGACTGCCCATCTCGGAGAGGCCATAACTCACCTTGGGTTCGAGCCCCATGGCGCAGAGACGGCTCACCAGTGGCTGCGGGATGGCGGCACCACCGAGCAGCAGCTCGCGCAGGCGGGTGCGGGCTGGGTCAAAGCCCTCTGCCAGCAGGCGCCAGAGCTGGGTCGGCACCAGCGAGAGATGGGTGATGGGTTGCTGTTCAAGCCGCGCCTTGAGCGGCTGAGTGCGATCGTCCAGCACCAGAGTGGCACCCACCAGAAAGACCCGAAACAGGATGGCGTAACCGCCAACGTGAAACAGCGGCAGCGAGAGCAGCCAGCCGCACCCCTGATCGAGGGGGATCAGATCGGCTGAACCGCGAGCCGAAGCCAGATGGTTGGCCAGCCGGTGTACCACGGCCTTCGGCGTACCGCTGGAGCCCGAGGTGAGGATCATGTTGTTGAGCTGGGCTGGCGCCAGCATGCAGCTGCTTTCATCCGTTGCCAGCTCATGAGTGAAATCGAGGTGCAAGGCTTGCCAGCTGCCCGTCGGGATCTCGCCAGTCGACCAGAAGGCAGTGGCATCGAGCAGGGTTGCCAGCTCTGCCTGCCGCGCCGGCGGAAAGGCGGGATTGAGTGGACAGAAGATGATGCCGCTGCGCACGCAGGCCCACGCCAGCAGCACATCCTGCTGCGCGCCGCGCACTACCGCTGCAAGGTGATCGCCGCGCTGGAGCCCAGCTTGTGCCAGCTGCTGGCAGAGGCTGTTGATGTGGCGATCGAGCTGGCGATAGCTGAGCGGGGTCGGGCCATGGATGGCGATATGGTCGGGCGTGAGCCCTGCCCAGTGGCGTACCGGGCAGGGTTCCTTGCTGTGGGCGGGCTCAATCACGGAGAAACAGCTGGGTCAGTTGGCTCACGTCGGGCTTGCCATCGCTATCGAGCAGATCACCCGCCATCCAGCGGCGGGTATCGAGACCGGGTGCCTGCTCCGGCGCCCACTCACCCGCCAGACGGGCGAGCTGATTCAGCCCGAGACCCGACTCGAAGCAGGAGGAGATGATCACCTTGAGCCGCAGTTCGCGGGCACGGTTGACCAGCGCCTCGATGTTTGCCAGCGAGCCGAGCAGGGTGGGTTTGAGCACCAGCGCCTTCAACTGCGGGATAGGCTCCCACGGTTTGCCCTGCGCCAGGAGTTCGTCCAGCGCCACCGGCATGCCGGTGCGGTTGGCAACGAAGGCGATATCGGCGAAGTCGGCGCAAGGGTCTTCCAGATACTCGATGCGGTTCGGATCGAGATGGCCGCAGAAGGTCCAGGCCTCCTCGCGGGTCCAGCCCTGGTTGGCATCCAGCACCAGTTTGAGGGAGGGCACCCGATCGCACAGCAGGCGGATCAACGCCAGCTCGTCACGCATCGGATAGCGGGCCACCTTCAGCTTGGCCTTGCTGGGGGTGCTGTGGAGCCACTCTTTCCAGTTTTTCAGCAGCTCTTGCGGCGAGCCCTGAATAAGGGGGTAAGGCGCGGGCAGCGGGTTGCTCTGTTCCGGCCATTTGCGGCGTGCACAGTCGAGACCAAATTGCACCGACGGCAGCGCGGGATTCGGTGTATCTCCGGCGGCCAGGGCCGCCAGAGCGGCGAGTGCTTCCTGCTCCGCCTGTTGCAGGCTCTCTTGCGAGAAGCCGGGCAGGGGGGCAATTTCCCCCCAGCCGTCGTTGATGCGCACCAACAGCCCCTCTCGCGCCACCTCCACCTTGCCGTGAAAGGTCAGTGGCTGGGTAAAAGGCAGTTGATAGCGATAGAGGGCTAGTGTCATCAGGGGTTCCGCTTGTATTTGGAGAAGTCGGGACGGCGTTTTTCGTTGAACGCGTTGCGCCCTTCCTGACCCTCTTCGGTCATGTAGAACAGCATGGTGGCATTGCCAGCCAGCTCCTGCAACCCTGCCTGACCGTCACAATCGGCATTGAGGGCCGCCTTCAGGCAGCGCAGCGCCATCGGGCTGTTTTGCAGCATCTCGCGGCACCAGCGCACGGTTTCGCGCTCCAGATCCGCCAGCGGTACGACGGTGTTGACCAGACCCATGTCGAGGGCTTGCCGGGCATCGTACATGCGGCAGAGGAACCAGATCTCGCGGGCTTTCTTCTGGCCGACGATGCGGGCCATGTAGGAGGCGCCCCAACCGCCGTCGAAGGAGCCCACTTTCGGGCCGGTCTGGCCAAACTGGGCGTTGTCGGCGGCGATGGTCAGGTCACACATCATGTGCAGCACGTGGCCGCCACCGACCGCATAGCCGGCGACCATGGCCACCACCGGTTTCGGGCAGGTGCGGATGTCGCGCTGGAAGTCGAGCACGTTGAGGTGATGAGTCCCCTCGTCATCGCGATAGCCACCGTAGTCGCCACGGATCTTCTGGTCACCACCGGCGCAGAAGGCCTTCTCGCCGAAACCGGTCAGGATGATGGTACCGACCTGATCGTCATAACGGGCATCGGCCAGCGCCTGCAGCATCTCTTTGACGGTGCGGGGACGGAAGGCGTTGCGTACCTGGGGACGGTTGATAGTGATCTTGGCAATGCCATCGCCGGACTTGTGATAGAGGATGTCCTCGTAACCGGCGGAGCAATCACGCCACTCGACAGGTGCGTAGAGTTCCGCTTCAGTCATTGCTTCAATCATGACTCTTCTCTTCTTGTTGTTGGTTGACCCACTCCGCAAGGAGTCGGGCAAAAGCCTCGGGCTGGTGGGCATGCAGGTTGTGGCCGCCATCCAGCTCCAAGTGGTTGATTTTGCGATGCTGACTCGCCATGAGGCAAGCCAGCTGATGGAATTTGTGATCCCGCTTGCCGCTGACATAAGTGACTGGCAACCCGCCTTGCGCCAGCCAGGAAGCGAGATCCGGCTGCTTACCAAGGGAGGTGGCGCGCAGCATGGCGGCCACGGCCTGGCCATCGTTGCCAAGGCGGCGAGCGATCTGGCGAGCACGGGCTGTCTCATCGAGATCGGCAAATACCCCCTGCCGATACCAGTCTTCCAGCACGTCAGCCAGGGGCTCGCGCTCGAAGCGCCCTGCCCAGCTCTCATCGTGGGCGATACGGGCGGCCCGCTCAACGGCTGGCAGCCCCGGGTGGCAGTTCTCCAGCAGCAGTCCCGATAGCCCCACCGGCTCACGGCTGGCGTGGTAGAGGGCCAGTCGCCCGCCCAGCGAGTAGCCGACCAGCAGGTAGCGCTCGATACCGCGACTGGCTAGCTCGCGGCACAGCCACTGGTGACTCTGCTCGAAGTCGTTGACCCGCAGCTCGTGATGCAGGCCGTGACCCGGCAGGTCGAGGGCAATGCAGTGGTGGCCGGGCAGGCGGTCAATGACCGGTTGCCAGTCGTTTGCATCGCCGAGCAGACCGTGCAGCAGAACCAGCGGTGTGTCGTTACAGCTCACGGATGGTGGCTCCCAATGCCTTGAGATCATCGGCCACCTGCTCGCTCGGTACCCTGATCTCGATCAGGGTAACGCCACCCTTGAGGGCCAAACCGTACTCCTGCTCGAACCCGGCCAGGGTCGTCGGCGCGCGGTAGGCGAGGCCAAACATGGCGGCGGCATGTTCAAAGCTAAGGCCGTGGGGCAGCCGGTAGTAGCTCTCCAGCAGCTCCCCTTCGGTGGGCACCGGCAACATGCGAAAGATGCTGCCGCCATCGTTGTTGAGCAGGATCACCACCAGCGGCTGGCTCGCCTTGCTGAGCAGGGCCAGGCTGTTGAGATCGTGCAGGGCGCTCAGATCGCCGATCAGCAGGGTGGTGGGCTGGTTGCTGCTTTGCGCAAATCCGTAAGCGGTGGCGATGAGGCCGTCGATGCCGGAGGCGCCGCGGTTGGTCATCACCCGGCTCGGCCCCTTGCCCGTTTCGCCGAGCATGTCCATCAACCGGGCCGGCATGCTGTTGCCGACAAAGAGCTGCCCCTCGATAAGGCTATTGATGCGATGGCAGACTCCGAGCTCGGAGAAGCGCTCGCAGGCGGCGGCTATTGCCTGACCGACCGGTTGCAGCAGCGTTGGCAACCGATGCCAGGGAGCCTTGCTGGCGGTGACCGGATGGGCAGAGGCAAAAGCGCCGGCACTGCAGAGCAGGCGGTTGCGCAGCCGGTAGTCGGGATCGAGCCGCGCCGGCTGCGGGTCCACCAGCCAGTAGTCGTGCCACGCCTGCTGCTTGATGAACTGGCCAAGGCGCTTGGAGACCAGTCGTGCGCCAAATTGCAGCAGCACCTCGGCACGGCCCAGCTCGGCGGCCACGGCAGCATTGTTGAGGGCGAGATCCAGCTCGATCAGATTGCGGCGATCGAAGCGCAGCTGGCTCTGGATATCGGCCAGCAGCGGCCAGCCAAGTCGCTCCGCCAGCTCGGCGGCAGCCTCTGCTTGCTCCGGATCTGTAATGCGACCGGCTACCACGATGCCGCGCTTTTGCCGAAAGTTTTCCCACTCTGCCTGCGGTGGGCAGGTCGGCTCGCTCTGCTGCCAGGGGTTCCAGGGCTTGTACGAGCTGAGCCAGTTGCCAAGGGGGGCTAGATAGTCGGAGAAATCCTGATAGTGCTCGCCCGGGTAGAGGGGCTCGGGGTACATGCAGTTGAAGTGCACCACCCCGGGGATGAGCGCCTGTCTGGCCAGCGCCTGATCCACCGAGCTCAGCACAAACGCCGCCGGAATGGTCGGAGTGGGGCTTGGCAGGTTTTGCTGATAGACGGGGTAGCGGCCGAAGATCCCCTGCTGGTCGATCGCCTGATTGGCGCCGTTGTCGATAAGCTCGTGGGGACGATCGGCGGAGAGAATAATGAGCGGCACGCCGGTGAGCTGGGCCTCGGCTACCGCGGGCCAGAGGTTGGCCACCGCGGTGCCCGAGGTCATGATCACCGCCACCGGGCGATTACTTCCCTTGGCCAGTCCGAGCGCCATAAAGCCGAGGCCGCGCTCGTCAAAGTGCAGATGGCGGCGAAAGCCCTGATGTGCCGCAGCCGCCATGGTCAGCGGCGCGGAGCGGGAGCCGGGAGCCAGCACCAGATCGCGCACGCCGAGGCGAAAGAGCTCCTCCAGCAACAGGGAGGACCAGACATGGTTGAAGGTGGCGTGCTGATTTGAAAACGGGCGGCAGGCAAACACTTCGCTGGCTGGCTCTTTACGGGTGGGCATAGGGGCTCTCGTGGCGTGAAAAGGGTAAATGACTATCCCAGCAGGGAGAGCACATTGGCGATCTTGTTGTCGAGCTCGGCCCACTCTGCGGCAGGTTCGGAACCTGCGACGATGCCGGCACCGGCAAACAGGGTGACGCTGCCGGGCTGGATGCGGGCGCTGCGGATGGCGACCGAAAACTCCGAGGTTTCCCGGCTCAGCATGCCGCAGGCGCCGGCATACCAGCCGCGCTCGTAGGGCTCGAACTCGCGGATAAAGGCGAGCGCCGCCTCGCGCGGGGCACCGCCTACCGCCGGAGTCGGGTGGAGGGCGTCGAGCAGTTGCCAGTCACAGACGCCGGGTTTTAGCTCGGCTTCGATATCGCACTTGAGGTGTTGCAGCAGCCGCAGTTTGAGAATGCGCGGCTCGGTCAGGGTGGCATCGTGGGCCAGTGGCGCCAGTCGGCTCAGGATGTCGGCGTGAACCAGCCGGTTCTCCAGCCGGTTTTTACTGTCGGTGAGCAGCTCGGTGGCCAGCGCTTCATCGGTTGCCTCGTCGCCGGAGCGGCGAATGGTGCCCGCCAGCGCCTCGGTAAATAGGTGGCGCTCCTCGCGGCGGTAGAGCCGCTCGGGGGAGCAGGCGATAAAGGCTTGCTCTGGAGAGAATTGAAAACCGAAGTGGAAGCAATCCTGTGCGTGGTTGGCCCACTGATCCAGCATGGCCCAGGGATTGATCTGGCCGGCGTCGTGCTGGCTGGTCAGCACGCTTTCGCGCGATAGCACCACCTTGGGGGTGCTGGCCTGAAAGTCGGGGGCTGTGACGCGCTCCACCAGTGTCTGCCAGCGCTCGGGGCCGGGGCAGTCGTGACGATGCCAGCGCTGTTTTTGCAGCGGGGGCAGCGGCGCTTCCGGTTGCAGCGCATCGAGGGCGGTTTCGGCCGCCTGCAACTCCTGCTCCAGATTGTCGCCGGTCAGCCAGAGGTTGAGGCAGAGGCTGACGCACTCGCCGCGGCGCACCAGCTCGATGCGTGGCAGTACGAAACGACAGGTGCCAAAGCCCTGCCAGCCTGGCTGGGTCGGGTCGAACGCCAGACCGCCATAGTAGCGGGGGCTGTCATCATGGGGTTCTGCCGTGTTGCTGCACACCTGACGGATATCTTCCGGCGCAGTCAGCTCCTGAATGGCGCCCAGCGCGACATATTCGGGGCTGCTCTGGCCACGGGCATGCCAATAGATACGCGGATAGAGGGTTTGCGCCGCGAGCCAGCCCAGAAAAGAGCGGATCTCGAACGTCACGCGCAGCCGCACGAAGCCGCTGGCCTTGCTGTGACGCAGGGCGTCCAGTTGTTGCTTGATATGGGTCTGAGCCAACATGGATTCTTGTCTGAGCCGGATAGTAACGGCCGATCCCGCAGCGGGATGCCGTAGGTTTATGCCAAAGGCGATGATTTCCTATATATTATCTGCCCATTCGTCCATGTAAATCGCCCGAGGGTGCTGCACTCTCAGGGGCCAAGTATACCCAAATCCGGTTCGATAACCCTTAATCCGATCAATATCCGATAGTTTGGCCATCACAATATGACAAATAACGTATCTGTTTGGTTGCTGGCGGCGCGTTTGCGCACCTTGCCGCTCGCCTGCTCCTCCATCCTGCTGGGCTCCGGGCTGGCTGCCAGCCGCGGTGCCTTCGATGGCACCATCATGGCGCTCTCCCTGCTGACCGCCATCCTGCTGCAGATCCTCTCCAATCTGGCCAACGACTATGGCGATGCGGTCTCCGGTGCCGACAACGGTGAACGGATCGGGCCACAACGGGCAGTCGTTTCCGGCCTGATCACCCGCAAGCAGATGTGCGTGGCGATGGCGCTGACCGCGCTGGCTGCGGTGGCCAGCGGCCTGCTGCTGCTCGGTTGCGCCTTTGGTGGCCAGTGGTTGCAGATCCTCACCTTCGTGGTGCTGGGTGGTGCGGCCATTGTCGCGGCAGTGACCTATACGGTTGGCAAGACTCCTTACGGCTACCGCGGTTTTGGCGACATCTCTGTGTTCCTCTTCTTTGGCCTGCTCGGGGTGCTCGGCTCCTACTACCTCTTTACCAAGACGCTTGAGCTGGATCTGCTGCTCCCTGCGACAGCCTGTGGCCTGCTGGCGACCGCGGTGCTCAACATCAACAATGTGCGCGATATCGAGACCGATGCCGCCAGCGGCAAGATCACTCTGGCGGTACGCCTTGGCCGCAATCGTGCCATCGCCTATCACTGGGTTCTGCTGGGGGCGGCGCTGCTGGCGACCATCGCCTTTATCCTGACCCAGCCCGCCAGCTTCTGGCCGTGGATCTTCCTGCCCGCCATGAAGCCGCTCACCGATGCCGCCAGAACCCTGCGCGAAAGCTTCGATGGCGAGGTGCTGACCGGTGCCCTCAAGAAGACTGCCATCAGCGCATTTCTGTTCAGCCTGCTGCTCTCCATCGGGTTGGCGCTCTCCTGAGACTTACTGGATGGAACGGCGATAAATGAAAAGGGCTCCCGAACGGGAGCCCTTTTTGATCGTTATCGAGGCAGCTCAGCTGGCCTTGGCAAGCGCCGGAGTCCGGCGGGAGAAGAGCAGGGTATCCAGCAGCCAGATGGCGACCAGCGAGGCGCCCACCAGCGGGAAGGCAATGCCCAGCAGGATCAGCAGGGTGATGGCGCCACGCATCGGCGGAAGTTTGGCAGGCAGCGGCGGTGCGGCGAGACGACCCTGCGGGCGGCGGCACCACCAGATCCACAGACCGCTCACGGCGCTGGCCAGCACCATCAGGCAGATGAGCAGCATGGCAAGCTGGTGGGGCCAGCCGTAGAGCTTGCCCATGTGCAGCATGACGCCACTCTCCACCGTTTTGGCGACCGGGCCGTAATCCTGCCAGCGCACATCGGCCAGCACCTTGCCACTGTATTGATCGATATGCAGGGTAGCGTCGTTGCGCGGATCATCGGCAAAGATCGCGATGGTATAGACACCGGTGGTGCCGACCGGCGGGGTGATGCTGTACCCCGGACTCACCTTCCGGGCTGTGGCGATATCCACCACCTGTTGCAGCGGGATCCGCTGGCTGGCCATCACCATTCCCTCGTGCTCGCCGTGGTTCATGGCGCCGTGATCGTGCCCCTCATCAACCGGCTGCGAGCTGGGCATGGGAGTGTTCTCCACCGCCCAGGGGACGGTCTGCTCGTGGGCCTGATTCAGGCTGCGGGCCAGCGGTGCCGATTTGGGTACCTCGTTCCACATGGCGGCCGGGAAGCGGTTCCAGACTGCGGCAAACTGGTCGCCCCAGAAGCCGGTCCAGGTCATGCCGCTCAACAGCAATAGCAGCAGGAAACCTGCGCCCCAGAAGCCGATAACGGCGTGCAAATCGCGCCACCAGAGGCGGCCACGCTGGCTCACTCTGGGCCAGAGGATGCCACCCACACCGGGCCCCTTGCGGGGCCACCAGAGATAGAGTCCGCTCAGCAGCAACACAATGCCCCAGCCTGCTGCCAGCTCGATCAGCCGATCTCCGGTGGTACCGAGCAGCAGCTCGGCGTGCAGAGCGCGAGCGACTGCCTGCAGGTTCCACTTGTTATCCATGGTGCCGAGCAGAGCGCCGCTGGCGGGATCGAGAAACAGGGTCAGTTCGCGATCCCCCTGATTGACGATGAACTGGGCGCTGGCATCCGGGCTGGCGGGCGGCAGGTATTTGCGCAGGCTGGCGTCCGGCATGGCGATCATCGCCTTGGCCAGCAGCTGGTCGGCACTCAGGGTTTGACTGGCGGGGGTGACCTTCATCAGCTCGGGATACATCAGGTTGTCGAGCTGGGGTTTGAACAGATAGACGATCCCGGTCAGTGACAGCAGGATCAGAAAGGGGGCGACAAAGAGCCCTGCATAGAAGTGCCAGCGCCAGATCCGCTGGTAGTGGTTAGAATCCCTGCTTTTCATTGCCCGTCCTTGTTGAGTGTTCAAACATTTCTGTAGGTGGAAGGTTTGTGGTGGCGCGGATAATAGCAGCAACGTTTCGTTAACTGCAATCACACATTCTGGCTATTCGTCTGACCATGGGAGATGGTGCCGCCAGCGGGATATTCGAGGCATAACCCGTTCGGGAAGGGCTGGAGGGAGACCGGATTTATCTGGACTTTTTCATATAAATTATTACGTTATGGTAACAATCAGATTTCGGATGCCAATAAAAAGAGGGACGCAAGGATGCAGCCGCACGGTCAATTCGAGATGGAGCGCAGGGGACAGATGATGATCTGTCGGCCGAGCGGCCCCTTCAATCTGGCGGGGGCCGCCGCCTATGAAGCGCACTTTGCCCGTGAGCTGACCGGGTTGGCGGCGCATCCCTGGGGAATCGTCGAGGTGGCGACCGAGTTTGAAGCGGCCGGGCCTGAGGTGCTGAGCCGTTTTCGCCGCCAGTTTGGCTGGTGCGCCGAGAACGGTTGTCTCTTTCTGGCGGTTGTGTTGTCGGGGGGATTCAAGCGCTATCTGGCCGATCAAGTTTTCAGTGGCTTGCCGTTTCGGGCGGTGCGCTATTTCGAGCAGGAGGGGGCCGCCATCCGCTGGCTGGAGCAGCAGCTATCGCTCTGCGAAGTGTGAGCAGCCGATCCACTCACGTCAGCTGAGGTTGATAAACCACTTGTCCCGCTCGTCGATGCAGTCGGGTTCCCCCATCTCGAAATCGCGGCAGATCAGCGGCCGAACTTCATAGATGCGGCACATCATGGTGTTGCGGTCGAGCGCCGCGCACCAGCCATCTTCCAACCGATGCATAACCGGCACCTCACCTTCCCGCTCCTCGATATAGCGATCCGGCACGCCGGTATCGGTAATGATCATCACTTCGAGACGGCAGCAGCAGGCTTCGCAATTCTGGCAGCTGACGGCTGGCTGGGTTGTCCGGGGCATGTTGTCTCTCTGGCCGGATAGCGGCATTGATGGATATGAAACAGGCGCCGTGACGGCGCCTGTGTCCGGGCAGGATGAACCTTAGCCCAGTTTGCGGGCGCGGTAGCTGCGGCCCTTGATCTTGCCTTCCTGCAGCCGCTTGAGTGCAGCCTTGGCCACGCTCTGTTTGACCGCGACGTAGGAGTACTGCTCGGAGATCTGGATCTTGCCCACATCGGCGCCGGCAATGCCGCCTTCACCGGTCAGGGCACCCAGGATATCACCAGCGCGCACCTTGGTCTTGCGGCCCGCATCGATGGAGAGGGTCACCATCTGCGGCGCCAGCGGCTTGATAGCACGGCCGATGGCATCGAGATCCCCCAGCGGCATCGGTGCTTGCTGGTACTCCTCGATGAGGTTGACCCGCTGCGCTTCATTCGGCTGATAGAGGCTCAGGGCCAGACCCTGCTGACCGGCGCGGCCGGTACGACCGATGCGGTGTACGTGCACTTCCGGGTCATAGGTGAGCTCGTAGTTGATGACGGCGCCCAGCTCCTTGATGTCGAGGCCGCGAGCCGCCACGTCGGTGGCGACCAGAATGGTGGCGCTGCCGTTGGCAAAACGCACCAGCACCTGATCCCGCTCACGCTGCTCCAGATCGCCGTTCAGCGCCAGTGCCGAGAAGCCCTTGGCGGCCAGATGGTCAGCCACGTCATTGCAGGCCCGCTTGGTGTTGCAGAACACCACGCAGGAGCTTGGCTGATAGTGGCTCAGCAGCCAGGTGAGGGCGTCGAGGCGCTGGCCGGCCGGTACTTCATAGAGCTTCTGTTCGATGGCGCTCTCTTCATGGAGTGCCTCTACGCTTACCTCAACCGGATTGCGCTGCACGCCGCGGCTCATCTGGGCGATCCCCTCCGGATAGGTGGCGGAGAAGAGCAGGGTCTGCCGGTCGCGCGGGGCATGGCTGATGACCCGGTTGATATCTTCGCCAAAGCCCATGTCCAGCATGCGGTCTGCTTCATCCAGCACCAGCGTCTTGAGGCTGTCCAGCTCCAGAGTGCCCTGCTCCAGATGCTTGAGAATGCGGCCCGGGGTGCCGACGGCGATGTGGGCACCAAAGCTCAGGGTGGCGGATTGCGGTGCGGTCGGGGTGCCGCCGCACAGGGTCACCAGCTTGACGTTGGGCAGGGTGCGGGCGAGACGACGGATCTCGGTCGCCACCTGATCCGCCAGTTCGCGAGTCGGGCAGAGCACCAGCGCCTGTACCTCGAGCCGGTTGACGTCGAGGCTGGAGAGCAGGCCGAGGCCGAAGGCTGCGGTCTTGCCGCTGCCAGTTTTTGCCTTGGCGATCAAGTCTTTGCCGTCGAGTACCAGAGGCAGGCTCTGAGCCTGGATCGGGGTCATCTGCAGATAACCCAGAGTGGTGAGGTTCTCGAGCAGGGCGGGGGAGAGGTTCAGGCTGCTAAATTCGCTGTTGTTCACAAAAAGGCTCTATTTCGGAGAAAAACGGGCAGCGCCATGGCGCCAGGGGCGCGCATCATACCAGAATCCGGCGCAGGATGTGGCGGAAATTTGAACGACTGGTCCGCATCGGGTCATCTCGGGGTCATTTGTCGCCAAAGTAACAAACACGAGAGATCGGGAATAAATAGCCGGTATTTTTTAAACGTGTTTTTAATTATTCATCGCAGATAAACGTTTTTCGCTTGGGGTGATTAAATTATCGGGTGAAAAAACGGCGCAAATGGGGGTAGAGCAATTAACTGGCTGTTATGAAAATGATATGAAAATATCGGCCGGTATCGTTGCTTACATTCGTTTATTTTCTATCATTATGTTTTATATGAAGTTTGTTGGTGGTGATGTTGCACGATTAATATGCTTTTATTGCTTAATTAATTTAAAAACGTTTGTATTATCTGGCATGCATATTATTGAGCAGGATTGTGATGGCTATCTGATTTTTAAATATGCAAATGTCTATGATGGCGCCGTCAAAAAATACAATTTACTCAGGTGCTACTGGTATGGAATACGTTCACTTTGTGCTCGGACTGGTAATGGTCCTTGCCCTCTCTCTGCTGGCTAACCGCCACAACTGGAAACAGATCAAGCTGCGTTATATCGGCCAACTGCTGGTGGTCGAACTGGCGCTGGCCTGGTTCATGCTGAACTCCGAAGTGGGTCTGGCAGTCGTGGGTGGCTTTGCCGCCGGCTTCACCAAGTTGATGGAGTTTGCCAAACAGGGTACCGACTTCGTGTTCGGTGGTCTGGTCAACGAAGGGGCCTTCTCCTTCTTCCTGATGGTGCTGATGCCTATCGTCTTCATCTCCGTGCTGATCGGTATTCTGCAGTACATCCGTCTGCTGCCGCTGGTGATCCGTGGCATCGGTACCGTGCTGGCCAAGATCAACGGCATGGGCAAGCTGGAGTCCTTCAACGCCATCAGCTCCATGATCGTCGGTCAGTCCGAGAACTTCATCGCGCTCAAGAACATCCTGCCGCACCTGAACGAGAAGCAGATGTACACCCTGGCCGCCACAGCCATGTCCACCGTCTCCATGTCCATCGTCGGTGCTTACATGCAGCTGATCGAGCCGCGCTACGTGGTCGCCGCGCTGGTGCTCAACATGTTCAGTACCTTCGTCGTGCTGTCACTGATCAACCCCTACGAGCCGGACAATACCGTGACCGACGCCAAGGCGCTGGCCGAGGGTGACGAGCACCATACTCCGAAGAAAGAGAACTTCTTCGAGATGCTGGGCGAGTACATCATGGCCGGTTTCTCCGTCGCCGTTATCGTGGCTGCCATGCTGGTCGGTTTCATCGCCCTGATCGCACTGGTCAACTATCTGTTCGAGATGGCGTTTGGCGTCAACTTCCAGTACGTAATGGGTTACATCTTCTATCCGATCGCCTGGATCCTGGGTATCCCGAGTGGTGAAGCGCTGCAAGCGGGCTCCATCATGGCGACCAAGCTGGTGACCAACGAGTTCGTGGCCATGATGGATCTGGGCAAGGTTGCTGCTCAGCTCTCTCCGCGCACCGTCGGCATCCTCTCCATCTTCATGGTCTCCTTCGCCAACTTCAGCTCCATTGGCATCATCGCCGGTGCGGTAAAAGCGCTGAACGAAGAGAAGGGCAACATGGTCTCCCGCTTCGGTCTGAAGCTGGTATACGGTTCTACGCTGGTCAGCCTGCTCTCCGCAGTTATCGCAGGCATCATGCTCTGATCCTCTAGTGGCACTTGCCACTGTTTAGGCCCCTGATTTCGGTCAGGGGCCTTTTTTGTTTCTGGCTTACAGGTGCCAGCCACACCACCAGCCCGCGACCAGCAGGGTGAGGGTGCAAAAGCCGGTTTCGATGGTGCCACCGCTTTTGAGCGGCCAGCCCGGCAGGCGGTAGCGGCGCTTGATGGGCCAGAAGAGCGGAATGCCCGCCGGGGTGAGCCAATCCCCCAGCAGATGGCTCAAGTAGCCGACGATCAGGGCATCCTTGACCCCGACCGGCAAGGTATCGGGCGGCAGCTGCTGGTTGAGCCCCCAGATGGCAGCAGCGACCGCCAGCAGGCTGTGGGTGAAGCCGCGATGGCCAAAGAGGCGCGACAGGGGCTTGGAGATCCACGGCAGTTGTTGCCCCAGCAGCGATTTGGGGTGGTCGAGATCCGGCAGCAGGGCGCTGGCCAGCGCGATCGGGATGCTCTGCCACAGGCTGGCATCGGCCAGGGCCGGCGTCAGCTGCAGTTTGTGGGCGATCAGGGTACAGGTAACGGAGAAGAGCAGGTGCCCTTGGGCTGTCATGGTGGCTACAACATGGGAAAATGGCGGCGCATCTTACCAGTGTTGTAGCCCGTTGCAGCAAAAAAGCGGGGCTGGCGGGGGCAACCCGCTCAATCGTTGCGCGGGTCTTCCACTCTGGCGTCGGCAGGCACCCGTTTTTTGCCCACTATCATGGCGCGCAGCAGGTCGCTGCGAGTGAGGCGGTCGGTCAGGATCACTACGGCGGCGTGGACGCCGACGGCGGCCAGCAGGGTATTGGCGATGGTGCCGTGCAGCTCTTCCAGCCAATCTTCGCCCCAGAAGGCATCCCAGGTGGTGAGCCAGCCGGTGGTGATGGTGCTCACCAGCAGCAGGATCAGCAGCCAGATCATCAGGGCTCCCATCGGGTTGTGGCCCAGATAGTAGGGGTGACGGCCTTTTAGCAACTGCTGGAGGTAGCTTCGCACCTTGCCCGGGGTTGGCCACCACTGGCCGAAGCGGGCGTAGTAGGAGCCGGCAAAGCCCCATACCACTCTCACCAGTAGCAGGAGGGCCAGGGTATAACCGACGTAGCGGTGGGGCTTGCTCCCCTCTTCCAGCACGAAGAAGTTGAGCAGGCAAAGGGTGACGGTGGCCCAGTGAAACAGCCGGATGAGGGGATCCCACACTTTCACTTCAGATGAGGTTGTCATGGCAAGACTCCATGGAGGGGCCGCCAGCGCGGCCCGTTACTGCGCTATTCGTCGATCTCTTCCTTTACTTTCTTCAGGTCGGTCGGATCAAAGTAGATTTCGACTTTGCGCTTCTCCTTGTCCCAGCCGTAGATCTCGTAGCAGTTGGTCTTGGTGACCTTGAACTTCTTGATGTCGTAGCCCATCGCCTTGATCTGCTGTTGGGCATCGGCCTCGCTCAGCCATTTGCTCTTGTCGGTCCGGGTACATTGGGGGTCGGCCAGGGCTGCGCCGCTTAACAGGGGGATCAGTAACAACAGGGGGGTCAGTTTCATTGCTTGCTCCTTGCGGTTGATGTTGCAACAGCGACAAGGTTAGGCGGCAAGACTTAAGAGAGCGTTAAGAGGGGGAAGATATTTTCCCCGGCTTGCACCGGGGCTGTGTTTAGTCCAGCTTGCCCTTGACCAGCCACTTGTCGAGGGCATTGGCAAAACGCTGCTTGTCGGCGGCGTTGAAGGGGGCTGGGCCGCCGGTTTGCACTCCGGCTGAGCGCAGCTCTTCCATGAAGTTGCGCATGCCAAGACGCGCCTTGATGGTCTCGCGGGTGTAGATCTCGCCGCGGGGATTGAGCGCCTCGCCACCAGCATCGATCACCCAGGAGGCGAGGGGAATGTCGCCGGTGATCACCAGATCGCCGGGTTTGACCTGCTGGGCGATGACATGATCTGCCACATCGAAGCCTTTCTCCACCTGCTGGGTTTTGATGAAAGGCGAGGGGGGCACCCGCAGTCCCTGATTGGCCACCAGGGTGGTTACCACTTGAGCTCGGTGGGCGGCGCGGTAGAGGATCTCCTTGACCGGAATGGGGCAGGCATCGGCATCAACCCAGATAGGCATGGCATGGTTTCCTGTAGTCAAACGGACGACAAAATGGCAGCGCGCATGGTAGCACAATCCCCCCGAGGCTGGCTCGGGGCTGAGTCGGCCCCGCCTTTCGTGTAAGCTGGGGGCTGCATGTGACACGAGAAGGAGACGAGATGGATCGGGTGCCCAGTGATGTAATTTATGCCCTGACCCTGGATGGCAAGGGCGGCATGACGCCGCTGGCGGCGGGAAGCGAGATTCCGGAGCAGCAGCCGGGCTGGCTGCATCTGGACTACGGCAATCCGGAGGCGGCACGCTGGCTGCTGCAGACGCCGCTACTCAACGAGGCAGCAAAAGAGTCGCTGCTCGGCCAGAGCAATCGACCCAAGCTGGTCCGGATGGGGGAGACAGTGCTGCTGATCCTGCGCGGCATCAACCGCAACAAGGATCACCGGCCGGAAGAGATGGTGGCGCTGCGCATCTACATCACCCCGGATCTCATCATCAGCAGCCGGCGCCGGCCGCTGCTCTCCGAACAGGATGTCTTCAACCAGCTCAAGCTGGGCGGCGGCGCAGATAGCCCGGCTGACTGGCTGGTGGAGATCTGCGATGCCCTGACTGATCGCGCCGGCGAATTTGTCGAGGAGCTGCACGACCAGATCCTCGAACTGGAAGAGATGGTGCTGATGCGTGACATGCCGGCCAATGGCCGACTGGCGCTGATCCGCAAGCAGCTCATCATGATCCGCCGCTACCTCTCGCCCCAGCGGGATCTGGTGGCGCGCCTCGCCAACGAGAAGATCAGCTGGCTGGATGAGGATGACCGCCGCCGTCTGCTCGACATCGCCGACCGCTTGCGGCGCTGGCTCGACGACCTCGATGCCGGGGTAGCGCGTACTGCCGTGCTGGCGGACGAGATCAACAATCTGATGGCAGAGGCGACCAACCGCCGTGCCTACCAGATGTCGGTGATGGCGCTGCTGTTTCTGCCTGCCAGCTTCCTGACCGGCCTGTTTGGCATCAACCTGGGTGGAATGCCGGGGGCCGAGAGCCCGACCGCCTTCTGGGTCTTCTGTGGATCATTGGTGGTGATGGCGGTGGGGCTGGCGTTCTGGCTCAAACATCGACGCTGGTGGTAGGGAGGAGCGAACCATGTGGCAATCCATCGGTTTGACCCTGCTGCTGTTGCTGGGTCACACCCTGATCCGGCGACTCATCCACAAGAGCCTGATGGCCCTTGGCCAGAGCCGGCAGGTGAGCGAGAACCGGGTCATTTACGTGGCCCACGTGTTCCACTTTCTGCTCGGCTGCGCCACCCTGCTGGTACTGGCCGGCGTGTGGGGGCTCGACTTCTCGCGGCTGGTGGTGCTCGCCTCCTCCTTCTTCGCGGTATTGGGCGTGGCCATGGTGGCGCAGTGGTCGATCCTCTCCAACATCACCGCCAGCATCACCATCTTCTTCGCCTTTCCCTACAAGATTGGCGACCGGATCCGCATCCTCGACAAGGATGATTCGGTCACCGGCGTCATCACCGAGATCGGTCTCTTCTATGTGCGGGTGCGCGATGACAACGGCGATCTGGTCACCTATCCGGCCAACCTGATCCTGCAAAAGCCGGTCAGAAAGCTGGAGTCCAAGGCGCCGGAACCGTTGCAACCGGAATAATCGGAATGGCACGCAACCGGAACAGAAAAGGCTCCCTCGGGAGCCTTTTTAACGATGGATGGTGTTAGCGTTCGAAGAAGCGGTAGAGGTGCTCCACCTGCACCGGGCAGTCTGCTACCAGATGCACATGTTCGCGCGCCTGATCGACCGTGCCGAAGCTGACCGGGCAGCCGAGGGTATCGGTCAGTTCATACAGGGTGCCCTTTTTGTCACGAAATTCGATGAGCCAGCCGGGAATGGCAACGTCGTGGAGGATTTCGGCTTCTTGCAGGATATGTTGCTGATAGAGCTTACGAAGTTCACTGACTGTCATGATGCTCTCCTGTGAGGGGATATCCGATTCCAGTCTATGCCTGTCACCCTGCGGGCGGCAACAGGATCATCCGCGCAGGCACTCCCAGCCCCAGCGGATGCGAATAAAGGTCTCTGCATCGCCACCCCGATCCGGGTGATGCGCAAGGGCCAGCTCCCGCCAGCGGCGGCGGATGGCCTCTGGCGTGGCATCCATCGCCAGTCCGAACAGGGCCAACGCCTCCTCTCGTTGACCTGCGCCATCGCAGGTGCGCCAGAAGCTTGCAAGCAGGGCTTCCACCTCCTCCCTACCGGTCTGCCAGAACACCTGCCAGTCGAGGTAGTAGCTGCGCAGCGCCTCGCCCCGTACGAGTGCATTCCCCGCATCAGCATTGGAAGCAAGCGGTTCGAGGCGGATATCCAGCGTGCTTATCACCAGCCACCAACCCTCTTCATAAAGCTCGGCCTGCAGCTGGTAGAGGGCGTTCATGATGAGGAAGTTGAGCCGAAACAGTTGTAGTTGCTCATCGTCAGCCAGCAGCGGAATTACCACTTGCTGACGCAGTGCCGCCATCAGCTCGTGCACCTTGTAGCTGCCATCGGCCCGTTGCAGCAGGGCCAGCAGCGGGGCGATCAGCGGGTTGGCACTCTGGTCGCTCATGGGGTCCGATTCCTCCGGATGAGAGCTGTGGTGACAGAAGAGGCCACCGTACAGGCGAGGTGGCGATGAGCCAGAGTGACATCTGCCAGAGGGCGGGGCAAGGGCGGCGCAGAAAAAGACCGCCAGCAGGCGGTCATGTCATTTCATGTGGCCGGATTAGATGGGGCTCTCCTTGTGGAGCTCGCCGACACAGTCGGCCAGCGCCAGTACCAGTGCGGAGCGCACCATCTGATCGAGCCGGTTGAGCTGCATCTGGTAGAAGGCCCAATCCTCTTCGCTGGCTGGGGGCTCCAGCTTCATCATGCCGCCCTGATTGACCCCGTGCAGGCGGTCGAGCAGATCGCGGATCGGCTTGTCGCTGAAGCGGTAATCCTTGGGGTCGCGCACCAGAAAGTCGCGGATCTTCAGATAGGCTTCCAGATCCTGATAGCGCTCGAGGGAGATGAGGCCGAGGGCGAAGATGAGCTTGAGGCGCACCTCCAGCTGACCGAGGGGGCCGCTCTGGTTGAGCAGGGGTTCGATGGCGTATTTGACGGCATACTCCTCCTGACGAAAGGCGCGTCGCATCAGGGAGTCGACCGCCTCTTCCAGGATGGTCACGGCTTCGAGAAAGAAGCCGCGGGGGCCATCCTGCTCGTTCAGTCGTTCCAGTACTTCATCTTCCTGGTGTGTGGTCATAGGTGCATTGGATCCAGCTGACAGGGAGAGAGTCAGCCTCTCTCCCGGTTTTTATCATATGGGGCGCATTTCCTTGCGATTCAATCAATTGGAGCATCCGGTCATGCGCCGCCAGCAGGGTATTACAAGGTCTCGTAACGAGCCACTATGGTGCGGACGATTTCGCTCTCTTCATCCAGTCCGGTGATGCGGGCCAACGCTTTGGCCGGGCCAAGCTCCGCCAGCAGCTGTTGCAGCTCGACCGCCTGCGGATCATCGGCATTGCGATAGTGGAGCGCAGCGGCGATCCCCTCCTGCAACTGCTCGTTGGGCAGGCCGTACTCCAGGGTGCCGAGCAGCGGCTTCACCAGTCGATCCCCCGCCGCCAGCTTGCGCAGTGGCTGACGGCCGACCCGGTCAATCTCGTCCACCAGATAGGGGTTGGCGAAGCGGGCCAGGATCTTCTCGATATAGGCGGCGTGCAGGCGCGGGTCGAAGCCATAGCGTTTTACCAGCACGGCACCGCTCTCCTCCATGGCGCGGCGCACCTTGCTACGGATCACCGGATCTTCGATCGCCTCGCGCACGGTGCGATAGCCCCGCAGCTTGCCGAGATAGGCGGTGACGATGTGGCCAGTGTTGAGGGTGAACAGCTTGCGCTCGACGAAGGCCATCAGGTTGTCGGTGGGCTCCATGCCTGCCACCTGTGGCAGCTCCCCCTTGAACTGGGTCTGGTCGACGATCCACTCGCTGAAGCTCTCGACCGTCACTTCCAGCGGGTCATCGTTGGCAGCTGCGGCGGGCGGCACGATGCGATCCACCGCCGAGTCGACGAAGCCGATGCAGGATTCGAGCGTGGCATGATACGCGACCGGCAGGTACTTGAGTACCTCCTGCTTGAGGTGGCTGGTGCCGCGCACCATGTTTTCGCAGGCGATGACGTTCAGCGGTGTCAGGTTGCCGGCATCGAAGCGGGCCTGCAGCCCCTTGGCCAAGGTGCTGGCAATCTTGTCCAGAATGTTGGGGCCGACCGCAGTAGTGACCAGATCGGCGGTGATGATACGGGCGATCACCTCGTGACCGGCGGAGCTCACCGCCGCCACGTTGCGCACCACGTCCAGCTTCTGATCCGCTCCCACCACATGGACCTTGTACTCCTGACGGTGGTTGAGCTGATCGATCAGAGTGTCGTTGACGTCGGCGAAGGTGACCTGATGGCTGGCATCTGCCAGCACTTTGCCGATAAAGCCGCGACCGATGTTGCCGGCACCAAAATGCAATGTTTTCATGATATTAACCTCTTGAACCAAAGACGATGAAAGATGATTAGGCAGCCTGTTCGGCACCCAGCAGATCCAGGAAGGCCTGGGGATCCGTGGTGCTGGCCAGCCGGTCGATGAGACCGGGTTCATCCAATGCATTGGTCAGGCGGGTTATCACCTGCATGTGTTCGTCGTTGCGGGCGGCGATACCGATCACCAGCCGCGCTACCTCATCGGCAGTCTCGCCAAAGGCGACCCCGGCCGGGTACTGGCAGATGACGATGCCGGTACGCTTCACAAACTCCTTGGCGGCGATGGTGCCGTGGGGCACGGCGATGGATTCGCCGAGGTAGGTGGAGACCAGCTGCTCGCGCTCCAGCATGGCGTTGACGTAGTCGGGTGCCACATAGCCGCGCTCTGCCAGCAGTCGGCCAGCGGTCAGGATGGCGGCCTCCTTGTTGTCGGCTTTCAGTCCCAGATGCACGTCATGACGGCTCAGGGTAAAGACTTCGGCGGCCTGCGGTTCGTAGCTGTCGTCGTTGGCGGCCACCAGCAGCTGCGGGTTGGCGACATCGTCGTTGGCGGCCTGAGTCAGGCTCTGTACCAGCTCCTGATAGAGACCGTTGTCGAGGAAGTTGGTCAGTGAAATATGGTGGGCATGTGGCGCATGGCGACGGGCCCGCTCGGTCAAATCCTTGTGGGTGATAACCCAGTCCACCTGATCGTCGAGCTGATCGATGGCTCGGTTGGTGACGCTGATGTCGAGCCCGGCGGCCTGTACCCGCTTGCGCAGCATGCCGGCGCCCATGGCGCTGGAACCCATGCCCGCATCGCAGGCGACCACGATATTGCGCACCGCCATCAGTTCACCGCCCGGCTTCTTGGCCGCTGCGGTTTCGGGCTTGCCGCCCTTCATGGCTTTCATCTTGCGGGTAGCTTCACCGAGGGCATCGGCCTCGTCGGCTTCCGGCTGCTGGGCGCGGACGAACACGGCGGCGACCAGGAAGGAGACCAGAGTGGCGGCTGTGATGGAGAGCAGCACCCCGATCAGGGAGGCCTTCGGCGTCATCAGCAGCACGGCGAAGATTGAGCCCGGTGAGGCAGGGGAGACCAGACCTGCGTTGAACAGGGTCAGGGTAAAGACCCCGGTCATGCCGCCGGCGATCACCGCCAGAATGAGGCGCGGGTTCATCAGCACGTACGGGAAGTAGATCTCGTGGATGCCGCCGAAGAAGTGAATGATGGAGGCACCTGCAGCGGACTGCTTGGCGGCGCCACGACCGAACACCATGTAGGCCAGCAGTACGCCCATGCCCGGGCCCGGGTTTGCTTCAATCAGGAAGAAGATAGAGCTGCCGTGCTCGGTCGCTTGCTGGATCCCCAGCGGCGAGAAGATGCCGTGGTTGATGGCGTTGTTGAGGAACAGGATCTTGGCCGGCTCGACGAAGATGGAGGTGAGCGGCAGCATGTGGTTATCCACCAGGAAGCCGACGCCACCGGCCAGCACGCCGGAGAGCACCTTGACGAAGGGGCCGATCACGAAGAAAGCGAGGATCGCCAGCAGCATGCCGATAAGGCCAGCGGAGAAGTTGTTGACCAGCATCTCGAAGCCGCTCTTGACGCGACCGTCCATCGCCTTGTCGAAGCGCTTGATGGCCCAGCCACCGAGCGGGCCGACCATCATGGCGCCCATGAACATCGGGATGTCGGTCCCCACGATGACGCCCATGGTGGTGATGGCACCGACCACGCCGCCACGATCACCGCCCATCAGCTTGCCGCCGGTGTAGCCAATCAGCAGCGGCAGCAAGTAGGTGATCATGGGGCCGACCAGCTTGGCCAAGGTTTCATTGGGCAGCCAGCCGGTGGGGATAAAGAGGGCGGTAATAAAGCCCCAGGCGATAAAGGCGCCTATGTTGGGCATGACCATATTGGACAGGAAGCGTCCAAAATTCTGTATCTTGACTTTGGTATCCGGTGATAACATGTCGGGACCCCGTTTTAAGCCTGTTTGATTAAAAGTGGTAGTTCGGGATGGCCGGTTTTGCCGAACCTCCATCCCTGTCGTCTAAGCAACTTCAATCTACCAGCTTGCGATCAAATTAGGCTGAAAACGGGGTGTCTTGTGATCCATATCTCAGATACCCCGTCATACCCCCTCTCCAACCAGTGATGAAGATCACATTCTTTCGCTGTAATTCGGCTACATTTCGATCTTTTCTATTTTTAATGACCATTTTTTGTGATTTAGATCACCAACTCAGCTTTGCCGTGCCTTTGCGTAAAAGTGATTTACTTCACAAATTCAGTTTTTGTATTCGAATGGGGCAAATCACTCAATAACTCATCAGCGGGTAGTGACGATGGATCTATCGAAATCTCTCTCTACTCACCAATGAGTCAATAGTTTTGTAACCCTCTTTCAGTTTTTGCAGGCAGTGATGAGGGCTCTTTTGTGGCCGGTTGATGGAGATGATCGGCTGATTGCAGGAGGTCGTGCAGGAGGTTGTGGGATGCAGGGGGATCTTGCTTGTCGCACAGGGCTGACAGCGGGAAAAAACAAACCGCCAGCAGGCGGTTTGTCGGTTTTGGCAATCTGGCCCCAGTCGGGAGTGTTACCGCTTAGTAGAAGCTGGCATCCTCGGGGGAGGGGCGGGTCTTGAAGCGGCGATGGAGCCACATGTACTGCTCCGGCGCCTTGCGCACCGCAGCTTCAATCTCGCGGTTGGCGCGAGCCGCATCGACCATGTCATCACCGCTCGGGTAGTCGGCGAGGGGCGCTCCGATATGCAGGGTGTAACCCTCGCTGGTGCGGATGTTGTAGCAGGGCAGGGTGACGGTGTTCTTCACCCGCGCCAGAGTGGCGGTGCCGGTGATGGTGGCCGCCTGCTCCACCGCGAAGTAGGGCACGAACACGCTGGCGTGGGAGCCATAGTCGTGATCCGGCGCGTACCAGAGGGCGTCACCGTTGCGCAGCGCCTTGATCATCCCTTTCACATCCATCCGGTCTACCAGATATTTGTTGGAGGCGCAGCGACCGTGATACTGGGCATACTCCAGCACCGGGTTGGTGTTGGGGCGATAGACGCCGACCCCTGGCCGTACCAGACCGAAACAGCGGGCGTTGAGTTCAAGCGTCAGGAAGTGGCAGGAGAGCAGCAGCATGCCCTGACCTTTTTCCATGGCGGCGATGACGTGCTCTTCCCCTTCCACCTTCATCAGGTTGCGCATCCGCCAGTCCGGCCAGAACCAGGCGATACCCACCTCGAATACGGCGCAGCCTACGCTCTCGAAGTTTTGCTTGAGCAACTTCTCGCGCTCGGCCAGAGTCAGCTCCGGCATCGCCAGCTCCAGATTGCGACGGGCAATCTTCACCCGTGATTTGAGCACTTTGGCGGCAAGATGACCGAGCTGGCGACCCAGCCACATCTGGCTGCGCCACGGCAGCAGAGTCAGCAGCCAGAGCAGGCCGAGGCCAAACCAGCTGGCCCAGTAACGGGGATGAAACAGGCGGGGCTCGAGGCGGGGAGCGTTGTCATGGGCCATGGAGAATCTCTTTGCTTGCGAAAACAATCGGGGGATTCTAGCCGAAAAGGGGGGGCGGGGGCGAATGGCTATCTGCTGGTCAGAGGGGCTGCTTGCATCTTGTCCGTGTGGCGCGAAGGGTAACCATGGGTTTCCTTCCGCGCTCTTAATGGCAACCACAGGTTTGCTTTTTCTCCCTCAAATAAAAGAGTGTGATAAAATCGGCGACTGATTTTTCAGGTTTTGAGAGTCGATACAGATGAAGATCACCCTGCCCGAGTTTGAAAAAGCCCGCGTTCTGGTCGTTGGCGATGTCATGTTGGACCGTTATTGGCATGGCCCCACCGGCCGGATCTCGCCCGAGGCACCGGTGCCCGTGGTCAAGGTTGAACACATTGAGGAGCGTCCGGGCGGTGCCGCCAACGTGGCCCTCAACTCCGCCGCCCTTGGCGCTCATGCCGTGCTGCTTGGCCTGACCGGTCAGGATGAGGCTGCCGATGCCCTGGCTGGCCAGATGGCCGGCGTCAAGGTCGCCTGTGACTTCGTTCGTCTGGCCGACTACCCGACCATTACCAAGCTGCGCGTGCTGTCGCGCAACCAGCAACTGCTGCGTCTCGATTTCGAAGAGGGGTTCCACGCTGTCGACTCCACCCTGCTGGTGAGCAAGGTCGAGCAGGCGCTGCCAAACAGCGACGTGATGATCCTCTCCGACTACGGCAAGGGTGCCCTCAACGACGTACCCGGCATGATCCAGCGTGCCCGCGCCGCCGGCATTCCGGTGCTGGTCGATCCCAAGGGAACCGACTTCGAGAAGTATCGCGGCGCCACCCTGCTGACCCCCAACATGTCCGAGTTCGAGGCTGTAGTGGGCAAGGTGAAGAGCGAAGAGGAGCTGGTCGCCAAGGGGCTGGATCTGGTCAAGCGCTTCGAGCTGGATGCCCTGCTGGTCACCCGTTCCGAGAACGGCATGACCCTGATCCGCGAAGGCCAGCCGGAGCTGCATCTGCCGGCTCAGGCCCACGAGGTTTACGATGTGACCGGTGCCGGTGATACCGTCATCTCCACCTTGGCCACCTCGCTGGCCGCTGGCAAGAGCCTGGACGAAGCCTGTGCGCTGGCCAATACCGCCGCCGGGATCGTGGTCGGCAAGCTGGGTACCTCTACCGTCAGTCCGGTCGAGCTGGCCAATGCCCTCTATACCGAGCAGGAGACCGGCTTTGGCGTCATGTCCGAAGCCCAGCTGAAAGTGGCCGTTCGTGCCGCCCGTCTGCGCGGTGAGAAAGTGGTGATGACCAACGGTTGCTTCGACATCCTGCACGCCGGCCATGTCTCCTATCTGGCCAACGCCGGCAAGCTGGGGGATCGCCTGATCGTGGCGGTCAACACCGACGAGTCGGTTCGCCGTCTGAAAGGGCCGGGTCGTCCGGTCAACCCGACCGAGCGTCGCATGGCCGTACTGGCCGCACTGGGCGCCGTGGACTGGGTAGTGCCGTTCGGTGAAGATACCCCGCAGCGCCTGATTGCCGAGATCCTGCCTGACCTGCTGGTCAAGGGCGGCGACTACAAGCCGGAAGATATTGCCGGTTACGCCGAAGTGACTGCCAATGGCGGCGAAGTGCGCGTCCTCAACTTCGAGGATGGCTGCTCCACCACCGATATCATCAAGACGATTCGCGAGCGCGGCTAATACGGCTAGCCCCGTAATCTGGCGGGGCTCACTATCGGCGGGAGCAAGCCGATAGAAACATGGATAACAAAAAGGCGACCTTGCGGTCGCCTTTTTCATTCCCGATAACGGCTATCAGGCTTTGGTTTTGGCTTTTGCGGTAGCAGGCATCAGACCCTGGTTTACTTCCACCAGATCCTGCGCTTCCAGCACACCGGCAGCCTGCTTCAGGCTCAGGATATTGAGGATGTAGTTGTAACGGGCCTCGGAGAGCTTCTGCTTCGCTTCGTACAGCTTGCGGGTGGAGTCCAGCACGTCGACGATGGTGCGGGTACCCACCTCGTAACCGGCTTCGGTCGCCTTCAGGGCGCTGTCGGCGGAGACTACGGACTGGCTGTAGGCGCGTACCGAGCCGATGCTGGCGTTCACGTTGTTATAGGAGGAGCGCACAGTGCTCTGTACCGAGCGGAAGTTCTTCTCCAGCTGCTCGCTGGCTGCCACGTAGTTGAACTGGGCCTGCTTCACCTGGGAAGTGGTGGCGCCACCGCTGTAGAGCGGCAGTTTGAAGGTCAGACCGATATTGGCCTGGTTGTCGTTGCCACCCGGAATGTTGTCCAGCTTGTAGTCGGTATTGCTGGTTTGCAGGCCGGCACCCAGATCCAGAGTCGGTTCGTGGCCGGTCTTGGCCAGATCGATCTGCTGCTTGGCGATGTCCTTGGCGATGCGGGCATTGTGCAGTTGCAGGTTCTTGTCCAGCGCCAGCTCCAGCCACTTGTCAGAACCGAAGGCGGTCTTCTGCGGGCTGAAACGCTCGGTGTTGAGGATATCCAGATTGCGGTGATCGACGCCGGTCAGCTCGCGCAGGGCTTCGTAGCTGTTGTCCAGGGTGTTCTCGGCATTGATCTCGTCGGCCAGCGCCTGGTCACGGGAGGCCTCGGCTTCGTGAACGTCGGTGATGGCGGTCAGACCCACCTCAAAACGCTGCTGGGTTTGTTCCAGCTGACGCTCCACGGCAACCTTGTTGGCGCGAACAAATTCCAGGGTATCCATCGCCTTGAGCACGTTGAAATAGGCGGTGGCGCTGCGCACCATCAGGTTCTGGACTTCGAGGTTGTAGGCGACATCGGACTGGGTAGCGCCCTTCTCGGTCAGATCCAGATTGACCCAGTTGCTGCGACGATAGATGGATTGATCCAGAGAAATAGAACCGGAGGCTTTGTTGTTGGTCTGGGTATCATTCTTGTTCTGCAGGTAGTTCAGACCGGCACCCAGGTTGATTTGGGGCAAGAGCGCAGCGCGAGATTCGTTGATCTTCTCGAAGGCCTGGTCGCGAACCGCTTTGGATTGCAGCAACTGCGGATCTTTGATCTGTGCTTGCTGGTAGATATCGAGCAGGTTTTCGGCGTGGGCACCGGCACTGACGCCCAGCAACACCATGACGGACAAAAGTGTTCTTTTCATAGATCGTTTTAACCTTATGTAGTAACCCAAAACGGTTGCTGGAGAGGGCAAATATTGTCATCAACCAAGCTTGATTGCAGCTTAATCACTCTACTATAAGCAAAATTTAATGCTAAGAGTCTTCGGTCCGGTAACGGGAACGTCAAGAACCAGCGGCAGTTTTCTCCCCGCGCGCCTAGCCAAATGGTCTGTGGCTGCTAAAATCCACCCCTCATTGCCATGGCACGCCGAGTGAATGAACGTTCATTCATGTTCCTCGGATTTTATGGTCAAACTGATACAAGTCAAGCTGACGGGAGCCCCGGATGTCGCAGCAACCCTTGCCACAAGATCGGCACTATGCCGCTGATGATGTGAAAATCATTGAAAAATCAGCTGGATATAACGGCTTCTTCAAGGTGAACGTCTATCGCCTGCAGCACAGGTTATTTGCTGGTGGCTGGAATCAGCCCATCGTCCGCGAGCTGTTCGAGCGGGGCCATGCCGCCGCGCTGCTGCCCTATGATCCGGTGCGCGACGAGATCGTGCTGGTGGAGCAGTTCCGTATTGGTGCCATGGAGACCTGTTCCACCCCCTGGCTGCTGGAGCTGGTAGCCGGCATCATCGACGAAGGGGAAACCGCCGAGGCGGTGGTGCGCCGCGAAGCGGTGGAAGAGGCCGGGATCGAGGTTGCCCGCTGTGAACATGCCATCAGCTATCTGGTGAGCCCGGGCGGCAGCACCGAGCGGATCGAGGTCTATGTGGGCGAGGTGGATGCCAGCAAGGCGAGCGGTCTGCACGGTCTGGCTGATGAAGGCGAGGATATCCGGGTGCATGTGGTGAGCCGCGAGCAGGCCTATGCCTGGCTCAAAGAGGGGCGCATCGACAACGCCGCCTCGGTCATTGCCCTGCAGTGGCTGGCCCTCAACCATGGCGAGCTGCGTGCCCGCTGGCTGGCGGATCGCTGAGGTGGCGCTGACCCTGCAACAGAGCAGGCGCTATGTGCCTGACCTGATGTCCTTGCAGCGTACCTGCGAGGTCAACTATATGGCGCTGATGAAGCTGCTACCGCCGGAAGGGGAGGTGGGAGCCGAGCGCCGCTATCGGGTCGGCAACGATCTGCAGTTCCAGCTCACCATTTGTGGTGAGAGCCGCTTCACAACTCAGGTTCTTTTGAGTCAGCACAACCCCGAATTACCCGAATATTTACAGGCTCAAATAGAGATTCGTTTGTATCATGATGTGCGGATGGCGGAAGTGTGTGCAGCGCAACAGATTTCCCGTTTGCAACCACGTTATGATTATCCCAATAAAAAGATGCACCAGCGGGATGAAAAGGAGCAGGTAAATCTGTTTCTGGCCGAGTGGCTAAAATTTTGTCTCAGACATGGTACCAGCCCGATCAATATCTCCAGTTGAACAAATATAAAGAAGCGTGATTTTGGAAACAGAGCTCCCCCAGGCGCAGGACGGCAGTGTGCGCCTGTTGCAAATTACTGATACCCATCTTTTTGCCAGTGCCGAGGGTCGGCTGCTGGCTGTGCGCACCGCCGAGAGTCTGGCTGCGGTGCTGGAGCGGGTGCAGGCCAACGACCATCCCTACGAGGTGATTCTGGCGACTGGCGACCTGTCGCAGGATCACAGCCCGGAGTCCTATCAGCGCTTCGCCTCCATGATGGCGCCTCTTGGCCGCCCCATCTACTGGTTGCCCGGCAACCATGATGACAGTCCCCTGATGACCGAGCAGCTTCATGCCGCCGGGATCAGCGAATCCAAGCAATTGGTGGGCGACCACTGGCAGGTGATCCTGCTCGACACCCAGGTTCGTGGCAAACCCCACGGCATGATCGGTGATCACCAGCTGGAGGCACTCGACCGCGCTCTGCGTCAGTATCCGGATCGCCACGCCCTCATCGCCCTGCACCATCAGGCGGTGCCGGTGGGTTGTGCCTGGCTGGATCAGCACAATCTCAAGAATGCCGATGATCTGTTTGCCGTGCTGGCCCGTCACCCGCAGCAGAAGACCATCCTGTTTGGCCACGTCCATCAGGAGTTTGACGAGGTGCACCGCGGCGTGCGGCTGATCGCCAGCCCATCGACTTGCATCCAGTTCAAACCGCTCTCCGATGGCTTCGCGCTGGACGAGTCAGGCCCGGGCTGGCGCTATCTCACCCTCTACCCGGATGGTCGTATCGCCAGCCAGGTGTGGCGTCTGCCGGTGGGGCAGTTTGTGCCCGACCCCAATGCCACCGGTTATTGAGGAGTCGTCATGAAGCCCGTTCTCCTCTACCTGCACGGTTTCAACTCCTCACCGGGCTCCGCCAAGGCGCAGCAGATGGCTGCCTGGGTGGCTGAGCACAGACCCGATATCGAGGTGGTTATCCCGGCCCAGCCCAACACGCCGGCGGTGGCTTGGGTGGCCATCGAGCAGACCATCGCTGATCTGCAGAGCCGTTATGGCAACGAATTCAAGCTTGGCGCCGTGGGCAGCTCCCTCGGCGGCTTTATGGCGACCCGGGTCAGCGAGCAGTACGGCTGCCGCGCGGCGCTGATCAATCCGGCGGTACGCCCCCACGAGCTGCTCTGCGACTACCTTGGCCCCCAAACCAACCCCTATACGGGCGAGCAATATCAGCTGCTGCCTGAACATATGGACGAGCTGCGGGCACTGGCGGTACCGGTGACGGCGCCGGAGCGACTCTGGGTGCTGCAACAGCAGGAGGATGAGGTGCTCGACTACCGCAAGGCGCTGGACGAGTACCGCTTTGCACGCCTCTCGCTGGAGTGCGGCGGCGACCACGCCTTCGTGGCGTTCGAGCGCTACCCCGCCCAGATTATCCGATTCCTCGGGCTTTAATCATGCAACCGCCGTTGGCCGCCTTTCTGGAACAGGTATTGGCCACGGCGCAAGCGGGCCTCACCTAGTCCAAAGACCCCTTCGATATCGGCCGTTTCGAGGCGCTGCGAGCGGCCACCGTGGCCCTTATCGCCAACCAGAGCGAGCTGGCGCCGGAAGCCATTAGAGACTGGATTGCCCTCGACAGCGGTTATCCCACCCCCAAGCTCGATGTGCGGGCCTTCATTCAGAACGATGCGGGCCATATCCTGCTGGTACAGGAGCGCAGCGACGACTGCTGGACTCTGCCCGGTGGCTGGTGCGATATCGGCGACTCGCCGGCGGATGCCGTGGTGCGCGAAGTGGTGGAGGAGACCGGCCTTGAGTGCCGTGCGGTGCAACTGCTGGCGCTGTTCGACAAGCTAAAACATCCTCATCCGCCCCAGCTGCCTCACGCCCACAAGGCTTTCTTTCTGTGCGAGGTGACCGGCGGCCAGCTGCTGGGCGAAACCGATGAAACCAAAGGGGCGGGTTACTTCCCCATCGACGACCTGCCCCCGCTCTCCCGCCATCGGGTGGTGGCCTCCCAGTTGCGCACCCTCCATGAGCACTTGCTGCAGGGGCGGTGCGATACCCTGTTTGATTGACATCTGAGGAAGTGAACCCGTCTGCAAGGAGGCAGGATGATCAAGCGCATCGGCAATACCCCGATTCAAGAGAAACACAAGGCCAGCTGCCACTGCGGCGCCGTGGTGCTGGAGCTGACCCTGCCGGATGGGGTGGTTGAACCGCGTCGCTGTGACTGTTCGTTATGCCGACGTCGGGGTGCTATCGTCGCCTCGGTGCCGCTGTCCGGCATCCGCATTCTGCAAGGGGAGGAGGTGCTGCGCAGCTACCAGTTCAATACCCGCACCGCCAAACACTACTTCTGCAGTATCTGCGGCATCTATACCCACCATCAGCGCCGCTCCAACCCAGCCGAGTATGGCTACAATCTCGCCTGTCTCGAGGGGGTCAACCCGTTCGAGCTGGGGGAGGTGCCGACGCGCGATGGTGTGCATCACCCAGCGGATCGACAGGCCTGAACAAAAAGGGTCTCATATGTTCCTGTTGCGCCCTGCGGGGCAGTGTTAATCTTTAGCGGCCTGTTTACTTTGCCTCGCCCGGGGCAGGGGATGGCCTGACTCTTCTGAACTTCACTGCCAACAGGGAGCACGTTTGTGACAACTCCTTCTGCGCTGCCGGATCTGGTACTGGGCGCCTCTCTCTACTTTCCGCCGCTGTTCAAGGCGGTGCTGCTCGGCCTGCTCTGCTGGCTGCCGGTGCACCATCTGCTGCGTGACTGGCTCTATGGTGGGGATGTCTGGCACCCTTTGTTGATGGATCTCTCCCTCTTTATCCTCGCCGTCAGCGGCGCTCTATGGATGCTGTTACATGGCTAAATCACCTCTCGCGACCCTCAAATACTTCTCCACCCTGCTGGTCTGTGCGCTGGCGCTGGCGGCGGGCTGGTGGCTGTGGAACTACTACATGCAGGGGCCCTGGACCCGGGATGGCAAGGTGCGCGCCGAGCTGGTCAGCATTACCCCCGAGGTGTCGGGCAAGATCATCAAGATAGCGGTGAAGGACAACCAGCTGGTGAAGGCCGGGGAGGAGATCTTTACGCTCGACCCCGAGCCCTACCGGATCGCCCTCGATAATGCCCGGGCGGCGCTGGCCAAGGCGAAATCGGACCTCGACAAGGCAGAGCATGAGTCGAACCGCCGCAGCGGCCTGTCGCGCAGCGTCATCTCCGCCGAGACGATGGACGAAGCGCGCCTCAATGCCCAGGCAATGCAGGCGGCCTATCAGGTGGCACAGGCCAATCTGGAGAAGGCGGAGTGGTCGCTGGCCAAGACCCGGGTGCATGCCGCGAGCGATGGCTACATCACCAACCTGCAGACCCGGGTCGGCAACTATGCCAGTGCCGGCGTGCCGCTAGTGGCGCTGGTGGATACTCACTCCTTCTATGTGCAGGGTTACTTTGAAGAGACCAAGCTTGGCCACATAGTGCCGGGCAAACCGGCCGAAGTGGTGCTCTACAGCGGTGAACAGCGGTTGCGCGGCGAGGTGGAGAGCATAGGACGCGCCATCCACGATCAGAGCGTCGATGGCGGCAAGGGCTTGCTGATCGATGTCAAACCCAACGTGCCCTGGGTGCGGTTGGCCCAGCGGGTGCCGGTGCGGATCAAGCTGCTGGATGTACCGGCGGACGTGACGCTGATCGCCGGTACCACCTGCACCATCACCATTGGCGAATAGGGTGAGCGAGTCATTCTGGCTGCGCACCCCTTGGGGGAAGGCGACTGGGGGACAGTGGCGCTATGCCCTGCGCAACGCGCTGGCCATGTGCCTGTCGCTCTGGCTGGCCTTCGTGCTGCAGCTCGACTCCCCCTACTGGGCGATGAGCTCGGCTGCCGTGGTGAGTTTTCCCACCGTGGGCGGGGTGATCAGCAAGAGTTTGGGGCGGGTGGTTGGCAGCCTGATGGGGGCGATGGCGGCGGTGGTGATCACCGGTCTTGGCATCAGCGATCCCTGGCTGTTCAGCTTCCTTATCGCCCTCTGGCTGGGCTTGTGTACCTACATCTCCAACCACTATCAGAACAACGTCTCCTACGCCTTCGCCCTCGGCGGTTACACAGCCGCCATCATCGCCTTCTCCTGCGTCAATGTGGCGGATCCCCACCATATCTTCGATATTGCCCAGGCGCGGGTGAGTGAGGTGATCATCGGTATCCTCTGCGGCGGTCTGATGATGATGATCCTGCCCAGCACCTCGGACAGCGAAACCCTGCTGGAATCCCTGCGCAAGAGCCAAGCTCGCCTGCTGGAACATGCCCAGCTGCTCTGGCTGGGGGAGATGACGCCCGAGGTTCGCAGCTCCCACGAAGGGCTGATCGGCCAGATCCTCACCATGAACGTGTTGCGCATACAGGCGGTCTGGAGCCATCACCGGCTGCGGCGCCAGAACCGGCTGCTCAACTTCCTGCTCCATCGCCAGCTGCGGCTCATCAGCCTTATCTCCAGCCAGCGCCGCATGCTGCACAACTGGCCTGAGCAACCGGCAGGCATTCAGGCGCTGCTCGCCACCCTGCTGGCCGAGCTTGGCAAGCCGGGGTGCGACAAGTATCGGGTTGCGAGGTTGCTGGCTCCCCTGATGCCGACCGGCGAGCATGATTACCGGTTACGCACCTTTTTGCTGCGGCTGCGCCACTTCTGCTGGAGCTATCTGGAGTGCCAACGCTGGCTGGAGCGGCTTGCCCGTTACGACGATCAGGAGTGGCCGGCGCCGCCGCACCACTCTTCGCTCACCAGCCACACCGACACGCTGGAGGCCGCCTACAACGGCGGGCGTACCTTCCTCTGCGTGCTGCTCGGTTGCACCTTCTGGATCAACAGTCAGTGGGATGCGGGCAGCTCGGCGCTCACCATGCTCTCCATCTGCTGCGTGCTCTACTCGGCGACCCCGGCGCCGGCTCAGGGGGCCAACACCATGCTCAGAGCGATCCTGCTGCTCAGCCTCATCTGCTTTGCGGTCAAGTTTGGCCTGATGATCCGCATCGACGACTTCTGGATCTTCTGCCTCTTGCTCTTTCCGGCGCTGCTCACCATGCAGCTCTGCAAACAGCAACAGGTGCGGCAGGCGGGCCTCTGGGGCCAGATGATCGTGCTGCTCGGCTCGTTTCTCGCCATCACCAATCCGCCCAGCTACGACTATCAGCAGTTCATCAACAGCAGCCTCGCCCAGATGCTGGGGGTGATGAGCGCCGCGCTGGCGTTTCAGCTGCTGCGACCCAGCTCGGATCGGCGCAAGAGCCGCCGGATTATCCGCTCCCTGCGCCGCCACTTCATGGAGCAACTGGAGCCAGCCCCGCGCCAGAGCGAGAGCCAGTTCGAGTCGCTGATCTACCACTGCATCAGCCAGCTCGGCCAGAGTCAGGATCAGACCGCCCGCCTCTGGGTGCTGCGTTGGGGCGTGGTGCTGCTCAACTGCAGCCATATCGTCTGGCAGCTGCGCCAGTGGCGCGGTGACGATCACCCCCTCTATCTGGTGCGCGACAACTGCATCCGTTGCCTGAAGGGGATCCTCACCGAGCAGGGGGTGCAGCACGCCTCCCTCGACCGCACGCTGGCCGAGCTGCAGCGGATCAGTCAGGGGCTGGCCAACCATGGCGATGGCACGGCGCGAGAGCTGGCAGGCATGGTGTGGCGGCTGCAAAGTTCGCTCTCCCAGCTGCAACAGGCGCTGCCGGGCCCCGCCGAAGGGAGCTGAAACAGCCTTGGGAGGGGCACAATCCCCTCCGGATCACCCTTTCCCGCAGCCAAGTTTGTCCAATACCCTCCCAACGAGTAAGATTCTCCCCAAACGTCAATTCGCAAGGCCCTCCATGTCTACTCAATACAATGCGGATGCCATTGAGGTCCTCAATGGCCTTGAACCGGTGCGTCGCCGCCCCGGCATGTATACCGACACCACCCGGCCCAACCACCTCGGCCAGGAGGTAATCGACAACAGCGTCGATGAAGCGCTGGCAGGTCACGCCCGCAATCTGGAGGTGATCCTGCATGAAGACCAGTCCCTCGAAGTGATCGACGACGGCCGCGGCATGCCGGTCGATATCCACCCGGAAGAGGGGGTCAGCGGGGTGGAGCTGATCCTCTGCAAGCTGCACGCGGGCGGCAAGTTCTCCAACAAGAACTACCAGTTCTCCGGCGGTCTGCACGGGGTAGGTATTTCGGTGGTGAACGCCCTCTCCGATCGGGTCGAGGTGACGGTACGTCGCGACGGTCAGGTCTATGACATCGCCTTCGAGCGTGGCGAGAAGGTGCAGGAGCTGACCATCACCGGCACCTGCGGCCGCCGGAACACCGGCACCCGGGTGCGCTTCTGGCCGCAGGCGAGCTACTTCGATTCGCCCAAGTTCTCGGTCACCAAGCTGGAACACCTGCTCAAAGCCAAGGCCGTACTCTGCCCCGGCCTCACCATCAAGTTCCTCGACAAGAACACCGGCATCAAGCTGGAGTGGTGCTATGAAGATGGCCTCAAGGATTATCTGGTCGATGCGGTCAAGCAGTTCACCTGCCTGCCGGAGCAGCCCTTTATCGGTTCGTTCAGCTCCGAACAGTCGGCGGTGGACTGGGCACTCTGCTGGTTGCCGGAAGGGGGTGAATGCCTCGCCGAATCCTATGTGAACCTCATTCCCACCGCGCAGGGCGGTACTCACGTCAACGGTCTGCGTCAGGGTCTGCTCGACGCTATGCGAGAGTTCTGCGAGTTCCGCAACCTGCTGCCGCGCGGGGTCAAGCTGACTCCGGAAGATATCTGGGATCGCTGCGCCTACATCCTCTCCATCAAGATGCAGGATCCGCAGTTCGCCGGTCAGACCAAGGAACGCCTCTCCTCCCGCCAGAGCTCGGCGTTCGTCTCCGGCGTGGTGAAGGATGCCTTCAGCCTCTACCTGAACAGCAACACCGAGCTGGCAGAGCAGATCGCCGAGATCTGTATTAGCAGCGCCCAGCGCCGGATGCGTGCCGCCAAGACGGTGGTGCGCAAGAAGATTACCCAAGGCCCGGCGCTGCCCGGCAAGCTGACCGACTGTGGCTGCGCCGACCCCATGCAGGGCGAGCTGTTCCTGGTGGAGGGTGACTCCGCGGGCGGCAGTGCCAAGCAGGCGCGGGATCGCGAGTTTCAGGCCATCATGCCGCTGCGCGGCAAGATCCTGAACACCTGGGAGGTGGAGGCCGGTCAGGTGCTCGCATCACAAGAAGTGCACGATATCTCGGTTGCCATCGGGCTCGACCCCGACTCCAACGACCTCAGTGGCCTGCGCTACGGCAAGGTGTGCATCCTCGCGGATGCGGACTCGGACGGTCTGCACATCGCCACCCTGCTCTGCGCCCTCTTTGTGAAGCATTTCCGCGCACTGGTGGAGAAGGGCCATGTCTATGTCGCCATGCCGCCGCTTTACCGGATCGATATCGGTAAAGAGGTCTACTACGCCCTCGACGAGGACGAGAAGAACGGCGTGCTGCAGCGGGTCGAAGCCGAGAAGAAGAAGGGCAAGGTGATGGTGACCCGATTCAAGGGCTTGGGTGAGATGAACCCGAAACAGCTGCGGGAAACCACCATGGATCCCAACACCCGCCGTCTGGTGCAGCTCACCATGGATCCGGCAGGGGAGAGTGAAGGGGATGCAGCTGACGAGACCCTGCAGCTGATGGACATGCTGCTGGCCAAGAAGCGGGCGAGCGATCGCCGCGAGTGGCTCGAAGAGAAGGGCAACCTCGCCATCATCTAAGCCGTCGGCCGGCCCTGTCGGGGCCGGCAAGCATTTAGCCGGAGTCGCCCTGTGGCGGCTCCCGAACCGAAAGAGAAAATCACATGAGTGATGCTATCGAGCTCAGTCTGGACGGGGTAGAGCGCCAGCCAATGCGCACCTTTACCGAACAGGCTTACTTGAACTACTCCATGTATGTCATCATGGATCGGGCCCTGCCGCATATAGGCGACGGCCTCAAACCGGTGCAGCGGCGCATCATCTACGCCATGAGCGAGCTGGGTCTGTCGGCGCTCTCCAAGCACAAGAAGTCTGCCCGTACCGTGGGTGACGTGCTGGGTAAGTACCACCCCCACGGCGACAGCGCCTGTTATGAAGCCATGGTGCTGATGGCCCAGCCCTTCTCCTACCGCTACCCGCTGGTGGATGGTCAGGGCAACTGGGGTGCGCCGGACGATCCCAAATCCTTCGCTGCGATGCGTTATACCGAAGCTCGCCTGTCGCGCTTCTCCGAGCTGCTGCTCTCCGAGCTGGGTCAGGGCACGGTGGAGTGGACGCCGAACTTCGACGGCACCATGAAAGAACCCGTGGTGCTGCCCGCCCGTCTGCCACACATCCTGCTCAACGGGGTGACCGGTATCGCGGTGGGCATGGCGACCGACATTCCGCCCCACAACGCGCGGGAAGTGGCCTACGCCTGTGCCGAGCTGCTCGACAACCCCAATGCGGGGCTCGATGTGTTGATGCAGCACATTCAGGGGCCGGACTACCCGACCAACGCCGAGATCATCACCCCGCGCGACGACATCCGCAAAATCTACGAGACCGGCAAGGGCTCCATCAAGCAGCGGGCGGTCTGGAGCGAGGAGGATGGCGACATCGTCATCACCGCGCTGCCCCATCAGGCCTCCGGCGCCAAGATCATGGAGCAGATTGCCGCCCAGATGGTGGCGAAAAAGCTGCCGATGGTCACCGACCTGCGCGATGAGTCTGACCACGAGAACCCGACCCGTCTGGTGATCGTGCCGCGCTCCAACCGGGTGGATGTAGAGGGGCTGATGGCCCACCTGTTCGCCACCACGGATCTGGAGAAGAACTACCGGGTCAACCTCAACATCCTCGGCCTCGACAACCGGCCGCAGGTGAAGTGCCTCAAGACCATCCTCAGCGAGTGGATCCAGTTCCGCCGCGAGACCGTGCGTCGCCGCCTGCAATTCCGCCTCGACAAGGTGCTGGCTCGCCTGCACATCCTCGAAGGCTTGCTGATCGCCTATCTCAACATCGACGAAGTGATCGAGATCATCCGCACCGAGGATGAGCCGGGCAAGGTGATGGTGGAGCGCTTCAACATTACCGAGACCCAGGCCGAAGCGATCCTCGAGCTGAAACTGCGCCATCTGGCCAAGCTCGAAGAGTTCAAGCTGCGCGCCGAACAGAACGAACTGGCCGAAGAGCGCGACAAGCTGGAGCTCATTCTGGGCTCCGAGCGCCGCCTCAACACCCTGCTCAAGAAAGAGCTGCTGGCCGATGCCGAGAAGTACGGCGACGATCGCCGCACCCCGCTGGTGGAGCGTGCTACCGCCGTGGCGCTGACCGAGAAAGAGCTGGTGCCGAGCGAACCGGTCACCGTCATCCTCTCCGACAAGGGGTGGGTGCGCGCCGCCAAGGGCCACGACGTGGATGTCGAGGGGCTCTCCTACAAGGCGGGGGACAACTACCTCACCCACGCCTTTGGCCGCAGCAACCAGCAGGCGGTGTTCCTGTCGAGCTTTGGTCGCACCTACTCGCTGGAGGCGCACACCCTGCCCTCCGCCCGCAGTCAGGGCGAGCCGCTCACCGGCCGCTTTGCGCTGGGCGCCGGTGAAGAGGTGCGTCATCTGGTGATGGGTAACGAAGGCGAGCCGTATCTGATCGCGAGCGACGCCGGTTACGGCTTTGTCTGCACCTATGACGACCTCATCGGCAAGAACAAGAACGGCAAGGCGCTGCTCACCGTGCCGGAAGGGGGTCTGGTGATGGCACCCCAGAAGATTGGCTCGCCGGAGACCGATCTCTGCATGGCCATCTCCAACGAGGGGCGGATGCTGCTGTTCCCGATGAACACCCTGCCGGTGCTCGGCAAGGGCAAGGGCAACAAGCTCATCAGCATCCCCTCTGCTCGGGTCAAGGCGCGGGAGGAGTTTGTGGTGATGGCCGCCGTTATCCCGCAGGGCCAGTCGGTCACCCTGTTTGCCGGCAAGCGCAAGCTGACCCTCAAACCCTCTGACCTTGACTACTACCGCGGCGAGCGCGGCCGCCGCGGCGCCAAGTTGCCCCGCGGTTTGCAGCGTGTCGATCGCATCGAGATTGAACCCGCTGCCGGTGCCGAACCGGCAGCCGGGGAAAATCAGGAAGGGTAATTAATATAGAAGGGCACGAAAGTGCCCTTTTGGCTAGATAAGTTAGCTTGTGAAAATGACAGCATTATTTTTTTAATAGTAATTTTTTTAATTCTGATGGATGTAATGCAGGCGTGGTTTTGTGTAACATTTTGTGGCAATTAGAGCAAACTACTCGTACATCCTCTATTTTGGTTGGGAGATCAAGGTCTCTTTCTGATAGGGGATTGATATGATGACATTCAATAAATTCCAATCCTAATTCGCCATATGTCTCTTCAAAGTTAAAGTTACATACCTGACAGTTATATCCATATGTTTTTCTTGCATCTAAAACTAGTTTTTTATTTCTTTTGAAAAAAGTTGCCTCACGAAAATCTCTGCTTCCTTCATTATATTCTTCATCTATATCTGATTCATTTAAACTCAATGGTTGGGGCGGCAAAGATATACATGCTTTTTCAAGTAGGGTTTTTACATACTCAGATGCCCCACCGAAACGTAGCAATCGTTCATTTTTTACCCTGTAAACATTCCCGCTGGGTCTGAAATTAGGTAAGTAATCCACATCTAATTTAAATTGCGTCCAATTTAAATTGATTTTCTGAGTCTTGAAGAAAAATATATATGGGAAATGAGTACTTCCCCATAAGAAATGGGATAGTTCAAGTAGCTGTTCTTTAGGGAAGAGTTTCACATGGCAAAGGACGGGGATTTCCTCTAAGCCACCAGTGCTTTTTATAAGTAGCATGAAATCGTTATAAGCTAGTTGGTTTATTACACTTTTAGCCCCTAATGGTACTCCCCATGCATTACACCATCCATCTGGGAACTCATTTAATAATGACTCACCAATTGATTCTCTTAGTTCCATTGGGCATTGTTCGACTATATCTGATATGGCTATGTCACTATAAATAGTTTTTGGGAAGTCAGTGTTGGCACCTTTTAATCCAACATCATGAAAGAACAACTGCATAATACCCTCCTAGGGACTGAATACTATGAGGGTATCGTAATCAGGCGATCACGAAAACAAGTTGTAGGTATTCCATTGGTGCTCCAACGGCTCTCCATAGCCACCGGGATTGCGGTGCAGACGATTACGCTTCGCTAATCGACCCTACTCGCTCCTGCTTGATTTAACGCTCTGCTGCTTGTCGGTGGCTTCTGTTGTGATGGTTTGCTCCCCTCATCCCCGACCCTTCTCCCCTTATCTATGGCAAAGAGTGGGAGAAGGGAGCAGAGATCGCAGCCATTGATAGTGACCGTGGTATGGCGTGATAGCTAAGGGTGACAGCTATGGCTACAGGTTGGCAGGCGCTGGTTCCCTCTCCCCTTGGGAGAGGGGAGGTAACCGAAGGGTGCAATGAAATTGCACCGCTATTGAATCCGCGAGGTTGCCGCTGCAATGGGCCGGGTTTGTTGCACCTTTCAGCAATATAAGGCGGCAATAAAAGGTGGCGAACTGGCCGCCACCTTGAGGGTGATTAACGCAGGCTCAGCAGGTCATAGATGACGGGATTATCGGCGCACTGTCCCGCGCCGCACTCCAGCACGGTAGAGATCAGGTTTGCCGCAATCAGCAAGACAAACAGCAGGGAGGCGATACGCCCCCAGTGCGCCAGATCCAGCTTGGGTAGCGTAATAGCGAGCCCGTCCCGCACCATCAATATCAGGGCGACAGCCAGGATGATCAGCAGGGCGCTGACCAGCGACCAGCTATAAAAGTGCAGCCCGAGAAAGGTGGAACCGTAGCCGGGGTCGCCGGGCAGAATATGCAGCAGTACCTGCCGGGCGCCGATCATGGCGGTGGTCAGGGCGCCGACAATCACGATGCCGTAGTGGGCTCCTTTTGCGCCAAATTGCAGGTTGAACATAAAGCCGAAACCGGCGACGACCAGGCCGACCCGCTGCAATAAACACAAGGGGCAGGGGAGTTCGGCCAGATAGAGCTGGTAATAGAAGGCGACGATCAGGGTCAGACAGATGCCCGCCAGCCCCAGTGTATCGAGCAGCTGGGGCAGGTCACTCTTCGCGGTGGTGGCAGAGGTCGAAAGGCTCATGGCGGGCTCCTAGAACGAGAGGGTGAGCGGGTCGGTCACATGGTGCATAAAGGAGAGCAGGGTCACCACCAGCAACAGAGCCCAGAGCAGATAGGAGGCGCCGCGCTTGTTAAGCAAGATGCTGATCCCCGTTATCAGCGCCAGCAGGAAGGGTAAAAACATATACATCTCATCTCTCCTTATCGTGGTGAGCCGGGCTCACAAGGCTTTGAGTATATGGCGGGCGGCACAGGGCGCCCCGGCTAACAGCCGTCGCTATATGGCTCCGACTTCACTCATCGTACCCCTGTCGGCGGGAAATACCTACCGGGCTGCTGACGTTGTGTCGATTCCCCTTACCCCCGATCTGCGCGATTGTTTCATCAGTGCGACAGTAAAAAATAGATTGGCTTCTTTGGTGCAAAAATAACCATTGGCGTAGCACCGCCAGCCTGAAACGAACCCGCCATGCCGCCAAAAGCAGAGGCCCCGCCATCCATGATTGCGGGGCCATTTTCGAGGCGATCAGCAGGCGCAGACGTGGCGCCAGCGCTGCTCATAATCGAACTGTTGAAACTCCTCCTTGATAAATTCGATAAACACTCTGGTCTTGGATGGAATAAAGTTTCTGTTCGCATAGGCCATGCCGATGGAGAGGTCAGGCAGTGTCCAGTCGGTGAGTACAGGTTTAAGACGCTGGCTGCGCAATTCGTCATAAATGGCATAAACGGGCTGTGCCAGGATCCCCATGCCGTTTTTGGCATTGGCGAGCAGGATCTGGGCGTCGTTGGACTCAATGGTGGGAGTGGTTGGCACCCGTAATTTTATCGAGCCCTTCATCATGGTCAGCTCTCCGGGATTGTGATAGCTGTAGAGCAACAGTTGGTGTTTTTTCAGATCGTGCGGCGTTTCCGGTTCGCCATAATGCTCAATATATTCCGGAGAGGCCGCCAGAATACGCGGTGCAGTGGCCAGAGGTTGAATAATCAGGCTGGAGTCCGGCTCAGACTCTCTTGAGCGAATACTGATATCAATATTGTTTTCGATAATATCCAGATAGCGATTATTGGCAATCAACTCGACCTGAATGCCGGGATATTTCGCCATGAATTTCGGTATCAAGGGGGAGATGACATTCAGCATCAGTGACAGCGAAGCCGTCAATTTCAAGACCCCGGTTGGCATTCCCGTTTTGATACTGACTTCATCGATGGCTTCTCGCATCTCATTCAGCGCTGTTTTGCAGCGGGCATAAAACTGCTCACCGATTTCAGTGACAAACAGGCGCCGGGTCGTTCGCTCGACGAGCCGTGCATTGAGTCGCTGCTCCAGTGCGGCCAGATGCCTGCTGGCTGCAGGGTTGGACAAGCCCAGTGCATCTGCGGCCTTGCTGAGGCTCCCCAATTCGACCACCTGCACAAAGACTTCATATTCAGTCCATCTATCCATGGATTCTTCCTGATTTTATAAAAGAGATTTCCTGTTATTGCATTTATCATCTCCTGCCGGATTTGTACTATGGCCCCGTCTGGCAGTAACAGATATTCCATGCATCATATTTTCTAGTTAAATTGGATGTCAATTAATAAAACGGGGGTCGCCTGTGAGCAATAACGTCGATACAGTCATTAATTACTTTAAATATTGCGTAGATGGCAAGGATGTTGAACGGGTGAGTGAATATTTCTCGGAAGATCTTTGTATATTCAGACCTGACTGCGCAGAGCCTATTACCACCCTTGAACAATTTAAAAAGTCATTGTCAGCCTGTGTGGTCGACCGTTATGAGTCTATTGAAACCTCCTTTCAGAAAATAATGAGCTCGGAAGACGAGGTATTCGTTGCATTGACCCACGTCGCCAAAGGCTCAAATACCTGGAAAGGATTCGATGTCACCGGCAAGGATGTGACCTGGAGTGCCTTGACCTATTTCAGATTCAACGCCGAGGGCAAGGTGGTGGAGGAGATCGTCGAGCGCAACGAGCTGGCCATGGCCAAGCAGCTGGGGATCGTTGACTTCGCCTGAAACAGGGGTGACTACTGATTTCAGGTCTGAACTATCAGAGGAAAGCCAAGGCAGTGCTACGGCTCGGTCTATTGCCTGACGGTCAGTAAAAGAGGGCCCCGCAACCGGAGTTGCGGGGCCCTTGCTCTTGCCTGTTGGTCACGCCGCCATTATTGCAGGCGGTGCATGCCCATCAGACGGGGATTGCTGTCGCCGCCGGTTGCGGGGTGATTTTCGAGGCGATCAGCTGGCGCAGGTGGGGCACCAGCAGTAGCAACACCAAGCCGCCCGCCATCGAGCCCCAGCCCAGCATGTTGAACACCGAGCTGTAGCCCGGGTTGGTGGCCACCGGAGAGCTGCCGATATTCTGCGGCATGGCGCTGGAGACATAGCCCGCCAGCACGGAGGCAACGCCGGTCACCATCATCCAGCAGCCCATCAGCAGACCTTGCAGGCTGGCGGGGGCCAGCTTGCCAATCATGGCGTAACCGATGGGGGAGATAAGCAGCTCGCCAAAACTCTGCAGCACATAGCTGATGGCGATCCACTTGAAGGCGACCAGCCCGTCGGCCCCCGCCAGATGGATGCCGAGCGGCAGCACCAGCATGCCGAGCCCCATGCAGAACAGGGAGGCGGCAAACTGGGAGGGGATGTCGATATTCCAGCCCTGTTCGCGCAGTCGCTTGAACAGCAGCGCCATCAGCGGGCCACCGATAACGATGACGAGGGTGTTGATGTTCTGGATCCACTGGGGGGCGACCCGCAGCCCGAACACGTTGAGGTTGATGTTGTGCTCGGAGAAGAGCATCAGCCCCATGGGCGCCAGCTGGTAGAGCGACCAGAAGATGAGGGATCCAAGGGCGAGGATCAGGTAGGCCACCATGCGGCTGCGCTCGGCGGCGTCCGGGTGGCGGGCGGTCATCACACAGAGCAGCACCAGCACCACGGCACCCAGGATCAGCACGAAGCTGCCGCTGAAGCTGGCGTGGGTCAGCAGCAGACGCAGCGCCGGCACCAGCATGGCCAGAATGGCGATCCCCGCCAGCATGCGGCGGTAGAAACCGCTCCCTTTGACATGACGCAGCGGGGTGCTGATATCCGCCAGAATGGGCCAGCAGGCGAAGGTGGCGATGATGGCGATGATGTTGCCCAGCGTCGCAAACAGGAACAGGGTGCGGTAATCCTCGGTGAGCTGGAAGTAGCCCGCCACCGTGAAGCCGATAAAGAAGCCCAGATTCATCCCGGCGTAGTTCCACAGGAAGGCGCTCTCGCGGCGGTGATCATCTGGGGCAAAGCGCTGGGTCAGCATCATGTTGAGGCAGGTGACGTTGAGGCCGCTGCCGGTGAGGAACATGGCGAGCCCCCAGTAGAGGCCGGTGATCCCCATCTCGGCGATGAAGTAGCAGCCGATCACCTGCAGCACCATCCCCATCACGAACAGGTTGCGGTTACTGAGGTAGCGCCCGCCGAGATAACCGCCAAACAGGTGCAGGCCATAGTTGAAGGCCCCGAAGACCCCCATCATGGCGTTGGCCTGGGATTCACTGAAGCCGAGCCGCTTGGTGGCGTAGAGCACCAGCGTGGAGTAGAGCACGGCAAACCCCAGGGTCGAGAAGGTCTGGATAAAGAACAGCGCCCCGGAGCCGGGGGGAATGGTGGGGTGTTGATTCGAAGCGCTCACGGTCTGTCTCCTGTGAGAGAAGAAAGTCATAACTCGTCCTGAGAGCGTACCGGTCTGCTGCCGGCTAGCCTTATGCGCTTCCATGCTGGTCTGAAGGCCGGTCTGTCATTTAGCGGCCAGCTCGATCAAATTGCCATACCTTAAATTTAATCTGGCGAGATTAATTGTCTTTTATTGATCTATTCCGGTTTTTTATGCGGTTTTGGCTGCTGAAAAGCTGGCGCTGGCTGGGTAGGTATCAGAGTGAGCGGGGTTGAATGGAGCCTATTTTGGCCTGAGCTGATTTGATAGTGAGATCGCCATCCCGCTTTTGGCTGCTCTTTCGCCATTGCCGCCAGCATGTTGAGTGGCAGCTTATTTATTCAGTTTCACCCTTTGAGTGAATAAATATTGAAAATGAGGGCTTGATCAGAACCTGATGATATGGGGAATTTTTGAGCGTTTCATCGCAGGGGCTAATATATATTCTTGTTGTAATAACGTGGTACAGATTAGTTTCGGCAGATAGGTGACTTAAGATAGCCTGATAATATATCAATCAGAGAGTTTTGGGGCTGTGAATCGTGATGCTGCCCTTTATGAAAATATATTTTATTTGCTCTCTTTGAGTATTTTCATCAGAGATGAAATCTGATTATGGTGAGAACAGCTCGTAGTCCGGTGTGATAATAGAACCTTTCCGATAGGTCATATAGACAATAGTCCCTTCCTCATCGACCATGGCATATGGCCATTTTCCGTTGGCTCCGTACATGGCCACATAGAGTGGGTTGAAATAATCTTGAGTCTGCCCAGCCGGGTCATACGGGAGTCGAACATGATAGATTGGATATTTACCATCGTTACATAACTCGACTTTTTTTAATATAACGCCTCGTTCCAGTAATACCTTTCTGGTCGGATGTTGCCAATTTTCCAAATCTACATTTTTACAATTATTGGCGACTTCTCGATAAAGGCGGGTATCTGACAGTAGCGGAGTATTGGCGCTGATAAGTATTAAAAGTGGCAGCAGCATAAAAATCTGACCTGTATTACGACCGGTTTATTCAGCCCTGAATCAGGGGCGCAGTATAGCTGCGAACAAGGTTTGAATGAAGCCATCTGAACTGGTTGCATCCCGATTTGTTACGTCAATCGTGGGGGGCTGATGACGTAGATAGAACAACGCCCGGCGGGCCGGGCGTTGGGTCATCCCACATGGGGGGCAACAAAAGAGGCGGCGAAGCGCGCTCTAGAAGTTGTGGTAGAGCGGCCAGCCGAGCAGCGGGTGCTTGAGACCGGCGCGCATCTCGATGTTGTCGAGCTTCTCCGGCGAGGCATTCTCTTTTTGCAGCAGCTGGTACTGGCGCACAAAGCCGAGGGTGTGGAGCAGGTTGGGCACAAAGCCCGGGCTCAGCTCCTGGCGCAGGGCGGCGGCCATGTCGGCGGGCAGCGCGCTCAGCATCAGGGCGAGCTGGGCGGCGAGGTAGTCGGTGTCATACCAGCCCTCGTCGAGCTCAATCTCCCGCGCCAGTTTGCGCTTGAGATCCTGCTTCACCTTGAGCGGGGCGGCGCCACTGCCCTTGCCGCAGAGGATGCGGTAGAGCAGCGCTTCGGCCAGCTTGTCCTCCATGGTGGGGTGGTCGCTCTCACAGGCGAAGAAGTGCTGGTCGATGAGCTCCATCAGGCGGCTCTTGTTGTGCTCGGTCAGCGCCTTCTCGTACTCCTGCCACCCTTGCCACTCCTCCACATCGGGCGGGCTCGAGATCTTGTCCAAGAGGCGCGCATCCACGTCACCGTAGAGGCTGTTGCCAGCCTGCTTGGGGCTGACGGTAATGAGCATCGACCAGCCCTTCTGGAACGGCTTGATGGGACCTTCCGGCGCCTGCAGCAGCACCAGCGCCTTGGCCGGATCCCGCGCCGAGAGCTCCTGCAGGCCGAGGCTCACCACGCCGATGACGTCGTGGGCCGCCTGCTCCAGCAGGTGCATCTTGTACTTGTTGTAGTACTTGTCGGCGAATTTGAGGCTCATCAGCACCGCCTTGCCCTTGATGGCGGCGAGCTGTTGCTCGGTCAAACGTTCATTGTCGCGGCCAAAGCGCAGCACCTGGGTCAGAAAGGGGCCCTGGTTGGCATCGCGAATGACTAACTGCATGAATGGGCTCCTTAATCCAGAAAGCTGAACATGTCATCGACGTCGCCGTACTCGTCTTCCTCGACCTTGTTCTTCTCTTTGGCCTGCATCACCAGCTCGGCGGCAAACTTGTTGATGATGCCATCCCAGGTGGAGTGCTCGTTGCGCAGCAGCGCCTTGATGGCTTTCTCCACCTCGGGGGCCAGCTCGCGAATGAGCATCAAGAGGCTGCGCGGGTCATCCAGCGCGTAGTCGTGGACATCCTCGCTCTGCTGGCGCTCGCTGTAGCGCAGGGACTCTTCGAGATCTTCCTCTTCGGCGTGCAGCACGTCGCGATAGCCTTCGTCCTCTTCATAGCGATCGCCGCGATAGAACTCGATAAAGGGGATGGCGAGGTAGAAGAGACCGGCCGGATCTTCGGCCACGCACTCGAGGATCTCGCGCTGCTTGGCTTCGCTATCCTGGGTGCGGATCAGGTAGTTGAGGAAGTCGAAGGTGTGCTGTTGCAGCTCGTCGGCGTTGTTCTTGATCGCCTCTTCCCAATAGAGCGGCTGCTGGCAGACGATGTCGCGGATCCGCTCCGGGGTCATCAGCTCGGAGATGATGGAGGGGAAGGAGATATCGTGCTGGCCGTTAATCTGGGTCAGGGTAACGATATCAATGTTTTCAATCACTTCTGCCAGCTGGTCGTCAGACATGGTCTTGGCGATCAGCTCGAACTTCTCGCTGGCCTGCTTCGGCTCGATAACGGCCAGCTCTTTGATCTCGATGGCGGTAATTTCTATCAGACTGTTGCTCATGCCTTGCCCCAATTAGAAACGGACTTCGTCGTACATATCCTGATCGCCGTCGTCATCACCATAGCGGTCACTGCCGCCATGGTAGTCGGCGTCGGCATCTTCCCCGTCTTCATCTTCTTCGTCGCGCAGCTCATAGTCGTCATCGCCGCGGTGGCTGCCGCGCGGCAGCGGGTTATCGAGCAGGAACAGCACGGCGCAGGCTTCCATCAGCTGATCTTCGCTCTGGGCCCGCACCGCCTTGACCAGCGGCAGGGCGGCGTTGTTGAAGCCGACGCTCACCTTGAACTCGTCCCAGCTCGGCTGCTCGCCGCTGGTGAGCCACTTGTTCCACTGCGACTTGGCCTTGGCCGGGAACTGCACCCGGCCATAGAGAGCCAGCGGCAGATACTCGGGCATAAACTCCAGCATGCTCATATCGGCCAGCAGCAGGCTCTTCATCTGGTCGGTGAACTGTTCCAGCCCCTTGGGGTCGTCCTGATCCCGGTAGGATTCGATGTTTTCGCTGGCATCGCTTTGCAGCGACTTGAGCCGCGCCTGGTCCCATCTCTTTTGCATAGTTGCTCTTTCTGCCTGCTGTTTCAGGGGTAGAACTGATCCCACATCTCCCGCATGGCGGAGGCGGGGTCGGTCACGATGACGTTGTTGAAATCCTTGATAAAGGCGGCCCGCTGCTTCGGATCGGACAGCACTTCATAAGCCTGCTTTACCTGGTGCAGCTTGATGGCTGCCTGCTCTTTCTCTTCTTCACTGGCCCCGTGCAGCTTGTCGGGGTGGTACTGGTTCGACAGCCGACGATAGGCTTTCTTGATGTCGTTTTCGCTGGCGTTGGACTTGACGCCCAGCACCCGAAAGTAGTTGTTCATGGCAGATCCTGCATCACTGGCATCATAGGATTCACGCTGCGAGTGCCTGATGGTGGGGATTGGCAAACCAGGCACGGCAAAAACCCGTTATTTTAACGGAAACAGCCCGCCAACGCGATGAGTTGGGCGATCAATTAACGGGCGAAATGAAGAGGGGTCAGTTGAGTGCCTATTGTTGCCAGTCGGTCTGGCCAGTGCAAGGGCGGCGGGGCAAAAGCGATGAAAAAACGGGCAGGAAAGGGGCGGGCGGCAGGCCGGGGTAAGACTGCCACCGCAGGGGTTACTCCTCCCAGAAGGAGGCGGAGGTGTGGTAGATCATCTTCTTGCTCATCCCGCCATCGACCACCAGATTGGCGCCGTTGATAAAGTCGTTGCGGGGATCGGCCAGAAAGAGGCAGGCGCGGGTGATGTCGTCGGGGCGCCCGACCCGGCCGCTCGGGTGCTGGCGGTGATCCGCCTCGGTCAGGGTGTGGTAATCCTCCGCCTGGATCCAGCCCGGACTGATGGCATTGACCGTGACGGGGTAGTCGGCCAGCGAGTTGGCGAGGGACTGGGTGAGAGCGACCAGCGCCCCCTTGGAGGTGCCGTAGGCATCCCAACCCGGTTCGTTCTGCTGCCAGCGGGTGGAGGCGATATTGATGATGCGGCCATAGGGCAACCCGCGGTTGGCCTGCACAAAGGCGCGGGCGCAGAGCATGGCGCCGCGCACATTGACCGTCATCACCTGATCGAACTGGGCTGCGCTCAGCTCCTCGAAGCGGGTGTGGAACTTGCTGATGGCGCCGTTGTTGATCAGCAGATGGATGCCGCCGTGCTGCGCGCGCACCTCGGCAAAGAGACGCGTGATAGCCTGCTCGTCCCGCAGATCGAGCGGATGAAAGTGGATTTCGGGATGGTCGAAAGCGTGAGGGGCCAGATCGGTGGCGATCACCCGATAACCCGCCTCGGCCAGCCCGATGCAGAGCTGGCGGCCAATCCCGCCAGCGGCGCCGGTGACCAGCGCAATTTGGGGTTGGTTGGTCAGCTCGTTCATTGTGCCGCTCCATTGCGTGCCCGCAGCACCTTGATGAGGGCCGACACCTCCTGCTGACCAAACCCTTGCGCCACCCCTTCCTCAAACAGATCGGCGGCAAAGCGCGGGAAGCGGCTGTCGATCCCGGCATCGGTGGCATGACCGGCGAGGCGGCTGATGGCGGCGCTCCAGGTTTTCAGGCTGGCGTAGGGGTGATCGAAATCGCCGCTCGCCAGCGTCTTGCCAAGGTGGGCCACATCGCCACCGAGAATGGGGGAGAGCTCGCTGAACTGGGCGCACACCTTGGCCACCGGTAGCCCTTCCGCCTCGCAGATCAGCGCGCCGTGCAGGGCTCCGAGCAGACCACCGGCAAAGTAGGCGGCGACGGCACAATCTTGCGCCGCGGCGGCGCCCACCGCCTCGGCCACATGGTCGAGGGTAGGGGCGAGCAGGCGCAGCACCGGCTCGGCGTCGCTAAAGGCGGTGCTGGCCCCCGAGCAGATGATGCTGGCGTCAGTGGTGCCGATCTGACCCGGGAAGCAGAGAATGGCGCCATCGAGATAACGGGCGCCGCGGGCGTGGCTCCAGCTCTCCAGCGCTCTGGCCCCCTGCGGGCTGCCGGTGGAGAGCTGCACCAGCAGCTTGCCCGCCACCGCATCGCTCGCCTCATCCAGCAACTGCTGGCTGACAGCGTAGTTATCGACGCAAACAAGGGTGATATCGCTTGCGGCGATGGCCGCGCCAACCGAGGGGGCGAGTGTCGCACCCAGCGCTTGCAGCGGGGCCGCCTTGGCGGCGCTGCGATTCCAGACGGTGACCGGATGGCCCGCCTTGAGCAAGGTGGTGGCGAGGGCGGAGCCCATGGCCCCGAGGCCGATGACAGAGAGATGGCGCATGATGGCTCCTGACGGTGTTGATAGACGCTGATATAGAAAATTGGGATGCCTTGTGGCAGGTAAGCCACTATATTTGCCCCGTGTTGCCGTGAAAAATGGCTTTTATGACTGTCTGGTATAGGTGAATTCTATGGATGTGCGAACCCTACGTGCGTTTGTGGCTGTCTTCGAGGATCGCAACATCACGGCGGCGGCCACCCGCCTCTTCATTACCCAACCCACCCTCTCCACCACCATCAAGACGCTGGAGGATGAGCTGGGGGTGACCCTGTTTGTGCGGCAGGCGCGCGGGGTGGAGGGGACCGAAGCGGCGCACCGGCTCTATCCCCGCGCCAAGCGGCTGATCGCCGATACCGACTCCCTCGCCCGCGAGTTTCGTGAAACCTCCCCCTGTCTGGAGGTGACGGTGGGGATTGAGGCGGATCTGGGTGATGGCGTGGTGGGGGCGCTGGTGCAAGGGGCGCTCGCCCACGAGGAGATCCTGCTGACCCTGGAGGAGGGCTGCTGTGGCGATGTACGGCTGGGGTGCGAATCCCTGCGTTGTGGCGACGAGCTCTTTATCCCCCTGCTGGAGGAGGAGTTCGTGCTGGTGCTGCCACCGGATCACCCGCTGGCAGGCAAGGGGGCGCTCACCCCGGCAGCGTTGGCGGACGAGCCCTGGGTCACCTGTCCGCGCCACGACTCCCACCTGCGGCTGATCGCCATCCTCGGCAATCAGGCGCCCCTCTACCCACGGCGGGCAGGGTCGCTGCGACTGGCGGCTACCATGGTGGCCGCCGGGGCGGGGATCGCTTGGTTGCCCCGTTCGCTTTGTCCGCCCGGTTGTGCGGTCGCCGAGCTGGCGGCCTCTTCCTTCAAGCGGCGGGTGGGGCTCTGCTACGCCCCCGATGCGTTGCGCTCGATAGCGGTCACCGCCCTGCTGGAGCAGGTACGCGGGATGCAGCTCCCCACCTGATGTCGGGATAAAAAGGTCGTCATAAAAAAGGGCCATCCGGTGGGATGGCCCTGTTGCAGGCAACGATGCCGCGTGGCTAGAGCGACGCCCACCAGAGCCGCAGCTGCAAGCCCCACTTCGAGCTCCAGCCGGTGGTGCTGCTCACAAGCGTCCCATCCTTGATGACGAGGAACGTCGGGGTGACACCCACCTGCCACTGGGCAGCCAACGCTCCCGACTCGTCGTTGTGGGTCGGGAAGGTGAGCCCCTTCTTGCTCATCCCCTTGCCAAGCTGCTCTGCATTGCCGGAGCGCAGCGCCACCGTCAGCACGTTTTCCCCCTCCTGCCAGAGCTGCTGCACGGCCGGGGTGGTGAAACGGCACACCCCGCACCAGCTGGCCCAGTAGTAAACCAGCAGCGGCTTGCCGCGGCTCAGGATGGCGAGATCCGTACTGGTGCCATCCTGCAGGGTGACGGGGGCGCTCATCGCCCCCTCCGGCAGGGTCGGGCTGCGCCACAGATCGAGCAGGGTCGAGATGACCAGCGCCAGCAACAGCAGCCAGAGTGCCTCCTTGCCCCAGCGTCGCCAGCGGGGTTGAGGGTTGGTGGTCATCCCTTACCCCAGCTTGGCCAGTTCGGTCTTCACCAGCTGCTCCAGCTCCTCATAGGGAACTGCGCCCGGCACCAGCTGGTTGCCGATCAGGGTTGCCGGTGTGCCCTGCACCCCCAGAATGGTGCCGATACGCAGGCTGTTGCGCAGCTCTTCGGTTGCCTTCGGCACGGGCTTGAGCGCCACGTTGCCGGTGGCGGCCAGCGCCTTGTTGATATCCGCCTCGGTCAGCATCCCCTGCTTGCTCATCAGCTTGTCATGCAGGGCGAGGAAGCGGGCCGGATCCTGCTGCCACAGGGTCAGACTGTACTGGGCCGCCTTGGCAGAACTCTGTCCCTTGAACGGCAGCAGCTTGATCACCAGCCCCAGATCGTCCGGATAGGCCTTGAGCAGCTTGGTCAGCCGGGGATCGAACTGCTTGCAGTAGGCGCAGTTGTAGTCGGTGAACAGCACCAGCGTCAGCTTGGGGTTCTTGGCGCCGAGGCGCGGGCTGGTTGGGCTGTTGAACAGCACATCCTTGTTGCCCTTGATGAAGTTGCCAAGTTGCGCCTGTTGGGCTGCCGCGTTCTGTTTCTCCCAGGATTCGGCCGCTTCGTCGAGGATCTTGGGGTTGGCGATCAGGGTCTCGCGGATCAGCTCCTTGATGCGGGCCTCCTGCTCCGGGGTGAAGGGGGCGGCGTGCAGGGCCGGAGCAGTCAGCGAGCCCGCAAACAGGGCGGTGAACAGGGCGATGGAGCGCAGGTTCATGGAGTTCTCCTTAAAAATGGGTGGCGTTGGTCTGGATCAGACCGGCCTGATTCAAGAGGGTAAGCAGATCGGCCTTGTCCAGCAGGGGGGAGAGGATCTCTCCCTGTGGCAGGCCGGGGCCGTAGATCTGGTTGAAGGGGACGGCTGCCGCCCCGCGCTGGCGCAGGAAGGCGGCGATGGTGTCGTCCGGTTTGCTCCAGTCGCCGCGCAGGGCCACCACATCGGGGGCCGAGAGGGCTGTTTGCACCTCATCACGCAGCAACACGTTGTATTTGTTTGCCTTGCAGGTGACGCACCAGTCGGCGGTGACGTCGACGAAGACCCGCTTGTTCTGGGCGAGGGCATCGGTGATGGCGCGTTCAGAGAGGGGCTGCCAGACCACCCGGTCTATGCTGCCTGCCCCCTGCGCGGTGAAGGCGCCCCCCAGCAGCAGGGCTGCGCCGACAAGCGCCGAGAGGGAGAGAGCCAGCGTGAAGCCGCGCATGCCGTAACGCCAGATGATGCCACTCAGCAGCACCAGCAGCATGGCAACTATCAGCCAGCCGGTGGCATAGCTGCCGAGATGATTGTCGAGCAGGCTGGTGAGCCAGAGGCTGGAGCCCAGCATCATCAGGCCGAGCAGGATGCGCAGGCGCCCCATCCAGCGCCCCGGCTTGGGCAGCCAGAGGGCGATCCGCGGCAGGGCCGCCACCAGCAGCCAGGGCAGGCTCATACCAATCCCCAAAGCTGTGAAGATAAGCCAGAGCTGGCCAAGGGGCGCTGCCAGCGCAAAGGCCACCGCGGTGCCGAGGAAAGGGGCCGAGCAGGGAGTCGCCAGCAGGGTGGCGAAACTTCCCTGCAGAAAGTGACCGCCGAGGCCATTGCCGCCGCTGGTGGCGAGGCGGGTGTTGAGGTTGCTCGGCAGACGGATTTCGAACAGCCCCAGCAGGTTGGCGCAAAACAGCAGGGTGACCAGCACCATAAAGCCGATAAAACCGGCGCTCTGGAACTGGATGCCCCAGCCGACGGCCCCTTGCGTGGCGCGCAGCAGACTGCTCATGGCTGCCAGCACCCAGAAGGAGGCGATGATCCCGGCGCTGGCAGCGAGAAACTGTTTACGCACGGTTCCCTGTTCACGCTGCTGAAGTTGCAGCACAGACCCCAACTTGAGCGCCAGCACCGGCAGCACGCAGGGCATCAGATTGAGGATGAGGCCGCCGAGCAGCGCCGCCCCCAACAACCAGAAGAGGGGCTGGCTCGGCGCTGGCAATACGAGCGCTTCGCCAATCGAGCCTTTGGTCTGCCACGCCTGTTCGCCACTGGTAAGCAGCAGGCCGAGGGATTGGCCACGCAGATCCGGCGCATCTCCCTGCCAGCCATCGCTCACCGGTACCCGGGCGATCAGGGTGTTGCCCTCGACCTCGAGCACCGGCTTGCCAAACTCGGCCCCTTCCAGAGCGTCGATAAAGAGGGCCGGTGATTGCCAGCCCTCTGCCTGCTCGGCGCGCAGTTGCAGCTGGTTGTGCTGATAACCGAGCTCGACCCGGGTGTCGGCGGGCAGCGGTTGGGGCAAATTGCTGATGGCCTTGGCCCAGCCGAAGTCGAAACCGGCTGGCGCCTGCCCATCTACCGCGAGGGTAAAGGGGAAGTCGGTCAGGATGCAGACGTTGCTGCAGGTCGAGAGGCGCAGAGTTCCCTTGAGCGATTGGTCGGCGGGGTAGTTAAGGCTCAGAGGGAAGCGTACCTCCCCCTGATAACCCTGGGTACTGAGTCCGGCCACCTCGAAGTGGCGCGGAGCGGGCCAGCGCCACTGGAAGTCGCCGACCGGCTCATCCCACAGGATCTGGGGCGCAATTCCCCCTTCGCCCGGGCTGTGCCAGTAGGTCTTCCAGCCGGACTCGAGGGCTACGTCGAGCAGGATGCGGGTGTGGTCAGGGGCGCTGCGGTCGGCTTGCAGCCGTACCCGGGCGTGATCATTCTGTGGGCTGGTGAGCCAGCCCGTGTCGCTGGCCAATCCCGTGGATTGCCACAGCAGGCAGGCCATAAGCAGGGCTGCCTTGAAAAAGTTTGTCATCTGTCTGGTCTCGCAAAAAATGAGTAACGGCGAATGGAAAAAGGCCGGAATCATTCCCGCCAGACGCAGAGCGTGAGGTGAAGTCGCCGCTCGGGTGGTGAGATAACCCTTGGCGGTGGTAAGGGAGGGGTATAGCGCCAGAGTGGTGCCAGCAGGGCAATTAGCAGGGCGACGGCAAAGAAGAGTTGTTCGATGCAGAGCAGGGTGGCGGCGCTCAACCATTTGCCATTGAGCTGGCAGCTGGTGGGCTGCGGGCTGACCGGTTTGCCGTCGTTCTGCTCATCATCGATGCTCTGAACGGGCAGGGCCTGACAGGTGAGGGCATGATCGAGCAGTGCCAGCCTGGCCAGCGGCTGGGCCGCACAATTGAGCACCAGCAGGCAGACCAGCAGCAGGAGTCGTTTCGCCACGCGTTGTTGGTGAATCATGCTCGCCCCGTTCATCAAGATGGCCACATCCTAACGGCCAATGGCGGGTGGGGCAAGTTGCCGGCCGTTTTATGAGCGCTGAGGCTGGCGCCGTGTGGTCGGTTCTGTTTGGCGAACGCTTGTTCGCTAAAAGGGGGATCAGTATACTGCGCCGAGTTAAAATTCGAGGTGTTCGATGCTCAAAATTGCCCGTGTGCTGCTGCTTGGTCTGCTGCTCATCTTCTGGTTCCTGTTCGGCCTGCTGCTCTGTCTGGTTCGTCCGCGCCACCCCAACAACGTCTATGTCTTTGCCCGCATGTATCACGCGGTCTGCCCGCTGATCGGGGTCCGGGTCAAGGTGACGGTAGCCGACGAGGTGAAATCGGTCGGGCCTGCGGTCTATGTCTGCAACCACCAGAGCAACTACGACATCTTCACCGTGACCGGTGCGGTGCAGCCCGGCGTGGTCGCGGTGGGCAAGAAGAGCCTGCTCTGGTTGCCGCTGTTCGGCCTTATCTTCTGGCTCTCCGGCAACGTGTTGATCGACCGCTCCAACCGCTCTCGCGCCATCGGCACCATTGGTCAGGTGGTGGAGCGCATCAAGGCGCGCGGCACCTCCATCTGGATGTTCCCGGAAGGGACTCGCTCGCAGGGGCGTGGTCTGCTGCCATTCAAGGCGGGCGCTTTCCATACCGCCGTGCAGGCTGAAGTGCCGGTTGTGCCCATCGTCTGCTCCAGTTACTTCGGCCAGATCAACCTCAACCGCTGGGATAACGGCGAGGTGCTGCTGGAGGTGATGGCCCCGGTTTGCAGCAAAGAGCACGGTGCCGCCGGCATTCGCGAGCTCTCCGAGGTGTGCCGCGCCCGGATGGAGGCCAAACTGGCCGAGCTGGATGGCAAGCTGGGTCGCCATCACGCCGCCTGAACGCCAGCGTAATCGTATTGAAAGGGGAGCCACGGGCTCCCTTTTTTGTTGGTAAAAATCACCACGCCATTGGTTTTTTTCACCAACAAACCGTTATTGGATTCCCTCGCTAAATTCCCATCTATTTGTAAAACAACAATAATTTTTCTTGGCACGGCTCTTGTAATGCAATGGGAAGAGATAGCCATCCCATCCACAAGGAGCCAGACCATGAGCGTGTTCAGCCGCCTGACCGACGTAATCAATGCCAACCTGCACAGCCTGCTCGACAAGAGTGAAGAGCCCGAGAAGATGCTGCGCCTGATGATCGAGGAGATGGAGCAGGTGCAGGTCGATATGCGCACCCAGGCCGCTCGCGTCATCGCCGAGCAAAAACAGCTGGAGCGCCATCAGCAGGCGTTGCAGGTGCAGATCCAGGAGTGGTCGGCCAAGGCCGAGTTAGCCATCCAGAAGGGACGTGAGGATCTGGCCCGCGCCGCCCTCACCGAGAAGCTGGCGGAGGTCAAAAAATGTGAACAGCTGGAGCAGGACAAGGCCCGGGTCGCCGAAGTGCTGGCCCAGCTTACCGCCGACAGCGAACGGTTGGCCGCCAAGCTGACCGAGGCGCGGGAGAAGCAGAAACTGCTGACCCTGCGCGAGCAGACCGCCCATAGCCGCATTCGTGCCCGCGCTCAGGTGGACAACCAGCGTATGCATGAGCTGATGGCCCGCTTCGAAGGCTTTCAGGGGCGGGTCGATCAGCTGGAAGCCCAGCTGGAGGCAGCCACTCTGGGGCAGAATCCCTCGCTGGAGGCGCAGTTCCGCGAGCTGGAACTCAATGACGAGATAGAGCGCGAGCTGGCCCGTCTCAAGGGTCAGAAGGTGGAGGCATAACCATGACTCCCTGGCCCAAGGATCTTGTCCATCGCAAGCTGACCGGCGTCTGCGCCGGCATTGCCCAACGGCTGGGGATCTCCAGAGTGACGGTGCGAGTGGTGGCCCTGCTTGCCCTGATCCTGGTGCCGCCGCTGGCGCTGGCTGCCTATCTGCTGGCGGTGCTGGTGATGCCGCCCCGTTATGAATTGAAACGCTGGCTGGATTGACCGCAAGGCAGCCCGGCGGCACAGAGTGCCTGTAAGGAGCAAGTTATGCTGGAATTTTTCATATTGCTGGGAGTGTTGCTGGTGATGGCGCTGACCGGTTTTACCCTGGTGGCCATGCTGCTGGTGAGCGGCGTGTTTGTGCTGCTGGGGCTGTTGAGCGGCATGCTTGCCCTGATCATCAAGCTGGCCCCCTGGTTGCTGCTGGTGCTGGTGGTCTGCTGGCTTATCAGCCATCGCAGCAGGCGGTCCAATACCTATCTGTAATCACTGCAAGTCGTGTCGTTATCCCTGAACTCCCTTTTGCCGGCCACCCGTGAGGTGGCCTTTTTTATGGCCCGGCTTTGCCTTTTATGGTTCTGCGTTGCCGGGATTGAGCCAGCGCAGGCTCCACGGCAGCCAGAGATCGGGGCGGGTGACGAGCTGCTCCTTGAACGCCTTGGGCTGCTGCTTGAGGCGATATTCGAGGCGCAGGGCCGCACCTTTGTCGCCTACCTCCTGCTGCCACACCAGTGCCAGCGGCCCCTTGCCACGCAGGGCGCGGGAGCCCTTGCCGCTCTGATGCTGGCGCAGGCGGCGCTCCGGCGCCGTGCTGATCCCGGTATAGAGCAGGCCAGCAGCGGTGCGCACCATATAGATTGACCAGCAGGAGGGCGGGGTGGATGGCGATGCCGGAGCCCCGGTCGGGGGTTTTCTCATTCATGCTCTCTGTGCCAAACTCAAAAGCAGCTCAAGGAGGTGCGATGAGAGTCTGGTTCTGGTTGTGGTTGCTGTTGTCGGTTCCGGCTCTGGGGGAGACGATCCGTCTCTATGATTACCACCAGCATCCCCCTTTCAATACCGGGGTGAATGCCGGCTTGAGCAGCGAACTGGTGAAGTATCTCAATGAAAGGCTGGGAGGTGAACCCAGGATCGAGCTCTGGCTGGTCAATCGCGCCAGACTGGCGCTGGAGATGTCGGATCCTGCCTTCAACGGTCTGGTCGCCTGGGTCAACCCGGCCTGGGTCGGGGATCCCCAGCGCGAGCTATACCTCTGGACTTTCCCCATCATGCGCGACACCAACGAGCTCATTTCAAGTCGCCAGCATCCGGTTACCTATCGTGGCCCTGACTCCCTCAAGGGGATGGTATTTGGCGGTGTCGATGGGTATCGCTATCTGGGGATCGATGATGCTGCGGCCCGGGGCGAATTGGAGCGCCACGATGCCAAGAAGGTGAAGACCAATCTCGATCTGCTGGTGCGCGGCCGAATCGATGTCACCCTGGTGCCCGGTTCGGCCCTCGCATTTTTCACCCACGTCCCGGACTATGAGGGCAAGCTGTTCGTCTCGCCCTTTGCCCAGTCCAGCTATACCCGCCACATTCTGGTGCCCAAGTCCCGTCCCGAACTTCATGCCCGGCTCAACGACATTGCCGAGCAGATGGATCGGGATCCCGCCTGGCACAAGATCCTGGAGTCCTACCGCGGCGCCCCCTGAGGCTGACGCTTGAGGCGGTGCAGCGGCACCAGACTTACCAGCAAGCCCGCCCAGACGAAGGCGAAGCCGACCGTCTTGATGGGATCCGGCGTTTCACCAAACCAGTAGATGGCGAGCAGGAAGGCGAGGCTGGGCTCGATATATTGCAACAGTCCCACCGTGCTCATCCGGGTTCTCGCCACCGCGTAGCAGAAGAGCCCCACCGGCAGCAGGGTGGCGGGCGCACTGCCCATCAGCAGCAGTTTGTCGGCCAGATCCCCGTTCACGAATGCCCCTTCCCCGTGCCACGCCAGCGTGCCGATGATGATCAGCGCGACGGGCAGTTGCACTATGGCTTCCAGATAGAGGCTGGTGCCGGTGTCGTAGTGGATCTTCTTCTTGATAAGGCCGTAGCAGGCGAAGTTGGCCCCCATGATGAGGGAGAACCAGGGGAGCTGGCCGTAGCAGAAGAGCATGTAAGCGAGACCCGCCAGTGCCAGGGCGACAGCCAGATGTTTTTGCGGGGTGAGCCGCTCTTTCAGGAAGATGACGGCGAATACGATATTGAACAGCGGCGTCATGAAGAAGGCGAGGCTGGTGGTCAGTACCTGCCCTGTGGTGAGGCACCAGGTGAACATGCACCAGCTGATCGACATGACCGGGCCAGCCAGCAGGATGAGGCCGAGCTGGCGCGGTTCGTTGCGCAGCCGTGCCCAGGGCACCTTGTGGCCAAGCAGCAGAAACAGGCCTCCAAGCAGGACAACCGACCAGAGCACGCGGTGGGAGATGAGCTCCCACATGTTGACCTCGGGCATGAATTGATAATAGAGCGGCAGCATCCCCCAGAGGATGAAGGAGAGGGTCGCCGTGCCCGTGCCTAGCCAGTTTTTCATCTCTACCTGTTTATTAAATTAAACATCTATCGGTGAATAATAAATAGAGGCCACCCCTTTCACAAGCGAGATCTGGTGGAAAACTCTGTTACTATCGCGCTCATGAGTCGACTGGATAGCCTGTTTGAAGAGATCCGTGCCTGCCGTCTGTGCGAGGCGCATCTGCCGCTCGGGCCGCGGCCGGTGATCCGTGGGGCCGAGAGTGCCCGCCTGCTGATCATCGGTCAGGCGCCCGGTACTCGCGTGCATGCCAGCGGTATCCCGTGGGATGACCTCTCTGGCGATCGCTTGCGCCACTGGCTCGGGGTCGATAAACCCACCTTCTACGACGAATCACGCATTGCGATTATGCCGATGGGGCTCTGTTATCCCGGCAAGGGCAAGTCGGGCGACCTGCCACCCAGACCCGAGTGTGCGCCCACTTGGCATGATAAGGTGTTGATGCTGCTGCCCAATATCGAGTTGACCCTGCTAATCGGTCAATATGCCCAGCATCGCTATCTGGGCAAGGCGGCCAGGGGATCGCTGACCGAGACGGTGCGCAGCTGGGCCGACTATGGCCCCGGCTGGTTGCCGCTGCCGCACCCTTCACCGCGCAACACCCTCTGGCTCAAAAAGAATCCCTGGTTCGAGCAGGAGGTCATCCCTCATCTGCAGCAAAGGGTCGCCCCTTTGCTGAAACGACCCTGAGTATTAGACCGCTGGCTCGGCCAGCGGCTTTGACTTGCTGCGCGCCATGGCGATAAGTGGCAGGACGATGCAGATACAGCCCAGCAGCAGCGGCAGACCCGGCTGCTCGTCAAACAGCCATACCCCGATGGCGACGGCCATCAGTAGGCCGGTATATTCCGCCGAGGCGATCTTGCTCGCTTCCGCCTTGCGATAGGCCACCACGCATAATCCCGCATAGACCATGATCAGCGCCGAGGAGCCGAAGGCGGGCCACCACATCTGCCACTGCCAGTCGCCCCCTTCCCACCAGGCCAGCGCGAGAATGAAGGGCATGCTCAGCACGTTGGTGAAAAACAGGGTCTGGGCGATGGGCTGCTTGAGCGGGATCCGCTTGATCAGCAGATTGTTGAGCGCCATCGACAGCGCTACCCCGAGCGCCGCCAGTGCGGCCCAGTTCACTTCGGTCGGGCGCAGCACGATCAGTACCCCGATAAACCCGATGACTGCGGTCAGCACCTTCTGGCGCGAGATCGCCTCTCCTGCCATCCACACTGCCAGCGGCACCATCATCAGGGGCGCGGCATAGAAGAGGGCGTTGGCAGTGGCGAGCGGCAAGCGGGTGAGGGCGACCACCATCAGGCAGACACCGACCGCCCAGATATGGGCCCGCAGCAGGTGCCACTTGATGGCCACCGGCGGGTTGCGGCGCCATGACCAAAGCAGCCAGGGCATCAGCAGGAGGGCTGCAGAAACCTGGCGGAAAAAGACAAACTGGAAGATGGGCTGATCCGGCTCCAGCACCTTGACCAGCGCATCGGAAAAAACCGCCACCATATTGCCCAGCACCAGATAAAGGATGCCGATCCCTACTGCATTCATACCACCTCCCACTTCAGATGGGCGGAGGGTAGCGTGCCGGTTGATATCCAGTAAAATGATAAAAAATGACCACTCATGAGATATTTAGATAATGAAGCTTCCTCCCCTGCGTGCGGTGCAATATTTCGAGGTGGTGGCCCGGCTGCTCAGCTTCTCCCGCGCCGCTCTGGAACTAAACGTCAGCCAGAGTGCGGTCAGCCACCAGATCCGTCTGCTGGAGGATTTTCTGGGTGAGCGCTTGCTGCTGCGTCAGGGACGGTTGCTCTCGCTGACGACGCAGGGCGAGAGCTATTTCGAGGGGATTGCTGCCGGGCTCGGCCAGATTGCCCAGAGCAGCGAGCAGCTGCGCGGGGGCGGCGAGATGCGGTTGCGCCTCGCGGTCTACAGCTCGTTTGCGGTGAAGTGGCTGATCCCGCGGTTGGCCGGACTGCGCCAGCTCTATCCCGAGCTGGATCTGAGTCTGGAGATGGTAGCGGAGGATCCCGAGCTCTCCGATCGGGTGGCCGACTGTTTTATCACAGTCTCACCCCACGGGCGGGGCTACTGCCACGACCTTATCTATCAGGAGCGACTCTTTCCGGTCTGCAGCCGCCGTTTGTTGCAGCAGGTGGAGGGGGAGTGGCCAGATGCCATCTGGCAACTGCCGCTGCTGTCGGTACAGTCCATCTACAAGGCGCGGGGGGAGGATTGGCAGCGCTGGGCCAAGGTGGGTGGGCTTGTGATTCCGGACGAGGCGCGGATGCACCACTTCAGCCATGTGTTGCTGGCGATGGAGGCGGCGGCCTGGGATCAGGGGGTGGCGTTCGTGAATGACTACATGCTGCGGCCCGATGATCCCCAGCTGGTGGCCTTGCCGGTACACCAGCTGGAGACGGGGGATGCCTTCTACTTTACCTGCAAGCGCTCGCGGGCCCATGAGCCCGCCATCAACCGGTTACGCCAGTGGCTGATGATGGAGACACGCCAGAGCATGCCTCTCTAGCGTGGTATCAAGCCTTCTTGAACTGGCTTAGGACAAACAGGCTGGTGGCGCAGACGACGACTGAAGGCCCAGCTGGGGTGTCCTGATACCAAGAGAGGGTCAGCCCGCCGAGTACGGCGAGACAGCCAATCAGTGCGGCAAAGCCGGCCATCTGCTCCGGCGTCTGACTGAAACGGCGGGCGGTAGCGGCGGGGATGATCAGCAGGGAGGTGATGATCAGCGCCCCGACAAACTTCATCGCTACGGCGATCACCAGCCCGATCAGCAGCATCAGCACGCAGCGCAGCACATCGACCCGGATCCCTTCTACCCGTGCCAGCTCTTCCGAGATGGTCATGGAGAGCAGGGGATCCCACAGTCGCCATAGGGTGAGCAGCACCAACGCGCCACCGCCGTAGATCCAGAGCAGATCCATCGGTTGTACCGAGAGCAGGTCGCCAAACAGGTAGGCCATCAGATCCACCCGCACGTTATCCATAAAACTCAAGGTAACCAGACCGAGCGACAGGGCGCTGTGGGCCAGAATGCCGAGCAGGGTATCGGTCGCCACCTGCTGGTTGCGACTCATGATCACCAATAGCATCGCCATGGCGAGGCAGCAGACCACTACCGCCAGGGTGAGATCGACTTGCAGCAGGATGCCCAGCGCGATGCCGAACAAGCAGGCATGGGAGAGGGTATCGCCAAAATAGGCCATCTTGCGCCATACCACGAAGCTGCCGAGGGGGCCGGCCAGCAGGGCGATGCCGAGGCCGGCCGCGAGGGCGTATAACAGAAAGCTGTCCACTTGAATGTCCTGTTGCTTGCGCTATTTGCTGTGAGCGTTGTTGCGAGAGGGCAGGCGGATGACGGGAGCCTGCGGTTCATGATGATGGTGTTCGCCGTCGCAGTGGTGATGATGGGTATAGACCGCCAGCACCTCCTGCTCCGGTCGCCCGAACAGGCGGGCAAATTCAGGATGGCGGGCCACGCTCTCCGGTTCGCCATGGCAGCAGACATGGCGATTGAGGCAGATCACCTCGTGGGTGCTGGCCATCACCAGATGCAGGTCGTGGGAGACCATCAGCACGGCGCAATTGAATTCGGCGGCAAGCTTGCCGATGAGGGCGTAGAGCTCGATCTGGCCGTTGATATCAACCCCCTGCACCGGTTCATCCAGCACCAGCAGTTCGGGTTTGACCAGCAGAGCGCGGGCCAGCAGTACCCGCTGCATCTCGCCACCGGAGAGCTTCTGCATCCGGTTGTCCAGTAGCCCTTCGGCACCGACTCTGGTCAGCGCCTCTTCGATGGAGATCCGCCCCTTCTTGCCCAGTTGCAGAAAGCGGCGCACTGTCAGCGGCAGGGTGGGATCCAGATAGAGGCGCTGGGGTACATAGCCGACTCTCAGATCGCGGGTGCGGATGATCTGGCCGGAATCCGGGGTGAGCAGACCCAATACCAGTTTGCTCAGGGTGCTCTTGCCCGCCCCGTTGGGGCCGACCAGGGTTGTGATTTTGCCTTTATTGAGGGTAAAGGAGACCTTGTCGAGCACTGAGCGTCCATCGAACGAAAGACAGACCTCTTTCAGCTCTACCAGTTGGGTCATGACAGCTCCGGGGTTTACAGCCAGTGAGAGTTATAATATAACAAAAAACAGAAGCTGTTATATTATCACACAATCATCCGCTGACGAGATTCACCAATGAGAATTATTGCTTTTTTCACTGCCCTGCTGGCGGTGAGTTTGCCTGTTCGTGCCGTGGAGGTGCTGACCACCATCAAGCCCCTCGGCTTTATTGCGGCGGCGATCACGGAAGGTGTGAGCGAGCCGGAAGTCCTGCTGCCAACCGGCGCTTCTCCCCACGACTTCTCTCTGCGTCCCTCCGATGTACGCAAGATCGGGGAGGCGGACTTGGTGGTCTGGGTCGGCCCCGAGCTGGAGGGCTTCATGAGCAAACCTCTGGCCAATCACCCCCATGTCTTGACCCTGACCCAAGTGCCGGGCATGCCGCTGTTCAACTACGCGACCAAGGATAGCCATGATGGCCATCAGCACCATCAGCACGATGACCATGCAGCTCATGACCACGACGATGAAGGGCATGAAGGTCATCATCATGAAGGGATCGATCCCCATATCTGGCTCGGCCCGATGCAGGCCAAGGTGATTGCCGGCGCTATCGCCAGCGAGCTGGGCAAGCAGGATCCGGCCAACAGGGCGCGCTACGAGGCCAATCTGGCCGCGTTTACCGCCAAGGTCGATGCCAGAGATAAGGTGATTGCCGGGCAGATGAAAGCGGTGAACCAGAAGGGGTACTTCGTATTCCACGAAGCGTATGGCTACTGGGAGCGCCACTACGGCATGAGTTCCAAGGGCCACTTTACCGTCAGTCCGGAGCGTCGTCCGGGAGCAAAAACACTGGTCGAGATCCGCAAGGCGCTGGAGGAGAAGCAGGCAAGCTGCATCTATGCCGAGCCGCAATTCTCGCCAGCGGTGATCGAGTCGGTTGCCCGCAATACCGGCGCCAGAGTGCTGCTGCTGGATGAGGTGGGTGAGCAGGTTCCGCTCGGTCCGGATGGTTATCCCCGGTTCATGGAGCAGTTGGCCAACGCTTTTGCCCAGTGTCGCTGACACTGGGCCCAAAGAGTCTGCTCTCTGTTGTCTGGGACTATACTGACCTCCAGCATCTGACATGGAGTGTCCGGTATGAAATGGCTGTTAATCCCCACCTGCATGCTGGCACTCGGTTGTGCCGGCGTGCAGGCTTCCCGCCTGTCGGAATATATCGCCAGCCCCGAGCTGCGGGAGAAGTTGCAGGAGGTCTACGGCGGGCGTGCCATTCAGCGCGCCGAGGCGTTTTCCCGCTTGCTGACGCCCAGAGCCGGCACCACGGATCAGCAGAAAATCGAGCTGGTAAATCACTACTTCAATAACCTGACCTACAGCGATGATCCCAGATTGTGGGGAGAAGCAGACTACTGGGCCAATCCATTGGAGTTTATCGGCGCTCGCGGTGGCGACTGCGAGGATTACAGCATCTCCAAGTACTACACCCTGATGGAGCTGGGGGTGGACGAGAAGAAGCTGCGGCTGGCTTACGTCAAGGCGGTGCGTTACAACCAGTTCCACATGGTGACGCTCTATTTCGCGACCCCCAAATCAGATCCGCTGGTGCTCGACAACATCAACAGCCGCATTCTGCCCGGAAGTCAGCGCACTGACCTTATCCCTGTCTACAGCTTCGATGCCAAGAGCATCTGGATCATGAAGTCCCGCCGTGAGGGAACGCTGGCAGGCAGTGCCGACAGGCTGGCGCAGTGGACGTCGATGAAGACCCGGTTCTCCAGCGAGCAGTTGCGCTCTCCCCGCCGCCAGCTATAGCTTCCCGGCGGCTTTCAACTCGGCAAAATAACGGGCTGCGCCCGGATGCTGCTCAATGCTCAGCACCGGGCCGGTTTTGTTGCGCGCCTGATGGAACATGTTGGCGTAGCCATAAGTCTGTTCGTTGAACTTGGTCTGCTGTGCCAGCATGGCACGGGTCAGGTTATAGACCTCTTCTTCGGGAGTAGTTGCATTGGTCACCAGAGTGGCCGCGATGGCAAAGGTGGGTGTGGCTTTCAAGTTACCCGGATAGATGCGCGCGGGCACCTGGCTGCGCTGGTAATACCTGACCCCCTTGATCAGCTGGTCGCGCAGAGCGCCATCGACCGGCAGAAATTGGATGGCACACCGCTTGGCGGTATCGAGCACAATCCGGTTGGGGTGTCCCATCACCAGTCCATAGGCATCGATCTGTTTGCTGCAGAGCGCCTCGGCTGCATTGGCCATGCTTTTCAGGTCGAGGTCCTGCTCCTTGGCGCCCAGCAAGTTGAAAAGAGCCAGCGCAGTCTGGCGGGTACCGGAGCCCTTCAGCCCCATATCGATAGGGGCGAGTTTGAGTTGCTCCAGCGAGGAGATATCGCCGTCGGCCCGGATCACTATGGTAAAGGGTTCGGCGTGGGTTGCGAACAGCGCGCGCAGGCCGGTTTGTGCGGCGTTGGCGAAGGGGCCGCTACCCTGACTGGCCTGATAGAGCCAGTCAGACTGCACCATGGCGTAGCGGCTTTCACCGCTCCGCAGTCGCTGCAGGTTCTCCATCGAACCGGAGGTTGCCTGCAGCGCACAGCTGATCTGCGGGTCAGTCTTGTGTGCGAGCCGGCAGAATTCGCTGGTGACCTGATAGTAGATCCCCTGTTCACCCCCCGTTGCTATGGTGGCCGGTGCGGCCATTGCTCCGGCTTGGCCGAACAGCATCAGCAAGATAGCCAGCTTTTTCATGATTGTGCCTCCCTCGCATAACCATCAATTCCCCAGGTGCGCAGCTTGTCGATGTTGCTGCCAGTGCCCGCCTCGGCCAACAGGGTGTAACCAGCCGCGTGCATGGTTTGCGAGAGGAGATGCCAGTAGAGCGGCTCCTCGCTCAGCTGACAGCAGACAAAGACAGGATTGAGGGGATCGAGTTGATTGAAGGTCTCCGTATTGAGCGGAATAGCGCTAAACGCCAGCTCAACCCCCTGCTCCTGCAAGCGGGTCAATATCGACTCACCCTCAGCCGGGAAAGCGGTCACATCCCAGCGCCAGTCGAGAGTCTTTCCTCTTCCCCGGGTCAGCAGCGGTGCTATGGCTTGCCACTGCGGGTGGTGGAGCAGGGAGAGCGGTAGCGAGATCCCTTCAACATGGTGTTGCAACCATTGTTCCAGAACCGCTTGAATGGTGGTCAGCTCGCTGTCGGCGGTGAGTGCCGGGTGTGGCAGGAAGCGTTGGTAGAGGGTGATCTCGCCCTGTGTCGAGACGAAGGTTTGCAGGTGACCGCCACGGGTGTCGGTTAGCCCTTGCAAGGGTTGTGCTGCGGATGGCTGCAGTTGCTTGCCCATCTGGGTTATTTTGAGGCGTTGCTGCAGCAGGTCGCGCTTGCGCTCGGAGACCAGCTGGTTGATGGAGAGCGCCACCTCTTTGAGATCCTGCAGCCAAGGGGTGGGGAGGGCGCTGTTGAACTGGTGCTTGCGGATCCGGATTAGCTGCTGGTTGATCTGCGCCAGCGGCTTTAGCAGCCGTTGGCTGACCAGGGAGATCACCAGAGTAAAGACAATCAGTCCACCCAACAGTGCCAGTCCGATACGGCTGATGGCATTCCACAGGTGCTGGTAGGCGTAGCCGCTGTGACCTTCCAGTGTCAGGGTACCGAGCATGCGCCAGCCATCGGTCAGTTCTTGCTCAATCTTGACCGGTGGCATGCCGATAACCGAGGGAAGCCAGCCAGGCACGTTTTGCTGGGTGGCCTGGAACACCTTCTGGAACAGCAGTTGTCCGTCCGGGTCGACCAACCTGACAGAGCTGACGAAGCCGCCATCGAACATGGCATTGACGATGGTTTCGGCCAGCACCTTGTCATCGTTGAGCAAAGTACCTTGCAGCACCAGACCCAGAGCGGTGACGGCAGTCTCCAGATTGGCAGACATCTGGTCGATGATGGATTGGCGGACAGTGGTGATTTCCAGCACAAACAGCAGGATGGCACCGATCAGAAACAGGATGAGGATTATCCTGCTCAATAGTTTTGATAACGTCATCTCCACTCCATGGAAAAGTTATTGCAACATTTGCGGTTTTTATTCTGGCGCTATGGCGAGCCGGTTCTTAAAAATAGGAAAAAATGGTTAAAAAAGACGATCATTTCTGCCCATCCGGGCTGGTTATGCATAAAATGTGAAGTTCATGCAGATTGCGATGAACTATTTGTATCGTTTTTTGTCAAACAGACAGTTTTATGCGGATTTGGTACTACCACATCGCAACTCACACTCTTCAGATATAAAGACAGGATAGCGGATGAAACGTCTCCGTCCCTTGGTAGCACAGGCTGCCAATTGGGAACCACCGGTTCCCCGCAAACACTTTTACGCAATGGTGATGCTGACGGCGATGACCCTGTCAGCAGTGGCATTGCTGCCGGCTCCGGGGGACATTCTGGAGCGGCCCCTGCGTTTGGAGTTGCCGATTGATACCGCGGGTACGGCAACCAACGAAAACAACACCGACTTTAACGAAATCCCCGATCACGAACTGGTTGATCCCGCCACGCCGGACGATGATATTCCGGTTGATACCGCCCCGCAGTGGCAGGATTACCGGGTGCGCAATGGCGAGAATCTGACCGCCATCTTCAACAATCTGGGGCTCTCGACCACCACCCTCTACAAGGTGCTGGATGCGGACAACAAGAACTATCTGGCGCGGCTCAAACCGGGTCAGACCATCGAGTTGCTGATCGATCAGGACAACATCCTGCAGCAGCTCAAGATCCGCCTGAACATCAAGCAGACGCTGGTGATGGCGCGCACCGACGACACCTATACCGCCTCGATGATCAACGAGAAGGTGGACTGGCAGCCGCAGCGCTACGATGGCGTGATCAATGGCAGCTTCTATGTCAGCGCCCGTAATGCCGGTATTCCGGCCAACCATATCCAGAAGATTGCCAACCTGTTCCAGTGGCGGATGAACTTTGCCCAGGATCTGAAAAAGGGTGACAAATTCAAGGTGCTGGTACGTCAGGAGACCGTCGAGGGCAAGAGCACCGGCAACAGCCAGCTGCTGGGTGTGGAAGTGACCAGCCAGGGCAAGACGGTATCGGCCTGGCTCTCCGATGACGGCAACTATTACGACGGTCAGGGCAACAGTCTGGAGCGCGGTTTCCGTCGCTATCCGACCCACAGCCGCTACCGGATCAGCTCCAACTTCAACCCGGCGCGTAAACATCCGGTAACCGGTATGGTGCGTCCTCACGAGGGCACCGACTTTGCCGTGCCGGTCGGCACTCCGGTGCTGGCGACCGGTGATGGTGTCGTCCAGAAGGCAACCAGCCACCCGCTGGCAGGTACCTATGTCGTCATCAAGCATGGCCGTACCCTCTCGACCCGTTATCTGCACCTGAGCAAACTGCTGGTCAAACCGGGTCAGCGGGTCAAGATGGGTGACAAGATTGGCCTCTCCGGCAACACGGGGCGCTCGACCGGTGCTCACCTCCACTACGAGCTGCGCATTAACAATCGACCGGTCAACGCCATGACTGCCAAGCTGCCGATGGCCGAACCGCTCAGCGGCAAGGAGCGTCGCCAGTTCCTGGCCAAGGTGAAAGGCTACCGCAAGGAGCTGGCCGCAGGTTGATACCTGTCACCGCCTGAAATGAAAAGGCCCCGCCAGATTGGCGGGGCCTTTTTGCATGAAAAATCAGGCGCTAGTAGCCCTTGTCGAAGTCTATTTTGCCGTCTAGGGGCTGGCCGTCGATGAATCGGATATAGTTGCGCACGAAGATCTGGGCCACATCCTCGGGGAAGCTGTAGGCGCTGTTGTGAGGGGTAACGATGAGGTTGGGTTGCCCCCACAGCGGGCTGTCGGCGGGCAGTGGCTCCTGCTCGAACACATCCAGCACCGCCATCGCCAGCTTGCCGGTGCGCAGGGCCGTCAGCAGATCGCCGGAGTGGACGGCATTGCCGCGTCCCACGTTGAACAGGATGGCGCCCGGTTTGCAGAACTCGAAGCGGGCGGCATTGAAGAGGTGGCGGGTGTCGCGGGTCGCCGGCAGCACGCTGACGATGACATCGGCCTGCGCCAGGATCTTGTTGAGTGCCGGCAGCTGGTAAACCTGATCAAAGCTGGCCCGCTCCCTGCCACTGCGGCTGATGCCAAGTACCTTCATGCCAAAGTGCTTGCCGGTCTGGGCGATATGCTGGCCAATGCTGCCGGTGCCAAGGATCAGCATGGTTTTCCCCTTGAGCCCCTGATAGGGGTGGCTCTGCCAGAGACGCTGCCTTTGCTGTTCCCGATAGAGAGGAATTTGTCGCATCAAGCTGAGCAGATGGCCAAAGACATATTCGCTCATCAGCGGGCCGAAGATGCCGCGCACGTTGGTAAGCTGGTAGTCGCGCCGGCTGTCCGGGTCGAGCAGTACGTCCACTCCGGCATAGGTAGACTGGAACCATTTGAGTTTTCCCGCCTTGGGGAGGAGCGGTTTGGCACGGGCCGGTTCTGCCATCAGAATATGGGCTTCGCCGATCAGCTTCTCGGCATCGCTCTGGTTATCGGCTCGCAGAATGCGCAGATGGGGGAGATTGGCGGCCTTGAGCAGACGTTCGTAGTGAGCATTATCCTGGCTGAGCAAAAGAAGGGTACGTTGGCTCATACTCTTGTTCCTTATCAGAATTTGCGGCGCAACAAGATGCCGCTCTCGTCCCATCTTACCCGAGTTGCCAGCGCAACATAGCCGACCAGGGCGCTTTTTCGTTTTCGCAGCGCCCCTCGTGGGCTACAATCTGCCCCACATTTTGCAGAGGATCCGACTCCAGTGTTTGGTGACAAGTTTTATAAGCGACTGGCCGAGCTACAGCCTTGGCAACAGACCGTCTACACCCTGGCGCTGGCAGAGCGCATGTACCCCAACTATGCCCTGTTCAGTCAGGCCTCCGGCTTTGGCAATGCAGAGGCCTTCCGGCATGCGCTGGATCAGATGTGGAACTACCTGACCGTCAAGGGTTCCCGGGTCAATCTGGGTGCCATTCTCGAAGAGTTCGAAGCCCATATTCCGGATCCCCGCAAGTTTGAATCCTACGGTGCCTATCCGGCTCTGGATGCCTGCGTGGCGCTGGGCTGTGCCTACAACTCGGTGATCTGCCGTGTTGGGGAAGAGGCCAACGATGCCAGCCATGCCTCCGTTGGTACCGTTGCCGGTTTTATCGAGATGATGGAAGAGCGGGATCTGACCGAAGAAGAGCTCTACGAGCACGAATACATGGAAGCCGAGCTGGAGTTTCAGGTCGAGCTGCTCAAGCGGGTTGCCCATGAGCGCGACAGCGACCGCATTCTGGCCATCAAGGCCTTTGCCGCTCAGGATGGCGTCTCCAACATTGGTATCAGCCTGGAAGAGTAATCGCCGGTGCCGGCCCACTAAAAAAGCTCCCGTTTCGGGAGCTTTTTTTATGCCTGCTCGGCGGTCAGGGGGCTGACGCTCAGCACCGGGGCGGCATCTATCCCGTCGGCATTCATCATGGCTGAGATGCGCTGCAGGGAGGAGAGCAGCAGGGTCTGTTCCCAGGTTTCAAGGGATTGGAAACGCTGGATAAAACTCTCTTGCAGTGGTGTCGGCGCTTCGGCCAGCAGGGCGCGGCCGGCATCGGTCAGGGTCGCGTGTACCTTGCGCTTGTCGGTCTTGCTGCGAACGCGCTGCACCAGCTGGCGGCTCTCGAGGCGATCCATGATGGTGGTGGCGGTAGCCTGACTCATGTTGGTGTGGTCGGCCAGCTGGCGCATGGAGATCTGGCCCAGCTCATCAATCCCTTTGAGCAGCAAGAGTTGTGGCGAGGTGAGACCCGCCTCCTTGATCAAGCGCTTGGAGTGCATGTCGATGGCACGAATGATCTGGCGCAGCGCTACCAGCACTTCATCATGTTTTTCCATGGTGTCGGAGTAGGAAGTCGGGTTGAAAGGGGGAAAATTCTGCTCCCGGTAGATAAAAAGGTCAATATAGTTATTACTCAAATGGTTTATGTTCAAATTAATTTTGTGTTAGTTTAGCCCCTCTTTGCGCTGTTTAACCTGACAAGAGAGGAGTAAACATGACCAATGAACTGGATATCAAGACCCTGGCCAGCGGCCTGAAAGTCGTGCGGGTTCGCTATGAACTGCCTGATACATCAGCCTTTGTCCGCTATCAGCCCGCCTATGATGAAGACCCGAACAACCTCAAGGTTCACCACTACGACGGCGAACTGCCGCTCTCCTGTAGCGAAACAGGTACTTTCAACCTAAAGGAGTTGGTGAACGAATTGCGTTACGCCTATGTGCTGGTGCACCTCTTTCCTGACGAAAGCGCCATGCAGTTCTATCTGACCGGCCTCGATACCGGATTGGCCCAGCTGGAGTTCATCGGCGGCTCCTACGACTTCAACCGGCTCTGGATCACCAGCGGTATCTCCAATCTGGGCGTGCCCATGGCCATCTTCCTCGGCAAGCGCCACGCGGTGAACGGTCAGCCTTCGGTCACCCTGGTGGATCACCGGGAGCAGGCGGCAGGCAAGCTGGTCTATCGCGCCATCGGTGGTGCCGGTGATCACGTGGGCGAAGAGTTTTTCAACAACGACTAAGGAGGCTGGATGAGAGCAAGCAAAGGGCTATTTAAAGGCCTCAACCCCACCATGGCCATGACGGCGTTGACCGTCATCACCTTGTTTCTGCTGTTCGGGGTCTTTGTCCCCGAGACGGCCGCCAGCTGGTTTGTCGGGGCCAAGGATCAGATTATTGCCGGGTTCAAGTGGTACTACATTCTGGTGGTCGCCCTGTTCCTGTTCTTCGCCGTCTACCTGATGTTCAGCCGCTTCGGCAACATCCGGCTGGGCGACGACGACCAGGTACCGGAGTTCGGCTACTTCGCCTGGTTCTCCATGCTCTTCAGCGCGGGCATGGGGATCGGGCTGGTGTTCTGGAGCATCGCCGAGCCGATGAACCACCTGCAGGGCAACCCTTTCATTACCGAAGGGATGACCCCGGAGGCGGCCCAGATCGCCATGCGCCTCACCTTTTTCCACTGGGGCCTCCATCCATGGGCAATCTATGTGATCGTCGGCTTGTCGCTCGCCTTCTTCAGCTACCGGCGCAAGCTGCCACTGGCCATTCGTTCCGTGCTCTATCCGCTGCTCGGCGATCGTATCTACGGCTTCTGGGGCCACGCCGCTGACGTGCTGGCGGTGTTCGGTACCGTGTTCGGGGTGGCGACCTCCCTTGGCCTGGGTGTTTCCCAGATGAATACCGGCCTCAACCAGATGTTTGGCATGGAAGTATCGCAAGTGAATCAGCTCTGGCTGATTGGTGGCATCAGCCTGATCGCCACCCTCTCGGCGGTCTCCGGGGTCGGGCGCGGGGTGAAGATCCTCTCCGAGCTCAATATCTGGCTGAGCGTCTTCGTGCTCGCGCTCTTTCTGGTGCTGGGGCCGACCACCTATATCCTCAACGCCTACGTGCAGAACATCGGTGATTACCTGCAGAACATCGTCAAACTGAGCTTCTGGACCAACACCGAAGCCAATGGCACCTCGGCCTGGCAGTCGAGCTGGACGGCGTTTTACTGGGGCTGGTGGATCGCCTGGGCGCCGTTTGTCGGCATGTTTATCGCCCGCATCTCCAAGGGGCGTACCATCCGTGAATTCGTGCTCGGCGTGCTGTTGGTGCCTTCGCTGCTCGGCATGTTCTGGCTCACCGTGTTTGGTGGTACGGCGATGAATCTGGAGCTGTTTGGTGGCGGCGGTGTGGTCGCGGCGGTCAATCAGGATGTGACGCTGGCGCTCTACAAGACGGTCGAACTGCTGCACTGGGAGACCTTCGGCTGGATTGCCAAGGGCGTGCTGACCCTGCTTATCTGCACCTACTTCATTACCTCCAGTGACTCGGGCACGCTGGTGATTACGACCCTGCTCTCCATCGGTGATCAGGATCCTCCGGTACCGCACCGCGCGCTCTGGGGGCTGGGCCAGGGGCTGGTCGCTGCGATTTTGCTGGTCTCCGGCGGTCTTGCCGCCCTGCAGGCGGCCAGCATCATAGCCGCGCTGCCCTTCTCGGTGATCATGCTGGCGATGTGCTATTCGCTGATGCTGGGGCTCAAACAGGAGAGCCAGCGCCAGTTCGAGTATCGTCAGAACCTCAAGCGCCACGATGGCTCATCCCATATGAGCTTGCTGGAGCGCATCGGCCCGGCGTAAACCGCCAGTCTGAACTCAGCTAAATGACAAAACGGCCGTACTGGTGAGGTCTCCTGCGGGAGCCTCGTCAGTACGGCCGTCTGTTCTTGCGCCGGGGTAGGGGTTACTCCTCGATAAAGGTCCACTCATCCTTGATGCGGCTGATGGCATCGGTCCGCTTTTTGGCAAGCTGCTCCTTGATCTCTTCCCCCTTGTAACCGGCCGCAACTATCTCTTTCACCGGCACTGCCTGGGCGGCAGCCAGTGCTTCGGCCACATAGTCAGGTTCGGCGTAGACTCGCTCCTCGAAGCCGGTGCGGCCGTGGAAGTCGGCGCGGCAGGCATCCAGCAGCTGGGCAAAGCGCTCGGGGCGGCGCCAGGCATCAGCCTTGTCGAACACCTTGAGCAGGGTAGCGGGCTTGAGCTCAAAGGCGATGTGGATGTGGGTGTGCAAATCGCTCACCAGCAGAGCCAGATCCCGGCACTCGTTGGGTACCCGGAACCGTTCGCACAGGGCGCGAATAAGCGGCAGCCCCTTCTGGCCGTGACCATGATGGCTGGGCCAGAACTCCTTGGGGGTCACTCCCTTGCCAAGGTCGTGGCAGAGGGCGGCAAAGCGCACCGTCAGCTCGGGGGAGATCCGGCACGCCTGCTCCAGCACCATCAGGGTGTGGATGCCGGTATCGATCTCCGGATGCCACTTGGCCGGGGCGGGCACGCCGAACAGGGCATCGATCTCGGGGAAGAGCGCCTTGAGGGCGCTGCATTGGCGCAGCACCTCGATAAAGATCTGCGGGGTTGGCCCCAGCAGCACTTTTTCCAGCTCCTTCCAGACTCGCTCCGGTGTGAGGTGGGCCAGCTCGCCAGCCGCTGTCATTTCGCTCATCAGGGCGAGGGTCTCCGGCGCGATGACAAAGCCCTGAGCGTGGAAGCGGGCGGCGAAGCGGGCAACCCGCAGGATGCGCAGCGGGTCTTCGGCAAAGGCGGGGGAGACGTGGCGCAGCAGCCGTTTCTCCAAATCTTTGATGCCACCGTAGGGATCATGGAGCTCTCCCTGTTCATCTTCGGCGATGGCGTTGATGGTGAGATCCCGGCGCAGCAGATCCTGCTCCAGCGTCACATCGGGGGCGGCGTGGCAGACAAAGCCGGTGTAGCCCTGACCCTGTTTGCGTTCGGTACGGGCGAGGGCATACTCCTGCTGGGTTTTGGGGTGAAGAAACACGGGAAAGTCGCGACCGACCTGGGTAAAGCCCAGCGCCAGCATCTGCTCCACGGTGGCGCCGACCACCAGATAATCCCTGTCGCCCTGCGGCAATCCCAGCAGGCGATCCCGTACTGCTCCCCCAACCAGATAAGTCTGCAAACCATCTCTCCCGTCAACAATCGTGGGGCCGAGTATATCGTCTTTGTTACTGCATTGCTGCCCGGCCGTGACCGGGAAAATGTGGGGTAATCGAGTGTGGCAGCAGGGCTTTGACTTGGGCGTTACGAGGCCGTACCCTGCCGCACCAGACGGCTGGCTCTGTATTGCGCAATGGCTTTACTACCGAACAGCCAAAATAAGCCGAAGGAACCGCAGAGTTCCCTATATATCAACGACATGAGAACAACGTGAATCAATCAACCTTCGCAAGCCGGGTTCTGGAGTGGTATGAGCTTCATGGCCGCAAGAGCCTGCCATGGCAGCAGGAGAAGACTCCTTACCGGGTCTGGGTCTCGGAGATCATGCTGCAGCAGACCCAGGTCGCTACCGTGATCCCCTATTACCAGCGTTTTATGGCGCGTTTCCCCGATGTGGTGGCGCTGGCCGATGCCCCCGTGGACGAAGTGCTGCACCACTGGACCGGGCTTGGCTACTACGCCCGGGCCCGCAACCTGCACAAGGCGGCCCAGCAGATCCGCGAGCATCACCACGGCCTCTTTCCCGAGCGCTTTGACGAGGTGATGGCGTTGCCGGGGATTGGTCGCTCAACCGCCGGGGCCGTGCTGTCGCTCTCCCTCGGTCAGCCTCACGCCATCCTTGATGGCAACGTGAAGCGGGTACTCACCCGCTGGCTGGCGCTGCCGGGCTGGCCCGGCCAAAAGCAGGTGGAGAACGAGCTGTGGGAGATCGCCATCCGGCTCACTCCCAAGCTGGGCGTGGCGCAATACAATCAGGCGATGATGGATATCGGGGCAACGATCTGCACCCGCAGCAAGCCTGCTTGCGAGCGTTGCCCGGTGCGGGCCGATTGCCAGGGGCTGTCGCAAGGCAACCCGACTGCCTACCCCAACAGCAAGCCGAAGAAGAGCATTCCGGCCAGGGATGGCATCATGCTGCTGATCCGCCATGGCGACGAACTGCTGCTGGAGAAGCGGCCGCCGCAGGGGATCTGGGGTGGGCTCTACTGCTTCCCGCAGGTCGCCTCGCTGGCGGAGGTAGAGGGTCTGCTGGCGTCCCTTGGCCTGAGTCATCACGATTATCGGGAACTGGCCGGTTTTCGCCATACATTCAGTCACTTCCACCTCGATATCCAGCCGCTGCTGATCGAGATTGAGGCAGCGCCAGCGCTGCGCCTCATGGAAGCAGATAACCGACTCTGGTATAACTTACGCCATCCTGCCGAGGTGGGGCTGGCGGCCGCCACGGCCCGTCTGCTCGCCTATCCGGAGCTACAACCATAGAGGTCAACATGAGCCGTACTGTATTTTGCCAACGCCTGAAAAAAGAGGGCCCGGGCCTGGATTTTCAACTCTACCCGGGCGAACTCGGCAAGCGGATTTTTGACAACATCAGCAAGGAAGCCTGGGCCGAGTGGCAGAAGAAGCAGGTGATGCTGATCAACGAAAAAAAGCTCAATATGATGAATCTTGAGCATCGTCAGTTGCTGGAAAAAGAGATGGTCAGCTACCTGTTTGAAGCGGGTGAAGTGCAGATCGAGGGTTATACCCCTCCCAGTCAGTAAGCAATCGAGCTGTAGTACCTGTGAGCGGGGAGTGGAGCCAAAGGTGATCAGCCTCCCCTTGTTTACTCGCGGCATATGAATGATGGGCGGCACTGTCGCCCTGTTTGAGGATCCTATGGGCCGAATTTTCTGGCTGCTGTGCACCCTGCTGTTTCTCTCTGCCTGTTCATCTTCTCCCAAGCCCAGCGGGAATGAGGATGATGATCTCGTCAACGGCAAGGACATCCGCGGCTTTGAACACATGATCAGTGCGCTCTCCCATAACGTGAACGAAATATGGGGGCGAGAGGCGCTGTTTGCGGGCAAGTATGACTACGTCAAATACACGGATCAGTACAAGAGCCGTGCCCACATCGACTTCTCCAGCGGCCATATCATGGTCGAGACGGTATCTGGCGTAGATCCCCGTGCTCACCTGCGTCGTGCCATTGTCGAGACCCTGTTGACACCGGACGATCCGGCCGAAGTGGATCTTTACTCCGACCGTGAAATCATGCCCGGCGGCGAGCCTTTCCTCTATGGTCAGGTGGTGGACAATCAGCGTCAGCCCATTCGGGCATCCTGGCGTGCCGAACGCTACGCCGACTACCTGCTCAACACGGCGATGAAGAAGCGCACCCTTGGTATTCGCACCATTTTCTTCGTCGATATCCCCATGGTGGCCAACCACGAAGACAGACGGGGTTACAAGTACGCCAGCCTGATCCGTGAAGCCTCCCGCAAATACGGGGTCTCTGAAAGCCTGATCTATGCGGTGATCAAGACCGAGAGCAGCTTCAACCCCTATGCGGTGAGCCATGCCAATGCTTATGGCCTGATGCAGGTCATTCCGGCGACGGCCGGGCGTGACGTCTATGTGCGGGTCAAGGGCAAGAGCGGTCAACCGACCCGGGAAGACCTGTTCAATCCGGCCTACAACATTGATGTCGGGACTGCCTATCTGCATCTGCTGCAGACCGTCTATCTGTCGGATATTCAGGATCCCCAGTCCCGTCGCTATGCGGTGATCTCCGCCTATAACGGTGGGGCTGGCGGGGTGCTCAACACCTTCTCCAGCGATCGCAAGGCGGCGCCAGGCATGATCAACCAGCTCTCACCCGAGGCGGTCTATCAGGTGCTGACCGAGCAGCATCCCAAGGCGGAAGCTCGTCGCTATCTCTACAAGGTCAATCAGGCCGAGAAGGGGTTCAAGCGAACATTTGCCAGCCGTTCCGGTTAACGGGTCGCAGCGGCAGAACGGAAAATGAAAAAGGGCGCTTTCAACAGCGCCCTTTTTTACGTCTGGTCAGTCAGGGATCATTCCGGCCTTACTTGGCGATGAAGCCGCCTTTAGCCTTGGGCGCCGCGCCCACTTTCTCCAGACTTTCCACATCAAGCTCGGTCTTGTTCCAGCTGTGGTCCACCTCGCCACGGATGCGGATCAGGTCGTCCGGCCCTACCTCGGTGCCACGCCATACCTTCTCGTCTACCTCGACCTCTACTTCGCCGCTCTCGTCGCGGAACAGGTAGTTTTCACCGCCGAGGTGCTTGACCAGCTTGCCCTCCAGCGTGGCCCAGCTGTCATCGGCCAGATCCTTGAGTTGCGCCACGGAGACCTTGTTCTGCTCCATCGGGCCCGTGTAGGCCGCCATGGCGAAAGAGGATACGGACATCAGGGTCAACATTCCGATAATGGCTGCGCTTGCTTTGTTCATTTCATGCTCCTGTCGTTGGGATGGGGGCATTGTGCGGAGGGGGGCGTGAAACAAGCGTGAAAGCATCCGTTTTATTTGCGAGAAGGGGAAAAAGCACGCGCTGTTTCCGACTGTGGCAGCAGCCGAAATGGGGTGAAAATGGAATAAGAGATCGTCTGTTTTGTGAGCGCAATCGATTCTATTGCGCGAAAGAGTAGGTGAAGGTTTAGCCAGCTCGTTAATCTGTCGCCCTGATCAGGCGTCAGTGGAGATCTGCTTCTTCCCAAAGAGATCTCCGTTCGAGGAAAGCGAGCAAGGTTAACCCTTGCCGAACAATGAGAATAACAATATGAAAAAGTGGCTTGTTTGTTTATTGGGGTTGATGGCATTGACCGTTCAGGCGGTCGAGCGTCCTGCCTTTTCCCGTATCGTGATGTTTGGCGACAGCCTCTCCGATACCGGCAAAATGTACCAGAAGATGAAAGGGTATCTCCCCTCCAGTCCCCCCTATTTCAAGGGGCGTTTCAGTAATGGGCCAGTCTGGCTGGAAGTGTTGCAACAAGAGCATTTTCCGGGGCTTAAGCTGGCCAACGAGGCTGAAGGCGGTGCCACTGCGGTGGCTTATAACCACCTTGGCCCCCTGAATGGCTGGCTTGGCTTCTGGTCCTGGGATCCCAAGTATCAGGTGATCAATAACCTGGAGTACGAGATCAAACAGTTCCTGAAAAAAGACAAGTTCCGCCCCGATGATCTGGTGGTGATTTGGGTGGGAGCCAACGATTATCTGGCCTATGGCTGGAACAAGGAGAAGGATGCAGATCGGGTGGTAGCCACCATTCAGGCGGCAGCGAATAATCTGGTTTTAAATGGCGCCAAACAGATACTGCTGTTCAACATTCCGGATCTGGGGCAGACCCCGTCGGCTCACAGCATGAAGGTGGTCGACAAGGTGCGCCATGTAGCCAAATACCATAACCAGCGGTTGCAGGCGCTCACCAACGAGCTTGCCCCTCTTGGCATCGTGAAGCTGTTCGAAGTCGACAAGCAGTTTGACGAGATGGTGCGCGACCCGCAGCAGTTCGGGCTCAGTGATATCGAACATGCCTGCTACGGCGGTGGCTATGTCTGGAAGCCCTTTGCCAAGATGCCGAAAGCGGCGGCGCTGACGCTGCCGGAGCAGCTTGCCATTGCGAGCAACCCGATCCTGGCGCAGGCAGTGGTCAGCCCCGAGTTGATGCGGGCGGCCATGACAGCCAATTGCGAGGGCAACATGTTCTGGGATCAGGTACACCCGACTCGTACCGTGCATAAAGTTCTGGGTCAGCGTGTGGCCGATTTTATCGAGAAGAACTACGAGTTCATCCGTCAGTAACAACCATTCCGGGCCGGCGACAGGCTGGCCCGTTTCCCCGCAGAATGATGCATTCATCCCTTTCCTGGTCAAATAACAGACATTTGTTGCTGTTTTTGTGGTGTCATTGAGTTAAAGTGTTATTTGTTAATTGATATCAGGTACTTGAAAATAGGCTAACGTTGATATGCTGCGATCGTGTTTGTGCGATTGCGCCTATAAGACGAGGTGATATCAATCAACCTCCTCCTACATAAAGTTGCAGAGGCTAAGACATGAAAAAATCATTGATTACCTTACTGGTTACCGGTTTGCTCGCTGCCAACGCACAGGCGGCCGGTCAGGACAACACCTGGTATGGCGGTGCCAAACTGGGCTGGTCCAACTTCTATGGCATTGATGAAAGCAACGCTTTTACTCTTGGCAATGAGACCAATGATTCCCTGGGGGCCGGTGTGTTTGGCGGCTATCAGGTTAACAAGAATCTGGGTGTTGAGCTGGGTTATGACTATCTGGGCAAGTACAAGTTTGATGCCGTAGAGAAATCAACCAGCACAGCATTTAACGACTCCGTGAAGGCACAACTGGCGCAACTGACCCTGAAGTTGGGCTTCCCGGTGACCGAGAGCCTGGACCTCTACGGTCGTGTGGGTGGTGGCTATGGCTGGGCTGACAACAGTGGTGAGGGAAGCGACAGCCGCTTTGTTGTCGTAGGTGCGCTGGGCGCTGAATATGCCTTCAACCGCGACTGGGCTGCTCGCCTCGAATATCAATACTCCACTCCATATGGCAGCCGTGACGACACCGGCCTGCGTATGGACAACGGCCTGCTCTCGCTGGGCGCTGTCTATCGCTTCGGTCAGGTTGCTCCTGTGGTTGCCGCACCGGCTCCTGCGCCGGCACCCGCTCCCGAGCCTGTTATTGTCGAGAAGCAGTTCACCCTGAGCTCCGACGTGCTGTTTGACTTCAACAAGGCAACGCTGAAGCCGAAAGCCAGCGAGGCGCTGGACAACCTCTACAGCCAGATTGAGTCTGCGCGTCCGAAGGATGGCGTCGCCACCGTGATCGGTTACACCGACCGCATTGGCTCTGACTCCTACAACCAGAAGCTCTCCGAGCAGCGTGCCCAGACCGTTGCCAACTATCTGGTTGGTAAAGGGATCCCGGCCAGCAAGGTCAATGTGGAAGGGCGTGGCAAGGCTTCCCCGGTTACCGGCGACAGCTGCGTCAGCAAGTCCAAGCGCGAGCTGATCGTCTGCCTGGCTCCGGATCGCCGTGTCGAAGTGAAAGTGGAAGGGGTCACAGAGGCCCAGCAGTAATCGTCTGACCGATGCCGCCGTGGTTTAACCCTGGCGGCATTGGTAAGAGATGAAGAAAAGCCAGTCAGTGACCTGACTGGCTTTTCTATTGGGGAAGATCCGGCAATTCGACGGCTCTCAGGAGGGGAGTGGCATGACCCGGTTACGGCCAAGCTCTTTGGCCTTGTAGAGCAGTTTGTCGGTTCGTTCGACCAGACTGTCGGCACTCTCCTGACCGTTGAACTCGCCCACGCCGAACGAGGCGGTGATGTGATCGATGCGCCGGCCCGATTTGCGATCCAGAATCGACATCCGCTCGATGGCGCGGCGCATGCTCTCTGCCATCTGCCTGGTCAGTGCCAGATTGCGATGGGGCACCAGCATGGCGAACTCTTCGCCACCCAGCCGATAGGCGGTCACTCCCTCCTTGCAGGCATCGCGCAGCCGTTTGCTGAAAGCGCGCAGCACCTGATCGCCAAGCAGGTGACCATATTCGTCGTTGAAGTTCTTGAAGCGGTCGATGTCGGCAAGGATCAGCGAGAAGGGCTGCTGGCTGCGGATCAGGCTCTCCAGTTCAAGGTCAAAGGCGCGCCGGTTGAGCAGGCTGGTGAGGGCATCCTCGTTGGCCAGTTTGCGGGTCTCGTTGAGCGCTGCCCGCAGCTCCTTGATCTCTTTCTCGGCATTGCTGAGCTGGTTGCGAAAGTGCATGGTCGACATGCGTACATCCCGCGACTCGCGCACCAGATCGCGCAGGATCCCCATGGTGTCTTCCAGACTGAAACCCTCGTCGTCGATACGGCTCAGCTTGTCGAAGCTCTTGTCGAGCATCTCCTGAAACATGCCGGTATCCGAGATGGCGTCCTGCATGGAGTGGCCCAGCTCGTTGGCCATGGCGGCGAGGTTGAGCTTCATTGCCTCCATCTGCTTCTCGTCCTGAGCCGCCAGATATTGGTGATAGAGGCGCTCACAGGTGGTGAGAGAGCAGGTGCCCTGCAGCTTGACCGCCTGATCGATCGCCTGATTGAGCTCGGGCATGCTGGCCGCAACGTAGTTGTACCAGAGGTGATAGTTATCCGGCGTCGTGGGGATCTGGTACTTGATCATCAGGGGAACTGCCTGCTTGAGATAGGCGGCAGATTGGGCAAATGTGTCCTTACTCATGAGTTCTGTGTCTCATCATGCCAGCGAACTGAAGATAGTATGACAGAGAGATTGGCCAAAAGGCAGCCGATGGATGCCATTCGCCCCCCCCTCCGATATAATGGCACCGTTACCACCTACCCTAAGGCCTGCTTATGTCTCAAAAAGATCCTTTCCTCGAACGCGAGGCCGAAAAATACGAGAATCCCATCGCCAGTCGCGAGATGATCCTCGACCTCATCAAGGGCCACGAAAAACCCATGTCACGGGAAGAGCTGGCCAAGGTTCTCAAGCTGACCGATGAAGAGCCACTGGAAGCCCTGCGTCGCCGTCTGCGTGCCATGGAGCGCGATGGACAGCTGGTCTTCACGCGCAACCAGTGTTATGCCCTGCCGGATCGTCTGAATCTGGTGAAAGGCTACGTACTCGGCCACAAGGATGGCTTCGGTTTCCTGCGTCCCGAGGGTGGTGGCCCGGATCTGTTCCTCAACAACCGCGAAATGCAGCGTCTGATGCACGGCGACTATGCGCTGGTGCAGCCGACCGAAATCGACCGCAAGGGGCGCCAGGAGGCGCGTCTGGTGCGTCTGCTCAAATCCCGCGAGGCGGATATCGTCGGTCGTTACTTCGTCGAGAACGGCGTCGGTTTCGTCGTGCCGGATGACAGCCGCATCGGCCAGGACATCATCATCCCGGAAGGGGAGAACAAGGGGGCTCGCCAGAGCCAGGTCGTGGTCGTGCGCATCAACCAGCGCGCCACTGCCCGCTTCAACGCGGTCGGTACCGTGCTGGAGGTGCTGGGTGAAAACATGGCGCCCGGCATGGAGATCGAAATCGCCCTGCGTACCCACGGCATTCCGCACACCTGGCCGGAAGAGGTGACCAAAGAGGTCGCCGGTCTCGGCGAGCAGGTGCCGGAGAAGGCCAAAGAGGGCCGTATCGACCTGCGTGCCCTGCCGCTGGTCACCATCGACGGGGAAGATGCCCGCGACTTCGATGACGCCGTATTCTGTGAAGCCAAGCGTGGTGGCGGCTGGCGCCTGTGGGTTGCCATTGCCGACGTTTCTGCGTACGTGAAGCCGGGCACGGCCCTCGACACCGAAGCCTATCAGCGCGGCAACTCGGTCTACTTCCCCGAGTTCGTGGTGCCCATGCTGCCGGAGGTGCTCTCCAACGGTCTCTGTTCCCTGAACCCGCAGGTTGACCGCCTCTGCATGGTGTGCGAGATGACCATCTCCGCCTCTGGCCGCATGTCCGGCTACAAGTTTTACGAAGCGGTAATGAACTCCCACGCCCGTCTCACCTACACCAAGGTGGCGGCGATCCTCGACGGGGATCCCAAGCTGCGTCAGCAGTATGACCCGCTGGTGGGCCATATCGAGGAGCTCAACAACCTCTACAAAGCGCTCAAACAGGCTCGTCATCAGCGCGGCGCGGTGGAGTTCGAGAGCGAGGAGACCCGCTTCATCTTCAACGCCCAGCGCAAGATCGACCGCATCGTGCCGCTGGTGCGCAACGACGCCCACAAGATCATCGAAGAGTGTATGATCCAGGCGAACGTGGCTGCCGCCCGTTATATCGAGAAGAACGAAGCTGCCGCCCTGTTCCGGGTGCACGATCGTCCGGGTGAGGAGCGTCTGACCGGTTTCCGTGACTTCCTCGCCGAACTGGGTCTGGAGCTCAAGGGCGGTCTCGAGCCCGAGCCGAAGGATTTCGCCGAGCTGGCTGCCAAGTTTGAAGGGCGCCCCGATGCGGAGCTGCTCTCCACCATGCTGCTGCGCTCCATGCGTCAGGCCATCTATCAGGCCGACAACATCGGTCACTTCGGTCTGGCCCTGAAGTCCTACGCGCACTTCACCTCGCCGATCCGTCGTTACCCCGACCTCATCCTGCACCGTGCGATCAAGTATCAGACCGCCAAGGAGCAGCAGGCCAACCTGCGCCACAAGTGGACGCCGAGCGGTGGTTATCACTACCAGCTGGAAGAAGTGGATCCGATGGGCGAGCACTGCTCCATGACCGAGCGCCGTGCCGACGATGCCACTCGCGACGTGGCCGACTGGCTCAAGTGCGAGTACATGCTGGATCACGTGGGTGACGAGTTTGACGGCGTCATCGCCAGCGTCACCGGCTTTGGCTTCTTCGTGCGTCTGGCCGAGATCCACATCGACGGTCTGGTGCACGTCAGCACCCTCACCAACGACTACTACCAGTTCGACCCGTTGCACCAGCAGCTGATCGGCGAGAACTTCCGCCGCCGCTACCGTCTGGGCGACAAGGTGCGGGTCAAGGTGATGGGCGTCAATCTGGACGATCGCAAGATCGACTTCGTGATGGTGGAAGAGCCCCTCAAGATCACCGGCAAGAACGCCAAGCAGGCGGTTCGCAAGATGGCCGAGATCAAGAAGGAGAAGGCCAAGAGCGCCGAGCGCCACGAAAAGCGCAAAGAGAAAGATGGCAAGGAGAGCGGCAAACCCGCCAAGGGTGGCCGTGCCAAACCCAGCAACAGACGACCGGGCAAAAAAGCTCGCGATAAGGCCAAGAGCACTAAATGAGTACTGAACTGATCTACGGCATTCACGCTGTATCCGCGCTGCTGGAGCGCACTCCCGAGCGCTTTATCGAGGTATGGGCGCTGAAAGGGCGGGATGACGACCGGCTACAACCCCTGCTGGCCGAGCTGGAGTCCCTCGGCTTGCGCGTGCAGAGCGTGAACCGCAAGACCCTTGATGACAAAGCGGAAGGCAACAATCACCAGGGCATCATGGCCCGGGTGAAAGAGGCGCCGAAGCTCGCCGAGCACGATCTGGCCAGCCTGCTGGACGAGCTGGCGGCACAACAGAGCCAGCCCTTCCTGCTGGTGCTGGATGGCGTGACTGACCCGCATAACCTCGGCGCCTGCCTGCGCAGCGCCGATGCCGCCGGGGTGCACGCGGTGATTGTGCCGCGCGACAAGGCCACCGGCCTGACCCCGATTGTGCGCAAGGTCGCCTGTGGCGCCGCCGAAGTGGTGCCGCTGATCCAGGTAACCAACCTGGCCCGCACCCTGCGCGAGCTGCAGGAGCGCGGCGTCTGGATCGTGGGCACCGCTGGCGAGGCCGATCACGACCTCTATCAGGCCAAACTGACCGGCCCGATGGCGCTGGTGATGGGGGCTGAAGGTAAAGGCATGCGCCGTCTGACCCGCGAGCACTGCGACGAGCTGGTGAGCATCCCGATGGCGGGGGCGGTATCCAGCCTCAACGTCTCGGTGGCAACCGGTGTCTGCCTGTTTGAAGCCGTGCGTCAGCGCCGCGCTTGATCATGCTGACTGACAGACCCCCCTTCGATTGGGCGCAGGTCGCAGATAAAGAGGAGGCCGCGCGCCTCCTCTCTTTTGCCCGCCCGCTGACCCTCAGCCCGAAAAGCTGCCTCTGGCACGCCGGCGATAGCCCGGATCAGCTGGTCAGGGTGGAGCAGGGGCTGCTGCGGGCCAAGCTGGTGCTGGAGGATGGCCGCGAGTACATCAAGGAGTTCTACTGGGAGGGGGACGAGTTTCTCGACTTCCACCACCTGCTCAGTGGCGAGCCGGCCCGCTACAGTGTGGAGGCGCTGGAGCCCTGCCGTCTGCAGCTGTTCAGTCTGGCCGACTTGCGCCAGCTGCCCGGCTGGCCGCGCTGGTACCAGCACCTGCTGGAGGTGCAGTTGCGCATCAAGGAGGAGAAGGAGCAGTTGCTGCTGACCGGCAGCCCACAGGCGCGCTATCAGCACTTTCTCGACAGTTTTCCCGCACTCGATGCCAGAGTGCCTGACCACCAGATTGCCGCCTATCTCGGCATTACTCCCATCAGCCTGAGCCGCATTCGCAAACGGCTGAAAGAACTTAACAAAGGTTAATGCAGGGCACTGGTGCCACGATTATGCTGGCAGGCCGAACTGATAAGGAGTTGCCGATGAACTGGATCCTGAAACCCTGGTCTGAACTGACCACTGACGAGTTGTATGAGTTGCTGGCGCTGCGGGCCGAGGTGTTCGTGGTGGAGCAGACCTGCCCCTTTCAGGATCTGGACGGGCTCGATCGCCGCGAAGGGGTCTGGCACCTGCTCGGCTATCAGGGCGATCTGCTGGCCGCCTATGCACGGATCATGGCGCCCGGTATCGGCGATGAGAGCGGCGCCGCCATCGGTCGGGTGGTGACTTCACCCAAGGCGCGCGGCGGTGGTCTCGGTCACCAGCTGATCGGCGAGGCGGTCAAGGCGTGCGAGGCGCGCTGGCCGACCCACAGCATCTGGCTGGGGGCGCAGGCCCATCTGCAGGGCTTCTACGGCCAGCACGGTTTTGTGGCCGAGGGGGAGGGATATGTCGAGGACGATATCCCCCATATCGGCATGCGCAAGACGGTGGCCTGACAGGCCGGCTGCATTCAGGCGTTGCGCCCTGAGATCGGGCTATGACTCCGCAGGGCGTCTGACGGGCAAATTGATGCCCTGATGATCGGATGAGGTTCACTATAAGTTTTGGTTAGGGCATTCAGCTAAAACCCATAAATTAAATTTATAGTGAGCCGTTCTGGCTGCAAATAGCCCTGCAACGGCGGTGGCGAGCCCTAAGTAACACGGCTCCGATTGGCCAGATGTACAGAATGCAGAAGGGCCATCCCGCGGGATGGCCCTTCTCTTTATCGCCAGGCGATCACTTCTTCTTTTTCTTCTTGGTCGCTTTCTTCTTGCCATCGACCGGCTTTTTCTTCTTCACCGGCACCCGCGCCTCTTTATGTTTGGGGCGCAGCTCGTCGATCACCCGGCGCTTGAGGCGCTCTTCGGTGTAGCGCTCGATCTTGGCGACCATCGCCATGTCGTGGGCTTCCACCAGGCTGATGGCGCAGCCACGGTTGCCGGCGCGGCCGGTACGGCCGATCCGGTGGACGTAAACATCGGCGCCGTAGGGCATGTCGTAGTTGATGACATGGCTGACGTTCGGCAGGTCGATACCGCGGGCGGCGACGTCGGTGGCGATCAGGAAGGGCACCTCACCTTCGTGGAACTTGCGGATCGATTCGATACGCTTGCTCTGCTCCATCTCGCCGCGGATCCAGGCGCAGGAGATGCCTGCCGCCTGCAGCTGGCCGGAGAGCTCCGCCAGACGCTCGCGGGTCTTGACGAAGATGATCGCCTTCTGGGTTTCCGGGTTTTTCAGGATGTGGGTCAGCAGCGCCAGCTTGTGGGCGGCGTCATCGGCCAGATGGATCCACTGGGTGATGGGGCGACGCTCGCTGCGCGGCGGCTCGGCGTGCAGCTCCACCGGATCTTTCAGAATTTCGCTGGCGAACTTCTCAAGGCCAGCCCCTTCCAGAGTGGCGGAGAAGAGCATGGTGTGCTTGCGGTAGCGCGCCTCTTCTACGATGCGGTTCACATCCTTGATGAAGCCCATGTCCAGCATGCGGTCCGCTTCATCCAGTACCAGCACCTCGATGTCGTGGCTCTCGAACTCCTCTTTCTCGATGTACTCGAGCAGGCGGCCCGGGGTGGCGACCACGATGTCGGTGGTTTTGGTCAGGGCAGGCAGCTGCTCTTCATGGCTGACGCCGCCGATGATGGTCTCGATGCTGAGGTTGGTGTGGGCCGCCAGCGCCTTGGCGTGGGCAGTCACCTGCAGCGCCAGCTCGCGGGTCGGGGTCAGGATCAGCATGCGGCAGGGGCCCGGCTTGCGGCGCGGGAAGTCCAGCAGATGCTGGAGCGCCGGCAGCAGGAAAGAGGCGGTCTTGCCGGTACCGGTCGGAGCGGATGCCAGAATATCGCGGCCGTCCAGGGCTGGCTCCAGTACCATCTGCTGGATGGTAGTGGGGCGGGTGAATCCCATCTCGGCCAAAGCCCGGTTGAGGGCAGGGTGCAGGTCGAAATCATCAAAGGACTGGCTCATGGCAATACTCGGTCATTAAGGAAACGGCAGATTATAGGCGATTATCTCGTCGGCTCCTATGGCGAGTGTGGCTTAGTCGCTATAATCGCCAACCATTTTTTCAGATGACGGGGGCCAGATGGGGCGTAGTCGCGGTTTTACCTTCAAACAGTTCCATATCAATCACGATCGCTGCGCCATGAAGGTGGGCACCGACGGCATCCTGCTCGGTGCCTGGGCCCCGGTCGAACAGGCGCGCCGGGTGCTCGATATCGGCTCCGGCAGCGGCCTCATCGCCCTGATGCTGGCCCAGCGCAGCAGATCTGACTGCCATATCGACGGGGTGGAGCTGGATAGTGATGCAGTGATCCAGGCCAGAGAGAACGTCGCCGTCTCCCCCTGGGCCGAACGTGTGGCCATCATCGAAAGCGCGGTGCAGGGGTATCAGGCCGCCCCTTACGATCTAATTGTCTCCAACCCCCCTTACTTCGTGGCAGGCCAGTCATTTAGCGATCCGGCGCGGGCGATGGCCCGCCATACCGGCGCCCTCGACAGCCATGCACTGCTAGCTGCTTGCGACCGACTGCTGGCCCCGAATGGGGAGGTGGCACTGGTGCTGCCGACGGCCATGGCTGATGAAATTTTATGCATCTCGGCGGATTATGATCTGCATGGCATTTGTTATACAGCTGTTATCACCAGAGAGGGTAAAGAGGCAAATCGTGTTTTATTGCGACTTGGTAGAGGATTAAACAGGTGTGAAAGGGGGGATATTGTGATCCATTCTGCTGATGGAGCCTATTCCGACAGATATATCCAACTGACCAGCCCCTTCTATTTGAAGATGTAAATTTCGTCTTGAACTATTTTTTCATGCCATTATGCTGGTTCCAGATCGAGCGCCCGCTCCAGACCAGCCAAAACCACTGGTCGCGATGAAAAATCAAGCGGGGCTCTTTTTTTTACCCATATGAACAAACTGGTCAATGACCGATAAAAACTATAACAAGCAATAATTTACAAGACAGACGAGGTTGAACTTGAAGAAATCACTCACGTTGTCCGACGTACTCGGATTGGGGTTCATGACCTTCGCCTTCTACCTGGGCGCCGGTAACATCATCTTCCCGCCGCTCGCTGGTTACATGGCTGGCGAACACCTCTCTCTGGCGATGCTGGGTTTTCTGGTTACCGCTGTGGGCCTGCCGCTCATCACCATCATTGCCGTCGCCAAGGCCGGTAACGGCTGGGCCGGCATGACCAAACTGCTGCCTGCGGGCGTGGCCACTGCGCTGGCGGTTGCCATCTACATCATCATCGGCCCGGCCTTTGCAGCTCCCCGTACCGGTCTGGTGGCCTACGAGATGGGTCTCAAGCCTTTTATCGGTGATATGGGGCAGGCAGGTCTGGCTGCCTACACAGTGCTCTTCTTCGGGGTGGCCGTGCTGGTCTCCATGAATCAGGGCAAGCTGATGGACGCCATCGGCAAATACCTGACTCCGGTGCTGATGCTGCTGCTGCTGACCCTGGCGATCGGGGTATTCGTGGCGCCGCAGGGCACCATGCCGGAATCTGCCGGTGACTATCAGAACAGCCCGTTTGTGAAAGGGATCCTGGAAGGCTACAACACCATGGATACCCTGGCTTCCCTGATGTTCGGTGCCCTGATCGTCGACCTGCTGCGCCAGAAAGGGATTAATGACTACCAGAGCCAGTTCAAGTATCTGGCCATCGCCGGCCTGATCTCTGCCATCGGCCTCTCCGTGGTCTACATCTCTCTGTTCGAGCTGGGCAACACTGCCGCTGGCGTGGCGACCGACATCAGCAATGGTGGCGCCATCGTTAACGCCTATGTGCTGAGCCTGTTTGGTCAGCCGGGTCAGTTCATTCTGGCTGCCATCATTACTCTGGCTTGTTTCACTACTGCCGTGGGTCTGATCTCCGCCTGCTCCGACTTCTTCCACAATCTGACCGGCATGGCTTACAAAAAGCTGGTCGTGCTGCTGGGCGTTATCTGCTCCGTGGTGGCCAACGTGGGTCTGAGCCAGCTCATCAGCCTCTCCATTCCGGTGCTGGTTGCCATCTACCCGGTTGCCGTGGCGCTGGTGCTGGTCACCTTCCTGAAGGGTTACTTCGGTCGCCCGCGTCTGGTGTTCCGTGCCGTGCTGGTGGTGGCCTTCCTGTTCGGCTGCCTGGATGGTCTGGGTGCTGCCGGCATGAAGATGGATGCGTTTGCCTTCCTGCCGCTGTTTGACAAGGGCCTTGCCTGGTTGATGCCGACCCTGCTGGCTTGCGTGGTAGGGATGGTGGTTCGCCCGGCCGAGAAGCTGGCCGCCGAAGCTGCCTGATAGCTTCCCTCTCTGACAAAAGAGCCTGCCTGGTGCAGGCTCTTTTGTTTGTTGATTCCTGCACTGCTGCTGAATGCTTTCCAGCTTCCTTTCTCTCTCCCGCGCTTCAGCTCCTTCCCCACCGTGGTCATTCAGCGATTAATTCTGGCCAAGCAAATTGTTTCAAGATATTAATGTGTGATTGAGATCAAATATCTCTTCTTTATGCTCAGGATGGCGCTCCTCATCCGATTGTCGGGGAGAGCGGGACGCGAGCATATGGTTGTCAGGTTATCTGCCAGGCAGTGGGTGTAATCAACAAGAACAAGCTGATAAGGCAGATGAGGTTGGGTTTGACGAAATCATTGAAGTTGTCCGACGTATTCGGATTGGGGTTTATGACGTTCGCCTTCTATCTGGGGGCAGGCAATATCATTTTTCCGCCGCTGGCCGGTTTTATGGCCGGTGAGCATCTGGTCGCCGCCATGTGCGGTTTTCTGCTGACGGCGGTGGGGCTGCCGCTGATCACCCTGATTGCGGTGGCCAAGGGTAGCTCCGGGCGTGGTGCCGGCGGCTGGACCGAGCTGACCCGCTACCTGCCGGCAGGCGTTGCCACTGCGCTGGCCATCGCCATCTACATCATCATGGGGCCTGCGTTTGCCATTCCCCGCACCGGTCTGGTTGCCTACGAGATGGGGCTCAAGCCCTGGCTCGGCGATGCCGGTCATGAGGGGCTGCTGCTCTATACCCTGAGCTTCTTTGCGCTGGTGATCCTGGTGGCGCTCGATCGCGGCAAGCTGCTCGATGCGGTCGGCAAGTACCTGACGCCGGCCCTGATGGTGATGCTGCTCATTCTGGCAGTCGGGGTCTTTGTGGCGCCACAGGGCACCATGCCTGATGCCAGCGGTGAGTACATAGAAGCAGCCCTGACCAAGGGGATGCTGGAGGGGTACAACACCATGGATACCCTGGCCTCCCTGATGTTCGGTGCCCTGATCATCGGCTTGCTGCGCCAGAAGGGGATTGAGGATTATCGCAGCCAGTTCAAATATCTGACCATCGCGGGGTTGATCTCGGCGGTCGGGCTGTCGGCTGTCTATATCTCGCTCTTTCATCTGGGCAACAGCGCTGAAGGGGTGGCGAGCGATATCAGCAATGGCGGCACCATCGTCAATGCCTATGTGCTGAGCCTGTTTGGCCAGCCGGGTCAGTTCATTCTGGCGGCCATTATCACGTTGGCCTGCTTTACCAGCGCGGTTGGCCTGCTCTGTGCCGGTGCCGACTACTTCCACGGTCTGACAGGTTGGGCCTATCGCAACTGGGTCATGCTGCTGGGGGCACTCTGTGCGCTGGTGGCCAATGTGGGGCTGAGCGAGTTGATTGGCCTCTCCATTCCGGTGCTGGTGGCCATCTATCCGGTCGCCATCGCGCTGGTGCTGGTGACCTTCCTCAAGGGCTATTTTGGTCGCCCCCGTCTGGCGTTCCGCTGCGTGCTGGCGGTGGCCTTCCTGTTTGGCTGTCTCGATGGGCTGGGAGCTGCCGGCATGAAGATGGATGGGTTTGTCTTCCTGCCGCTGTTTGATAAGGGGCTCGCCTGGCTGATGCCAACCCTGCTGGCTTGCGTGCTTGGCATGCTGGTGCGGCCGGTCGGCGATCTGGCTGCCGAGGCAGCGTAAACAGGTGACTCACTCGTTCGTATAACAAAAGAGGCCAGCAGATGCTGGCCTCTTTGTATTGGTCTTCGAGCAGACGAACTAGATGCGCGGGCCTTCCGGTTTGGGTTTGCCATCCAGACCATACCAGTGGGTCTGTACGCGCCCGGCATGCCATTCGAAGGTGCCCCACGGCGCTTTGGCTTGCCAGCGGGGGAAGTTGATGACTACCCGATTGTCTTCGTATTTGTAGAGAGAGGTGCTGATCTGGATATCAGAGAGGATCAGCAGCAACGCCCAGCAGATAAAGAACCACTTCAAGGCAGTCCACATTCTGACTACTCGAAGCAGATTTCGATGGTGGCACGACCAAAATCAGATTCGAAAGGCATCATGATCTTGGTGCCATCGGCGCGGTGAGTGATGGTGTGGTTGGGGCCGGAGACGATAACCGGAGTGGCCATGTCAAACTCGTAGCCCTTCTCGCCCAGCATCCGCTTGGCACCACCGGTCACCATATTGGTGATCTCGCCCACCATGTCGGTCACTTCTTCGTTGATGGTGGCAGGAGCTTCCCCCAGCATGCGGCGCATGATCTCCAGCGCTAGCCCTTTTTCAAAGCTGATGGAGAGGGAGCCACGGGTCTGCGGGCCGACCATGCCGATCAGGCCTGAGACATCGCCGCGAGCCAGCTCGTCCATCTTGCGTTTTGGTTTGCCCGGTTTGAGTTCCAGCTGTGCCATGGTGGAGAGCACATTGAGCAGAGAGAGCAGGAACGGATTTACAAAATCAGCCTTCATGATGACTTCCTACAGTGGGCGTACAGCGAGCACATTGGCCATGTGCCTCTATCGTCTTATTGGTAATAGTAAAACCATGCAGATGGGCCTGCTCGGAAAACGCGCTATCGATCGCCGTGTCGTGCAGCTCGACCACCTCGCCGCAGTCATCGCAGATGAGCAGCTGCATCGGGTGAGCGTGATCGAAGTGGCAGCAGAAGATAAATGCGTTCAGCGATTCCACCTTGTGGGCAAAGCCCTGTTCGAGCAGAAAATCGAGTGCCCGGTATACGGTTGGCGGTTTGGCGTTGGCTTCCGTTTGCTGCAGTTGAGCCAACAAATCATAGGCGCTGATGGCGTTGCCATGTGCCGCCAGCAGGCGAAATACCTGACGTCGGGTCGGGGTGAAGCGGATCCCTCGCTGTACACAGAGTCGCTCGGCTCGTTGTAAAAGTTGGTCTTGATTCATGATCGCGCAATTGCCCTTTCTATTAGCTGGATACTATCACAGGGCCTCGCATGGCGCGGCGACAAAATTCATTTTCTGGGGCTGCTTCACGTTGTGATAAAATCCGCCCCTTTCTTTAGCCAACCCGGATGATTTTTATGCAGGCGCAGCGTTTTTCCATCGCCCCCATGCTGGACTGGACCGATCGGCATTGCCGTTATTTTCATCGACTGATGAGCCGCCAGACCTTGCTCTATACCGAAATGGTGACCACTGGCGCCATCATCCACGGCAAGGGTGATTATCTGGGTTACAGCGAGCAGGAGCACCCCATCTCCCTGCAGCTGGGTGGCAGCAATCCGGCCGATCTGGCGCGCTGTGCCAAGCTGGCCGAGGAGCGTGGCTATGACGAGGTGAACATCAACGTCGGCTGCCCCTCCGATCGGGTGCAGAATGGCCGCTTTGGTGCCTGCCTGATGGGTGAACCGGCGCTGGTGGCTGACTGCGTCAAGGCGATGCGCGATGTGGTCGATATTCCGGTGACGGTGAAGACCCGCATCGGCATCGACGATCAGGACTCCTACGAATTTCTGCAGGCCTTTATCGAACAGGTGCGCGATGCCGGTTGTGACACCTTCATCGTCCATGCCCGCAAGGCTTGGCTGAGCGGCTTGAGCCCCAAGGAGAACCGCGAGATCCCGCCCCTCGATTACCCTCGGGTCTATCGGGTCAAGCAGGATTACCCGGATCTCACCATCGCCCTCAACGGCGGTGTCACCTCCATGGAGCAGACCCTTGAGCACCTGCAACACGTGGACGGTGTTATGATGGGGCGCGAAGCCTATCAGAACCCCTATATTCTGGCGCAGGTGGATAATCTGGTGTTCGGCCAGAATAACGCTGTGCCGAGCCGCCATGAAGTGGTGCGGATGATGCTGCCCTATATCGAGCAGGAGCTGGCCAAGGGCAACTACCTCTCCCACATGACCCGCCACATGCTGGGGTTGTTCCAGAACATGCAGGGGGCGCGCGCCTGGCGTCGTCACCTGAGCGAAAACGCCTGCAAGCCGGGGGCGGATATTCAGGTGGTGCTGGATGCCATGGCCAAGGTGCCGGAGTTTGCCGCCAGCGAGCAGGGCGAATAACTTTCCTGTCAGGCAAAGCGGAAAAAGCGCGTCTTGTGACGCGCTTTTTTTATTTCGATCGGCTGTGGGCAGAGGCTTAGCTGGCGGGGTGAAAGTTGTGGATCTCCCCCTCGCGCGGGGTGAAGCGGGGATCGCTGTCGCGATGCGCCTCTATTTGCAGCATGGTCTGGCAGAAACTGCCTGCTTTGTCGTACTCCTGCCGGGCAAGGTCGATAGCCCGCTCGGCCCGTCGCCGCGTCATCTTGTCCGCCTTGCGATCGCTGAACTGCTGTTGCTGATGCAGCATCCAGTCGACAAATGCTTGCTGGCAGTGAGATTCACTCTCGGCCAAGGCTGGCAATGTCCAGAGCAGGGAGAGCAGTAACAGGTAACGCATGATAAATGGCGATCGACAACGGCTGATGGAATCGGAAAACGGGCATTCTATGCGGCGATATCGGGTGTGAACAGTATCAATAAGAGGGCCGCCCGCAGGCGGCCCTCTTGTGCTTCAGCGCGCTATATCCGCTCAGTGTTTGACGATATAGAGCTGGCGGCTGTAGGCCACATCTTCCGGGTTGTTGATGGGGTATCCCTTGAGCCAGGGCTTGATGAGCCGGGCATTGGTGTACTGATAGATGGGGGCGATGGGCGCCTGCTGCTCGAGGATGCTCTCCGCCTGATCGAACAGCCGGCTGCGGGCGCCGCTGTCGCGGGTTTGCGCCGCCTTGTCCAGCAATTGGTCATAGCTTGCATCGGCAAAGCCGGTCATGTTGCCGCTGTGGTGAGAGCCCCACAGGCCGAGGAAGGCGGACGGGTCGTTGTAGTCGGCCACCCAGGAAGAGCGGATCACCTCGAACTGGCCGCTCTGGCGGCTGTCGAGATAGGTTTTCCACTCCTGATTGGTCAGCTCTACCTGGGCGCCCAGCTTCTGTTTCCACATGTTGGCGATGGCGAGCGCCAGTTTCTTGTGTACTTCGGCGGTGTTGTAGAGCAGCGAGAGCTTGAGCGGTTTGTCCGGGCCGTAGCCAGCCTCCTTGAGCAGCGCCTGTGCCTTGCTGTCCAGCTCCTGTTGGCTGCTGCTCGAGAGCAGGTTGGCCTTGGGCTCGAAGCTGGCGGTGACATCCGGGGTGAAGTGGTAGGCCGGTTTCTCGCCGGTGCCGAGCACCTTGTCGGCAATCAGGGCGCGATCGATGGTGTAGGAGAGCGCCTTGCGCACCCGCATGTCGTTCAACGGCGGCTGACGGGTATTGAAGGCATAGTAGTAGGTACCAAGCTGCATCGGGGTGTAGACCTCACCCGGGATCTCTTTCATCAGCTTGTCGTACTGCTCCTTGGGGAAGGATTCGGTGATCTGCAGGTCCCCCGCCAGATAGCGGTTGGTGGCGGTGGTCTCCTGATTGATCGGCATGAAGATGACCCTGGTCAGCACAGTGTGGGCCTTATCCCAGTAGTGGGGATTGGGCACCAGCTCCAGCTTCTCGTTGACCACCCGGCTGCTCAGCACGAAGGCGCCGTTGCCGACCAGCTTGCCGGGCTGGGTCCACTTGTTGCCAAACTTCTCGATGCTGGCCTGATGCAGTGGCGACAGGCTGGGGTGGGTGAGCAGGCTCAGGAAATAGGGAACCGGTTGGGAGAGGCTGATCTGCAGGGTGTGGTCATCGATCGCCTTGACACCCAGCTCGCTGGCAGGCAATTTGCCAGCCATGATCTCGTCCACCTTGTCGAAGCGGGCAAGTTGGGCAAACCAGGCGAAAGTGGCCGCCTCTTTCGGGTCGACCAGCTTGCGCCAGCTATAGACGAAGTCGCCAGCCTTGACCGGATCGCCGTTGGACCAGCGGGCATCCGGGCGCAGGTGGAAGGTGAAGAACTGGTTGTCCTTGTTCTCCCAGCGCAGGGCAACGGCGGGGACGGGTTTGCCATCCGCCCCCTGGGTCAGCAGCCCCTCGAGCAGATCCCGCAGCACCTGCAATTCGGGCAAGCCGACCAGCTTGAGCGGACTGAGACTGGCAGGTTCATCTTTCAGGTGGCGAACCACCACCTGTGTGGCGGCCAGTTCGGTTCCGGCGGGAATATCGGCAGCCTGGACTGCGGCACAGCCCAAGAGGGCCAGCAAGGGGCTCCATCCTTTCATGGGTCGGATCCTTCAAATTGTGTGAAGCGGGGAGAAAACTCGGCGAGAAAATGTCGCCGACAGACGGGAAATCATGATATCCCGTTTACTGGTCTGACCGCCAGCATTCGGCTCTCATCTGTCGCCGGGGCGGCGCCGCGTTGTCGCGTGTCCGGGATTGAATGTGACTAGGAGTAGCAAACGATGAAAGCATGGTTATTGCCGGGCTGTTTCCTGATGGTCGGGGCGCTCAGCCAGAGTGCCTGGGCGTTGACGCCGTGCCAGAGCGACACGGCGGTGGGTAGCTGGTGCGAGGCGGGGATCGAGACCCTGCACCCGACCCAGGGCGGGGTGGGGCAGCTGCAGGTGGATGAAACCCAGGCGACGCTGGCGGACATGAGTCCGAAGCAGCTCGACAAGCTGATGAAAAAGAAAGAGATCCCAGTGGTGATTGCGCCGGATGGCGGCTATTGGCTGGTGGACAGACATCACCTGACCAAGGCGCTCTGGCAGCAAGGAGTCAAGCAGGTGCGGGTCAAGGTGATCGGTCGCTTGCAGGATAAAGACAACTTCTGGAGCCAGATGCAGAACAACCACTGGGCCTGGCTCAAGGATGAGAAGGGGCTCCCCCTCACGCCGGAGCAGCTGCCGACCAGTATCGACAAGCTGCCTGACTACCCCTATCGCACTCTGGCGGGGTTGCTGCAGGATGCGGGTTACTTCAGCAAGCAGGATCAGGTCTACTTTGTCGAGTTCGCCTGGGCCAGCTGGCTCGGCAAGCAGATGCAGTGGATGCCGATAGACAGTGCCAATCTGGCGGCCCGGCTGCAGCAGGCCAAACGGCTTGCCTGTGGCAGCGATGCCAAAGATCTGCCCGGTTATCCCGGCCGGCAATGCAGCCTCAACCAGTCGAAAACGGCGAGCTGATAGCCAGACAACGAGAGAGGGCGACCCGTGGGTCGCCCTCTTTGTTATGCCTGTCTGCGCGTTATGGTGTCGCATCTGGCGCAGAAGCTTGGCTCTGCCAGGTGGCAGCCGCCTGTTCCAGCAGCGCCACATCGCCCTGCTGGATCAGTGGCAACAGGGCATTGACCTGTTCGTCCGGCCAATCCCACCAGGCGAGGGCCTGTAGCCGGGCTATCTCGCCCTCGGTGAAGCGCATCCGCACTATGGCCGCTGGCGTGCCCGCCACCATGGCGTAGGGGGGCACATCTTTGGTGACCAGCGCCCGGGCGGCGATGATGGCACCATCGCCGATGGTGACGCCGGGCATGATCATCGCCTCCATACCGATCCAGACATCGTTGCCGATGCGGGTATCGCCGGCAGGGCGGTAGCTGCGCTTGAGCGCCTCCAGATCAGCAAACGGATAGGTGCTGATGAAGGCGGTGTTGTGGGTGTGGTTGCCGCCCATGATGATCTTCACCCCGGCGGCAATCTGCACGTAGTCGCCGATATGGAGCTGGTCGATATGCCAGAGCGGCTCCCAGCCGGTATCGGGATGACGGCTGAAGCTGTCGCCATAGAGGTAGCGCACCACCTCCTGTTCGAAGGGGCCATCCCAGGCACCCGAGTAGTAGCTGTGTTGTCCCTTGAGGCGGATGTTGGGGTTGCTGACCGTCAGATGCAGATATTCGACCTGTGACCAGTGCTGGCAGGTTTTCATCCTGGTACTCCTTTGTTGAATGGATTTGATTGGTTGCGCTCGATGGAGCGCAGCTAATAGATCCAGACCAGCATGCGGGGCACGCAGAGCAGTGAGCAGCCCAGCATTTGGGGCAGACGGGGTCGCATTCGGGGTAAGCCCTGATATGGGAAATCGGTGGGATCATAAGGGCAATGATGGCGATTTGCCAACCTGCTGCGGAGATCCTGCACTAACCATCTGGTTGATATTTATTCTCAATTAGCCATCATTAACCTCCCGGTTTAGTCGGTGGGGGATAACGAAATGACACCAGAGAGTTGGCAGCGTTACATGCTGGAGGCGGAGCGGTCGTGGCAGTCCGGTTCGCTGGGGGCCGCCGTCTGCTTCTATCAGCAGGCGCTGGGGGATGTCTACGAGATGAGCGAGGTTGAGCTTGCCGAGCTGGCCAGCATGCGGGTCGCTACCTGCCACCGGCTGGCCGATTTCTGGCGGGCGATGGATGAACCCGCCTATGAGCTGCGTTATCTCAAGCTTGCCTCCGAGCTGGTGACGGCGCTGGTACCGCAGTGCCCCAACCGGGAGTGCGAGGCGCTGATCAGCGAGCTGGGCTGCTGCCGCGGCGCCCTGCTCGCCTTCTTGAAGCGCCACCCCAACCCCGAAATAGCCAAACTGATCCAGCTGCAGGACAAGGTACAGGGCTGCGAGCTGATCGGCCGTTTTCGCCTCAACTGACAGGCGTCGATCTCAGCTGCGGCGCTTGAGCTTTTGAGCGATGCGCTGCTGCGCCTCTTCCCCTTGCAGCGCCTGGGCGAAGGCGCGCGCCTCCAGATCGATGACGAAGTGGACCGCCTGTTTGAGCTCCTGTTTCAGCAGCGCCTTGCTCTTTTGCACCGCCCTGGGCGCCTTGGCTGCCAGCTTGAGCCCCTGCTCGCGGGCAAAGGGGAGCAGGACATCGGCCGCTACCACCTTGTTGGCGAGTCCGAGCCGCAGTGCCCCGTTGGCATCGATCGCCTCGGCCAGCAGCAACAGCTCGGCCGCCATGAGGTGACCCACCATGCGCGGCAGCAGCAGGCTGGAGGCGAACTCCGGCACCAGCCCCAGCTCGACGAAGGGGAGTTGCAGGCGGGCGTTATCCGCCAGATAGACCAGATCGCAGTGGAGCAGGATGGTGGTACCGATCCCCACCGCCGGGCCGCCGACCGCCGCAATCACCGGCTTGGGAAAGTCAGCCAGGGTGTGGAGGAACTGCAGGATGGGGTCATCGGGTTCCAGCGAGCTCTTGCCGACGAAATCGGCCAGATCATTGCCCGCGGTAAAGCAGTCGCTCTGACCCTGTAGCAGCAGGGCGTGCACCTCCTCATCGTTTGCCGCCTGTTGCAGGGCGCTCACCAACTGCTGATAGAGGGCGGTATTGAGGGCATTGCGCTTGTCGGGGCGGTTGAGCGTCAGGGTGAGCAAGCCATCCTGCTGCTCGGCGACGAGAATGGGGGCCATGTCTAAATCCTTGTTATTGAAGGGTGCACAAAGGTTACTGCCGGAGTAACCTTGGAGCCGTTTAACAACATCATAAAAGGATTTCAACCATGTTTAAACGTGCGTTTTATTCTCTGCTGGTGCTCGGCATGACGGCTCCCGCGCTGGCCAAGGTGGATGCGGTTGACGGCTATGTGCGTTTGCTGCCGCCGGGCTCTCCCAACACCGCCGCCTTCATGGTGCTCAAAAACGATGCCGACAAGCCGGTCAAGCTGGTAGCCGCAGCCTCTCCTGCGGCGGGTCGCGCCGAGCTGCATACCCACCTGCACGAGAATGGCGTGATGAAGATGCGTCAGGTCGAGAGCATCGAGATCCCGGCCAAGGGCGAAGTGGCGCTCAAACCCGGCAGCTTCCACATCATGCTGTTCGAGATTGGCGCTCTCTCCGAAAAAACGCCGATGCCGCTCACCCTGACCATGGATGATGGCGAGAAGCTGGAGCTCTCCCTGCCGGTCAAACCGATCGAGCCGATGGCCGGGATGAACATGAAGCATATGAAACACTGACATTTGTCGTCGCTTGTTCAGATTTGAGACTGGGTATTTTGGCTGCACCGGGTAAAATAGCGCTCTTTCCATGTATGCAAGAGGAAGTGAAGTGATGAAAAAGACGCTGATTGCCGGTGTTCTGTTTGCCCTGTGCAGCCAGGGTGCCATGGCCGCCAATGACTGGCGTTTCGCCGCCGGTGCCGATGTATGGAATGCCCAGGGCAGTGGTCAGGTTTATGGTGCCAGCACCAACTATGACGATCACTACAACTGGAACGGCTACCTGCAGCTGGAACACGGCATCATTTTCCTGCCGAACGCCAAGTTTGAGATCTCCGACTTCAGCACCTCCGGCGGCGCCTTCAAAAACGAGCTGACTGCCTACGATCTGAACCTCTACTACCGTCTGTTCAACAACGATCTGTTCAAGATCGATCTGGGTCTGACCGGTCGTTACTACGATGGCGAGCTGACCTCCTACGGTCGCAAGGGCTACGACAAGGACACCGTGATGGCCTACGCCGGTAGCGAACTCTACATCCCGAACACAGGTTTCGCCTTCTTCGGTGATCTGCGTACTCACGATGTGGACAACTATGACTACCGTCTGGGTGCCTCCTACAAGTTCTCCAACATGCCGGTCAAGCTGCGTGCCGGCTGGCGTGAAGCCAATGTGGACTTCGACAACGTCGACCAGCGTATCGACGGCTGGTTCATGGGCGGCGAATTCACCTTCTAATCTGAACCTCTGACGACAAGGAGAAGTAATGGGCTACATCATAGTGACGGGGGCCGGTTCCGGTCTGGGCCGCGCCTTGACCGCAGGGCTGGTTGAGCGGGGCCATCGGGTTGCCATGATGGGGCGCCGTTACGAGAAGCTGCAGGAGCAGGAGGATCTGCTCGGTCAGGCGGTGATCGGCATTGCCGCCGATCTCGCGCACCACGAAGAGGTGGAGATGGCGTTTGCCGCCGCCGTCGAGTGGGGCGGCCTGCCCGAGATGGTGATCCACTGCGCCGGGGTTGGTGAATTCGGCCCGGTCGGCATCTACACCGCCGAGCAGATCCGCAGTGTGGTGGAGAGCAATCTTGTCTCCACCATTCTGGTTGCCCAGCAGACGGTGCGCCTTATCGGCGAGAAAGGTGGGGTGCTGGCCAACGTGCTCTCCTCTGCCGCTCAGGTGGGCAAGGCCAACGAGAGTCTCTACTGCGCCTCCAAATGGGGGATGCGCGGCTTTCTGGAGTCGTTGCGCGCCGAGCTGAAAGGCTCGCCGCTGCGGCTGGTGAACCTCTACCCGAGCGGGATCCGCAGCGCCTTCTGGGACAACTCGGATCACGTCGACCCGACCCGTTTCATGACCCCGGAAGATGCCGCCGCCTACATGCTCGATGCGCTGGCGGCGCGTAGCAGCTGCCACGTGACCGATCTCTTTATCGGTCGCAACGAGTAGGCTCCTTGCCGCAATCCTCTTTGCTTTAGAAGAGAAGACAAACAAAAAGCGCGCCATCGGGCGCGCTTTTTTATATCGGGAAGAGGGTGGGCTTAGCGGCCCAGCTTGGCCTTGATCATGGCGACGATATCGCTGATGGCCACTTCCTGCTTCTCGCCGGTGCGGCGGCACTTGTACTCCACCACGCCGCTATCCATGCCGCGTTCGCCGATGACGATGCCGTGCGGCACGCCCAGCAGCTCCATGTCGGCGAACATCACGCCCGGGCGCTCTTTACGGTCGTCGAACAGCACGTCGACACCGGCCGCTTTCAGCTCGGCGTAGAACTGCTCGGCCAGCTCGGCAACACGCACGGACTTGTGCATGTTCATCGGCACGATGGCCACTTCGAACGGGGCGATGGCGTCCGGCCAGATGATGCCGTACTGGTCGTTGTTCTGCTCGATGGCAGCGGCCACCAGACGGGAAACCCCGATACCGTAGCAACCCATCTCCATGGTGACGGACTTGCCGCCTTCGTTCAGCACGCTCGCCTTCATCGCTTCGGAGTACTTGGTACCCAGCTGGAAGATGTGGCCCACTTCGATACCGCGCTTGAGCAGCAGCTTGCCCTGGCCGCACGGGCTCGGGTCGCCTTCTACTACGTTGCGCAGGTCGGCAACTTCGTAAGCGGTGATGTCGCGATCCCAGTTGGCACCGGTCAGGTGGAAACCGGTCTCGTTGGCGCCGGAGACGAAATCCGCCAGATGGGCGGCGCTGCGATCGACGATGATGCGACCGGCAAAGCCGACCGGGCCGATGGAGCCTGCGTCGCAACCGGCGGCCGCTTTGATCTGCTCGTCGTTGGCGAAGGTCAGCGGGTTGGCCACGCCAGCCAGTTTCTCGGCCTTGATTTCGTTCAGCTCGTGGTCGCCACGCAGTACCAGTGCGATGACGGCCTGCTTGCCGTGCTCATCTTCCTCTGCCAGTACCAGCAGGGTCTTGGCGATGGTGGTCGGCGCCACGTTCAGGAAGGCAGCCACTTCGTCGATGGTGTGGACGTTCGGGGTGGCAACCTTGGTCAGGGCAGCAGTGGCGGCAGCGCGCTCGCCGGCCGGCGCCAGCGCTTCGGCCATCTCGATGTTGGCGGCGTAATCTGATGTATCGGAGAAGGCGATCAAGTCTTCACCGCTCTCGGCCAGCACCTGGAATTCGTGGGAGCCGGTACCACCGATGGAGCCGGTATCGGCCTGCACCGGACGGAAGTTCAGACCCATGCGGGTGAACGCCTTGCAGTAGGCGGCGTGCATCTTCTCGTAGGTATCGACCAGAGATTCTTTGTCGATGTGGAAGGAGTAGGCATCCTTCATCAGGAATTCGCGGCCACGCATCACGCCGAAACGGGGGCGCACTTCGTCGCGGAATTTGGTCTGGATCTGGTAGAGGTTGAGCGGCAGCTGCTTGTAGCTGTTCACTTCGTAACGCACCAGCGCAGTGATCACCTCTTCGTGGGTCGGGCCCAGCACGAAGGGACGGTTGTGACGGTCGGTCAGGCGGCACAGCTCGGGACCGTAGTCATCCCAGCGGCCGGACTCCTGCCACAGCTCGGCGGGTTGCACCACCGGCATGGAGACTTCGATGGCACCAGCATTGTTCATCTCTTCGCGAACAATGTTCTCGATTTTCTTCAGTACCCGCAGACCGGTTGGCAACCAGGCATACATGCCGGAGGCCAGTTTACGGATCATCCCGGCGCGCAGCATCAGCTGGTGGCTGACAACTTCAGCGTCGGAGGGGGTTTCCTTGAGAGTGGAAAGCAGATATTGGCTGGTACGCATCGCGGTAGACCTTAGCTAGAACGGGCGCGGGGCCCAGGATAATTTCAAGGGCGGAATTTTAACAGGCTGGGCGTTGCGGCCCAAGGGCTAAATTTGCCGCAGCCGCGAAAGGGCTGCGCGGGCTGGCCATCTTGCGCGGATCGGAGGGGATGCCCGGCTGGCCATCATCAGCTTGCCGGAGGCGCATGTGACCGCAATTGGCTTGGTATAAGTAAAAATTTGGCCATTTCGGCAAAACCCATAAATTTAATTTATACCGCGCAGTTTGGCCCTGCAACGGGCCGCAGCTTGCCAGTGAGGGCTCGCTAAGGGGATTGGCCGATCCTGACGATGCAAATCTTGCCGCAGCCAGCGGGAACGGGGGCTGGCGGGGCCTTGCCCACGGGTCATTTGGCCGGGCTGCAAAAGCGGGACGGGTAGTACCACAACCATTGGGCTTTTAATGCCTGCAATTTGGCCGGATCTCCGCTAAACTCTGCCACCTTTTCGTGACGGGTCGGCCAAACCGGCCTCGTCGCCCCCTCTTTATTTGTACTTTTGGAGCCGCTCATGCCGCTAGTGGGACATCAACACCAGATCGAGATCCTGGAACTGACCGACAAAGGAGATGGCAAAGGACGCCTGTTCGACCGCCCCCTGTTTGTCGAAGGTCTGCTGCCGGGTGAGCAGGCGTTGGTCGAACTGACCGAGGTGAAGCCCAACTACCTGCACGGCAAGGTCGCCGAGCTGCTCCAGCCCTCCGCCGACCGGGTGGCAGACTTCTGCCCCAACACCGAGTGCGGTGGCTGTCAGGTGCGCCCGCTGGCCTATCCGGCCCAGCTCAAGCTCAAGCAGAGTCTGGTGCAGAGCGCCCTGGAGCAGGTCGGGCTGGGTGATGCCGTGGTCAATCCCATCCTCGGCATGGAGACCCCGTTCGCCTACCGCAACAAGGCGCAGTACGCGGTGCGCGGTTGTGATGCCGGTGCCGAGATCGGTTTTTATCGCAAGCACTCCCATGACCTCATCACCGCCGATGATTGCGCGGTGCAGGATTCGCTGCACGTGGAGCTGAACGCCCGGGTGCGCAACTGGATGCGCGCGCACGACATCGCTGCCTATGACGAGGTGAACCACACCGGCTGTGTGCGCAACCTGATGACCCGCAAGGGCTTCAAGAGCGGCGAGCTGATGGTGGTGCTGGTGACCCTGAGTGAGGAGCTGCCGTTTGAAGCCGAGCTGCTGGCGGCCCTGCAGGATCTGCCGATCACTACCCTGGTGCAGAACATCAACGAAGCGCGCACCAACCGCATTCTGGGCGATAACAACCGGGTGCTGCTGGGCAGCGGGGTGATCCGCGACAAGATCCACGAACTCGAATTCGAGATCTCGCCGCTCTCCTTCTTCCAGAACAACCCGAGCCAGACCGACGTGCTCTACTCCAAGGCGCTGGAGTATTGCGAGCTGACCGGTAACGAGACGGTGTTCGACATCTATTGCGGTATCGGCACCATCTCCCTGTTCCTGGCCGGCAAGGCCGCCAAGGTTGTCGGGATCGAGTCAGTCGAGAGCGCCATCAGCGACGCCCGTCGCAACGCCGCCCTCAACGGCATCGAGCAGACCGAGTTCCATGTCGGCAAGGCGGAGCAGCTGATGCCTGCCCTGCACGCCGAAGGGGTGAGCGCCGACGTGGTGGTGATGGATCCGCCGCGCAAAGGCTGTGACAAGGCCGTACTGCAGACCCTGGTGGCCATGGCGCCGCGCCGTCTGGTCTATGTCTCCTGCAACCCGCAGACCCTGGCCCGCGATCTCGCCTGGCTGGTCAAGCAGGGCTTCGTGCTGGACGAGGTGCAGCCGGTCGATATGTTCCCGCACTCCATGCACGTCGAAGCTGTCGCTCGCCTGAGCCTGCCCGCCAAGGCATAAGTCGCCTCTGACTTGCGCCCATAAAAAAACGACGCCTACTGGCGTCGTTTTTTGCTATCTGATGCTCGCAGCTTGCGGTGGTCAGCCCTGCTTGCGTACCTCGTCGGCAATCTGGTCGAGCAGCTGTTGCCAGCCCAGCCCCAGTTCGCTGACCAGCGCGTTGTAGCCATCGGCCGGTAGCACCCGCACCTGATTGAAGGGGGCTTCGCGCAGTACCGAGCCATCTTCCGCCAGCAGGCGCCAGCGTCCGCTCAGCACGGCGCGGCCATCGTGACGACCCTGAAAGCGCTCGACCAGTATGGTCAGCACCGGGCCCTTGCGGCCGCCATCCTGACGGACGACCCAGCCCGGCAGGCGGGTGGAGAGGCCGTTGAGGGTGAGCTGGTTGAGCTGATCGTCAAGCGAACCGGCCCAGCGGTGGTACTCGGCGAAGTGCAGCTCCTGCCCCTCCAGCTGATAGACCAGACTGATCCGGTCGAGCTGGCCCGCCAGTGCGATGGGGCGCAGCACCAGCTGGTGCTGCGGGGTAACCGGCACCGCCGCCGGTTGCTGGCTGTCGGCGGCGAGGGAGTAGTAGTGCAGCGCTGGCTGGGTGCCGCTGCACCCGGCCAGCAGGCCGGTCAGCGCCAGCGTCAGGATGAACTTTTTCATGGTGTGCCTCGCTTGGGTTCAGGGTCCCGGGGACGGACGCGATCGAAGATCAGCGAACTCGGCTGCTCGTTGAGAGAGTGCACCAGCGGCTGCAGCTCGCGCATCAGCTGGTTGAGGGTCTGCACCGACTGACGCAGATCCTGATTGGTTTGCGACTGGGCATCATAGGCCTGCAGGGTCTCCTGCAACTGCTTGAGGCTCTCGTTGAGCGAGGCCGGCAGCTGCTGGGTGGAGTCCTTGGCGGTGAGCTTGTCCAGATTGGCGCTGACCGCACTGATGTTGCGCAGGGTGCCATCCAGCGTCGAGAGCGAGCTGTTGACCTTGGTCAGGGTGGTGGCCATATCCATGTCGACAAACTTGTCGAGGATGAGGTTCACCTTGCGCTCGATCTGATCCAGCCCGCCCTGCACGGTCGGGAAGACCTGATAGCCGGCCAGCTTGACCTGATCGAAGCGCGGTGCGTCCGGATAGAAGTTGAGGTCGATGATCTTGCCGCCGGTCAGCAGGCTCGAGGTCTTGAGGCTGGCACGCAACCCCTCCTTGAACTGCTTGCTGAACAGGGCGCGCCACTGGTCCTTCTCCGCCTTGGCATAACGGTGGGAGAGACGCTGCACCTCGATGCGGGCCAGTACCGGGATCTGGCGGTTCTGGAAGATGCGAACCCCCTTCTCCTCGATCATGTAGGGCGCCGAGATGACGGTGCCGACCCGGATGCCGCGATACTGCACCGCCGCGCCCGGATGGAGACCCGCCACGTTGTCGTCGAACAGGAAGACGTAGTCGATGAACTGATCCAGACTACCGGCCAGCACGCTCGCCTCATCCTGGAACAGGGTGAACTCCTCGTGCTGCTTGACCGGATCACCCGGTGACCAGCCGGCAGGCAGGCCCATGGTGATGCCGCCGTCGATAAGGCTCTCCAGCGAATCCATCTTCACCTTCATCCCTTCACTGCTCATGGAGACCTCGAAGCCCGGGGTCAGCCAGAAGCGGGAGTTGCTGCTCACCAGAATGTCGTAGGGGGCGTTGATGAAGATCTGATACTGCATCTCGCTCTTTTCAGGCAGGAACTTCGCCTCTTCCACCTGACCTATGGTGAAGCCCTGATAGTTGATGGGCGAGCCCTCGCCAAGTGCCTTGGCTTCACGGCTGGAGAGGGTGAGGCGCAGCCCCTTGGCGTCCAGCGAGGCGAGCGGCGGCTTGTCGAGCATGGCGTACTCGTCGCGTGCCTTCCCTTTCTTGCCGGGGGAGAGCTCGATATAGGCGCCGGAGAGCAGGGTGCTCAGACCCGATACCCCTTCGCGACCCACTCTGGGTTTGACCACCCAGAACTTGCTGTCGCCGCGCAGCATGCTGGCGGCGTCGTTGGTCAGGCGGCCCTTGAGCACGGCGTGGCTGTAGTCATCGCTCAGCTGGACGGCATCGATGCGGCCGACGGTGACCTCGCGGGAGCGGATCTCCGTCTTGCCTGCCACTATGCCTTCGGCGGTGGCGACTGTCAGGGTGAAGCTCGGGCCCTGGGAGTACCAGTGCTGAAACAGCATCCAGAGACCGATGAACAGCGCCAGCAGGGGCACCATCCAGATTGCGGCGGCGGAGCTCAGAAAGTCAGAGCCCGGTTTCCACCTTGTTTTACGCTCACTCACGTTCGCGTTCTCCTTGTTGTAAATCCCAGATCAGGCGCGAGTCGAAGCTCATGGCGGCGACCATGGTGATCAGCACCACGCCTGCAAATGCGACGGCCGCAGGGCCGGGGTAGATGGTCATCAGGTTGTCGAGCCGGATCAGGCCCGCCAGAATGGCCACCACGAAGACGTCGATCATCGACCAGCGTCCGACAAATTCGGTCATCCGATAGAGCTTGAGCTTGCCGAGCGGCGACTCGGCATGGCCGCTCTGCACCATGTAACAGAGCCAGAACAGCGCCAGGATCTTCACCAGCGGCACGACCACGCTGGCAAAGAAGATGACGGCGGCGATGGGGTAGGAGCCCATCGCCCAGAGCAGCACCACGCCGCCGAGGATGGTGGAGGGGCTGTCATCGCCGAGAAAGACGGTGTCCATAATCGGGTAGACGTTGGCCGGGATGTAGAGAATGGCCGAGGTGATGAGCAGGGCCCAGGTGCGATTCAGGCCGCCCGGTTTGCGGGCATGCAGCTTGCCGCCGCAGCGCTGGCAGCTGTGGCTGCCCGCCTCGCTCAGGGCGCCGCAGATATGGCAGCCCACCAGACCCGATGCCATGGCGCCCGCTTCGGGATCGAGTTCACGCTGCTCGGTCGGGCCGAACAACCGTTGCCAGAGCCACATCCGATCCAGCGACGAGATGGTCTTGATGAGCAGGATGGTGTAACCGACGAAGGCCCAGAACGAGAGGCCCATCTGGATGTCGGCCATCCCCATCAGCTTGACCAGCGAGATGAGCACCCCCACCAGAAAGACATCTACCATCAGCCAGGGCTTGATACGGCAGAGCAGGCGGCCGAGAGAGCGCAGGGCGTGGCTGTGCAGGTCTTTGTCGAGGCGCCACAGTACCAGCATGATGGAGCTGATATAGACCAGCGGCAGACCGATCAGGGTGATGCTGAGCACGGCGCTGAGAAACAGATACCCTTCGTCCACCAGAGTCGAGATGCACTGGAGAAAGGTCATCTCCTGCCCGATCCCCTTGGCCGAGAAGGACATGAAGGTAAAGGAGTTGGAGAGCACGAACATGATGAGCGCCGCAAACCCGTAGGAGATGGGACGCAGCTCCTGTTGTGGCAGATGCTGGCTCAGGGTGTGACCGCAACGGGGGCAGTGGCTGGCTTCGCCCACCGCCAGCGGTGTGGCCGGGATCAGCAGGTCACACTCTTCGCAGGCGGTGTCGTCATGAACGTAGGTGGTATGGTGTTGGTGTGAAACCGGATGCAAGATAAAACCCCAGATTAGGCTCGCGAGAGAACCAGAGGGGCGATTATCGCAGTTGTACCGGTCAGCGACCAGTCCTGCGGCGGTGCGATTTGCGGGGCGGTGTGTGAGAATGACTTTGACAAGCCAGTGGCCATTTAGCACAATCAAACGCCACTTTTTTTCCGCGGGACAATAATTTATGACAACTGAATCCCCAAGCTACTCCACGATTGAGCAAGCCTTCTCCCTCGGGAACGGGCAAGATTCTGCCCTCAACTGGTTGCGTAAAAACCGCAGTCAGGTCGCCATTTTCCTGGTGAGCGGCATCAAGCTGGAGGGCACCATCAGCGGGTTTGACCAGTACAGCGTGCTGCTGACCGATGCACACGGCAACCAGCAGCTGGTCTACAAGGCCAAGATCTCCACCATCGCCATGCACACCGGCCGTCCGCAGGTGAACATCCAGCGTGCTCGCAAGCCGCGTGTCTCCATGGCGCCGCGTCCCCACGGTGCGCCGGGTCGCTATGACGACAATCAGGGCGGCGGCAACAACGAGTAATCGTACGTCACTGCCTGTCCGTTGACCGCCTGCTGCGTCAACGGCTGACGGGAGTTCCGCTCATTCTCCATCCTGTCCCGTATGAGCGCGGACTCCCGTTATCGCCCTGTCAGGGCGATAACGTTCACCTCATCAGAAGTCGATCCCTAGCGGTTTACCCTCTTTGACCATGCAGGTCTGCATACCCGCAGCCTCGCCCGCCTGTACGCCGATCCCGGTATCTTCAAACACCAGACAATCTGACGGTGCGACCCCCAACTTGCTGGCGACCAGCAGGAAGGTGTCCGGATTGGGTTTGTGCAGCTCCACGTCGTCGGCCGTCACCACCACCTGAAAATAGCGATCCAGCCCGGTATTGCGCAGCACCGCTTCGGCATTGACCCGGGGTGAGCCGGTGCCAATTCCCATCGGGATGGTGCCGTGATAGCGATCGAGCAGTGTCTGCATGGCTGGAAACACCGTCGCCTTGTGCAGGTTGGCCACGTAGTGGGCGGTCTTGCAGCGGGTCACCTCGAGCGGATCGAGGGGGATCTGCTGCTCTTCGGCGACCAGCAGCGCGATCTTGCGGCTCGGCATGCCACCCAGTTCATAGAACCAGTCGGCATCGAAACGAAAGCCAAACTCACGGGCAGTGTGCTCCCAGGCGGCGAGGTGCAGCGGCATGGAGTCGACCAAAGTGCCATCAAGGTCAAAGACCAGGCCTTGGAATCCGGAAAGGGTCATGGTGCTGGGTCTGTCTCTGAAAAAAGGGAGCCCATTCTAGCCAGTGGCTCCCCGGCTCGCCATCACCTAGCTGGTGAGAAACGCTTGCCCCCACATTTGTGCCTGAAAATAGATGGGGGTGAGTCTGGCCGGATCGAGCTGGTAGTGTGGGGCCAGCTGTGCCAGCAGAGCCCAGTTGCCCTGCTCGTAGGTGTTGACCAGCTGGAACAGGTGAAACAGCGGCCCCTCGCGCAGCTCGATGGCCCGTTTGACGTTAGTTGGCAGGTGGCGCTTCATCTCCTCCGACAGCAGGGAGGCATCCTGCACCAGCCCGACCAGAAAGGCCCAGCTGGCGTCAGCTTTACCGAGCGCCGTGAGGGCGATGAGCTCGCAGAAGCGGCCGCGAGCGATGGCCATCCGGGTACAGGCTTCGGGCATATGCTGGCTGGCTCTGGCCAGCCCGTTGATCAGCACGAATTTGCGGATCTCCTGCTCCCCCAGATAGGAGAGGGCGCGGGGCACCGAGGTGATGGGAGTGGCGTGATCGAAACCGGGGGCGTTGACATAGGTGAGCAGCAGGCCCGGTAGCCAGGCATCCTGCTCCAGCAGGCGGGCGACCTGGGCAAACGAGAACTCTTCGTGGCAGATGAGCTGGAGGATCTGCTGTACCAGCGCCATGTCGGGCTGCTGGGCGCGCTGGTTGACCAGCTCGGGACGGGCGAGAAAGCCGCCGGCGAAGAAATCGACCCCCGCCTCCCGCAAGGGGAGAAAGTCCTCCCACGCCTCGACGTTCAGCGCCATCCGCTTGTGATCGGTGGGCTGGCAGATCCCCTCTTCACCGGTCCAGAACACCAGCAGGCGGCTCGCGCCCAGCCAGCGGGCATCGCGATGGGCGCCATGCACGGCGAGCCGGCGCCGGCTGTCGCGCCACTGCTCCAGCACCGGAAAGGAGGTGGGTAGCCGTTCGCTGGATGCCTCGACCAGCGGGATGGTCTCCTGAGCAAACAGCAGGGGGCGTTGCTCATCGAGCTGTTCGTGGTTGAAGGGGAGCAGATATTGGCGCCCCTGCGCCAACAGGTGGCTATGTTGGGCCAGTGCGGGCCATTCGGCCGGTGAGCTGAGCTGATAGTCGATGCCGTAGGCCACCAGAGCCAGGCGACGGTTGAAGATGGGATAGCGACGCAACAGCATGGGATCACCGATAAGCCAGTGTGCGGGCCCTCCCTTCTGATTTGGCGTGGTAGAGCGCCTGGTCGGCCTGTTCGGTCAGGCTCTGCCATGCCTCGTCCTGGGAGGGGACCAGATAGCTAAAGCCTATGCTAACCGTAATGAAATCAGCAACTCGGGATGCTGGATGTGGCAGGTGCAGGCGGGCTAGTCCCTCGTGAATCCGCTCCGCCAGCTGCTCCGCTTCACCGGGTTGCGGTGCGCAGAGCAGGATGACGAACTCCTCCCCGCCATAGCGAGCCACCAGATTGGTGCGGCGGCGTTCCGCCTCCTGTAGCACCCGGGCCACCTGCTGGAGGCACTCATCCCCCTTGGCGTGGCCAAAGTGATCGTTGTAGCCCTTGAACTCGTCTACATCGATCATCAGTACGGCCAGCAGGCTCTGGGTGCGTCTTGCCCACTCCCACTCCCGTTGCATGGTGATATCCCACTGGCGCCGGTTGGCGATGCCGGTGAGGGGATCTTCCAGCGACAGCAGGGAAAGGCGCCGGTTGGCCTCCTCCAGCGCACGGTTGGTCTCGGCCAGCTGCATGGTGCGTTCGGCAACCCGCTCCTCCAGCTCGCGATTGAGCCGCTCCAGCTGCTCCTGGGTGCGCTGGCGGATCAGCAGTTGTGACAGGATGGCGGCGTACTGTTTGAAGATCTCGCTCTGATAGGCTTTGAGCGGGCGGTGCCACAGCAGGTTGTCTGCTGCAATCCAGCCGATGGGGATGGCGCCATCCCAGAGCGATACCATGGCGTTCCAGCCCTGTCCCACCTGCTGTTTCTCGTAGTAGAGAGGGGTATCCTCCAGTACCAGCACGTAATCCTTGCGCTTGAGCGCCTCCTGCACCGTGGGGTGATCCGGGATGGGGCTGACAAAGTCGTGTTCGTCCACCAGCTCTCCCTCTTCACTGGTGCCCCAGGTACCGCGCATGGTCTTGCCGTCGGGCTCGATGAGAAAGATGGCGACCCGGTCAAATTGCAGCTCCTTGCGTGCCAGCAGCACGGCATCACGCAGTAACTGGTTCTCGCTGCGGCTACGGGAGAGAGTGACGCTGACCATGTGCAGTGCCTGCAGCATGGTGAGGAAGGAGCCCTGCAGCGCCTGACTCTGCACCAGATCGGTCTGGGTATGCAGCCGCTGGTCCCGCTCCTGATCAACCTGATCTGCGAGCAGGTGGTTGCTAAGTTCGGCGGTCAGGTAGTGGATCAGCAGCTGGATCCCCTGACGCTGATGGCGGGAGAGGCGATCGATCCGGCGGTGGGTTTCGAGGTAGATGACCCCTTCCAGCTTCAAGTGACGTTTGAGGGGGAAGCAGGCGCGCAGACGAGGAGGCTGGGGCTCCGATTCATCCCGCTCGTCCGGAGGCTGGTGGACCGGCTCGATCATCAGCTGGCCCTGATGAATCGCCTTGTCGATCAAGGTGTGGGGCAGGGGCAACGCATCCAGATGGGCGAGATCGAGCGTGGTCAGCCCCTGCTCCAGCTGGAAGCGGTAGAGTTTCGGTTCGGGGGATTTCAGCCAGAGATAGAGGTAGTCGGCATCTGTCTTGTCACGAATGGTAGCGAGGCTGACTTCGCATAACTGGGCAAAGTTGGTGAAGTGTTCCGGATCCCATTCCTGCATGCCAATATCCCTTTGGGTCTAACCCCGCGAGTATATATAGAGTCCGTTTAATTTATTGATTGAAATGTCAAAATGGAGATCCAGAGCCCAGATTTTGGCTCCTTTTATGGTGCGTGATGACGGGCTTTGCATGGGGCTATTAACTGTTACGGGTAACAGCAATCAGTGGCCGGTTGGCAGGGAGATTTGAAGGATTATGAAAAGAAGAGCCCGCACAGTGGCGGGCTCTGGAGAGGGGGATTTATTCCGCCTTGCTGGCTTCATCGGCCGGTGCCGCGGCGTTATCAGCATTGTTCTCGGCGACCGGCGCTTCCGGTGCCGGTCCAGGCACCAGATCTACCGCCGGTTTGGCGATAAGGGAGCGGGTCTCTTCCACCGCTTCGGTCAGCTTCACCTCGATGATTTGGCCCAGCTCGTAGACCACCTCGGCCTTGTCCAGATAGACGCGGCCGTTGTCCCAGTTGCACTCCAGTCGATCCTTGTTGTCGAGGATGTGACGGGCAGGCATGAAGACCACGGCGCCGTTCTCCTGCAGACGCAGCTTGAGACCGGCACGCATCACGTCGATGATCTCGGCGTTGAACACCTGATCGGTGCCCGCGGCGGCTTTCAGATAACGGACATAGAGCCAGTCGCCGATGTCGCGCTCCACCATGCGGTGCAGACGGCGGCAGGCGGTCAGATGCTCGGTGAGCTCGGTGCTCGGGCGCTCGCCCGGGGTCTTGCCGGCGATAACGGCTTTAAGCAGACGATGGTTGACCATATCGCCGTACTTGCGAATAGGTGACGTCCAGGTGGCGTAGGCATCCAGACCCAGGCCGTAGTGGGCGCCCGGCTCGGAGGACATCAGCGCATAGCTCTGGAAACGGCGGATCTTGCCATCCAGCCAGCGGGTGTCGAGGTTGTCGATCCAGCGGCGCAGGGCACAGAAGCCGGAGAGGCTGGCGATCTCGTCGCGCTCGAACGGGGCTTCGGCACTCTTCAGCAGGTCGATGGCGCCGTCGAGGGACTCTTCGTCAAAGCCGGTGTGAACGTTGAAGATGCCGTAACCGACGCTCTTGCCCAGCACGCGACCGGCGCAGATGTTGGCGGCGATCATCGACTCTTCCACCATGCGGTTGGCGATGCGTCGTGGCTCGACGTGGATAGCCAGCACTTCGCCATTTTCGCCCAGCTCGAAGTCGTAGTCGGGTCTGTCCGGGAATACCAGCGCATGTTCGGTGCGCCACTTGATGCGCGCTTCGGTCATCGCCTTCATCAGCGGCAGCTGGGCCAGCACGCCGGCGTCGATGGCCAGCTCTTTGCCATGCTCAGCCCAGTCGGAGACGTCGTCATAGTTGAGACGGGCGTGGGAGCAGATGCGGGCGGCGAAGAACTCGGTCTCCTCCAGCAGCAGACCATCTTCGGCGATCAGCAGACGGGCGCACAGGGTGTTGCGCTCCTCGCCCTCCTTCAGGGAGCAGAGCTCGTCGGAGAGGGTGCGCGGGATCATCGGCACGTTGCGGCCCGGCATGTAGACGGTGAAGGCGCGCTGGGCGGCTTCCTTGTCCAGCTCGCTCCCTTCGGCCACATAGGCGGTCGGGTCGGCGATGGCGACCAGCAGCTCCCAGCCGTTATCCAGCTTGGTGATGGCCAGCGCATCGTCCATGTCCTTGGTCTTGGCACCGTCGATGGTGAAGAAAGGCACCTTGGTCAGGTCACGACGGGGCAGCTCCTCCTCTTCGATCACCTTCCACTCCGGCAAGTCAGCCGGTTCGACCTGGGCCAGGTTGTGGCGCGCCAGCACCACCCACCAGGGCACGTTGTGATCTTCCTGTGCGGCGATCTTCTGGGTGATCTCGGCAGAGAAGTTGCCGTCGACCAGCGCATGGCGCTTGAGGGTGGCGACCACCCAGTCCCCTTCCTTGAACTCTTTTTCGTCCAGACCCTTCTTGACGCGGGCCTTGATGGCATCCTTGATCAGCGGGTGGTCGGCGACCACGTTGAGACGGTCGCGGAACATCTTGACCCGGGCCACGAAGCGGGTGACGGACTGCTCCAGCAGGGCATCCGGCTCGGCCACTTCCTTCTCTTTTTCGGTACGGATCAGGGCGCTCACCCGGTCACCGTGCATCACCTTCTTCATGTAGGGAGGCGGCACGAAATAGCTGGTCTTCTCATCGACCTCCAGAAAGCCGAAGCCCCGATCGGAGGCGCGGATAACACCCTCTTTCTTGGGGATGTTTTCGCGGATTTGTTGCTTGAGCTGGGCCAGCAGCGGATTGTCTTGGAACATAAGTGAGGAACCTGAAGTGAAAACCTGGGTGGAGACCTGATGAAGGATCGCCCAGCACTATACGTTTTTAGCCCTGCAAAGCCAAGGTGAATGGCCTGCTCAGCGTGGTTTCAACTGCGATCTGGCATGGTCGATGAGACGTTGGGATAGCTGCTTGTGTACCCCCTTTTCCAGTACCCAGCGGTGCCAGTAGAGGCGTTCCGTCAGGACATGGTCGGGACTGAGGTTGAGCAGTGATCCGCCAGCCAGCTGACCTCTGATCTGCAATTCGGGGATGAGACAATAGGCCAGGCCCTGTTCGGCCATGGCGACGAAGGCCTCGGATGAGTGAACCGTGTGGCAGGGATAACCGCCGGGCTCCAGTCCGAAGTGTTGCGCCATAAAGCTGACATGCATGTCGTCGCGTTGATCGAAGGCCACTGCCGGAGCCTTGGCCAGCGCCTCCCGGGTCAGACCGTGGGGAAAGTGGCGCGCCACGAACGCGGGGCTGGCGGTAAGCAGATAGTTCATTTCGCCCAGCTCATCGACGCAGCAACCAGCCAGTGGCTGGGGGCTCAGGCTGACGGCGCCGAAGGCTTGGCCCTCGCGAACCTTGTCGAGGGTGCGGATCTCGTCATCTACCAACAGATTGAGTTCGATGGGATGCTGCTCCAGCAAGGGAGCGATAGCGGGCAGAAACCAGGTGGCCAGGCTATCGGCATTGACGGCGATGCTGATCCGGATGGGGGCTTTTGGCGTGGCGGGGGCCAGTTCGCCGGCCAGCTCAAGTTCGAGCTGGTGCACCTGACGATAGTGAGCCAGCAGCTTTTCCCCCAGCGGGGTTGCCTGCAACGGCTGACTGCGTATGAGCAGCGGTTCGGCAAATTGCTGCTCCAGCTGCTTGATGCGTTGAGAGATAGCCGATTGGGTGATGTGCAGCGACCTGGCTGCACGCTCGAAATTCTGCTCCTGCAACACGGCATCCAGTGCCCGCAGCAGTTTGTAATCCAGCTCTTTCATCCCTCATCCTCCCCTCAGCGCAGAGCCCAACTCTACGTGACTGCGCCGGGGACAACAACGGCGAGAGATGGCGCCATTCTGGCGGTGCTGTGATATCTGACAGTGGTAGAGGAGCCTTTTGGGGCAGATACTGGGCTCGTCGCGCTGGCAGCCCGGCGCGGAGTCATGGCGAGCCATTTGTCCCGGGGCGGGCTCCCGGGATTTTTTATGCTTGAGGGGTCAGTTCAGGCTGCTGATAGTGGCTGCTTTGATAGTTACCCTTGAGTGGCTGCGATACTGCCCGGGCGAAACGTTCATCGAGATGAAAGCGAATGCCAACCCCGCGAACTGCGCCCAGATCTACCGCCTGACGGTGACCAAGGCGTTCGATTGGAAGGCCAAGGCGTCGGAAAATGCGCTCTACCGGCAGGCTGACCACTGCGACCAGTTCGCGGATCCCGTGAGCGATTGCGAAAGCGTAGACTTCGCGAAAGATAACGCAGGTCAGTTCGTTGACTCCGCTTCCCATGCTGGGTGCACGGCTTGCATCTATGGCCAAACGGGTTAGCTCCCAGACATCGGAACTGCGTGGCGCATTTTCGCCAGCCAGTGCCGTCGGGAATATCGTTGGTAGCATGTAGGCTTCGGCACAGTTGAGCATGCGGATACAGCCGCAAACACCTTCGCTATCTTCGATCAGCACCCAGTGCGTATCTGGTGAATCGAAGCTGTCACGTTCCAGTCCACGACGCGATTCGACATCCCACCCGAGGCGTTCTGAAAAGACGCTGTTGCGAAAGCGATAGAGTTCGTTCTCCACCTCGTTTCGTGGGTGTTCTCTCATTTTTCCAGTGAAAACAAACATTATGAACTCTCCATTACTCTATTCAGCGTTATAATCGGGGCCTGGTCAGGGGGACTACCACATGAAACGCGACCAACTGCTTGAATACCTCGAACACTTCACATCGGCCACAGATGGCAACCGCTTGGCTGAGCTGATCGGGCGCTTCACTATCGAAATGGGTTATGACTACTATCGTTTTGCCTTGATCATTCCCATGTCTATGCAAAGACCGAAGGTTGTGCTGTTTAATCAGTGCCCTGACTCCTGGGTGCAGGCCTATACCGAAAACAACATGCTGGCATGCGACCCCGTGATTCAGCTGGCGCGCAAACAGACATTACCCATCTACTGGAATCGCCTTGATGAACGAGCCCGCTTTTTACAAGAGGGGAGTATGGATGTGATGGGCATGGCTGCCGAATTCGGGCTGCGCAATGGCCTCTCTTTCCCTCTTCATGGCGCTGCTGGCGAAAACGGCATTCTCTCTTTCATCACTTCCGAGCGGGCATCAAGTGACTTGCTGCTGGAGTCCTCGCCAGTTCTCTCCTGGATGTCCAATTACATCTTTGAAGCGGCTATACGGGTAGTGCGTTACAACATGGTGGAAACTTCGTACCCGGAGACTTTGACTGAACGCGAGACCGAGTGTCTTTTCTGGGCCAGTGAAGGGAAAACCTCGAGTGAAATTGCCTGCATTCTCGGCATCACCGAGCGAACGGTGAATTACCATCTCAATCAGGTCACTCGTAAAACCGGCTCCATGAACCGCTATCAAGCGATTGCAAAAGGCGTCAGCAGCGGGATTCTGTTGCCCAACCTGGAACAGGTGGTCGTGACAAACTTTCCACTCGCACTGCAGTAAAACCCTACGACCTTGGTGGTAGCGATGGATTCTCCTGCTGCAATTGGAGGGTCACAATTGTCAGATCCTGTAATTGACAAGATGGCTTGATAAGAGAGTGGATATTCGAGATTAAGAAATCATTAGGAAAATGAATAAATCAGTAAATCCATGAATTTCTCTGGATAGACGCTCATCGCTATAGTGCCGTTTATTCCCAATTTCAGACGGTGCTTTTCATGTTCACTACTACTCTGCAAGGCTTTACCCTTGGCCTTGCCATGATCATTCCCATCGGTGCCCAGAACGCCTTTGTGCTTAGCCGCGGCATTCATCGTAACCACCATCTGCTGACCGCAACGCTCTGCAGCTTCTGCGATCTCATCCTGATCGGGATCGGCGTATTTGGTGGTGCTACTGTCCTATCTGCAAGCCCCATCGGGATGGCGCTGCTGACCTGGGGCGGAGTGCTGTTTCTCTCCTGGTTCGGTGTGCGATCCCTGCGCAGTGCCTGGCGTGGTTCTCAGGTCGGGCTTGCTGACTCGCCCCAGCAAATGGGGGCAAAGAGTGTGCTCGCCATGACCCTTGGCGTTACCTTGCTCAATCCCCATGTTTATCTCGATACCCTGATGCTGCTCGGTTCAGTCGGTAGTCAGGTCACTGACTCATTGCGCCCGGCATTTGCCGCAGGTGCCATGCTGGCCTCGCTGGTATGGTTTTACTCACTGGCTCTGGGGGCTGCAGCTCTAGCCCCTTGGCTGACCAAGGGGAGGGTGCAGCAGGGGATCGATCTGCTGGTCGGCATCATCATGCTGATCCTGGCGCTACAACTGGCCAGAGGGAGTTAACTCATCCAGATAAAAAGATGCCACTCGCAGGGAGTGGCATCTTGGTTGTTAAGAGGGATCAGACCCGGAACTGTGAAAGCAGCCGCTGTTGCAGCAGGCTGGCCTGATGCAGTGACGAGGCGAGTTGCAGACACTCCTGCGCCTCCTGTTCACCAGTTTTGGCCTGCAGGCTGATCCCCGAGACTTTGTCAGAGGAGTGGCTGAGGGTGTGTGACAGCTGCCCGGTGGCGACGGCCACCTGCTGCACCATATCGGCCAGCTGATCGATGGCACCCTGTACCTTGAACAGAATTTGCTTGGTGTTCTCGGAGTCTTGCATACCCGCTTCCACCGTCTTGAGATTGCGCTGCATCATCAGGTAGGCGGTCTCGGTTTGCTGCTGGATGCTGCTAATCACCTGGCTAATCTCGGCACTGGAGGCCGCTGTGCGGTTGGCCAGGGTGCGCACCTCGTCAGCAACAACCGCAAAGCCCCGTCCCATTTCCCCTGCTCGGGCCGCCTCAATCGCGGCATTAAGTGCCAGCAGATTGGTTTGCTCCGAGATACCGCTGATGGTGGAGATGATCTGGCCGATCTGCCCCGCCTGCTCCTTGAGGGAATTGATCGCGATAGCGCACTCGCTCACCTCCTGTACCACACGCTGCATGCCTGCGCTGGCAGAGGCGACATACTGGCTGCTCTCGGTGGTCAGCTGGCGCACTTCATTGGCATTTTGAGCGGCTATGCTGCAGTTATCCGAGATACCGGTGGCAACCTGCACCATTTCTTCACTGTCATGGTGCAGCGCCAGCGCGTGTTCGGCGGTCTGGCGGCTGCTCTGGCTGATGGCCTCCACCCGATTGACCGAGGTATGGACATGCTCGCTGATATGCTGGTTGTTGTGCATCGTCGAGCTGATCATCTTCTGCAGCTTCTCGATAAAGCGATCCACGCTATTGGCGAGCGATCCGATCTCATCATCCCGCTTCAGGTTGATGCGCACGTTGAGATCGCCATCGCCTGCGGCTATATCCTCCATGCGTTTATTTACCTGGAGCAGTGGGGTTACAAGCTTGCGGGTCAGCCAGAAGCCACACAGGGTGACGATGACGAGGCTGAATACAAGGCCAGCCAGGATCAGAGTGTTGGTCTGGCCGATGATGCCATTGAGCTGGATAATCTGATCTTCCACGGTGGCATCGCCTTTTGCCTCGACATCGACCAGTTGTTGCGCTAGTCGATCTGCGCTTTGCTCATAGGTCGCCTGTTGTGTCTGATAACTGGCGAGGGCCGCAAGCCAGCTGCCCAGCAACTGTTTGTGGCGGGCCTGCAGCTCGCGGTATTGGCTCGACAGCGTATGACCGCCGAATTCTCCGCTGCCCTGTGCATCGAACATTCCAGTGGCCAGCATCCGGCTGGCGGCACTCTCATAAAATGTGATTGCCTCTTCCAGCTCCTTTTTGATGGCATCCGAGATTCCGAGTCTACGCATCTTTTCCATGGCGTAGAGTTGACGCAAGAAGCCGATATTGGCCTCCATACCGCCATCGGCAGCCTCCCATCGTGTTTCCAGACCGCCATTCCAGCTAATGGGTTGGTCAGGCGATTGCGTCAGGCCTTCCACGGCCTCATCACCGATGACCTCCATCTGTTCCGAGAGGCGGGCCAGTCGATCGGCATTATCGCGCAAGGATTGATCCACATCGGTATAGCTGCGATAGAGCGCCAACAAGGCATCTTGCTGCTGTCGATAGTCCTGCTGCTGCTGCTGCATGATCTTGACTGCGGAAGGGTCGATGAGTTGCCCGTTGGCCACCCGCGTCAGTGCATCATCGGTTGCAGCCTTGGCTGAATTCAGCTTGCCATTATCGAGCGGGATCCCGTTGAGCATCTTCTGGATTTGCAGTTGCTGGTGGCCCAGTTCGATGGAGCCTTCCATGGCGCCATCTGCAGTTTGCCAGGCTGCCCCCAATACATAGGAGAGCAGATTGGCCAGTCGCTGGCTGCCGTACCAGCCGACGATCCCCATGCCCAGCGTGCAGCCAAGCAATATGGTGAGGCCCAGATTTGAGGTCGTAACAATCTTCATGTGATGGCCTTCCTTGGTGTGTTGCACTATCAGGTGCCGAATAAGTCTAATCAGACAACGCCATGTTTGCCAAAGATGCGGAGTCGGCTACCGGTTATCCCGTGCCTGAAAAAGCACAGGATCAAGCATGGTGGATCTTGCATAAAATGCTTCTCCGATGAGCGGCCACCGATAGGGCAATGCTGGATACTTATCCAGTTATTCTTTATGCTATGAGCCAATTTGCGAATTGCTGTACTGGTGAGGAGAGAGCCGTGATTGGTCGCTTGAGAGGCATTGTCATTGAAAAGCAGCCCCCCGAGGTTTTGCTGGAAGTGGGTGGCGTTGGCTACGAGGTGCAGATGCCAATGAGCTGTTTCTATGATTTGCCGGAAATCGGCAAGGAGGCGACCATCCACACCCATTTTGTGGTGCGTGAGGATGCCCAGCTGCTCTATGGTTTCAACCACAAGCAGGAGCGGGCCCTGTTCCGCGAGCTGATCAAGACCAACGGGGTCGGCCCCAAGCTGGCGCTGGCGATTCTCTCCGGTATGACAGCCAGTCAGTTTGTCATCTGTGTCGAGCGTGAAGAGATAAGCTCACTGGTCAAGCTGCCAGGGGTAGGCAAGAAGACGGCCGAACGGCTGGTGGTGGAGATGAAGGATCGCCTCAAGGGATGGGTCAGCCATGATCTCTTCTCTCCGGCAGCAGTCACCTTGCCATCTCGCGAGCCGGAACTGCGAGCACCGGATGCAGCGGAAGAGGCGGCCAGTGCCCTAGTGGCACTCGGTTACAAGCCGCAACAGGCGAGCCAGATCGTCAGCAAGATCGCCAAAGATGGCATGTCGGTGGAAGATATCATCCGCGAATCCCTGCGTAGTCTGGTGTGAGGTAGCAGATGATTGAAGCAGATCGTCTCATTTCGTCCAGTGCCGCCCGCGAGGACGACATTATCGACCGTGCCATCCGCCCCAAAAAACTGGCGGACTATACCGGTCAGGATGCCGTTTGCGAGCAGATGGAGATCTTTATCGAGGCGGCGCGGCTGCGGGGGGAGGCTCTCGATCACCTGCTGATCTTCGGCCCGCCGGGTCTGGGCAAGACCACCCTCGCCAACATCGTTGCCAACGAGATGGGGGTCAACATCAAGACTACCTCTGGCCCCGTATTGGAGAAAGCGGGTGATCTGGCTGCATTGCTCACCAACCTCGAACCACACGATGTGCTCTTTATCGACGAGATCCACCGCCTCAGCCCGGTGGTGGAAGAGGTGCTCTATCCGGCGATGGAGGATTACCAGCTCGATATCATGATCGGGGAGGGGCCGGCGGCCCGCTCCATCAAGCTCGATCTGCCCCCATTTACCCTGATCGGTGCTACCACCCGGGCTGGCTCTCTCACCAGCCCGCTGCGGGATCGCTTTGGTATCGTTCAGCGCCTCGAGTTCTACAACGTCAAGGATCTCACCGATATCGTCTCCCGCAGTGCTCGCTGTCTGGGGCTCGACATGACAGAAGATGGTGCCATTGAGGTCGCTCGTCGCTCTCGCGGCACGCCGCGGATTGCTAACCGCTTGTTAAGACGGGTGCGCGACTTTGCCCAGGTCAAATCCGATGGCCGGATCGATGGCCCCATCGCCGCACGGGCGATGGACATGCTGGACGTCGATAACGAGGGGTTTGATTTTATGGACCGCAAGTTATTGTTGGCTGTCATAGACAAGTTTATGGGGGGGCCGGTGGGTCTCGATAACCTGGCGGCGGCAATCGGTGAAGAGAAAGATACGATTGAGGATGTACTGGAGCCCTATCTGATCCAGCAGGGCTATCTGCAACGTACCCCAAGAGGGCGGATAGCGACTACGCGGGCATATGCTCATTTCGGCCTTCAGCGGCCTGATGAGAAGTAAGAAAACAGCTGCTTGAGTAAAAAACCGCCATATAAGGCGGTTTTTTGTTATCCGGGCAAAAAAAAGCCCACGGCGGATGCGGTGGGCAAAGACAATTCAGGATGGATGTTCACAGACAGTGAGTGCGTCTGGACACAGACCGGAAAATAAACAGGTGAGCCGTCGCGAGCTCTCAGAGTCGGTTCAGTTGATAGAGCTGAACAAAGGAAAGCTTGTAGTAACGGATGGTTTTAGCAACAAACTTTTTCATCTTCGATTCCAATAGTCAGGTTCAAAATGATGGTCGAATACGTACCGTGAACCCCGATTAACCGGCCTGTATCCAAGGGTATGCCCTCACTGCGAGGCGCATTGTAGGAGTTCGAATCGGCGTGGGCAAACAAGAAAAATTGCACCGTTCAGATTAGTTTATCTAATTTATTTTTCGACTGGTTTGGCTCGCATGAGTATGCATTTTTAGCAGTATTAAATTGAGTTTTTCAGAGCGGGAGTCAGTTGCGAATAACATAAGAAAAAGAAGCTTGGCTCCATTTTTCAAATTAAATGAAGGCATTGTTGGTTAAATAATTAAATTGATTTAAATCAATAAATTACCGTTTTTGTTATTCTGTGATCTGACTCATGTCATCAGACGTTAAATAGTTTAAAAATGCCTTTTGCGGTCATCTTTTGCGGGTGCTTTTACATTGATTTCAATCAAATAAAGGTGATATAAAACCACAGTCATCATGGGCGAGAATAAATTCCAGCTGGTTGTTTTATAAATGTTAAACATTAGCTTTCTTTGTTCTCAGTTATTGCCTTGTTGTTAATGCTGGTTGTTAGTAATGGGGTTTTGTTGTGAGTGCTCATGGCGGGACCCATTTGATGGCCATCAACGGAAGCTTTGTGCTTAAAACTTAAAATAGCCGTGCCAATAATCGGTGAGGAAACATCATGATTGCTGAGCATGTGGTCGACCTATCGCGGTTCCAGTTCGCTGCGACGGCCCTTTATCACTTCTTGTTTGTCCCCCTGACGCTGGGAATGACCTTCATTCTCGCGATCATGGAATCTGTCTATGTTATGACCAACAACCCCATCTACAAGGACATGACCAAGTTCTGGGGTAAGTTGTTCGCCATTAACTTCGCCCTCGGGGTAACGACCGGTTTGACCATGGAGTTCCAGTTCGGAACCAACTGGGCTTACTACTCCCACTATGTTGGCGATATCTTCGGTGCCCCGCTGGCTATCGAAGGTCTGATGGCTTTCTTCCTTGAATCTACTTTCGTCGGCATGTTCTTCTTTGGTTGGGATCGCCTGAGCAAGCATCAACACCTGGTTGCGACCTGGTTGATGGCGCTGGGTACCAACCTCTCCGCCCTCTGGATCCTGGTTGCCAACGGCTGGATGCAGAACCCGGTTGGTGCCGAGTTCAACTTCGAATCCATGCGGATGGAGATGGTGAGCTTCGCAGACCTGGTGTTCAACCCGGTTGCTCAGGTCAAGTTCGTCCACACCGTAGCGGCTGGCTATACCTGTGGCGCCATGTTCGTGCTGGGCATCTCCTCCTACTACCTGCTGAAGAATCGTGATGTGGCTTTTGCCCGTCGCTCCTTCGCCATCGCTGCCGCTTTCGGTATGGCTTCCATCCTCTCCGTACTGGTGCTGGGTGACGAGTCAGGTTACGAGACCGGTGAAGTGCAGAAGGTGAAACTGGCTGCCATCGAAGCCGAGTGGGAAACTGAGCCTGCTCCGGCTGCCTTCACCCTGTTCGGTATTCCGAATCAGGAAGAGATGCGCACCGACTACGCCATCAAGATCCCCTATGCCATGGGCATCATCGCGACTCGTTCCCTTGATACTCAGGTCACCGGTCTCAAGGATCTGAAGAGCGAGCACGAACTGCGCGTTCGCAACGGTATGACCGCTTACGATCTGCTGACCAAGCTGCAGTCTGGTGACAAGTCTGACGAAACCCGTGCCCGCTTCGATGAAGTGAAGCAGGATCTGGGTTACGGTCTGCTGCTCAAGCGTTACACCAGCAACGTGACCGACGCTACCGACGAGCAGATCAAGGCCGCCGTGGATGACTCCATCCCGCAGGTACTGCCGCTGTTCTTCGCTTTCCGCATCATGGTTGCCGTCGGCATGCTGATGCTGGTGCTGATCGGTATGGCCTTCTATGACAGTGCCCGTCACCAGATCGGCCAGCGCAAGTGGCTGCTCAAGGGCCTGCTGTGGGGTATTCCGCTGCCGTGGATCGCTATCGAAGCTGGCTGGTTCGTTGCCGAATATGGTCGTCAGCCCTGGACCATTGCCGAAGTGCTGCCGACCTCGGTCTCCGCTTCCAATGTGCCTGCCGCTGAAATCTGGTTCTCTCTGATCGGTATCTGCCTGTTCTACACAGTGCTGCTGGTGATCGAGATGTACCTGATGTTCAAGTTTGCCCGCCTCGGCCCAAGCAGCCTGAAGACCGGCAAGTATCACTTTGAACAGCTCAAGGCATAAGGAGAGTGACCATGTTTGATTACGAAACTCTGCGTGTCATCTGGTGGGTACTGGTCGGCGTGCTGCTGATTGGCTTCGCCATCACTGACGGCTTCGACATGGGGGTGGGCGCACTGCTCCCCTTCGTCGGCAAGAAAGATATCGAGCGTCGCGTCATGATCAACTCCATTGCCCCCCACTGGGACGGCAACCAGGTGTGGCTGATCACTGCGGGTGGTGCTCTGTTCGCAGCCTGGCCGCTGGTTTACGCAACTGCGTTTTCCGGCTTCTATGTGGCGATGATCCTGACCCTGATGGCGCTCTTCTTCCGTCCGGTCGGTTTTGACTACCGTTCCAAGCTGGAGAGCCCGAGATGGCGCAACAACTGGGACTGGTGCCTGTTCATCGGTGGTGCGGTTCCGCCCATCGTGTTCGGCGTCGCCTTCGGTAACCTGCTGCAGGGCGTGCCGTTCGAATTCAACCAGTTCCTGATGTCCACCTATCACGGCAACTTCTTCGGCCTGCTCAACCCGTTCGGCCTGCTGGCCGGTATCGTCAGCCTCAGCATGTTCCTGGCTCAGGGCGCGACCTGGCTGATGATGAAGACCGAAGGCGAAGTGCTGGCGCGCTCCCGTACCGCCGCCATCGGCAGCTCGCTGCTGCTGCTGGTACTGTTCGCGGTGGCTGGCTGGTGGGTTAGCGGCATGGAAGGCTATGTCATCGTCAAGGCTGCGGCCAACGATGCTGTCTCCAACCCGCTGGGCAAGGAAGTTGTGCTGCAGGCTGGCGCCTGGATGAACAACTACAGCCTCTACCCGTGGATGATTGCCGCGCCGGTACTGGGTCTCTCCATGAGCCTGCTGACTGCACTGTTCGCCATGCTGAACAAAGGTTGGGTGGCGTTTACTACCTCCTCCCTGGCGATGGCTGGCGTGATCCTGACTGCCGGTTTCTCCATGTTCCCGTTCGTGATGCCCTCAAGCCTCGAGCCGTCACAGAGCCTGACCATGTGGGATACCACTGCCTCTTTCAACACCCTGCAGGTGATGACAGTGGCCGCAGCTATCTTCGTACCGATTGTGCTGGGTTACACCATCTGGACCTACATCAAGATGTTTGGCCGGGTGACCAACAAGCACATCGAAGATAACCAACATTCGGCCTACTAAGAGGAGCCCTGATAATGTGGTATTTCACCTGGATCCTGGGTCTGCTGCTGGCCTGTGCATTTGGCATCATCAATGCGCTGTGGTTGGAACATACCGAGAACATGGATCGTCAGATCGATGAGGATAAGTGATCGACTGGCCAGGCTGGCGGCTCCACTGGAGCGCCAGCCATGGCAAGGGTTGATGTTGCTCGCGGCGGCCTTGTTGGCCGTCGCTATTTTGCAGGCCCCCAATCTGATAGCAGCCAACACCAGCAGCCACGGCCACTGGTTGTCGTTCTGGCTGATGTGGGCAGTCTGCTGCGGCATCCTGAACGGACTCGGCTTTCATCTGAAAAGCGTGTTCGGGCGGATCCTGTTTAACCCTTGGCTCGCCTGGCCCAGTTTGTTGTATGGCCTTTGGCTGACACATTCATATTTCCTCTCATAAAAAACAGGGGGAGGCAGGATTTCCCTGCTTCCCCCTGCTTCTTTCCTATTCAGCCCTGCGCTATGATAGCCCCCCATCTGACTGTCGAATGGATCACAGATTGTTATGGGGGAAGTCCATGAGTTTCCGGTGCGTGTCTATTACGAGGACACCGACGCCGGGGGCATCGTCTACAACGCCAATTATCTCAAGTTTATGGAACGTGCTCGCACCGAGTTCCTTCGTGCCAAAGGGGTCGAACAGGACCTCTTGCTGCAGGAGGGATATGCCTTCGTCGTGAGTCGAACAGAGATCGATTTCCGCTCGGCGGCCCGTTTTAATGAACTTTTGAATGTGTTAACGCAAGTGACTGAAGTGAAACGCGCATCCATGCGTTTTTCACAGCAGATCCTGGCGGCTGATGGACGACTGGTCACTCAGGCCATGGTACAGATAGCCTGTGTCAGTCATCCGCAAATGAAACCTGTTGCAATACCTGTAAATGTGAAGGGAGTGCTGTAAGTGCACGCTGAAATTTCGTTTATTGGCCTGTTTTGGCAAGCCAGCCTGTTGGTAAAACTGGTCATGATGACCCTGATGAGCATGTCGATTGTCTCCTGGGCGCTGATTATCCAGCGCTCCAAGGCGATCAAGGCTGCCAATATCGCATCTGAGCAGTTTGAAGATCGCTTCTGGTCCGGGGTTGATCTCAATCGCCTCTATCAGGAGTCCTCTTCCCGCCGCGATGACATCGAAGGCATGGAAGATATCTTCTACTCCGGCTTCAAGGAGTATGCCCGCTTGCTGAAGGCCGGCGCCCGCGGTCAGGATGCGGTGATGGACGGTACCTACCGTGCCATGCGCGTCTCCCTCTCCCGAGCTGTGGACGATCTGGAATCCAACCTGCCCATCCTGGCGACCATCGGCTCCATCAGTCCCTATATCGGCCTGTTCGGTACCGTATGGGGGATCATGAACGCCTTTATCGCCCTGGGTCAGGTACAGCAGGCGACCCTGCAGATGGTAGCCCCCGGTATCGCGGAAGCGCTGATCGCTACCGCCATGGGTCTGTTTGCCGCCATCCCGGCCGTTATCTTCTACAACCGCTTCTCCAACAAGGTGGAAAAGCTGGAGAACGCCTACGCCAACTTCATGGACGAGTTCACCACCATTCTGAACCGTCAAATTGCACAGCAGCAGGGTGATCAGTAATGCAAACCTATCAGCGGATCCGGCGCAAGAAGGTGGCCGAGATCAACGTGGTTCCCTATATCGACGTCATGCTGGTGCTGCTTATCATCTTCATGGCGGTAACGCCGGTGATCACCCAGGGGGTCAAGGTTGACCTGCCGCAGGCGGAATCCGAGCAGTTGCCGGAAGATGCCAAGCCGCCCTTCATCGTCAGCGTCAACACTGATGGCGAATATGTCATAAAGGCTGGCGAAGCCGAGGATGAGCCGGTACCAAGCGGCACGCCCGAAGCGATGCAGCAGTACATCACCGAGAAAGCCATGGGCTATCTGGCCATCAACCAGAACGCTCCCGTGGTGGTGGCCGGTGACAAGTCGGTGCGCTACGAAGAGGTGATCCTGTTGATGGTGGCCCTCAAGAAAGCCGGTGTTCCTCAGGTTGGCCTGATGACTGATCCGGTGAATTGACGGAGATGGATGTGAAGCGTGGTATTTCCGGTTATCTCATCGCATCGTTTCTGCTGCACCTGATCATCGGCATCATCCTGTTTGTCGGTCTCGACTTCAGCAAGCCGAAGCGGCCCGAGTCGCAGGGGCAGATCGTCAATGCGGTGATGCTGGATAGCGAATTCCTGGCCCAGCAGGCGCAGCAGATCCAGCAGCAGAAGGCTCAGCCCAAGGCTGCACAGCAACAGCAGAAGAAAAAGGAAGAGGCGGAAGAGGCCAAGCGCGAGCTGGCCGAGCAGCAGGAGCGCCTGCGTATTGCCGAGACCAAGCGCAAGCAGGCCGAAGAGGCGACCCGCAAGGCCGAAGCCGAAAAGCAGAAGAAAGAGGCTGAGCAGAAGCAGGCGGAAGAGAAGGCCCAGAAAGCCGAGGAAGCCCGCAAGCTGGAAGAGCAAAAAGCCAAGAAGGCAGAAGCCGAGAAGAAAGCGGCGGAAGATGCCAAGGCGCTCGCGCTGAAGAAAAAGAAAGAGCTCGAGAAAAAACAGGCGGAAGAGAAAGCCAAGGCTGAAGAGGCCAAGGCCAAGAAAGCGGAAGCCGAGAAGAAGGCCAAAGCCGAAGCTGAGAAAAAAGCCAAGGCAGAAGCCGAGAAGAAAGCCAAAGCCGAGGCCGAGAAGAAGGCCAAGGAAGAGGCTGATAAAAAGGCAAAAGCTGACGCAGAGAAAAAAGCCAAAGCCGAAGCCGAGAAGAAGGCCAAGGCGGATGCCGAGCGCAAGCGCAAGGCAGAAGAGGCCAAGCTGCAGAAAGAGATGGAAGCCATGATGGAGCAGCAGATGGCGGCTGAAGCCAATGCGCGCAGTCAGGCTGCATCGGCGGCAGCCAAGGGTGAAGTCGACAAATATGCGGCACTCATCAAGGCCACTGTTGAGCGTTATATGATTTTGGATCCCACCATGCGGGGCAAAACATGTACTATCGGCGTACGTCTTGCGAGCAGTGGCTTTGTCATTTCGGTGGATAACGGCCAGGGTGACCCGGCGGTATGTCGTTCCGGTAAAGCGGCCGTATTGAAGGCCAACCAGTTGCCGGTGCCGAAGGATCCTGCGGCATTCGAGATGTTGAAGGAATTTAACCTCAAATTGGAACCGAGTATTTAAGCCATGATCAGAAAAGTGTTTTTTGCTTTGGTTGGTTGTTTGCTGCTGGGCCAGAGTGCCCATGCGGCTCTGGATATCGTCATCACTGGCGGCATTGACAGCGCCCGTCCCGTCGCCGTTGCCCCTTTCAAGTGGGAAGGCAATGGCCAGCTGCCGCAGGATATCGCGGAAGTGGTCTCCAACGACCTGATGCGCAGCGGCAAGTTCAAGCCGCTGGCGCGCAGCCAGATGCCGCAGACCCCGAGCAGCAGCAGCGAAATCAACTTCGCACCCTGGGCTGCCCAAGGGGTTGAGGCTGTGGTGGTAGGCTCCATCGCCGCCGTGGGGGACGGCACCTACAAGATCAACTTCGAGCTGGTCGATGTGCTCAAGGGCCAGTTGGCCAAGGCGCAGGGTGGCGAGAGCAACGGTTACATCCTGGATAGCCGCATGGCGACCATCCCGGGTGCCCAGATGCGTCAGTTCGCCCACCGTATCTCCGACATCGTCTATGAGCGTCTGACTGGCGAGCGTGGCGCCTTCCTGACTCGTCTGGCTTACGTTTCCGTACAGCAGGGGACCCAGTTCCCGTATCAGCTGCGGATCTCCGACTACGACGGTTACAACGAGAAGACTCTGCTGCGCTCCCGCGAGCCGCTGATGTCCCCAGCCTGGTCGCCGGATGGCAGCAAGCTGGCCTACGTGAGCTTCGAGAACCAGAAATCCGAGATTTACGTGCAGGATATCTACACTCAGCAGCGCAGCTTGATCACCAGCTTCCGTGGTATCAACGGTGCGCCGGAGTGGTCTCCTGATGGTCGTCGTCTGGCTATCGTTCTCTCCAAGGACGGGTCACCGAACCTCTATGTTGTTGATGTCGCTAGCAAGCAGTTGACCAGGGTCACCACCAGCCGGGTGATCGACACCGAACCCTCCTGGATGCCGGACGGGCAAAATTTGCTGTTCACCTCTGAACGTGGTGGCAAACCCCAGATTTATAGCGTAAATTTGGCGACTGGCATGACTCGCCGGATGACCTGGGAAGGTGAATCCAACCAGGGCGCATCCATCACACCTGATGGCAAGATCATGGTGATGGTGACCCGGGTTCAAGGGCAATACCGTATTGCCCGTCAGGATATGGACACCAATGCCCAGTTGGTCCTGACTCAGAGTGCACTGGACGAGTCCCCAAGTGTGGCTCCCAATGGCAGCATGATCATTTATGCCACCATCTATCAGGGTCGTAAGAGTCTTGCGTTGGTGTCGACTGATGGTCGCTTCAAGGCTGTGCTTCCGACCAGTAGCGGTGAAATTCGTGCACCAGCTTGGTCGCCCTTCTTGAATTGATAAAAATCCAATTGTTTTTTGTTTTGTTATAAAGGTTTAAGGAAATAGCATGCAACTCAATAAACTGCTCAAGGGTTTGGCCATCGCACTGCCACTGTTCACCCTGGCTGCTTGTAGCTCCTCTTCTGATTCAGGCTCTGCTGGTGCCGAATCAGGTATGACCGACGGCATGGGCGGTGTACAAACCGGTGGCGCCAACGGCATGTTGTCCCCGGAAGAGCAGATGCGTCAGAAGTTCGAAGCGCTGCAGCGCGACAACGTCATCTACTTCCCGTTTGACGGCTACGAAATCCAGGGTCAGTACGCTGATCTGCTGGATGCCCATGCCAGCTACCTGCGCGAGCGTCCGAGCGTGAAAGTACTGATCGAAGGCCACGCCGATGAGCGCGGTACTCCGGAGTACAACATCGCTCTGGGTGAGCGTCGTGCCAAGGCTGTTGCCAAGTATCTGCAAACCCTGGGTGTGCAGGCTGAGCAGCTCTCCATCGTCAGCTATGGCGAAGAGAAGCCGCTGGATCTGTCCCACACCGAGGAAGCCTTTGCCAAAAACCGCCGTGCGGTTCTGGTTTACTAAGGTTCTATACGGATGAATTTTGTGTATAAGCAAGCGGCCATTTCGATGGCCGTTTTATTTGCAGTCTCTGCCCACGCCGCGGCTCCGGTCAGCGATTTGGGGGGGGATTCCGGCGGCGTTGTCCTTAATGGCAACAACGGCGCCATCGTGCCCACCGGTAGCCTCGAAGATCGGGTTGCCCTGCTGGAGCGCACCCTGAACGCCCGTCTGCGACTGCAAGCTGACTTGCAGCAGCAGGTCGACTCCCTGCAAGGGGAGGTCTCCGAGCTGCGCGGTCAGCTGGAGCAGCAGACCTACCAGATGGAGCAGTCGCAAGAGCGTCAGCGTCAGCTCTACCAGGAGCTGGACAAGGTGAGCAGCCAGCAGCAGGCCGCTGCTCCGGCCGCCGCCGCACCAGCTGCCGCCACAGCCGCCAATCCGGCCCCGGCCGTCAACTACTCGACCAATCAGGACGAGAATCAGGCCTACGACGCTGCTGTGAACATGGTGCTCAAAGAGAAGAACTACGACAAAGCCATTCCGGCTTTCCAGGGCTTCATCAAGCAGTACCCCAGTTCAAGCTATGTCCCCAATGCACACTACTGGCTGGGCCAGCTGCTGTTCAACAAGGGTGACCGAGCCGGTGCTGCCGCCCAGTTCTCTACCGTCGCCAACAAGTACAGCAAGTCGCCCAAGCGCGCCGATGCCCTGCTGAAGCTGGGGATGCTGTCACAGCTGGATGGCAAGAAGGCCGAGGCGAAAGCCTTCTACGAGCAGGTGATCAAGGGTTACCCCAACACCTCTCCGGCACAGCTGGCGAAGCAGAGCCTGAGCAAGCTGTAACATTGCCGTATGTCACTGTTTTCGTAACGGTACTGTAAAAACAGCCTGCATTTGTACGCACAGTGAGCAAACGGATTTAAATTACGAATTTTCTGTTGCACCGGAAATTTAAATCCGTAATATAGGCCGCCGTCAGAGCCGAAGCAGTAATGCAGTCGGTACTGGTCGTGGTGAGGGTCGTTAGCTCAGTCGGTAGAGCAGTTGACTTTTAATCAATTGGTCGCTGGTTCGAATCCAGCACGACCCACCATTTTCTCCACTAGGTGGAGACAGAATTCCCAGGTCGTTTAGCTCAGCTGGGAGAGCACCTCCCTTACAAGGAGGGGGTCACTGGTTCGATCCCAGTAACG
>NZ_JANFNW010000004.1:168116-224124 GCF_024436135.1 Aeromonas sp. SG16
TCGTTAGCTCAGTCGGTAGAGCAGTTGACTTTTAATCAATTGGTCGCTGGTTCGAATCCAGCACGACCCACCATCATTTCAAGAATCCCAGGTCGTTTAGCTCAGCTGGGAGAGCACCTCCCTTACAAGGAGGGGGTCACTGGTTCGATCCCAGTAACGACCACCATATTCGCAAGCGAGGCTGAGATATCAGCTGCGGTTGCAGAGAAAGTCCCCACTCAGATGGGGTTTTTTTTTGCCTGAAATTCAGTGATCAGCATTTTCTATTGCTCGATCTCTTAACTTGTCCCGTCTGCTCCCGTCTTATCCAAGCGCCCTTTTCCACTCCAGCTCTTAGTTTGCTGATGCCTGCTCATCTTATTGCCGCTTCTTGACTGCCGCCTCTGGCGAGCGGCAAGAAAAAGGGCAGGCCAGAGCCTGCCCTCATCGCGATGATCGACGTTACATAATCCCGCGGATCAGGATCCCGCTGATCAGCAGCGGCGCCACCACGCGCCAGCACCAGAGCAGCGCAAGGCGCAAGGTGGGTGACAGGCTTGCAGGCAGAATGGCATCACCCAGTCGCCAGCCCAGCAGCAGGGTCAGTACCAGACCAAACAGCGGCATCATCAGGTTGGAGGTGAGGTAGTCGAGTAGCTCGAAAATGGTCTTGCCAAACAGGGTCAGATCGCTCCAGGGGCCGAACGACAGGCTGACCGGAATGCCGGAAGCCATGATGAGCAGGGTCAGCACCCGACAGGCGCCACGGCGCGACCAGCCCCACTCCTCGGTGGTGAAGCGCACCAGATGCTCCAGCATGGAGATGGAGGAGGAGAGAGCGGCGACCAGCAGCAGCAGGAAGAAGACGACGCCGAGCCCCTGACCGAACGGCAGATGGCTGAAGACGGCGGGCATGGTCATAAAGGTGAGCCCTGGCCCGGCAGTCGGGTCGATGCCGGTGGAGGCCAGCGCCGGGAAGATCATCAGCCCAGCCAGTACCGAGATCAGGCTGGCCAGGGTAACGACCCAGACGCCGGAGCGCACCACGCCGTCGCTATTGGGCAGGTAGGCGCCATAGGTGGTGTGTACCCCGAGCCCGATGGAGAGGGAGAAGAAGGCCAGTCCCAGCGCATCCAGCACGCTCTGGCCGGTCAGCATGGAGAAGTCCGGCAGCAGCAGCTGGCGCACACCCGCCATGGAGCCGGGCATGGAGAGGCCAACCCCCACCAGCAGCAACATCATGATGAAGAGCGCTGGCATCATCCAGCGCAGCGCCCGCTCCACCCCTTTCTGAATGCCGCCCTGCACGAACCACCAGGTGAGCCCGGCAAAGATCAGATGGGTCAGCACCGGCCACCAGGGGTTGCTGACATAGCCGTTGAACAGGGCGGTGAGGGCGCTCCCTTCGCTCAGGTTGAGCTTGCCAGCCATCGCCAGCGCGGCGTAACCCACGGTCCAGCCGCCCACCACGCTGTAGAAGCTGTAGATAAAGAAGCCGCATGCGATCCCCATATACCCCATCCAGCGCCAGTTCGGCCCCACCAGCTTGCTGAAGGCGCCGAGCACCCCGCGCTGGCTATGGCTACCGAGCAGGGTCTCGCCGACCTGTACCGCTACCCCCAGGGTGAAGCTGAACAGCAGAAACACCAGCAGGAAGGCGCCGCCGCCATTGGTGGCGGTCACATACGGAAACTTCCAGATGGCTCCAAGGCCAATCGCTGTACCTGCTGCGGCCAACACATGACCAAGACGGGAAGACCACTGAACCTGGCTCATACAACCTCCGGGTAACACGACATCGAAGCAATACTCCTCTGTAGCAATAAACGACAGACAGCAAAAAGGCCGCCCGAGGCGACCTTTGCAATGAACATTCAGAAAACTGTGCGTGCAAGGTCACCTCTCTTGCGAGATAAAAAATCGACCAAACAGCACGAGGATGGCAGACATGGGTGACAGCCTGAATAGTGAATGAGGGGACAGCCTAAACCATGGAAAGAAAAATTGACACATAAAATAAAATTTTTTTGATGGCGATGGGCTGCATTCATGATTCACCGCAGAGGCGGGGCTGGTGTGCCCTATCTTTTATCCCCTTTCACCCGTTACTGGGCGATAATCCAGCTAGCTTCTTGTGGAACTTGCGGTCATCAGCTGACTTTGCAGGTGCCAAACATGAAACAGGATGTCGTATGAGATGGATGGTTTTGCCCTGGCTGTTGTTGAGTCTGAGCTTGTCGGCCCAGCCGGGATTAACGCTGCTAAGTCATGATCTCCCCCCCTTTACCGAGTCCCGCGACGGCAAGCTCGACGGTCTGGCCATTCGACTGGTGCAGCAGGTGCAGCATGAGCTGGGTAGTGACTATCCCGTCCGGCTTTATCCGCTCAAGCGCGCGCTGGCGCTGACTCAGGTCGAGCCGGGTTACGCGCTCTTTGTGGTGCAGCGGATCCCGGAGCGGGAGGCGCTGTTCAAATGGGTGGGCCCGCTTTTTATCAACCGGGTCTTAATCTATCAGGCTCCGGGCAGTGCCCGGCCGCTGACCGAACTGGCCCAGCTGCGTCAACTGCCGAGAGTCGGGGTGGTGCTTGGCAATGCGGATGATGTGCGGCTGACCCACGAGGGCTACACCAATCTGGTGCGCTACAAGACGGTGACAGAGGCCATCGAGCGGCTGATGCTGGGCAAGATAGATGCCTTGCCGATGGCGGAGAGAGTCATGGATGCCACCCTCGACAAGATGGGGTTATCCCGTCACAGCGTGGCCAGCAGTGGCGTGCTGCTCCATGAGGCTGGCCTCTACATCGCCTTCTCCAGAGCCACTGACGATGGTGAGATAGTCCGTTGGCAACGAGCCCTGGACAAGGTGAGAGCCATAGATGGGCGAGCCGGTGAGCCCACCCATCATCATTGATCCTCAGATAAGACCGCGAACCAGGATCCCGCCGATCAGCAGCGGAGCAATCCAGCGCCAGCAGTTCATCAGCAGGTGATGCCAGTGGGCAGAGAGCCCTTGCGGCAGCGCCTTGCGCCCCAGTTTCCAGCCCAGCAGCAGCGTCAGCATCAGGCCGAACAGCGGCATCATCAGGTTGGAGGTGATGAAGTCGAGCAGTTCAAAGATGGTTTTGCCAAACAGGGTGACATGTTGCAGCGGGCCAAACGACAGGCTGACCGGAATGCCGCACACCATGACGAACAGGGTGATGGCGCTGCAGGCGTTACGACGCGACCAGCCCCAGGTTTCGCACAGGAAGCACTGCAGGTGCTCCAGCAGCGAAATGGCGGAGGAGAGCGCGGCAAAGACCAGCAGGGAGAAGAAGATCACCGCCAGGCCCTGACCGAAGGGCAACAGCTGGAACACCGCCGGCATGGTCATGAAGGTGAGGCCCGGGCCCGCAGCAGGATCGATACCGGTCGATGCCAGTACTGGGAAGATCATCAAGCCTGCCAGTACCGCCACCATGCTGGCCAGCAGCACCACCCAGAGGCTGGAGCGACCAACCCCTTCACTGGAGGGCAGGTAGGCGCCGTAGGTGGTATGAATGCCCAGACCGATGGAGAGAGAGAAGAAGGCCAGCCCCATGGCGTCGAGCACGCCGGACATCCCCAGCTTGCTGAAGTCGGGCATCAGGAAGTGGCGTACCCCCGCCATGGCGTTGGGCAGGGTGAGGCCAAAGGCGACCAGCATCAGGATCATCACGAACAGGGCCGGCATCATCCAGCGCAGAGTGCGTTCCACCCCTTTCTGGATCCCGCCCTGCACCACCATCCAGGTCAGTGCGGCAAACAGCAGATGAGTGAGAATGGGCCAGACGTCACCGCTGACATAGTCATTGAAGCGGGCGGTGAGGGCCGCCGCATCCCCATGATTGAGCTGGCCGGCAGCGGCCATGCCGGTATAACCCAGGGTCCAGCCGCCCACCACGCTGTAGAAGCAGAAGATCAGCAGGGTGCTCAGCACCCCCATCACACCGACCCAGCTCCAGCGCTTGCCGAGCAGCTCGCCAAACGCACCCGCAACGCCGCGACGACTCATGCTGCCAAGCAGGGTCTCGCCCATCAGCACCGCAACCCCCAGGGTGAAGCTGAACAGCAGAAAGACCAGCAAAAAGGCACCACCGCCGTTGACGGCAGTGACATAGGGAAACTTCCAGATTGCGCCGATACCGACGGCGGAGCCGGCGGCGGCGAGAACATAGCCGAGGCGGGAGGACCATTGGGACTGCATCATTTGAACTCCAATCGAGGGCCCATGGCTGGGCCAGAATGGCGCTCATATTACGGAAAGGGGTCCGCAATCACTACGCAGCTTGTCAGCCGTAAATACGATTTATTGGCACGATTGCCTAATAAAATTCGCTTATTTGCGTGATTATGCCAACAAATAAAAACCGGAGCATTTTTGCTCCGGTTTTGGGGTGATGCCAGACTGGCAGGGCAGGTCAGATGACGCCCAGCTCGCGCAGCCGCTCCATCAGGTAGCTGTGGGCGGTATGACGCTCGGAGAGCACCACCTCGGGCCGCGGATGGAGGAACAGTGGCAGGGAGATGCGTGACTTGCTGGCGCTGCCGCCGGTCGGGTTGATGACGCGGTGGGTGGTGGAGGGGTAGTAGCCGCGGGAGGCCTCCTGCAGCATGTCACCGATGTTGATGATGAGGGTGCCAAAGTCGCACGGCACATCCATCCACTCGCCGTCGGAACCCTTCACCTGCAGACCGGGCTCGTTGGCGGCGGGCAGAATGGTGAGCAGGTTGATATCCTCGTGGGCGGCGGCGCGGATGGCACCCGGCTCCTCGGTGCCGTTAAACGGCGGATAGTGCAGCACCCGCAGCAGGGTCTTCTGGCTATCGTCGATCATCGAGGAGAGGGGGCAGCTGTAGTTGGCGGCGATATCGGCCGGGGTATGCTGTTCGACCCAGCCCAGCAGCTCGGCGGCCAGACCATTGGCCAGACGATAGTACTCCATCGCCTGCTCTTTCAGCTCTGCCGGCATCTGGCCCCAGGGGTAGATGTGGAAGTACTCCTTGATGTCTTTCTGGCTATGGCCCTTGGCCACCTCGGACACCGATGGCGGGAAGTAGCCATCCTGGGTTTCGCGGTTGAACAGAAAATCCTGTTTCTGCTCGCTCATGAAGAAGCGATACCAGTTGTCGTAGATGGATTGCACCAGCTCTTTCGGGATGGGGTGGTTGGTCAACACGCCAAAGCCGGTAGTACGCAGGGATTCGGTGAAGCGTTGGGCCGCATCGGGTGAGCGGTAATCGACGGTCAGGACTTTCATTGTTTTTGTTGCGCGCCAGTTAAAAGATGGCGCAGTTTACCCTGCAAGCCGTAACAAGGAAAGGGACGCGGTCTCCAGCTGCCGCCCCGTGCCTGATAGTGATAAAAACATCAGATAAAAGAGGCGGATAGTGGCGAGAGTGGCTCCCTTGTCCTGCCTGCCCATCCTCACTAGAATGCCAGCCACTGTCTTTTCCGGAGTCTGTCCATGTCCTCGAAGATCCTGTTGCTCACCCTGCCACTGCTGCTGGCCGGATGCAGCTCCCTGTCGGAAGATGAGTGCCGCACCATGAGCTGGTACAACCTTGGCTATCAGGATGGTGAGCAGGGCAAGACCCGCAATCAGGCGCGGGACTACGTCTCCACCTGCGGCGAGTATGGCCTCAAGGTGGACGAGGCGGAGTGGAAACGGGGTTACAACAAGGGGCTGGAGCTCTACTGCATCCCCGAGCTGGCCTACAGCAAGGGCAAGGAGGGGCAGGAGTATCGCGGTGTCTGTCCCAATGACGCCAGCTTCCTCAAGCAGTACCAGCGCGGCTATGAAGAGTACAAGCTGGCGACCCGGCTGCGGGAGATCAGCGACGAGTTGGAGCGCACCGAGCGGGATATCGACGATCTCGAGCGCAGCATCCGCAACGAGACCAACAGCGAGCAGCGCGACTACTACCGCGCCAAGCGCAATCGTGCCATTCGCCACTATGAATCCCTGCGCCGCGAATATGACCGGCTACGCTACCCGGATCGGGTGATCCAGTTCTCCTTCGGCAACTAAGCCATCTCTTGTGGCCAGCCATCTCGGCTGGCCATCTTGCATCCTGTCCGCTCAGGGCAGAACCCAGCGCTGCAGCGCCAGCGCAATGCCATCCTCGTTGTGATCGGCGGTGACCTGATCGGCATGGTGCTGGATCTGCGGCGCCGCATTGCCCATCGCTACCGCCAGCCCCACCTGCTCGAACATGCTGATGTCGTTGTTGTTGTCACCGAACGCCACCACCTGCTCCATCGCAATGCCCTCACTGGCGGCCCACTGGGCCAGCCGGTTGCCCTTGCTGCAGCCGGGCTGCACCAGCTCCACCGCGTAGGGGGCAGCCCAGTCGCGGGTGAAGGGGATAAGGTCGCGCTCTTCGTCCATAAAGCGGTGCAGGCGTGCCGGATCCTGATTGAACAGCTCCAGCTTCCAGACCGGGTTGTCGAGCCAGCCTGCCAGCTCCTCGACCGGATGGATGGCGATCTTGAGGTGGTCCGGCTGATTGGCCGACCAGTGGCGGATGCGGGTGACATGCTCCTCGCAGCCGATGTAGCCGATCCCCTCGCTCAGGTGGAACAGGGCGCCCATCTGCTGCGCTTCGACTTGTGCCAGCAAGGCGTTGAGCGGGGTGCTTGCCAGCGGATCGCCAGCCAGAATGCGATCTGTCGTCGGGTCGTAGAGACAGGCGCCGTTGCTGCAGATGATGGGGGTATCGAGCGCCAGCTCGTGGTGAAAGGGGCGCGCCGTCATGAAGTGGCGCCCGGTGACCAGCAGCACCTTGATGCCGTGGGCGCGGGCCTGCGCCAGTGCCGCCCGGGTGGCCGACGAGATCTTGTGATCCCGGGTCAGCAGGGTGCCATCCATATCGAGGGCGATGGCCTTGTACTCACTCATAACTCCTCCAGCATCGAACAAACCAGCAAGAGCCTTACCGTCCCAGACCCGGCGCCCCGATGCAAGTCTTGCCGCATGGCGGAGCGCCGAACTGTGATCTTTTGCCGGCTCAGGCGCAGCTGGCCAACTGCTGGCGGCGGTCGGCACGCTGGCGCAGCAGATAGAAACCGGCGGCGCTGGCAAGGGCGCACAGGGTGGCGAGGTAGAAGGGCCACTCGCTCCCTGCCAGCAGCACCAGACTACCGAGCACGACCGCCAGGATCTCGCTGCCCACCGCGAGGGCGCGGTAGAGCCCCATCGCCTGTCCCTGCTGCTCGGCATGGCTGCGGTTGGAGACCGCCACCGAGGTGGCCAGCTCCCCCAGACTCATGCCGATGCCGGCCGGAATGAAGGTGAGCGCCAGTCCCCACCAGTGGCTCGGCAGGATAAAGAGCAGCATGCCGGTCGCCATCACCAGATGGCCGACGATGCCGAGAGAGCTGCCGCGCCAGTGGCGGGCAATCCGTGAGCCGAGCCAGGAGCCTGCCATCATCGGCAGGCTCACCAGCACCGCCGCCTGCGCCAGCTGGGCCGGATCCCAGGCCAGCCGCTCCACCAGCCAGATATTGAAGTAGGTGAAGTAGAGCTGCACCGCGCCATAGCTGACCAGAGTGAGGGCGAAGTAGGGGAGCAGGGCCGGTTGCAGCAACAGCTGGCGGCTGGAGAGCGTCGGTGCCTGCCGGGCGGCTGCCACCGGTGGACGATGGGGCACCAGCCAGAGCACCAGCAGCAGGTTGAGCAGGGTCATCGCGACGGCCAGCCAGGCCGCCAGACTGTAATCCCCCGAGATCACCGCGGCGTAGCCCCCGATCACCGGTCCCACCACCCAGCCCAGATTCATGCCGATATTGATCCAGGCGAAGCTGCGCGCCTTGTGCTCCTTGCCGGCGAGATCCGCCGCCATCGCCTGCACGATGGCGATGTTGCCGTTGCACAGCCCCTCCACCACCCGGCTGAGCAGCAGCAGGGGGAGGGAGCGCCAGGCGATGCCGAGTGCCATCAGGGCATAGCCGGTCAGCACGCCAGCCAGCGAGAGCAGCAGCAGTGGCTTGCGGCCGTAGCGGTCGGAGAGCCGCCCGAGCCAGGGGCTGCCCACCAGCTGGAACAGGGGATAGAGCCCCATGATGAACCCCAGCCACACCTTGCGGCTCCAGTCGGAGGCTTCCGGCGTCAGCATCCCCTGCGCCGGATCCAGCAGCAAGGGGGCCAATACCGGGGAGGGGAGGCTGAAGCCGGCGACCGCCAGCGTGACCGTCATCACCAGCACCCAGAGGGGGTTTTTGTGCTGTTGTTTCGCCATGTTGCACCCATTAAGTAAAGTAATTGGTTTATTTATGCTGAGTGATAATCGGCATTAAGTAAAGTGAATTGTTGATTTAATAAAGGGGGCTCCCCATAATGGGGTCATGAACGCAAGCACCGACAAGATCCTGTTTCTGCTCAAGAGCCATGGCCCGCAGAGCGCCGCCGCGCTAGGGGAGCAGTTGCAGATGACCTCCATGGGCGCCCGCCAGCATCTGCTCGCACTGGAGCAGGAGGGGTGGGTCACATTCAGCGACGAGGCGCGCGGACGCGGTCGTCCCGTGCGGCTGTGGCAGCTGACCGAGCGGGCCTGGCAGCGCTTCCCCGATACCCATAGCGACCTGACCGTGCAGCTGATCGACAACGTGCGCGAGCTGTTTGGCGAGGAGGGGATGGAGCGGCTGATCCTGCAGCGGGAGCAGCAGATGCTGGCTCGCTATCAGCAGACGCTGGGCAACAAGGGGTTGTCCGGTCGGCTGGAGGCGCTCAGGGAGCTGCGCAGCCGCGAAGGCTACATGGCGGAGATCCGCCGTGAGGAGGATGGCAGCTGGCTGTTGTGGGAGAGTCACTGCCCCATCTGTGCGGCGGCGCGCAGCTGCCGCGGTTTTTGTCGCAGCGAGCTGGCGCTGTTTCGCCAGCTGCTGGCACCGGCGACGGTGGAGCGGGAGCAGTATCTGCTGGATGGCGCGCACCGGTGTCTCTATCGCATCACGCCGACCGCGCTCTGATGGCGCCGTTGGCAACCCTCCAAAAACAACAAAGCAGGCGCCGGGATGCCTGCTTTGTTGCCTTCGGGGGAGTGGATGCTCTCGTTCCAGCCCGTCGTTGCCCGATAAGGTGAGACGGCTGATGGGGCTCTTGACCCGGTAAGGTCCTTCGCCACAGAGACCCGGTCAGGTATCTGTCTTGCCACCGGAAGATGTAACCATAGTACCCCTCCCGTGCCAGTGAGTGGTTGCAAAGTAGCCACTTATTTCGGTTGTTTTTGCAATAGTTCACCCTTAACCTAGGAAAAGTGGATTAGTCATTGCAACGAGGAAGGGGTAATGCTGAAACTGGATCGCATAGACAGACACATTCTGGAACTGATGCAGGAGAATGGCCGCATCAGCAATCTCGAACTGGCCGAGCTGGTGGGGCTCTCGCCGTCACCCTGCTCCCGTCGGGTCAAGGCGCTGGAGGATGCCGGTCTCATCGACACCCACGTCACCCTGCTCAATGCCCGCCAGCTTGGTCTCACCCTCACCGCCTACATTCATATCTCCATGGACCGCCACACGCCGGAGCGGTTCGAAAACTTCGACCGTGCCATCAGCGAGTTGCCCGAAGTGCTCGAGTGTGACCTCATCACCGGCAATGATGCCGACTACCAGCTCAAGGTGGTCGTGCGCGACATGGAGCACTACCAGCACTTCCTGCTGGACAAGCTGACCCATATTCCGGGAGTGACCGGGGTGCGCTCCAGCTTCGTGCTGCGCCGCATCAAGCACAAGACGGCGCTGCCGCTCAACCACCTCGGCTAACGGCGGGGTGACCAAAGCAAAAGAGGAGGCCAATGCCTCCTCTTTGTTTAACCGGTTGCCGATCAGACGGCCACTTCGCGGACCTGCTCCACCTGCAGCAGCCAGCCGCTCTGATCCTGTTGCGGCGCACCGCTCACCCGCAGCCGTTCGCCGGCGGGCACCCAGGCCCCATCGGGCAGGGAGACCTGCAGACTCTCGCTGCCGTTGTCGAACAGCCAGCGATTTTCGCCAAGCGATTCAATCAGATAACCTTCCATCTCCACTCTGGATCCGGTTTGCCAGGATGGCGCAACGGAATCACGGCTCTCGATGAAATCCCCCTGAACACCAAAACTGGCTAGCCCCCACAGAATGGAGAGCCCGACCAATGATGACTCCATCTTGTCTCTCCTCTTTTGGAACTGTGGGGCCAGTATGGGAAGAGAAAACTGAGCGCTCTATGAACAAAACCGCAAAGTGGAACCGGGATCGCTAAAAAATCGATATCCGGTACCACTTTCGTCATTTTATGGCGCAGAGATCACACTCTCTGGCTGCTTGCTCCGTGGCTGCGGTCGTTGTTGGCGTATCTCTCTGCGGGCCGTTTTTGCGGTTGATGGCGTGCAGCGCCTCCGGCAGGCTTGTCCTGCCCGTTTATCCGGCCTAAGGTAGGCCGTTTTCATTGCGCCATCGAGGAGGCTTGCTCATGTCCACCCCCTATCCCCGCGTCGGTGTCGGCGTCATCCTGACCAACCGCGACGGTCTGGTGCTGCTTGGCAAGCGCAAGGGGAGCCACGCCCCCTACTGGTCCATCCCGGGCGGTCATCTCGAGCTGGGTGAGAGCTTCGAATCGGCGGCGATCCGCGAAGTGGCCGAGGAGACGGGGCTGGCGATCAGCGCGCCCGAGGTGGTGGCGGTGACCAACAATCTGGAGACCTGGCGCGAGAGCGGCCTGCACTATATCTCGGTGACCCTGTACGTCCGGGCCGAGGGCGAGCCGCAACTGCTGGAGCCGGAGAAGTGCGAGGGGTGGGTCTGGTGCGATCCGCGCGCGCTGCCCGAGCCCCACTTCGATGCCAGCCGTCAGTCGATCGCCTGCTGGCTGGCGGGGCGCTGCTATCTGCCGGGTGATGTGCCAATGGTGTCGGGCGGATCAGTCTGATTGTCATAAAAAGATCATCGCGCTGTCATATTATCTCCCCTCCATCGGCATGAAAGGGACGGGAGCAGCAGCGTGGGCGAGGTCTTTTGGCGGTTTTTGTGGTTGGGATGCGTCAGTTTTGGCGGCCCGGCCGCCCATATCGGGTATTTCCAGCGCACCTTTGTCCAGCGCCTGGGCTGGCTGGAGCAAAGCGAGTTTGCCCGCCTGCTGGCGCTCTGCCAGCTGCTGCCGGGGCCAGCTTCCAGCCAGTTGGGCTTTGCCATCGGCCGCCACCGTGCCGGCCTTGGCGGGGCGCTGGCCGCCTTTGTCGGTTTCACCCTTCCCTCTTTTATCCTGCTGCTGGCGGCCGCCCTCGGGGTGGCGCTGGTGGGCAGCAACCTCTGGCTGGCGAGCGCCCTGCACGGTCTCAAGTTGCTGGCGCTGATCGTGGTGGCCGATGCCGTGCTCGCCATGAGTCGCCAGTTCTGCAACAACCGCTTGGCTCAGGGGATCATGGTGGCGACCGCCGCCGCGCTCTGGTGGCTGCCCGGCCTGCTGACCCAGCTGGGAATGCTGGCGTTCGCCGCGCTGCTCTCGGCCCGCTTCCAGAGTGGGGAGGGGACACAAGATGGCGCAGAGTCACAAGCTGCCACCACCAGCCAGCCAAACTGGCTGCTTCTGCTGCTCTTTGCCGCCCTCTTTTTTGGCCTGCCGCTGCTGGGTGGCCCCCTCGGTCAGCTGGTGGCCGACTTCTATCGGGCGGGCGCGCTGGTCTTTGGCGGTGGCCACGTGGTGCTGCCGCTGCTGGCCGAGAGTGTGGGCCACACCCTCAGCGAGCAGCAGTTCCTGACCGGTTACAGTCTGGCCCAGCTGGTGCCGGGCCCCATGTTTACCCTTGCCACCTACCTTGGCGCCCAGCTGTTGCCCGAGACGCCGCTGCTCGGGGCCTTGGCGGCGACGCTGGCGCTCTTTGCGCCCGGCTTTCTGCTGCTCTGGGCGGTGGGCCCTTGCTGGCAGCAGTGGCTGGCGCGGCCCCGTCTGGCGGAGGCGGTCGCTGGCATCAATGCCGCCGTGGTGGGGCTCTTGCTGGCCGCGCTCTACCAGCCGGTGTGGCAGAGCGCCGTGCTGGCGCCCACCGATCTGGTGCTGGCCGTTATCGGCTTTTATCTGCTGCGGGTGGTGAAACTGCCGGTGCCGGCTATCGCAGGGTTGCTGGTGCTGGCAGCCCTGTTGCAGGCGTGACAGGGATTTTCCCTGCTGCGTTTTTCAGGGGATGCCGCCTGCCGTTTTGCTGTTAATCGCCCATAGCGGATCGGACGCAGGCCTGCGGCGGTTGCCGACATGCCGCGAAAGGCGAGGGAGGTTGTGACTGGCTTGGTATAAGGAAAAATTGGGTCATGCAGCCAAAATCCATAAATCAAATTTATAGTGTTGGTTTGGCGGTGCGGCAGGCTCCGGGGCGGTGATCGCCGCTTGCAGAGGGCTCCGTCCGATCCTGTCAGGCAGATAAAAAACGGCGCCTCCATGATGGAGGCGCCGTTTCTGTATCTGGTCGGGCTCAGGCGTCCGGCTCGAAGTCGAGGCTCAGGCTGTTGACGCAGTAGCGCTGGCCGGTCTCAGTCGGGCCGTCGGGGAAGACGTGCCCGAGGTGGGAGCCGCACTGGCTGCAGGTGATCTCCACCCGCTTCATGCCGTGGCTGTTGTCCTCGGTGTAGGTCACGGTTCCCTCGATGGCGCTGTCGAACGAGGGCCAGCCGCAGCCGGAGTCAAACTTCGCATCCGAGTGGAACAGCACGCTCTTGCAGCAGACGCAGAGGTAGTCGCCACTCTTGCGATTGTGGAGCAGGGCGCCGCTGTAGGGGCGCTCGGTGCCCTTCTCCCAGCAGACATGAAACTGCTCGGCGCTCAGCTTGCTGCGCCACTGTTCCGGGTTGTTACTGCTCATACCGACTCCTTGCCATCAATAACGGAGCCCAGCATAGCGGCTCCGTAAAGCTGACTCCAGCATGCCTGTTATGGTTTGCCCGGATCTGTGATCGGGGTTTCAGCCATGTCCGCACTGGATGCCGGCAGTAGCGCCTGCTCCGGCGGCTGGGCATCCTCTGCCGTGCAGCTCAGTGCCACCCGCTCCAGCAGCTTGAGGGAGTGGGCGCGGCCGACCGCCACCTGCCGCTTGATATCGTCTGGCAGGAACGGCAGCCCGTCGTTGGTGGCGGTGTCGATGGTCTGGATCCACTCCAGCCCCTCTCCCGGCGGTGGCAGGCGGAACTGGATGTCGTAGTCGCTGGCGTTGAACAGCACGTACCAGCGCTCGCCGACGCAGTTGATCATGCCGATATCCATGGCAAACGCCTGCCCCATGGGGGCGTGCCAATCCTGATCGGTGAGCTGGTGGCCATCCGGGTGATACCAGTTGACCTGATGGCAGTTGGTGGCGGTGCCGTGCCAGCTGTCATCGCTCAGTTGCAGGTTGGAGAAGACGGTGGACTCCGCCCGCAGCGCCATCATCTGCTGGGTGAAGGTGAACAGCCGCTCATCCTCCGGCCGCCACTGCCAGTTGACCCAGCTGATCTGGTTGTCCTGACAGTAGGCGTTGTTGTTGCCAAGCTGGCTGCGCCCCATTTCGTCGCCGGCGAGGAAGTGCGGGGTACCTTGCGACAGCAGCAGGGTGGCGATCAGGTTGCGCTTCTGCTGCTGGCGCAGGTTGTTGATGCGCGGATCCAGGGTCGGCCCCTCGACGCCGTGATTGCTGGAGAGGTTGTTGCCGTGGCCGTCGCGGTTATCCTCACCGTTGGCCTGATTGTGGCGCTGGTTGTAGGAGACCAGATCCTCCAGGGTGAAGCCGTCGTGATAGCAGAGGTAGTTGACGCTGGTGTGGGGCGAGCGCCAGTTCTTCGGGAAGAGATCCCGCGAGCCGACCAGCCGGGTGGCGAAGTCGCCCATCTTGCCCGCATCGCCCCGCCAGAAGGAGCGCACCGTGTCGCGATAGCGGTCGTTGATCTCCAGCCACTGGCTCGGAAACTGGCCGAGGCGATAGCCGAAGGGGCCGATATCCCAGGGTTCGGCGATGAGCTTGACCTGTGACAGCACGGGGTCGGCCATCACCGCCTTGAAAAAGGCGCCCATGGGGTCGAACTCGCCAGCTTCCCGCGCCAGGGTCACCGCCAGATCGAAGCGGAAGCCATCCACCTGCATCTCGGTCACCCAGTAGCGCAGGGCATCGAGCACCAGTCGCAGGGTGTTGGGGTGATCCAGATTGACGCTGTTGCCACAGCCGGTGACGTTGGCGTGACGGGTGTAATCGGGGCCGTGGGAGCCCGCCTCGAAGGCGTAGTAACCGGCGTTGTCAAAGCCCTTGAAGGAGAGCATGGGGCCGTCGAAGCCCGACTCGGCGGTGTGGTTGTAGACCACATCCAGAATCACCTCGAGCCCGGCCCGGTGCAGTTCGCGTACCATGGTCTTGAACTCGGTGACGGCATCGTCTTGTCTGGTGCCGTAACGGGGCTCGGGGGCGAAAAAAGCGATGGGGTTGTAGCCCCAGTAGTTGGTCAGTCCCAGCTCTTCCAGCCGGGGCTCCGACATGAAGGCGGCCACCGGCATCAGCTGCAGCGAGGTGATGCCGAGGGACTTCATGTGCTCGATCATCAGCGGGTGGCTGATGCCAAGATAGGTGCCCTGCAGCTCCTTGGGGATCCCCGGGTGCTGGCGGGTAAAGCCCTTGACGTGGGCCTCGTAGAGAATGGTGCGCGAGTGGCAGATGGCCGGTTTGCTCACCCCCTGCCAGTCAAAGGCGTCATCCACCACCAGCGACTTGGCGATCATGGCGGCGCTGTCACCCTGATAGAGGGCGTTGTCCCAGTAGGTGGGGCGGCTCACCGCCCGGGCATAAGGGTCGATCAGCAGCTTTTGCGGGTCGAACAGCATCCCCTCCTGGGGGATGCCATAAACCCGGTAGCCGTAGCGCTGGCCTGCTTGAACGCCGCTTACATAGCCAAAGCGATACTGGCCGCGGCGGCCGGGCAGCTCGAGGCGCGCCAGCTCCTGCTCCTGTTCGTCGAACAGACAGAGTTCCACCTTGTCCGACTGGGGAGCCCAGACGCAGAAGTTGCAACCGTTCTCGTCAAGACGGGCCCCCAGCGGGTAGCCCGACCCTTTTTCCATTACCAGCATCAGGACTCCTGTTTGATGAACAAGGTCGCCAGTGGCGGCAGATCCAGCACTATGCTGTGTGCCATCCCCTGCCAGGGGGTCGGCTCGGCCGCGAAGACCAGACCCACATCATAGTTGCTGCCCCAGTAATACTCGCTGTCGGTATTGAGCACCACCCGATAGTGGCCTGCCGCCGGTACGCCAATCCGGTATTCGATGCGCGGCACCGGGGTGAAGTTGCACGCCACCATGATGGCCTGTTTGCCCTCTTTGTCGGCCCGCAGCCAGGCAAAGATGCTGTTGTCGGCATCGTTGTGATCCAGCCAGCGGAAGCCGTTCTGCTCATAGTCAGCCTGATACAAGGCAGGCTCATGACGGTAGAGGTGGTTGAGATCGTGGATCAACCGCTGCTGGCCGCCGTGCTTGGGATATTGCAGCAGGTGCCAGGGCAGCTGGGCATCGTGGTTCCACTCGTTGCTCTGGGCGATTTCGGTGCCCATGAAGTTGAGCTTCTTGCCCGGGTGGCCGTACATAAAGCCCATGTAGGCGCGCAGGTTGGCGGCCTGCTGCCACTCGTCGCCCGGCATCTTGTAGAGCATGGAGTGCTTGCCGTGTACCACCTCGTCGTGAGAGAGCGACAGGATGAAGTTCTCGTCATAGTGGTAAACCATGGAGAAGGTCATGTCGTTGTGGTGGTAGCGACGGTGGATCGGCTCTTTCTGCATGTAGGTGAGGGTGTCGTGCATCCAGCCCATATTCCACTTGAAGCCAAAACCCAGGCCACCGAGGAAGGTGGGACGGGAGACGCCGGCAAAGGCGGTGGACTCCTCGGCGATGGTCATGGCGTGGGGGTACTTGCGATAGACCTCCTCGTTGGTCCACTTGAGCAGGCTGATCGCCTCGTAGTTGTGGTTGCCGCCATCGACGTTCGGTACCCACTCGCCGGCGTTGCGTGAATAGTCCAGATAGAGCATGGAGGCGACTGCATCGACCCGCAGGCCGTCGATATGGAACTTGTCGAGCCAGAACAGGGCGCTCGCCACCAGGAACTGGCGCACGGTATTGCGGCCGAAGTCGTAGATGTAGGAGTTCCAGTCCGGGTGCCAGCCACGGCGTGGATCCTCGTACTCGTAGAGCGGGGTGCCGTCGAAGCGGGCCAGCCCGTGGGCATCGGACGGGAAGTGGGCGGGTACCCAGTCCAGAATGATGCCGATGCCGGCCTGGTGGCACTGGTCAACGAAGTATTTGAAATCATCCGCAGTGCCGTAGCGGCTGGTGGGGGAGAACATGCCCACCGGCTGGTAGCCCCAGGAGCCGCTGAAGGGGTGCTCGGAGACCGGCAGCAGCTCGATGTGGGTGTACTCCATCTCCTTGATGTAGGCAACCAGCTCCACCGCCAGCTCGCGCCAGCTCAGGCTGTCGCCATTGGGGTGACGCTTCCAGGAGCCAACGTGCAGCTCATAGATGGAGAGCGGCTGCTCGCGCTTGTCGTTGAGCTGGCTCTCGCGCCAGGCAGCATCATGCCATTCATACTGTTTGTGGTCATAAACCACGGAGGCGAACGAGGGGTACTGTTCGCAGTAGAAGCCAACCGGATCGCTCTTGTGCGGCAGCCGGTTGCCCATGGGGTCCTTGAGCTCGAACTTGTAGCGATCGCCGGCCTTGAGGCCAGGCACAAACAGCACCCAGTGACCGCACTGACTGCGCTCCATCGGGTGGCGACGGCCATCCCAGAAGTTGAAATCGCCGATCAGGCTCACCGAGGTGGCGCTCGGCGCATAGACCGCAAAACGGACCCCTTCCACCTGCTGACCAAGATGCTCCACGGTGCGCAGCTGGGCGCCAAGGGTGTGGTAGAGGTTTTCCGGCTGGGCGGTCAGTTCGGCAAGACCAGACCAGGCGGCATCCTGAAACTGGTAGGGATCGATGAGTTCGGCAGTCGCTTCTGCGTAACTGACGAGCAACTGGTAGGGGAAGGCGTTCTTGCGGCGGGTGAAAACAGTTTCAAAAAGACCCGATTCATCGGTGGGCGCCAGGGTGGCAACAACTTTGCCCGACTTGAGATCCTTGACGCGAACTTCAACTGCATCAGGCAACCAGGCAGTCAGTTTGAGGCCGGGCCCATCCGGATTGGCCTGCAGGCCTAAGTGTGAGAAGGGATCGGAACAGCGGGCAGCAACCAAACGTTCAACGAGCATCGAGATTTCCTTTCATGACAGAGCATCCGCTCCGGCCTGGGCCGGAGCGGATTTAGGTGAGTCGGCTGTAGCGGACAACCGCTCAACGACTGGCCTCATCACGGGCGCGGCTCATCTTGCCGGCCAGTGCCTTGAGTGCCTCATTGGCAAAAATATCTTCCAGGTCGGCGGAGAGCTTGCGGCGCCAGTTGGGGTATTCGTAACTGGTGCCCGGTACGTTGACCGGCTTGTCCATCTCCAGCCAGTCTTCCAGCTGGGTACTGAACAGGGCGCAGCTGCCACGGGACATGTGGATCTGCAGACCGTGGTTGAGTTCGGTATTCATACCGACCCAGTTCACGTCATGGCTGATGCTCTCGGGGATGACACCGTGGCCATGCAGGCTGTCGAGGATCCGCTGTTTGGCCTGGTGGCGATCAGCATACAGACTCTTCAGCACATCTTCATCTGGATACAAACCCAGTTGGCGGCCCAGCGCCAGATCATCGCAGTGCCAGAAGCCCTTGAGGGTTGGCATGTCGTGGGTGGTCAGGGCAGACATCGCCTGCTCGGCATAGTGAGCCGGAGAGATGAAGCCGCCATCGGCCTTGGAGCGCTCGAAGAAGAACACCTTGTAGGAGTGGACGCCGTTCTCTTTCAGGGTCACGTCGATCCCCTCCGGCACGGTACCCAGATCTTCGCCGATCAGCAGGCACTGGTTGCGGTGGGATTCGAGGGCCAGGATGCCCAGCAGATCGTTGACCGGATAGTAGATGTAGGCGCCCTTGGCGGCCGACTCTCCGGGCGGTACCCACCACAGGCGCAGCAGCGCCATCACGTGGTCGATGCGCAGTGCGCCGCAGGAGCGCATGTTGGCACGGAACAGATCCACCATCGGCTGGTAGGCCGCTTCAAACAGCCTGTTCGGGTTCATCGGGGGCAGGCCCCAGTTCTGACCGAGCGGGCCGAGGATATCGGGCGGCGCACCGACCGAGGCTTTCGGGCAGTAGAGATCCTGGTTGGCCCAGATCTCGGTGGAGCCTTCGGAGACGCCCACTGCCAGATCGCGGTAGATCCCCATCACCATGCCGGCAGCCTTGGCACGGGCATCCGCTTGCGCCAGCTGCTCGTCGGCCAGGAATTGCAGGTAGAGGTAGAAGTTCACATCCTGCTGGTGTTCGGCCATCCATTTGGCAACGGCGGGATTGTGGTAGTTGCGGAACTGCTCCGGCCATACCGGCCAGCCCCAGGCATTCTCGCCCTTACCATAGAAATAGGCTTGCAGGGCATCAAACGCAGCCTGCTGTTGCAGGCTGTCGCCACCGGCGGCGACGAAGGCATCGAAGGCGGCCTGACGCTCGGCGCTCAGGGTGGCATCGTCGAACACCTGACGCAGCATGCCAATCTTGGTCTCGATGACGCCGGTGTAATCGACGTTCTCCTTGGCGCGCAGATCGGCCAGATGCTGCTGGAAGGCGGGACTCGCCACGTCAGCTTTCAGGCGCGCATTGCTCTGGAATTCGGGCACCGCTTCCACATTGATGTAGGCCACGTTGAGCCAGCGACGGGAAGAGGGGCTGTAGGGACTGGCGCTCTCCGGGTTGGCCGGATAGAGGGCGTGGATGGGGTTGAGGCCGACGAAGTGGGCACCCCAGTCGGCCGCTTTCTCGACCAGCTGGCCGAGATCGCTGAAATCGCCGATCCCCCAGTTGTGGCGACTGCGCAGGCAGTAGAGCTGCACGCTCGGGCCCCACACCTTGCGGCCATTGGCGATAGGCGCCTGTTTGTAGCACGCCTTGGGTGCAACGATGAGGCGCATGGTGGCCAGCGGCTCGTCGTTGCCATCTTCCAGCAACACCAGCTCGTGATAACCCAGTTCAGGGGCCATCTCCAGTGTCACGCGGTAGGCCTGGCACTCCATCTCTTCAAATTCGGCCACGCCAACCAGCTCGCCCTCGATGGGGGTGAACTGGCCGGAGAGCTCGCCGCCCTGCTCCAGCTTGAGCTGCCAGGTGAGGGCGTCATTGACGAATTCGATGGGGAGGCGGACTTCGAGCGTGACGGCGTCACCGGTGCGAACCACCATGACGGGATCCAGCGCCCGCAGCCAGTGCTGGCGATGCTCCTCTTCCAGCTGTTGCATCAGGGCTGATTCGTCATCGACGCGATAGCCCATGGCGCCCAGCATGGCGGCCTTGCTCTCTTCGGATACCTGAGCCGGCTGGCCCCAGGCATCGACATACTCGCTGGCAATGCCTTTTGCGGCAGCCAGCTGTTCAATCAGGGTGGTCATAGTTTGAGAATTCCCGCTGTGGATTCTATCTATACTATTTTGTTTGATTTTTATGGGGTGGTACTTGAACAGTGGCTCTATGGGCCATGCTAAACCGCGCACATTTTTACATATCCATCATCACGGTTGTGTGACGTGGCAGGCACTATTGTCGATCTCCGGGCGATGCAACAACTGACCTCTTTTTCGACAAAACGTGGTAATCAGTTACATAAACAGAAAATAAATTTCACAGTTTTTCATGATATAGCGCAATTTCAGACAGAATGTTGGTTGACTCACCAGAGAGTTCTAGTAAATTTACAAGCGGAATTTTCTTTGACTACTGAACAGTTAGGTAACTAAATATGACTATCAAAGTAGGTATTAACGGTTTTGGCCGTATCGGTCGTTTCGTATTCCGTCTGGCTTGCGAGCGTTCTGACATCGAAGTTGTTGGTATCAACGACCTGATCGATGTTGACTACATGGCTTACATGCTGAAGTACGACTCTACCCACGGTCGTTTCAAGGGTACCGTTGAAGTTAAAGACGGCAACCTGGTTGTAAACGGCAAAACCGTACGTGTTACCGCTGAGCGTGACCCGGCCAACCTGCGTTGGAACGAAATCGGTGTTGACGTTGTTGCCGAAGCTACCGGTCTGTTCCTGACCGACGAGACTGCTCGCAAGCACATCGCTGCCGGTGCCAAGAAAGTTGTTCTGACTGGCCCGTCCAAAGACGCGACCCCGATGTTCGTAATGGGCGTTAACCACGCTACCTATGCTGGCCAGGACATCGTTTCCAACGCTTCCTGCACCACCAACTGCCTGGCTCCGATCGCCAAAGTACTGAACGACACCTTCGGTATCGAATCCGGTCTGATGACCACCGTTCACGCTACCACTGCTACCCAGAAGACCGTTGATGGTCCGTCTGCCAAAGACTGGCGCGGTGGCCGCGGCGCGGCTCAGAACATCATCCCGTCCTCTACCGGTGCTGCCAAGGCTGTTGGCGTAGTTATCCCGGAACTGAAAGGCCTGCTGACCGGTATGGCTTTCCGTGTTCCGACTCCGGACGTGTCTGTTGTTGACCTGACCGTTAACCTGAAGAAAGCTGCCACCTACGCAGAAATCTGCGAAGCGATGAAAGCTGCTTCCGAAGGCTCCATGAAGGGCGTTCTGGGCTACACCGAAGACGAAGTTGTATCTACCGACTTCCTGGGTGAGCGTCAGACCTCCGTATTCGACGCCAAAGCTGGTATCCAGCTGACCGACAAGTTCGTTAAAGTTGTATCCTGGTACGACAACGAAATGGGCTACTCCAGCAAAGTTCTGGACCTGATCGCTCACATCACCAAGTAATTTGGGATGCGCAATCGCGTAGCTTGAAAAAGGCGGCCATGGGCCGCCTTTTTGTTTTCCGGTTTCCCTGATGACAGGAGTCCTCATGCAATCCATTCGTCCCCTGACAGCCAGCTGCCAGCTCGCCAACAATGCAGCCGGCCTGCCCGTTCTCACCGTCAACAACGACTATGCCAAGGCCGAGATCAGCCTGTTCGGTGGCCATGTGCTCACCTATCAGCGCCATGGCGAGCCAGCCTCCATCTGGTTGAGCGACAAGGCGGTGCTGGATGGCAGCAAGCCGATCCGTGGCGGTATTCCGCTCTGCTGGCCCTGGTTTGGCCCGGCGCCGGCCCGTGTCGGTAGCGGCAAGCCCTCCCACGGCTTTGCCCGCACCACCCTCTGGATGCTGGACGGGGTCTCCGACCATGCCGACGGCACGCTTGTCCATCTCTCTCTGCGCGACAGCGACGCCACCCGTGCCCTGTGGGATCACGCCTTCGAACTGGAGCTGGATGTGCTGGTTGGCAAGGAGCTTTCGCTGGTGCTGACCACTCGCAATACCGGCAGCCAGCCGCTGGTCTATAGCGGGGCGCTGCACACCTATTTGCAGATCAGCGCACCGGAGGCGGTGAGCGTCACCGGTCTTGGCGAGCCCTATGCCGACAAGCTGACCGGTTTGAATGGCCAGCAGCAGGGTGCATTGACCCTGAACGGGCCGCTGGATCGGGTCTACTGGCAGCCTGAGGCGTTGGTACGCGTACAGGATGGCGATCGCGAGATCCGGGTGGTAAGTGGCAACCATGACAGCACAGTGGTCTGGACCCCCTGGCTGGAAGGGGCTACGGCCATGGCTGACATGAGCGATGATGGCTATCGCACCATGCTCTGCGTCGAAGCCGCCATTGCTGGCGACGCGGGGGTGACCGTGGCGCCGGATGAAGAGCACTGCTTCTCTACCGTGATCATCTGAGCAGGATGAGATTCCGCTAAATAAAGAGGGCTCCCGCGGGAGCCCTCTTTGCATCTCGTTATCCCGGCAATCAGGCGTTGCCCTGGGTTTTCAATTTGAGTTCGGCAGCGAAGTTGAGCATGCGGTCGAGCGGGATGAGGGCCTTAACCCGCAGCGCTTCATCGACATGGATCTCGTGGCGCTCGGCACCATCGGTGAGCGCTTCCTTGATCGCCACCAGACCGTTCATCGCCATCCAGGGGCAGTGGGCACAGCTGCGGCAGGTGGCACCATCGCCACCGGTCGGCGCTTCCACCATCTCTTTCTCCGGACAAGCCTGCTGCATCTTGTAGAAGATGCCCCGGTCGGTCGCCACGATCAGCTTCTGCTGGGGTAGCTCTTTGGCTGCCTTGATCAGCTGGCTGGTGGAGCCGACCGCATCGGCCAGTTCGATCACCGAAGCGGGGGATTCCGGATGAACCAGCACGGCAGCGTCCGGGTTCTGCTCTTTCAGCTCGCGCAGGGCGCGGGCCTTGAACTCGTCGTGGACGATGCAGTGGCCCTGCCAGCGCAGCATCTGGGCGCCGGTCTTCTTCTCGATATAGGCACCCAGATGGCGATCCGGGCCCCAGATGATCTTGTGACCCAGACTGTCGAGGTGTTCGACGATCTCGAGCGCGATGCTGGAGGTAACGACCCAGTCAGCCCGCGCTTTGACGGCGGCCGAGGTATTGGCATAGACCACCACGGTATGATCCGGGTTGGCATCGCAGAACGCGGAGAACTGCTCGATGGGGCAGCCCAGATCAAGCGAGCATTCGGCCTCCAGCGTCGGCATCAGTACCCGCTTGTGGGGGCTCAGGATCTTGGAGGTTTCGCCCATAAAGCGCACCCCGGCGACGATCAGGGTCTGCGCCTCGTGATCGCGGCCAAAACGGGCCATCTCCAGCGAGTCACCAACAAAACCGCCGGTGGCTTCGGCCAGCGCCTGGATCTCGGGATCCGTGTAGTAGTGGGCTACCAGCACCGCCTTGCGCTCCTTGAGCAGTGCCTTGATCTCAGTCGTCAGGGCGGCTCTCTGCTCGGCACTCAGGGGCTGCGGTTTGGTCGGAAAGGGGTAGTCCATTTCGACTACCGGTGGGATACTGCTCAGTGCATTGCTCATTTGCGACTGTTCCATCAACGCTCGGGAAGGCAAAAATTATAACCAGAAGCCGGCTGCAAACCCATCAACAAATCGGGTGAGTGGCAAGTAGGGGAATATACTCAACTTATTCGTTGTTACTCTTGCCATAAGGAGTTGCCGCATGAAGCAACGTTCGCTCAAGTTCAAGCTCTTGTGTCTGACTATGGGGCTCTTTCTGCTCACCGGGTTGGCCATGACCTTGTTGCAATCGGCCTCTTTCAGTTCTCTTCGTACCATGGTGATGACCCAGACCAGCGATGCGCTGGAGCAGGAGGTCTCCCACAGCCTGCAATATCAGGCTGAGCGCTATGCCATCCAGATCTCCTCTCTGATGCAGAACTCCTACCAGGTCCCCCTGACGGTCACTGCCCAGATTGAAGCGGCCATGGCTAAACCGGAACAACGTCTCTCGCGGCCACAGGTGGAGTCGCTGCTCGGCAGCAGCTTGCAGCAGGCGAGCGGGATCAGCTCCATCTATGCCCAGTTTGAACCGAACGGCTACGATGGCGAGGATGCCAACTGGGTGGCCGGAGCCAGCCACTCGGTGGCGGGCAAGGGGAGCCTGGAGGTTTATTTCACCAAGGGGCAGGGGGGCGCCGTTACCCAGCAGCCGATCGATGCGGCTGCCAGCGAGGCCAAATTCGATACATCCGTCAACGAATTCGGCATCCGCAATAGCGAGTGGTATCTCTGTGGCCGCGATACCCGCCAGCCCTGCCTGATGGAGCCCTACCTCTACGAGATAAGCCCGGGCAACAAGATGCTGATGACCAGCCTGACCGTGCCCGTTCTCCACGACGGCAAATTTGTCGGTCTGACCGGGGTCGACATGAACCTGCCCATCTTCCAGCAACTGGCTGAAACGCTGGGCAAGAGCCTTTATGACAACAAGGCAGATGTCACCATCGTCAGCAAGATGGGGCTGATTGTGGGCAGCAACCGCTACGCCAACAAACTGGGTCGCCCGCTCAAGGAGGTGGGCCTTGCCCTGCCGACCGGCCAGCCGGTCAGCAGTGACAGCGACTTTATCCTCGAGCAACCGATCCGGGTCGATGTCGCCAATGCCCAGTGGTGGCTGATGATCAAGGTGCCCAAGGCGCTGGCGCTGAGCAAGGCGCGCAGCATTAGCAGCGATCTGGGCGCCCTGCTGCAGGATGCCCAGCAGCAGCAGGTGATGGCCATGGGAGTCATCACGCTGCTGGTGCTTGGCCTGCTGATTTGGTTCATCCAGACCATTACTGCGCCGCTGGCTCTGATCAGCCGTCATGTATCCCATCTCTCCAGCAACGAGGGGGACCTGACCCAGAAGATCGAGATTGATACCCACGCAGAACTGATAGAGCTGGGAAGTCATCTCAACGCCTTCCTTGGCAAGCTGCGCGGCATGGTTCAGAGCAGCAAGGAGATAGGCCAGCAGGTCAATGATCAGGCCAGAGGCATGAAGCAGACTGCCAACACCATGCGCCAGAGTCTGGATGAACAGCATCTGGAGCTGGAGAGTGTGGTCAGTGCCATGCACGAGATGAGCACTACCGCGGTCAGCGTCGCAGGGTATGCCGAGCAGGCAGCCGAGGAGTCGGAGGCTGCGACCCATCACATCAACAGTGCCCAGCAGACCTTGAGCAATGCGCGGCAGGAGATCCATACCCTGGTTGAGGATATGCACGAGGCTGACAAGGCGGTGGCACTGGTGGCCCAGCGCAGCGCCAATATCAGCCGGATCCTCGATGTGATCCGGGCCATCGCCGAGCAGACCAACCTGCTGGCTCTGAACGCCGCCATCGAGGCGGCCCGGGCTGGCGACATGGGGCGCGGTTTTGCCGTGGTGGCGGACGAGGTGCGAGCGCTGGCGACCAAGACCAGGGCGTCAACCGACGAGATAGGTCAGTTGATTGGTAGCTTGCAGGCCGAGGTGAACAGTAGCCAGCGCCTGATGAATACCGGCATCGAGCGCTCCAGCTCTACCGTGCAGGGAACCGAGCAGGCATTCGAGGCGCTCAATCTGGTCGTCTCCCAGATCCAGCAGATCCACGACCATATCAGTCAGGTCGCTACGGCTGCTGAGCAGCAGAGCGCCGTCAGCGACGATATCAACCAGAACCTGATGCGTATCGGCGACACCGCCAACGTGATTGGTCAGGAGGCCAATGCCAGTCATCAGCTCAGCGAAACGCTGGAGCAAGCGGCAACGGCACTGGCCAGCCAGCTGGATCGGCTGCGCACCTGATGGTGATGCAAACAAAAGCCCGCGATATCGCGGGCTTTTTTATGGCTTGTGGCTTGCGGGCGGTCAGGAGAGCGGTTCAACCAGCAGGATATGGGAGTCGGCTCCCACCACCCTGACTTGGGTGCCTGCCGGCAGTGGCTGGCTGCAGCGCACCGTCCAGACCGTATCATCCAGATGCACCCGGCTGGTGCCCTGCACGACATCATCGATCAGGGTCAGCTCACGGCCCAGATAGCTCTGCATCCGCTCGTTGATGGGGGCGGCAGCATCGTTGCCGGAGCGATCCCGGTTGTGCTGCCAGCGCCACCAGACCCAGGTGGTGAGCAGGGATTGCAGGGCGAACAGCAGCAGTTGCGCCTGCCAGCCGAAGGGCCAGACCAGCAGCAGCAGGCCCACCTCCAGCGCGGCGATGCCGGTCCAGAGCAGAAAACCCACCGACCCCAGCACCTCTATGGCCAGCAGCACGAAGCCGAGCCCCAGCCAGTGCCAGTGGGTCAGCCCCTCGAACAGGGTGATCATGACTTGCCGCCCTTGCCATCCTTGAACAGCTCGGCCATGCCGGCCACGGCGCCAATCAGGCTACCCGCTTCCAGCGGCATCATCACCACCTTGCTGTTGGGACCTTCACCGATGCGCGCCAGCGCTTCGGTATATTTCTGGGCCACGAAGTAGTTGATGGCCTGCAGATCCCCTTCGGCGATAGCCTTGGAGACCATGTGGGTCGCCTTGGCTTCCGCTTCGGCAGCCCGCTCGCGCGCTTCGGCGGCGAGGAAGGCGGCCTGACGCTCCCCCTCGGCTTTGAGGATCTGGGACTGTTTCTCCCCCTCGGCTTTCAGGATCTTGGACTGGCGCACCCCTTCGGCTTCCAGCACTTCGGCCCGTTTCTGGCGCTCGGCCTTCATCTGGGCGTTCATCGCTTCGACCAGTGCCTGCGGCGGGCGCACATCTTTAATCTCGATGCGGGTTACCTTGATGCCCCAGGGGGCGGTGGCGGCATCCATGGTGCGCAGCAGCTTCTCGTTGATTGTGTCGCGCTGGGAGAGCATCTCGTCAAGCTCCATGGCGCCGAGCACAGTACGCATGTTGGTCATGGTGAGGTTGCGGATGGCGCTGGTGAGATCGTTGACCTCGTAACCCGCTTTGCGGGCATCCACCACCTGCACAAAGCTGATGGCGTCGATGGTGACGTTGGCGTTGTCGCGTGAGATCACCTCTTGTGCCGGGATGTCCAGCACCTGCTCCATCATGATGATCTTGTGGCCGACCCGATCCACATAGGGGATCAACAGGTTGAGGCCCGGGGTCAGAGTGCGGGTGTAGCGGCCGAAGCGCTCGACAGTCCAGTTGAAGCCCTGTGGCACTATCTTGATGCCAGCACTCAGGGTTGCGATGACCAGAAATACAAAAATCCCTAGCACAATCAATGATTCGTTCATCATTAAGCTCCTTATGAAACACAGTCCATAGCCTAGGGTTTGCCCTTTGGCACTACAAGCGACTTTCGCTCTCTTTAGTCAGTAAATGGCTTTGCTAATTACCAAAGTGTCTTAAAAAGCATTTTTTATTATTTTGAGGGATAAGTGGCCCTGCCTATAGTCGCCCCATATTAGTCGTATTCCGAGGGATGGGTCGAAATGGATTATTTGCCGATGTTTGCCAAGTTGGACGGGCGCCCGGTGCTGCTGGTGGGCGGGGGCGAAGTGGCCCTGCGCAAGGCGCGCCTGCTGCTGGCGGCCGGTGCCAGACTGACCATCGTCTCCCCGGAGCTTGAACCCGAATTCACGGAATTTTCCGGTCGTTTTACCCATCTTGCCGAGCGCTTCACTCCGGCCCATCTGGCAGGCCAGATTTTGGTGGTGGCGGCGACCGACAACCTCGAAGTCAACGCCCTCGTTTATCAGAGTGCCAACCAGCTGGGTCTGTTCGTCAACGTGGTGGATGACCCCAAGCGTTCCAGCTTTATCTTCCCCTCGATCATCGATCGTTCGCCGCTGATGGTGGCTGTCTCCAGCGGGGGCAAGGCGCCGGTGCTGGTGCGCTTGCTGCGCGAGCGGTTGGAGAGCCTGCTGCCGCGCCATCTTGGCGGGCTGACCGAGCTCTCCGGCCGGGTGCGTGACAAGGCCAAGCGGGTGCTCTCCTCGATTTCCGATCGTCGCCGCTTCTGGGAGCGCGCCTTTGCCTCCAACACCCTCGCCAGCCTGATTGAAAAAGAGGATTGGCAAGGTGCCGAGCAGTGGCTGAGCGATGGCCTCGACCAGGCGAAAAGCGAAGTGGGGGAAGTGGTGCTGGTTGGCGCGGGCCCCGGCGATCCGGGCCTCTTGACCCTCAAGGCGCTGCAACAAATTCAACAGGCTGAAGTGGTGCTCTACGACCAGCTGGTCTCCGCCGAGATCCTCGATCTGGTGCGCCGCGATGCCACTCTGGTGTCGGTCGGCAAGAAGGCGGGCGCCCACAGCGTGCCGCAGGAGGAGACCAATCGCCTGCTGGTGGACTACGCCAAGGCGGGCAACCGGGTGGTGCGGCTGAAAGGGGGGGATCCCTTTATGTTTGGCCGTGGCGGCGAGGAGCTGGAAGTGCTGGCCGATGAAGGCATCCCCTTCTCGGTGGTGCCCGGCATCACGGCTGCTGCCGGTGCCACCGCCTATGCCGGTATTCCACTCACCCACCGTGATTACGCCCAGAGCGCCGTCTTTATTACCGGCCACTGTCAGAAAGAGGGCAAGGAGCCCGACTGGCAGCAGCTCGCCGCTACCAGTCAGACCCTGGTCATCTACATGGGGCTGATGCGCTCCGAGCATATCCAGCAGCAGCTGGTGGATCACGGCCGAAGCCAAGCCACCCCCATCGCCATCATCGAGCGCGGCACCACCGCCCGCCAGCGGGTGCTGACCGGCACCTTGGTCGATTTGGCCGAGCTGGCCAAACAGGCGGTGAGCCCGTCGCTTATCGTCATCGGCGAGGTAGTAGCCCTGCGCGAGCGGCTCGCCTGGTTTGGGGAGCAGAGTGGCAAGCAGCAGCGTGCTAACCCGGATCTCGATGGTTGCGACCTCAAGCTGGTGCAGTTGGCTTGAGCCAGAAAGAGCTATTTGATGCGGCTGCCGGTGCGGCCGCGCACTGAACCACCCCGCGCCCTGACCATGCGCGTTAGTAATGACCAGAGGACCAACATGGATCGTGAAAGATTGACCCACTTGCAGCAGCTGGAAGCCGAGAGCATCCATATCATCCGCGAGGTGGCTGCCGAATTTGAAAACCCGGTGATGATGTACTCCATCGGCAAGGACTCCTCCGTCATGCTGCATCTGGCCCGCAAGGCCTTCTATCCGGGCAAGATCCCCTTCCCCTTGCTCCACGTCGACACCGACTGGAAGTTCAAGGAGATGATCACCTTCCGCGACGAGACCGCCAAAAAGTACGGGCTGGATCTTATCGTCCACAAGAACCCGGAAGGGCTCGCCATGGGCATCAACCCCTTCGTGCACGGCAGCGGCAAGCACACCGACATCATGAAGACCGAGGGGCTCAAGCAGGCACTCAATAAATACGGCTTCGACGCCGCCTTCGGTGGCGCCCGCCGCGACGAGGAGAAGTCCCGCGCCAAGGAGCGGGTCTACTCCTTCCGTGACAAGTCCCACCGCTGGGATCCGAAGAACCAGCGCCCCGAGCTGTGGCGGGTCTACAACAGCCAGGTCAACAAGGGGGAGAGCATCCGGGTGTTCCCGCTCTCCAACTGGACCGAGCTCGATATCTGGCAATACATCTATCTGGAGAATATCGACATAGTGCCGCTCTACTTTGCGGCCCATCGCCCGGTGGTGGAGCGCAACGGTATCAAGATCATGGTGGATGACGATCGCATGCCGCTGACCGCCGAGGATGAGGTGAAGCAGGAGCTGGTGCGCTTCCGCACTCTCGGCTGCTACCCGCTGACCGGGGCCATCGAATCCGCTGCTACTACCTTGCCGGAAATTATTGAAGAGATGCTGCTCACCACCTCGAGCGAGCGGCAAGGGCGGCTGATTGACCACGATCAGGCCGGCTCCATGGAGCAGAAGAAGCGTCAGGGATATTTCTAAGGAGTCGTCAGCATGAACAGCCATATTCAGACCGCCATCACCGAACAGGGCATTGAAGCCTATCTGCACGCCCAGCAGCACAAGAGTCTGCTGCGTTTTCTCACCTGCGGCAGCGTGGATGACGGCAAGAGCACCCTTATCGGTCGCCTGCTGCACGACTCCCAGCAGATTTATGAAGATCAGCTCAAAGCGCTGGAGTCCGACAGCCAGAAGCTCGGCACCACCGGCGAGAAGCTGGACCTGGCGCTGCTGGTAGACGGCCTGCAAGCGGAGCGCGAGCAGGGCATCACCATCGACGTGGCCTACCGCTATTTCTCCACTGCCAAGCGCAAATTTATCATCTCGGATACCCCGGGCCACGAGCAGTACACCCGCAACATGGCCACCGGCGCCTCCACCTGTGATCTGGCCATCATTCTGATCGACGCCCGCAAAGGGGTACTGGATCAGACCCGTCGTCACAGCTTTATCGCGAGCCTGCTCGGCATCAAGCAGTTCGTGGTGGCGGTCAACAAGATGGATCTGGTGGAGTTCAGTCAGGAGGTGTTCGAGCGCATCAGTGCCGACTACCGCGAGTTCGCCAAGAAGCTCAGCGTCGATACCATCCATATCGTGCCGGTCTCGGCGCTGGACGGTGACAACGTGGTCAACCAGAGCGACAAGCTGGCCTGGTATCAGGGCGAAACCCTGCTCTCCCTGCTGGAGTCTGCCGAGGTGGAGCGCGAGCTGGAGCGCCACCCGGTGCGCCTGCCAGTGCAGTACGTGAACCGCCCCAACCTCGATTTTCGCGGCTTCGCGGGGACGCTCGCCTCCGGCATCCTGCGGGTGGGCGACAAGCTGGCGGTGTTGCCGTCCGGCAAGGAGAGCACAGTCACCCGTATCGTCACCTTCGATGGCGATCTGGAGTACGCCCTGCCGGGTCAGGCCATCACGGTCACCTTCGCCGACGAGATCGACATCAGCCGTGGCGACCTGCTGGTGGATGCCGCCAACCGTCCGCAAGTGACCCAGAACCTGCTGGCCCATATCGTCTGGATGGGGGAGGAGTCCCTGCAACCGGGCCGGGTCTACGACGTCAAGCTGGCCACCAAGAAGAGTCGCGGTCAGGTGGAGGCTATCCGCCACCGCATCGAGATCAACAAGCTCGACGAGCTGCCCGCAAGCGAGCTCAAGCTCAACGAGATCGGCCTGTGCGAGTTGAGCTTCACCGATCCGGTGGCGTTCGACCCGTATCAGGAGATCCGCGATACCGGCAGCTTTATCCTGATTGACCGGCTGAGCAACGTCACCGTCGGCGCCGGCATGATAGTGGAAGGCTTGGCCTCCAAGGCGGTAAAAGGACACTACAGCGAGTTCGAAATCGAGCTAAACGCGCTGGTGCGCAAGCACTTCCCCCACTGGCAGGCGCTGGCCATCGGCAACGACAGCGACAAGCAATAGCGCCTGGTGCCTCTCCCAAGGGAGAGGCAAATATTCCCTCTCCCTTGGGAGAGGGTTAGGGTGAGGGGCCTGATCCCGCCGAGGAAAAGAGGGGGCTGGGAGTGTTCCCTCTCCCTTTGGGAGAGGGTCAGGGTGAGGGGCGGGATTGCGCCGAAAAGAAGGAGTCTGGATGAATAACGTTGTATGGCACTCGCATGCGGTGAACAAGGCCAGCCGGGCCGAGGCCAAGGGGCAACGACCGCTGGTGATCTGGTTTACCGGGCTGTCGGGGGCGGGCAAATCGACTCTGGCGGGGGCGCTGGAGCAGGCGCTGGCCGCTGAGGGCAAGCACACCTATCTGCTCGATGGCGACAATGTGCGCCACGGCCTGTGCGGCGATCTCGGTTTCGATGATGCCGCGCGGCAGGAGAATATCCGCCGGGTCGGCGAGGTGGCAAAGCTGATGGTGGATGCGGGCATGATCGTGCTCACCGCCTTTATCTCGCCGTTTCGTGCCGAGCGCGAGCTGGTGCGCAGTCTCCTGGGAGAAGGGGAGTTTGTCGAGGTGTTTGTCGATGCACCGCTCGCCATCTGTGAAGAGCGCGACCCCAAGGGGCTCTACAAAAAAGCGCGTGCGGGGGAAATTCGCAATTTCACCGGTATCGACTCCGCCTATGAGGCACCGGAACAGCCGGAAATCCATTTGCTTAACACCGGCAAGCCGGTCGCTGCGCTGGTGGATGAGCTGCTGACCGCCCTGCGGCAGGGGAACTACCTGTAGCTGGATCGGAAGAACGTACAACAAGCGCCCGGCGGCCCTTAAGCTGGTCACCACAGGCGCTGATGAGCTGACGGCAGCCACTATAAGCAAAAGTTGGGTCATTATCGGAAAACCCATAAATTCAACTTATAGTGGCACCGGCAAGCCTTGAGCCACCCCAAGGCGGTCGATAGCAACCCCGCAAAGGGATCTTCCGATCCTTGCTTATATCGCGGCGGGGTTATTCGCGATTGTCCGAATACGCTGCGCTATTCGAACCTACGGGCTAAAGCTGCGGGGGTTAATCGGCTGATATCGATGTGCGTCACCGAGCATTGATAGCAGGGGGGGCGTTTGCCCCCTCCTATTATTTTCCAACTATTTTCTTTTCGTCTACGGGCCTCTGTTTTCAAGGGCGTGACCTAGAATGAAAAATTTGCTTGCTATGCCAATATATCCTTGAGTTTTTCTGTAAGAATATCTGAACGCTTTGTTATAAACTCATTGAAGTTTGATAATTTTAAACTGACATCAGGGATATGGTGGTTTTCTAAGAACTCTTTTTTAGGTTTTGATTCTAATTCTTTAGTGATCCATGATTCTAAGTCATCATTGTTCTTTGACATATTTTCATTGGCATCCAGCATTTGCAGGTTCTTTATAGAATTGTAAGTTTGCCAGCCGAATTTGTTTTTATCATCTTCATTTAACTCATTATACTTTGATGCGGGATGTAAGTGATCTTTATGAAAGTCGTTGTTTTTATAATCCAGTTGTGGAAAGAGAAGTGCTAATAAAGAAAATGCATATCTATCATCTTTTTGAGTCAATAGTAACTCTTCAATAAATTCAATGCTGATGCCTGTATCCTTACGGATTTCTTTATTTATTTCTTTTGCGGGGAATTCAACAATAGATTCTGACATTGGTGCAGTGACGACATTATCCGTGAAAGCCCTACGAATCTGATTTAAAACACTATCTGAAGTGCCACCGAATAGTTTTTTGACAAGCGAGACATGAAGCCATTTTTTAATTGTTTTTCTGTCGTTAGAATATTCGCTTTTAGTATGAAAATCTTTATATATCTTGCGGTGGTATATGTAGTATATTATTGGGATTAGTGCATTTTTTGACGTTAGTGTGGAATCCGTAAAGCCAAGTGATTTTGTAAAGTCGAAAGAAGATAAAATCGCATCACGAATATTATCCCATTCCTTTTCAAAATCTTCTGCATTTGATTTTGAAAAGTTTGTTACTTTAAATTTTATATCTTTGCTATGAAGGTAAAGAAATACTTTAAGAATAAAGTCTTTTGATATTGAAAATCCTTTATCACGAACAGTATCAACCAACCCGTGTATTTCTTTTCGTGCATCCTTTCTCAACCAGTTTGCAACGGCAATAGACATTATTAAATCAGAGAAATTTAAAGGTTCTCCACCACTATTTATTCTTATGAAAATATTTAGGGCCTTATCTATCTCCTGTTCTGTCTCTAGAAAAAAGTTAACAATTTGTTTAGAGTGAATCACATTTTTAAGGGTAGAGAGACTTCTATATGAAAACTCATTTTTTTTAAGCCCATACCGATCTAGGTATTGATTGAACTCAAAGTCATCAGAGAGACCGTAAATCTCTGATACACGAAACCACTTACTCTCATTAGCTGAATATTCTGAATCAGTAAGGAACTTAAATTCATATATCCTGCCATCTTCTTCATTCTCAAGAGGCATTGTTATGTTTAAATATAACCTTCTAGTCGGATAAACTCTTTCTGAATTCTCCTCTTTTAATCTTGGTATCCGATAAGCATAGCTACCTCTCAATCCTATATAGAGAGAGGTCAAACGTTGCTGACCATCCAATACGGCTGTAAAGTCATTATGACCAACAGTGTTGAATTCCTCATTATGAGTTTTATAGCGTTGCTTATATTCCTTTAAGAATTGATAAAATTTGAAATCTTGCTTGGTCTTACCCTCTACTCGCCAAAATAAAAAAGAGCTGATAGGGTAGTTTCTCATTATAGAGTCAAACAACCACTCTATCTTTTCATGATTCCATTCAAACTCCCGTTGAATAGACGGTAATAAGTAGCGGTTTTGCTCAATATTATTAATGGCTTCTGCAATAGTGATTGGTGTTTGGAAGGACATATTCACCCCATGTAAAGGTTTCAGGATATAATGCAGTGCTACAATGAGGATATCGTAGCGCAATGACTAATTATGTTGGTTGCACGCATGCTCGTAAAGCATCTGCAATATCTCTCCTATTCATCGTTATATAGTAACCATCTCGGTCAATCAATTCGTAATCCATGGAGCCACACCAACGATTAATTCTCCCATAGCCTGGAGCTCGTGGCATTATTCCATCTTTGCCAGGAGCACAGTGTTTGGCTAGATTCATGCGGAAAATCTCTATCATTCGATAAATGGGTTCAAGATTCCCCCACGTTTCTTCTATTTTATTTCTGTAAGTCGAGTCATCTTTAAATCTTAATAATTGCTTCTTTCTAGTTTCTATAGTTAAATTAATAGGGTCATCATAAGAGAATCCACTAATTTTGGGTTCAATTCCACCATTGTCGAATAGCTTGCGAAATTGAAACCGACGGTCTCTCCACATTCTCAGAACTTCATATAAACCATAAATCCACATTTGAGAAATTGCCGATACGGCCATAGCCGATTCAGTTGGTGTTTTATCGAGATTAAACCATTCTCGTAAGAGCGCGTATTCATATTCAGTTATAACTGAGTCGACTACACCGATATTTATCGCCTGCATTCCAAGATAGAGGTCATCTTCAAAAAACGGGAGCCGCTTGATGCCATCTGTAATGATGTTGAAATTTAATTCGTTCCATCCAATATAGGGAATGTTGTCATGAACTTCGTAATCGTGATGATCGTCCATCATCTCTCCTTGTGGCCTAATGATGGTTATCTCGTCTGTTGGGCTTGGTTCATGGCTGACTTCAACGAGAGGTTGCCAGGCGGATATGTTACCGAACGGGGCTGGGGTGAAAAGCGCCAGCGGGCCATTTCCTGAGCAAGATCAACAAATTAATCGGTTACGGGTGGCGATATGTTCGCTCAAGAGCAGTCGCCCATCAGCGCAGGGGAAATCGGAAGGGGAAAGCGGGAGTGTCGCCAGCTTGTTGGCAGACATTAAAAAACCACATGGGCCCAAGGGCCCATGTGGTTTTTCTGCGGTGATTGCTTGTTTTTATCTGGCTTAGCGAACCGGCACCACGCGGGCGGCTGGCATCTCGTAGCGGCTCTGGGTTGCCGGAGCCCCTTTCTGGAACTGGCGTACCAGACGGTTGAGCTCGCTCAGCTGGGTCACCAGCTGGGTGATGCCGTGGACGGCGTGCTGGCTGCCGACGCTGGAGTCATCGGCCAGGGTCTTGATGCTGAGCACGTTGCGGTTGATCTCGTCGGTGACGTGGGACTGTTCCAGCACCGCCTGGGCAATCTGGCCGCTGCCGGAGGCAACCTGCTGCAGCATGTTGTTGATTTGCTGCAGGATGGTGCCGGTGACCGATGCCTTCTGCTGGCAGCTCTCGGCCAGTTGGCAACCCTTCTCCATCGCCTGCTCTGCTTCGCCGGAGCTGTTCTGCAGTTCGGTGATCATCTTCTGGATTTCGCTGGTAGAGGATTGGGTCTTGATGGCGAGCGAGCGGATCTCGTCGGCGACCACCGAGAAGCCGCGACCCGCTTCACCGGCCCGGGCGGCTTCGATGGCGGCATTGAGGGCCAGCAGGTTGGTCTGGTTGGCGATGTTGTTGATCACATCGAGGATGCCGTCGATATCGCGGCAGTGACCGACCAGCGCGCTGATGACCGTTTTTGAGGTGGTCAGTTCGCTGTTCATGCCGGCGACGGCGGCGACGGTTTCGGTGACGCTGTCGTTGCCGCTCTTGAACAGATCGGCGGTCTCGTCCAGCAGGCTGGAGGAGTCGCTGGAGCTTTGCGATACCTCGCGAATGGACTCGGACATCTCGGTGATGGCGGTCGCTACCTGATTGGTCTCGGCCTGTTGCTGCTGCAGGTTTTCGGTGATGGATTCGGCGTTGCGCAGATCCCCCTCGGCAGCTTGCAGGATCCGGCTGCAGGTCTGCTGGGTGCGGGCCAGCACGGCGTTGAACTCGGCCTGATTCATCACCATCGAGAGCTCGATGGCGGCGATGTTGTCCACCTTGTTGGTGTAGAGCAGCTGCATCAGCGGGTTGTCGAAACGGCTGCGGGCCATTTTGTTGAGCTTGCCGAGGCGACGGGAGAGGGCGTTGAGGGTGATGGCGGCCACGGCCAGCGGAATGGCGGCCAGTGTCAGTTGCCAGCCCACGGTATGGGTGTAGCCAAAGCTGAGGATGGCGACCAGGCTCAGCAGCAGGCAGAGGTTGATGGCCAGAGTGTGGGAGAAGGTCGGCAGTTTCAGCGCCAGCGGCAGCTTGTCATTGCGCAGGTCGGCATAGATCTTCTCGGCCCGCTGTTTGATCTCTTCACTCGGTGCAGAGCGTACCGACTGGTACTCGACGACCCGGCCATTGCCATCCTTGATGGGGGTGACAAAGGCGCTGACCCAGTAGTGGTCGCCATTTTTGCAGCGGTTCTTCACCGGCCCCATCCAGACTTTGCCCTCTTTGATATGGTTCCACAGATCGGCAAAGGCCTGTTTCGGCATGTCCGGGTGGCGCACCAGATTGTGGTGTTGTCCCACCAGTTCGTCGGGAGTGAAGCCTGCAATCTCGCAGAACTCGTCGTTGGCGTAGGTGATACGACTCTCCAAATCCGTGGTGGAGATGAGGCTCTGGTGTTCCGGATAGAGGCGTTCGCGCTGGGTAACCGGTTGATTGACTCTCATGGCGTTGCTCCCGAACTGTGGTGGCTAAAGTTTGATCTACATCAAGAGTGTGTGCAAAGGATGGGCCATGCGCTGTCTTTAATGATTTTTATGTCATTAAAGGGCTGGTGAGCGTGGTAGTAGGGGTTTTGTTTTGCAAGTTGCAAAAAATGGGGGCGGTGAGGGGAGAGCGATCTGCATTTTGCACATCATTTTGAAGATGAGAGCAATGCAGATCGCCCTATTCGCAATAAGGGAGGGCTTGCCTCCCCGGGGTATTCAGGAACGGGTTCAGGGATGGCTTGCGGGAGTGGGCTCGGTGGTGGAGGGGGGCGGCTCGCTCGGTTGTTGCTGCACCTCTATCTGCATCCCCTGCACCAGCACTGTTTTCAGATCCTGCAGGTACTCATCCAGCGGGGCATCGGTGAGCAGCTGGGCCAGCTCGTTACCCACCGGTGTGAGCCGGTAGTAGAGCAGGGTGATGTTGTTCTGCTTGCGCTGCAGCCGCCAGCGCTGGTTGCCAAACTCCAGCTCCACCCCATCAGCGGGCAGCGGGCCGGACTCCAGCTCGCCCTTGTGCAGCAGACCCAGCTCGAACAGCTGCAGCAGGGCACTGTAGGGGAGACGATATTTGCCGAGCCCCAGCCGGGTTGCCTTGGCGCGGCTCAGCAGGCTGGCGCCCTTGTGCAGCCCCAGCAGCAGGCGCTGCTCGTCACTGCCCGCATAGTGGCAGGTGAGGGAGCAGATACGCTGAAACAGCTGGGCTTCGCGCTGGGTCATCTCCTTCAGGGTGGAGAGTGCCCTAATGGAGAAACGACCCGGGGTGGCAACCTCCAGCGCGAAGATCCGTCCCCACAGCTGCTGCATCGGCACCATGCTGATATCTTCCGCCAGTTGCAGGAAGCGGGTCAGCCAGTCGCTGTCCATCTCGCCGCCAGCGGCGGTCTCTTCACAATGACGGGAGGCCATCACCATGATGGCTTCCAGATTGCGCTGGCGGGCGGCCTGATCCGCCAGATGGCGAAAGGTGGCGCGCTGTTCGAAGGTGCTGTCGCTGTTGCGGGTGAGCATGCCGTCGATGCCGCGGCTGCGTGCCAGACGCAGAGTCTGCTCCTGACTGCTCAGGATCGAACTCTCTTTCTTGGGGGGGGGCAGATCGGCCATGCTGACTCCATTCGCACAGGTGCAGGAGGTGAATGTTACTCCAAGCCAGGTTTGAAGATAACAAAGCGGCCTCCGTGGAGGCCGCTTTTTTTGCAAAGGGAGGATTACTCCTCGTAAACGCTCACCTCCACCGCATCCATGGCGTAGGAGGCGGTGGCCATTTCGTGGCTGGAGCTGATGGTGCGCATCTTGCCCTTGACCCAGATGGCGTCCCACAGGTCATCCACCGGCGCTCCCTTGGGGTAGCTCACATAGACCACCTGATTGGTGGGCGGGGGCGGGACGTGGATGCAGGCGCCAAAGTAGGGAACCAGCAGGAAGGCGGTGATCTTCTTGGCATCCCCCTCCAGCGGTACCACGAAGCCCGGCAGCCGCACATTCTGCTCATTCAGCTTCTTGTTCACGCCACCCACAGGTTGCGGCACCGAGGCAAAGTTGCCGTCATGGTTGATCGGCGGGGGCGGCTGGATCTTCTCCCCCTGCGGGATGAGCACGTCCCAGTCGATGGTCTTGTAATCGTCTGCGGCCATGGCGGGCAGCGCCAGCAGGCTGGCGAGCAGCGCCACTATTTTCCACTTCATCATCTGTCCTTCTGTTTCTCTTTTGGGCGTCTCGCTAGACGCGAATACTCATGCCATCGCTCAGGCTGTAGCGGTAAGCGCGGGCGGCGGGGAGCAGGCCGATCACCATGCCCGCCAGCCACACCAGCCCCAGCAACTGCCACTCGTAGGCGCTTGGCAGTCCCAGACTCAGTTGCAGGCCATAGTGGCTGAGCAGCCAGGGGGTAGCAAGCCCCTGCCCGAGGTAGAGCACCGCCACCCCGAACGCGATGCCAACCGTGGTCAGCGCCATCGCTTCCAGCGCCAGCAGCAGGAACAGGTGGGCGGGGCCGGCACCGAGGGAGCGCAAGATGGCGAGCTCGCGGCGCCGTTCGTTAAGCCCGGCGAGCAAGGTGGTCAGCATGCCGATAAGGCCCGCCACCACCACAAAACCGGCGATGACCGACAGGGCGGTTTCCGCCACGCTCATCAGGCTCCACAGCTCCTGCAGGGCGGCGCCCGGCAGGATCGCCATCAGCGGCTCTCTGGGATAGGTGTTGATGGTGCGTTGCAGCTGGAACGCCAGAATGCGGTTGCTCAACCCCACCATAAAGGCGGTGATGGTTTTCGGGGTGAGATCCTGCGCCAGCGCCTGCTCGGGGGTGACGTTCTTGCTGTGGCGGCCGGTATCCCACCCGAGATGGATCGCCTCGATCCCCGCCAGCGGCACATGGATGGTGCGATCGATGGGCGTGCCGGTCGGCGCCAGAATGCCCACCACCTTGAACGGCAGGTTGTCGTGCTGGCTGAACGAGGTGTTGCCGGCGCCGTGGGCGATGACGATGGACTGGCCAAGGTGATAGCCGAGCTTCTCGGCTACCTGGGCGCCGAGTACCGCTTCAAACGGCGTGTCGAACGGTCGCCCCTCGCGCAACTGCAGCGACTGTTGCTGGCCGTACTTCAGGTGGGTGAAGTAGTCGCCGTTGGTGCCGAGCACCCGAAATCCCTTGTGGGAGTCGCCGAGGGAGAGCGGGATGGTCCAGGCGATGCCGGGGCGCTGCTTGATGGCCTGGTAGGAGTCCCAGCCCACGTTGTTGGTCGGGTTGCCGATGCGAAACACCGAGTAGAGCAGCAGATTCACCTGACCGGAGCGGGCGCCGACGATGAGATCGGTGCCCGAGACGGTATTGGCAAAACTGTCGCGCGCCTGATTGCGCACCCGCTCCACCCCGAGCAGCAGGGTGACGCTGATGGCGATGGCCAGCAGAGTAAGCCCGGCGGTGAGGCGGCGGGCCCAGAGACTTTGCAGGGCGAGAGTCAGCATGATGCCCTCCGGTTGAGCTGTTGCAGGTTCTCCACCCGCGGGAAGAGCGGTTCGAGATGAGGGTCGTGGCTGACGAAGATGAGGGTCGAACCCTGCTTGTCACACTCCTCGAACAACAGCTTGATAAAGGCGGCCCGGTTGTCGGTGTCGAGGGCCGAGGTGGGCTCGTCGGCGATCACCAGCGGTGGCGAGCCAATGAGAGCGCGTGCCGCAGCGACCCGCTGCTGCTGACCGATGCTGAGGGCGTGCACGGGGCGATGCAGCGCTTCGTCCGGCAGTTGCAGCTCTGCCAGCAGGCGGCGCGCCTCCTGTTGTGGCGAGGCTTGCAGCCGGCTTCGCTTCTCGGGGGAGAAGGTGAGCGCGGCGGTGACGTTATCCAGCACCGAGAGAAACGGCAGCAGGTTGAACTGCTGGAAGATGTAACCGAGATTGGCCGCCCGGAAGTGGTCACGGGCGCGGCCAGAGAGCTGGGCCAGTGGCTGGCCCAGCACCTCCAGGGTGCCGTGGTTGGCGGTCTGGATCCCGGCCAGCAGGCCGAGCAGCGTCGATTTGCCGGAGCCCGACGGCCCCTTGATAAAGACCCGCTCGCCCTTTGCAATGGTCAGGGTGGGCAGGTCGAGTACAACCTCGTGACCCGGCCAGGCAAAGGCCAGATCGCGGATCTCAACCACGGCGTTTTTCATGGCGTTACCAGCTCAGCTTGTTGGCGGACGGGGTCAGTTCGGCTGCGGTCTGGCCGGTGGGCAGGATCCCCTGCACGCTCAGCTTCTCAAGGCTCGGATAGACGCTGAACAGGGTCGCTTCAAGACCGGTGAGTTTGGCCGGGGTAGCGCAGGTGTAGGTATACATGGCGCCCATATCGGCGTGACCCGCTTCGTCATGATCATGGTGGTGCTCATGCTCGCCGCTGGCAGCCTTGTCATGGTCATGGTCATGGTCATGGTCGTGATCTTCTTTGGCGGCCTGCAGCTCCTGTTGGGTCAGCTTGCAGCCGGCGGCCGGGTCGAAGCGGAACATGGCGTCAGGCTGCTGGAGGCGGGCGATGGCCCTGGCATATTGCGCCTTCTCTTCATCGCTCTTGGCCGCGTGTTCAAAGCCCACCAGATCGGCGGCAGGGGCTTGCAGCTCGATCATCAGCTGGTCGCCATCGACCACCAGATTCAGGTGGCCGTGGCCGTGTTCGTGGGCGCCGTGGCTGTGACTTTCGTGTTCATCGTGATTGGCGTGCGCGGCAAAGGTGGCTACCGCCAGCAACAGGGTAACTGCTTTCATCTTGAATCCTTTTAATAACAAAAAGAGAACTTAAACAAAGGGATAGATAAAAGCGGAGAGCGGTGGCGCACGGATTGCGTAGCTGTGGGGCGGAGTGGCATCTGCCGAATGTTGCATGAGCGCAACAACAGGTGTGTCGGCTGTTTTATCAGCGTAACAATATGGGGTAGGGGTGATCGCCTGTTTGCCATCCAGATGGAGGGCGCAAACCAGGCAGTGGTGGTTGTCGTGACCGGGCAGGGCGGAGTCAAGCTGATGCCGGGCGAGCAGGGGTTGCAGCAACAACCAGCCCAGCAGCAGGATCCAGATTTTCAGCTTGATACGACCCATAGACCCTTATGGAAAGGGCGCCATCAGCGCCCTTTCACTCTGATTAGAGATGGGACTTGATGAGCCCCATCACGGTTGTGATGTTGTTGGCATCGAGCTGGCCATCTTTGGCAAACAGCACCTTGCCCTCTTTATCCAGCAGGATGATGGCTGAACTCTCCGGCGCCAGATCCCAGGCGTTGCGCGCCATACCCTTGGCATCCAGCACCAGTGCGGACCAGGGGAACTCTTTCTTGGTATCTTCGGCGCTGCTCTTCACAAAGCCGGAAGTACCCCAGATAGCGTCATTGCTGTTGATGATGGTGACGGTCTGGTACTTGTCATGGGGCAGATGAGCCGCCTTGATCGCCTCGATCATCGGTGCATTCAGCTCTTTGGCACTGGTGCGACCGGCGATGTGCTGGATCAGGAAGACCTTGCCGGTGAGCGTCTTGCTCTGCCACGGCTGGTAGCTGATCTCCTTGCCGCTGAGTACCAGCTCACCCTTGTCGCTGATATTGACCAGCGGAACCGGGTTCGCTTCCTTGATGTTGCTGGCGAAGGCGAGGCAGGGCAGCAGCGCCAAAGTAAGTACGAGATGTTTCATCCTGATGACACTCCATTTGTTATGTTATAACGAGTTTCAGATTGAGGGAATGGGCGAGCTTCATCCTAAACTGATCGGATCTGTTTAAAAAGTGTTAAATAGAATCGCAATTCGGAAGTGCCACCACCCCGTCGGTTTGATGAGGTGGGCTAGGATGGCATGACATCGATAAAAATCAATGAATTGGCAGCTGGTCTGAGCTCTAGGGTTCAGTAGAGCGGCTGGCTGACGAGGGGGATCCTGGCCAGCGCCATCTGCTGCACCATCAGCGGAGATCCGGTCAGCAATACCTGACGCTGGTTGTTGATCATCAGGGTATCGCCCTTGAGGCCGCTGTCGGCGGTGATGGCGAGCCAGGCAGGCGAGACGCTGCCGATGCTGATATCGGGATAGATGATGCTGAGCACATATTGCGGTGCCAGCTCTGCCAGCAGGCTTGCCATCAGCAGCGCCTTCTCGTCGCTGTCGGCCTTGTTCTCCTGCAGTGCCTGCAGCGGAGGGGCGAAGTGATCCATCTGCTCGGGCTGGGTCGGGATGGCGTTCAGCCACTCCTGTAGCAGACTGACGCTGGTGGCGAGATCCTTGGCGGCAAACTGGCGGGCCAGCGGCTTGAGGGAGTCCTTGAAGTGGTAGAAGAGCCGCGAGTAGTCGGGCCGCACGCAGGGTAGCTTGCGATTGGAGGGATGCACGCAGGGCACCACCATCATCTGGTAGAAGGCATCATCCTGATACTGCTGGTACGCCTGCCAGAAGAGCTGCGACTCCATGCTGTCGTCGTGCAGGGTGAAGGCCTGCTCCAGCGAGCGAAACTTGGTGGCGGTCTCGGGGCTGTACTGATTGATGAGATTGATGCTGTTGTAGAGCCTGGGTCCTATGTAGGCGTACAGGGTCTCCAGCGGCTTGGTGAGGGAGGCATCGAGCAGCTGCATCTCGTGCTGGCTCGCTGCCAGGGTCTGATCATCTGTGGTCAGCTGAAAGTGCTGGTGCTGACCGCTCGGCGATTGCCACTGCCAGCTCATCTGGATCTCGCTGGCATGAGCGGTGGTAGAGAGGGTCAAAGCGAGCAACAGCGCAGCGATTGGCTTCATGGCGGTGTTTCCTGCCGGGGATGATAATTAACAACTAGGTGAGACGGGGCCAGTTTGGCGATGTTTCGTTTTGTGAACCGGATAACAGACTGATGTGGCTTTAAATTTAATTGTGAAAAAAAGTCACAAGGAGGGGTTATGAAGCTGTGGCTCTTGGGATGGCTGGTGGCGATGAGCCTGCCAGCAGTGGCGGGGCCTGTCATCGTCAGCAAGGGAGATGACGGTATCGATGCCTTTGCCCTGCGCGACAAGCTGGCGCGCGAACATGAGTGGCAGGAGTGGTTGCGCTTCCAGCAGGCCATCAAGTGGCTGGAGGTGCTGCCGGTCAATTGCGAGCTGGTGAGTCAGAAGGAAGGGGGGTATCGCTGTGGGAGCGATTACTACCGTCCCTACCAGCAGCAAGATGGCCGTGAAATATATATTCAGGGGGATCCTGCTGGCGAAACACCCCCAAATTTGCCGCAACAACCCACTAAAAAGGCGCCATAAGGCGCCTTTTTCATCCGCGGGTTGCGCTTACTTGGCAGCGTAACGCTCGGCAGAGGTTTTGATCTCGGCTTCGGCAGCGGCCTTGTCGCCCCAACCTTCAACCTTGACCCATTTGCCTGCTTCCAGCTCTTTGTAGCGCTCGAAGAAGTGCTGGATCTGTGCTTTCAGCAGTTCCGGCAGATCGTTCACATCCTGGATGTGGTCGTACTGCTTGGTCAGCTTGGAGTGCGGTACGGCAACGATCTTGGCATCTTCGCCAGATTCGTCGGTCATCTTCAGCACGCCAACCGGGCGGCAGCGGATGACGGAGCCTGCCAGCAGCGGGTAGGGGGTCGGAACCAGTACGTCGACGGGGTCACCATCCAGAGAGAGGGTCGCGTTCACATAGCCGTAGTTGCACGGATAGAACATGGGGGTGGACATGAAGCGATCCACGAAAATCGCGCCGCTATCCTTGTCGACTTCGTATTTGATCGGGTCGGCATTCTGCGGGATTTCGATGATGACGTAGATATCGTCGGGCAGGCTCTTGCCGGCCGGTACCAGGTTCAGGCTCATGATATTTCCTTGGTTTTAATATCGGGTTTGCAGGCCGACATTATAGCGATGTGATGTTAAATGACCATATTTCAGCGGATATCGCCGCCAAAGAGAGGGGATGTTTGTCGCGGGGGGATAGTAGGTGTGTGCCAAATGCAACAAATCGGCTGTTTTTATGCCATACCGGTGAGTTGCGTGACCGGTATGGCATGGATTCAGAGCGAGTAGGGAAGCCGAGATTCGTTGACCAGTCGGGCGAGAGCGGCCACGACATGGGGGTCAAACTGGGTGCCGGAGCGCGACTGGATGTACTCCATGGTTTGCTCCAACGTCCAGGGCTCCTTGTAGGGGCGTTTGCTGAGCAGGGCATCGAACACATCGACCACCGCCACAATCCGCGCCGAGAGCGGGATCTGCTGGCCAGCCAGCCGTTCGGGGTAACCCTTGCCGTCAAAATGCTCGTGGTGGCCACGGGCAATTTCAGCACCGAGCGACAGGTAGCTAGTGCCCTCCACCATTTCGCCCGCCTTGTGCAGTATGTTGGCGCCGATGCCGGCATGCTGCTCCATGATGGCCCGCTCGTCGGGATCGAAACGCCCCGGCTTGTGCAGGATATGATCCGGCGTGCCCACCTTGCCCACATCGTGCAGGATGGAGGCCATGCCGATCATCTCGACAAACTCGGGGGTGAGCTGCTCGGGGTAGGCGGCCATCTGCTGCAGCTCTTCCACCAGAGCATCGGAGAGCTTCTGGACCCGCAAGACGTGTTCGCCGGTGTCCGAGTCGCGGAACTCTGCCAGCGCAGCCAGCGCCACTACGGTCGCCTCCTGAGCGCGCAGCAGCTGGTTGTAGAGATAGAGGTTGTCATAGGCGGCGGAGATACGTTGGCAGAACACATCCAGCAGGTCGCACTCTAAGGGATCGAGGGGCTGGGTGGGGGTAAAGCTCAGTACGAACTCCCGGCCATTCTGGGCAGCGATATAGAGCGAGTCCTGCGGGTGTTCAAAGCGGTTACAGCGGGCCGCCAGCGCCTTGGTCACCGACTCGTTGAGGGTCGGGAAGTCGGTGAGACTCCCCTGACTCAGCAGGGTTTCATAGTCACCGGTAGCCGCCAGGATCTCCAGTTTTTGCTCGCCCGGGCGGCGTTCGGCGCAGATGGCGCCCTCGGTACCGACGTCCAGAATAGCGCTGATCTGTTTGAGCACGCCGGAGGCAAATTCCTTGAGCGAATGGAGATGGTAGAGGTCTCCCGCCCCTTCCAGGATCTTGCCAAGACCCTGGCGGCTCTTGTCGATGGCACTCAGCGTTTCATACGAGCGCAAGGAGGCGATGACGGTGGTGTAGAGCTTTTGTACCGTCAGCTCGGTCTTGGTTTTGTAGTCATTGATGTCGTAATCGAGGATCACCCGCTGCTCTGGCGCCTGCCCGGGTTGGCCGGTCCGCAGCACGATGCGCACCAGCGAGTTGCGCATTTCGTTGCGGATCCTGTGCACCAGCCGCAGGCCCGCGTCTTCTGTCTCCATCACCACATCCAGCAGGATCAGGGCAATTTTGGGATTGGCCTCCAGCATGGTGGCGGCTTCGGTACCGCTGTAGGCATTGAGCAGTTCGAGCGGGCGGGATTTGTACTGAATATTGGAGAGGGCAAGCCGGGTGGCATGATGAATGTCGGGCTCATCATCCACGATCAGCACCTGCCAGGGGTTGAGTGCCTTGGGGGTTACGACTTCTTCGTCATCGAGTTCGATGATGTCGTCATCCAGCCAAATGTCGTCCTTGTCTTGGGCACTGCTCATATCGGTTACGCCTCCGGCGTTCAATGAGTATGTAAACAGTATGCACGATCATGCTCGGTAGACGCATCAGCTTAAATGCAGATCGTGAGCTTGCTCTGCCATTGCGCTTACTCGAATGGTTCCAGATATGTCTGGATTGAGCGCTTCAGCCAGGCCAGTGCTTTGCCGTGATAGGCGTTCTGCGCCAGATAGACCCCGTAATCCCGCCACTGCAGGCTGAACTTGTGTTTCAGGGTCAGTAGCGAACCATGCCTCAGCTGGCTCTGTATGAGGGGCGAGGGGAGCACGGCCCAGCCCAAGCCATCCAGCACCGAGTTGCGCATCAACTCGAAGCTGGAGAGACCGATATGCTTGCCGCCCACTGGCAGCAAACTTTTTAGCGAGAATTCATCTACATAGGAGAGCGTTATCTGGGTGTGGTCAGTCAGATCCTGCTGTACTACCCGTTTCAGCGCTGCCAGCGGGTGGTTGGGGGCAACCACCATCAGGGTGCGGATCGGGTTGAGCAGATCGATGTGGAGGCCGCTGCGCTCCTGATCTTCGGTAATGAGGCCGAAAGCGGCATCGACAAATCCCTCCTCAACCAGCGCGGGTAGCTCGGGAGGCGAGGTGAGCACCAGCGAGATGCTGGTGCCGGGAAACTGGTTATGCAGTCCAGCCAGCATCTCGCGCCATACCTGTTCGGGAATGGCGTCATCGCGGGCGATCCGCAGCGCCACTTCGGCGCCCGAAGCGTAGTGCTCGCATTTCTGTTGCAGGCTGTTGGCGGCCTGCAGCAGGCGGGTGCAGTCATCCAGCACCAACTCGCCGATTTCGGTCAGCCGACTCTGGTTGGCACCGCGTTCAAAAAGTTCGACGCCAAGCTCGACTTCAAGAGCCGCTATGGCGGTACTGACTGCGCTGCGGCTCTTGCCAAGGCGGCGGGCAGTGCTGGCGATGGAGCCACTATTGGCGGACTCGACAAAGAGTTCTATCTGATAAAGCTTCATGGTTTACGGCATATGACACAGTGATCCCATCTTCACCTTACCCTGCCCCCGACTGACAAGGCAAACGAGTAGCGTCGATATTGTCGACGCTCAGCGACTCCCGCCAAAGAGAGTGCCCGAGCTACCATCTCTCCCGTCGCAGCAACAAAAGGAAATTTTATGTTATTCAGTCGCATGCTTTTAGCTCGAATATTTTTGACGGGCGCCATAGTGACCGAGGTGGCAGGCACCTCGAGTATGGCGATGATCCCCGAGAACGATGCCGGATGGCTCAACTATTTGCCGATGTGGGTGCTGATTTCGCTCTCGTATCTGCTACTGGCCAAAGCCGCCAAAACAATCTCCATTGGTATTGCCTTTGCGTTGTGGGAGGGGCTGGGGATTGCGCTGATCACCGTCGTCTCCGTGATGTTCCTCGACTACAACCTGAGTGCTCAGGAGTTGATTGGTCTGGGGCTGGCGATAGTGGGTATTGTTATGGTGACCATGGGGGAGTGCCACGATGAGCCGACAACTGCTCACGATGACACCCGCAATGGCGAGGAGGTTGTATGCACCCGTTAATTATCGTTTTTGGCGCAGCTCTGCTGGATATCGGCGCCAACATGGCGATCAACCGCTCGGCCGGCTTTCGCTACAAGAGGTGGGGCTTCCTCGGCATCCTGCTGGTGCTGATGGCCTTTACCCTGCTCTCCGAAGCAGTCGGTGGTGGCAAGATCGACCTGGCCGTGGCCTACGCGACCTGGGGCGCCATCGGTATTCTCGGTACTGCGCTGGGTGGCTTGCTCATCTTCCGTGAGCGCCTCAAGCCCATCGGCTGGGCCGGCATGATGGTGATGGCACTGGCTGTCGCCATGCTGACCACCGCCTGATAAAACGCCAGCAATAAATAAAAAAGCCGCCCGGTTCGCCGGGCGGCTTTATGTTTGGCCGATTCAGACTCAGCGCGGCGCTTCGTAGAGCTCCAGCGGCAGGCCGTCGGGGTCTGCGAAAAAGGTGAAGCGCTTGCCGGTCAGCTCATCCACCCGCACCGGTTCCACTGCGACTTGGTGGGCATGCAGATGGGCAATGACGCGATCGAGGTCACCTACCCGAAAGGCCAAATGACGCAGGCCGCATGCCTCCGGCGTAGAGGGGCGCTTGGGGGTGATGGGGAAGCTGAACAGCTCCAGCTGGCTGCCATCCGGCAGGGCCAGATCCAGTTTCCACGACTGACGTGCCTCGCGCAGGGTCTCCGCAATGATGGGGAGCCCCAGCACCTCGTGATAGAAGTGGCGCGAGCGAGCGTAATCGCTGGCGATGATGGCAACGTGGTGGATGGCCTCAAACAGCGGCTGGTGCATGGTGACTCCTTGTAAGCGGGATGGCGAGACGGGCAGCCCGGGCTACCCGTCTCCTTCGGTCAGTTGAAGAATCCGCCGAACCAGTCGTCCAGCGCGCTGCGTGGCGTACCCGGGCTACTGCAGCTGGTCGGTGAGCCCATGGTCGAGACCTTGGCCGGCACCTGCAGGCTGCCCGGGCAGTCGCTGGTAACCCGGGTGCCACTGGTGCGAGAGAAGTTGGCCCAGGTAACCCCTTCCGGGATCTGCAGGCTCAGGCTGTTGACGCCGCGCTGGCTCATGTAGCCGGTAAAGAGTTGCAGGGCGCCGCTGGCACCGGTGAGACCCGCCGGGGTGTTGTCATCGCGGCCGACCCAGATGCTGACCAGCTCGTTGTTGTCGAGCCCGGTAAACCAGGAGTCGCGCAGCTCGTTGGTGGTGCCGGTCTTGGCCGCCATGGTGGCGCCCGGGAACTTGGCACCCAGCGAGCGTGCCGTCCCCTGACTCACCGTCTTGGTCATGGCGAACAGGGTGAGCCAGCTCGCCTGACTGTCGGTAACCCGTTTGGCGGTTTGATCATGCTGATAGAGCAGGCTGCCATCCCCTTTGACCACGGCGCGGATCGCCGACAGCGGCTGGGTCAGACCCTGATTGGCGATGGGCAGGTACATCTGGTTCACCTCCATCGGCGAGAGCGCAACGGCCCCCAGCACCAGCGACGGATAGGGCTGGATCTCCTGCTGCACCCCCAGCTTGTGCAGGGTGTCGACCACCTTCTCCAGCCCCACCTGCAGACCAAGATTGACGGTCGGCACGTTGAGGGAGCTGGCCAGCGCATCCATCAGCGGCACGCTCTGGCGGAACTTGCGATCGTAGTTCTGCGGTGTCCAGACCTGACCATCCTGACCGCGAATGCGGATCGGCTGATCTTTGAGCGGGGTCGCCAGTGTCAGGCCGTTGGAGAGGCCGGTCAGGTAGACCGCAGGTTTTACCAGCGAACCGATCTGGCGGCGGGCATCCAGCGCCCGGTTGAAACCGGCGTAGCGAGGATCGCGACCACCGACCAGCGCCACCACTTCCCCCTTGTGCCAGTCGGAGACCACCATGGCGGCCTCCAGCTTCTTCTTGCCGCGCAGTTTTTCAATGTCGGCAAGGCCAGAAGCGACCGCCTGTTCAGCGGCATGCTGGGCGATGGGGTCGAGGCTGGTGAAGATCTTGAGGCCGGACTGCTTGAGCAGATCCGGGCCGAAGCGGCTCTGGATCTCGCGCTTGAGCAGCCCCATGAAGGCCGGGGTGCGGCCGTAGCTCATCTGGCCGCGGGCGATGATGCCGAGCGGCTGCTTGCTGGCCAGATCATATTCGGCCTGGGTCAGGCTGCCGTGATCCATCAGCAGTTTCAGTACCAGATCGCGGCGCACCTTGGCCCGATCGGGGAAGCGCCAGGGATCGTAATAGGAGGGGCCTTTTACCAGACCGACCAGCAGGGCGACCTGATCGATATCCAGCTCGTTGACCGGAATGCCGAAGTAGAAGTAGGAGGCGAGGCCGAAGCCATAGACCCCTTGCGAGAAGTTTTGCCCCAGATAGACCTCGTTGAGGTAGGACTCCAGGATCTCGTCCTTGCTGTAGCGGTAGTCGATCAGCACCGCCATGTAGGCTTCCTGCAGTTTTCGCCACAGGCTGCGCTCACGGGTCAGGAAGAAGTTCTTGGCCAGCTGCTGGGTGAGGGTACTCCCCCCCTGCACGGTGCGGCCGGCGATCAGGTTGGCAAACATGGCGCGCATGATGGCGATGGGGGAGACGCCGCCATGCTGATAGAAGTCGCGATCTTCGGTGGTGAGCAGGGTCACCAGCAGGCTGTCCGGCACCTCGGCGAGGCGCACCAGCAGGCGATCTTCCCGATCTTCGGTGTTGAGGCGGTCGAGCAGCACCGGGTCCATCTGGGCGTAACCGAGCTGGCGCTGGTTCTCCAGCGACTGGATCCCCTCGAGGCGCGGGCCGTTGAAGGTGAGGCGCAGGCCGCGGGCACCATCGGTACCATCGTAGAAGGCAAATGGTCGGCGAATAAGCTCGATGCGGTTGCCGATGATGGTGTATTCACCCGGGGTATGGGGCTGGCGCACCTGCTTGTAGCTCAGCATGTTGAGCTCGCGCAGCATCTGGTCGCGCGACAGGCGCTGACCCGGATAGAGCTCCAGCGGACGGCTGTAGACCATCACCGGCAGCTGCCACTTCTCGCCGTCAAATCGCTCGCGCACCTGGGTATCGAGGTAGATGCCAAACACCACCATGAAGGCCGCTACCACCAGCGAGAGCTTGAAGCCAAACCAGAACAGCTTGCGCCAGATGGTACGCTTGGGTGGCGCTTTCTTGGGGGCGCGCTTGCGTCGTTGGGTTGCCATAAATCCTCTTTGCTTTCCTTTCTACTTGTTATGTCGCATTCGCGAACGTCCGATCGGGCCTGGCCAATCGAACCTAGATACCCATCTTCTTTTTGGTGACTCTGGTTGGCATCGCCTCCAGCGGATTGTCCGGCCAGTAGTGGCGGGGATAGCGCCCCTTCATCTCTTTTTTCACCTGCTCGTAGGAGCCAGCCCAGAAAGCGGCCAGATCGGCGGTGATCTGCAGCGGTCGCTGGGCGGGGGAGAGCAGCTCTACCACCAGCGCCACCCGGCCATCGGCCACGCAGGGGGTTGCCGCCTGACCGAACATCTCCTGAATTCGTACCGGGATCACCGGTGCCTGCCCCGGCTGATAACGGATCCGCACCCGGCTGCCGGTCGGTGCCGTGAAGTGGCCGGGCAGTGCCTCATCCAGCCGTTTGGGCAGTGGCCAGGGCAGAGATTGGCGCAGGATGTCGCTCATATCGAGCTTTTTCAACTGCTCCAGCCGGGTCATGCCGCTCACCGCCGGCAGCAGCCACTGTTCGAGGGTGGCCAGCAGGCTGTCGTCATCCATGGCTGGCCAATCCTCATCGGGCAACCAGTCGCGGGCGCAGCGCAGACGGGCCAGCAGCCCTTCGCTGCTCTCGTCCCACGGCAGCACATACAACCCCTTGCGGCGGATGCCTTGCAGCAGGCAGCGCCCCTTCTGCTCATCCGAAAGGTCCGTCAGCGGTCGCTGGCTCAGCACCAGCTCGCCGATCACCTGCTGGTGTTCGGCTCGCACCCGCTCCTCGCGCTCGTCCCAGTCGAACCACTGCCGCTCGCTTACCAGCTCCGGCAACAGACGCGCCAGCTCATCCAGCTCTATCGGTTCGGCGATAAAGATGCGGCTGCCGCGCTCGTTCTGGCCCATCTCCACCGCAATCAGCGCACTCTGGCCCTGACAGGGGTGACCCTCGATCAGATCGCAGCTCACCCCGCCGCTGAGCTGGTAACGGCTGCCGCTGCGCAGCTTGCCGATGCGATCCGGCCAGGCGAGGGCACAGAGCAGCCCGAGCCACTGTCCCTGTGGATTGGCCGGGCGAGCGCCGAGCCGTTCAAACCAGCGGGCTGCACTCTGGCGCAGGGCTCCCTGACGGCGGTGGAACAGCACCGAGAGGCGCTCCGATCCTCGCAGATCTTCTTCCAGCAACGCCACCAGATATGCGGCATCGGCGACAATCCCTGTCAGACCTTCAGCTTCCAGTTCGCGGGCGCGCAGCAGCATGCGGGCGAGCCGGGGATGGGTACCGAAGGCCGCCATGGCGCGGCCAGCCGGGGTAAGTTGTTGCTCACCCTCCGGCTTCATGGCGCCGAGGGCGACCAGCAGCCGCTGGGCGCTGGCGACGGCCGCGGCCGGCGGCATGTCGAGCAGCGGCAGATCTTCCACCTTTGCCCCCCACTGGGCGGCATCCAGCAGCAGACCGGTCAGCTCCTGAGTGAGGATGTCGGGCGGACTCTGCTCGGCGAGTCGCTCCTGCACCTCGTTGCTCCAGAGCCGGTAGCAGACACCGGGGCCAAGACGACCGGCACGGCCCGCCCGCTGGGTGGCGGAGGCTTTGGCGATGGGGCGGGTCTCCAGTCGGGTGACGCCGCTTTTCAGATCGAACGAGGCGCGCCGCTCCAGCCCGCTGTCGATAACGACAGAGACACCTTCGATGGTGAGGGAGGTCTCTGCCACATTGGTGGTGAGCACCAGCTTACGGCGACCCGCAGGTGGCGGCTCGATGGCCGCTTGCTGGGCGGCCATGTCGAGGCGGCCGTAGAGGGGGGCGAGGGTCACGTCATCCGGCAGCCGTCCTTCCAGCCACTGCGCCAGCCGCTCGATCTCTCCCTGTCCCGGCAGAAAGACCAGCAGGCTGCCATCTTGCCCGGCCAGCGCTTCGAGCACCACGGCGCCGACTTGCGGCTCCAGCCACTGCTGGCGATTGGCGGGGCGGTAGTGGTAGTCGATGGGAAAGCCGCGTCCTTCCGAGCGGATCACCGGCGCATTCGGCAGCAGCTTTTCCAGCGCCATGCCATCCAGAGTGGCGGACATCACCAGCAGCTTGAGGTCATCGCGCAATCCCTGCTGGCTCTCGATGGCGAAGGCCAGCGCGGTATCGGCGTGCAGGCTGCGTTCGTGGAACTCATCGAAGATGACCAGCGAGACGCCGCCGAGCTCGGGATCCTGCTGCAACATCCGGGTCAGCACCCCTTCGGTGACGATCTCGAGCCGGGTCGCGGAGCTGGTGCGGCTCTCGCCGCGTACCCGCAGACCGATGCGCTCGCCCACCTTCTCCCCGAGCTGGCGCGCCAGAAAAGTGGCGATATTGCGCGCAGCCAGCCGTCTTGGTTCCAGCATGATGATGCGGCCGGGCAGCCGGTTCTGACGTACCAGCTCCAGCGGCAGCAGGGTCGATTTGCCCGCGCCGGGGGGCGCCTGCAGGATCACGCTGTTGTGGCGGTCGAGGGCGGCAAAGAGTTCGGGCAGCACCGAAACGATGGGGAGTGGGGACAAAACGATCAACACCTTCTGTTGCAACCGGTAAAACGGCGCCTATTCTGCCACAGCCAGCACGGCCACCGTGAGCAGATGTAGGGGAGCAGATGGCCCTCGGCCCGGATGGCGAGACAGGAGGAGATGGCTGCCATAGAATGGGCCACCCTCTCTGTCTGGAAAAAGGCATCTTCACCCGAATGGCCAAACTCTTCTTTGCCCTGCCCGTCGGGGAGCTCGCTCCCGAACTCATCAGCTGGCGTGATCAACGCCCCTGGCCCGGTCAGCCGGTGCCACAAGCCAATCTGCACCTGACTCTCGCCTTCCTCGGTGAAGCGGACGAGGTGACCACCCGCCGCCTGATCGCCGCCGTTGAGCGCCAGCACTGTCCGCCGCTCACCATCAGGCTGGACGAGACCGGCTGGTTCAGCCGCGCCAAGGCTGGCTGGGTTGGCCCGAAGGAGTGGCCCAACGAGCTGACCGTGCTGGCGAAGGCGCTGCGTCGTCACGGCGAGAAGCTGGGGCTTGGCAATGGCGAACAGGGTTATCGCCCTCATGTCACCCTGTCGCGCAAGGCGGGCGAGGCGCCAGCCACCCTGCCGGCCCCCGATTTTCTGCTTAAGGCCGATCAATTTTGCCTCTATGAGTCGATCTCGACTCCGGACGGGGTGCGCTACCAGCCGCTCGCCTGCTGGCCGCTGCGGGCCAGAGCCAGGGATGAGGGGGCTCGGGATGAGTGGGACAACGAACAGGCGCGGAGGACGAACCCGTGATATTTGATCCGCCGCTGCAATCCGGGCAACTAATCGCCCGCTACAAGCGCTTTCTGACCGATGTCGAACTGGCCAATGGCGAGGTGATCACCATCCACTGCGCCAACACCGGCGCCATGACCGGCTGCGCCGACCCGGGTACCCGGGTCTGGTATTCGACCTCCGACAACCCCAAGCGCAAGCTGCCCCATAGCTGGGAGATCGCCGAGAGCCCGGCCGGCCACTTTATCTGCGTCAACACCGCGCGCGCCAACCAGATTGCCCGCGAGCTGATCGAGCAGGATGCCATCACACCGCTGTGCGGCTATGCCAGATTGCGCACCGAGGTGAAATATGGCGAAGAGAACAGTCGCATCGACCTCTTGCTGGAAGATGAGGAGAAGGGCAACTGTTACATCGAGGTAAAATCGGTCACCCTGCTCGATGAGCGGGAAGAGGCCTGCATGGGCTACTTCCCCGATGCGGTAACTGCCCGTGGCGCCAAGCATTTACGTGAATTGATGGCCATGAAAGCGGCCGGTCACAGAGCCGTGCTGCTATTTATGGTGTTGCACTCCGGAATAAGCCGGATGCGCCCTGCAGCGCACATAGATCCGCACTATAGTCTGCTAATTGAACAGGCAATTGCGGCGGGGGTTGAAATTTTATGCTATCGGCCCCATGTTGGGGTGCAAGGCATGGTGGCACAAGGATTTATCCCGTTTGAATCCAGCCACCTGTTACCCGAGGGGAGTTCATAAATATTGGAGTGGGTAACATTATTGGTACGGCTCGTTTGCTTACCCGTTACCCTTCTGCTATAGATGTCGCCCTCAATTTATGGATGGCACGGGTAGCGTGCTGAATTAGGAGACAGGGCATGCCAACAGGCGAAAACAGGAAATCTCTGGGCCCCCTGGCCATTGCGGGTGTCGCGCCTTACCAGGAAAAGCCGGGTGAGGAGTACATGAATGACCAACAGAAGGCGCATTTTCGCAAGATCCTGGGTGCCTGGCGCAACCAACTGATGCAGGAAGTTGACCGCACCGTTGATCACATGAAGGACGAGGCTGCCAACTTCCCGGATCCCGTGGATCGTGCCGCGCAGGAAGAGGAGTTCGCTCTCGAACTGCGTACCCGCGATCGTGAACGCAAGCTGATCAAGAAGATCGAGAAGACCTTGCAGCTGCTGGAAGATGACGACTTCGGTTACTGCGAGCACTGCGGTATCGAAATCGGTATCCGCCGTCTGGAAGCCCGTCCGACCGCCGACCTCTGTGTCGACTGCAAGACGCTGGCCGAGATCAAGGAAAAGCAGATGGCCGGTTGATACCGACCCGCTGCAATATGAAAAAGGGAGCTTGCGGGCTCCCTTTTTTATTGCGCATTTTTTATTGAGCTTTTGAGCGGGTCGTCCCAAAATGCGCCTCACTGAACTGCTTACCCGAACCGTCATGGCTGTGAATACCCCTTCCTCCCCCCAAATACGCCCCTATGTGGGCCGCTTTGCGCCGTCCCCTTCCGGCCCGCTCCACTTCGGTTCGCTGATTGCGGCCCTCGGCAGCTTTTTGCAGGCCAGAGCGCAGCAGGGGCGCTGGCTGGTGCGCATCGAGGATATCGATCCGCCGCGGGAGATGGCGGGGGCGGCCGACCTTATTCTCAAGACCCTTGAGGCATATGGTCTTGAGTGGGATGGCGAGGTGATGTTCCAGAGCGCGCGCCACGACCGCTATGACGAGATCATCGACCAGCTCTACCGGGCCGGCGATCTCTACTGGTGCCGCTGTACCCGGCGCGAAATCATGGCAAGCGGTGGCTTTTACAATGGCCACTGCCGCACCCTGGGGCTGACGGCAGAGGGCTCTGCCGCCCGCTTGCGCCAGCACCATCCGGTCTACCACTTCGATGATCGCTTGCAGGGCCATATCGCGGTGCCGGCGGCGCTCGCCGAGGAGGATTTCATCATCCGCCGCCGCGACGGGCTCTACGCCTACAACCTGGCTGTGGTGGTGGATGACATGGACAGCGGCATCACCGAGATAGTGCGCGGCGCCGACCTGCTGGAGCCGACGGTGCGCCAGATTGCCCTCTACCAGACCCTGGGGGCCGCGGTGCCGGACTGGGTGCATCTGCCGCTGGCGGTGCAGGCCGACGGCAACAAGCTCTCCAAGCAGAATCATGCGCCGGCGCTGGCGCTGGATGAGGTGCGCCCGGCCCTGTGGCAGGCGCTGCACTTTCTCGGTCAGTGCCCGCCGCCCGAGCTGATGGCAAGCCGGATCGACGAGATCATCGGCTGGGGCATCGCCCACTGGCAGCTGGCCCGGGTGCCCGCCAGCGAGAAGATCCCGTTGGTTGCCGGCTAAATCTGGCAGCCATAGCAAGGCGAAGTGCTGCGCGAGTAGACTTGAGCGGATCGGGCGCGGGCTTTCGAGAGCAGGCAAGAGAGAACAACGGACCCTGCGCCGCGGATCCGGTTAGGTATAAGGTTAAATTGGGTCATTTCCCGAAAAACCATAAATTAAATTTATAGTGACGGGGTTGGTGCCATAGCCGCCTTGTTGCCGTGCCGACAGGCGCTAAAAGGGCAATGGCCGGTTTGATGGCAGTGAATGGCCG